>NZ_CAJGWQ010000033.1 GCF_904842695.1 Gulosibacter hominis | reverse complement strand
GTGTGACTATCGACGAGAACACTGGTGAGATCACGGTGACCATCCCTGAGGATGCGAAGCCTGGTGACAAGATCACTGTTCCTGTTGTGGTGACTTACCCGGATGGTTCGAAGGACAACGTTGACGTCACGGTTACGGTTGAGCAGCCTGACGCTCCTGACACCAAGCAGAGCGATGAGTTCGAGCCTGGTTATGAGGATGGTTCGGGTAAGCCGGGTGAGGACGTCAAGGTTGAGAAGCCTGAGTTCAAGGACA
>NZ_CAJGWQ010000032.1 GCF_904842695.1 Gulosibacter hominis | reverse complement strand
TGATGGCGCTGTTCAGCGGCCGCGCACTCGCATTTTTGGATCAGACGCCCATGTTTGCGGCGCTCACAACGATTGCCGTCACTGGGCTGACGGTGCTGAGGGCGCCGTGGATCGCACTCGCACACACGCCCATCCGCAGCTACATCCCGCGCACCGACGACCCCCCCCCCCCCCCCCCCCCCGCCCCCCCCCCCCCCCCCCCCCGCCCCCCCCCCCCCCCCCCCCCCCCGCCCCCCCCCCCCCCCCCCCCCCCCCCCCGCCCCCCCCCCCCCCCCCCCCCCCCCCCCCCCGCTCCCCCCCCCCCCCCCCCCCCCCCTCCCCCCCGCCCCCCCCCCCCCCCCCCCCCCCTCCCCCCCCCCCCCCCCCCCCCCCCCCCCCCCCCCCCCGCGTCCCGTCGCCCTTTCCCACCGTCCCTTCTACACCCCCGCCCCCCCCCACCACCCCGCCCCCCCCCC
>NZ_CAJGWQ010000031.1 GCF_904842695.1 Gulosibacter hominis | reverse complement strand
GGTCAAGCCACATGACGACCGCAAAATCACCGGTGCCGCACAACGCTGAAAAGTTTGTTCCCGTACAGACCCGCTCCCCCCGTCCCACCCCCCTCCCCCCCCCCCCTCCCCCCCCCCCCCCCCCCCCCCCCCCCCCCCCCCCCCCCCCCCCCCCCCCCCCCCCCCCCCCCCCCCCCCCCCCCCCCCCCCCCCCCCCCCCCCCCCCCCCCCCCCCCCCCCCCCCCCCCCCCCCCCCCCCCCCCCCCCCCCCCCCCCCCCCCCCCCCCCCCCCCCCCCCCCCCCCCCCCCCCCCCCCCCCCCCCCCCCCCCCCCCCCCCCCCCCCCCCCCCCCCCCCCCCGTCATCCGGCCACCGTCCGCGCCCACCCTCCCCCCGGCTCCGGCTCTCGACACCCCGCCCCCACCCCCTCCTGCTTCGAGGCGCTTCAGTCCACCTTCGCCCGCCGTCCCTGGCTTCCGCGCTCTCGGCAAGCACCCTCCCTCACCCCCCCAC
>NZ_CAJGWQ010000030.1 GCF_904842695.1 Gulosibacter hominis | reverse complement strand
CGGCACGATGGGTGGTGTCGAAAACATCCGTCGTCCGAAAGGAGACCCGTTCCATGACCCACCGTAACGCCCCACTGACCGTTGAGGGAAGACAACGAGCCGTAGACCAGGTCCTCAAACACAACCGCCCGATCGCGCACGTGGCTGCGCAGTTCCACATCGCCCGCTCAACACTGTCGAAATGGGTCGGCCGTTACCGCCAGTACGGACCGAACGGGCTGGAAGACCGCTCCAGCGCCCCGCACCGGGTCCCGAACCGGCTCCCCGCACACACGGTCACGTTGATCGAACACTGGCGCCGCGAATACAAATGGTCCGCACGTCGCATCACCCATGAACTGGCGCACCAACACCACACCCACTGCAGCCAACGCACCGTCACTCGCTGGCTGGACCGGCTCGGACTCAACCGCATCCGGGACATCACCCCTGACGGGCAGAACCTCCGCCGCCCAGGGAAGATCACTGCCCGCTATCCCGGGCACATGGCCCATATGGATGTGAAGAAAGTCGGGAAGATCCCCGACGGTGGCGGCTGGTGGGCGCATGGCCGAGGCAGCCAGCAAGCGCTGGCTGCCAAACGATCCCACAAACAAAAAGTTGGCTACACCTACCTCCACTCAATCATCGACGGGTTCTCCCGCCTGGCCTACACCGAAGCGCTCGAGGACGAGAAAGCCACGACCGTGATCGGGTTCCTCCAACGAGCACAGGCCTACTTCGCCGCCCACGGCATCACCCACATCACCCGACTGGTCACCGACAACGGGCCCAGCTACCGCTCCGACGCGTTCGCAGCCGCGATCAAAGGATTCATCGGCCGGCATCAACACACCCGCCCGTACACGCCACGACACAACGGCAAAGTTGAACGCTACAACCGGCTGTTGGCTGACGAGTGCCTCTATGCCCGGCCCTACACGTCAGAACAACAGCGACGAGAA
>NZ_CAJGWQ010000029.1 GCF_904842695.1 Gulosibacter hominis | reverse complement strand
CCCCTCGCCCCCGCATCCCTCACCCCTGCATCCCTCACCCCTCACCTCTGCATCCCGCGCCTCACGCTCCTCACCCGCGCTGCACTTCGGCAAGTGACCCTGTTACTTGCAAATGACCCTGCTATAGGAGGGTCACTTCGCAATAGCAGGGTCATTTGGTGGTGAAGGTGGCGAGCTGGCAGCCGCCGGTGCGGCGCAGCACGGGCCAGGGCCCGCACCAGGGCCCCGCGCCAGAGCCCCGCCCCCAGGGCTGCCCGCGTCCCGCATCCGGGCTTAAGGTAGTCAGGATCCATGCCACCATCCCACCCACTTTGGAAAGCAGCGATTGGCTACGAACCTCACCGCCTCTAAAAAGTCCAACTTGGCTGCGGAACCGAGCCAGCGCTCAGCCCGCATCCGATTGTGGCTGCCTTTCGCAATCGCGGTCGTGAGTGCAGTAATCGTCTTTCTGCGAACCCCGAGCGCTGCACGCGATGTGATCTGGGCCGAAGATGGGCGCAACTTCATGGTTGGTCACCTCGTTAACGGTTACAGCGGAGTATTTGAGCCATACCAGGGGTACCTGCACGTGGTGCCGCGGCTGCTCGCGGGCATGGTTGTCGATCTGGTATCACCGGCACAGGTCGCGCAAGGGATGACCGTGGCCGCATCCCTTGTGATCGGTGCGGTCTCGGGTGCGCTCGTTTGGTATGCCGCGATGGCGACCGAACGCATCTGGATCTGCGCGCTCATCGGCCTGGTTCCCGCTCTTGTGCCGACCGGGCCACTCGAAATGGCCGGTAACCTCGCCAACCTGCACTGGTACTTTCTTTTGCTCGGGTTCTGGATGTTCTTGGCCGTGCCACGCAATTGGGTGACCAGCTGGATCGCCGCGGTTGTGGTGCTACTTATGACTCTCAGCGAGCCGCAGCTGCTCATCGCGCTGCCACTTTTTGTTCGCAACATCCGTGAACGTCGCACATGGCCGGTCGCCAGCGCCTCGGTGATGGGCGTTGGTATTCAGCTCGTGATCTCGGCTCTTTTCCCGCGCCAGCTCCACACCGGTGGCGCGAAACTCGACATGAATGACGTGGTCATCGGTTACCTGTTTGAACCGTTCGCGGGCAGTTTTTGGTGGGACACAGCGCGCGTTGCGCGCCGGGTTGAACTGATTGGTCAGTGGACGATTGTGCTCGGTTTTGCGCTGGTGGCTGTGACGGTCATCCTCGCGCTCATTGCCGGGCGCAACGTGAACCGGTGGCTAATTGCTGGGCATATCTTGGGCAGTGCGTGCATTTGGGCGGCCGCGCTGCTGCTGAACCCCGCCGAGTCATTTCAGTTTTCGTTCGATACCTCGGTGTTTGTGGATCGCTTCCAAACCTGGCGTTACGTTGGCGTGAGCTCGATGCTGGCGCTTGTTGGTCTGATCGTTGCGGCGGATGCATTGCTTTCGTGGGGCAGGATGAAGTACCTCGGCGTCGCTGCGGTGGCGGTTGTGGCTGCCAGTTTGCTCGTGAATGCGGCTGCTGTCGATCCTGCTCGGGCGCCGCGAGTGGGCGGCCCAAACTGGCCCGCCGAGATTGAGCGGGTAGCTACCGTTTGCGGGCGAGCACCGCTTGATGAGGTGCAGGTGAGCACTTTCCCGCGCCACTGGGAAGTGCAGGTTCCCTGCAACTGGGTGGTGCCCTCGCAGTAGCTGGGCTCACGGGTAGGGCAGTGCTAGTGGCGCACCCCGCACGCATCCCTGGGGCGGACCGGCACCCGCCCGCCC
>NZ_CAJGWQ010000028.1 GCF_904842695.1 Gulosibacter hominis | reverse complement strand
AGAACTACCACTCCCAGTGAAGCTGACATGGTTTGTTGTGTTGGTGGGTTTGGGGTGTGTTTGGTCCTTGAGAACTCAACAGCGTGCACTTTTTTGAATGCCAGTTTATTTTTTTGCCTCGGCATGACCTTTTGGTTGTGTTTGTGGTTTCTTTGATGCGCATGGCCCCTTTTTTTGGGGTTGTGTGGTTGTCAGAGATCGAGCTTGCCTGTCTGCCTCTTTTTCCGGGGGTGGGTGGGTGTTTACTTCATTTATGGAGAGTTTGATCCTGGCTCAGGACGAACGCTGGCGGCGTGCTTAACACATGCAAGTCGAACGATGAAGCCTTAGCTTGCTTTGGTGGATTAGTGGCGAACGGGTGAGTAACACGTGAGCAACGTGCCCAGGACTCTGGAATAACCGCGGGAAACCGTGGCTAATACCGGATAGGTGCCGAGGCCGCATGGTCTTCGGTTGGAAAGTTTTTGCGGTTCTGGATCGGCTCACGGCCTATCAGCTTGTTGGTGGGGTAATGGCCTACCAAGGCGACGACGGGTAGCCGGCCTGAGAGGGTGACCGGCCACACTGGGACTGAGACACGGCCCAGACTCCTACGGGAGGCAGCAGTGGGGAATATTGCACAATGGGCGCAAGCCTGATGCAGCAACGCCGCGTGGGGGATGACGGCCTTCGGGTTGTAAACCTCTTTTAGTAGGGAAGAAGCGCAAGTGACGGTACCTGCAGAAAAAGCACCGGCTAACTACGTGCCAGCAGCCGCGGTAATACGTAGGGTGCAAGCGTTGTCCGGATTTATTGGGCGTAAAGAGCTCGTAGGCGGTTTGTCGCGTCTGCTGTGAAAGCCCGAGGCTCAACCTCGGGTCTGCAGTGGGTACGGGCAGGCTAGAGTGCGGTAGGGGAGATTGGAATTCCTGGTGTAGCGGTGGAATGCGCAGATATCAGGAGGAACACCGATGGCGAAGGCAGATCTCTGGGCCGTTACTGACGCTGAGGAGCGAAAGCATGGGGAGCGAACAGGATTAGATACCCTGGTAGTCCATGCCGTAAACGTTGGGCGCTAGATGTGGGGACCTTTCCACGGTTTCTGTGTCGTAGCTAACGCATTAAGCGCCCCGCCTGGGGAGTACGGCCGCAAGGCTAAAACTCAAAGGAATTGACGGGGGCCCGCACAAGCGGCGGAGCATGCGGATTAATTCGATGCAACGCGAAGAACCTTACCAAGGCTTGACATATATCGGAATCGGCTAGAGATAGTCGCGCCCTTTGGGTCGGTATACAGGTGGTGCATGGTTGTCGTCAGCTCGTGTCGTGAGATGTTCGGTTAAGTCCGGCAACGAGCGCAACCCTTGTCCTATGTTGCCAGCACGTTATGGTGGGAACTCATGGGATACTGCCGTGGTCAACACGGAGGAAGGTGGGGATGACGTCAAATCATCATGCCCCTTATGTCTTGGGCTTCACGCATGCTACAATGGCCGGTACAATGGGCTGCGATACCGCGAGGTGGAGCGAATCCCAAAAAGCCGGTCTCAGTTCGGATTGGGGTCTGCAACTCGACCCCATGAAGTCGGAGTCGCTAGTAATCGCAGATCAGCATTGCTGCGGTGAATACGTTCCCGGGCCTTGTACACACCGCCCGTCAAGTCATGAAAGTCGGTAACACCCGAAGCCGGTGGCCTAACCTTTTGGGGGGAGCTGTCGAAGGTGGGATCGGTGATTAGGACTAAGTCGTAACAAGGTAGCCGTACCGGAAGGTGCGGCTGGATCACCTCCTTTCTAAGGAGTTTGTTTTTGGCATCCCTGTTGGCTGCGAGTGTTGGCCAGGGGGTGTTTGGGTGGAACATTCTTGGAGTGTGCGTTGTTGGGTGCTGGGGGACCAGTGCCTTGCTGGGCGCGTTTTGGCGTGTTTGGTGGGGTGTGGTTTGCCTGGTCACGTCTGGTGCTGGCCTTGCCTGGTTTGGTGGGGTTGGTGTTGGGCCGTGGTGGTACGTTGAGAACTACACAGTGGACGCGAGCATCTGCAGCTGCATGTTGCCCTTTTTGTGGGTGGCGTGTGGTTGTGAGCAATTGTTGTCTTGATGAGAGTTTTTTTGATTCTTTTGTCTTGGTAATGGCAAGTTATTCTTGGTGTTCAAATTCGTAAGAGCATATGGTGGATGCCTTGGCATCTGGAGCCGATGAAGGACGTGGTAATCTGCGATAAGCCTCGGGGAGCCGATAAACGGGCGTTGATTCGAGGATTTCCGAATGGGGAAACCTGGCCAGACTTGTTCTGGTTACTCCCGTCTGAATGTATAGGGCGGTGAGGGGGAACGCGGGGAAGTGAAACATCTCAGTACTCGTAGGAAGAGAAAACAAGAGTGATTCCGTGAGTAGTGGCGAGCGAAAGCGGATGAGGCTAAACCGGTCACGTGTGAGAGTTGGTAGGCGTTGCGTGGTCGGGGTTGTGGGACTGTCTTGATCCTTCTACCAGGGGGTCGGCGTTGGTGCGCAGGGTAGGCGAATCGTTTTGAAAAGCGAACCGTAGGGGGTGTGAGTCCCGTAGCTGAAACTTTGTGTGTGGCGTGGATGGTATCCCAAGTAGCACGGAGCCCGTGAAACTTTGTGTGAATCTGTCGGGACCACCCGATAAGCCTAAATACTTCTGGATGACCGATAGTGGATAAGTACCGTGAGGGAATGGTGAAAAGTACCCCGGGAGGGGAGTGAAATAGTTCCTGAAACCGTATGCTTACAATCCGTCGGAGCCTTTTGGGGTGACGGCGTGCCTTTTGAAGAATGAGCCTGCGAGTTAGTGGTATGTGGCGAGGTTAACCCGTGTGGGGTAGCCGTAGCGAAAGCGAGTCTGAATAGGGCGTTGAGTCGCATGCTCTAGACCCGAAGCGAAGTGATCTAGCCATGGCCAGGTTGAAGCGAGGGTAAGACCTCGTGGAGGACCGAACCCACCTAGGTTGAAAACTGGGGGGATGAGCTGTGGTTAGGGGTGAAAGGCCAATCAAACTTCGTGATAGCTGGTTCTCTCCGAAATGCATTTAGGTGCAGCGTTGCGTGTTTCTTGCTGGAGGTAGAGCTACTGGATGGCCGATGGGCCCGACAAGGTTACTGACGTCAGCCAAACTCCGAATGCCGGTAAGTGAGAGCGTGGCAGTGAGACTGTGGGGGATAAGCTTCATAGTCGAGAGGGAAACAACCCAGACCAACAATTAAGGTCCCTAAGCGTGTGCTAAGTGGAAAAGGATGTGGAGTTGCAGTGACAACCAGGAGGTTGGCTTAGAAGCAGCCACCCTTGAAAGAGTGCGTAATAGCTCACTGGTCAAGTGATTCCGCGCCGACAATGTAGCGGGGCTCAAGCACACCACCGAAATTTTGGCACTCCCGTTGGGGGTGGGTAGGAGAGCGTCGTGTTGTGGGTGAAGCGGCAGAGTGATCTGGTCGTGGACGTGACACGAGTGAGAATGCAGGCATGAGTAGCGAATGACTGGTGAGAAACCAGTCCTCCGAATGACTAAGGGTTCCAGGGTCAAGTTAATCTGCCCTGGGTGAGTCGGGGCCTAAGGCGAGGCCGACAGGCGTAGTCGATGGATAACGGGTTGATATTCCCGTACCGGCGAAGAACCGTCAAATCTGATCTGGTGATGCTAAGCGTGTGAGCTTGTTTTCGCGGGCCTTTGGTTCGTGTTGATGGGTTTGTGCGTGATCCGATCCGGGGAGGGTAGCGTGGGTGTGACGCAGGAAGGTAGCCAATCCGGGTGAGTGGTTGTATCCGGGCAAGGATGTAGGGTGAGTGATAGGTAAATCCGTCGCTTGTGTGCCTGAGATCTGATGCGGAACCCGTTTTGGGGTAGTTGGTGATCCTATGCTGCCGAGAAAAGCATCGACGTGAGGTTTGAGTTGCCCGTACCCGAAACCGACACAGGTGGTCAGGTAGAGAATACCAAGGAGATCGAGAGAATCGTGGTGAAGGAACTCGGCAAAATGCCCCCGTAACTTCGGGAGAAGGGGGGCCACCCGCTTGTTAGGATTTACTCCGAGAGGGTGTGGTGGCCGCAGAGACTAGTGGGTCGCGACTGTTTATCAAAAACACAGGTCCGTGCGAAGTTGAAAGACGATGTATACGGACTGACGCCTGCCCGGTGCTGGAAGGTTAAGAGGAAGTGTTAGCTTTGGCGAAGCATTGAATTTAAGCCCCAGTAAACGGCGGTGGTAACTATAACCATCCTAAGGTAGCGAAATTCCTTGTCGGGTAAGTTCCGACCTGCACGAATGGCGTAACGACTACCCAGCTGTCTCCACCGCGAACTCGGCGAAATTGCATTACGAGTAAAGATGCTCGTTACGCGCAGCAGGACGAAAAGACCCCGTGACCTTTACTATAGCTTGGTATTGGTGATTGGTGTTACTTGTGTAGGATAGGTGGGAGACTGTGAAGTGGCCACGCTA
This sequence comes from Gulosibacter hominis, assembly GCF_904842695.1. GTDB lineage: Bacteria > Actinomycetota > Actinomycetes > Actinomycetales > Microbacteriaceae > Gulosibacter > Gulosibacter hominis. The sequence goes on along the minus strand of NZ_CAJGWQ010000028.1, from coordinate 965 downwards.
GTGGTTGTGGAGTCGTTGTTGAAATACCACTCTGGTGATACCGGTTATCTAACTTCGGACCGTGATCCGGTTCAGGGACAGTGCCTGGTGGGTAGTTTAACTGGGGCGGTTGCCTCCTAAAGAGTAACGGAGGCGCCCAAAGGTTCCCTCAGTCTGGTTGGCAATCAGATTTTGAGTGTAAGTGCACAAGGGAGCTTGACTGTGACACTGACGGGTGGAGCAGGGACGAAAGTCGGGACTAGTGATCCGGCAGTGGCTTGTGGAAGCGCTGTCGCTCAACGGATAAAAGGTACCTCGGGGATAACAGGCTGATCTTGCCCAAGAGTCCATATCGACGGCATGGTTTGGCACCTCGATGTCGGCTCGTCGCATCCTGGGGCTGGAGTAGGTCCCAAGGGTTGGGCTGTTCGCCCATTAAAGCGGTACGCGAGCTGGGTTCAGAACGTCGTGAGACAGTTCGGTCTCTATCCGCTGCGTGCGTTGGAAGTTTGAGAAGGTCTGTCCTTAGTACGAGAGGACCGGGATGGACGAACCTCTGGTGTGTCAGTTGTTCTGCCAAGGGCACGGCTGATTGGCTACGTTCGGGATGGATAACCGCTGAAAGCATCTAAGCGGGAAGCCGGCTTCGAGATGAGACTTCCTTTGAGGTTCCCAGTAGATGACTGGGTTGATAGGCCGGATGTGGAAGCGCTGTGAGGTGTGGAGCTGACCGGTACTAATAGGCCGATTATTTGATTCTACCTTTGAATGGCTTGTTTGCTTGTGTGTGGGTGTTCGCGTTTGTTGTGTGGTTCTTGGCGTATTGCCAGGGAGTGTTTCGGTGGTTATAGCGGAGTGGGTACGCCCGGTTACATTCCGAACCCGGTAGCTAAGTGCTTTTGCGCCGATGGTACTGCAAGGGGGACTTTGTGGGAGAGTAGGTCACTGCCGAACTTTATTTTGATGGTGGGGTGCATGATCCGTTT
>NZ_CAJGWQ010000027.1 GCF_904842695.1 Gulosibacter hominis | reverse complement strand
ACGAGAAGCTCTTAAAGCCTGGAACCATCACTACAACTATCATCGACCCCACACCGCCTGCAGTGACCAGCCACCGGCCTCACGCCTCCACACCCGTGTCGACAACGTCATGACCAACTACACCTAGGCCGATTACGATTGCTTGAATCAGGGCCGGGTGCTCTTTCGCCCAGGTGGCGAAGCTCTGCATCCAGCGGGATGCTTCGGCGACGATTGGCAGGAACGCGGCACCGAGGGCGGCCTTGGCGTTCTCGTACTCGGCGTTAGCGCGCTGCTGCGCACCAGCAGCGGTACCAGCTTCGCGGGCGAACGCGCCTTGTGCGTCGCTCGTCTGCTCGGCAAGCAGCGCGAGCACGGCCTGCCGCTCGGCGGCGGTTTTCGCCTCGCCTGACAGGCCGGACAGGCCAAGCTCGGCGACCTTCGCGTCGATTCCCGCCTGCTTGATGCTGACGCCGTACCGCTCGATAGGGTCACGCTCGCCACGAAGCAGCGAGCTGAGCGCTGCCACGGCGTCAGCGGTCGAGCCACCAAACTGAGCAGCCAGGTCAGCACCTAGGCGAATGAGTTCATCGGTCTCAGCCCCGAGATCGGCCTGATCGACGCCGAGGTTCTTCAGCTGCGAGGCGATTACGGCGGCCATTTGCGAATACTCGCTACTCGCTAGCCCCACTGCGTCGGCAGCGGCTTCTGCGTTCGCTTGCATAGCCGACGCCTGATCTTTGAACACTGCTTCGAGCGCGCCAGCGGCTTGTTCCGCTTCTGACGCCGAGCTGATCCAGTCAGCTGATGCCGCTCCGATAGCCGCGAGGCCGACGCTCGCATACCCAGCGGCAACGTTGATCCCCCGCTGAAACTTGTCGGCGGCGGTCGCGGTCTCGTCGAGCGCGCGGCGGGCGCTTTCAGCGTCGCCAACCAGCTTGATCGAGACGATAGCCGATCTAGCCATTGTCCAGCTCCTTTCGCTGCTCGGCGAGTAGATGCACGGCGGTGAGCAGGTCGCGCTCGGTACCGTTGCGCCATTGGTCGGGGTGGGTGTTGGTGGCGAGCGCCACCGATACGATTAGCTCGTTTGCTGAGCCGCTAGGCCATCTTTTCCCAGCTCGACGCCTTCAAGCTCGGCGGTGTCGTCGCTGTCGCTCTCGGCGGCGACGTCGGTCACGGCGAGGTCGATCAGGGCATTCATGAAGTCGTCGAGGGTGCCGCTGTAGCTGCCCTCTCGCTTCGCGGCACGCCATGCGCAGAACCCTTGCATCCTGAATGCGTTTGTGGCGATGTTGCCCAGGTTGCGGTTAGCTAGGTACTGCTCGAATGCCATCTTGTCGGCGAACCTGGGCGTCGATTCAATGCGCTCGCCAGTCTCCAGCGTGGCAGTAAATTTCATCATTGCGGGTCTCCTTGCTTGCCCTTGATCTGATCGATGATTTCGTTCATCCGCTTCTCATAAGCGGCTACCCACTCGGGTTCGGTCTCTTTGGCGGCTTTCGCTGCGAATAGCGACGGGCGGATGCCACGCTTGTGCCAGCCCCAGTGGATTACGGCGGCGTAGGGAACGCGCCGCTTGCTACCCGCGCGGACGATGCCGGTCTTCTGGGTGACGCCAGTTCGGATCGAGCCGGCGAGCTTGCCACTGACGCGGGGCGCGCGACGCGACGCGGCAGCGGCGACGATCTCAGCGCCCTGCCGGTGCACAGCCTTGAGGTCGCCGAGGTCATCCCCAGCGGCTTTCAGCTGGCGGCGTAGCTCGCGCGCCCCCACGACATAGACGGCCACCTAGACACCTGCTGCGTCGCCCGGCACGGGGTCTCCTACCAGCGGGAAAGTTACATCGGAAGTGTTGCGCTTGGTGACGTCGCCGCCGATGTCGATTGGGCGTAGTACCAGTTCTCCCGAGTACATGCGCTTCGCGGTGCCGTTCGGCGTGAACTTGAACGGCACCTGCTTACCGGCGTGCTTCATGCACCATTCGGCGAGGTTGTCAGTGTCGTAGTCCTGAATCAGGGTTGCTTCAAGCTCCCATGTGGTCGTCTGGCTACCAGGGATCGAGTCGCCCGAGAGTACGACTAGGGCGTCGTCGCTCTTGGTGCTTGGCTTAAGTCGCGCCTTGGTGCATTGGGTAGCGAACTCGCGTTCTGCGGTAGTGGTGGAGACGTCGCCGATCAGCAGCTTGCCGGGGCCTAGGACGGTCGATTTGACGGGCATTATGGTGCCTTTCGCTGGGTGGTGATGATGACAGGAACGGTGAAGCAGGGCAGCGCGTATTTATCGGTTTGAAGCACTTCGGCGGTCTCGATAGCGCCGTCCGGCTCTATCACGGTCAGGGCGCGGCCTAGCAGGGCGTCGAGCTGCGTCAGGGCGCTACCTGCGGCCTGATCTGGCACGACTAGGTGCACGTCGAGCACGACGTTCATCGCGCCGTCTAGGGTGGTGCCCCTTATCTCGCGGGGGTTGATCCATGCGCCGGGGATCGCTACCCGCTTGGGGTCTACATGGGATCGGATACCAGCGCTAGCGAGGGCATCGCGGACAGTCTGGACTGCTTCGGGGATCATGGCTACCCCACGATTGGCGGCGCGAAGCGCCCGATCCGGCACAGCTGTTCAATGCGAACATCGGTCAGGCGTGCGAACACGTTGCGGGCGGTTTCCCAGCCCTCGGCTATGCCGGGCGTCGCCCGGTCGCGGTATAGCCCGGCAGCGAGCTGTAGCGCGCCCTCGTGGCAGCTGGCGTCCCATTCGGTGCGGTAGCGGTGCACGTAGGCGGTAGCGGCTGCTGCGCACTGCTCGACGCGGGCCGAGTCGCTGGCCACCTCGTCGAGGTAGGCGGCCAGCTCGTCGGCGGTTACGGTGGCGGCTTCGGCAGTCATTAGACGCCCGGCGAACTTGCTGCGACCTTGCGGGTAATGAGCGCGCGGGAATCATGCACTTCTACCATGCCGTAGCTGTAGAAGCCGAGGTCGATACCAGCGTGGGCGACGTCGAACGCCTTGATCTGGATCGGCGACTTCTCGCGGATCGTGACGGCGCGGGCATCGGCCATGAACACACTACCGGCGGGCAGCTCGGGCGCGGACTCGATGCGCAGATCGGCGACCTGCGCGGTTCCCTCGCGAAGGCTGACGCCGCCGACGGCGTTGGCGAGCCAGTGCGGAACCTCTGACTGCTTCAGCGAAGCGTAGGCATCGAACTGATCCGGTGCCAGCTTAATCATGCTGGGCGCTGCGCCGATCTTGCGCAGGTCGGCAGCTGACGCGCGGAGCGCGTCGAGCAGCGTCGCCGACTGGCTAGCCGATGTGGCTTCCTTCAGGATCTTGCTTGCCACGTCCGCATCGGACGCCACGGCATACTCTGCGAGGGCTGCATTCCAGAACGATTCGAGGAATCCAGGGTCGGCGAGGTCAAGGAAAATGCGGTCGATGTCCCAGCCTCCTGCCCAGCGTTCGGCGGTGAAGGTGACGGCTTCGGTCTTGACCTTGCCGGTGGGTACCTCGGCCTTGTCGCCAGCGTACTTAGCGGGCTTTGGCTTGGTTACCCATCGGTAGCCGGTGCGCTTCATCGTGGTGAGCTGCTGGGTGGGGCCGAATGCTTCGATCCAGTGGCGGCGGATGTTTGCGGCAGTCCACAGCTCGCCAATCCAATCTTCGCGACCGATGAAGCCGTGACCAGCGTCATCGCCCGGCACGATGTCGGCGAGGGCGAGCATGATCGCGCCCCGGTCGCCCGAGTTGATCGCGCTAGACACTGTTTCGATCACGGTCGAGAGCGACATTGGGCGGGGCGTGACCTCGGCGCGGGGCGGTACCGGGCCGGCGGAGAGCTGCGCGGTAGCCGGGGTGACTTTCTCAGCAGTGGTCTTTTCAGTCTTTTCAGTCTTTTCAGTCTTTTCAGTCTTTTCGGTCTTTTCGGTCTTTTCGGTGGGTGGGGCGGTGTTGGTCATTTCGGGCGGCTCCTTATCGGGGTGGGCGGATGCGGTGACGGTTTCGACGGTGGCGGTGGCGAAGTCGGGGACGGCGACCAGGGACACCTCGAATAGTTCGGCGGCGGTGACGTGGATCACGCCGTCGGCGGCGCGGTGGTGCTTGGTGGCGAGGAACCCGATACTCAGGCCGTCGCGAAGTCCGGCGGCAGCGGACTGTAGCGCGGCATCGGAGGCCGGGCCTTCCGGCAGCGTGAAGCGTGCACGTGTGCCGGTGCCGTCTTCGAGGTCTTCCAGCTCGGCAAGCACACCGACAGGCTGCGCCTGATCGTGGTCGATCAGCAGCTTGACGCGGCTCAGCGGCTCGCGGGGCTTCAAGCTCCCGGCGGCGAGCTGTACCCGCTGGGTGGTCGAGGGTGCGCCGTAGGTCGCGATGATCCCGGTGATGGTACGCCGTTCGACGTCGGCGGCGGCAAGCGTGGTTGTGGTGAGCTGCATCAGGTCAGGCCTTCCTCTGCGCGGGCTTCTTCGATAGTGATGATCCCGGCGGCGATACCGTCCGCTAGGGTCTTCCAGCGCTGTTCACGCGAGGGCTGAACCAGGGCGTCGGTGTCAAACGTCACCACGCGCCCGCGCGGCGTGACATCGGGCATTGAGAGCCGGTCACTGATCGCGGTCATGAACGGCGATAGCGTGAAGTCGATCAGCTCGGCGTTCCTGCTCTCGCGGTTCGTGTAGTTGAGCGAGCTACCCGAGATAACCACGTCGGCAGCCCATGCCGGCAGACCGATAGCGCGGACTAGCTCAAGGTCGATCTGTCGGCGCCCCTCGATTAGCAGGTTCTCGGTTGACGCGCCGAGCGGGCGAACTTCCAGGCCACGCGAGCTGTAGCCGACGCCGCGGCGGGCGCGGGCGCGTTCCCAGGACGTCAGCAGATTCTCGACTTCCTCGGCGGTCATTTCCTCGCCCGTGTTGTGCAGGTCGAGCGCGGGAACTGGGTTTGCTTCAGCTCGCGACGCGGCGGCGGTGATCGTGATCGAGCGGCGAAGCACGTCAGCGCCCGCGATCAGCAGCCCCTCGTCTGGCGAGTCGAAGCGGATAAGATCGGCGGCGTTCACGCCGCGCGGTGTCTTGACTGCCCCGGTAGCACGGTCATATGACACTACGGCATTCGGCAGCAGCTCGACGCGCGTTGGGAAGCCCCTAGCGTCGCGTTCGATGACGTGCCAATGCGCATACGGGTAAAAGATCAGCTGATCGACTAGCCAGGTGATCGAGTTACTGCGAGAGCGGCCAAGCTCGGGCTGCGCCAGCAGCCGCGACGGTTCAGCAGCAGGGTCGAGAGTTTCGACAAGCGGCAGCCGCCCGATAGTCGAAGCTATCAAGTTGCGGGCGCGGCGCACGACAGGGATCGACATAGCTCGGGAGCGGTCGAGCGGTGCCAGCGGCGGGGTCGCAAGCTGCGCGACGGCGTTCACTGATTCCAGGTGCGTCGAATCGGCAAGCGGCGACGCGGTACCGGTTTCGACGCCAAGCGCGTTGAGTGCGACCTGCCAGAACTTCATGCTTCCAGCTTCCGCAGATTTTCAGGATCGCTTGTGTGCGCTCACCATTTTCTGGGCGTGGTACTGCTCGGGGTGGTGGGTGCGCTCGTGATCGCTGGCAACGCGCCAGGCTTCGTCACGGGTGAAGCGCATGGCCGACCACCAAGGGCAGGCCTTGCAGCGGATCACTACAGTGGTCTGCGTCGAGTCGATCACGAAGGTGTGCTTAGTCATGGTGTCCCCCTTCTAAAAGACAGCCAGCGGGGCGGGTGCCAGCTGCTCGGTGTTGTCGTAGGCGTGGAGCGCGGCGGTCGCTGCGAGCAGCGCGGCGATGCTGCCGGTCGAGCGTTGGCGCGAGAAACGAACGGTGTCGCCGTGGCGTTGCAGCTGGGCGACTGCGACAGCTCGGCGAAGCGTAGCGGTGCCGTCGTGGCGAAGAGTCCGGTTACTGACCGCATCGAGCAGTTCAGCGGTGCCGGTCGCGGCATCGCGGGCACCGATGCCGGTAATCGTCAGCTGCTCGTCGCGGGTGAGGGCTGCGGTGATCGCGCGGGTAGCGCCGCCGTCATCGGCAGCGATGCCGCGCGGCTTCATGCCGTCGATCCGGCGGATCAGGGGCGCGAGCCACGCGGTACCGGGCGCGGCGTGCATGAGCGCGATACGTGGATCGCCCGCCGGGGTGCGCCATGCTGCGCACACGACACTGGGCAGGTCGGCAGCGTCGGCGGCTTCGTAGCCGATCCCGATGTCGTGCATCGGCGGCGGCGCGGTAAGGTCAGCCGCTAGCTCGTCCCACGTTTCGAGCGAGATCAGCGGATCGGCGGCCTCGATCCAGTTGTTACAGAACGCGCGTAGCCAGGCGGCGTGACTCGATGGTCTGATCTTGAGCAGGTCGGCGGCGGTAACGGTGTGGCCAACGGCGGGGTGGAAGGCTTCGAGCGTCGCGGGATCGTAAGGGTCGAGGTCGGTTGGGCGTGACCACTCGAAGAATGCGACGCCGGGGCGGGTACCGGCGCGAGCTTCGTCAACTAGCCGTTTCATGAACGTGCTCGTCGCATCGCCAGCCGTGCTAATCATCCAGACCTGCGAGCGCCCGGCGAGTGTCTGCTGTGCCGGGCGGATCGCGCCGTCCAGCAGCGCGGTGCCCAGTGTCTCGCTGAGGGCAAATATTTCGTCTAGTACGACTAGGCCTGGCGTTGAGCCGTGCACGGCTGCCAGCCCGGGCGAGAATGTGCGAATCACGCTGCCGTTGAGCGGCACGTCTAGCCCGGTATCGCCCGCGCTCCAACGGGAGGTTGTGACGGCAGCGAATGGGCTGGCATCAATCAGCTTGGAAGCATCGCGGAAACGATCACGGGCATCCTTGCCCGTCTGAGCGGTGTAAAAGATCGTCGATCTGGCGCGCGTTATCGCCCACCACAACATCAGCGGCCACACTAGGGTGGTCTTACCGGATTGGCGCGGCACGGTAATCAGTACGGTGTCATAGACGAACCGCCCGAATTGATCGACCTCGGTAGCGGTTTCCAGCACTTGACGTTGCCACGGCATGAGCGGTTTACCGAGCGCCGCCGACACCTTGCCGATCTGCTCGGCGAAGTTCCGGCGGTTCGGATCGCGTGGCGCAGCGAATGCTGGCGTTGCTGGCATTAGCCGCCCAGCTGTTCGACAAGGGCGGCGAAGGCTTCGGCTTCGCTGATGCTTTCCGGCTTCGGAAGGGCTTCGAGACATTCGCGAAGCTCGCGGGCGGCCATCGCGGCAGCGGATGCACGGCCCGAGAGCTGCCCGGCTTCGGTGGCGGCTGCCATGACTCGGGCGAGTTCACACAATGCCGCGTGGCGGTCGTCGATTAGGCCATCGGCTTCGAGCGCTTGAATGGTTTTGTCGAGTGCTTGCAGCAGGCTGCTGTCGGGGGTCGGTGGTTCCAGCCCATCGAGGGCCGGGGTCGTGGTTTTCGACATTTTTCACCTCGTTTTCTTGGTCTGATCTGGCGGTTTTTGGCCGGTTTTTTTGGAGTGTGGGGAGAGATAAAGAGTGCTGGCGCGGGACTCTCTGACCGGTCACGCTTTAAAAAATTGCAGGCGGGTCTCGATCTGTTCGGTGGCGGGTGTCACGTCGCGGGCACCACGCGCGAGGTTGCAGCGCTTGTGAGCTGGCGCGAGATTACGAAGGTCATAGACGGCGCCGCCCTTCGAGCGCGGGATGACATGATCGGCGCTATCAGCTCCAGGCAGCCCGCACAGCCAGCAGGTTGTGCCGTAGGTCGCGAGCGTGAGCGCCACGAACTCGGGCACTCGATGGCCTGCCCACTGCTCGACTACCCCCGGGGCTGCAAGTACCCCCT
>NZ_CAJGWQ010000026.1 GCF_904842695.1 Gulosibacter hominis | reverse complement strand
GATATCATCTAGTCTGGTGTGCCTGGAGGAGTGTATAAGAGACAGAAGTACTGTCTTGCAGAGGATGCAGTAGAACGTGTGTTGGATGAACACTACTACTCACTGTTGTCGTTATCCAACGAGGCTCACATCTTTAACGCTGTAGGAAACAATTCCATTGATACTGTTGAAATGCTGTTTGCAATGACCATTTCTCGTTTAGTTGGTGCGATGTCTCTGCCGTGTTTTTTTTTTCAAGCAGAAGACGGCATACGAGATTCGCCTTAGTCTCGTGGGCTCGGGATGATTTCGCGGGATGCGGGCGGCTGCGCGGTGTGGCCTCGCGGGTAGGGATGCGCGTGTTCAACATGGCGCTGCCACGACGCCAATTAGCGCTGCCACGACGCCAAGTGACCCTGTTATTGCGGAGTGACCCTCCTATAGCAGGGTCATTTGGCGGTAACAGGGTCACTTGCTGGTAAAACGCGGGGGTGGATGCGCGGGTGCGGGCGGCGCCCCGCGCCCCCGCGCCCGCGCGACGGGGCTAGCGTCGGTGGATGCCCACCTGTTCGGCGAACCGGCGGGCGTGTTCGCCGAGGCTTTGGCCGAGGTCGGCGACAGCCTCGCTGACGAGCGATCCGGAGCGGGCCGCGAGCCGCGCATCCTGACGCACATCCTGGCGGAACCGCTGCAGCAGCTGGTCCACCTCCCGCACGAGATCGTCCGGTGTTGGCTGTGCCTGCTCGGCTTCGTCGTCGGCGCCTTCAGCGCCAGCGGCATCAGCAGAGGATGCGCCAGCAGCGCCGGCACCGGCACTATCACCACCCGAGGATGCATCAGCAGCGGATGCAGCACCGGCACCATCAGCACCGCCACCAGAGGATGCGCCACCGGCGCCGGTAGCACCGGCACCGGCATCAGCACCATCAGCACCACCATCACCACCGGCAGCCTCCGACCGCAACTCGCTCGCCAGCCAGTCGAGTTCGTTGCGCAGCGCCAGCCGCGCCTGCATCAGGCCGTCGCGAGCTGAGTCGGCCTGCGGCGCGATCGATTCGGCTGATTCGGCAATAATTTGCGCGAACTCGTCAGCTCGGGCATCCACCTCGGTCTGCCCCTCGGGCGTGATCGCGTACACGGTTTTGCGGCCGTCGTCGTGTTTGGTGACCAGGCCTTCGCTTTCGAGCTTGGCCAGGCGTGGATAGATCGTGCCGGCGCTCGGCGCGTAGTTGCCGTTGAACAGCTCGCTCAGCCCTTGGATGAGCTCGTAGCCGTGTTGCGGTCGGCGGGCGATGAGGGTGAGCAGCACCAGTCGCAGCTGGCCGTGACGGAATTTCGGGGGAGTCATTCGTTACCTCCTGCGGTCTGCGTCTGGCCGGGTTCAAACGGCTGGTGACCGGATGCACGCGGCTCGTTCTCAGCGTCGCCGGCTGCGGACGCGGGTGCCGCTTCAGATTCGGTGTTGTGGATGCGGGTGGGCTTCGGTGCCGAACTGAGGTCGACATTCACCGCATCGGTGACTCGATATGCCGCAGCGGCGTCGCCGGCTGCGGTGTCAGAACCAGCCGCGTCGCCGGCTGCGGCGGCTCCTTCGGCGTCGGCGGCGGCACCAGCGCCCGCAGCGTCAGCACCGGCATCGCTGGCATCACCAGAACCAGCACCAGCCCCAGCCCCGCTAGCTGCATCCGGCCAGTTGCCGCCTTCGCGCAGCACCACCAGGCGTCCGGTCGCGGTTGAGAGCCGCAGTTTGGTGGTGGCAGTTTCGGCATCGCCTACGCGCTCGGTGCGGCCGCGCAGCGGTTCGAGCACGGTGCTGCCGAGCTGAGCGCGGCCGGTTACGGCGGTTACTTCGGCAAAGGGCATGACGTCGGCGGGTAGGCGCACTGTGGTGGCGCCCGAGACGCTGATATTGCTGATCCGCGCGGGGACCGAGCCCGCCACATCCACCACTGTGGAGCCCGAGATCGTGTTGCCGCTGAACTCGGTGATCGGGCCGGTGACGGTGACATCGCCCGAGGCGGTGCGGGTGTCAACCGAGCCGCTGTGGCCGCGCACCGAGAGCTCGCCCGTGGCTGAGGTGAGTGTGAGTTTGCCGGCGGTGTTATCGCAGAAGTGCTCGCCACCGAGCGTGGTGATGGTCACATTGCCGTGCACGCCGACCGTGAGCACATTGGCGCTGGTGGCCTTGACATTGACCTCTACCTGGGCGGGCACGAGCACGCTCACGCGCACTTTGGGGTTTTCAAAGAGGGCGCGGGCTGAGCTGCCGAGTTCGTTCCAGCGCAGCTGCGGGTGGTTGATGAGCAGCACATCGCCTTCGAGTGCGACGCGCAGTTCGCTGCCTTCTACCGCCGACACTTCGACGCGGCAGGTGGGTTCATCGTGGGCGATGATGTCGATTGACCCCTGCATGAGGTTGGCGCGAACGTGTCGAACCACTTCGAGGTCGATGGTGGTGGGTGAGTTGATGAGCCACTGTTCCATGTCGATTCCAACTTTCTGTTTGGGATGCCGGCTATGGGTGGGCGAGAGTGGGTCGCGATTGCGATATATCTCGATTTTGAAACTAATGGGATGCGGTGCAAGAGTCAAGATATATCGCGAGATTTTCAGTGACTGGTGACATCTATTTCGCGCCGCATCCAGAACCGAGCCGGCATCATCCCCGCTCGCCGATCACGCAAATTCAACGCTGGGGTGATGCCGAACCTGGTTGCGGCGCACTTTGCATGAAAAACTGGGCGTGTGCGTCGACTAGCAAAACTCTCCCTCGCCAACCGAGCCCTCATTGCGCTCATCACCCTCGCGATCGCGTTTTTTGGGGTGGTCACCCTCAACTCGCTCAAGCAGGAGCTCATCCCCTCGATCTCGCTACCGCAGGTGAGCGTCATGACCACCTACCAGGGTGCCTCGCCAGAGATCGTCGACGCCGATATTTCCGCCAAGGTCGAGACCGCACTCCAGGGGCTGCAGGGTCTCGAAAGCACCACCACCACCTCGAGCGTCGGTCGCTCGGTCGTCACCGCCAAATTCAGCTACGGCACCGATCTCGTGTACGCCGAACAGCGCATCCAACAGGCGGTCAACCGCATCCGTTCCGATCTGCCCGACGATGTCGACCCAACGGTGCTCTCGGGCAGCTTCGACGATCTGCCGGTGGTGCAGCTGGGCGCCACCGGTGGTGACGAAGCCGAACTCGCCGAACACCTGCACAACTACGTCGTTCCAAAACTGCGCGAACTTGATGGCGTGCGCGGCGTGACCGTCACCGGCGACCAGCCCGACCGCATCTCAATCACACCGCGCGATAGCGATATGACTGAAAACGCGGTGGCGATCGCCGACATCACCGACGCACTCGAAAACGCCGGGGTGCTCATCCCCGCCGGGCAACTCACCGAGGGCGACAACACGCTCACGGTGCAGGCCGGCAACCTGATCAACGACGCCGCCGATCTCGGCAAAATCGCCCTCAAATCCGACCGGGTCGACCCCACCAAGCTCATCACCCTCGCCGATGTTGCCGATGTCGAGCTCGAGCCCTCACCCAAGACCACCGTCTCGCGGGTCAACGGCGAAGACGCCCTGACGATCTCAGTCACCAAACGTCCCGCCGCCAACACTGTCGAGGTATCGGATGCGGTTGCCGAGCTGCTGCCCGAACTCAACACCCTCATCCCCGACGGAGCCAAACTCGAGGTCGTCACCGACCAGGCCCCGTTCATCACCCAGTCAATCGATACGCTTGTCACCGAGGGCCTACTGGGGCTCGCGTTCGCGGTGCTCGTGATTTTTGTGTTCCTGCTCTCGGTGCGCGCGACACTGGTCACCGCGATATCAATTCCCACCTCGCTGCTGGTGACCTTCATCGCGATGCGATTCGCCGACTATTCGCTCAACATCCTCACGCTCGGCGCGCTCACCATCGCCATCGGCCGCGTGGTGGACGACTCGATCGTGGTGGTGGAAAACATCCGCCGTCACCTGCAGCTGCACCCCACCGCCACACTGCGCCCGGCCGAACGTGCCCGCGTGGTTGGCGGGGCAGTGGGCGAGGTGGCCACCGCAATCACCGCATCCACCATCGCCACCGTTGCCGTCTATCTGCCGATCGTGTTTGTTGCCGATGTCACCGGCGAACTCTTCCGGCCTTTCGCGCTCACCAGCACCATCGCGATGCTCGCATCCCTGATCGTCTCGCTCACGATTGTGCCGGTGCTGGCCTATTGGTTCCTCGCCGGTGGTCGACTGCGTGCCGCGGCACAGGCACAAAAGGTCGGTAAACACGCCGCCGAAGACGAGGATGCGCGCGCCACAGAAGACAGCGAAGACGAACCAGCCAACTGGCTGCAGCGCGCCTATGCGCCGGCGCTGCGCTTTGCCATCCGCCGCCCGGCGCTGGTGCTCATCGCGGCCGCGCTGGTGCTCGGCGGCACCATCGCCGTCGCGCCGCTAATGAAAACCAACTTCCTCGGCTCAACCGGACAAGAGAGCTTCAGCATTCGGCAAACGCCGCCCGCCAACGCATCCCTCGCCAATATGGGCGAATACGCCGAGCGGCTCGAGGATGAAATCAAACAGGTCGACGGCATCAAAACCGTGCAGCTGAACTACGGCGACGATGAATTGGCATCGATGCTCGGCATGAGCTCCGGCAATATCCGCTGGGTCATTGCAACCGAACCGGGCGCTAACCCCGACGCCATCGAGCAGGAGCTTCGCGACCGCGTCAACAAACGTGACGACCTCGGCGAAGTGGCCGTCGGTGTCGAGGCCGGCGGCTTCAGCGACGGGCTCGCGGTGCGCGTTTCGGCCCCCGAACGCGGCCAGCTTGACGATGCGGTAACGGCTGCCAGCAGCGCGATTGAATCGGTCGACAGCGTGCAATCGGTACACAGCGGGCTGGATGAAACCCGTCCGTTCATCCGCATGGATATCGACCGAGCGGCCGCGATGCAGTACGGCCTGAACGAGGTTGCGGTGGGCGGCATGGTCGCCCAGGCACTGCAGCCGCTGCCGATCGGCTCGGTGACGATGGACGGCACGCAGGTGCGCATGTACATCGTTGACGACGTCGAGCCGCCGACCTCGGTTGACGAACTGCGCGACCTCGAATTGCAGCTTGGGTTCGGCGCGATTCCGCTGCACAAACTCGCCGATGTTGAGGTTGTTGATGGCCCGGTGGCGGTCACCGCCGCATCCGGCACCCCATACACCACGCTCGAGATTGCCAGCAGCAGCGACAACCTCGGTGGGCTCAGCAGCGAAATCGAGCGGGCGCTCGCGGACGCCGATCTGCCCGACGGTGTGACCGCCGAGCTTGACGGCTCGGCTGCCGACCAGCGCACCGCCTTCCAGCAGCTCGGCCTGGCGCTACTCGGTGCCGTGCTGATTGTGTACATCGTGATGGTGGCCACATTTGGCAGCCTGTTGCAGCCGCTGCTGCTGCTCATTTCGGTGCCATTCGCCGCCACCGGGGCGATTTTGCTGCAGGTGGTCACCGGTATCCCGCTGGGTGTGGCCTCGCTGATCGGTGTGCTGATGCTCATCGGCATCGTGGTGACGAACGCCATCGTGCTGGTGGATCTTGTGAATCAATACCGCGGCAAGGGGATGGATGTGGACGGCGCCACTTTTGCCGGTGCGTCACGACGTGTGCGGCCGATTGTGATGACGGCGCTCGCGACCGTGCTCGCGCTCACCCCGATGGGGCTCGGGATCACCGGCCACGGCGGATTCATTTCGCAGCCGATGGCGGTGGTGGTGATCGGTGGTCTGCTTTCGTCGACGCTGCTCACGCTGCTGGTGTTGCCGGCGCTGTATGTGGCGGTAGAGCGGCCGCTGGCCCGGCGCGCGGCCCGGCGTGCCGAGCGTAACGAGCAGCGCATCGCGGCCGCGGGGCTCGAACCGGATGCATCCACAGTCGAGTAACTGAGTTGGCGGCTGGCTGTAGCTCGTAAGGCCGTCGTCGGCTGGTGTGTGGCCAGCGCCTGTCTAGTAGTGATGCGCTCGCGATCAACCCAGCGTTGCCATCACGATCACGGTGGCAGCGATGCCCGCCAAAGCGATGAGCGCCCACTTCGCCGACTCCTTACTCCGCAGCAAACGGGCTGTTTGAGCGGGCTGACTGAGTGTCGCCTCCCGCCAAACGTCGGCCAAGCGCCACCATGCCCACGCGGTCGTCAAGAGCCCTGCGCCGGAGATCCAGAACTGCCACTGCGTCATCACAATTGCCGTTACGAACTGCATTGCGGCGATAATGGCGAACCACACGGCGATGACCCGCCCCACTACCAGCAGCATTTTGCGTCACCTCCAGCCGTGACGAACTTCGAGTGCGGACGCCGAAAACAACGGCGAACACGCCACATACTACGGGGCGTGACAATTTTTGGTCACGCCCCGTTTACCTTGGCGCAACCTGCTGATTGGTCGGCTTGCCGATGATGCTGAGCATCACCGGATCTACCAAGGAGTTTCTGTGCCTTCATTCCGCCGTATTCCAGCCTTCCTTGCGGCTGCCGTGCTGGGAACAAGCGCGTTGCTCGTGCCCGCGACGCTCGCATCGGCCGCGAGCTATGGCGATAGCGTCGTCATCAACGAAATCGAATCGAGCGGCCCCGGCAACGACTGGGTCGAGCTTCACAACCCCACCGACGCCGCGATCGACATCAGTAACTGGATCGTGCAGGACGACAAAGACCGCATCGGTAACGACGCCTTTGTTTTCCCCGCCGGTACGGTGATTGAACCCGGTGCGTATCTCGTTATTGAAGAGAGCAAAGATTTCACCTTTGGTCTCGGCAAGGCCGACTCGGTGCGACTCTACGACCAAGCGCAGCAGGCGGTTGACGAGTACAGCTGGAGCGCCCACGCCCCGGTAACCTACGGGCGTAACGCCGAGGGCGTGTGGGGCGAGACCGCGCAGGAAACTCCCGGCGCAGCAAATATTTTTGAACTGCCCACCCAGCCCGGCGAAGTGGTGCTCAACGAGATCGACTCGGCGCCCGCCGACTGGGTCGAGCTGTACAACAAGGGCGACCAGCCCGTTTCGCTCGACGGCTACGAGCTGCGCGACAACTCGGATGACCACCGCTGGATGTTCCCGGCTGGCACCACGATCGAGCCCGGTGAATTTCTGGTCGTGGATGCAAAATCGCCCGGCATGATCTGGGACCAGGCCACCAACGCCTATGTCGACGGCACGTTTGAAGGTGCGATCGGCATCGGCTCGGCCGACTCGATGCGGCTCTACAACGCCGACGGCGAAAAAATCGACGAGCACTCGTGGGTTGGCCACGCAAATATCGACGGTGATGAAGCATCCGCCACTCTCGCCCGCTGCCCCGACGGAGCCGGCGCATTCAAGCTCGCGCGCGTAACCATGGGCGCTGCCAACGAGTGTGTGGCGCCAAAGGTGGTCATCAACGAGATCGAATCGAACGGTGACACCGTCAACGGTGACTGGGCCGAAATCAAGAACATCGGCACCGAACCGGTCGACATTTCGGGCTGGTACCTGCTCGACAACGACCCGACGGGTCACGCATCCGATGTCACCCCGGTGGCCGAGGGCACGGTGCTCGAACCGGGTGCCTACTTCGTGTTTGCCGAAAACAAGCAGTTCTCGTTTGGACTGGGCAAGAACGATCTCGTGTCGATCCACGATGCTGACGGTGTGGTTGTAGCCGAGCACGGCTGGACCGGGCACGCCGCCGGTGTGCTGGCCCGCTGCCCCGACGGCACCGGCGAATTTAGGGATGTGGAGGTGTCGACCATCGGCGCCCGCAACGCCTGCGGTAACCCGGTGGTGCTGAGCGAGATTGAGTCGAAAGACGGCGAACCGGGCGACTGGATCGAGCTGTACAACCCGCTCGACACCGACCTCGAAGTGGGCGGTCTTGTGATCAAAGACAACGACGACTCGCACGCCTACACGATCCCCGAGGGCACTGTGATCGCCGCCGGCGGCTACCTCGTGCTTGAAGAGGCCGACTTCGGTTTTGGTCTCGGTGGTGCCGATAGCGTCCGCATTTTTGAGGGTGACGAGCTGGTGCAGGAATACAGCTGGACCAAGCACGCGCCCACCACTTACGCACTGTGCTCGGGCAGCTGGGGTGTGAGCCAGCGCGCGACCAAGGGCGAGGCAAACCTTTGCGTTGGTGAGATCGAGGCGCAGCCCTGGCCCGGCAGCGACGATGTGCGGGCGGTTGATGGCGACCCGATGTTCCTTGAGGACACTTCGGGCCTCGACACTTTCGGCGACAACCAGCTCTACGTGGTTGATAACGGCACCGGCAAGTTTTGGCTGATGGATGCGCAGGCTGACGGTTCGCTGAAATTTGCCGCCGGTTGGGAAGACGGTAAGCGGGTGCGCTTCCAGAAGGATGCTGACAACCCGGATGCTGCCGGTCCCGACGCCGAGGGCATTTCAGTTGACGGTGCGGGCAACGTCTACATCGGTGTCGAGCGCGACAACTCAGATAAGGGCACGAACTTCAACGCCATTCTGATGGTCGACCCGAACAAGCCCGGCCCCGACCTGGTGGCCGAAAAGGAGTGGAACCTCACCGAGGTGCTGCCCGCCGTGAGTGCGAACACCGGTATCGAAGCGGTCGAGTGGGTGTCGAACGACGACCTCAACGGCAAGCTCTGGGACCAGAACACTGGTAAGCCCTACGATGCGTCGCAGTACGCCACCTGGGCTGATGGGCTGTTCTTCGTGGGCGTTGAAAACAACGGCCTCGTCTATGCGGTCGCACTGGCTGAAAACGGCAGCGCCACGATCGTGAACGTGCTCGACCCGAAGCTCGGCGGTGTGATGGCGCTCGACTACGACACCATCGAAAACAAGCTCTGGGCGGTGTGCGACAACGGCTGCGACGGTAAGCACGCTGTGTTTGAGCTCGACGGCACCGAGACGCCGGCGCTTGCCCACTTCGAGCGCGCCGCATCGATGCCGAATGTCAACAACGAGGGCTTCGCGCTGAGCTCGGTTTGTGCGGGTGGTGCTCGCTTCGCCTGGTACGCCGAAGACGGTGTTAAATCGAACGCGGTTCGGGTTGTGAGCCTGCCCTGCACCGTGCCGCCGGCTGAGCCTGGTGAGCCCGAGCAGCCTGGTGAGCCCGGTGGCGTTGCCGAGCCGGGTAAGCAGGCGCCTGATGCTGCCGATGGTGGCGACGACGCAGCTGGCCTTGCAGCCACTGGTGCGCAGAATATGACCTGGGTGCTCTGGGTTGCCGGTGCCCTGGTGGTAGCTGGTATCGCGCTGTTCGCACTGCGCCGCCGCGGCGGTGCCGAGGGCGATGGTGCCGATGTTGACGCGGATGACGCAATTGCCGGCGGCGCAGCTGGTGCAGCTGACGGCGATGCTCCAGAAGGTGACAGCCCGGTCGACAACAACTAGCCGGCCGCACGCGCAGCGGGGTGGGGGCGACTTTCAGTCGCTCCCACCCCGCCTTTTCCGGGGATGCGCATCCCTGCCAGCACCGCCCCCTCGCCGCTCGCC
>NZ_CAJGWQ010000025.1 GCF_904842695.1 Gulosibacter hominis | reverse complement strand
GTTACGGTGGGTCATGGAACGGGTCTCCTTTCGGACGACGGATGTTTTCGACACCACCCATCGTGCCGGTCAGAGGCCCGTTCCTTCTACCCACACTCCGGTGGCCACAACGTCATGGCCCACAACACCTAGGCGCGCTCTCGCTCGCGATCCTGGCTATCGCTGCCGTGACCGCGATCATGAACGCCACCTGGTTGGCGTCGCCAATCACCTGGATCGTACTAGGCATCGTGGCAGCTGTGACCGTGGTCATTATCACGATCACGAAGCTGGCGCAGCACTGGGATGAAATCATGGCCTGGATCGGCCAAGTTGGCGAGAACGTCGGCCGCTGGTTCAGCGACGTTTGGAACGGCATCGCGTCCTGGTGGTCTGACCTGTGGAATGGTATCGGCGACTGGTGGGCGAGCTTGTGGGACGGACTATTTAGCTGGTGGTCTGACCTGTGGAATGGAATCCTCGGCTGGCTTAACGACTTGTGGAACGGCTTCGCGTCCTGGTGGGCCGATCTATGGAACGGACTGTTCGGCTGGGTGTCCGACCTCGGACAATTCGCATCGGATACCCTCGGCTGGATCGGCAGCTTGTCGGCCACCACCGACGCGACGATGACCGTCACCCACGCTGCTGCCGCCGCGTCCTATGACCCGATGCTGCCGATAGTCTTTACGCTCGCGAGCTTGCCGCCGATCATGCAGGCATTCGCGCCGCTCGCGACCGCCGCGAGCAGCACAGTCTCACGCACCGCTCACTACACGATCAACGTCAGCGGCGCGACCGACCGCGAAGCGACCGCCCGAGAAATCCGCGACATGATCCGCGACCTCGAACGATCTGAAGGGCGGCTGTAATGGTCGCAACATTCCGCCCAAAGAGCCGCGCCTACGGCATCGAGTCGATCAACGTCGGCGTGCGCCGTATCGGCGTAGGTGCTGCCGAGCTGACCCCGCCTCTCGAAGGCTTCGGCGGCGGCGACGCCAACCCCGTGAGCGTCGCGAATATCTCGATCCCGTGGGGACGTGAGCGCCTGACCGATGACGTGCAAGGTAACGCTTGGACCCTCGACCTTGCACTACTGCCCGGCAACAAGCTGCCGCATCTGGTAGGCGAGACTGTGCAAATCAAATTCGTGAGCGGCGCATGGATCAGCGGCAAGATCACGAAGCAGTCAATCAGCGTTCGCAAGATCAACGAGGTGACCGACGCCAGCGGTACCCGCGACGTGATGATGATCCGGCTAGTTGTCCGCGATCTGTTCGGTATGCTCGCGACTACGCACCTAGCTGGCGACGCCCCGCTACAGTCGCCGTGGCCGCGCGGCTGGAAACCCCAGCTCGCGCGCGTCCGCGCCGAGTACATCCGCAACAAGTTTGGCATCGCCCGCGCCGAAGCCTTGCCATCGGGTAACCTGCCGACGCTCACAGAAGCGCGGTTCAAAGGCGTGAAACAAAAAGACGGCACCGCATGGACGATGCAGCCGCCCTACAAAGCCGACAGCGTGCCGGACGCCCTCGCGATGCTCGCGAGCTGCTACGCTGCCGCAATCACCGCCGCCTGGCCTGTCGTGCACGATGGCGGGCTAAAGACCGGGCGACCTGGAGCGCCAGGCACGCTGGCGTTAGCGCTCTCAGGCGGGCAGATAACGCTCTCGGTGAGCGGCTGCACGGCATGGCCAGCCGAGCGCTTAGAAATCGACCCCACCGCGTTCCCACAAACCGACTTCGACAGCCGGATCGGGCGCGTCCTGGTCACCTACACCGGGGACGAGCACGTTCTTACCGGCTCGGGATGGACGACCCCCTATAACCACTCTGGCGTTGCCGATTGGAGTCAATCGGGAGCACCGGCGACGTTCGACGCGGGCGAGTTGTTCTATAACGGCGGATGGTCATCAGGCGCGATCTCGGCGACCGATCCCGGCGCCAACTCGGCGCACATCGGCTACGGCGCGAACGGGGCGCACCGACGCGGCTACGAGCTCGCTGATTGGTTGTTTAAGTATTCGGCGCTCCCACGAATGCCGAAGGTGACGATCTCGACCAAGACCGGACGAGTTGCAGACCACCCGGATATGTTTACTCCCCGTGAGTTCCTTAAGGGGGCGAACCCGACTATCTACCTGCAAGGCTCGATATGGAATAGCCGCAAAGACATTCCCCGTTTCTGGCAGAGCGTCGGCGGCGAATATCGCGAGGACGACGAGCACGCCTATCATGACATCCAACTTGCTCCCGTATATGACACGAAGCCGCGCGACTTGACTATCTCGCAACTATTCCCGACAGCGAGCGCCGCGCCGCTGAAATTTGCCCCGCATATTCGGCTAAGCGACATTGCCGCTGCTACAGAAAGTAGGCTCTAGATTGGCGTTGCAATATACCCAAACAAATCGTATTCCGTACCTGTCCGCTTCGAGCTTGGCAAGCGACATCCAAAAATGTAGCTACAGTGCAGCCGCCCGCGTCGATCAGTTGGTGGAAGAACTCCGCACAGCGCAAGCGCCCGCCGCTTCAATGATGACGTGCACGCGCAGCGGCTCGCCCCGTAAGGTTGGCGGCACCGACCTAGGCCTAACATTTGGGGCCTACAGCTGGGACGCGCAGGAAGTAACCGGCGGCGCGATCACCCGCAGCGGGGCGACCTTTCAGCTGCAACCTGGCGCGTACCTGCTCAATTACCGAATCGTGCTTGACAAGCCCGTCCACGGCTTCGCCGCTATCGCAATCAAGATCAACGGCGGAACACCGACTCGGCAAACCTTCGCACAACCCGGCTGGCCGAATCCATCGACCGGCGCACCCGAAGCTGGCTATCTGTCGCTATTTACCGGCGTAGTACTCGACGCGCCAGGCACTATCGAGACGGTAGCCGCTCAGAACGCGAATGACGTACCGCAATTTAGCACGCTCACGATTGCACGAATATAGGAGCTACAAATGGACTTGAAAACACTCGCCGCAAAGCTAAACAGCAAATACCCTGACCGCAACTGGGATCAATGGTGCCAGGCGCTTATCTGGAATGCGATATATATTCTTTGTGGATATGTCGCAGATTCACAGATGACGACCTACCCGACGGCAGCAGCCGCCCGGAACGCTTCACGTATCGAGTCAACGAACGCCGCGACCGCGCCAGTCGGTGCGATCCACTATTGGCGCTACCCGGCAGAGGGGCACGTGGGTATCTCGCTCGGGCGCGGGCAGGTGCTTATGACCGGCACCCCTGACAGAGTGCCGGATCAGCTCGGCAAGAACTTCGGCGTAACGAGCGTCGGCCACTACACGCGCGTCACGGGTAACCCGTATCTCGGGTGGTCGCGCCGCAACGGCTCAAACGAAACGATTATAGGCAAGCTCGACACCGGGCCAACGAAAAGCATCACCGTTCCCAGCGTCGAGCAGTGGGCACTCATTCAGACCTGGCTCAAGCGCTTAGGGCGCTACCACGGCCCCGCCGACGGCGTACCCGGCATAAACACATGGAAGGGCATCCAGCGCACCGTAGCCGCCCGCGCTGGCTACACCGGCCCCATTGACGGCGTACCCGGCCCCAACACGTATAAGGCGATGCAGCGCTACGCCGCCGCCGGAGGTGGCTACACCGGCCCCATTGACGGCGTGCTAGGCCGCAACTCATGGCGCGGCTTCATTCAGCGGCTCACAAGCTAGGAGCGCACCGCATGACCGAAATCGTCGTCGCCGTGGTCAACGCCCTAGGACTAGTGCTCTCCACAGCCTGCACCGCCGCCCTAGGGGCGATCATCCCCAAGCTGCACAAGACCGAAAAAAACACCCAGCAGGTACTCGCGCAGGTAGCGAACTCGCACACGGTCAATCTCCGCGATGACCTCGACGCGAAGCATGCCGCCGTGATCCGCGAGCTGACCGCCCTAGCTGACGTCGCAGAAAGGAATCACCCAAATGATCCGTACTCCAAAGCACGCCGCGCCGCTGAGTCGCGCCGCCGCTCGCGACGCCCGAGAGCGTGGCCTGCGTACCTTGGTGCAAGGTTTCGCCGTTGACGTGCTGGTAGCCGTTGGCTCGACGATCCTGCTGGTACTCGGCGACATGCAGGACAGCGCGCTTATGACCGCGCTGGGATGGCAGACTATCGGCGTTAGTGTCTTGAAATCGGTGCTGACGGCTGCTGCTTCGTTCCTGGCGCGGCTCTCGACCCCACCGCTCTCGCAGCGCTAAGCGGCTAGCTGCTCGATAACACGTCGAGCGCTGGCCTGATCCGGCAGGATATAGGCCCGAGTCGTCACTGGCGACGCATGGCCTAGCAAATCCTGTACCACGAGGAGATCGCCACAACTCCTATGCGCAAGCGTGGCGAAGCGATGCCGCCCGGCGTGGAGCGTCCAAGCATCGGGAAGTACTCGCGTTGCCAGCTTGCCCACCCAGCGGGGCGAGAGGTGCCCGCTGTCGCTACCGGGAAAGGCGTAACCATCGATCTTGCGCAGCTCGCGCGCCAATCCATCCGGTAGCGGCAGCGTGCGCACCTTGCCGCCCTTGCCGTGCACGACGAGCGACCAACCAATGAGATCGGGCTGCACATCATCGCTATGCACCCGCGCGATCTCGGCGCGGCGTAGTCCAAGCTCGCAAGCTAGCCGCAGGATCAGCCGCGTTCTATCGTCCGCTGCTGCTAGCGCTGCTTCGAGCATCGGCGACGGCAGTGGGCGCGGCGCTGGCTTCGCCGCTTTCACGATAGGCAAGCTAGCAGCTGCATTGTTCTGGAGTCGCCCGGTCTCGACTGCCCAAGACCAGAAACCCCTGAACGTGGTACGCCGCCCGCGCCGTGTCTCGCGTGCCCATGTCTGCCCGCTTGCCCACTCGACGAGCAGCGCCCCGGTCACCTGCTCAGGTGCGCAGCCGATCCCGCGCGCTAGGTGTGAGAGGTGCTGGCGCCGTGTCTCGATGGTCGTATCTGGGGCACCGGCGGCGCGTTCAGCGCGGGCGTAGTCGGCTACGAGCGGCGCCCAGCTTGTCGGTAATGGGAATCGTTCTACAGTCATTCGACTATTCTCACGCGACGCGGCGCAGCTGCGAGACCCCAGAACAGAAGGTTAGGGGTTCGAGTCCCTTCGGGCGCGCGATAGGAAACACCTGATCAGAACAGCAAAATCGCCCCGCATCTCAGCACGAGAAAGCGGGGCTTTTTGCCGCCTGGGGTTATGTTGGGGTTATCAAAACCAAAACGCCCCAGGAAGGGAAGGGTAAGCTCCTGCCCTTGGTCTTGGCCAGCTGCTCGCGCGTTTAGTGTTGGAACGTGCGAATAGAACGTTCCGGTGTGGGATGGCGTAATGTCTGCCAATCCAGTTCAGGGCTACCCTCAGTGCCAGATACCCCCGTTTGGTGCTCGACCGGTCGAACGTGATGCCTGGTATTACCCTCGCGCGCGGGATACCCCCGAAACCGTCAGGGGAGAGAGACCCAAGGCCGCGGGGGTGTGGGGCGTGGTAGTGCCGAGAATGTTGAGGACTCCCCTTACTTGCCCGCGCGTGGTGCTGCCAACGTGTTCGGGGTGGATGGCAGGGCAGATCGCCGTGACGTTCGAGTTAGCGAAAACCGCTAACTATCGAAACAACCCGGGTGACTAACCGGGGGTGAAGGTGGGGGTAGCCAAGCGTCCATGACCTCAGGATGCTTGCCAAGGCATGAGGTTGGCCTAATCAGGCGCTAAACGCCCCTTAGATGCCAGATTGTGGAAAACCCCGTAGGGATATGGGCCCTAAGCCCCCGGGGTGCCTCAGCGGGGCAGGAGGGGTGTTAGCCCCACAAGTCTTGACCGATTGGGTTAGTTCTTGCGGGGCTAACTGCTGAGGCCGCTAGGAGGGCGGGCGCTCGCGGGGTGCATCCACCTGTTCCGGAGGTAACGGGAATACGGGGCGGCCTGAAGCTATGAGTTCCCACACTTCCCGATGGCGTTCTAATGGGTATCGATCGGGGTGCCTAATTGCGGCGTGAGTGATACTGACGCGCTGGCAAATGCCCCATTCGTCCAGGGATCCGGTTGCTGTCTGACACAGCGGGCAGATCGGCCATTGCTTCATCCCTCACCTGCTTTGTCGGTTGGCAGGATCGGGGCGAAGTTGACGGCCGCGAGCGCGGCGGCGCGTACCGGGTCTAATACCCCACTCGTGTCACTCGTGCCACTTGTGTCAGTTAGGTCAGTGGGGTGGGGAGTTGATTCAGGTGACCCGTGTGGTGTTTCGGCTACTCGTGTCACACCTTTACTCCCCCCGACCCCAGTGACCTGAGTGACCTGAGTGACCTGAGTAGGAACGGTTTCCGGGTCGATCATCCAAACCGTGCCACTCTGGAACTCGCGGGCACGTTCTGACTTAATACGCGGGACACGGCAACGCCTTCGCGCGTTCTTCACCTGTTCTTCGGTGAACCCGGCTGCCCGTCCTGCTTTACGCACGTCCATCGAAAGGGCTTCATAGCCGGGCTTCGATAGCAAGTAATCGACTAGCCATTGTTGTACTTCGTTGCGTTCCTCCCGTTCGTCCTCTGTTTCGCCCTGTGCCCGCAGAACATCGACCGCGCTACGGTCACACGGGGTGAACCCGACCACCCGCGCTACGTTGGCCGGTTCGTCCCCAGCTACCGGGATGCTGACACCCTCTAAACAAAATTCGAATTTACTTTCGGTATCGGGGGAGTAGTTCCCTTTCTCTCGTTCCATGAGCCGGGTGCCGTCATCTTCAGCCGCGAGTAGATACAAGCTACGGACGGCATCGCGAATAGCGTGCGACCCTGAAAGTAGATCACCGCCCGCCCCTGTCTTGCCCTTGTTTACGTGAGCGATGCCAAGAATCACGATATTCTTGCGCATCGCTAACGCCATGAGGGGATTCAGCGCACGCCGTACTTGTTCCGCTTTGGCGTGTTCACCTTCGACGGTGTTCATCACTGGAGACAACACGACAAGCGTTGCGTTCGTAGTCGTAATCGCCTCTTCAAGTAGCTCAATATCGTCAGGGAACTTCGGGGCACGGTACACCCCCGCCGTGTCGGTGGGGATGCCGGGGACATGGTGCACGCGGGCGAGGTCTGCCCCGGCGGCTTCGAGCCTTGGCCTCGTAATCTCGGCTACCGGGTCTTCGGACTCCCAATAAAGTACGTTGCCGGGCTTGTTGAACTGGTCCCCTTCGAGCTCCCCACGTGACACTCGCGCCGCGACATGTGCCGCGAAGGTGCTCTTACCTGCACTACCGCGCCCCGCGATAATACTTAGTGTTGACTGGGGTAGCATCCCGCTCCACAGCCACCGCAAACGCTTCGGTTCGATCTGGTCAAACGAAACGGTTTCCAGCCGTCGGGGTTTGATCGTGGTTACTAGTTCGAGGGAGTCCAAGCTACTGAACGCGAGATGATCGCTGATGTCTTTCCCTTCGAGGGGGCGACGGACCTCAATCGTCTCGACTCTCCCGGTTAGTGCTTTGACCACATCGCGCTCGTACTGCTCCCCTTGCTTGTCTTGATCGGGAACGACGATCACGCAACGTGCACCGTACAAGGGCGACCAATCGGAATGTTTCGCGGTTGTCGCGCCGCCGCTGGTCACGGCAACACCCCCGACAGCGGCCACGCTATCGGCATCCTTTTCGCCCTCCACGACATAGATAGGGATGCCCGCTGTTACTGCTTCACGTGCCCGGTTCGCGCCGTATAGGAGTCGTTTATCTGGTCCTGATGCTTGGCCCTTCGTGTTCGTGAACCCCTTACCGTTCGAGCGGGTCAGGTCACGAGTGGCAACCCATGCCGGTGAACCGTCTTCGCGCTCGCGAACATAGGTTCGTGTCGTCGCCCGGTCGTCGTAAAGGTCTCGCACTTCAAGGCCGATGGCCGTAGCGACCTCGTGCACCGCACAATGTTGGGAGTGGCAGAACGTGAGCACCTTATCCCCGGCTTGGCGTACGGAAAGGTTTTGGCCATCGCCGCCGTGGCAAACGGTCGTCGCTCTGAATCGGTCGCCTTGATCGTTCGTGATCTTGCCACCGTGGGAAATGATCGCGTTGCGTACCCGGTCGATTGCGTTAACCATTAGCAACACCCCCGGTTACTTCATCCGCGAGCACCTGAACGGTTACGCAAAGGTACTTGATCACGAGCAACGCGAGCGCGCGCGTTTCGAATGATCGTCCTACGAGTTGTTGCTGAACCACCCGGTTCACCATGTCTTCGCGAAGGTCTTCATAGGCCGGGTTCGTGGCAATAGCAACAAGTTCCATTGCGATTTCCGAAGCGTGTTCGTGAACGTTATTCAGCACCGTCTACCTCCAACACCCATGCGAGACTCATGAACTCTGCCCGGTCGGGTTCGCTCATTCGGGGCAACACATCGGCAACCGTGTCGCTCTTCGCTCGCACGTATTTCGTGAATAAGGCGTATGCCCGTTGAGTGTGCCGTTCCATTGCTTCAGCGTGCTCTACCGCGTGCAGGTGCAGACTCCGAGCCGCGTCAAAATCGGCACGGGTCGAATACATCACCGCATGGAGCTCCTTCGGGCTCGGCTCGCTGCCGTCGTTCAGGCGCAACAAACCCCAATCTTTCGCTTTGATGGACGCGATCAGACTGGCCATATCCAGACGCATAAGAACGTCCACCGCGGACGGATTCACAGTCGGTTGCATTACTCGCTCACCGCCTCGGGGTTGATCGCCCAAACCCTTGCAGGGTTCCCCATATGCGAAGGGCGACGCTCGCCGGTATCAATAACGAGGGCGAGCTGTGCGAGCTCGTGCCGTGCTGTTCCAACACGTTGCCGCGAGCGCACCGGATACCCCGCGTGAAGATACGCGGCGTGCAGCTCGTCGTCATTCATCGGCTGTTGCGCTAATAGTTCGAGCACAGCCGTTTGAACTGCCCCGACGCTGTCTAGCCCGATTTTCCAAGCATGTAGCGAAGTTTCGGGCTGATTACGGCGCGTTGTTCGCGTAAACTTAGGTCGGCCCCCCGCCGCGCCCGTCAATGCACGGGCGTTATTTTTTGTAGTCATTATGGTCACCTCCCTTGTCTCGCTACGCGCTTCGTGCTGCCCATTCGTTGGCGGGTTTGCCAAGCTCGGGATTCTTGAGAGCGCTCGCGGGGATGCGAACGATACGTGAGGTGATTTTGCGGGCGGGGAGTTCGCCCCGGTTGATCATTCGTTCGATAGTGCGAACGGATACACCTAAGAGTTCGGCGGCTTCTTGCTTGTTGTGCCAGCCGTGTACAGGCGTAGACATGAGAATGACCTCCTTGGCCAGTCAGTACCGCGCGCGTTATTGGGCGCGACGAATAATCTTGACTGTCCGTAGGCCGGGATTTCCGGTAATTAGGAGGTCTTTTGGCATGTGGTAGGTATGAAGCCTCTACCACCAGGCGCAAGCATCATAACACGACACAACGCGCCCCGGTGAGCCTGTATGGTCACTTAGGGCGGTGCTGCCCCGCGAGCTGCTTCAAGATCATGGGTGTTGAGATGTCCGCCCGGTCTAACCCCGCTGGCCACACCTTCGAGGCAAGCAACTGCAACCTAGGTCGGGTAGTGCGACAAGAGAGCTTGCACGTAGGGCAGGTGAGCGTGACGGCAACGGGGGCACCGTCTATGTTGTGTGTGCCACGCTGGTGGGCTACTTCGTATCGCCGCCCGCGGATAGTGCGTATCGAATTGCCTACTGAGTGTGTTCGCGGGGATGACGACCCTCCCGTGAGCAGGTAGTTCCTCTTGGCTATGTAGTCAGCTTTTGAGATGTCCCCAACCTCATATTGAAGCCGTAGTAGCTCCTCCTCTTCAGCCATGCGCGCGCGATCCCGTTCAAGGATTTTGGTGCTGACGACCATTTCCCACATAGGTGGCCAAGTGCCGAATTCGATGCCGTACCCCTCTACTTGCGGGTTCGCGTCTTTGAATATGTCGCGTAATAGTTGTTCTTCGAGCGAAACATAGGTCTCTGTTAGTTGCCGGGCGAAGTAGATCGCAAGTTCGGGGACGGGGTCGTTAGGCTCAGACTGAAGCCGCAAGAACCGTTTACGTTCAAGCTCTTGCTCCAGCTTGTAAAATGCGTCGGCAACAAGATGGCGCGGCCACGCAGCTTGTAGTTGTGTGAGATGCCGCCCCCTGTGTTGCCCCTTGCCCGTGCAGATCACCACAAACCGAGCGTTTTCGCGGCGCTCCTGATCGCCCGAATAATCTGCCCCCATCTCAAATGTCCTTAAATGCAGTAACTTCGCGGTCGCGGTTAATGGAGTCACGTTCGCACGCCTTGCGACCCGCCGCGAGTAAATCGAGCGATTCCCAATCAATCGCGCGCGCGACCCCTGCAAGATCACCAATCATCGTCCGTTCAAGGGCTTCTTTCAGCACCGTTAGCCTTCCTTCCGCAGCTGAATAACATTCGACGGTTCAAACGCGGGCAATGCAGGAATACGGTTCGACAACTCAGCACCACGCCCCGTAATCGCCTGATACGCCATAGCGGCATCCACCGAACCATGACCTAGAAACGCTTGCGTTTCCCGAAGTGTGCCACCTTGCTGGGCGAACATCGTCGCAGCGAAACCGCGAAGATCATGCCCCCGAACCTCACCCGGAACACCTGCGAGCGCCTTCGCCTTGTTCCAATAGGTTCGGAAAGTCGAGTCGTGAATGAACCCCTGCCCCTTAGCTGGGGGCACAAGCAACGACTCGGGGGACGGGGTCACAAACCTTTCGAGATGCGCACGAACCTGGGCGGTCACGTGTGAAGGTAGTGCCACCTCACGTATACCTTCCTCGGACTTCGGTGGGCAAACTAGCCACCCCGACCCTGGAATGTGTTGCGCTTGTCTGGTTACGTTCACGGTGAAGAACTGTTGCCCGGTTCCCGGGTGCTCACGCAGCGTGAGATCACGACGGCGCAACGCCTTCCATTCACCGATTCTCAAGCCGCCGAACGCAGCCATGAGCACGGGCGTTTTCCACATGTCGGGGAGGAAGTGCACGATTCGCGCCAATTCATCCACTGTTGGAATGCGGTGCTTAACGCCGGTTTTCGATTTCGTGAACTCCCTGGGCACCGGGTTCGTGTCAATTAGCCCATCCTCAACCGCAGTGTTGAGCACCATACGTAATAGGCGTGCTTCGCGTGCTGCCATAGTCTCGCCCGTGTAGGTAGCGTCTTCGGGTTCTAGGCCGCGTTCCTCGGCCTGATCGCGCCGGTCTTGGGTGATTTCAGTTACGCGATCCTTGTGCCATTTACGGACAAGAGCGGGCGTGATCTCTGATAGGGATACATCCGCAAACGATAGGAGCCCAGTGCGTAGATACCGTTCGTATTCGAGTCGGGTGCGTAGCGCGAGCGCCGCGCCCTTGGATGTACGTCGGGTATCGATACAAGCGGCGGCATACTCGCCAAACTTTTCGGCCTGAATGACTTTCGCGGGTTTCCAGGTGCCTGCCTCGATCTTGCCAAGCTCGCTACTTAGCCATGCTTCGGCCGTTCCTTTGCGGTCGAACGTTTGACTTGGGCGCGTCCCGTCGGGCGCGTAGTAGCGTGCTCGCCATCGTTTGCCGCGCCTCTCAATTGCGCCGCGTCGGTTGCCTCGTGCCACTCTCAAAGTCCTTGCGTTTGCATTGTCTGGGATAACCCCAGTGGGGTTATCTTGGGGTTATTCAAAGTGTAATCGTGTCATTTCCGGTCGTCTACTGACGCAACCCGATAACCCCTACATCCCAGTAAAAACAAGGGAACGACCACCAAAACACTGGAAACCCCAACGTTCCGCATAAACACTGAACCCACTGACTACGGATCAGAAGGTTAGGGGTTCGAGTCCCTTCGGGCGCGCATCGGACGCCCCGGCACCATCATCAGGTGCCGGGGCGTTTTCGTTTTCCAGTGTTCAAACTTTGTGGCAAATGACCCTGTTAGCACGCAAGTGACCCTGTTGTAGCAGGGTCATTTGGCAGTAAGAGGGTCATTTGTTGAAGGGAGAGGGAGAGAGCGTGCGGGCAGTCGCGAGGATGCAGAGTGCGGTGCGCTCCGCCTGCTATACCCCGTGCATCCCGCGCCCGCTGTACCCCGTGCATCCCGCGCCCGCTGTCTCCGCGCACCGAGCCCCACTTTGCATCCCCGCATCCGCGGCAAGTGACCCTGTTAGCAAGCAAGTGACCCTCCTGTTGCAGGGTCATTTGGCAATAAGAGGGTCACTTGCCGGGGAAGGGGAGAGGG
>NZ_CAJGWQ010000024.1 GCF_904842695.1 Gulosibacter hominis | reverse complement strand
ACGAGAAGCTCTTAAAGCCTGGAACCATCACTACAACTATCATCGACCCCACACCGCCTGCAGTGACCAGCCACCGGCCTCACGCCTCCACACCCGTGTCGACAACGTCATGACCAACTACACCTAGTTCGCCTGGATGCGCTCGGCAATAAGCGGCGTCACCGACACTTCGGTGCCGGGCTCGCCCAGCTCGAGCGCGCCATCAAGCGAGTCGAGCGCCAGTGCGAAACGGTCGGCGTTCTCGGCGTGCAGCGTATACAGCAGGTCTCCCTTGCGCACCGCATCCCCGGGCTTTACCGCCAGGTCGATACCAGCGCTGTGCACCACCGGGTCGGCGGCACGGGCGCGACCCGCACCCAGTCGCCAGGCACCCACACCGAATTTGTATGCATCCTGCGCCACCACAACGCCGTCGCGCTCGGCCCGCACCTCGTGCTGTTCCGGTGCCACCGGCAGCGGTGCATCCGGATCGCCGCCCTGGGCGATCACAAACTTGCGCCACACATCCATCGCCTTACCGTCGCGCAGGTGCCCCTCAACATCGGCGTCGGGAATGCCCACCAGCGCCAACATTTCGCGCGCGGTTTCGACCGTGAGCTCGACAATATCTGCCGGGCCGCCGCCGGCCAGCACCTCGACCGACTCTCGCACCTCGTTCGCGTTTCCGATCGCGTAGCCCAGCGGCGCCTCCATCGAGGTGATCAGTGCCGACACCTTCACCCCGGCGTCGGTACCGAGCGCCACCATCGTTTCGGCAAGTTCGCGCGAGCGCTCAATCGCGCCCATGAACGAACCGGCACCGTATTTGACGTCAAGCACCAGCGCATCCGTGCCCTCGGCAATTTTTTTCGACATGATCGAGGATGCAATTAGCGGAATCGCCTCGACCGTGCCGGTGATATCGCGCAGCGCGTAGAGCTTCTTATCGGCAGGCGCGAGACCCGAACCGGCGGCACAGATCACACCACCAACCTCGTCGAGCTGCTGCAAAATCTCAGCGTTCGACAGCTCAGCACGCCAGCCCGGAATCGACTCGAGCTTGTCGAGCGTGCCTCCGGTGTGCCCGAGCCCGCGGCCCGAAAGCTGCGGCACCGCCACCCCGAACGATGCCACCAGCGGCATCAGCGGCAGGGTGATTTTGTCGCCCACCCCGCCGGTGGAGTGTTTGTCGGTTGTGGGCTTGCTCAGCGACGAAAAATCCATCCGCTCACCCGAGGCGATCATGGCCTGGGTGAGATCGTGGATTTCACGGCGCTCCATCCCCCGCAAAAAAATTGCCATGGCCATCGCCGCCATCTGTTCATCACCGACAAAGCCGGCGGTGTAGCGGTCAACGAGCCAGTTGATTTCGTCGGTGGTGAGCACACCACCGTCACGCTTGCGGCGGATCAGATCTACAGCTGCGTACGGTTCGGTCACGTTTCTCCCTTTCGTCATGGCAGCGATTTGGCGTTCAGCCCGAATATGTCTGGATGCTGCTGCTAAGCCGGGGCCTACCCGTTGAGATGGTCGGGCCCAAACGACTGCGGCAGGATCTCGTCAAACGGCAGGATGCCGCGCGGGGTGTCGATGAGCATATCGGGTGCTTTGAACTCGTTGAGCAGTTGCCGGCAACGGCCACACGGCATCAGCACATTGCCGTCACCGTCACAGCAGGCGAAGGCCACCAGTCGACCGCCACCGGATGCCTGCAGCGCCGAAACCAGCCCGCATTCGGCACACAGACCGCATCCGTAGCTCGCGTTTTCGACATTGCAACCCGAAACGATGCGGCCGTCATCGACCAGCGCGGCCGCGCCCACCCGATAGTTCGAGTAGGGCGCGTACGCCTGCCGCATCGCGGCCTTTGCCGCGGTGCGCAATTCGTCCCAGTTTGGCTGCTCGACCACTAGTCGGCCTTCACATAGGGCACACCGTCGGCTGCCGGTGCGCGTGATTTACCAACGAACCCGACAACCGCGAGCAGCGTGACGATGTACGGCACCATCTGCATGATTTCGCTCGGTACGTTCGCGCCAACCTGGTTGGCAAGCTCGGCGGTCGAGTTGGCGAAACCAAATAGCAGCGCCGCCCCGGCCGCATACACCGGGTGCCAGCGACCGAAGATCACCGCGGCCAGCGCAATATAACCGTGGCCCGAGGTGATGTTGTCGGTGAACGCACCCACCTCGCCGAGGGTGTAGAACGTGCCGCCAGCGCCGGCGATAACACCCGAGAGCAGCACCGCGCGAGTGCGGTTTGCCACCACGTTAATACCCACCGTGTCGGCAGCCTTGGGGTGCTCACCAACCGAGCGGGTGCGCAGGCCCCAGCGGCTGCGGAATAGCGCGTAGGTGAGCAGCGGCACCGCGATAAACATGAGGTAGGTGATGATCGTGTGCTGGAACAGCAGCGGACCGAGCACCGGAATGTCGGCGAGCAGCGGAATCGGCAGGCGTTGGAACTTCACCGGGCTGTTGAAGGTGGCCGAGTCGGCGGCCATGAAGCCTTTGAGGAAGAAGCTCGTGAGGCCGATAACGACCATGTTGATGACCACACCAACAACCACCTGCTCAACCCAGTAGTGGATACCGAACACCACCAGAATGAGCGACACCAGCGCACCGGCGATCATTGCGGCGAGCAGACCGACGAGCGCGTTCTGAGTGATCGAGCTGACAAGCGCACCGGTGAAAGCACCGGCAAGCAGCTGACCCTCGATGGCAATGTTGACGACACCCGAACGCTCCGAAACGATACCCGCCATCGAACCGAAAACGAGCGGCGTTGCCAGCGCGACGGTACTGGTGAGCAGCCAGGTGAACGGCACCATCGAGTCGGTGCCGATCCACAGGATCAGCGCGATCACCCAGCAGAACCCGAATAGCGCGAGCAGCCAGGGGTTGAGTTTGGCGCGCCGCCAGGCCTGCAAACCGGCCAGTGCGGTGACAGCCACCATGATCAGCAGCAGCACCAGGTTGGTCGTGAAGGTCGGCACCGAAAAGTCGGGGTTGTGGTCACCGACGGCGTTGATGCTCGTGACGGCAGTGGTCGGTACGCTGACCACAAAAACCAGCAGCGCGATGAGCGTCATAACGCCCATCAGCACCGTGCCCTTCCACTTGCGAGGAGCGACTTCAGCGGTCACCGTGGCGGTGTTTTTAGCTGCAGTAGTTGCGGTAGTCATTACGCTTCAACCTTCTCGTTAGTCCGGGCGGTCGTGGCGGTTACCTTCTTGCCACGGGATGCGGCAAAACGGTCAGCCATCCGGATGCCGGTGGGTTTGGGCAGTCGGAAGATGCCGCGAATCAGCGGCGGAGCAGCAACAAAGAGCACGATGATGCCCTGGATCACCGGGATGATGTCACGCGAAATACCCGCGTTAACTTCCATCACCGCGGCCCCGGCGCGGAGCGCGCCGAACAGCAGCCCGGCGAACACGACGCCAACCGGGTGGTTACCACCCAGCAGCGCCACCGTAATCGCGCTGAAGCCGATGCCCTCATCCACGCCCGGTGTGAAGCCCGAGGGGAACATGCCCAGCGCCTGGGTTGCCGATGCGATACCGATGAAGGCACCCGAGATCGCCATGGTGATGACCGTGACCACGTTCACGTTGATACCCGCGGTGCGCGCGGCGTTCGGGTTAATACCAACGGCACGGATGCGGAACCCGATTGTTGAGCGGTCAAAAATCCACCAGAACACCACGGCGGCCAGGATCACGATGAAGAACCCGAGCGTCACACCGCCGATGTTCGGCAGTACCGCGGTTTCGAGAATCGCTTTTGACTTCGGGTTACCGGATGCGCGGTCGTTGTTAAACAGCGGCTGTTTGAGCAGGAAGGTGATCCCGAAAAATGCAATCCAGTTGAGCATGATCGTCAGGATCACCTCGTGGGCACCGGTCTGTGCTTTCAACCAGCCGACAATCGCGGCCCAGATCGCAGCACCTGCCATCGCCGCAAAAATCGCCACGATGACGTGCAGGCCGGCAGGCATCGGCATCGCAAAACCAACCCACGAAGCCAGCAGCGCGCCCGCAAGAATCTGGCCCTGACCACCAATGTTGAACAGGCCCGCACGGAACGAAACCGCCAGCCCCAAACCGGCAGCAATCAGCGGCGTAGCGAAGGTGAGCGTGCTCAGCAGCGGCTTAAAGCCGGTGCGCGGGTTAAAGATCGCGCCCTCAAACATGGCCTGGTAGGCCGAGCCGATCACCGAACCCATGGCTGCGAAGGTGTCACCGGGACGGCTGAAGAAGTACCCCATCGCCTGTCCGACGCGGTTGTCGGTGAACACCACGATCAGTGAGCCAACGAGAATGGCCAGCAGCACGGCGAGAATCGAACGGATCACATTGCCGCCGAGAATGTCACGCCAAACCTCATGCCAGGGGCTGCGCTCGACGTTATCGAGCTGCTTTTCACTGGCCTGCGCCGTTGGGGTTGGGGTGAGGTTTGCCTCGCTCATGCCACCGCTCCTTCTGCATCGCCTTCGGTGACGCCCTCTCGCAGTGCGTCAATTTTTTCAGCCGGGATACCGGCCATCATCTGACCGAGGTCACCGCGCGAAACGGTGGGCGGCACAATGCCCATCGAGCGTCCGCCGTACATCACCATGATGCGGTCGGCCAGCTCAACCACCTCATCGAGCTCGGTCGAAACGATGAGCACCGGGATACCCGAGTCGCGCGCCGCAATGATCTGCTCGTGCACGAACTCGATCGAACCCACATCCAGACCGCGCGTGGGCTGCGAGGCAATCAGCATGCGCAGATCGCGGCCGAGTTCACGCGCGAGCACCACCTTCTGCTGGTTACCGCCCGAAAGCCGCCCGGCATGCGTCTCGATCGACGGGGTGCGAATGTCAAACTCTTCGATCGCCGTCTCGGCGTTGCTGCGAATGGCCCCCAGCCGCAGCCCACCAGCTTTTGAAAACGGTTCCTGGTCAATGCGGTTGAGCACCAGATTTTCGGCGATGGTGAACTCTCCTACCAAGCCGTCCTTGGTTCGGTCTTCAGGCACAAAACCCAAACCCGCGTCGATGGTGCGGCGCACCGACTGGTTGCGCAGCTCCTTCCCATCGAGTTCGATCGAGCCCTTCACCTGCGGCTGCAGACCCAAAATCGCCTCGGCCAATTCGGTCTGGCCATTCCCCTGCACACCGGCAACCACCAGCACCTCGCCCCCGCGAATCGAGAACGAAAGATCGTTGATGCGCATCGAGTTATCGGGGCCAAACACGGTCAGCCCGCGCACACGGAACGCTTCTTCGCCAAGTTTCGGCGGGTTTTTGTCGACCGTGAGGTCAACGGCTCGGCCCACCATGAGTTCGGCCAGCTCGTCATTGGATGCGCTCGGGTCGGCGCTACCGACCAGCTTGCCGCGACGAATCACCGTGATTTTGTCGGCAACGGCGCGCACCTCGCGCAGCTTGTGCGAGATGAACACAATCGAGGTGCCCTGTTCACGCAGCTGCTTCATGATTTCGATCAGCTCATCGGTTTCCTGCGGTGTCAGCACCGCAGTGGGTTCATCGAGCACGAGGATGTTGGCGTCCTGCGAGAGCGCCTTGATGATCTCCACCCGCTGCTGTGCACCGACCGAAAGATCTTCCACCTTCGCATCCGGGTCGATGTCGAACCCGAAACGATCAGAAATCTCGCGCACCCGCTCGCGGGCCGCATCCAGGTCGAGCACCCCACCGAAGCGAGTCGGTTCGTGACCCAGGATGAGGTTTTCGGCCACCGTGAACACCGGGATCAGCATGAAGTGCTGGTGCACCATGCCGATACCCGCGCGCATCGCATCCCCGGGACCATCAAAGTTCTGCACCTGGTCGTCGAGCAGAATTTCGCCCTCTTCGGCGTGGTAAAGGCCGTAGAGCACATTCATCAGCGTCGATTTGCCGGCACCGTTCTCACCCAGCAGCGCGTGAATTTCACCGCTCTCAACGGTGAGATTGATGTTGTCATTGGCGGTAAAGTCACCGAATCGCTTGGTGATTCCGCGCAGTTCGAGTTTCATAGGTCCATCCTCGTCGATTTACCCGCGGCTGCGGGCCCCGGTTGCCGTCATCTCGCGGTGGCATTGCCAGAAACTACAGCCCATTCTGCCAAGTGAGCCCGCCAAACGTTGCCGTTCGGCGGGCTCACCGCTGGACTATCGCTACAGCTCCCGATTACTACTGGGCAGGCTTCGGCGAGGCAGGCGAGTTGATCTCGATCTTGCCGTCGATGATGTCCTGCTTGAGCTGCTCGATTTCATCGGTCAGACCATCGGGCAGGTCCTTCTCGAACTCACCGAAGCTCGAAAGGCCCACGCCCTCGTTTTCGAGGGTGCCGGTGTAGGCGCCGCTTTCGAACTTGCCCTCAACATCCGACTTGATGGCGTCGAACACGGTCACGTCGAGACCCTTCTGCACCGAAACGAAGACGCGGTCGGCGATCGAGGGGTCTTGCTTGGCGAGGTCGCTGTCAACACCGATGATCAGCGCGTCGCTGCCGGCGTCCTTGATAGCTTCAACACCACCCTGGTAGAGGGGACCACCAACGGGCATGATGATGTCGGCACCGCGAGCGAGGAAGCCCTCGGTGATCTGCTTGGCCTTGGCCTGGTTGCTGAAGTCACCGACGAACGAACCCTTCTGGTCGTCGATGTTCCAGCCGAGCACCTTCACATCGGTGCCCTTCTGCTCGTTGTAGTAGCGAACACCCGCATCGAAACCGTCCATGAAGATGGTCACGGTGGGGATCTGCGCACCACCGTAGGTGGCCACAGTGCCGCTCTCGGTCTTCGCTGCCGCTGCGTAACCCGCGAGGAACGCAGCCTGTGCGGTGTCGTAGTTCAGGCCGAGAATGTTGTCACCCTCGAGCCAGTCAACGTCAACGATTGCGTAGTGCACGTCGGGGTGCGCGTCAGCCGACTCCTGAGTGGCGTCAGCCAGCTTGAAGCCGACGGGAATGATGATGTTGCAGCCGGCGCCAATCATGGCGTTGAGGTTCTCGGTGTAGTCACCCTCGGTGGTCGACTCAGCTTCGCGGGTCTGAATGCCAAGCTCGGTCTCGGCCTGCTTAAAGCCGGCGTACGAGAGCTCGTTGAACGAACGGTCGTCGAAGCCACCCTCATCCGAAACGATGCAGGCCAGGTAGTCCGAGTTGTCACCGGCGGCACCGCTTGCCCCGGGCTCACCGGGGGCAGCACCACAGGCGGTCAGCGCCATCGAAGCGGTCGCCAAAAGTCCAAATGCCGAAAGAATCTTCTTGTTACGCGAAGTCACCGGGTTCCTCCTTGGTTGATTCGCTACAGCGCGAATTCCTCAGATAGATCCTACTTGGATTTTCCGAGGCTGTTCGCCAAAAGTTTGGCAATTGTTTGCGATCTACAACACTTCGGGATGCGAAGAGTCGCGAAGCTTGGCAACGAGCTCCTTAACCTGTTGCGCCCGAGCGCAGGTGGTGACCAGCAGCGCATCCTCGGTATCGACCACAACCACGTTCGGGATGCCAGCAACGGCAATAACCCGATCCGTGCGGTTCACAACCAGCCCGGTCGCCTCATGCGAAACCACCCGGTCAGCATCCCCGATCACCGTAATTGCCGCATCCGAATCGGCTTCGAGATGCACTCGCGAAACCGATGCAAAGTCGCCAACGTCATCCCAACCAAAAAAGCCGGGGATGACCGCGAGCGCACCCTGCTTCGCAGCCGGTTCGGCAACGGTGTAGTCAATCGCGATCTTGTCGAGAGTCGGCCAGACCCGCTCGATCACCTCCTCCTGACGGTCGGTGTCCCATGCTGCAGCGATCTCCCGCACGCCGGCAGCAAGCTCGGGCGCATTTTCGGCCAGCACCTCGAGCAGACGCGCCGCCTTGGCAATAAACATGCCAGCGTTCCAGAGATACTCGCCCGACGATACATAGCGACGCGCGGTGCCGAGGCTCGGCTTTTCAACAAACGCTTCAACCGCTCGTGCCGACGGCGCCCCCGCAATCGAAAGCGGGTCACCGGCGCGGATATATCCGAACGCGGTGGAGGGCTCAACCGGCTGGATACCGATGGTGACGATGTACCCCTCCTCGGCAGCCCCAACCGCCTCGCGAACGGCGCGACGGAAGCGCACATCCGAATGCACCAGGTGATCGGCCGCAAACGAACCGAGCAACGCACCCGGGTTACGCTGCTCCAAAATTGCCGCTGCCAGCCCGATGGCGGCTGATGAGTCGCGGCCACTGCGTTCGAGCACAATATTTTCGCCATCAAGTTCGGGCAGTTGCTCGCGCACCTCACCGGCATGGGCTTCACCAGTGACCACCATGATGCGCTGTTCGGTGCACAGCGGGACCAGCCGCAGCCAGGTTGAGCGCAGCAGCGTCTCGCCGGTTCCGGCAATATCGTGCAGGAACTTGGGCCGATTTGCTCGGCTCAGCGGCCACAGACGCGAACCCACTCCCCCGGCTGGAATAACGGCATAGAAGTTGTCGAGATTCGGTGACATGGGTTCCACCGTACTTGTCTAAGGCGCAGCACCCGCGCTACGGCACGCAAAACCATCCGCTCGGCTGACCCGTGCATCCGCACCTGTTCGCCTCGTATTCACCACCGCGACACCCGGATTTACTCGGGCGCCACCCGGCCGACCTATAGTCAAGACACTATGCGAGTTGCCGTGGTTACCGAGAGCTTTCTCCCCACTATTAACGGGGTCACCAATAGCGTGAAAAAAGTGCTCGACCACCTGGCACTACGCGGTCACGAGGCCATCGTCATCTGCCCCGCCGCGGATGCGCCCGAAAGCTACGCCGGTTTTAAGGTGCACCAGGTGCCGGCCGTCGCCGTGCGTGAGTTCCCGGTGGGGCTCCCCAACCTCGCCGTGCAGCGCATCCTCGACGATTTTGCACCCGATGTGCTGCACGCTGCCTCGCCCGTGCTGCTCGGCGGCCACGCTATTTTGGCGGCCAAGCGGCGTGGCATCCCCGCCGTCGCAATTTTTCAGACCGATATCGCCGGTTACACCGCACGCAACGGCGTTGGCCTGATGCGCGAACTAGCCTGGTCGGTGCTGCGCTATGTGCACAACCAGGCCGACCGCACGCTCGCCCCCTCCACGGCCTCGATTCGCGACCTCGCCCGCAACCGCATCGAGCGCGTCGAGCGCTGGGGGCGCGGCGTCGATCTGCAGGCCTACCACCCGCAACACCGACAGGATGCGGCAACCAGGCGGCTTCGTGCCGAACTGGCCCCCAATGGCGAAACCGTGATCGGCTATGTGGGGCGCCTGGCTCCCGAAAAGCAGGTGGAGCGGCTCGCGCAGCTGCGCGGGCTACCCGGGATTCGCATCGCCATTGTTGGGGATGGACCCAGCGAGCCGGCACTGCGCGCCCAGTTTGCCGAGCTTCCGGTGGTGTTCCTCGGCCGCCGCACGGGCGCCGAACTTTCAAGCGCCTACGCAGCCTTCGATGTTTTTGTGCACACCGGCACCGAAGAAACGTTCGGCCAAACCCTGCAGGAAGCGCACGCCACCGGCCTACCGGTGGTCGCACCCCTGGCGGGCGGCCCGATCGATTTGATCACGCACGGCACCGACGGCTACCTTTTTGATCCCTCACTCGACGGAGGCCCCGACAGCATGCGCAACTACATTGAGCGGCTCGTCGAAAACGCCCCGCTGCGGGCACGTATGGGTGAGGCCGGTCGACGGCGGGTGCTCGACCGCTCGTGGGAGAGCGTGTGCGATGAACTTGTCGACCACTACCGGGCCGTTTGCGCCCCCGCCGCAATCACAACAGCGGCCTCATAGCGCGACCGCACCCGAAGCATCCCAAATGAATCGACCACGTTTCCAGCTCATCCCAATAAGGGGGTAACCTGGGAGTGCATTGCGTGCCGACTGCGAACTCGCATTCGACCAAACCACCCGTGCGACCGGTACGGCGCCGGGGCCAAACAACAGAAGGGTAGTTCCGTGTCAGCTGTTCAGACCGGCACCCCCACCCCACCCCAAACCGCGAAAAAGAAGGCCGCCATGGGTGGCACCCTCTACCGCGGTAACGAGGGGATGTGGTCGTGGGTGCTACACCGCATTACCGGTGTTGCAATCTTCTTCTTCCTGCTCGTGCACGTGCTTGACGGTGCACTGACGCTCGTGAGCCCCGAGGTGTACGACGCGGTCATCGGCGCCTACAAGACCCCGATCATGGGTATTGGCGAACTCGGTCTTGTCGCAGCCATCTGCTACCACGCCTTCAACGGTCTGCGGATCATCATCGTCGACTTCGTACCCGGAGCCACCCGCATCCAGCGCGGCCTGTTCTGGGGCGTCATCGCACTGTGCGTGCTCGTGATGGTTCCCTTCGCAATTGTCCACCTGTCGAACGTGTTCTCACACTAGGAAGGGAGTGCAGTAACTATGACTATTCAGAGCGTTGAATACCCCCGCACCCCGCTGTCAGAACGCAAACAGGGCGGCGTCAACTGGGAGCGCGTCGGCTGGCAGTACATGCGCATCTCGGGCGTGCTGCTGGTGGTGCTCGTCTTCGTGCACCTCTACTCGAACCTCGTTGCCGGCCAGGGCGTCGGCCAGATCGAATACCGCTACGTTGTCGACAACAAATTTTCGGTTCCTTTCTGGCTGATTTGGGATGCACTGCTGCTGGTGCTCGCCCTCATCCACGGCACCAACGGGATGCGCACCCTCGTCAACGACTACGTGCACAAGGCGGGCACCCGTAAAGCCCTCACCACCGTGCTCTGGGTCGCCTGCGTCGTTGAGATCGTGCTCGGTCTCATCGTGCTCATTGTCTTCGCCGTCGAGCCCTGCATCGCAGGCGCCGGCTCGGCAAACATCTGCGCGTAACCGGCGTTAACGATTTAGGAGAAAACCACTCATGGCTGCAGAACAGCTCAAAGACGAGACGAAGGTAATCGACGGCGTAACCGTCCACTACCACCGCAACGAAATCGTCATCGTCGGCGCCGGTGGCGCTGGCATGCGCGCGGCAATCGAAGCCGCCGAAACCGCGGGCACCGGTGCCTGCATCGACGTCATCACCAAGCTCTACCCCACCCGCTCGCACACCGGTGCAGCACAGGGTGGTATGGCTGCCGCACTCGCCAACGTTGAAGAAGACAACTGGGAGTGGCACACCTACGACACCGTCAAGGGTGGCGACTACCTCGTCGACCAAGACTCGGCCGAGATCCTCGCAAAAGAGGCCATCGACGCCGTGCTCGACCTCGAAAACATGGGTCTGCCCTTCAACCGCACGCCCGAGGGCAAAATCGACCAGCGTCGCTTCGGTGGTCACACCCGCGACCACGGTAAAGCCCCCGTGCGTCGTGCCTGCTACGCGGCCGACCGCACCGGCCACATGATTCTGCAGACGCTCTACCAGAACTGCGTCAAGCACAACATCCGCTTTTTCAACGAGTACTACGCACTCGACCTCGCATTCACCGAGGTTGACGGTGTGAAGCGCCCCAGCGCAATCATCGCCTACGAGCTCAAGACCGGGCACCTGCACGTGTTCCAGGGCAAGTCGTTCGTGTTCGCCACCGGTGGTTTCGGCAAGATTTTCAAGACCACGTCGAACGCACACACCCTCACCGGTGACGGCGTCGGCATCATCTGGCGCAACGGGCTGCCGCTGGAAGACATGGAGTTCTACCAGTTCCACCCCACCGGCCTCGCGGGCCTGGGCATCCTGCTCACCGAGGGTGCGCGTGGTGAGGGCGCGATTCTGCGCAATGACTCGGGTGAGCGTTTTATGGAGCGCTACGCCCCGACCATTAAAGACCTGGCGCCGCGTGACATCGTGGCCCGTTCGATGGTGCAAGAAGTGCAGGAAGGCCGCGGCGCCGGCCCGCACAAAGACTACGTCTACCTCGACTGCACCCACCTCGGTGCCGAGGTGCTCGAAACCAAGCTGCCCGACATCACCGAGTTCGCACGCACCTACCTGGGCGTCGACCCGGTTGTTGAACCGGTTCCGGTCTACCCCACCGCGCACTACGCAATGGGTGGCATCCCCACCAACAACGACGCCGAGGTGCTGCGCAACAACGACGAGGTCGTTCCCGGCCTGTTCGCTGCCGGTGAGTGTGCCTGTGTGTCGGTGCACGGCTCGAACCGTCTGGGCACCAACTCGCTGCTCGACATCAACGTGTTCGGTAAGCGTGCCGGCCGCCAGGCCGTGAAATACGCGCAGCAGGCCGACTACGTTGAGGTAGCCGACAACGCCGACGAGTTCGTGCGCACACTGGTCGCCAACCTCCGCAACGCCACCGGCACCGAGTCGGTTGCGGCCATCCGTCGTGAACTACAGGAGACCATGGACGCCAACGTCCAGGTGTTCCGCACCGACGACACGCTCGCCCACGCAACCGACAAGATTCACGAGCTGCGCGAGCGCTACCGCAACATCCACGTTGCCGACAAGGGGCACCGTTTCAACACCGAGCTGCTCGAGGCTATCGAACTCGGCTTCCTGCTCGACCTCGCCGAAGTGGTCACCTACTGTGCCCGCAACCGTGAAGAATCGCGCGGCGGCCACATGCGTGACGACTTCCCGAAGCGTGACGACGAAAACTGGATGCATCACACCATGGCGTACCTCACCGGCGACCGTCGCTCGGCCGACCCGTCCGACCACATCACGCTCGGTAAGAAGCCGGTGCGCATGACGCACTACGTGCCGCAGGAACGCAAGTACTAGGGATCGAAGGGAGAGCAAAGATGACTGACGCAACTAAGGCAGTCGACGCAACCGCGTCGGAAACCGCAGCTGAAGAGCCTGAGAAGCCCTTCGACATCATCGTTCGGGTGCGCCGCTACAACCCCGAAACCGACTCGGAGCCGTACTGGCAAGAGTTCACGGTGCCGATGTACTCGACCAGCCGCATCCTCGACGCCCTGCACCACATCAAGTGGGAGCAAGACTCGACACTGGCGTTCCGTCGCTCGTGCGCGCACGGTATTTGTGGTTCGGATGCGATGCGCATCAACGGCCGCAACCGCCTGGCCTGCAAAACGCTGATCAAGGACCTCGACCGCAGCAAGCCGATCACGGTCGAGGCAATCAAGGGTCTGCCGCTCGAGCGCGACCTATACGTCGACATGGAGCCGTTCTTCGAGGCATACCGCGAGGTGCAGCCGTTCCTGCAGGCATCAGACAAGCCTGAGAAGGAACGCATCCAGTCGATCGAAGACCGGGCGATCTTCGATGACACGACCAAGTGCATCCTCTGCGCGGCTTGCACCACCTCGTGCCCCGTGTTCTGGACCGACGGGCAGTACTTCGGCCCCGCAGCGATCGTGAACGCTCACCGCTTCATCTTCGACTCGCGTGACGAAGCAAGCAGCACTCGCCTCGACATCCTCAACGACAAGGAAGGTGTGTGGCGCTGCCGCACCACCTTCAACTGCAGCGAGGCGTGCCCGCGTGGTATCGAGGTGACCAAGGCGATCGCCGAGGTCAAGCAGGCAGTTCTGCGCGGTGGCGTGAAGCGCTAACCGCAGCTGAGCGTGGCGCGCTGAAGCGCTGCCGCAGCTGCGGGGCGCGCTAGCCGCGGCTCGGGGGTGCATCCGATTTTTTCGGAT
The DNA here is from genome assembly GCF_904842695.1 of Gulosibacter hominis. Classification (GTDB taxonomy): domain Bacteria; phylum Actinomycetota; class Actinomycetes; order Actinomycetales; family Microbacteriaceae; genus Gulosibacter; species Gulosibacter hominis. The sequence goes on along the minus strand of NZ_CAJGWQ010000024.1, from coordinate 1,647 downwards.
GCACCCCTTTTTTGTGCTGCTCCTGCTCGCGGCGGCGGGTGCCTGGGCCGCTGAGCCTTCGCCGCTCCCCTCTCTTGTCCCGCTGCCGCCAGCACCCATCCGCCAAACTCCCCCCATCAGCAAATGGCCCTCTAACCGGGAGCGCCAGCCACCAAACTCCCCCACCCACCAGCAAATGACCCTCTAACCGGCAAATGACCCTGCTATAGGAGGGTCATTTGCTGACAACAGGGTCATTTCCCGCGCGAGACAGGGTCATTTCCCGCGCGAGACAAGCCTCGAGCGAGGCCCGATCCCAAGAGCAACCACAAATCCCGGGCACGAAGCAGACCAAAAAACTCCCGCACCCAGCCGCTCTCCGATGCATCCCCAAACAGCAGACCGCGACTGCTGTGGAAAGTTACCTATCCACAGAATCCCCGCAGCGCAGCGCATCCCGTCACCAGGTGCACCGAAACTGATGCGCATGCAAATGCACCTCACAACCTCGGCGCACCCGGCAACACCACCGGCGCGCGAACTCCAAGCCGCGCTCGGCACCCACTGCATCCGGCTCTATCGCGGCGCCTATCTCGACACCAGGCACGCCGAAAACGAGCGGTTCACATTTGAAGATCTTCACGCCTGCCGCACATTCGCAGTGATGCAACGCAATTCCGGGGTCGTCAGCGGTGTCAGCGCAGCGAATCTGCATGGGTTCCCACTACTTCGCAAACGGCTCGAAGGGGATGTGGTGCTCACCCGAAAGTACCGTGGCACCCCGGGTGCCGGGTTGCGCATCCGCCGCTCACCAATCCCCGATGACGAAATTGAGACACGGTACGGGATGCGGGTCACTTCTCCTCGGCGAACGCTAATGGATCTTGCGGAACAGGTAGATGCCTATGAGCTCTTGGCGGCAACGGACGCGGCGATGCAGCAGGGGTTTGATCCCGAACTGTTGCCGGAGAGCGGACGGCACTGTCGCACCTATGCCTGGATTAAAGAGCATGCGGCTGACCGTGCCGAGAGCTTCGCCGAGTCTTGGTGCCGAGCTTTGATGGCAGAAGCGGAGCTGCCACAGCCGTTGCTGCAAGTGGACATTTTTGATGCTGCGGGTAGGTTCGTTGGCCGCGTAGATAAGGCTTGGCCCGAGCTCGGCGTGTGCTTCGAGTTCGACGGTGCGGTCAAATACCAGCAGCATCTGCGGCCCGGAGAGTCGCCAGCGGATGCGGTGATGCGTGAAAAACAGCGCGAGCGCGCACTGCTCGATCTCGGTTGGGTGGTGACTCGAGCGGTTTGGGCAGATTTGCAGGATGCATGGCGGTTTCAGTCGCGCATCCACGCCGACATGCAGCGGGCCGCTCTACTGCCGAGTCCGCGCGGTTATTGGGAACTGGGTGTAGTGCAGCGGTTCCAGCCCCGCGATTTCAGCGCGCTACTCGGTGTTGCTGCTGACTCGCCGTACCCTGCGCTCGGCATCGCATAGTCTGCCTGAGCACGTAGCTATGAGGCCCGTACCCGGCACCGGCGGCTACCAGCTCGCCACCTTCACCACCAAATGACCCTGCTATTGCGAAGTGACCCTCCTATAGCAGGGTCACTTGCCAGTAACAGAGTCACTTGCCGGTGCTGACACAGCGGGTGGTGGGGCGGTGGGGGTGGGAA
>NZ_CAJGWQ010000023.1 GCF_904842695.1 Gulosibacter hominis | reverse complement strand
ATCCGTACCTCTGCACCCGCACCTCTGCACCCCCACCTTTGCACGCTGCCAACGTTCAAAGACACCGCAACCACTGAAGGACACCGCCATGCCGGTGTACCCGAACGCCCGCGGTGTACCCGAACAAGCGGCCGCCGCCCCCCCTGCCCCTCCCTATGGGAAATGGCACCGCAACTCACAAATGGCACCGGCATACAGGTGCCACTAGCCGAACGCGGTGCCACTTCGTGGCAGAACTGCGCGAAATGGCACCGCTAGCGCTGCCGAGCGCGTGGTGCGCCCACACCGCTGGCGTGCACACCCCCACTCCACGCCCATTTGTGTGGGTTCACGTCATTTGTGTGTGGCAGAACACGTACAAATGACGCGAACACACACACAGATCCAACTCGTGAGCGGGTGAACGGGGGCGGCGGGACGTAGGGCGGGCGTAGCCACGTCAGCTGTGGGGAAGCGCCGCGCGCGCAAGGCCGCATCTGGCACCGCGCACCCCCACGCTGCGCTCAAAGACACCGCAATGACTGAGGTACACCGCCATAGCGGTGTACCCGAGCACCCGCGGTGTACCCGAACAAGCGGGGAGCAAGAGCGCAGCACGGCGGCACGCCCCGCCTCCTCTCACCGCACACGTCCACCTCTGCACGCCCATTTGTGTGGGCTCGCGTCATTTGTGTGTGGCACAGCACGTACAAATGACGCGAACCCACACAGATCCGGCTCGTGAGCGGGTGAACGGCGGCGCGGGGCGAGAGGCGCGGAGCGAAGCGAACGAGCGGGCGCGGAGCGAAGCGAACGAGCGGGCGTGGAGCGAAGCGAAGCGGGCGCGGCGTGGGTGGGGGGCGAAGCGAAGCGGAGCGAAGCGAAGCGGGCGAGGCGCGGAGCGAAGCGGGCGTGGCGTGGGTGGGCGCGGAGCGAAGCGGGCGTGGCGCGGAGCGAAGCGGGCGTGGCGCGGAGCGAAGCGGGCGCGGCGTGGGTGGGCGCGGAGCGAAGCGGGCGCGAAGCGAACGAGCGCGTGGCTACGTGAAGCGCGGCGCGGACCGGCACGCCCACAGCGCCCACCGCTCATCCGCGCGCTACGGGATCGTGAAGCTCGTTTCGCGCAGCAGCCGCTGCAGCTCAGCGTTAGCCGCCACCGCACCCTCGCCACCCTCGGACCACAGCACAATATGGATGCGGGTGCCCGAGTGCGGCATCAACCGCTCGTACATCACGATCTCGCCACCATCACACCCAACCGCCCGCTGCCCCAGCAATTCAAGCTTGGTGCCGTCGCGACCCTGCAGCACGTACACCTCCGGCTCACCAACATTTTGCAGCTGGCTTAAACACTCATCACCGATGCGCAACAGCTGTGTCTCAGTGAGCGACTCATCCGACTGCGCCGAGGTGTAAAGGCCCGTCTGCCACAGCTCAAACCGCGCCGCATATCCCGGGTCATTCAGCGTCAGCTGCCCCGGACGGTTCAGAATTTCCTGTTTCGACCAGCCCCGCGACTGCGGCTCCACCACCGTGAGCCCCTGCGTGAACTGCGCGTTCATCGTGATCGGCACCAGGGTTCCCGGCTGCACCGGTTCGGGGGTCGTAGTCGGTAGCGGTGTACGGGTATCGGTGCTGTCAGTTTCGTCACCGAAGTGCAGCGGCGTCCCGGTGGGAGCAGCCGCGGGCTGCGCCACTCGCCCACCGGTCACCACCGCGGCAATACCCAGCCCCACCACGGTCAGCGCGGCAACAACCGTCAGGATGAGCAGACCCACCGGCCGCCGCAACCGCACCACCCGCTGCGCATCCTGCGCTTCCGGTGGATACACCGGCGCCGGCGGCTGGAAGTCGTAGTCGCGCACCCGTCACTACACCTCAAGACCAATGAGGTTCGGTTCGGGAACCAGCAGCACCCCAAACTCCTGCATCACCCGGGCCCGCACGAAGCGCGCGAGCTCAGCAATCTGTTCGGCGGTTGCCCCGTCGTGATTCGTAATGGCGAGCGTGTGCTTCGACGAAATCGCCGCCCCCGAACCCGGTAGCGCAAACCCCCGCTTCACCCCCGCGTGGTCGATCAGCCAGGCGGCCGAAAGTTTCACGAGCGGCCGGCCATCTTCATCCGCACCCGCATCAAATTGCGGCGCATCCTCCGGCAAGTCCACCACAAATTCGCGATGCACCACCGGGTTTACAAAAAACGAGCCGCTCGAGCGCGTGTCCGGGTCGCCGGGATCAAGCACCATGCCCTTGCTCGCACGCAGCCGCAGCACCGCATCCCGCTGCTGCGCTACCGGCACCCGGTCACCCAGCTCAACCCCGAGCGCTTTTGCGAGCTGCGCGTATCGAACCGCGGCACCCGCCGCATCCCCCACCCGCTGCAAACGCAACACCACACGCAACACCAGGGCGCGCAACTCGCCCCGCTTCAGCGCCGAAGTGCGATAACCGAGCCCGAGCTCGCTCGCGTCCACCCAGCGAATCTCACCGGTTTCAGCCTCAACCACCTCGATGCGCTCCAGCACATCGGCAAGCTCCTGCCCATAGGCACCAATGTTCTGCACCGGTGCGGCACCCACCGTGCCGGGGATGCCCGCGAGCGCCTCGATGCCGCTGAGTCCGTCGGCAACGGTGCAATCAACAAGTTCGCTCCACGACTCACCCGCTTCGGCGGTTACCAACACCCCGTCGCCAGCATCCGCTACTTCAATGCCCGAAGTGCAAATGTGCAGCACCTCACCGTCGAATCCGCTGTCGGACACGATCGTGTTCGACCCGCCGCCAATCACGAGGAATGGTTCGTCCGCCTCGACCAGGCGCCGATATTCGGCCGCGAGCGCATCCCGGTTGGCCGGCGCCACGAGTTGCGCGGCCGCATCCGACACCCGTGTGGTGGTGAGTTCGGCAAAGGTGGTCATGCAGCAAACCTCACGCGCACCTGTGATTTTCCGAGCACCTTCACGCCATCGCAGCTGACTTCAAGATCGATGCGACCAATACCGTCCTCGTCGGCGAGCTGGGCAACCTTCGCGATTACATGTACGTCGGCGCCAGTCACCGGATCGACCACGACCGGTTTTGTGAACCGCACCTGGTAGTCGACAACGCGGCCAGGGTCGCCGAGCTCGGCAATAAGCGGCTGAATCGCGGCGCCCATGGTGAGCATCCCGTGGGCCAGCACTCCCGGCAGCCCAACCTCAGCGGCAATATCGTCGCGGTAGTGGATGGGGTTGAAGTCGCCGGATGCGCCCGCGTAGCGCACGAGCGAATCGCGCGTGAAGTGCAGGGTCTGCTCGGCGACAGTATCGCCGATGGTCGCGGTGGTGAGATCGATACCGGTCATTTGCTGCCTCCCACTACGAGCGTCGCGGCACCGGTGAGCACGGTTTCGCCATGCTGATCGGTCACCGTGGTGGTCGCTGAAATCATGCCGTTGGCGCCGAGGGCGCGCACATTTGTCACCTCGAGCTCGACCGTGAGCTCGTCACCGGCGACGATCTGTCGCGTAAAGGTGAATCGTTCGTCGCCGTGCACGATGTTTTTGAGTTCGAAGTCGACAAGCTCGTCGGCGAGCATGAGCTGCATCGCGCGGTCTTGCAGCACTGCCGAGTAGGTTGTTGGCGCAACCACATCCGCGTAGCCTGCCGCGCGTGCTGCGGCAACATCAAAGTGGATGGGGCTGGTGGCGAATACGGCGCGGGCAAATTCGCGTACGTGTTCACGACCAACCTGATAGGGCTCATTGAGCCGGTAGCGTCGACCGGCCAGATCAGGATTCACACTCACGCATCCCACCCTAACGAGTGCCGGCGCGCAAGCTGCTGAATCTTGGGATGCAATCGGGATGCTACCGGCGGGCGAGTTCGAAGATCGTGCGGTCGTTGAGCGCGGCCCGTTCGTTGCGCGAGGCGCTTTCGCGGCCACCGAAGAGTTTGCGCTGCGAGAGTTCGAGGGTGTTCAGGTCGATGCGGGTGATGGTGTCGTCGGGGATGCGGGTCCAGCCGGCCAGGTCGATACCCGTGGATGAGAACACTGTTGTGCCGTCGGCCAGCTGCAGCATGGCGAGTTTGTAGTAGTCGTGGGCGTGGTCGGCTGGCAGCAGCGTCGGGTCGATTCCGCAGGCGCGGAACGACTCGTCGGTGACCATCGCGGTTGAGTTGGCGTGCACCACGAGCAGCTCGTCTTCGGTGAGCAGCACCGCGTTGAGGCTCGCAGTCGGGAACTTCGCGCGGAGTTCTCGCACCGCACGGATCAAGCCGTCGGCCACGGTGCCGTCACTTTCGGCGATCATGCGCCGCACGAATGCAAAATAGCGTTCTGAGTCGGTGCTGCCCTCGATGCCCTGCTGCCACGGCTCGGGAAGAAGTTCGTCGAATCCTTCGACCGGGGTGATGGAGCCGTTGTGGGCGAAGGCAATACCGTCGGCAACAAACGGATGTGTGTTGGTTTTTGTGCGTTTGTGTGCGTCGGTTGCGAGCCGCAGGTGCACCAGGCGCGCGTAGGAGGGAACCGACAGCAGTGCCGAGTTGAGCATCGGGTCGTGCTGGCCGGGTGTCGATACCCGCACCGATTCCACCTCGGGCACGGTTTCGCCCGGCCCGGCGGCAAGCCAAGCGCTCCCCCAGCCGTCGTTGTGGATCGTGGTCATCTGCTGGAAGGCTTCGGCGTTACTCACACCAATCATCTCGCCCACCGTGGTTTCGACGGGGGCGGCGTAGGCAAAGAGTCGACACATTGTTTTTCCTTCGGGCGCGGATGCGCGGTGCCCCAATTGTTGCATTGAACGGGTTTATGGGCGGGGATGCGGGCAACTTGGGGTCACAAATCGGCGCTCCGTTCTGTGCGTCGTTCTGTGCCCCGTGCAGATCTGACCCGCGCTCACCGAGACGCTGCCGCGTATTAGTGCAAGGATGGAAGCGCTATGGCAAATGAAATGTGGTGGTCGCTTTTGGCTGCGGCCGAAACGGATACCCCGGCTCACGGCGCCAGCGTCGGCGACACCGTGATGTGGTGGGTTGGCGGGATTATCGTGGCCGTGTTTTTTGGCGCGATTGTGCTGCGCACCCTGCGTCGAAACCGGTTAAGGAAGTGACCGAGACGGTGCTGGTACGCGGCGTGCTGCTGGATATGGATGGCACGCTGGTTGATTCCACGCCTCTGGTTGAGGCGATCTGGGGCGAGTTTGCTGCCGCACATGATCTGGATGCGCGGGAGATTTTGAGCTATTCGCACGGCTTGCCAACGATTTCAACTGTGCGACGGGCAATGCCGGATGCGGATGCGGCCACTCAGCAGCACTGGTGTGACTGGGTTGAGGACGAGGGGCTGCGCCGCACCGAGGGCATTGTCGAGGTGCCGGGTGCCGCCGCGTTCATCCGCCGCGCCCAGCAGCTGGGGCTGCCGATGGCGATCGTGACCTCGGCGCCGCTGGAGCTGGCGCGGCGCCGGTTCGCAATTGCCGGGGTGCCGATGCCCGAGCCACGGGTGACGATAGAGTCAGTCGAGCGGGGCAAACCGCATCCCGAACCATTTTTGCGCGGGGCTGCCGCGCTGGGGCTTCCCGCATCTGAGCTGCTGGCGTTTGAGGATGGGGCCGCGGGCCTGGCTTCAGCTACCGCCGCCGGGGCGGAGTGCGTTGTGGTGGGTGATTTTGCCGGAAACGAGGCTCGCGGGCTGCCGCGCATCACACACTGGGATCAGGTGCGCGTGCGGACAACCCGCGATCCGGGGCGCTTTTCGGTTGCGTTCGATTAGTCGCGCACAACCATCATGGTTTGCACGGCCGAGTCAGCCGCCCCGCGCACGTAGCCGCCGCGCACGGCGGCCGATGCCTGCAGGAAGTCAACCACTTCAGCGGTGATCTCTTCACCCGGCAGCACGTTCGGGATGCCCGGCGGGTAAGCCGCGAGCGATGCTGCCGAGACGCGGCCGATTGCCTCGTGTGCCGGCACGATTTCAGCCTCCGCGAAGTATGCCTCGCGCGGCAGGCTGTGAATCGGGCCGGTTGGCGGCAGCTGTGGCAGTGACACCGCGAAGCGTTCGCCGTCCGGCACGGTCATTTCATCAAGTGCCTTAATAACCGGCTCAATCGACGGCGACTTGCCGAAGCCGATCACCAGCACGATGGTCGAAGCGGTCGCCATTTCAACGTAAATACCGTACTTATTGGCGAGCTGGTTGCGCACCGCGTGGCCGTCGAGGCCGGTTGCGCGCACGTCGATGGGGATGCGCAGCGGATCTTGGCCGACGATGTCGTCATAGCGGTCAAAGCTGTCTGACACCACCGGGTAGCGTCCGTCGGCACGCAGGAGTTCGCGGGCGCGAGCGGCGTTGGCGATCGACTCTTCATAGTGGTCGCCGCCGTTCACGAGGTCGCGGCGGGCCAGGTCGAGCGAGGCGAGCAGCAGCGATGATTCGCTCGTGGATGCGGTCATGGCGTGGGCGCGCGCGACGATCGGCTCGAGGCGGTCGGCAAATTCGCCGTGTCCCAGGTGCAGCATGGCCGACTGGGTGAGCGAGTTGGTGAGTTTGTGGGTCGACATGATCGACAGGTCGGCCCCCTGGCGCAGCGGCGATTCGGCCAGCTCCGGGTGGAAGCCGAAGTGTGCACCCCAGGCGCAGTCGACGATGAGCGCCGCGCCGCGGGCGTGTACGACCTCGGCGATGGCGGGAATGTCGGCGACGGCACCAAAGTAGCTGGGCGAGACGACATATACGGCGGTGGGGTTGCCGGGGTGTGCATCCATTGCCGCTGCCACCGATTCGGCGGTGACGCCGTGGGCGATACCGAGCTCGGTGTCGATAGTGGGCTGCACATAGGTGGGGTTGAGGCCGGCCAAGATGACACCGTCAACGAAGCTCGAGTGCGCGCTGCGCTGCATCACGATGTCGGGGCCGAGCGAGCGAATGGCCAGGGCCGCGGTGCGGTTACCCTGTGTCGATCCGTTGGTGAGGAACCAGGTGCGCCGGGCGCCCCAGGCTTCGGCGGCAAGCTCCATGGCCTGTGTGCGGGGCGAGTTTTCACCCAGGTCGATACCGTCGATCATCGGGGGCACGTCGAGTTCGACCGCGCGGTCACCGAAGTATTCGGCGAGTGATGAACCGGCGCCGTCACTGGTGGCACCGTGTCCGGGGACGTAGAACGAGAGAGTCGAGGCCTTGGCGAGCCGGTTGAGGGCTCGCGCGTAGGGGGCGCCTTCAGTTACGGCTTCGTCGCCGCCAGGCACCGATGAAAATGCAAGCGTCATAACGGTTACGTTATTCACTGAGCTTGGCATTGAGAATGGCATCATCGGCAAGTAGCCTCATAGTCGCTATGGAACTTAATGAGAAGTCACCGGATGCGCTGCTCGATTTGCGGGGGATGCTGGCCCTGGCAGCCGTGGCCGAGTTTGGTTCGGTGGCCGCAGCCGCGTCTCGGCTCGGTTGGTCACACCCCACCGCCGACCACCACCTGCGTCGACTCGAGGCGAGCCTCGGTGGCAAACTGCTTGAACGCCACCCGCGCGGCTCCAAGCTCACCGAATTTGGTCTGATCGTCGCGCAGCAGGCACGGCGAACACTGACGCTCAACACTGAAACTCGCGAACTGGCCACCAGCTGGCTCGAGCACCGCGCCCAGCGCGTGCGACTCGGGGTCTTCCCCACTGCCGCTGGGCTCATTCCGGCCGCAGTGCAGCTCGCTACTGAAGCGGGAATCGATCTGGTGGTCTCACTTGATGAGACCGTTTCGCTGCGCGCGGGGCTTGAAGCCGGCGACCTCGATATCGCCGTGCTATTTACCGCGGGGCCGCGCACCAGCAATCGCAACAGTGCTTACACGCTGCGATTGTTGCGCAGCGAGCCGATGCTCTTGGCCACCCCCAGCAATCATCCGCACGCGAATAACACCGCAGTGCAGCTGAGTGATTTTGCTGCCGACCGCTGGGCGGTTGGTGCATCCGATCACGACCCGGTGGATAGCGAGATCGCTCGCCGCTGCGAAATGGCGGGCTTTTCGCAGCGGGTCGGGATGCGCTCGGATGATTATCGGGTGATTTTGCAGCTGGTTGCCGAGGGGCTTTTTGTGGCTGCGGTACCGGCATCGGTGGTGGCTGCGGATGATCCTCGGCTGCGCCTGCTGCCGTTCACTGAGCCGCTGCTGCACCGTGACACGGTGATTGCCACCGGCCGCCGTGACCCGGCCATTGCCGCGGTGATTTCAGCCCTGCGCCAGGCAGCCGGTGAGGTGTTCCGCGCCGAGCACCTGCCGGCCGAATAGTCGCACACCGACCACACGCGAACTGGCGGGACCAGCCGTGAAGTGTCGGCACGGACCGTGAGGTGTCGACACAAACGCCGGTGGGCACCGACCGAAGTCGATGCCCACCGTGTCGACAGCTGCGTCAGTGAGAACGCGAGCGGTTCGCGTCGTTACTCGGCTGCGCCAGTGCGGTCCGCGTAGCGGAACAGCTTCTTGTTGGCGAACTCGAGAATACCCACGCGACCCATCTCGCGGCCGTAACCCGACTTCTTCACGCCACCGAACGGCACGTCGGGACCTTCGAGGCCGGCACCGCCGATGAAGACCATGCCCACGTCGAGCTGGTTACCAACCTGCTCAGCGCGCTCGAGGTCGTCGCAGATGATGATCGAGCCGAGACCGTACTGCGACGAGTTGGCCAGTTCGATTGCTTCTTCGTCGCTCGAAACCTTGTAGAGCTGGGCCACGGGGCCGAACAGCTCCTGGCTGTAGACGTCCATGTCGGGGGTGACGCCGCCGATGACAGTCGGGGTGTAGACGTTGCCCTCGGGCTCGTTGTTACCAACGAGGATCTCAGCACCCTGCTCAACAGCGCGACCGACCTGCTCGGTCAGAGTCTTGGTGGCACCATCCGACGAGAGCGGACCGAAGTCGCCCTTCTCGTACGACTGGCCACCGATAGCGGCGAGGAACTTCTCGGCGAACTCGTCGTAGTACTTGTCCATGACAACGATGCGCTTCGAGCCGTTGCAAGCCTGACCGGTGTTCTCCATGCGGCCGCCGACCGCGTGTTCGACGGCGTAGTCGATGTCATCGGTATCAAGCACGAGGAAGACGTCCGAACCACCGAGCTCGAGCACGCACTTCTTGAGTGCGCGACCGGCCTGCTCAGCCACGATCGCACCGGCACGCTCCGAACCGGTGAGCGAGACGCCCTGCACGCGGTCGTCAGCGATCATGGTTGCGAGCTGGTCGTGGTCGGCGAAGACGTTGACGTAGGCACCCTCGGGGAAGCCGGCGTCGAGGAAGATCTGCTGCAGCGCGAGTGCCGACTCGGGGCACTGGCTGGCGTGCTTGAGGATCACGGTGTTACCGAGGATGAGGTTCGGCACCGCGAAGCGAGCGACCTGGTAGTAGGGGTAGTTCCACGGCATGATGCCGAGGATCACACCGAGGCCCTGGTAGCGGAAGAACGACTTGAGGCCGTCTTCAACCTCGAGCGGCTCGTCAGCGAGCCATTCTTCAGCGTTCTTTGCGAACGCTTCGGTGATGGCACCCGAGAACTCTGCCTCGCCGACCGACTGGTCGAGCGGCTTGCCCATCTCACGGTTGATGATGGCGCCGAGTTCTTCCTTGCGCTCTTCGAACAGTTCTGCGGCGCGCTGAGCGAGCTTGGCACGCTCGGCGACGGTGGTCTTACGCGACCAGTTCTGGTAGGCCGACTGGGCGCTCGCGAGCGCAGCCTCGATCTCCTGGTTGGTTGCGCTGGGGTACTCCTTGACCGTCTCACCGGTCGCGGGGTTGATGACTGCGAAATTGGCCATTTCTACTTGTCTCCTTGTTTCTTCGTTGAATCGGACTCGAAATGAAACCCGTTTATTACTTCCCGTGGGCAGTCTACGGGCCCGTTCCTGGGGATTCAAGACAACCTGATACCGCGGGCGACTTGCCCAGAGTCGCACGCTTGCTGGGCACGACACCCGGGCCATCGTACTGTTACTCCGAATGTGTATTCGCACAGAAGTTGCCTCGGGTGGATGAACACCAACGGCCCCGAATGCCCGCTGACATCCGAGGCCGTTCGTGAAGGATTCGCGCTAGGCGCGGCTGCGACGCAGCAGCATCGCGCCGCCGAGGGCAGCGAGTCCAGCGGCTGCCGCGAGCGGCACCAGACCGGCGGCACCGGTCTGCGGAAGCCGCTTACCACCTGCGTTGCAGATGCGGCCGGGGTGGGGGCAGCGTTGGCGGTTGCCGTCGGGGTTGCGTCGACCCTTGGCGACTCGGCCTGCGCCTCAGCGGCCGGAGCCTCATCAGCAGGCCCGGTTGCCGGAGGCTCACCCTCGGGGTCGTCACCCTCTGGGTCCTCGCCCTGGGAGCCACCGAATTCGACAACGGGAACAGCAGGCGCCGAGATCAGTTCACTCCCTGCTCCGAACAGCTGGAAACGCAACTCGAGCGCAGTGGTGCGGCCGTTTTCGAGCTCCGGAGGAGTGAGCAGCCGGAAGAATCGGCAGGTGGCCTTGTCGCCGGGCTCAAGCGGAAAGAGTGAGTGCGGCCAGACCGGTGCACACCAAACGGGGTACAGAAATATACTACTTTTCGTAGAGTTATTCATTCATTTATTGCTGATAATGAGAATCTCTCCGTACGGAATGCAGCGCCGATCGGCCGCAAAATTACCCCGGGATGCAGACTTGAGATCAAATCCAAGAAGCACTACCTCCGGCACGCTCATGCCCGCTGGATCACGAAACCCGCGCGTCAAAATCGGCGTGACGCTCCGTCTCGAACTTGCCAATAGCCGACATGACAGCCAGCGCCAGCGCGGCAGCGCATCCCCACTGACGCGTTCATCAGCCCCGCGTCCTACCCTTGCGGCAACGCACCAATCCCCTACCCCGGATCTCCATGCTGCCGATATCACTCACGCACCAATTCGCCGACCGCCTCCCCGAACTCGCGCACCCCTGGCGAGCTGAACCTTGCCCATCAGCCCAGCTCGTGGTGCTCAACGAATCACTCGCCACCGATCTCGGCCTCGACTCCGATGAACTCGCGGCAGAATCAGGCGTTGATCTCCTCTCGGGCGCGAAACTTCCCGCGTCTGCGCGACCGGTGGCGCAGGCCTACTCTGGCCACCAGTTCGGCGGATTTTCACCACTATTGGGAGATGGCCGGGCGCTGCTACTCGGCGAACTGGAAACCGTGCAGGGTCTCGTCGATGTGCATCTCAAAGGATCGGGCGCCACCCCATTTGCGCGCGGTGGCGCCGACGGCAGGGCAACACTTGGCCCCATGCTGCGCGAACTCATCGTCAGTGAGGCAATGCACGCGCTCGGCGTCCCCACCACGCGTTCGCTCGCGGTACTCACCACGGGCCGCCCGGTGTTTCGGCACGGCCGCGAACCCGGCGCGATCCTCGTGCGCACTGCGGCGAGCCACCTGCGTGTGGGCTCATTCCAATACGCAGCACTGCGCGGCGATGAAGCGCTGTTGCAGCGGCTCGCCGACTACGCCATCGAACGCCACTACCCCGAGCTTGCCGATACCGATCAGCCCTATCTCGGCCTGTTGCGTTCAGTGATTTCGGCACAGGCGCACACGGTGGCGCAGTGGATGCTCGTGGGCTTCATTCATGGCGTCATGAACACCGACAATATGACCATCAGCGGCGAGACCATCGACTACGGCCCCTGCGCGTTCCTGGATGTTTACGACCCGGCCACGGTGTTCAGTTCGATCGACAGCGAGAGCCGCTACGCCTTTGGCCAGCAACCAGTCATGGCCGAGTGGAATCTGACTCGGTTCGCCGAGACTCTCCTACCGCTGCTCGATGACGACCCGAACCGGGCAGTCGATCTCGCAAAGTCTGCGCTCGAGGGGTTTGCCGGGCAGTACGAGCAGCGGTTCATGCGCGGTATGTACGCGAAACTCGGCCTCGCCCGCACGCCAGCCGAGGACTGCGATGAGGTTCGCGGAACATTTTCCAATCAGGATGCAGTATCTGCGTCCTGGAGCCAAAATCTTCCGCTGAACTCACTCGTTCACGATTTGCTCGACCTCATGCAGCGCCGCAAGCTCGATTTCACCGGCACATTCCGGGCACTCACCGCGGCAGCCGATGACGAACTCGAGCCGCTGCGAGCACAGCTCGCCACCAGCAATAACGCCAATGGCGAATGCCGCACCGGCGAGTTCGACGCATGGCTCGAACGGTGGCGCGCACAACGGCCGGATGCATCCGTAATGCGTCGCGCCAATCCGGTGGTGATCCCCCGCAACCACGCGGTGGAGCAGGCACTGCGCGAAGCGAACGCCGGCGATACCGCCGAACTCTTTGCCCTGCTCGAAGCCGTGACCGACCCGTTCACTGAACGCACCGATCGCGCGCGGTTCGCGCAACCCGCACCCGCCGACTTCACCCGATACTTCCAAACCTTCTGCGGCACCTGACGACACGCTCGCCGCAATTCGCCTTAGGCTCGTGCCATGTCACCGTCGCCGCCCTCTACTAGCCCCCTTCGTTGGATTGTCGTTGTTATTGCCGGCGTCGTTGCCGCGATGCACATCTGGAAGCTTCCCGGCGCGTTGGAGGGAATTCGCGCAGAGCTGGGGATTTCGCTCGTGCTTGCCGGCCCCCTGCTCGGCGTGGTGCAGGTGGCTTCGATGCTGCTGGGGCTGGCGGCGTCGCTCATGGCTGAGGTCATTGGGCTGCGGCGCACGCTGCTGCTCGGCCTAGTGTTGCTTGCAATCGGGTCAGCGGCGGGCGCCGGCGCAACGACTTTCGAGCTGCTGATGCTGAGCCGCGCGCTTGAGGGAGTTGGTTTTCTGCTGGCGACAGTGGTGGCCCCGGCGCTCATCCGTCACAATTGCAATGCGCTTACGGCCAATACGGCGCTGGGCTGGTGGGGTGCGTTTCAGGGGATCGCCGCATTCATCGCGGTCTTGGCGTCAACCCTGCTGCTGACCGCTGTGAGCTGGCAGGTGTGGTGGCTCATCATGGCCGCTCTCACGGCGGTGATGGTGCCGATCGTGCTGTTTTTCGTACCGGCCGATCCGCCCAGCGTTCACGGTGGTGCGCAGCGTAATGCGCTGCGTTCAGCGTTTGGTCGCATCGTGCAGACGGTGCGAACGCTGCCGCCGTGGGGCCTCTCACTGGTTTTCGGTTGCTACACGCTGCAGTGGGGCGCTGTGATCGGCTTCCTCCCCACGATCTTTTCCGCTGTCGGCGTCGACAAGCTGGTGGCTGGTGCGGCGACTGCGATCGTGGCCGGATCGAACGGTGCCGGCAGTGTGCTCACCGGCATTCTGTTGCGACGCGGCGCACCAATGAGACCCCTGGTGGTTGGTGCGCTAGCAACAATGGCGGTCACCACCACACTGTTCTTTGCCGTCGATTGGCAAGCCATCACTGGTGGGCTGATTTGGCAGATTGTCTTGGCCACGTTGTTCTCGTTCTGTGGCGCCGCGATTCCGGCCAGCATCACCCGGCTGGCTGTGGATGTTGCCCCAGCGGGTGGCTCCGCCGCAGCGGTTCTCGGGCTGATGCAACACGTTTACAACGCGGCCAATTTTGTCGGGCCAATTCTGTTTGCGGCCGTCGCGGTAGCCGTGGGGAGTTGGCAGAGTTCGTGGCTGATCACCGTGGCGGCGTCGCTGCTGGGCGCGTTGATCGCTGCGTTGACGATCCGCGGCTCAGTGATCGATTCGGTGCGGTAGGGAGTCGCGCGCACCCACTGCTGGAGCGGCGTCAAGTCGACGCTGGTCAGGGCAAGACGGATGCGCAGCCTGGCGCATCTATACCGGCTAGATGCGAGCCAACGTGCGGATGTCTTCTGCAAACTCGGCTGCAACTTCGGCCGACACTGTGGTGCGGGTCTGCGAAATTGCCGCGAGATAATCATCGAGTGTCGGCCCGGCGTCGTCGCCACCAGCCACCGCGCGTTCAAACGCGGTTTGGGATGCGCTGCGCGCCGCAAACTCAATATCTGCCGGTGAGAAACCGTCGCTCGCCGCGACGAGCGCCGCGAAATCGAGTTCGCCGGCGAGCTGCGGCACAAACGCCCGCCAAATCGCCAGCCGCGCATCCGCGTCCGGCAACCCGATCGGCACCACATAATCGAACCGGCCATGCCGCAGGAACGCCGGGTCGAGAGCACGGATGAAGTTGGTGGCGCAGATGAGCAGGCGTCCGGGCCGCTCACGGAACGCTGGAATCACCTTCAGCAGTTCATTCGTCACACCCTGCATCGGCGACGGCGGCTCGCCACCGCGCTTCACGGCGATTTCTTCGACCTCGTCGATGAACACCACCGCGTGATCGAGGTCGTCAATCTTCTCGAAGGTTTCACGCAGCTCACCGGCAAGACCGAGCGGGGAGGAGGCGAGACGCGAAGGGAATACCTCCACAAACGGCCATTCAAGACGGGATGCAATTGCCTTAGCGAACGTCGTCTTACCGGTGCCAGGAGGACCAAACAGCACAATCGACCGCGGCGGCACCACCCCGAACTCCTCGGCTCGCTCTGGCTGCGCCAATGGCAACACCAGCCGGTTCTCGAGCAGATCCTTTTCGCGCTGCATCCCGCCGATCTTGCCCCACCGGTCATGCGGCAGCAGCCTGCCACCGAGTTCACGCAGCCGGAGAATCTCATCCTGTCGCACCGGAATCTCCCGCTCGAAATAGCGCAGGTGACGCTGGTCGGCATAGCCCGCCTTGCTGAGGGCCGCGACATGCTCTTCACCGTCCGGCACGAGAATCGACATGCGCTGGATGCCTTCCGGCGCCAGTCGCTGCTCAAGCGCCGCGAGCATCCCCCGGCTGATGCCCTGCTGACGCCAGTCATCGTCGACAGCGAGGAACACGATCCAGGCTTGGTCGTGAGCCGCACGCGCAACTGCGACACCCACCACCTGGTCGCCGACCGTTGCGACCACCGCGGTATCGACACGAGCGGATGCGAGCACCTCGTTGAGTGAGTAGACCGGGGTTACGTCACGCTCATACTGCTGCCACAGGCGCAGCACACCGTCGAGGTCGGTCGCTTGCAGGTCACGTACTCGCCACTGAGTCATGAGGATGCCTTTCCTGGCCGGGATTCTCAGCCTAGGGCACGGCCAATGATGTTGATGATGCGACGGGACACAGAGGCTCAAGTACGGTAGATGCGTTTCGGCACTGAGCCGTGTGTGGCTTCGGTATCGCCAGTGTCGCGCCCGCCGTTCGGAAGCATCGACAGCTACCAACAAGCTCGACCGTCATGCTGCTCATCGCCTAGATCGGCTTGTTTTTCATCATGGTCTTCCCCAATTATGCGATTCTGGTTGGTGCGCCACTAATCGGCTTGCTCATTTTGTGCAGCACGCTGGCGGCCATCCTCCATCGACCCGACGCGAACATCGCACCTGGGCAGCACACTGCACAACCAGCCGCTACTGACGCAAACGGTTGATTTTCCGAGGCAGACAAGCTGCCGAAACACCAACCGCGAGGTCTTGGCAGCAGCCACCCGCAAGACTCGTGAAACGATTTGTGGGGGCACCTAGGTAGGCATGCCCCCACAAGACCACAGCTTTCAGATGCTTCGCTACGCCTTCGATCCGCGTCGTCGAGCAAATGTCGCAGTGAGCGTACCTACGATCAGCAGTAGCACTGCGTATCCAGCAAGCGGAGTAAGTTCTTGCGCACCGGTATTTGCCAAGGCGTTATCGCCATTAGCTTCTGCAGAAGTCTTCTTGCCGCTGCCGGGCGCCGGGCTAGCGGCTGTGTCATCCTCTGCGGTTGGAGACGGTTTCACCGTTGCTTCGTCGTCAGTACCACCGTCGGAGCCACCTTCCGATGCAGGCAGGATCGTAACGGTGCGCTCGGTCGACACCTCCCAGGCGGTTCCCTTCGCGATGGTGAGAGTCACGGTCTGCTCAACGCCAGTCTTACTCTCGTCGATTGCGCCTTCAACCTCAATCGGGAACTTCTCTGCATCACAAACCGTGTAGTCAAGGTCAGTGGTTAGGTCGAGCGTCTCGAGCTTGTCTTGCGAAACAGTGATGGGGCTCGGGTTCTGTTCCAGGGTTGGCCGCGCGTTCGGGACGTTTACGCGCACTTCGTCGACGACGGAGTTGGCTTCGTGTTTGTCGTTTGCTTCTGCACGGAACGTGCGGTAGGTGACAGAGCAGTTATCGATGCCGATTACCGAGTAGTTGCGCACGAACTCCTGGTTGTTCACCGCAAGGAACGGGTGCTTTGGTTGGACTAGGTCGTAGTATTTCGAGCCCGATGCCGAGTTCGCCACCAGCGAGACCAGCTGGTTGTCTTCGAGGAAGACTTCCCGCGGCGCATCCTCGTAGCTACCGAGGTCGACAATCTTGCCAGTGGAGCCGTCCCACGACTTGGTGACGTGGTTGTACGTCCCCGGGTTGTAGTCCTCAAGGACGTGCGACCGAGCATAGGAGTGGTCGTGCCCGGTAAGAATAATGCTGATGTTGTGCTTTTGGAGCAGGGGCGTGAACGTGCTCCGCACTCGCTCAGTCGTCGGGCTCGTGGAGTGAGTGGTACCGGTCGAATACAAAGGACGGTGGAACACCGCAACGTGGTGACGGTACTTGTCCCCCTGCTCCTCAAGCACCTTGGTGAGCCACGCATCGTGCAGGTCGCGATGCTTTTCAGGGTCGTTGAACTCGGTGTTCAGGTGGAGGAAGAGCACGTTATTCTGCACCCACCAGTGGTTCCACGTTTCGGGATCGAAGTTTGGGATGTTGTAGTGCTGCTGGTAGGTGTCACGACCGCCGTCATAGTAATCGTGATTACCCAGTGTCGGCGCACTTTGCAGTGTCTGCAGCGCCTCCGGGTAGCTGTAGCCGAGGTATTCCTTTTCGGTCTGGTTCCATGAGCTATTGGGAGTGCTCTTGCGATCTGATTCAACCTGGTCGCCAGCCGAAACAATCGTGCGAACCTCGGGGAATGTTTCGGTTGCCAGCTTGAGTGTCTCGTTCCAGCCCCAAGTGTCCGCCTGGTAGCTGCGCTCCATGGGGTTGTGCCCCTTGTGCCCAGATTCGGCACCGATCTGTGGGTCGCCAATGAAGAAGAAACTCCACTCATCCGTTTGCTTCTCGGTGGTGAAGTTCCACTGGCCAAGCCAGATGTCGCCGTTGCCAATGCGGTAGGTGTATGCGGTGTCGGCCTCGAGACCGGCGAACTCGACCTTATTGCTGTAAGCCTCGAACCCTCGCGAATTCGTCTGGCCCGCCAGTTCAGAACGAATACCGTTGTCTCGATCGAATCGGATTGCGCCCTCAGCGGGGAAGCTGCCATCGACGAGTTGATCCGTGGCGATGAGTTCTACCACGGGAGCACCTGAGTGCGCGGCGTCGGTGAACCAAACGAGGTTGCGGCTGCTGCTGTCAGTGCCAGCACCGAGAATCACGTTGGTGAGCGTGGTCTCGTTGGCCAGGGTGTGTTTGATGCCGTCGAGCGACTCGTCTCGTTCAACTGTGCCACGCAATGAATCACCTGTCGTGGCGAATGCAGGTTGGACGTTGAAAGAAAGTGGAAGTACGAAGGAGAGCGCGAGCGTGAGGGCAAGCGCACGCCGTGGCCGATGGAAGATCTGCGCAGACGCATCCGTGTTCTGAACGGTTGATGACATACTTAGCCTTTCATCTGGGAAACGAAACGTGCTATCCATCAGCACGTTTCTCGACCAAAGAACAACGGAGCATCTGACTCGTAAAGTATGAGTGAATTGAGCGTAAAGCTCTGGTGACGGTAGCTCTCGATCACAATGAGCTTCCGGAGAAACACCTCAGCACGAAGAACAAGACCCCGACCTACCTGATGTTCAGGAAGTCGGGGTTGTACTTGGCCTGGTAGCAGGAGCGGGGCTCGAACCCGCGACCTCACGATTATGAGTTTTGACAGCAAACTCTCAGCTTCAAACTCAGAGCCAACCATGCACTCGCCGCAGAGGTGAAAAGCATGACCCCCACCACTGTGTTCAACCGCGACGCGCTGGTCTCCGCTGCCCTGACCACCGTCCGCGGCACCTGCCTTCACCCCGCCAGCGTCTACGACGAAACCGGCAACCTCATTGCCGTCGTCAAATGCGCAAGCTCCAACGCTCGACGCTGCCCGCACTGCGCCGACCTCTACTCCGGCGATGTGCGACAAATCCTTTACGACGGCATCGCACCCGACCGTCTCGACCCACTCCCCGACCCACAGCCACCGCACGAATTCTGGTTCCTCACCCTCACCGGCCCCAGCTTCGGGAAAGTACACCGCGGATGCCACGAAAAAGGCACCGCCGACACCCACCACCACCGCACCCCCTGCGCCTGCGGCACCATCCACTGCATCGCCACCCCCGAAGGCCAAGCCTGGGCAGGACTCCCCCTCGACCTCGAAACCTACGACTACGCCGGAATGCTGCGGTTCAACCGAGGCATCGGCCGGCTGTGGAACGCAACCAAACAGAAACTCCGCTACTACTTCCCGACTCTCGAATACGCCGTACTTCGAGAATGGCAAGCCCGCGGCACCCTGCACCTCCACATCATGCTCCGCATGCCCGCATTCACCACCCCCTCCGAACGATTCACGTTCGAAGCCACCGTGCGGCAAATCATCCGAACCACCACAAGCACCTACTGGGTACGCTCCCTCGACCCCACCCGGCAAGCCACCAACGCAATACAAACCGCCCCCACCCGCACCGAAGCCAAAGAAATCGCCGCCAAACTCGGCCTACTCACCCCCACCCTCAAACGTCGCTACGACGTGCACCGCTCAGACGACAAACTCACGTACTACGTCAGTGAAACCGACGACACCATCACCTGGGGCACCCAATCCGACCTGCAACAGATCGGTACGAACACTGCCGCCAACCTCGCCGACAACCCCGACGATGACCAACTAGCCGCCGCCATCAACTACGCGATGAAAGCAGTCAAATACTCGGCAAAATCCCTCGGCTCCGCTGCCCTCAAAGCATCCGACGAAATCAGCAGCAAAGTAGCCCGCCTCCGCCGAGAATACGACCGCCGCATGAAAGCCGCAGCCGAAACACTCCAATGCTGCCGCGACTGCATCGGTAGCGACAAATGCACCCGGGTACGTCACCGAAACTACTTCGCATCCGCCCGGCCAGCCACGTTCTCACGGCCACGAGAAAAGTTCATCACCACCGGCACCACCGAAACCCGCATCACATACCCCGGCTGGTCATTCCACGGCCTCACCCGCGTCTACCTCAAAGAACAACGCCGCTATTACATGGAACAACTCGGCCTAATCGACCTACCCCCAGCCGCCCCCGAACCCGAACGAGGTTGCGGCTGCTGCTGTCAGTGCCAGCACCGAGAATCACGTTGGTGAGCGTGGTCTCGTTGGCCAGGGTGTGTTTGATGCCGTCGAGCGACTCGTCTCGTTCAACTGTGCCACGCAATGAA
>NZ_CAJGWQ010000022.1 GCF_904842695.1 Gulosibacter hominis | reverse complement strand
TCGCGGCGCTGCGTGACGAACTCCGGGACACGGTGGATGCACTCACCGATCTTGGGTTCTCTCGCGGCGATGCGATTGAGCAGCTGGGACTTCCCAAAGACCTCGCCCGCGTCGTGCGCGCACGACGACGCACGGCAGGCAACGCCGAGGCGGCCGCCACGGACAGCGTGGACAGCGCGCCAGATAACAACGAGGAAACTAACCTCTAGCGGTCAGCACGGGCGAGTGCGCGTTGAACCGTGCTCTTCCCCACCCCAAGCGCGCGTCCAATGGCCGCATAGCTGAGTGCGCTTTCACGGAGCTTTTGGGCAGCTTCCAAACGCTCCGATGTCATCACCGTGGGGCGGCCACCGACGCGCCCCTGTGCGCGTGCGTGAGCCAGCCCTAACCGAGTGTTTTCGCGGATCGTGTCAACGCGCAACTGCGCGAACACAGCCACGATTCCAAACAACGCGCGCCCCATCGGTGAAGTCGTATCAATGACCGGTTCGGTCAGGCTACGGATGTTCACTCCGCGCTTCTCCAAGTCGCGGATGACCTCTAGCGCCATCGTGTCGCTACCGGCAATTCGGTCGAGACGGCGCACCAGCAGCGTGTCACCACTGCGCAAATAATCCAGACACGCTTCCCACTCCGGCCGATCAGTTCGGCGGCTTGATTGGGCGTAATCAACAAACACTCGCTGAGCACCCGCAGCCCTTAGCTCAGCCTCCTGCGCGGCGGCGTCTTGGTCATGCGTGGACACTCGCGCATAACCAACACAACTCATCTACTCACCCCGCGTGTGCGGTCGACCGCTGGCGCACTCGGGGTCGCTGCACGCGCGCGTGCAGCTCCTTCGAGCTGCGCCGCCAACCCCTCGGCCGTCACCTTCGGTGCCGGCTTCACGTCTTCGCTGAGGGGCGGTTGATGATCCCCTTCGACAGCTCGCGAAGAAACAGGCGCATCACGTTGCGCCGGCGAAGTTTGGCGAGGTGCCTGCACTGCCTCCACAACGCGCCGCATCGGCTCGGGTGGCAACACATACGCGTCCTCGCCGACCTCCCACCCCGTATTGTCAATGACCTCGGTCACGGCCCGGCGGACGTCTGAATCGGCGAGGTTCAGACGGCCAGTGGCCTCGACTTGATCCGCAAGGTCCCGGTACGGTGATGCTGCCACGGCGAACTTCTGGTTAATCCTGCGCATGACTTCCTCCTCACGGCGAAGTTCGCTCTCTATTGCGTCCTGGGAATACGCGTAGGTCGGATCGGTGTGCAGCTCGGCCGCGCGCTCACCGAGGTCGAAGGACAAGTCGCCCTCTCGGTAGTCGGCATACTTACGCAACGCGGTGGCCAGTGCCACGCGCTCAACGTTATTGAGTTCAAGAACTCCCGCCGGTGCGGCGGTTTCTCCCGGCAACATGGGATCCATCATGAATTCCTTTCGTCGCTTCCACAGCCAACATATGAACGCACGTGCGCGTATCCTACAACACTCATCGTTGCGGCCCAATCGACCGCCCCGGCTTCGGTGGTTGGGGCGGGGTCGGCCGCGTCGCCGCGGCATCCTGTAAACGCTGCCGAAGCGCCTCCGCAGTCACGGGCTGCACCTGTCCGGACAGCTCATCACCGGCGACATTGGGCCGGGAAAGTTCTTTGGCGGCCCCCGGCCGGTAAATGTATTCGCCGCCGTCCGGCTCACTCAGAGAGTCCAGCACATCACCGGCGCTCACAGTTCTTGAAACCACCCGACCAGTGCCAGCGTAATCGGCCGCGAGCTGTCGTTCAGTGGTCACAAAATCACCCGGAACGATCCCACCGTCGACCCCTGCCGGTATGCCTCGATATATCTGAATCTGCGCATCATCACTCAGCCCATGAGTTACCGCAAATGTCGTCATGTCCGGGCCTAGTTGCGCGTCCATTCGGGCGACCGGATCATGGGTCGCAAAGACAGAACCCGTCGGGTTAAGTGAGTCGATGATCGCGTGGTGGTGGCGTGCTTCAATCTGTGCACCCCACTCACCAAGTCGTTGCTGCACGCCCTCCAAGTCACTCATGCCGTAACCGTAAGGGGCCACCTCTTCGGGGTGGATACTTGCTGCACGAGCAAGCGCCTGTGCGAACCAGTCCAGGTCGAAGCCACCATCAGCAACACTGGCCAAGTCCAACAGCTGCGCGTCGGTGTAGCGACCACTCTGACGTATCGCGTCGACATCCAAATAGTCGCGCGCCTCGGCCCTCGAAAACAGCGCAGCAACTTTGTTTCCGACCGCATCATCTTGCGAGAGAACTGGGCCAACGTCGAGTTGCACTGGCGGATTGGCGCGCCAGTCCACACCGAGGTCGACCTCGGTCTGACGACCATCACTTGCCCTTACCTCTAACCGGGCGTAGCCGTCATAATCGCGCTGTCGCTCAACCTGAAAACCATGCTCCCGTAGCGCCCCCTCAACTCGTTGTAACGCTTCACGAAACATGGGGGTATCTTGGCGCACAGTGAACAAATCAACGTCCTGCGTGGGCCGCTCGATGAAGCCATGTTCTCGAATCGCGCCCGACCCGGCGAGTGCAAAATCTGAGTCAAGACCAGCAGCAGTAAGGGCTAGGTGTGTGATCTGCCGCTGCATCTCTACATCGCTCACGCTGCACGCTCCCGCAGCACAGGAAACCGAGACTCCCAAAGCTCACGAACGCGACGATCCATTCGGAGTTGTGGCCATGTTTCGATCAGTAGCTCAGCGTTCAAGAACCGCTGTTGCTCTTCCACAGTCGCTTCTGAAAGCAAAGCTTGGTAGGCCATAACTCGGCGGCCCAAGACACCCACATCAACCCCGAACCGGTCATCAAGCCACCGAACGTGGTGTGGAAGCTCAATAAGCCCTGAACACGGGCCGCGCAAATCCTCCAGCGACGCGGGCACCGCATACGGTTTCACATCCCGAAAGCGAACTCGTTTATCGTCGTACATTCTTGCCTCGTTTCTGCACGCTGCACGGACTGCGCAATCATCGTCCCAAAAAGGGTAACCCGCATGTTTTGATCCTGGCTAGGTTCTGAACCAGGTTTCGGACCGTGAAACCCCGGCGTGTCGCGGGGGCCGCTGAGCGCTTGCCCAGCGGCCCAGAAACGACCGTTTACGGGACGGATGCCGGTCCGTTGCTGAGTCCGGCCTCACGTTTCCACCGCTGGACCGTGTTGGTGGAGAGGCGAGCGTCGGCGGCGACGGCACGCACTGAGCCGCCCGCGCGGAGGGCGGCGAGTACAGCGGCCTTGCGCGCGTCGGTCGCGCGTGCGGAGCGTCGGACCTGCTGCGCCTGAGTCGGCGGTGCCGTGCGTCGGCGACCGCCGACTCAGGCACAGCCGATCCAGTAGACGATATGCAGCCAGGTCATGATGCCCTCCGTGGGGTTAGATGATCTGCCCGAGCGCGGACAGGATGAAGCTCGCCGCGGTAAGCGCGGCGGCGATGAACATGAGCCGCCGAATGCGGCGATGGCGGGCCGGATCGGTCGGCGGGAGGGTGCGCTGTTCGGCGGCGAGGCGGAGGCGCTGCACGGTGCCGATGGCCATCATGACGGCCGCGATGCACAGCAGGATGGCGGCCGCGCTGAACAGGGCGACCATGCCGAGCAGGACGGCGGTCTGTAGCGGGGTGCCGAACATCGGTGCCTCGCTTACCCCTGCGGCGTCTCGTACCAGCGCACGACGCCGTTGTGCGCGTGCGCTCGGCGAATGTGCTCGGATGCCTCGGTGACGGCGCGAGCTGCGGCGTGCAGCTCGTCGGCGGCCGCCTGCGGGCTGCCGGTACGGCCGCCGTCTTCGCCGTCGTAGTGCTCGCCGTCCTGTGTGGCGGCGTGCCAGGTGGCGAGCTGCGCGAGCACCTGGGCGAGGTGGTCGGCTGTCGCGCTCAGCTCTCCGAGCAGCCGGTATGACTCGAACGGCTTGGGCACGCCGCGCGTCGAGTGCGCGAGCGTGCGCGCGGTCGCTTCCAGCTCGCCCGCGATGTCGAGCTGCCGGGTCTCTTCGTTGATGGCCATGAGAGTGTTCCTGTCAGTCGAGAGTGCTGGCCGGTCGGTCGTCGGCGTGTCGCGCTCCCCGCGGCCGCCTCGACGCCGCGGGCCAGAACTCTCGGCTGGGGTCATCGAGTTGGGTAAAGGTGAATCCGTCAATTTCGCGCTGGGCTTCAAGAAGTGAGTCGTGGATGCTCTGCATTGTTCCTATCCCTCGTGGTGATTGGCTATGTGGTGAATCAGTGTCGGCAAACGGGGGTGAGGCCGAATAGCACTCAGCCTCTCCGTGGCGGGGCCGCTCGTGTCGACCCCACCACGATGAACTCTCGGCTTAGCCTTCGGTAAAGTCGCGGTTAACTTCAAAGGCGCGGGTTTCCAGAATGTCAAACGCTTCGTCATAGAGACAGGTGAGGCGGTGGCGCGCGCGGGCGAGTGTGCGGTACTCATCGTCCATGCCGTCCTCAATGTCAGCTTGCAAAAGCCGATCATGGTCACCGGCCAGACGAATCAGCGCCACCAAGTCCCCAAGCGAGCAGGTGAACAGATATTCATTTGGCGGGTTGTGGAAGGGGTCGTCGCTGTGTTTGGGCGTGCGGGTTGCAAGATAGCTTGCCGGGAATTGACGCTCCACGGCTTCCAACTTTTCGCGGTTGGCGGCGCTCTTTTCGGCGGTTGGCATGGATCGGTGTGCAGCGCGAGCTTCATTGGCAGCAGCGACCATCAGTGGCTCGTCGTCGTAAATCTCGAATCGCATTGAGTGATTCCTTTCTGGTGTTCTCATTGTCTCGTCAGCCTCCGACACACGCCGGGGGCCGCTGGGGCTAGCGGATCGTGGCGATCAGGTCAGGTCGAAAGCCTGCCCAGCTCTGGCCACCATCAACCGTGACCACCGGCAACGCCTTCCACCCCTCGGTGCGCAGCCACGCGGCCACATCCTCGTCCTTGTCCACATCAACGCGATCAAAGGCCACACCGGCACGTGCCAGCGCTCGCTCGGTAGCCCAGCACTGTCGGCATGTCTCCGCACCGTAAACCGTCACCTGGGGCTGGGTCGTCATCGTCATGTCCATCTGCCTCTCCTTTCCATTTTTTTTGCTGTGGAAGGCGGTTTACCGCCGCTAGGCCCAGAGGCCGGAGTGCAAGTGAACGTGGAATACCGGAGCGGCCGAGCGCAGCGAGAGACGCGAGGATATGCCGCGAAAGCACTTGCGCGTAGGACGGCGGGCCGTATGCTGCCGAAGGCTTCCACAGCAAAAAAATGAATGAGTGCCGCGTAGCGGCTCCAAGGCTGTGGCCTCCGTGACACAGCCCGTGGCCACCCGTCGGTGGCCACCCCGAGGCCGCGGCCTCGGCCTCGGGTGACCACCGGCACTTCCCAGCTTGCTAGTGCCCGCTCTTGCGACTCTCCGATGACCACGAGAAAATAGCACTGGTGCGGGTCTGCGCCCCACCGTGTTTTACACCGGAAGTGTGGGGCCAGGTCATCGACCTGGCCCCACACGTATTTCGGCGCAATTTCTCCTTCTGTTGGTTCGCACCACTCCCCCAACGTGACTGTGCCTCGGGATCGTCACCAATACCCTTCGTAGGCAACTCATCGCGCAGCGATGAGGCGGCAGCCCCTCGCGGCCACCGGCCGCGCTAACCGCACCCTCTCGCCTTGGCGACACAGGCAATCAGATCGGGGCGAAACCCACTCCAGTGCTCATCATCAGAAACCACCACCACCGGCGCGGCACTGTATCCGAGGTCTTGCACGTACTCGCGGGCCGGGTCATCGGCGCTCACGTCGATCACCCGATACTCGATGCCAGCGGCGTCGAGCTGGCGAGAGGTCATCCTGCACGCCATGCACTGCGGCGTGCTGTAAACCATCAACGGTGACATGCCTGCGGTGGTATCCATCAGTCCAGTGGTCGGCCGCGTTGTGCCTCGCCTGCGGGGACTCCATCAAACCGTTCGCCGTCGTTCAGCTCGCGCTCTAGCTCGGCGACGCGCTCCAGCATGGTGTGCAGCTGAAACTCGGTGAAACTTCGCCACCCGTACTTATCCCGACCGGCCATGAACGCGGCGCGGATGCGTTCGTTTTCCTCGCGGGTCGCGTAATAGGCGGTTTTCGTTCGGCGTGGCGCCGTAGTCGATTCTTCGGGCCGCGCCGTCGGTGGTGCCTTCGGAGTGGCAGTAGCCGTCTGCGGGCGGTTCGGATTGAGCGGCGTAAGGTTTCCCAGCTGCGACTTCCTGCGGGTCGGTCGATTGGTACTCATCGGTTCATCCTTTCTGCAAGCTGGTCAAGGTAGCCAACGTAAATCTGGTGCAGCTCGCGCTCGGCGTTGTCGCCTTCGTCCAGCCCACGTGACGATTCGCTCGCATCGGCGATTGCCTGCCGCTTCGGCAGCTTCGGGGCCAGCATCGGCAGCTCGGCAGCGTCGGCGGCGTCGTTCAGCTCAGTTGCCCAATGCAGCCCGGCCAGGGTGTGCCGCTCGTGCTGGTTCACGATCAGGCCGGCAACTTCCAGCTGTGGGTTGTACCACTGGCGCACACCGTTGATTGTGGTGAGCAGCTGGGCCAGGCCGTTGACGCTCCAGAGCTTCGTTTGGGTCACGATGACCACTCCATCGGCGGCGGTCATCGCGTTAATCGTCAGCTGATCGAGCGCGGGGCCACAATCAATCAGCACTAGGTCAAACTCGGCGGCAACTTTTGCCAGCTCAGCTTTCAAGCGTGACTCACGGCCCGGCGCGGTCGAAGTCGTCAGTTCGTCACGTACCCCACTCAGCGCACCACCGGCTGTTGGGGCCACGGTGAGTCCTTCCCAGATGCCGGGCAGCAGCACGTCAGGGAGGTGCAGTTCGGAATGTGCGCTCAGCGCATCGGCAAGGCCGGCGTCGCCGGCCTCGATGCCGTCGGTGAGCACACTCGTGATGTTGCCTTGGGGGTCAGCATCCACCACCAGCACGCGCGCGCCACGGGTCACCGCAGCGCGGGCCAGGTGAAACACGGTGGTGGACTTTCCCACTCCGCCTTTTTGGTTGCAGAACGCAAGAATCATTCCAAGTCACTCTCCATTGTCCCTAATACTACTATTCAGCCCAATCAGCCCGACACCTTGCGCCGCAAACTGCCGGGTGCAGCCAGGCGCGGTCGAGTCGATCCGCGCCTGGCTACGGTTGCCGCTAATCGGCATCGTTACCGGTGGCGCGCTCCACAGTCACGCGCTGCCCCCGCAGCGACACGGCAATGTTCGCGTTGCGCACTTCGTGCACCAGTCGGGTTTCGCCGTGGTCGTTCGTCCACTCGCGCACGCGATAGGGGCCGGTGAACCACACGCGGATGTTGCCGCAGCGCTCGGCCGCGTCGACTAGCTGCTCAGCTTCGACGCCGTTTACGGCGACGTCGTAGGCGATGGTGCCACCGTCGATGAATTCCTCGCCCTCGCGGATGCGGTCAGTCACCAGTACGCGAGCGAAGGCGTAGGGCTTGCCGTCTTTGTCGTATCGCAGCTCGGGGGTGCGGGCCAGGTTTCCAGTGCGGGTAATCGTGCTCATGATGTGCTCCTTCATGTCGATAGTAGGCTGAATCGGGTTACTGGGGTTAATGGGACTAATCGGGATAGTGGTACTTGTGGGGCTTAAACTTCCTCCTGTTCGATCAGCTCAGGCAGTGCGCCTCGGGCGATGAGGCTGGCAACGGTGCCGGCTTCATCCTCCGTGAGCGCGGCGCGCACGACGTGCTGACTAAACAGCGCCCATCCTTCGCCGAACGCACGGCCACCTTGGGTGACTTGAATCAAGGTGGCGACCTGTGGACGTGGCCCCCGGCTCACGCTGTGCCACGTCCAGCGCACTACCCAGGCGAGTGCCTGAGCGCGATGCTCGGTTTGCCAGCCCGGAATGGTGGCGTCGCTCGCATTGAGCACCAGCTCGGCGGTAACGTCAGGGTCGGCAGTCACCTCGGCCGCACCCGTCCAGCTCGCGGCGAGCACAGCGGCAATTTCGGTAGTGGTCGTATCGGTGGTCAGAATTTCCATCAGAACTCCTTGGGTGATGATTAGTACTAACGGGGGGAGTAGTACTAATAGTACTAAGCGGCACGGGTGCTGGCGAGACCATTCTGCTCATGCACAGCGAACTCTCAGGAATAGTACTATTCGCCCCATTGGTGCGGTGAGCGCGGCCGGCGGCCGCGAGGGGCTGCCGCCTCATCGCTGCGCGATGAGTTGCCTACGGGTGGTGTTGGGTTCGTTTCGCAAGTGGTGGCGGTGGTGGTCACGTGAGTGCGCATCGTGCGGCTACGTGGCCACCAGGGCGGCTCGTGCAGCTCGGAAATCAGCTCGTCCGCGTCGTCGGGGGTGTTTGCGTCTCGGGCCGTGGGGGAGTGGTGCAGTAAAGAGCGCGAGTTGAGTTGGGTCGGGTCGTTGTTCGCGCTCGGCCTTCGTCTGGTGCATCCAGGCAAGCTCGGCTTGCCACCAGGCCCACAGCTCTCGCTCGGTCGCGTATGCTGCGGCGCGGGTAGCCAGCAGGCCAGCAGTTCCGCATATCTCGGCCACCTGGTCACGTCGATCTTCGTCAGCTCGTCGCCAACCATCACGGGTACCTTCGAGTAGACCGGCCGCGACCAGCCCATGCAGGATTGCGTGCAGCTCGCGGGCATCGGTACCAGTACGCCAGCTCAACTCATCGAGTGTGGCGGGGGTAGTGGTGCAGCGCGCGTAGACGTTGCCAGCGTGGAAACCTAGAGCAGCAGGAGTGAACGCATCGTGCGTAGCAGCGGTGGTGCGGTCGCGCAGGTGGAGCAGCAGTGCGTTTCGAGCAGCCGTAGCGGTTGCGGGAGTGTGCCTGGCGGCGTGGGCGACTTGTGACCGGGCAGTAGCTATGTCCGTGTGGATAACCGCTTCGCCCTCGATTTTCCAGTGTGCTGCGTTGGGGCCTTCGGCGGCTTTGGTGCGGATGATCCAGCCGTCACCGGAGAGCCGTAGCAGCGCCGTGCGCGCGGTTTCACGGCCGACGCCGGCGAGCAGTGCGACTCGGCGAATATCGGCCTCCACCGTGGCGGTGACGGCTTCCAGGGCCAGCAGACACAGCACGTCCAGTACTCGACGGTCAGCTGGGCCGCCGCCGGCGCTCCAGCGGCCGGGGCTGGCATCAGCTCGGGCTTGGACGTGCTCGATGTGCTCCGCAATCGCGGCGGCGCGCGTGGGAAAGGTCGGATCATCGCCAGCGGGCCGGCGACCGGCGGCCACGTGGGCCACAGCCCGCTGCCACTGCCGGTGTAACACCGCGTGGCGTTCGTCCTTGCTACGGGCCACGCGCGGGCCACTCGGCCGACGTCGCGTGCGCACGTGCTCCAGGCCGGGGGCATCCAGTAGCGCCTGTACGTCGTCCAGCTGCCAGTGTGCAGCAGCGGCTCCGGTGAGCACGCGCCACAGCACGGCGCTGGCGCTGCCGTCGCGTTCCGCATCGAGCTGCGGAACGGTGGCATCGGTCAGAAGGGCGACGCGCGCCGCACTCGAGAGCTGGCGCTTCGGGCCGGGTATCCAGGGGTGGCGGCGCGAGTCAAGGTCAACCGCGGCCGTGGGGCCGGTGATTGCGTCGGCCGCGGTGTTCACGCGTGCGGCCAGCAGGGCGTGCAGCTCGGCCACTTGGGCCGCGGTGCCCCGCGGGCTGGTGAGCGCGTCGAGGTCGCCGTGCAGCACAGTTGAGCGGCCACCCTCACGGTGTGGCGCGCCGGGGGGGCGCACACACCCTGTCGCGGGGTTGTTGATCGGGGAAAGGTCAAGTTGCGGCCACAGCGCCTTTGCTAGGCGCGCGAGCGGCCGCACGAGTTGAGCTGGGATCGCCTCAGCAAGAGCGCACCACACGTGCCGGCCGCCACTGGGGCCAGACTGGCAGATCACCGGGTCAAGGCCAGCCGCCTTCGCCACGTGGGCGAGCTGGGTTGCGGCCTCGTGCGCGGCGGTGGCGGCACCATCGGTTTTGGCGTCAAAGTCGAACGCCAGCAGGCGATAGTCGTGGCGTTCGTCGGTGAGATAGATTGCCCACGGTGCATCGGGTGCGGGGCCGTCGACGGCACGCACCAGGTGCGGGGGATACGCATTGAGCGTGCCATCGGCATCGGTGGCCGCGACGCGCACCTGGCGGCGCGGGCTGAGCTGGCGGGTCAAGCGCCACGCGCCGACACTCGCGCGCGTGTCACTTGCCCGCATCGTTGCGGGGCCTATAATGGAGCCACCTCCTTTCCTTTGTTTTGGGTGGTGCATCGCTGCTACCGGTTCAGTCGGCAAACTTCAGCGGTAGTAGCAGAGAACTTCGGCCCTCGCTCCTTGAGCGGGGGCCGCTCTCGTTTATGCACTCAGTCGGATGGGCAATTCGTTCTCGTCGGGTTCAGGTTGCGGCATCCAGCGCGGGACACCCCGATCACTCAGCTGGGTGGCGGTCAGGTGCGCCACGAGTTCTTCAAAGAACACGCCTTTCGAGACACCGGCGGCGTTCGCCATCGCCTCGAACTGGAGTTTGGTTTCACGGCTGATTTGGTAGTTGACCTGGACAGGATCAACGCGCGTGCCGCGGCGGCGTCGCTTGATATCGGTTTCCATAGCGGTCAATCTAGGCGCAGGCCAGGCGAGGGGCTAGCACTAGGGGCGGCGTGTCGCAGCATCGGCAACGTCGTTGCCGATGAGGTAGCCCACAGCATCACCCAGCGCCGCGTCGAGCGCGTGCCGGTCGATGCTGTACAGCGGGCGCGCGTCGTCGGTGACGTGGACGAGCCCGCCCGCTTCGAGCTTGCGCAGGTGCGCGAGCAAGGTCTGGTACGCCACGCCGATCTGCTCCGCCAGCTCGCCACTGGTGTGGCCTTCGGTGGCCACGGCGAGCTGCCGTATGAGTGCCGCGCGGGTGGGGTTCATGCCGAAAATGCCAAGCACAACGTCTTGCCTCTCTGTCGTTGGCAGACGTGGGGTGGCAAAGCGGGGCATGCCCTCGATTGTGCCAGCTTCACGTTTGCCGGATGCGTATTGCCTACGGTTAAACGATAGGCTACTGTTTAACCGTAGGCAAGGGGTCGCAGCCAGCGGCGTCGAACCTTCAGACTTCCGCACTACGCGCGAAGTTACCCATATCCGCTAGATTGGCCGCGCCACCGGGCGTAAAACACAAGCCAGTAATTCATGGCGTTCATTTACAGCGTCGTAAATTGCTGCTCAACCGCAGACCCGCACACATTGTGCGCACCACCTCATAGGAGATCACTATGGATATGCTCGACACGCTACTGAACCTGTTTGTCACGTTCGCCACCATTGGCGGCGGCCTGTGGGCCGTGTGGGGAGTGATTACCCTCGCGGGCGGACTGAAAGACCAGAACGGCCCGCAGACCCAATCGGGGGTGTGGCAGACCGTAGGTGGTGGCCTCATCATCGCCGCGGCGCAGCTGTTCAACACCATCGCGCTGTAGGCGGTGACCGCGCATGGATGACCTGATCGTCGGCATTCTCAATGCCATTGGCGGGTCGATCACCGGCGGCGCACGAGACATCCTTGAATTGGATGTGGGAGCGTTCAACGAAACTGCGTTCGCCGCAATGGAAAACATCGCGCAGTCGGTCGTGAAACCCGTCTCCGCAGTCATATTGGCAATCATGCTGGTGGTCGAGCTGGCTCGGGTGTCGAGCCACATCGAGAACGACAACCAAATGGGCGTCAAGCTCATCGCGGGCACGATGTTCAAGTTCGTGCTGCTCATCGTCGCCGTGCAGCACGCGCCAGAAATTCTCGGCGCAATGAACGAGATCGCGAGCACCATCATTGATGGGATCGCGGGTGTGACCGACGAAGCCACGGATGAAGGCACGAACCTGGGTGACTCGATGAAAGAGGACATCGAGGGCGCGGACGTCATCGACAAGGTGGGCTTCTTCATCCTCGTGCTGCTCCCGTTCATGGTGGCCTCGCTCGGCAGCTTGATTGCGCTGGTGGTGGCGATGCTCCGCTTCGTGGAGTTGTACCTGCTGTCCGCGTTCGCCACGCTGCCGGTGGCCTTCATGGCCAACCCCGAAACGAAGAGCGTCGCCGTGGGATATCTGCGGCACTACGCGGCCGCCGCGCTCCACGGGGCCACACTCATGTTGGCGCTGTACTTCTACTCGGTACTCACCTCGTTTGCTGGCAACCAAGGTTGGGGAATCAGTGCACCGGGCGAGGATCAGGCACTGTCGGGCTGGGCGATTGCGAACTTCGGGCCGATGTTTTTGGCCGGGGTACTGCTGATCGCACTGGTGCTCGGCTCCAACCGCATGGCCAAGGCCCTGGTGGGGCTGTGATGAAAGGAACCGCAATGAACCGTCGTACCACCCTCGGGGCCGTCGTCCTGGCTGCCACCCTCGCGGTGGCGGGCTGCGCCCCGTCGCTCGACTCCATCCAAGAACAAGCCGCCGCCGAGGTCTGGACGTTCGAGGAGCTGAGCGAAAACGAACGCCTGGAGTGGGCCGGCAAAATCGACCAGGCCCCATCCGAAGAAGCCGTCAACGACCTGCTGGAAGGCGCACGATCCAAGAACGAGGAACGCCAACAGCACCGCAAAGAACAGGAAGAAACCTGGGCGGCAGAATCCCAAGCAGCGCAAGAAGCGTTTGCCGAGCTGGAGCCGCTGCTGGACAACAAGGTGTGGCGCGCCGAAGCCGGCGACGTCACCGGTGCGGGCGATGACGAGTTCGAGCTGTGCGAGTTGCAGTTCAGCCTCGACGGCACCGTGCAGGAACTCTCAGAGCCAGGCAAGAGCGGATGCTCACTGCGACTTGGCTCGGAGCGATTCGAAGAGTGGGAGTTTGACGAGTCCACGCATGAACTGGTCCTCATCAGGCGGAATGGCGAGTCGCGCTTTCCGTTTGTCGTGGAAGTGAGCGAGGACGGTCGCACGGTCACCCTGGAACAGCGCGGGATCGCCGAGCACACCAAGACGTTCACAGTAGAGGATGCGTAACCACCGTGGCACAAGAAATGAAGGTCTACGACGAGATCACGGCGTTTCAAGCCAAGGTCATCATGGGCATGTCCTGGCGACAGCTGCTGTGCGCCTTCCTCGCGCTGGTGCTCGGTAGCGGCGTGTACGCCCTGCTCTGGCTCATCGGCCTCGATGACTGGGCCGTGTACGGCGCAGCAGTCGTGGCCACACCGTTCGGACTCATGGGCTGGGCACGCCCAGCGGGTCTGCCATTCGAAAAATACGCAAGTTTCATTTTGCGCCACCTCACCGAGCCGCAGAAGCGGTTGTACGGGCAACAGCCCGTGTGGCGCACGGATCGAAAGAAGAAGGATTATGGCCAAAAAATCGTGGCTGTTCCGTCGCGGCGGAAACAGCGATTCACAGAACGAGGCCGCTAACACCGGCGAGCGCCGCAGCCGCCGCCAAGAGGAAATCTCGCGGCGGGTGCGCAACACCACCCAAGCGGCAATTCACTACGAAGGCATCAGCGAATCGGGCCTGTGCTGGCTCGGCGGCAACCGATACTCGATCACGCTGAAACTCGGCGACATCGCGTATCAGATCGCCTCAGACGACGTGCAAACCGGGTTGCTGGAAAAGTACGCCACCTGGCTCAACTCGTTCGACTCATCACAAACGGTGCAGATCAGCGTGGTGAACCGCGTGCTCAGCCAGTCCGACGTGCGCTTGCAGTCGGAACTGCCGCTACGCGGTGATGGACTTGACCAGTACCGCGCCGAGTTCAACCGCATCATTGACAACCGACTGTCACGTGGCCGGAACAACACGGTCACGGATAAGTTCGCCACCATCACGGTGGAGTCAGAGGACTTCGAGGAAGCCCGCACCAAGCTGATGCGGCTCGCCGCAGAATCCATCGCCTACCTGCGAGGCGTGGGCGGCTGCAAGGCCGAAATCGTGTCCGGCTACGGCCGGGTGGAGCTGCTGCACTCGCTGCTGCACCCCGACACCGAATCGCAGTTCGCGTTCAACTACGACGAACTGGGCGACCTTGGCATGTCGTCCAAGGACGTCGTGGCCCCGTGGTCGCTCGACTTCACGGACAAGAGCATGTTCGTGATGGGCAACGAAACCGACACCTACGGGCAAGTGCTGTTCCTGGATCGGCTGCCCGCGTGGCTGTCCGACCAGGTCGTGCGCAGCCTCACCGAAATCAACACCGACCTGGTGGTGTCCATCCACGCCTCACCGCTGGATCCGGGCGAAGGGCTGCGCATGGTGAACCGGCGCATCGCGGACATGGACATTCAAAGCGCAAACGAGCAAAAGAAGGCCGCGAAGCAGGGGTACAGCATGGACTTGATTCCCCACTCGCTCAAGCGTGCCCACGATGACGCCACCGAGCTACGCCGCGAGCTGGAGACGTCGAACCAGAAGCTGTTCTCGACCACCGTGGTGGTGATGGTCACCGCCCCGTCGAAAGCGGAGCTGCTGCGCCGTGTGGATCGGGTGCGCGAGGCCGGGCGTCGTCACTCGTGCGACTTCTCGGTGCTCAAGTGGATGCAGGAGGCGGGGCTGAACGCGGCGCTGCCGCTGGGGCGCAACGAGCTGCCACTGTTCCGCACCCTCACCACGGCCACGACCGCGGTCATGGTGCCGTTCACCACACAAGAGATCTTCCACCCTGGCGGGATCACCTACGGTGTGAACAAGCTGTCCGGCAACCTCATCCTCGGGTCACGGCAGGCCACCATGAACGGTAACGCGTTCTTCCTGGGCACCTCGGGGTCGGGTAAGTCGATGTTCGGCAAGGCCGAAGCGGCACAAGTGCTGCTCAACCGGCCGGAAGATGACGTGATCTTCATTGATCCCGAGCTGGACTACGTCCCGGTAGTCGAAGCATTCGGTGGGGAGCGCATCGAGATTCACGCGGCCTCGTCCGCGTCGATCAACCCGATGGAGCTGCACCCCGACCCGCAGGAGGAACACCCGATCCGCCGCAAGGCCGAGTTCGTGCTGTCGATGTGCGAAGTGCTGATTGGTGGCCCCGAGGGTTTGACCGCGTCGCAGCGCTCAATCATCGACCACACCGTGACCGAGGTGTACGAACAGTTCTTGCGCACCCCGAAGCGCAAGCGGGAAATGCCCACGCTGCGCACGTTGCATGACGCGCTGGCAACGCATGAAGAACCGAAGGCGCGCGAGCTGGCGACCGACTTGCAGCTGTACGCCACCGGGTCGTTCTCGGGCTTTGCGAACCGAACCACCGCATCGCGCGATTCGCGGTGCACGCTGTTCGACATCTCCAAGCTGGGATCGGACATGCGCACGTTCGGCATGCTCGTGGTGCTTGAAGAGGTGTGGGGCCGCATCGTGCGCAACCGCGCGGCTGGCCGGCACACGTGGCTGTACGTGGACGAGTTCCACGTCATGTTCTCGAACCCGTTTGCGGCTCGGTACTTCCAATCGATCTTCAAGCGTGCCCGCAAGTACGGCGTCATGACCACCGGGCTGACGCAGAACATTGACGAGCTGTTGACCAGTGACGAGGCGCGTCTCATGCTCGCCAACAGCGACATGCTGGCGCTGCTGGAACAGCGCGCTACCGATGCTGCCACGCTCCAACGCCTGTTCCACTTCAGCGACCAAGAAGCCTCGTTCTTCGTGAACGTCACCCCTGGACACGGCCTGTTGCGGCTCGGATCGGCAGTAGTGCCGTTCGACAACACGCTGCCAGATAACACGAGCTTGTACCGGCTGTTCTCGTCGAAGTTCGGGGAACAGATCACGGCCAAAGACTTGGAGGACGCACCCGCATGAACCGGCGTGCCAACTCAGTGCTCGGGCCGCGACGCACCGCGGGGCTGACCGTCGAAACTCGCCAGCAACAACAAACCGTGCTCGGGTCAAGCACCCGCGCCACCACCACTCGCTCCCAGACGCCGAGTTTGCTCGGCGGCACCCCGGCGGCCGCGACTGCGCTGACCGCGGCCGCCGGGACGACCGACGATCCCGAAGCGAGCATCAGCGCCGCGGCAGGAGCGGCAGTGGCCGCCCGTGCCGCGGCGCTGAAAGCCGGGGCGGGCGTCGCAGTCGGCGGCGCACTCGCACTGTCCGAGCATCAGGATCACTCGCTGGACGAACAAGCGGCGATGGTCACCCACCGGGTGCTCGACAAAGCGGTCGCGTCCCCATCGACCAAGCTCACGAAAGCCGCGGGCCGGGGCGCACTGCGCGCGGGTGGTATGGCCACCCGCGCAACAGCACGTGGGAGCGCCGTACTGGGCCGCGCCGCGGCGCAGCGGGTCGCGTCCTCGCGCGCCGTCACCACGGCGAGTCGCACCGCGCATGTGGGCGTGCGACAAGTCTCAGCAGGCGCCGCACGCATGACGCAAATCGCGGTACAGAGCGTCGTGAGCGGCGCGAAACTCGTGTTCGCCGCCGGGGCGGCGCTGGCCACCTCACCGGTCATGGCGATCGCCACGGTGATGCTCGGCGTCCTCGCGGTGATCGTGACCATGTTCCCGTGGCTGGGCGGGGTCACCGCCCACGAGGAAGAACAAGCGGGCGTACAGGGCAACTTCACGCCCGGCCAGGTCGGCGACGATTACCCGTATAAGGATCGACCATATAACGAGATGTCGCCACTACGGTATGCCTACGGCAACTGCACCGACTTTGTAGCGTGGCGCATCAACCGCGATTTGGGAGTGACCAGCGAGCCTTGGGAACTTGACTGGGACGACTTAACGCCCGCGGGCGGCGACGGCAAAGACTGGGCATCGCCCGACAATCTCCCAGGATGGGACTTCACAGATACACCGGCAGTAGGGGACATATTCTCGGTGCCCGCAAACACGCAGGCGTGGGGTAGCAGCGCCGGCAACGGGTTTGGCCATGTTGGCTATGTTGGCGCGGTATATGCCGATGGCACCATCCTTTTGGAAAATTACGGTGGCGGCGAGTACTACACCTTCACTAAGACTCTCGATGAAGCCAAGCGCGACTCGGCGGCGGGCTTAGTGGCATTCCGCAAGAATCCCCGCACGGTCCTGGCGGTTGGTGACGACATGAACCGCAACCTTACAAGTCCTAGCCCGGCGCAAGCAAAGGCGCACGCTATGGCACTGATCCCGCACTACGGCTGGTCGGTAGAGACGCAAGGACAGTGCCTGGTGGATCTGTGGAATGGGGAATCGGGCTGGCGCTGGGACGCTGAGAACCCCAGCTCTGGAGCGTACGGCATCCCACAAGCTTTGCCAGCAGACAAAATGGCGAGTGTCGGCGGTGACTGGCGCACCAACGCTGACACTCAAATCCGATGGGGCCTTTCCTATATCGCGGAGCGGTACCAGACCCCATGCGGCGCGCTGGACTTCTGGAAAGCGAACGATCCACACTGGTACTAGGAGCGAGCATGGAAAAGACCGGAACCGCCTTTCGGCTGTTCGTCTTAGGGGCGGTGCTGCTGATCGTGGCAGTCGCAGTAGCGCTGGTGGTACTCATCCAGCAGCGACCTGGAACGGCAGCACCGCCCTCGACGTCAGCAACCACTTCCGAAACGGTGGCATCTCCGACCGCCAGCGCAACCGAGTCGCCAGTAACGGGGCCACCGACGCTGGAAACGGAGGGCACCTACGACCACGTCACCCCAACGCCGCCGAAGGCGGAAGAACTCGTGCGTTCGGCCACCACGCGCCTGGCCGAGTGGGAACAGGGCGAAAAGCTGGAAGCCCGTCAAGCACGCCTTGACGGGCTGATTCCAGCTGACCTCATCCGTGAAAGCCCGTGGGAACACGACCTCGGCACCGTCGAGGGCGCGTACGTGACCGTCGAGCTTGGCGCAACCGTCCCCGGTGACCCAAGCAAGGCAAAGCCGGGTCGAATCGACGTGTCGCAACAGGTGGAGTGCACCATCCACCTGCCCAAAGGCGACGACGCGGAAACAGTAGCGACCGTGCATGCCTTGTGGCACTACACGGTCGATACCAGTGATCCGAACCAGCCGCGCATCATCGACGTGCGCGAACCCGTGCGGCCCTAGGCCGCCTCGGGCACCAGCTCCACGTCGTTCTCGTCAAACTCTCGCGGCTCCGCGCCTGCGTCCGCCTCGGCGGGCGCAGGCGCTTCTGTCTCGGGTACCGGTTGCGGCGTGTACACGTAGTCGCCCTCGGAAATCGCGTCGAGCTTGCGACTGCGGAACGGTGGCACACCGCGCAGCAGGTACAAGCACTCCAAGCTGCCCAGCTTGGCCACCTCATCGGGCAACAGCAGCTCGCGGCCGAGCTTGCGGAAGTTGTGGCTCCCGCCGCCGCTTCGCCCGCCGAGCTGGCGCGACTCGTCGCGCGAGTCGATGGTGGCCTTGCCCAGTTGCTGGGAAATCCACTGGGTGGTGGATTTCTCGCGGCCACCGAGGAACAGCACGCTGTCACAGTTGCCGACGACCGTCTCCCAGTCGTCCTTGTACAGGGCCTTGCCCTGCTCATAGTTCTGAATGATGACGCTCACGGCCAAGCCACGCTTACGCATCACCGCAATCTTCGTGTGGAAGCTCGGCAGTTTGCCAATGTTGGCGAACTCATCCATGAAGCAGTGCACGGGCACCGGCAGGCGCTTCTTGGGGCTGGCGTCGGCCAAGGCGATGTTCTTCTGGAAGAACAGATCGTAGAACACCGCCAGCAGCCACGAGAACGTCGTGTGCGAGTCGGGCATGATGAGAAACAGTGCCGTGGGCCGCTGGCCCACGCTGGCAGCGTCCACGGTGTTGGACCCCAGCACGCGCTTCAGGGGCGACATGTACAACGGCGCGAGTCGAACACCCAAGCTGATGAGCACGCTTTTCTTCGTCTCGCCAGCACCCTTGCTGTAGATGTCGTATTGCGCGAACGCGAACTCCCACATGCGCAGCATGAGCAAGGCGTCCTCGTCGTAGCGCTCCGGGTGCGCTTCGCGTACGTGCGTGGGGTGCTCGTCCAGAATGTCCCCGAGCGACAAGAACAGCGCGTCGCCCACTGACTGAAACGACTCGTCGTTTTCGCTCGTCTCCAGGTCGCTCAGTAGCTCGGTGACATCGTTCATGGTCGCCTTGTCACCGTCGCGGCCATACACGAATGCCACCAGTGCGGCCAACAGCGCGCGTTCGGCCTTCTCCCAGAACGAATTATCGCCACCGCTGGGCCGCCGGCCCGTCGTGTTGGCGATAATGTTCTCGACCAAGATCAGCACGTCCACTTCACCCTGGCTCGGGGTGAAGTACGCCAGCGGGTTGAACGTGTCGGACTGTGCCCAGTCCACAAAGTTCAGCGACCGCACCGCGTAGCCGGCATCTTCGAGCTGCTGCCCGGTGGCCTGCATAATCTCACCGTTGGGGTCAGTGACCACTACCGACTGATTGCACTGGGCGATGTTCGGTTGCACGTAGTAGCGGGTCTTACCGGAACCACTCGACCCGATCACCAGCGCGTGCAAGTTGCGCTGGGTCTTGCGCGAGTCCAAGGCCAGGCGCTCGGTCTTGGTGAAAAGCAAGTTCCGGGCGCGGTTACGATCCGTAAACGGGCGAATATCCGCTGGGGTGCCCCATCGAGCCGAACCGTGTTCTTCCCCGGCGCGCATCTGTTTCTTCGTCGTCAAGCTGTACAGCACGATCAGCGCGACGATGCCGGCGGCCACGGCGGCGGCAATCAAGTCCGGCTGCTCGAACGACACCGCAAAGGGGTTCGTGAACGCCTTGGGCAAGGTGTGCACCACCTCGTCCACGGGCACCCCATCGGCAATCGCGGTGCGGCCCTGTTGGTACAGTTTGTTCGCTGCCCACGCCACCAGCACAACGGCAATGCCGCCGCCAATGAGGGCACCTTTGCTACTCGTGGATTTGGTCATCGTGGTGAATCTCCTGACGGTTGAAATGCTGGACACGGTGGTGAATCGCATCCCGCTGCTGTTGCGTCGTCGCGGGATCATCGGAAATACGGGCTTCGGTGCGCTCATGCAACTCGTGCATGAGCATGGCGGCGGTGACCACGTGCTGTTCGTGGTCACCGCGGGAAGCCGCATCCTGGAATGCAGCTTCACGCACAGGCGCGTGGGTTTCGGTCGGGGAAAGAGTCTGCACGTACTGGTGCACCAGGTCGGTAGCGCTCGGGGTCGCTGGGGCGACCATCAGCATGGAGCCGACCTGCACCACATGCGCGGGCATCACGCGGTACCCGG
This sequence comes from Gulosibacter hominis, assembly GCF_904842695.1. GTDB lineage: Bacteria > Actinomycetota > Actinomycetes > Actinomycetales > Microbacteriaceae > Gulosibacter > Gulosibacter hominis. The sequence continues at coordinate 3,140 of NZ_CAJGWQ010000022.1, read as the reverse complement.
CCAGTGCGGTCACGTGCGTGGCCGTCGGGTGATCGTGCGCGTTGACCAACCCTGCGCGCGACTCACCCGTGGTAGCCTCGCGGCGCTCCGGGCCACGCGAAGTGTGACTGCGCACCAATACTCGGAAGCTCATGTCGAGGGCACCTCGGGCAGCTGCTCGGCACCAACGTGCCGAGCTTCAACCGCCCAGGCACGCGCATCAGTGGGTGGCAAGTCATCGTCTCGGGTAAGCACCCCACGCACGAACACCGCTTGCCCCTCAGTCCATGCAGCGATCACAGGGGCAAGCTCGCCAGTGCCCACGATCAGCTGCTCAACCGGCTCACTCCCGTCGTGCATGCTCACCTGCACGCGCGCGCGGCAGATGCCGCGCCGTTGGCGTGGCATCTCTGCCAAGGTGCCGTGCAAGAGCACGTGTACGTCGTCGGTCATCGCTGCGGTGCTCGCTTCGGTTTCTGCGGCGCATCCGGCGTCGGCGCATCCAGCCGAGCCGATTGCGCGCGTTCCTGATCTGCCCGCAATCGCTCGGTGGTGATCTTCTCCGGCCCGTCCGCCTTGGGGGCGCGGTCGGTTCCGACTTCCATCCCGAGCTGCTTTGCCACGCGGGCACGAGCTTGATTCAAGGCGTGCTCAACCGAGGCCAGGTCGTTGCCCGAAAAGTGCAGATATGCGCGACCGTCGGGGGCTTTCTCCAACGAAAAGTTGACGCCAGCTCGACGCATTTCTTGCTGCACGCTTGCGAACAACTCACGCGGCACTTCAGCGTGCTGAATGCCGCCGCCCTCGACGTTGTGCAGACGCTTCACCGTCATCTTGCCGGTGTTCAAGTGTTTAGTGCGCGCCTGTGCGGTCAGCTGCGCTGCGGCCCGCAAACTGTGCGTCACACCTTTGAGTGTGGCGTTGCCCAGCGCCACCAGGAGGTTGACGCCTTTGTCGGTAGCTTGCAGTGTGGCTTGTGCGCCAAAATCGGTCAGACTCATCGTGCTCTCCTTTGGTCAGATTGACTCAGTGATGCAGTGCGTTCAGCGGTAGATAGTCGATGCAGCTCGCGAGAAACTTCGTCCAGCTCGATGCGCAGTGCACTCGCCTGTTCTGCGTACACGTCGGGACGAATACGGCCCTCGGCCATGTCGTCGTAGAGCCGCTGTTGGGTGGCCACCAGCTCCCGCTGGCGCTCGCCCAGATCGTGAATGGCCTCAACAATGCTTGCCCGGTCGTGCCCGTACTCGAACTCCACCGACCAGGCCGCCGTGGTGTCACGCAAGCGTTGCGCCTCGCGCGCGCGATACGCAAGGAATGCCGTGTGGCGTTCGCTCTTGCCTTGCGGTGACAATCGCTCAGTGCGCTGGCCAACTCGCATCGTTTGTGGCGACAAGTACAGTTCCAATTGGTCGCGCGAGAACATCTGCGCGAACTCGCCATTGCGGGTGAACACCGGCACCACTTCATTGTCACGTAGGAACAAGCGAACTGACTTCGAGCCGGTCACCACTGCCTCGTCGGGCACCCGGAAGCGCAGCTCACCGTGCGTGTATGGCAGCGCCACAACGTGCCCAGTTCCCGACCGGTCGCGGGCGATCATGCTGGGCTGCACAGAGTACTCGTGCACCACTTCACGCCCGAGTCGAGCCATCACTTCCGGTAACGCATATCCGGCACCTAACCGCCAGTCCCTGACCGCGCGCTCTTGCCCAGGAAGCTGATAGGTCACGTACCCATTGCGCACAGTTACGCGCATCCCGTCGCGTTCGAGCTGGCCTTGAAACTCGTCCCAGCTTCGTGAAGTCGCCGCTGCATCATCGACCAGTTGGCGCACCTGGTCACGCCAGCTTCGCCCAGCGAACTGTGCGTGCAACTCCCCCAAGCTCGGCCGAACATTCCGGGTCGCTTGCGGGGGCACCACCGACAAGCTGCGTGCACGGCACAGCTCGTCACTAATCGCACGCCACTCGTGCAGCGTGTGGCGCTGCATCCGCAGCTTACGGTGCGTCGTCGTGTGCACGGGGCAAATGTGAATGTGGTTGTGTACGTGGTCACGGTCAGTGTGCGTAGCGACCACATAGAAATAGTCACCACCCGTGATGCGTTCCGCGAACTCAACACCGATCTGTAGCGCCTCAACGTCGGTCACTTCACCAGGTTTGAACGACTGAATCACGTGGTGCGACAGCACCTCCCGCCCCGAGGTAATCGACCCTCGTTGCGACTGCGAAAGCATCCACTCGAACTGCTCAGCAACCGCGTTCGCATCGTTCGCATCGAGCACACAATTGCTTGCCGCCAGCGCACCGTCGTGAGTCTTCTCAGCGTTGAGCACATACGCCACCGCCTTAGCCACAGTCGCGTGCACCTGCTTGACCTTCACGACAGCCACAGCGCTACTCCCCCGACTCCGAATCTCGCAGCAACGACTGCACCGACCGCATCAATTCATGCACCCGGTCAAGCTGATCGAGGTGAACATGCTTCTCCGTGTTCACCTGCCGAGCGATCTGATTGATGTTGTTGCCAATCGGAGCCAGCGCCGCAAGAATGCGCGACGCATCGTGCCGACTCCGATCCACTCGCACCTCACCATTGAGCAACATCACGCGAGCAAACGTGCTGAACGAGTCGATGCCGGCCGCCGCCATGCGCGCCTGCACCGCCTCCCATTCCGCATCACTGAACCACAGCGACTTGCCGACAGTGCGAGTGCGGTTCACGGTCACCTCGTTCTCTCTATGGGGCTTGGGTTCTCCCAACAAGCCAACCGAAGGTTGAGTGGGTGTGTATTACACCCGCTATGCTTGCTCCCCCTCACAGTAGCGCAAACACCCTCCGTTATCTAGGGTGGATGATGCGGCCGCACCGATGGGGTCGATGACCATTCAGAAAGGATCACCAGCGATGACCACAGCCGAGAAGAAACGAACAGCGAAGGATCGTGCAGCAGCAGCGCTGGCCGATCAATTCGAGCGACTACAGCGCATCCAGAATGACCTCTCCGAAGCGATCTTGAAGGCCGAACAGTTCGCGGCGCTGCGTGACGAACTCCGGGACACGGTGGATGCACTCACCGATCTTGGGTTCTCTCGCGGCGATGCGATTGAGCAGCTGGGACTTCCCAAAGACCTCGCCCGCGTCGTGCGCGCACGACG
>NZ_CAJGWQ010000021.1 GCF_904842695.1 Gulosibacter hominis | reverse complement strand
CGGGATGCGGGGGCGGCGGGAGCGCGGGGCACCGGAGCACCGGAGCACCGCGGCGCCGAAGCCGCTCGGGAAACGCGAAGGGGCCCGCACGCATGTGCGGACCCCTCACGCTATTGCTTGAAGAAGGCTACTTGGCTTCTTCCTCAGCTGCTTCTTCCTCGGCAGCGGCGTCAGCCTCAGCTGCCTCAGCCTCAGGGGCGTCGCCCTTAGCAGCGTCAGCGGCCTCGGCAGCCTCGACCTCGGCCTCGGTGGGCTCGATATCTTCGTCAGCCACCTCAACAACCGGCTCTTCAGCCTTCTGGCGCTTCGGCTTGGGGTTCACCGGCTCGAGCACGAGCTCGATAACCGCCATGGGTGCGTTGTCGCCCTTGCGGTAGCCGGTCTTGATGATTCGGGTGTAGCCACCCTCACGCTCGGCCACGAGCGGTGCGATCTCGGTGAAGAGTTCGTGCACCACGCTGGGGTCGGTGATGGTGCGCATCACACGACGGCGGTTGTGCAGGTCACCCTTCTTCGCCTGGGTGATCAGGCGCTCAGCAACCGGCTGCAGGCGCTTGGCCTTGGTTTCGGTGGTCTGGATGCGCTTGTGGGTGAACAGCTGCGAGGCGAGGTTGCCGAGCAGCAGGCGCTCGTGGGCGGGACCGCCTCCGAGGCGTGGACCCTTGTTGGGCTTAGGCATTGCTGGTTCTCTTTCTCAGGTTTCGGATCAATGATCCGCAGGTTTAGATGTACTCGCCGCTGTCTTCGCTGCCGCCGTAGAAGTGCGTGCCTTCAAAACCGGGCACGCTGTCCTTCAGCGACAGGCCGAGCGAGGCAAGCTTTTCACGTACCTCGTCAACCGACTTCTGACCGAAGTTGCGGATGTTCATGAGCTGGCCTTCGCTCAGTGCCACCAGCTGCGCGACGGTGGTGATGCCTTCGCGCATGAGGCAGTTGTATGAGCGAACCGACAGGTCGAGGTCGTTGATGCTCATCGACAGTTCGTCGCTGATGACCTGTTCGACCGGGGCCGGACCGATTTCGATGCCCTCGGCTTCGGTGTTCAGTTCGCGAGCGAGGCTGAACAGCTCAACCAGGGTGCCACCTGCCGATGCGACGGCGTCACGGGGCAGCATCGAAGGCTTGGTTTCGACGTCCACAACCAGGCGGTCGAAGTCGGTGCGCTCACCGGCACGGGTGGCCTCGACGCGGTAGGTCACCTTGAGCACGGGCGAGTAGATCGAGTCGACCGGAATCTGGCCGGCTTCCGAGTACTCGTCACGGTTCTGCTGTGCCGAGACGTAGCCGCGGCCGCGTTCAATGGTGAGCTCAAGTTCAAACTTGGCGTCGTCGTTGAGCGTGGCGATGACCAGCTCGGGGTTGTGGATCTCAACACCGGCGGGTGCCGAGATGTCGGCTGCGGTCACCTCGCCCGCGCCGGTTTTGCGCAGGTAGGCGGTGATCGGTTCATCAAACTCGCACGAAACCACGAGCTGCTTGATGTTGAGGATGATCTCGGTGACGTCTTCCTTCACCCCGGCGATGGTGGTGAATTCGTGCTGCACGTTGTCGATGCGGATGCTGGTTACGGCAGCACCGGGGATCGAGCTGAGCAGCGTGCGACGCAGCGAGTTGCCGAGGGTGTAGCCGAAGCCGGGCTCGAGCGGTTCAATGGTGAACCGCGAGCGGTACTCCGAGATGTTTTCCTCGGTGAGAGTGGGGCGCTGTGCAATGAGCACTATATGGTCCTTTCGGCGAAGCGTCCGCTATATGACGCTTGGCGTATTCACGGGCTGCAGTCCCGCGAGTTGGGGAATGTGCGTAAGCAGGCGTACGGGGGCGGTGGAACGGCGGATGCCGCTGGTCGCCCGAACGCGAATGCGCGCGGGCGACCCGGAAGACTTAGACGCGGCGGCGCTTCGGCGGGCGGCAGCCGTTGTGCGCCTGCGGGGTCACGTCGCTGATCGAGCCAACCTCGAGGCCGGCTGCCTGCAGCGAACGGATCGCGGTTTCACGGCCCGAACCGGGGCCCTTCACGAAAACGTCGACCTTCTTCATGCCGTGTTCCTGCGCCTGACGAGCAGCGGCTTCGGCGGCCAGCTGTGCGGCGAACGGGGTCGACTTACGCGAGCCCTTGTAGCCCACGCCACCCGACGAGGCCCAGCTGATGACAGCACCGCTGGGGTCGGTGATGGAAATGATGGTGTTGTTGAACGTCGACTTGATGTGTGCCTGGCCGACGGGAACGTTCTTGTTCTGCTTGCGGCGAGCCTTACGCGCCGCGGTCTTTGGGGTAGCCAATTCTTCTCTCCTACGAATTCCGGTTCACTCACATCCGCGATGGCGGATGGGTTACTTCTTCTTACCGGCGACGGTGCGCTTCGGGCCCTTACGGGTACGAGCGTTGGTCTTGGTGCGCTGGCCGTGGACCGGAAGGCCACGACGGTGGCGGATGCCCTGGTAGCTACCGATTTCGACCTTGCGGCGGATGTCGGCGGCAACTTCACGACGGAGGTCACCCTCTACCTGGTAGGTGCCTTCGATGTGGTCACGGAGTGCCACGAGCTGTTCGTCGGTGAGGTCTTTCACGCGAGTGTTGCCGTCGATTCCGGTGGCCTCGAGCGACTTGAGCGCGCGGGTGCGGCCGATGCCGTAGATGTAGGTGAGTGCGATCTCCACGCGCTTTTCGCGCGGGAGGTCTACGCCTGCGAGACGTGCCATGGGAGTGTGCTCCTTATTGAGGTGTGGAGCGACGACTGGGCTCCGGCCTCAGGCCCGGAGGTGTCCCCCGCATACGGGTTCTTATCGTCGCAATTTCAGTATTGAGTTTTTCGAGCCGAAGCTCGTTCGCCTAGCCCTGGCGCTGCTTGTGACGGGGGTTGCTGCAGATGACCATCACGCGGCCGTGGCGGCGGATGACCTTGCAGTTGTCACAAATCTTCTTTACAGAGGGGTTGACCTTCATGAGGTGTCCTTTGAGTCGCTGGCCTCGTACCGGCGCGGGATGCGCCGGCCGTTCCTTATCCAGCTGTGGGCTTACTTGTAGCGGTAGACGATCCGACCACGGGTGAGGTCGTAGGGGCTGAGCTCTACGATTACCCGGTCTTCAGGAAGGATTCGAATGTAGTGCTGACGCATCTTCCCTGAGATGTGCGCAAGCACCTTGTGACCATTTGAGAGCTCCACGCGGAACATCGCGTTCGGCAGTGCTTCCACTACCGTGCCCTCGATCTCGATTACGCCGTCCTTCTTGGCCATAGCCTCACTAATCGCTTTGATATCGTTGCCCACATGCCGGTCATGCGGAATCAGTGCATCACACGCGCGGGCGCGTGCAGAAACACCGACTGTCAACTATAGAGACTTTTCGGCGTGTTTGGCAAGCTTTTTCCACGGTGATCTTTCCCGGGCCACATCGGTCTCAATCGATTTCTTCCACGACAACGAGCAAGTCGCCCTGCGCTACAGAGGTTGGCCCGTTCAACGTCACACGCGCAATGCATCCCGAGATTGGCGAAGTAATCGAGGCCTCCATCTTCATGGCTTCGATTACGGCGACGCGATCACCCGCCTGCACCGTCTCCCCCGGCTTCACGGTGACATTGACCACGCCGGCAAACGGCGCAGCCAGGTGACTCGCATCAGCCGGATCGGCACGCTCAACAGGGGGATCGGCGCTTTCCACCGTTTCATCCCGCACCAGCAAATGCCGAGGGTGACCATTCAGCTGTATGAGCACTTTGCGGATGCCCTGTTCATCGGCCTGGCCGATCGCCTCCAGCTTAACGAAAAGGTCAACGCCTTCCTCCAGCCGAATTCGCACTTCCTCACCAAACTCGAGACCATAAAGGTACTGGCTCGTGGGGAGCACCGACAAGTCACCATAGGTATCGCGCACTCGCGCATATTCGGCGGTAGGACCAGGAAAAAGCAACTCGTTCAGCTGGGCTCGGCGGGCAGCAGAGCCACCGCAGAGACGTTCCCGATGCTCATCCGTTAACGACTGCACCTCGATATCGACAGATCGGTTCGCGAGGGCCTTGGTACGAAACGGCTCAGGCCACCCTCCAGGCAGTTCACCAAGTTCACCGGCAAGGAAACGAATCACTGAATCGGGTATGTCATATTGGTCCGGATTCGCTTCGAAGTCTGCTGGATCGGCGCCAACCGCAACCAAGTGCAGCGCCAAGTCACCCACGACCTTTGATGAGGGCGTGACTTTCGGAATACGCCCAAGTATACGATCGGCAGCTGCATACATTTCTTCGATGAGTTCGAACTGGCCGCTTAGACCGAGGGCCGTTGCTTGTTGCCGCAGGTTCGACAGCTGACCCCCTGGAATTTCGTGGTGGTACACGCGACCCGTTGGGGCAGGCAGCCCTGATTCGAACGGCGCATACATTCTTCGCACCGCTTCCCAATAAGGTTCAAGTTCGGCAACCGCGCTCAGTGCGATTCCGCTTTCGCGCTGGCCGTATTCGAGTGCCGCTACAAGCGCCGAAAGGGAAGGCTGGCTAGTAGTTCCGGACAGCGGCGCAGACGCTGCATCCACCGCATCGACGCCAGCTGAAATCGCGGACAGAAGCGTTGCGAGCTGCCCGCCCGTGGTGTCGTGAGTGTGCAGGTGAACTGGAAGATCGAACTCGCTACGTAGCGCCGAAACCATGCGATACGCAGCCTCTGGTCGCAGCAAACCGGCCATGTCCTTAATTGCCAAAACATGGGCCCCAGTGTGCACAATTTGCTCAGCGAGACGTAGATAGTAGTCAAGGGTGTAGCGATCTTCCTTGGGGTCAAGGATGTTGCCGGCATAGCAAAGAGTTCCCTCTACGACTGCCCGGTTCGAAGCGAGCACTGCGTCGATGGCAGTGCGCATTCGAGCGACGTTATTCATCGCATCAAATACTCGAAAGATATCGATTCCCGTATCAATAGCCTCTGCGACAAACGCCTCCGTGACTTCATCCGGATACGGTGTATACCCAACCGTATTATCGCCTCGAAGAAGCATCTGAATCGGAATGTTTGGCATTGCTTCGCGCAGCTGCGCGAGCCGCTGCCATGGATCTTCACCCAAGAATCGCAGGGCAACATCGAATGTTGCACCTCCCCATGCTTCAACGGAATAAAGCTGGGGCAGTTCGCGAGCCACGTACGGGGCTGCGTTCAGCAAATCAAACGTTCGCATACGGGTAGCGAGTAGCGACTGATGCGCATCACGGAATGTCGTGTCAGTTAGTAGCACCTCATTGGATTCCCGTATCGATTTTGCCCATTCTTGTGGCCCCAGCTCTTGCAATCGGTCTCGCTGACCAAGAGGTAGTTGGCCATCAACTCGGTTGAACGCTGAGAAGCTGGCACTGTTTCCGGGAACCTTCAGCTCAGGCTGGCTCTCTGCAGGGCGAAGCCCATATGGCCGGTTGACTGTAACTTCGCCGAGCCATTGGAGCATCTTCGATGCACGATCAGCTGGCTTGGCAAACGCCATTAGCTGTGGGTGTTCAGTGATGAAGTGTGTCGATAGGTTGCCCTCCTCAAAATCGCTGTTAGCTAGAACCTCCTGTAGAAATGGAATGTTTGTTGCAACGCCTCGCACCCGGAACTCGGCCAAGGCACGTTGAGCACGTCGGGTTGCGGCGTGATACGTGTCGCCATATGCAATGAGCTTGACCAACAATGAGTCAAAATAGGGCAGCACCCGCGTACCTGCGGCAACACTGCCGCCATCGATGCGTATCCCCACCCCACCCGCAGATCGATAGGCTGAGATAGTTCCAACCCCTGGACGAAAATCTTGCCGCGGATCCTCAGTCGTGATGCGGCACTGAATCGCAGCGCCACGTATCCAGATATCGTTTTGTGTGAGTCCAATGTCATCCAGTCGGGCGCCGGCTGCGATTTGAAACTGGCTAGTGACGATGTCTCGGTCGGTGATCTCTTCAGTCACCGTATGTTCAACTTGTACACGTGGGTTCATCTCTATGAACACATGCTCACCCGCCCGGTCTCCCTCAGTTTCAAGCAGGAATTCAACTGTCCCGGCGTTTTCATACTTAATCGATCGTGCAAAACGCACTGCATCAGCATGAAGGCGACTTCGAGTCTCACCATCGAGATTTGGAGCGGGGGCGATTTCCACAACTTTCTGATGACGGCGCTGAACTGAACAGTCACGCTCAAACAGGTGCACCACTCCGCCGAGTGAATCAGCCATTATTTGCACTTCGATATGACGTGGGCGCAGCACGCACTGTTCAATAAATACTCGATCGTCTCCAAATGCGCTTCGCGCCTCGCTCATCGCCGAAGTCAGCGCATCGGTAATCGCTTCTGGCCCATCGACTCGGCGCATTCCACGCCCACCGCCACCAGCAACTGCTTTGACGAAGACTGGGTAACCAATTTCCTCAGCTGCCTGGCTCAGCTCTGCAACAGAGCGCCCTGGTTCAGAAGATCGAAGCACTGGGACTCCCGCTCGTTCGGCCTGCGCTTTGGCGAGCACTTTGTCACCCGACTTGCTAAGAATCTCCGCAGAAGGGCCAATGAACTTGATCCCTTCTCGCTCACATGCCGCGGCAAATTTTGCGTTCTCGCTGAGAAACCCATAGCCGGGATATATAGCATCCACGCCTGCAAGCCGCGCGACTCGCATGATCTCGTCAATATCAAGATAAGCAGCTACCGGATTGCCTGGCGAGCCGATCTGGTACGCCTCGTCTGCCTTCAATCTGTGAAGCGAATCTCTGTCCTCATACGAGTACACCGCGACTGTCTTGACACCGAGTTCGAATGCAGCTCGAAACGCTCGAATCGCGATTTCATGACGGTTGGCAACCAAAACTTTCTTGAACATCTCGCCCTGCACCCCGTTTCTTAGGCGTTCCTTATATCGAAGCTTCGACCGAACGACTACTTGACGGTCGGTACGGGGCCAGTTACCAACACGTCACGTTCACCGGCGGTAGCACGGGCAATATCACTCGGCCGAATAGCTATGACGCAGGCAATAGTGACCACGCAGGTCACGATCACATATGTGAGGGAGAGCGGCATCCCACCAAATCCGGCGAGGCTTGTCAAGATGATTGGTGTCAGCCCCCCGGCGACAATGCCCGACAACTGATACACGATAGAGATTCCGGTGTATCGGGTGTGCGGAGGGAAGAGCTCTGCATAAAACGCTGCCTGCGGGCCGTACATCATGGGATGAACAATGCCGAGCATGACGATTAGCACGAGCGTCGCAAACAGCCATGATCCACCGCCCATGATGCCGAATGCAGGAAACACACTGATACCAAGGAGCAGCGCCCCTAGTCCGAAGATGAGTCGCCTAGAGATGCGATCAGATACCGCTCCCCAAACAGGGATGAATATCCCGAGAACAACGGCCGTGATCATGAGCGAGATGAGGACCTGGTGTTGCTCCATGTTGACATCTCCCGTTAGGTAGGACAACAAGAAGACGGCCCAGAGATTATAGGACACACCTTCCGCATAACGCGTTCCCATACCGAGCAGCACATGACGACGCGAGAGCGGATCTTTCATGAGCTCAGCAAGTGGAATAGACTTTTCGAGCTGATCCTGTGACTCACGGGCGGCCTTAAAAGCGGGCGTGTCAGCAATCCGGCTGCGCAGGTAAACACCCACAATAACAAGGAGCAGTGAGGCAAAGAAAGCGATCCGCCAACCCCAAGCGAGGAAGGCCTCTTCACTCATAACTGCGCCCAGTGCGGTGAAGGCCCCAGTTCCCAGAAGAAGACCAAAGGCGATGCCCATTTGTGGGAAACTCCCGTACAAACCACGCTGTTTCTTGGGGGCATACTCAACACTGAGCAACACTGCACCGCCCCACTCACCGCCAATTGCGATCCCCTGGGCCACGCGCAGCAGCGTTAGCAAGATGGGTGCCCAAATTCCTATCTGCTCATGAGTAGGGATAGCACCGATCAGGAGCGTCGCGCTCCCCATAATGTACATGGTGACGATGAGCGTCTTTTTTCGCCCGATGCGGTCACCCAAGTGGCCGAATACCAGACCGCCTAGCGGCCGCGCGATAAAGCCAACTGCAAAAGTTGCATATGACAAAATCGTGGCGACGAGTGGATCATCGTCAGGGAAATAGAGTCGGTTGAAGACGAGGCCGGCCGCAGTTCCATACAGAAAAAAATCGTACCATTCGATTGAAGTACCGATAGTGGCAGAACTGACTGCAGTGCGGACATCTTTTTGCGTAACTTCGTGGTGGCCATGATTAGCTGTTGCTGCTGTTTCGTTGCCACGTACATGAGTGTTATCGGCCATGCGGCACCATCCTTGTTGAGAGCTCCTCATTGAGCTGTCTTAATGGAACATTCTGGTTCTTAGCAATTGTGTCGACTTGAGTCAATAGGAATTACGGAGTCGAGACTGTAGCTCGGACCAAAGTCGATCGTCAATCTCGAATGTGTCAGATGCAACAATTCTTGCAAGGGGTTTACGGCGGCTACCTGGAACACGTCCGCCGGCCTCGACTGTACGACAACCCAGGTCGTCAAGCCTCGCGGACGCAGGCACCTTGTTACTTACATCAAATATTTTGGGGTCTAAAGCGAGAACTACGTGTGCAATTCCCTGTGGTTTGGCATACGAATCCTCGGCGAAGAAGTCAGTGACCTCACTTGATAGCGAAGGACCAAACAAGCCTGCCGTAATTGATTCCACCATGTAAGCCAACGCGAAACCTTTGGCGCCACCTAATGGCGCCAGCATACCTGAAAGCGCTTCAACCGGATCGGTGGTGGGTTTACCACTCGTATCGAGGGCCCAGCCTTCTGGGAGTTCTTTGCCTGACCGAGCAAGGGCCGCAATTTTCCCCCGGGCCACTGTCGATAGGGAGAGATCAATGAGCGCGGGAGCATTCGGAGCAGGGAATGCGGCGGCGATAGGAGAAGTCGATAGCAGACGCTGCCTGCCACCCCAGGGCGGCATGACTGCAGGGCCCGATGACATGAGCACGCCAACACAACCGCGCTCGGCGATTTCTGCAGCAAACACACCCAAGGCGCCACAGTGCCCAGAGTCTCTCACCGCCGCGAGACCGATACCAAATTGTCCTGCTCGTTCAACGGCAAGAATTGCTGCATCGTGAGCCTGCCAGAGCCCAAGCCCACCGTCGCCGCTCAATACAACAAGCGGGCCGGTGTCAGACTGGACCTCGAGATTCGCATCGGGCGCGAAGCCGCCAGCTTCCAGCCGGTCGAGGTAAACAGGCATTCTCAATAGACCGTGTGAACCAATACCCCACACTTCCGCGACCACCAGCGTGTGTGCCGATTTCTTGGCTCGATCTCGGCTAAGCCCCGACTGGCAAAACAGCTTGACGAGTAGCTCGGTGGTTTCCTGAACTGTAACTAGCATGACCCTGAAACAATTCGTCGAGTTTCGCTAACTGCGTTGAGCGCCGATTCACCCGCAAGGATTCGGCGTATGTCACTGACCAGCGCTCTATTGATTCGCCGCTGAGATGCGTTGGTAATACCGGCTACATGCGGAGTTAACACGGCATTTTCTAGACCGAAGAACTCATCGCCGAGTTGCGAAGGCTCACTCGCACGAACATCAAGCGCGGCTCCGCGAAATTTTCCTTCTCTCAGCGCCTTAGCTAGTGCCTGCTCATCGATCACCTCACCGCGACCAACGTTGATAAGTATTGCTGATTCTCGAAGCAAACCAAGCAGTTCCGCACCAATTAAACCCTCAGTTTCGGGCGTATTTGGTAGATGCACACTGACTACATCTGATTGACTGAACACTTCTTCTAGCGAGTGCAGCTCAATCCCTAGACGCGCGAGGTCCGGATGATCAACCGGAATATAGGGGTCGTAGGCAATTACTTTCATCCCCACCGCACTAGCAAGCTCCCCCGTGGCCCGGGCAGTACTACCTGCTGAAACGAGACCCCAAGTACCTCCCGCCAGCTCAATTCCCGGCTTACGATTCCATCCTCCAGCGCGTACGTCACGGTCAAGGGCTGGAATCTGCCGAGCAAGAGATAGCGCAAGCCCTAACGCATGCTCAGCAACACTTCGAGCGTTGGCCCCCAGAGGCGAAAGCACAATCACTCCGCGAGTGTTCGCCGCATTGAGATCAATATTGTCGAGTCCGACCCCTGCTCGAGCAACGACACGCAAACGATTCGTTTCCGAAAGGAGCTGCCCATCCACCTGCGTACGATTTCGGACAACAAGGACATCAGAAGTTGCCGCTAGTTCAAGAATGCGCGCTCGATCTTGCCAAGCATTCGGCTCATAGGCAATGGTATGATGTTCTGCCAGCTCATCAAAGTCGGCGCCCCAGATATCTTCGACGACAGCGATTCGACTAGACATCTTCGCGACTCCTCGAATCCACTACTTTAGCGACAGCAATTGCATCCTCGCTGCCAAACCCTCGAGCCGACGCTTCATTCAGCTGCGCTAGGGCAGCATGTGCTGTCGGTGTCTTCAGACCAACCGATTCGGCAGCACCAACTGCCAATCCCACGTCTTTTGCTGCAAGGTCTACAGTAAACCGCGCCGCCCAATCCTCGGCCAGCAACCACGGCAGCCTCACCTCCGACTGAAACGACACGGCACCTGTCGAGCTTAGCGCCTGTGAGAATAAGTCGTCATCAATCTTTAATGCGCGTGCAAGCGCAAGTCCTTCCGTGAGAACGACCAGGTTCGACATGCCCACAAGGTTCGAAATGAGTTTAAATCCAGTTGCCCCAGCAGCATCGGCAAAGATGAAAACCTCATTCCCCATGATCTCCAACAGTGCTTCCAGCTCTTCAATGGCACCTTTGTCACCGCCCACGAAGAGCGGAATTTCGCCATGTTCAGCATGCTCAGGTGTCTTTCCAAGCGCACAGGAGACAAACCGTTTTCCGGAATCTTTCGCGGCATTCTCGACCTTTCGTGCCGTTTCAGGATTAATAGTCGAGATATCAACCAAAATTGCATGTTCTCGCATCTCACCGAGAACCTCAGTTGCGACGCTTTCTACGAGCGCAGTTGTCGGCAAGCTCGTTAACACAACGTCCGCATCACGCGCAGCTTCCTGCGCGCTCTCCACACCAATGACGCCTACGTCTCGGCAACGGTCTACGGCAGCCGCATTCAAGTCAAACGCAGTGACAACAATTCCATTGCGGGCCAGGTTGCGCGCTACCGCACCACCCATATTCCCCACTCCAATAGCAGCAATTTTCATAACATCTCCTTTGATGTAGCTCACTCGCTGTCGGCTATTCGATTATATTAAATTGATGATAAGGTGAAAGCTTCGACAGGAAACAACTCCGACAGTATGAGGTTCAGAATCGCATGGATGCATAACAGACCTCTTGAAATTCTTCAAGACCATGTGATGCGCCTTCACGCCCGAGCCCAGACTCCTTGACACCACCCATCGGCGCGAATGGAACCGTTGGAAGCGGTTCGTTTATACCAACGACACCGACATTAAGGCGCTCCATCACACGCCAAGCTCGACCCAAATTGGTCGTACAAACATAGCCAGCAAGTCCCATGCTCGTGGAGTTTGCACAAGCGATCGCTTCTTCTTCGGTCTCGAACTTCCACGCCGTCGCAATCGGGCCAAAGATCTCTTCGCTTGCAATACGACAATCCGCAGGGATGTTTTCAAGAAGTGTCGGTGCGAAGAAGGCCCCCTGTTCTGGAACAGTTACCGTCCGGCTAACTTGACGAGCACCTCCTGCAATCGCTTCATCTCGAAGCTCGCTCAACCGCACGATTGCCTTCTGATCGATGCACGGCCCAAGATCTGGCACTTCTTCCGCCACGCCATCTCCCACCGACATCGCCGAAATTGCTTCAGCGAATCGGCTCATGAAGTCTTCGTAAACTCCTTCTTGAATCAGGAAACGATTTGCGCCAATACATGATTGACCAGTGTTGCGGAACTTTGCCA
Organism: Gulosibacter hominis; assembly: GCF_904842695.1. GTDB lineage: Bacteria > Actinomycetota > Actinomycetes > Actinomycetales > Microbacteriaceae > Gulosibacter > Gulosibacter hominis. The sequence goes on along the minus strand of NZ_CAJGWQ010000021.1, from coordinate 14,943 downwards.
GCATCGCGTTTTCAACAGCCTGGTCCAAGTCTGCGTCGTCAAAAACAATGAAGGGTGCGTCCCCGCCGAGCTCGAGCAGAGGGCGCACGATGTGACGTGATGCAAGTTCCATGACACGTGCTCCGACAGCAGTTGAACCTGTGAAGCTCACCACACGAACCGCCGACTGACTCAAGTATGCCTCGGTAATTTCAGCAGCTGGACCATGTACGAGATTTACCACCCCATCCGGGATGCCCGCCTCTGTAAGGCAGCGGAACATCTCGGTGACTGCAAGGGGTGCTTTATCTGAGACACGAGCTACGACGGTACAGCCCGCCGCAAGTGCTGGAGCAAGTTTCCGCGCCTGGATCGAACAGGGAAAGTTCCATGGCGTCAGTGTTGCCACGACACCTGCAGGCTTCATGATCGAAAGATGACGACGCGTGCTGTCTTCATGTTGATAAATCACTCCTTGCGAGCGGCGGATCTCCTCAGCAAACCAGCGAAAGTAGTCGGCAGAGCCTCTAACCTCACCAATGGCTTCCGGCAACCGTTTGCCCGCCTCTTTGGCGAGCAACGCAGCGATCGACTCTTCGCGCTCACTTATCAGTCGAGCTGCTTCGAGTAAGAAATCGGCTCGTTCCCGGCCAGTCAAGGCTGCCCACCCCGCCGCCGCTGCTTCAGCAGCGGCGACAGCTTGCTTGGCTTCAGCCTGCCCGGCGCGGTCAACGCACCCCACGATCGTCCCATCGACGGGGTTTCGCACCTCGTGAGCATCATTGAGACACAGCCATTGTCCGTTGATAAGTGTGCTTGTCATCTCATCCTCCATTGACATGAGCGACGTAACCATTGAGGCCTGACCTCTGACCATACTGCACATCATGTACTTGAACTGTCAAGCACTTGTTCCGTGGAATTCACTGCAGGTGACGCTATGGTCAACTTATGAGCATGCAACAGGAGAACCGCGCAGGGGAAGACTGGCACCCGCTACGGCTCCCCCCTCTGACAGCTCGGATCCGCGAAGAGATCATCCGACGCATTGAGACAAACCACCTCGAACCTGGTGACCGAATACCTGCGGAACGTCAGCTAGCCGAATCACTTGGCGTCAGCCGCCCATCAGTGCGTGAAGCAATTCGCTCGCTCGCGAGTGAAGGGAGAGTTCGCGTCGAGCACGGGCGCGGAGTTTTTGTCACCGACCCGCAGATCGCAGCAAATGAGCTGCGCCGCTCGGTGATCGAGACTCTCCACAGCCTTGATGAACTCTTCGCGATGCGGGAGGTCCTCGAAGTTCCCGCTGCCCGCTGGGCTGCTGAGGCAGCTGATGCGCGACTACTCGAGCGAGTCAGCTGCAAACACGATCAACTTCTTGAAGAGTCATTGAAACCGAACCCAGATTTCGATGTAATTCAGCGACTAGACATGGATTTCCATCTGTCGATCGTGCGCGCGGCGGGAAATCGGTTCCTTGAACAGACACTCGGTGTCCTCAACAGCATCCTGCGAGAGGGTATGCGAAGTACTCTCATGTACCCGGGTAGGCTCGATACCTCACGCGTAGAGCACCGAAACATCATCGACGCCCTACTCGCAGGCGATGGCGAAGCCGCAGCGGAAGCAGCCCGACTGCACATTCATGCTGCTCGCGACATCGCACTTTCGCCAGATTTCCAGCGACGACGTAGCGAATGAGCCTGAGCGAGTCCAGCTGATTCAGCACCCAACTCACGCTCTACACCACCAGCTGGTCAAGCCGAACCACATCACAAGGAACTGATCGCTTCGCTATCGGCCGACTGCCCAGCTGCAATCGCAAGGAGTTCCCGAGCTTCCACTCTCGGTATCGCCCCGGACTGCCAGACAGCTCGAAGAGTGCGCCTGAACCCTTGCCCAGAAATAGGCACAGCCGCCAGCCGACCTTCGCGAATCCCCCCAGCAACCGACAAACTGCTCAAGAGAGCCGGTCCGACACCAGCCGCTATCGCACGCACAATTGCCGAGGTGCTGTTGAACTTCATAAGCGTAGTGACGCCACCATATGGAGCCAGATCCCCTTCAACCACAGCACGCGTGCTGGACCCAGATTGACGAAGAATTCGGGGGTTTGGGCAAGCAACGAGGGCAACCCCAACTCACCACGACTCGCGAGGCCGGCCCATTCATGCCCTGGACAAGCAACCAGTTTGAGTTCGTCCACACACAGGCCCATTTGAGCGCCAAGTGCTCTGCCACTGTATGCGATGCACCGACTTTCAGGTGGCCTCCACCCGCAGCGTTAAGCGATTACACACCCAGCGCGACCCGACCCATCGCCGCTATCACCTCATGGACCCAAGCGCTACTAGGCTCCCCCGATCGTTTAAGCTCGCCCCCAAAGGAGACCAAACGATTAGGCTCGCCCCACAAGTGATTCAAGCAATTTCAAGCTTCGCGAAGCGTTCGATTGCGCCACCACTCGACGCGAAGGACCGCTTATTGACCCTCCCTCAGCGAGTGCAACCAGCAACCCAAGCATCAACATCGGCAAGTCACGCATAACTCACACCGGCCCATATCGGCACGATATATCGCCATGCAGTTCTGAGTACTTCCACAACAGGTCTGACCAGTGCAAACTGCAACCATGCCCACGCTCGCTGACGCCAAATATTGGACACTCCGACACACACCCGGAATTGCCACCGCACTGACAGTCACCGTCGCAGCCATGCTCGCTGCCCCATTAATCAAACCAGTGAGCCCATTGCTGATCACGATGCTCATCGGAATTCTGTGGCGAAACCTACTCCCCGTACCCAACCTACTCACCCCTGGCATCGCCTTTACCGCCAAGCCCATCTTGAGATTCGGCATCATCCTGCTCGGGCTTCAGATTGCCATTAGTGACATTCTTGACCTGGGCTGGATTACCATCATCTCGATCGCAGCAGCAGTCGGAGTCACCTTCCTAGTCACCACCGCGGCCGGCAAATGGCTCGGTATCGGGCGGGAGCTTTGCGTACTCATCGCCGCAGGTTTTTCGATATGCGGCGCAGCAGCAGTCGCAGGCGCCAAATCAGTATCCGACGCCGACGAAGACGACACTGCCACCGCATTGGGACTGGTAGTCATCTTCGGCACCGTGATGATTCCCCTAGGGCCAGCATTGGCCGCAATGCTGAACCTCAACAGCGAAGCCACCGGCCTACTGATCGGCCTCACGACTCACGAGGTAGCGCAGGTGGTAGCCGCTGGCGGTATCGCCGGCGGCGTCGCACTCAGCTCGGCAATCGTTGTCAAGCTTGGCCGAGTGTTGTTGCTCGCCCCCGTCCTCAGCGGCCTTTCACTCAGCAGCCACAGACACAGCCACCCTGCCAGCCAGAGCCACCCGCCGATCGTTCCGTATTTTGTCACCGGATTCATTATCTGCGTGACTCTTCGCAGTCTGGAATGGCTCCCCACCCAAGCGATCAATATCGCTACCACGCTGCAAACCGCGCTGCTCGCTATGGCAATGTTTGCGCTCGGACTCAACGTTCACCTGAGATCGATAGTAAAACTCGGCCCAAAACCGGCACTTCTAGGCGCTATCGCAACCACAACAATCATCGCCATCGGAATTATCGCCGTTGGTGCAACCACACTCGTACAAAACTAGAGGCACGCTATTGATGCCTTCACCATCGCATGCTACGCTACAAACACTGGTCAGACCACTGACCAGGATGGAGGAAGAAATTGAACACTACAACAGTGGATTTCTTGGCTCACGACGCCGGCGACGCAGTGGCGGTTGCCGTACGTGACATTGAGCCAGGGGAAGTTAGCGTTGCCTTTCTCGACGGATCTCCGTCAGTGACCGTAGCCGCTCGGCACCCCATCCCGTTGGGGCACAAAGTTGCACTTGCCAACGTCGCAAGTGGCGACAAGGTCACGGAGTATTCACTTCCGATCGGACTCGCAACTCAGGACATAACCAAGGGTGACTACGTACACACCCACAACGTTAGGAGCGCCCGGTGGCAGAACAGCGTAGCTTGACAGGGTTCCGACGCCAGAACGGCAAAGTCGGCATTCGAAACCATGTCGCAATTCTCCCAGTTGATGACCTTTCGAACGCGGCGGCCGAGGCAATCGCCGTACATGTTCCTGGCACACTCGCGTTGCCCCACGCATTCGGACGACTTCAGTTTGGCGACGATTTGGAGCTCACCTTCCGCACATTGATCGGCATGGGGTCGAACCCAAACGTTGCAGCTGTGATCGTAATTGGAATCGAGCCGAACTGGACAAACCGTGTAGTCGAAGGCATTGCAGCCTCCGGCACACCTGTCGAAGGTTTCTCGATCGAGGGACACGGCGATCTCCGCGTCGTAGAACGCGCATCACGCGTTGCACAACAATTCCTTCAGGATGCAAGTGAGATCCATCGCGAACCGGTCGAACGTAACGAAATCCTACTGACAACAAAGGATGGGGAATCAGATACCACCACTGGACTCGGTTCTTGCCGAACTACGGCATACGTCATTGACCGCTGGGTCGATGCTGGTGGCACAGTAATCTTCGGTGAAACCAGCGAACTCACCGGTGGTGAGCACCTCATTGCTGAACGCTGCGTGAGTGACGAAGTGCGCGACCGCTTCCTCGGTTTTTACAATGACTACATTGACATGATCGAAGCCACCGGGGCGAATCTTCTTGGTTCGCAGCCCACCCAAGGCAACATCGCCGGCGGACTGTCGACTATTGAAGAGAAGGCGCTCGGCAACATTGTCAAGACAGGAAGCAAGCCAATCGTCGGAGCGCTTGCTCCCGCTGAGAGCCCTCGCGTGAGTGGTTTGCATTTCATGGACACCTCGTCAGCTGCGGCGGAGTGTGTAACCCTCATGACCGCCGGCGGCGGTGTGCTGAACATGTTCCCAACCGGGCAAGGGAACGTCATTGGCAACCCCGTTCAACCTGTCGTCAAGATCACGGCAAACCCAAAGACTGCCGAGAGCATGGCCGACCACATCGATGTTGATTGCTCGCCCCTGCTGAATCGCGGTCAGTCGCTCGAAGAGGCTGGAGAGGCGCAGATGCGTATGATCGAACGCACCATCAACGGCCGCCTAACAGCTGCTGAATCACTCGGACACCGAGAATTTACGATCACCAAGCTCTACCGCAGCGCTTGAGATCAAAGATCTGCAGATCGGGCGGGACACGCCGGAGTGCCCCGCCCGATCTGCAGCCGCAGCACAACTAGATCTCGATGCCGAGCGCGCGCACCGCATCCCGTTCACCTTCGAGATCAACAATGGTGCGGGCAATCGCGTCCCGGGTGCGTTCGCTCCAGTCGAGCCCTTCTACCGTGTGCCACTCCCCTGCACGTGCGGTTGCTGGCATTCCAAACACCAGCCCTTCCGGCACGCCATACTCTCCCTGCGAGGGGCGGGCGACCGTAACCCAGTCATCAGCTCGGGTGCCGCGATGCCAATCGGCAATGTGATCAATCACCGCCGAGGCCGCGCTGGCGGCACTGGATGCGCCCCGCGCGCGAATAATTTCTGCGCCGCGGTTTGCCACTCGCTCAACGAACGGACCATCAAGCCAGGCATCATCAGCGATGCATTCACGCACAGAGCGGTCGCCGATGAGGGCGTGGTCAACATCGGGCACCTGCGTGTTCGAGTGGTTACCCCACACAGTCAGCTTGCGCACCTCGCTTGACACCACTCCGGCACGCTCGGCGAGCTGCGCAATGGCACGGTTGTGGTCGAGTCGCATCAGCGCATGGAAGCGTTCGGCAGGCACATCGGGCGCGGCAGCTCGCGCGATCGCTGCATTGGTGTTGGCCGGGTTTCCAACCACGAGCACTCGCACGTTGTCAGCGGCACGTGCGCCGATGGCACGCCCCTGGCCCGAGAAGATTGCCGCGTTCGCCGAGAGCAGGTCGGCGCGGTCCATCCCCTGCTTACGGGGCATGGCACCCACGAGCAGCGCATAGTTGGTGCCGTCGAATGCCGATTCCGCATCGTCGGTCACGGTCACATCGCGCAGCAGCGGGAAGGCACAGTCACTGAGTTCGAGTGCGGTACCAGCCGCTGCATCCACCGCCTGCGGAATCTCGAGCAGGCGCAGTTCGACCGGCTGCTGCGGCCCAAACATCGCACCGGATGCGATGCGGAATAGCAGTGCGTAGCCGATAGCTCCGGCGGCTCCGGTGATGGTTACGCGAATTGGTGCGGTCATCTGCGTCTCCTCGTGAGTAATTTGGCGCAGTTTCAATCCTATTTATCGACACCGACCGCGAGCAATGAGCTACAGCGACTGTCCACTCACCGCGATCGAGAGAAGATCCCTCACCTCTCCCCGCGGTGGCGAGCTCGGCAACCAAACCGCGCGAATGCTGCGTTCGAGTGTCTGGCCAAGTACCGGCACGGCCACCAATCGTCCCTCGCGTATCCCAGCCTCAACCGACAGCCCGCTCAGTAGTGCCGGCCCCACGCCAGCCTCTACAGCCCGCACTATTGCCGAGGTGCTATTGAGCTCCATGAGTGTGCGCACGCCGCCGTATGGCGCGAGGGCCGCCGATACAACTGCACGGGTACCCGATCCGGATTCGCGCAGAATCAGCGGGGTTTTCGCCAGCACCGATGGCAACAGCGGCTCATCTCGATGCACTAGCGCGGCCCATTCATGTCCCGGATGCACGATGAGCTTGAGTGCATCCACGCGCACTTCGACCTGCGTAAAACTGTCGGGCACCTCTGGACACTCGACAAATCCGAGATCAAATTCACCGCGCGCGACACCGTCGAGCACGCGCTCGGAGTTTTCCATATCGAGCGCGACGGTCACGGCACGGGGTTGGCGGTGAAAAGTGGCAAGCCACTCGGGGGCAAGATGCTCGGCAACCGTGTGCGAGGCGCCAACGGTAATTTGACCGCCACTGGTTCCGCTGAGCGAGTTCATCCCGACAAGGAGTCGGTCCATTGCGGTGACAACCTCTTGTGCCCACAGCGCGAGCAGGTTGCCGCGGTCGGTGAGATGCGCACCTGAATGCGCTCGCACGATGAGCTGCACGCCGACGTTTGCCTCGAGAGCTTTCAGGCTGCGAGAGGCGTTGGATTGCGCCATTCCAATTCGACGCGCGGCTTCGCTGATCGAGCCTTCTTCAGCCAGCGCAACGAGCAGTCGCAGCGTCGACATTGACACCTGCTGCACTTCCCCGCCAAGCGTGACCATATCGCCATGATATATCAGCATCGATTAATGAGGTCTTCCGCAACTGCGCCGCAAATCGCAGACTTCGAGCATGCTCGTAACAGATCGCATCCAGTATCGGCAATATTTTCCCGGCATTGCTGTCGCGCTTGCCGTATCCGTGTTGGCGATACTCGTTGCGCCGTGGGTTTCGCCGCTCAGTCCCCTACTGATTACGATGCTCGCCGGAATCGCCTGGCGCAATCTGTTTCCGGTTCCTGAGCAGCTCATGCCGGGCAATGCCATTGTCGAAAAACCAATCCTGCGCATCGGAATTGTGCTGCTTGGTCTGCAGATCGCGGCCGGCGACATCATCGGCCTGGGTTGGATACCACTGCTGGGTATCGTCGCAGCAGTGGTGATCACTTTCACGGTCACAATGGCAGCCGGCCGCCGGTTGGAAGTAGATCGCGGGCTGCGGATGCTCATCGCATCCGGATTTTCAATTTGCGGCGCTGCGGCAGTTGCGGGCGCAAGGTCGGTGACGGATGCGGATGAAGACGACACCGCCACCGCGGTCGCGCTCGTGGTGATTTTTGGCACGATCATGATTCCCGCGGGCCCGGCACTCACCGTGCTGTTTGGTATGGATGCAAAAACTGCCGGGTTGTTCATCGGGCTCACCACCCATGAGGTTGCGCAGGTTGTTGCCGCGGGTGGGATTGTTGGCGCCACAGCTCTCGCCGTTGCAATAGTGGTGAAGCTCGGCCGCGTGCTGCTCTTGGCTCCGGTAATGGCGGCACTGGGGCTCCTAAATCGCCAAGAGCTGCCCGACACGGGCCGCAAGCACCCACCGCTCGTCCCCTATTTTGTGTTGGGGTTTATTGCCTGCGTTGTGATTCGCAGCCTAGATCTACTGCCGCAGCCAGCGCTGGATACCGCGGCTTTTATCCAAACCGCCGCCCTCGCGATGGCGATGTTTGCGCTGGGACTCAACGTGCACCTGCGGTCGATTGTGAAACTCGGCCCACGCCCGGCAATACTCGGCGCGATTGCGACCGCAACCATCATCATTGTCGGACTGGTGACGAGCACCCTCACGATGCACTTTGCCAGCTAGCTTTGGGAAGCGGGTTCACCCCTAAGCCAGCGGAACCGGCACCACACCGTAACTGGCAAGCCCAGCGGCGCCGCCGTCTTCGGCGGTGGTCACCCACATACCGTCGGCGTGGCGGATAACGGTGTGTTCCCAGTGGGATGCGACCGTACCGTCGGCCGAGCGCACGGTCCAGCCGTCATCGTCAACGGTGACATCGGGGCTGCCGCCGGTGAGCATCGGTTCGATGCAGATCGCCAAGCCCGCCCGCACCACTGGCCCGCGGCGGCGCACCCGATAGTTGAACACGGTGGGTTCTTCGTGCATATCGCGCCCGATGCCGTGGCCGGTGTAGTTTTCGAGGTTGCCGAGTGGTCCGGCCTGTTCGTCGATGGCCACTTCGATTGCGGTGCCGACATCGTTGAGGTGACGCGCGGATGCGAAAGCGGCGATACCTGCCCACATTGCGGCGCGAGTGGCGTCACTCACCCGGTTCGCTTCGGCGAGCCATTCGGATGCATTGGGGCGCGTTATTTCTCCCGGCACAATGAAGGTGCGTGCCGAGTCGCCGTTCCAGCCGTTGAGTTTGGCACCGCAGTCGATTGACACAACGTCACCGGGTTCGAGCGGCGTCGAATTGGGGATGCCGTGCACCACCGCATCGTTCACCGATGCGCAGACGGTGTGCGAGTAGCCCGGCACCAGTTGGAAGTTCGGCACGCCGCCGCCGTCACGGATGGTTTTTTCGGCGATCGCGTCGAGTTCGAGGGTGCTGATCCCCGGGCGGATTGCTGCTTCGACCGCGTCGAGCGCGGCTGCGGTGAGCAGGCCTGCCGGGACCATCATCTTGAGTTCGTCGTGAGACTTATAGAGGGATGTGCGCATAACTCCTCTAGCGTACGCGCAGACGCCTATTCCCGCAGAAAATGAATCGTTTTCGCATCTTAGAGCAACATCACAATAATGTTGCGCGACTGTCAGCATATTGCTAGGTTCTACCCAAGTAACGCTCAGTTATTCATTCATCTATGACAGATCGCGAGACAAAGATGTCCACATCTCCCTCGAAGTCAGCAGCACCGGCGTCCGGCACGCACGGTAACACCCCCGGCTTCAACCGTTCGCTCGGTGCCCTCAGCACCCTGACCCTCGGTGTCGGCGCCATGGTCGGTTTCGGCTGGGTAACCCTGGTCGGTGACTGGATCACCAGCGCAGGTTCGCTCGGCGCCGCCGGAGCATTCCTCATCGGTGGCCTCATGATGGCCATTGTGGCGCTTGTCTACTCGGAGCTCGTGGCGGCGATGCCGAAGGCCGGTGGTGAGCACAACTACATCATGCGCGCGCTCGGGCCACGCTGGTCGTTCATCGGCTCGTGGGCGATTACCGGCGGTTACGCAACCGTGGTGGCTTTTGAGGCGGTGGCCCTCCCCCGCGCAATCGGTTACGTGGTTGACCTCGAACACATCCACCTGTGGACCATCAACGAGTCAGAGGTGTACCTCATCTGGGCACTGGTGGGTTCGATCATGGCCATCGTGATCACCATCATCAACATCCTCGGCGTGAAGATCGCCGGTGGGTTCCAGATGTTCGTGGTGCTCTTCCTATTCGCTATCGGTGCGCTGCAGCTCATCGGTGCGTTCACCGGCGGTAGCCCGGCCAACCTTGAGCCGATGTTCGTTGATGGACAGGTCGGTTTCTTCGCGGTGCTCGTGGTTGTGCCGTTCATGTTCGTAGGGTTCGACGTCATCCCGCAGACCGCTGAAGAAGTAAACCTTCCGCCGCGCAAGGTTGGCCGCATCTCGTTCATCTCGGTAACAATCGCCGCGGTTTGGTACATCCTCATCGTGCTCACCGTTTCGCTGGCGCTCGACGATGCGGCACTTGCCGAGTCGAACCTCCCCGCGGCCGATGCCATGGGGGCGCTTTTCGGCAACCAGTTCTTCGCCAACTTGATGGTGGCTGCCGGTATCGCCGGTATTCTCACCTCGTGGAACTCGCTGCAGATGGGCGCCTCACGACTCATCTACTCGCTCGCGCAGACGGGGATGCTGCCCCGCTGGCTCGGTGTGTTGCACCCGCGTACCCGCACCCCCGTCAACGCACTGCTGGTACTCGGCGGTATTGCCACACTCGCACCGTTCTTCGGTTCGAAGGCCCTCGGATGGATCGTGGATGCAGGCTCGCCGATGATCGTGATCGCCTACCTGATCGTGTCGATTTCGTTCGTGATCCTGCGCCGCCGCGAACCCAACATGGAGCGTCCGCTGCGCATCGGCGGTAGCGGTAACTTCGGCATCGTGATCGGTGTGGCGTCGGCGCTCATCACCGCGTTCCTCACCGCCCTCTACCTGCCGTTCATGCCGGCACAGCTGGGCATCGAGCCCTGGGTGGTGTTCGGTCTGTGGTGGCTTGCAGGTCTGATCTTCTTCGTCGGCATCCCCGGCGGCGTGAAACCCGGCCCAGACGCTGAAGAAGAACTGATTCGCATCGTCGAGGCAAAGCGGCGTAAGCAGTAGCGTCTCGACCAACTGCGCGGGTGGGAATGACTCAAGTGGTCATTCCCACCCGCATTTTTCCGATGAAAATTTTTTACAGTGCCTCGGTCTCGCCACAGCCAGCTGCAGATTCAGACACCAGATGCGCGTCTCAGCATTGGTGCCTCGAGATTCAGCTAGCGTCAAAAGAGTCTTGATAACAGCAGCGAGGAGGTACCTTTTGCTGCAACCGGTGCTGCAATCGTTTCAGGTGAAACGCGAACTATATGCGCCGCTGAACGCTGCCGATCGAGCCGGGCAGATTGTTCGCCGGCTATCCGATGCAGTTGCCCTCGGCCTGTTACAACCCGGCGATCGTCTCCCCGCCGAAACCGATCTGGCCGAGGCCTTCGAGGTGGCACCTGCCACTGTGCGAGAGGCACTTGCCCGGCTGCGCGACGCCCGCGTCATTGAGACTCGCCGCGGACGCAATGGTGGATCGTTCATCGTCGAAGCCCCTATCGAAAACGCAGAGCAGCGCGCCGGCCGGCTGCACAGCTACTCGACAATCGATCTGCGAGATCTTGGCGATGAGTGGGCGATGATCACAACGGCCTGCGTCCGGCTCGCCCAAGACCGTCATGACCACACCGACATCGAACGTCTCAAGCACGATGTCACCCGGTTCGAGAACGCTCCAAGTCTGAGCCTTCGCAATCAGCACTACTCACGCTTTTGGATTGATCTGGCTGTCACTGCCCAATCGGCGCGCCTACTGAGCCATCAAATGCGCATCCAGTTTGAAATTGCTGCGATGCTGTGGCCAGAGCACCGTGACACCAACGATCTGAACGCTGCCGTGAATGGAATGCACGACATCATCGCTGCGATTGGCCACCCGCACTCACCCGCAGAAAACGTGGTCAACGAGATGATTCGCCGCGACTCACGTTTTCTCATCGCCGAAAAGTTGCGCATCGAACGCGCGTCAATTCGGCAGAAAGGAATCGACCGATGACGACCATCGACACGATAGCCGGCCGCATTGCCTTGCGCTTCGGCGAGGCATATCGCGAACTGTCTTCACTGGCCGCGGATATTGAACAGATTTTGGAACAGTCTGCGACCCCTCCTGACGAGCCGTTCACGCGCGAGCAGGTCACCCAGTTTCAGCAGCTGGCCGATCAAACGCTCGAACGCTTGCCACTCGCGAAGGGTGCCGGATTTGTGGTCGCGCACACCCGCACCGCGCAGCGCGACCAGGCCCTGCAGTGGCGGGTGCGCACCGAAACCGGTTCGGTGCCGTATCGACTCATCCACGCGGTTGCCCCGGCTCATGTCTACGAATATCGCCACCTCAGCTGGTATATCTCACCGGCCGAGTATGGGTGCGCCGGCTTCACTGGCCCCTACTTTGATTTTCTCTGCGCCAACCAGCTCACGCTAACGCTGTCGGTGCCGGTGTTTCACCACGGACAGTTCGCGGGCGTCACCGCCTGTGATATCGACGTGCCCGATGCCGAACACTCGCTATTGCAGGCATGTGGTGATTTTTCGGGCGAAGCTGCGCTCACGAATGCGGAAGGCCAAGTGATCTGTTCAACTACCGCGTCCTGGTTGCCTGGCGACCGAATGGATGCACGCCTCGGTGTAGCCATCGATGATGGACCAACTCGGATGCGCCTGGTCGATGTCTCCGCGCACTAGCTTCCGCGTGCCACGGCACTAATGCGCCACGGCGCGCTGAGCTGCGCCGGAGCTGACAAAAAACCGGGGTCACCACCGCCAATAAAGCAGTGGTGACCCCGATTGTTTCGCTAGCTACTGCTGCGGACGGCGGTCCTCGTAGAGATTCGGCTTACCACCGTCAAGTCGGACTGCCAGATCGACGATTTCTTCCGACGGAGCAATCGGGTCAATCGCACGGGTGTCGACCACGCCCGTCGCGGCATCACCGGCCATGCTCTTTGCACGGTTGTAGGGTTTCGCCACAACCATGTAAATCAGACCAATGCCCAGCACTACGACGCTCGAGAGCCCCACGAGCCAAGCTTGGTACCAGGGGCCTTCGCCCGGCTGCAGCACGATGAACATGCCGAAAACCTGCCAGCTCAACGCCGCAAACGAGACGATCCATCCCCACTTGCCGAGCTTGAACTGGCCCTTCGGCTGCCAGCCGCGCATACGTGCCCGGATCGACGCGATCACAACCATCGAGAACGCGCAGTACACACCGAATGACGAGAACGAAATAATCGCGACCAGTGCGTCTTCACTCAGCAGCGAAACGATCACCACAAGCGCAGGGAAGGCACCCGAGGCGAGAAGCGCATACGGCGGCACAGCGCGGCGAGCATTGAACTGCTTGAGCAGGTGCGACCCGGGCAGCTGGCTGTCGCGGCCCATCGAGTAGAGCAGCCGCGAGGCAGCGGCCTGCAGCGAGATGAGGCAGCTCAAGAACGAAATCAGCACCACCGCGAGCACGACCTTGAAACCGGTTACACCAAACACCGAGACGAACAGTTCGCCGATGGGGTCAGTCGCCGTACCGTCAATCACCGCGGTGAAGTCGGGTACCGCCAAAATGAGACCAATGGCAATGAACGCGGAGGCGACGCCGCCGACGTAGATCGTCATCCGCATTGCTCGCGGCACCACCTTGCCGGGGTTGTTCACTTCTTCAGCCACGTCACCGCAGGCTTCGAAACCGTAGAAGAGGTAGATACCAACGATTGAGGCGAACCCGAGCGCGATGATGAACGGGGTGTTGTTTTGGAATGCCTCGGGGCGGAAGTCGGTTACCAGCACACTGAGATCGTGCTTTCGGCCGCCGATCAGCAGCCAGGTGCCGATAACAATGGTCGCGATAATTTCAGCCACGAATCCAAAGAAGGCGACGTTTGCGAGCAGTCGCGTGCCACCGAAATTAATGAGCGTGGCCAGCGCGATAATCACCAGCGCAATAATCACGTTTGCAACCGCATCCATTTCAATGTCGAAGAATGCGCCCAAGAACGGGCCCGCACCGTAGGCCACGGATGCAATTGTGGCTGAAATTGCGATGGCATACACCCAGCCGCTGAACCAGCCCCACTTGGGTCCCCACAAGCGGCGGTTCCAGGGATAGACACCACCGGCAATCGGGTACTGTGACACGACCTCACCAAAGACCAGCGAAACCATCAGCTGACCGAAGCCGGCAACGAGAATCATCCAAAATGCCGGCGGACCGACAATCGCGATCGACGCGGCGAGCGTCGTGTACACGCCCACCACTGGTGATAGGTACGTGAAGCCCAGGGCAAGGTTGCCCCAGAACCCCATGTCTCGTTTGAACTCTTCAGGGTGGTCAAGCACAGTTTCGTGCCCGACATTTGTTTGCTGAGTCATCTCGTTCTCTCTTTCAAGGTCAGCACTGACCAATCCGAGCTTCCAAGCGCTGCACAACTCTGTGCCCACTCGGAGCCATGACGATAATACTCTAGTTTTAGAGGTTTCCCGACTGTGGCGCAAGAACTCCGTATTTCCGCATATTGCAGCAGCCCCACTCCCCTGCGATAGTGCCGCAGAGCCGGCCATCCGAGCCAGCATTTACCCAACACCCGCAAGCAAAGTTCGCCGGCTGTTAACTTCGGCGCGCAAGACTCTTCCCCCGGACCCGCTAGGTGAACCGCGCGGGGAAGACTTCCCAACTAGTTCGGAGTTGATCGTGGACCTCATCACTTTGACCGCTGCCGCAGCGTTTGCACTCCCCTCACTTCAGCAGGGTGACGACATCGCAGCGGCACCCGCTGCTGACGCAAACGTTGCGTCGTTCCACCTCATGCAGGCTACCGATGAGCAGCCCACACCCGGCGAGAACGACGACCAGGAGCAAGCTCCCGGCGACGGCGGCGGCATTGTCGAAGACGAGCCCGGCAACGGCGGCAACGACACCGAACAACCCGCACCCGGCGAAGACAACAGCGAAGAGCCGAACCCTGGTGAAGGCGGCGAGAACCCCGGCGAAGGTGACGGTGGCGACGCCGAGCAACCCGCCCCGGGCGAGGGCGAAGACAGCCCGGGCGAAGGCGAAGACGGCCCTGGCGAAGGTGACGGTGGCGACAACGGTGACGAAACCGTAGAGCCGAACCCCGGCGAAGGCAACGACGACAACACCGACGAACCCGCCCCCGTTGACCCCGAACCGAACGAACCCGAGCCAAACAACCC
>NZ_CAJGWQ010000020.1 GCF_904842695.1 Gulosibacter hominis | reverse complement strand
CAGCGACGAGAAGCTCTTAAAGCCTGGAACCATCACTACAACTATCATCGACCCCACACCGCCTGCAGTGACCAGCCACCGGCCTCACGCCTCCACACCCGTGTCGACAACGTCATGACCAACTACAGCTAGAGCGCCGGCCCACACTGTTTTTTTAGTGCGAACCCGACTAGCGATCTCCTGTCTGCAGGTGCGCGAGGTTCGCCCGCACCATGCTTTCGGCCACCGACAGCACCTGCTCCGGTGCATCCGCATACAGCCGCCGCGCGATTCGACCGGCGTCGTCACCGCACGCATCCCGCAGCGTCGCCACCTGCTCGAGCCGCCGCATCCGATGCCCCCGCAATCGCTGCGCTTCGCTCGCGAGGTCGGGCAGCGTGGGTCCGTGCCCGGGGCAAATCTGCAGCGGCAGGTTTTCACCGGTAGCGACCAGCCGATCAAGCGTTGCCAGGTAGTCGCCAAGCGTGCCATCCGGGAAATCGAGCATCGTGGTGATGCCGCCGAGAATGGTGTCGGCGGTGAATACCAGCCCGCGGTCGGCGCCGTCGCGAACCAGTGTGAACGACAGCGAATCGGTGGTGTGGCCGGGTGTTGCCAGCACTTCGACTGCGCCGCTTTCAGTTTCGATTCGTTCGCCGCCGCGAAGCGTCGCGGCATCCCGGCAGTATTCGTCGAGTGCGGCAAACGCCCGGGCGCCGGTGCGAGCCACCAGCGCATCAAATGCGCCGGTGTGGTCTCGGTGCCGGTGACTGATGAGCACCGTCTCAATGGGCCAGCGGGCGAGGGCATCAACATGAGGCTCGAGATCGGGACCCGGGTCGATGAGGATGCGGCCATCAATCAAATAGCTATTGGTGCCGCTGAGGGTCATCTGGCTCGGATTATTCGCCCGGATGCGCAGCACACCGGGTGCCACCGCAAAACTTGCGTCATCACGGTGGGAGCTCGCGTCAGCGGCGCGTTCGGAGGTGGCCATAGTGGCCAGGGTACTTGTTGGCCGGCAGGTACGCGCTGGCATACCGGGCGGTGGCGAGAACGGGTGCGGTAGCGTCGGGGGATGACCACTGGTGCGGATATGACACGTGACGGGATGCGTCTGGCAGCGACGGTGCTGTTGCTGCGCGATGGCCGCGACGGGCTCGAAACCCTCATGATGCGCCGGCCAAAGCGCGGTTCGTTCGCGGATGCGTGGGTGTGGCCGGGCGGCGCGGTGGAGGCGAGCGATGGTGGCGCGGTCAATCACGAGCACCCCGCCGCTGAACGCCAAATCACGAGCGCGGCCGCGGTGCGAGAATTGCGCGAAGAAACCGGGCTGCGAGTTGAGGCCAACGCATTGCATCCCTATGCACTGTGGAGCCCGCCGCAGCATTCGATGCCGAAGTTTCGCACCTGGTTTTATATCGCCACCGAGTATTGCGGCACCCCTCGGCCACAGCTGAGCGAGGTGGCCGAGCTTGCCTGGGTGCGGCCCGATGAGATGCTCGCGGCACATGAGCGAGCCGAACGCACACTCATTGTGCCCACCTGGGTGACGCTGTGGCAGCTCATGCAGCTGGGCAGCAGCGAGGCGGTGCTGACACATGTCGCGAACACCCCGTTTGAACACTATGAAACGCGGCAGGTTGCCGAACAGCGCTGCTACTGGTTTGGTGACAGCCAGTGGCAGATTGATGAACTCGGCACGGCATCGCGGCCCGCTGCTCGGCACCGACTCGAAACCGGTGAACGGCCGTGGCGGTATATCCGTGACTTCGAATGAGGCGGCGGGGCCGTTAAGCAGAAGGTGGTTCGGGGAGCTTGACACCCGCAAGGCGTGATGGTGCGCCCTCTTTGAGTCGCAGCATGGCCTCCTGTGAAACGGATGCAATGAGCTTGCCGTCACGCGTGTAGAGATAGCCCTGCGCGAGCGTGCGGCCGCCGTGTGCGTTTGGTGATTTAATGCGCAGCAGCATCCACTCATCGGCGCGGGCAAAGCGGTGCCACCACACGCCGTGGTCGAGGCTCGCCACCCGCAGCCGCGGATCGATCCAGGTAAGGCCGTGGCGGCGCAGCGTGGGTTCGAGCATGAGATAGTCGCTCACATAAGCGATCGCCGCGGCGTGCACGACGGGATCGTCTGGCAGCGGCGCAGCCGATTTCACCCACACGTGGTCGAAGGGTTCACGCGAGGTGCTCGGCTGCAGATAGATCGGGCCGTCGACGTGCCGCATCACGAACGGGCGGCGGTGCACCCAAAAGTTGGCGAGTTTCACCCCGGCCCGCTCAACCAGTTCGGCTTCGCTGGGCAGCGACTCGGGCATCGGCAGGTTCTCGGGCATCGGGAAATCGTGGTCGACCGCGCTTTCCTCTTCCACCTGGAACGACGAAATCATCGACCAGATCGGCAGCCCGTCTTGGAAGGCTTCAACGTGACGGGTTGAGAACGACTTGCCGTCGTGAATCCGGTTGACCGAGAAGGTGATGGGCTTTTGGATATCGCCGGGCCGCAAAAAATAGCCACGCATCGAGTGGATATTGCGGTCTTCTGGCACCGTGCGAGTGGCCGCCACGATCGACTGGGCTGCCACCTGGCCACCGAAGACGCGGCCGCCGGGCATCCACTGGCTGGCGCCGGTGAAAATGTCTTCGGTGGTGCGTGCACCGGTGTCGATGAGGTTGAGCGTGGCGAGGAACGCGTCGAGCGGCGGCATTGCCTCAAGCTCAGCCATCGTTTTTGGTAGCGGCGGCATCTCGGGCATCATGCCGTGCGTGGGTGCAAGATTCGCGGATTCGGTCACGGGCTACAGTGTAACCGCGCCGGCTGCCGCCGCTACCAGTTGCACGCTACTCGTCGTCGCTGGCTGCGCGGGTGGCCTTCGGATTGGCCGTGAGCGTTTCTTTTACGCTGCGGCGCAGCACCTTACCGAGCATCGACTTCGGCAGCTCATCCCAGAGGACATAGCTGCGCGGACGCTTGTACTCTGCCAGGTGCTCACGGGCGTGAGCGCGCACCGCCTGCTCGTCAAACTCGGCCTCTGGGTCGGGCACAACCACCGCGGTGATCGACTCGGCTTTGTTGCTGCCGCGGGCGATACCGACCACCGTAACCTCGAGCACGCCGGGTGCCTGCAGCAGTACCTGCTCGACTTCGGAGGGCGAAACATTGAAACCACCGGTGATGATGATTTCTTTTTTGCGGTCGACAACGGTGACAAAACCGTCTTCATCCTGAGTGACCAGATCGCCGGTGCGCAGCCAGCCGTCCGGCAGCATGACCTGCTCGGTTTCGGCTTCGTTTTTCCAGTAGCCCTGGAACACCTGCGGGCCCTTAATGACAAGCTCACCAACCTCGCCGAACTCGACCTCTTTTTCGAGATCGTTCGGGTCGACCACGCGCATCAGCGTTGATGGCGCCGGCACGCCGATGGTGCCGACCTTGCGGGTGGGACCAAACGGGTTCACCATCGCGAACGGCGAGGCCTCGGTGAGACCATAACCCTCGTTGAGCTTGCCGCCGGCAACCGCCTCCCAGCGGTCAACGATGGCGTTGGTGAGCGTCATGGCGCCGCTCATGGCGTAGCGGGCGTGCGAAAGATCGAGCTCGGGGTTGTCGCGGGCCACGCGCGCGAGCCGGTCGTACATGGGCGGTACCCCAGGCACGAAGGTCGCTGGGTGACGCTTTGATGCCTCGACCACCATGTCGGGGTCGAACGTCGGGAACAGCACCACACGCGATGCCGACACCACACCGTACAGGCCGCCAAGCAGCATCCCGAACGTGTGGAATAGCGGCAGGAACAGATAAATAGTTTCTTCGCCGGGGGTGAACTCGGGCATCCAGGCCGCACCCTGACGGCCGTTTGACACCAGGTTGCTGTGTGAGAGCATGGCGCCCTTCGGCGCTCCGGTGGTACCCGAGGTGTAGGCGAGCGAGGCGATATCATCGGCGCCCGGCTTCGGGAAGGTTTCGGGCAGCTCACCGTGCTTCAGTAGCTGTTCAAAGGGGATGGTTCCCGGTGCCGGGGCGGTGAGCTTTTCACGGCTTTCGCGCGCCTTCGCCACCGGCAGACGCAGCAGGAGCTGCATTTTCAGCGGCATGGCGCGGGTCATGTTCATCGAAATGATGTGCTTGATGCTGAGTTCTTCGGCAAAGTCTTGGATGACCGGCGCGACCTTGTCCCACACGATGACGTATTCGGCACGGTGGTCGGCAAACTGGGTGTAAAACTCGTCGCGGGTGTAGAGCGCATTGTGTTCCACAGCAACCGCACCCAGCCGCAGCACCGCGTAGTAGGCGATCAGGTGTTGCGGACAGTTGGGCATGATGAGCGCCACCCGGTCGCCCTTGCCCACGCCGAGCCGGCGCAACCCTTTGGCCGCGCGCAGCACCTGGTTGTGGAACTGGGCAAAAGTGAGTTCGCGGCCAAAAAATTCGAGCGCTGGCGAGTCGGCGTAGTCGGCGGCCCGCGATGCGAGTTCGTCGTAGAGCGACCCGGTTACCGGCTCGATATCGGCGGGAACATTTTCGGCATAGCTGGCCAGCCAGCCTCGTTTGGCATTGAACTCTTGTGCACGCATGGGGTAAATCCTACGAGACATCTGCGCCCGCTTGCCGTAGCCCGTGCCGGAGCGCAGCCACAGCAGCTGCTACCAAACGTCGGTGGCTCATGCCAGTCTGGAGGGGTGACAAAAAAGGATCTCGGGGGTCGCATCACCGGCACCGGTGGTGACGATACCGGTGCCACGATCCTGCATGTCGATATGGATGCGTTTTTTGTCTCGGTAGAGCAGCTCGAGCGCCCCGAGCTGCGCGGCAAACCGGTAATCGTTGGTGGTAACGGCACCCGGGGAGTGGTTTCTTCGGCGAGCTATGAGGCGCGCGCGTACGGGGTGCACGCCGCCATGCCGATTGGCCGAGCGCTGCAGCTTTGCCCGCAGGCGGTGGTGATTCCAGGCCAGATGCACAAGTATCGTGCCGCTAGCGCCGAGGTGATGCGCGTGTTCCACGACATCACGCCGCTGGTCGAGCCGCTGTCGATCGACGAGGCGTTTTTGGATGTGTCGGGAGCGACCAAATTGTTCGGGTCGCCAGGCGAAATCGCGCGGCTGATTCGTCGCCGCGTGCTTGCCGAAACCGGGCTGACCTGTTCGGTGGGGGCGGCGAGCACCAAATTTGTGGCGAAGCTGGCCAGCGGCAAATGCAAACCCGACGGGATGCTGGTGATCTCACCCGATGAGACGCTTCCCTTTTTGCACGCGCTACCGGTGGGTGCACTGTGGGGAGTGGGCGGCAAGCTCGCCGAAAAATTACACGGCCGCGGCATCAACACGGTGTTCGACCTGGCGCACACCCCCGTGCCGGTGCTCGAACGGCTCGCCGGTAAGGCAATGGCACAGCGGCTATCGGCACTCGCCTGGGGTCGCGATGAGCGGGCGGTAATCACCGAGCATCAAGAAAAATCGGTGTCGCACGAGCAAACTTTTTCGGAGGATGTCACTTCGCACGCCGAGCTTGAACGCGAGGTGCGGGCGCAGGCGGATGCGGTGGCGCAGCGGCTGCGCAAAGCAGATTTGGTTGCGGGTACGGTCGCCGTGAAATTGCGCTGGGCCAATTTTGAAACCATCACCCGCCAGGAACGCCTCGACCGCCCGTCTAGCACGGGACTGGTGCTGTTTCGGGCTGCGGCGCGATTGCTGGCCGGGATGCATCATGATGGCCAGGCGGTGCGGCTGATCGGGGTGCGTGCCGATCAGCTGGCGCCGGCGGGGGAAGCGACGGCGCTCACGCTCTGGGATGAACAGCACGATGACGAGTGGGATGCTGCCGAGCGGGCGGTGGATGTGGCCACAGCAAAATTTGGTCGGGATGCTCTGCGCCCGGCTTCGCTGCTTGGCCGTCATGAGCGCCGTGACCGAGGCACAGGACTTACCGAGCGTCCGAATCGGCCGAGCAACTAGAACCGACTTTTTGAAACCGGCTTTTTTACTTACAGCTGCTGGTCGGCAGCGCAGTGGCTATGGTGCTGCCGGTGAAAACACCGCTGCCGAGTGCGGTGGCATTATTGCGTAGTTGCGGCCGTTCACGTGCTCGAGCCTGACTTCGGCGCTGGTGGCATATTCGAGCAGCGGCTGCTCAATAACCCGCGTCCATCGCACATCCACATCCACCTCTACCCGGCGCATCTCACCGGCAAAATTGAGCACCACCTGAACATTTCCGCGCCAGAACGACAGTGTGCGCTCATCCTCGTCATAGCTCACCGTCACATCCCGTAGCCACGGCGAGGAAAGTTCGGGGAGCGTGCGCCGCAGCGCGATCAGCTCTCGGTAGATCACAAAAAGCCGCTCGTGTTCGGGTTGAGCGAGCTCGTGCCAATCGAGCTTTGACCGCTCAAACGTCGCCAGCGCCTGCGGGTCGGGAACTTCCACATCGGCCCAATCCATGCGCGAAAACTCGCTGATGCGTCCCTCGGTGGTCATTTTTGCGAGCTCGGGTTCGGGATGCGAAGAAAAGAACTGGAACGGACTGGTTGCACCCCACTCCTCACCCATAAACAGCATCGGCGTGAACGGTGCACAAAGCATGAGCGTCGCCCCAACCGCAAGCTGGTCGATTGTGAGCGATTCGCTCAACCGATCGCCGGTGGCGCGGTTTCCAATCTGGTCATGGTTTTGAATCGACACGACCAGCCGCCAGGCGCGCATCCCCTCGGGCAGCGCCCGCCCGTGGTGCCGGTTGCGGAAGCTCGACAGCGACCCGTCATGATAAAAGCCCTTGCGCAGCACCTTCGCGAGCGCACCCAAACCACCGCCGTCGGCGGCAAAATCAGCGTAATAGCCACCAGCCTCGCCGGTGAGCGCCACATGTGCCGAGTGATGGAAATCATCCGACCACTGGCCAGTGAGCCCGTACCCGCCCGCCGAGCGATTCGCAATCATTCGCGGTGCGTTGAGATCCGACTCGGCAATCAGCGAAAGCGGTTTGCGCAGCTGCGCCGAACACGCATCCACCTCATCAGCCAGCTCTTCCAGCACGTGAGTGGCACGAGTATCGACCAGCGCGTGCACCGCATCCAGCCGCAGCCCGTCAACGTGAAAGTCCCGGAACCACATGAGCGCGTTATCGATGATGTAGCGGCGCACCTGGTCGGAGTCGAAGCCGTCCAGGTTTACCGCATCACCCCAGGCGGTGGTGTGCTGGCCCGCCAAATACGGGCCATACATGCCCAAATAATTACCGGAGGGACCGAGGTGGTTGTAGACCACATCCTGAATGACTCCGAGACCGCGCTGGTGGCAGGCATCAACAAAACGCTGATACGCCTCCGGGCCACCGTACTGCTCATGCACCGCATACCAGAGCACACCGTCATAGCCCCAGCCGCGCGGTCCATTAAACGCGTTCACCGGCATCAACTCGACAAAATCAACACCGAGATCGGCCAGGTGATCGAGCTTGTCAATCGCGGCATCGAGGGTGCCCTCGGGGGTGAAGGTGCCCAGATGGAGTTCGTAAATGATGCTGCCGGCAAGCTGCCTGCCGGTCCAGGCCGCATCCGACCAGCGATACCGAGTGGCGTCAAATGTGCGCGACAGCCCGTGCACGCCGTCGGGTTGGCGACGCGAACGCGGATCGGGTCGGGGAGTGTCATCGTCGTCGATCAGGTAGCCGTAGTCGTGCTCACTAACCACAGGCGCCGGCACCGCCTGCTCGGCGGCGATAACGCTGATTGGCCCGGTGAGCGTGAGATCTCCGTCGGCGACCGCGGTGGCCAGCGCGATCGGTTCATCCGGCAGCTCTGGCACCCCAATGGGGCGCCACCAATTTTCGTCCGAACGAGCCATCTCGTAGATGGTGCCGTCGATGACGACGCGCATTCGGTTGGCCTTCGGTGCCCAAACATCAAAACGGGCATCACGCATGGCGGGGGCTCCTTAAAATCGATCGACGTTAACCGGCTCGCAAGCCGCTAAAACCGCACCAGTATTGCCACCGGCAACTCATCAAGCATGCTGGCAAGCAGCGCCTCGCCACTGAACTCCCGGCCGGTGAGCTGATCGAGCCAGCGTCCTTCGGGAAGCGAGACGGTCGTGCCATGCCAGCCGCCGCCCTCGGCGAGTCCCACCGGGCGAATAGCACCAACGAGTGCGACTCCGCCGCGGTCAAACGCCACCGCGTGGTCTTGTGCCGCGCCGGTCACCGTCAGGGGTGTGTACTGCGTAAACCGTTCGGGCAGTTTGCGCCGTAACCGCAGTGCAGCGGTAACCACCATGAGTTTGGTTGCGCCGGTCTCGTCGAGTGCCGGGCGGGCGCCCTTCCCGATCGCGTCGAGTGCCGCCTGCCGGGCGGCCCAATCGACCGGGCGGCGGTTGTCGGGGTCGACGAGTGAGCGGTCCCACAGCTCGGTGCCCTGATACACATCCGGCACCCCCGGTGCAAGCAACTGGATCGCTTTCATCACCAGCGAGTTGTGGTAGCCATGCGGCGTGATTTTTTCGTGCAGCCGGGTAATAATCGCCCGAGCAGCGGGGTGATCGAAGGCGGCATCGATGGCCCCGTGCACACTGGCCTCATACTGCTCATCAACTGCGGTCCAGGTGGTGATTTCACCAGACTCACGAGCCGCCTTAGTGGCGTAGTCGTGCAGCCGCTCGCGTGACGCCGGCCACGCACCCACAACGGCCTGCCAGATCAAATTGGCGAAGGCGGGGTTTTCAATCGGCTGAATTTCAAGCAGCTCGTGCAGCGCTTCGGCCCAGTCATCGGGCATCTCACTCAGCACGTCAATCCGTGCTCGAGTGTCTTCCGAACGCTTGGTGTCGTGCGTGGTCAGGGTGGTTTGTGCGTGTGGCCAGCGTGCAAGCCGCGCCTGCTGAGCGGCGTGGAAGTCAGCCACGCTCGTGGCTAAATGGCTCGGGTCGCCACCGACCTCGTTGAGCGAGGTGAGGCGCGAAAACCGATAGAAGGCCCGGTCTTCTACCGCCTTCGCCATGATCATGCCGGTGGTTTGTTGCCAGCGAAGCGCGGCGGGATGCGCCGGGTCGCGCAGCACTCGCAGCAGCCGTTCGATTTCGCCGGCCAGATCTGGATGCCAATCGGCGGCATTGCGCGCGGCCTGCTCGAGCAGTTCGGCGCCGTGCGGCAAATAGGTGCGGTAGACACTGAAATTCGCCGCAATTTCGCTCAGCGCATCGAGCGTCTGGTCGCTCGCGTCATCCAGTTCACGAGTTACCCGGCGCAGTTCAGCCTGCAATGCATCATCGGCGACGTCACGCTTGCAGTGGTGGATGAGCGTATCCCAATCGTCAAGATCGCGGGACGACAGCGCGGCGGCCGCCTGCTCGAGATCGGCAATTCCGTCGGCATCCACGAAGAGTCGTTCGGTGGCAGCAAGCGCGTCATACCCGGTGGTGCCCTCGCACGCCCAGTCAGGCAGCTGCTCACCGGGTTCGAGAATTTTTTCGACGATCACATAGGCGCCACCGGTGCGCTCGCGAAGCCGCTCGAGATAGCCGGCCGGGTCACGCAGTCCGTCGGGATGGTCAATGCGCAACCCGTCAACGAGCCCCTCACGCAGCCACGAGAGGATCTCGGCGTGCGCCGCATCCCACACCTCGTCACGTTCAACACGCAGGCCGGCAAGCGTGGTGACCGTAAAAAACCGGCGGTAGTTCAGCGCGTGGTCACCGAGCCGCCAGTGCACCAGTCGGTAGTGCTGATTGGCGTGTGTGGTGCGGATGTCTTCGCTTGCGGTTCCGGGGGAGAGTGGAAACTCGAGATCCCAGTAGCGCAGCACCCCGGCATCAGCATCGACGGTGACATGTTTGATGGGATCGCCGGGCTGCTCGGGCATATCGTCATCACCGATGATGGGGATGAGCAGCTTACCGTCGCCAGCATCCCAATCAATATCGAAAAATTCGGCATAGGTCGAATCACGCCCGTGCCGCAACACATCCCACCACCAGGGGTTTTCGCGCGGCACGCTGATCCCCATATGGTTGGGCACGATGTCGACCAACACGCCCATGCCGAACTCGTGTGCCGTCTCGCACAGCCGCACGAACTGTTCACGGCCGCCGCGGGCTGCATCAACACGGGTGGGGTCAACCACGTCGTAGCCGTGCTGCGAGCCGCTGGTCGACTGCAGTACGGGCGACAGATAGATCCAGTCGACACCGAGCTGGGAGAGATAGGGCAGCTGCGCGGTGGCCGCTGTGAAACCAAACTCGGGGGTTAGCTGAAGCCGGTAGGTGCTCTTTGGTACCCGACGCTCAACGGTCGATGACTGCGGATCCGACATAGTTGCTCGCTCCTTTGCGGTTTCGCGATTGACAGCTGGCGGTTACTGGTCGGTGGGGTCTGATATCGACGCCTGCTCGTTTGCCTGCGTGATGATCGGAATTGCCTGCGTGGTGGTGGCAACCGAAGCCGCAACCGAGTGATCGGGTTCGGGCTCGGGTTCGGTGAACTCACGGAGCAGCACCAGCGACCGAGAAACGAGGGTGAACGTATCACCGGGACCGAGCGCACCGAGCTGGGTTGCCTTCCCGGCAGTGTCAATCACCGGCTCCCACCGGAAATCAAGATCGGCGTTGGGGAGGCGAGTTTCGACATCGTTTTCTGAGGCATTGAAATAGATGATGAAACTCTTGTCGCGGATGCGTTCGCCGCGCGCATCTCGACCGGCAATCGCATCCCCGTTGAGAAATAGCCCAACGGCGCGCACGAATGCTTCGTTCCAGGCTTCATCCGACATTTGGCTGCCATCGGTCGACAGCCAGATCACATCCGCCAGCCCCTCACCCTCGCCGCGTTTGGCAACGCGGCCATTAAAGAAGTGGTGACGGCGGAAGGTGGGATGCTCGTGGCGCAGTGCCGCGAGTGCGCGCGTGAACTCCATGAGCGGTTTGTCGGCGTGCTCCCAATTAATCCACGACAGCTCACTGTCTTGCGCGTAGGTGTTGTTGTTTCCCTGCTGGGTGCGGCCGAGTTCATCACCGTGGCTGAGCATGGGAACCCCCTGCGACAGCAGCAGCGTGGCGATGAAATTGCGCTGCTGGCGGGCACGCAGCTCGTTAATCGCGGGGTCATCGGTCGGGCCCTCGGCCCCGCAGTTCCACGACCGGTTGTGCGATTCACCGTCACGGTTGTCTTCACCGTTGGCGTCATTGTGTTTGTCGTTGTATGACACCAGGTCACGCAGGGTGAACCCGTCGTGGGCGGTGACGAAGTTGATCGACGCCACCGGGCGCCGGCCCGACCGCTCATACAGATCTGCCGAGCCGGTGACGCGGGTGGCGAACTCGCCGAGTGTTGAGGGCTCACCGCGCCAAAAATCACGCACAGTGTCACGGTATTTGCCGTTCCACTCGGTCCACAGCGGCGGGAAGTTACCCACCTGGTAGCCGCCGGGGCCCACATCCCAAGGCTCAGCAATGAGTTTCGCCTGCGAGACGATCGGGTCTTGCTGCACAAGGTCAAAGAACGACGAAAGCTTGTCGACATCGTGCAGCTCTCGCGCGAGGGTTGAGGCGAGGTCGAAGCGGAAACCGTCGACGTGCATCTCGGTCACCCAGTAGCGCAGCGAGTCCATGATCAGCTGCAGCGAGTGCGGGTGACGCATATTGAGCGAGTTACCGGTGCCGGTGTAGTCGGTGTAGTAGCGCGCATCGGGTTCGAGTCGGTAATAGGCCGCGTTGTCGATACCGCGCCAGCTGAGGGTCGGGCCCAGGTGGTTGCCTTCGGCCGTGTGGTTGTAGACCACGTCGAGGATGACCTCGATGCCGTTGGCGTGCAGGGTTTTCACCATGCTCTTGAACTCCTGGACCTGCTGGCCATTGTCGCCGGTGGAGGAGTAGTCGCCGTGCGGCGCAAAAAAGTTGAGGGTGTTGTAGCCCCAGTAGTTGCGCAGGCCCTTCTCGGCGAGTGTCGAGTCGTGCACAAATTCGTGCACGGGCATGAGCTCGAGTGCGGTGACGCCGAGGCGCTTGAGATGCTCGATTACCGCCGGGTGCGCCACGCCAGCATAGGTGCCGCGCATCGATTCGGGAATGTCGGGATGCAGCTGCGTGAGCCCCTTGACATGCGCCTCGTAGATGACCGAATCGGCGTAGGGGATGCGCGGGAGACGGTCGCCGTCCCAGTCGAAAAACGGGTTAATCACCACGCCCTTGGGCATGTACTTGGCTGAGTCTTCGTCATTGCGCGAGTCGGGGTCGCCGAAGTTATAAGAAAAAACCGCCTGGTTCCACTCGATATTGCCGGTGATGGCTTTGGCGTACGGGTCGAGCACCAGTTTGTTGGGGTTGAACCGGTGGCCGGTTGCGGGGTCGTAGGCGCCGTGAATTCGGTAGCCATAGAGCTGACCGGGCTGCACCTGCGGCAGGTAGCAGTGCCACACAAACGCATCCTGTTCAAAAAGCCGCACCCGGGTTTCGGTGCCGTCCTGGTCGAACAGGCACAGTTCAACCTTTTCTGCCCCGCCCGAATAGATGGCGAAGTTGGTGCCGGTGCCATCGAAGGTGGCCCCCAGCGGGTATGGCTGGCCCGGCCAACTGTGCGGAGTTTCGGTTTGCGACATGAACGAGGTTCCTTTCTTAGGCCCCTAACCATAGAGCGCTGCCCTGACAGGAACGCTGAGCTTCGGTAACCGGTGGGTTGCCGGTTGGCAAAGCAAATCAGGGTAGGTTCGCTGCTATGACCGTCGCACCGCGTGCATCCAGCCGACCCTGTGGCCGGACGCTGCTTATTGATGGCCGATCTGGTGCCGGCAAGACCGAGCTGGCCCGCACGCTCGCCCGTGAGTACGGTTGCGAGCTGGTGCATGTCGAGCATTTTTATCCCGGCTGGGAGGGACTGAGTGCCGGGGCACGGTGGCTGGTGGATGCGGTGCTCGCGCCGCGGGCGCGCGGCGAGCGGGTGCGGTTGCGCGAGTGGGATTGGCACCGCGGCGGTTTTCATGATGGCGCAATGCTTGCCCCCGAACCCGATCTCATCGTGGAGGGATGCGGGGCGATTACCCGGGCATCGCTGCCGTATGCCGATGCCTCGCTCTGGCTGGATGCATCCGAATCGTTGCGGCGCGATCGCGCCCGCAGACGTGACGGCTCCGACGACTGGTGGGAGGGCTGGCGCGCGCAGGAAGACGCCCTCTACGCGTTGGAGGCGCCGGCCCAGCTGGCGGATGCGACATTCGAAATGCCGGGCGATATCGATGCGGTGCACAGGCTGCTCGGGCAGCGGGGCTTCGCGAAGTCGCCCGGCAGCGAGGGCCGACTCGAGTAAGCGGCCGGAGTTAGTAGTCGCTCATGTTCACAACCGAGAATGCGGCGAACCCAACAGTGGCCCCGATCACGATGAACACCACGAACATGATGACAAACGCCACGAGTCCGAGGATGAGCGAGGCGCGGGCGAAGTTTTGTTTGGCTTTGGAACTATCAGAGCCGAAGGCAAGCACCAGCAGATAGATGAACCCGATGAGTGGGAGGCCGGCAACAAAAAGCGTGAGAATCCAGCTGCCGAGCCCCTCGGGGTCTTCCGGCGGCTGAGCGTTATAGCCGTACGGCGGGACGGGCTGATGCGCGGGCTGATAGTTCATCTGAGGGAATGACATCGAACACTCTTTCTGCTGGCAGATTCGGGAATCGAAGGTCGACTCGGTGCGGACAACCTATCGGGAGACTGAGTCGGCGCGCTGAACGGGCACCATCCAATTATGAGGAACGAGTGCGGCGGAAAGTTCCCGGGATGCGTTATCCCCAACCGAGTTCGTGAAGCTGTTCGTCGTCGATGCCGTAGTAATGCGCGATTTCGTGGACGAGCGTGATGTGCACCTCATCGCGAAGCTCCTCGATGGTTTCGCAGATTGCCAGTAGCGGCTCGCGAAACAGGATGATGCGGTCGGGCAGTTCGCCGTAGCCGTATGCGCCGCGTTCGGTGAGATCGAATCCTTCGTATACGCCGAGCATGTCGAGCGACCCGTCGGGCGGTCGATCTTCGATCAGGAACACCACATTGTCGAGGCCGTCAACCACCCGGTCGGGGAGCGCGTCGAGTTCGCTCACGACAAGCTGTTCAAAATCTTCGGCGCTGAGCTCGATCATGCTGCCTCCAAAAACGGGGCCGTGCGAACACTTGCTGAGTTATCACTCATTCGTCTCTAGCTTTCTCGTCGAGTGTGTCCGGTTTTTCGCCTGTTTTTACATCGATGGTGCGAAAAGCGAGCCTTGCGTGCTCCAGGCCGCGCCATGCCGCATCGAATTCACGCTGCGGTTTTGCGGCGGTGACAACTCGGTCGAACATATCGTGTAATGGTGCGAAATCGCGTTGATCTGAGGCCGCGCGACCAGCTCGATCGTTGGTCGAGCCGCGCACGGCACGCCAGTCGAGCTGCCACCCCGCGGCGCGTGCGATTCGGCTCCAGAACACCCGTTGAGTCCGACCATTACCTTCACGAAATGGGTGGATGTAGTTGAAGGCATCGTAGTGGTAGGCCAGTCGTTCGATGAACTCGTTACGGGGGAGGCCCTGCAGCTCATTGTCATCGCGGAGCTCTTTGGCCGCAAACATCGCCGCGCGTTCGATCATCGACACCGGTAGGAAGAACTGCGCGCCATCTTCGTTTTTGCGGATGTCAACGGTGCGCAGCTCACCCGCCCAGGCATAGACATCCTGAAACAGGTGGCGGTGAATCGCACGTAATTCTTCGAGATCGCCAGTCGGTTTCACCGGGTGATCCACGAGCTGCACAAGGCGCGCTGAGTCCGGGCGCCGACCAAGTTTCGTAACAGGCCCGAATCGGGGTCAATATACGGGTCAACCAAAAAATCAGGCGAGGCCATAGCGTGCGCGTGCGCGGGCGACAAGCTCATCCGAGCTGATTTGTCCGGTGATGTACTCCTGCGCGTCTTCACGGGTGACTGGATCGACACGCAGGCCTTCCATTTCACCGCTGTGAATCGCCTCGGCTACGAGCGCTTCACGCTCAGTGGCTGTCATAGTGGCGGATGCCGTAGTGGTGATAGAGGAAGTGCTCATGATGTGCCCTTTCCTAAGTCTGCTGCTCGCCATTTTACTGTCTTGAACTAAACGGTGCGAAGGGGAGTCGTTCGAGTTCAGATGAAACTACGAAGCGCTGACAGCATTAGAAGCGAACACAGAAGTATTGGGGCGAACGACGGGTTTTGAACCCGCGACCTCCTGGACCACAACCAAGCGCTCTACCAACTGAGCTACGTCCGCCATGTTGTTTGCTCACGCATGCAACTTGGCCATGATAGCCCAATTCTCGGCACATAGCGACTCGGCGGCGCGGCTAGCTAATCGCGTTCGAGTAGCGGCGCGAACTCATCCGCAACCTGCTTGGAGGTTTCCTTCAACTCGGTGCTGCTGGGGCCGGGCTGGGGGATGCACATTGCCGCGCGGTAATAACGCAGTTCGCGAATCGATTCGAGGATGTCGGCGGCGGCGCGGTGCCCGCCGTGTTTTTCGGGCGACTGGAAGTAGATGCGCGGGTACCAGCGGCGGGCGAGCTCTTTGAACGTTGACACGTCGATATTGCGATAGTGCAGGAATTCATCCAGCTCGGGCATGTAGCGGGCGAGGAACATGCGGTCGGTGCCGATTGTGTTGCCGGCAAGTGGTGCCTGCTTGGCTGCGGGCACAAACCGCTTCACATAGTCGAGCACCTGCTGTTGCGCATCGGCCAGCGAAATGCCGTGCGGGATTTCTTCGGACAGCCCCGAGGTGCGGTGCATCTCGGTGACAAAATCGTTCATGTGGTCGAGGGCCGCCTGTGATGGCTTAATGACCACGCTGAGCCCCTCAGTATCGAGCACATTGAGTTCGAAGTCGGTGACGAATACCGCAACCTCAACCAGCTCGTCGATTTGCGGGTCGAGCCCGGTCATTTCGCAGTCAATCCACACCAGCCGGTCATTCGCATTGCTCATGCATCCAATGGTAGCCACCGCCAAAGTGCATCCTCACGGTGTTGCTGGTGCCGGTACGCTGGAAGCATTCGCCTCCATAGCTCAATGGATAGAGCAACGGCCTTCTAATCCGTAGGTTGCAGGTTCGAGTCCTGCTGGGGGCGCTGTCAATGGCGGTGCTGGGGTAAACGCGCCGGGTGTGGCGGTCGCAAGCCCCCAGCCGTTAAGGTGATTCGCGGTGAGCCGGGAAGTCTGGTCGGCGCATTCATCGGCGTGACTGCCGGAATGGATGGCATTGTTCGCGAAACGCTCTGAGGATCTCGATGACTAACGCACCCGCCTCCCAACCCGATACAGCCCCGCAAGAAGAAACCGCTTTTGCGCCCTCGTCGCCGAGCGAGCTGCAGCGAATCGCACAGATCGTCAGCAAAGAAACCATCGGTGGTGGGCTGCTCATCGTGGCCGCCGTGATCGCGATTGTGCTGGCCAACAGTCCACTATCGGGCTGGTACGAGGGGCTTCGCGACACCAAGGCCGGTTTTCAATTCGGCGACTGGTCATTCGAGATGACGGTGGGGCACTGGGCCGCCGACGGGCTGCTCGCAGTGTTTTTCTTTTTGGCGGGTCTCGAGCTCAAGCGCGAATTTGTCGAGGGTGACCTGCGTAAACCCAGCCGCGCGATAGTGCCAATTGCGGCCGCTGCTGGCGGGGTAATCGTGCCCGCCCTCATCTACATTTTTTTCGCCGGTAACGATCCGCAACTGTCGCACGGCTGGGCGATTCCCACAGCCACCGATATTGCCTTCGCAGTGGCAGTGCTTGCGGTTGTCGGCTCGAAGCTGCCGCTCGCGCTGCGCACCTTCTTGCTCACCCTCGCTGTTGTCGATGACCTCATCGCCATCGTCATTATCGCGATTGCCTACACCTCGGCGCTGTCACTCGGCCACCTTTTTGCGGCGCTCGTGCCGCTTGCCGGCTATTGGTTGCTGGCGCACTACGGCCGCAACCTCTTCCGGAAAGACAAGGGAGCGGCATGGTTTCTGCTGCTGCCGCTCGGCATCATCGTGTGGGCGCTGTTCTACCTCTCGGGTATTCACGCCACCATCGCCGGTGTGCTGCTGGGCTTCTCGGTGCCGGTGCGGCCAGCCAGGGGCGAAACCGGCGACGAAATGAGCCTCGCTGAAACGTTCGAACACCGCTTCCGGCCGCTTTCAGCCGGTATTTGCGTGCCCCTGTTCGCGTTCTTCTCGGCCGGGGTTTCGTTTGCGGGCATGGACTTCGCTGCCCTCACCTCGCCGCTGGTGCTGGGTATCGCCCTCGGCCTCATCATCGGTAAACCCATCGGTATAACGCTGGCGGTTTTCCTCACCACGCGTGTACAGCGCATCAACCTTGACCCGGCCATTAAATGGCTCGATATTGTCGCGGTGTCGATGATCGCGGGTATCGGGTTCACGGTGTCGCTGCTCATCTCAGAACTTGCCTTCCCGATCGGCATCCCCGAACACGAACTGTCGAAGTCGGCAATTCTGATCGCATCCACGTTCGCTGCCATTTTGGGCGGCACTTTCCTCTGGCTGCGCGGTCGCGCCCACGAACGATCGCAAGCCGCGCAAACCGCCGCCGACGAAACCGACGAACCGGTCAGCCGAGCGTGACAGAATCCGGCTATGCGTCCCCTACAGCAAGAGATCATTACCGCGCTCGCGGTGCGGGCAACTATCGATCCGGCCGATGAAATTGAGCGTCGCGTTCAGTTTTTGGTCGACTATCTCGAAAAAACCGGAGTGTGTGGGTTCGTGCTCGGAATTTCCGGTGGTCAAGACTCGACGCTGGCGGGCCGGCTAGCGCAGCTGGCGGTTGAGCGGGTGCGGGCCAATGGCGGGGATGCGCGCTTTGTAGCGATGCGGCTGCCGCACGGCACGCAGGTGGACGAAGCGGATGCACAGCTGGCGCTCCAATTCATCCGGCCGGATGAAACGGTGGCAGTCAACATTAAGGCGGCTGTTGACGGGCTGAGTGAGGCGTTTGCGCCAGCGCAATTGAGCGATTTTAATCGCGGCAATATTAAGGCTCGCATCCGCATGGTGGCGCAATTTGCGCTCGGTGGTGAACACGGGATGCTGGTGCTGGGAAGCGATCACGCGGCTGAGGCTGTCACCGGTTTTTTCACAAAATTTGGCGATGGTGCGGCGGATGTGATGCCGCTGAGTGGACTGACAAAACAGCAGGGCCGCGAACTGCTGCAGCACCTCGGTGCGGATGCGCGGCTCTACGAAAAAGTGCCCACGGCCGACCTGCTTGATGGTGTGCCCGGCCGGCCGGATGAAACCGAGCTCGGGCTCAGCTACCGCGATATCGACACCTATCTCACCGGCGGTGAAGTCGCCGACGAGATCGCCGCAAAAATCGAGGGCTACTATCTGCGCACTCGACACAAGCGGCAGCTACCGGTAACCCCCACTGATCAGTGGTGGCGCTAGCACGGTGCCAGTTTTGCGCACACAGCGAGAGCCCGCGTGAACGCTTCACGCGGGCTCTCATGGCTGAGACGTAGCCAGCATCGGTCTCGAGAATTAGCTAACTGCTCACTCCGGGATGAACCCGGTGCTAGCAAGTTTGATTTGTGGTCGAACCAGGCATTTCGGGTAGCTGCTCGACCATAGAGTTATCCGTGTATTGAGAGGGAATGAATACGTGACAGGCATCAATGACAGAGGTGCTCTGCTGCGCGCGCGAGTTCAACGCATAGCAGCTGCCGCGGCGGTAGTGATTGGTGCTGTGTTTGTGGCCGCGCCCGGTGCCAGTGCCTACGAGCTGGAGCACTCCTTCGCAGTTGGCGAGGGATCTGGAATTGATGAATTGCACGATGCTGATCTCACCGGTGAAGGCGTGACGATCGCGGTGGCTGGCGAGGGGTTCGCTACGGATGTGCCTGATCTGCGCGGTGCTGATGCCACGTATGTGCCTCTCCCGGAACAGTGTCAATTCGACCTGCCGGCAGATTCGCCAGGTACGGAGTATACGACCGGCGCGGTCACCACAATCGTCGGGCAGGGTGGTGACGGCATGATTGCCGGCGTGGCACCTCGCGCAAAGGTGCTGGTCTACCAGGTGCCGCCGGCCGGAGCTGATGCGGAGAGCGCAGGCTGGCCTGCTGACTGCGACCGTGCACGTGTCGATCTTGCGGCGCGCATGATGCAGGCGGATGAGGACGGCGCCGATATTTTTCTGGTTGGTGATGACGTGCAGCGCGACGAGTATCTCGCCTCCCAGCAGCCGGGCAACGGGGCACTGGACTATTGGGCACTGCGCGATCACGCCTACCTCATTCCCGCGGGCGATCGCGGCGGACACAACACTCCTGAATCGGCCAGTTACTTTGGTGCGATTGGTGTTGCGGCGTTGGAAACACCGACACGGCTATGGAGTCAATCGACTCTCGCCGAGGGACTAGTGCTCGGCGCTCCTGGCGTTGACATACCGGTTCGCAACCTCGCCGATGGTGACATCGAATCGGCATCGAGCTCGGTTTACGCAGCTGCCACAACTGCGGGCATTCTGGCACTGTTGCAACAGGCGACACCGGAAGCGACGACCCATCAGCTCACCCAGCTCCTACGCAGCACGGCTGAGCCAATCACACTTGATTCGCCAAGGCCCAACCAGGCTGTCGAGGCGATAGACCCGGGCAGACTCCTGGAAATTGACGCACAGGAGTTTACCGATGAGCCCGCTTTTGACCACTTCAGTGACCCGCGCTTTGGTGATCCCGAACTCTCCGGAGTGCGTTCGATCCTCCTTGGCGAGCCTCCGTCATCAGGGCTGCATTCTCCCCGCCACTATCGCCAGGGAGTTGGGGTTCTTGAAGGCGCGCTCGAATGGATCCCAGAGCGTGCAGTCGCGGAATCATGGCAGACGGCGCCCACCACTGAATCGCGACTGGACGAAGGCCAGCAAGCTCAATCGGACGAACAAGCCGGGTGGTTTTGGCCAGTTGCGGCGCTCACAGCGGTAATCGCTGCCGGCGCGGTGGCGTTTTCAAACTCAATTACTCAGCGTCGCAAAGTGGCAGCTGAATCATCGCATCAAATCGAACACACTGAGGAGTAGCCGTGGGATACGAGAAATTTGCCACGAAGGTGGGGGAACTGAAACGCGCCGCAATTGATGCATGGATGTATTCCGAGACCGGCTGGGGATGGGAGGTACGCGGCGACGTTTATCAAGTGATAGGTGATAGTCGTTCCAAAGTGACCCGTCCCGGGCAGGATGGTGAAGGTGGTGGTGACTGGTCGGGGCCGGTGATGATTAATATCTTTGGCTGGGACGTGCT
Organism: Gulosibacter hominis; assembly: GCF_904842695.1. Classification (GTDB taxonomy): domain Bacteria; phylum Actinomycetota; class Actinomycetes; order Actinomycetales; family Microbacteriaceae; genus Gulosibacter; species Gulosibacter hominis. The sequence goes on along the minus strand of NZ_CAJGWQ010000020.1, from coordinate 12,317 downwards.
TGGATTTGACGACCAGAAAGACGCGGAATTTCAGGGATATTTCGCGGAGGTGCGAAATACAATTGACTCAATTGTCGGTAGGTGGGCTGATCTACCTGACCCGGCTGAAGTCGATGAGATAGTCGAACGCTGCCGAACCGTGAGTGGCCACTTGTCGGTAGAACCGGTTGTGGCGGATGCGAACTCGAACATCTCAGTAGCATCCGAAGACTTGGCCGTGGGCATGAACGGGATTAGCTCGCATGTCGCCGGGCTTTCAGGCAACACGATCGACGCTTTCAAAGATAAGTTTCTGCTGAAACTGCCTATGGCTATCGCCGGGAGCTTGGCGATTTCCGCTGTTCGCGGCGGCGTTGTGGCCGCCGAAAAGGCGATCTGGGAGAAGGCACGTGAAGACGTGATGGCGACGCTCGAAACGGCGATCCAAGCATTCAACGCGATCGCCCAAGGAACTACAGCCACGTGGCAAGATCAGCTCCACGTCTTCGGCTTGGCAGCCGAGGGCGTCAGCCTCTTCATGCCAGGAGTGCTCGGAAAAGTCCTCGAAACTGCCTCATTTGGAGTCAGCCTCGTTCCGGAACCCAAGGGAGACTCGAGAGCAGGCGTGGGGGCGCCAGGAAAATATTCTGAGGGCGTGGAATCATTATCGAAGCAACTCGATGCGCTGAGTCAGCAGATCCGAGCTGAGGAAGAGGCCCTGCGCGAAAGCCTGACAGGGACGATTTCTGGTGTTGGAACACAAAAAGGTACTTATGACCTGGTGCTCGACAGAATCTACGATCTTGACTGCTCTGTAAATATGGTCGAGAGCGAAGTCAATGCCATTACCGAGAGGTACATGCCAAAGGTGCAAACTGCGCTGAGTGCTGCCGCGTCTGAGACGATCACTTGCACGATTGGGAACCAGGTGGCGCGCTCTGCTGATATCGGGCTTGGTGCATATGGACCTGCCTATGAACTCTACGACTTGACGATACTGCACTACGAGCTGACGAAGGACTTGGCATGGGAAGTTGAGAACGGGGCGGTGCAGCTCCACCTTGCGCTTCAAGACTTCATCGAGTCCGATAATCAGTCGGCTGATCAATTAAGAGACTTTGCTGCCAGTCTCGAAGGCGGTAGCGGTTTTGATCCGTGGGACTAGCTGAGATAGAACTGCGCCCGCGACTACAAAGCGGCCGCGGGCACAGCCCTATTATTACCTTGAGCGGCTAGTTACTGCCGGGCACCTCGAGCAGCTGCGCGAGCTGGTCGTGCAGCGGCGAGATCGGGAACGGCTTGCCATCGAGTTCAATAATCGGTGCCAGGATGCGGCCGGTAGAAACCAGCCAGCCGCCCCGAGCCCGGTCAAGGTCGGCGAGGTTGAGCACATCGAATCGGGCGGTGAGGCCGGCGGCTGGCGCGCCGTCGATCATGGCCTGAATGGTGAGCGAGCGAAGCAGCCCATCTTGTGTGGGGGTAACCAGCTCGCCGTCGATGTCGAGCACGAGCGAAGAGGTCGGCCCTTCGAGCAATCGGCCACTGGGCGACACGAACAGCGCATCATCGGCACCGTGGGCCGCCGCCCAGCGCTTTGCTGCCATATTGATGCCGTAAGACAGGCTCTTGGCACCCGGCAGCAGCCAGGGCAGCTCGCTCGTTTCTTCGGCCTCAATTCCGCGGTCGAGCACGAGCACTCGTACGCCCTCGCGTTCTTGCACCACCCGCTTGCTGATTGCCGAGATCATCGCCCAGGCGCTCGGCTGGCGAGTTTCAGGGCTCTCAGTCTCCGGTCCGCGAGTGAGCACCATGCGCAGTGTCGTTTCGGGAGCTGCATCCCAATCCCAGGCGTCGGTGAGCGCAGCGACCGCGCGGCGGTACCCGGCCGCATCCGGTTCTGGTAGTGACAGGACGCGTGCCGAATTTGCGAGTCGCTCGAGGTTCGCATCCAGGTTGGCAAACCGGCCGGCGTAACCGTGCGCAACATCAAAAACTCCGTCGCCGCGCACGATACCGAGGTCGTCGGGCCGCACCATCATGCTGGTGACGTCGTGCAGCGAGCCGTCAAGAAAGGCTACCAGTGGAACAGGTGTCATGTAATTCAGCGTACTCTTGCGCGCATGACTACAACATTTGTTCTCGCCGGTGGCTGCTTTTGGTGTCTTGATGCCGTGTACCGCAATGTACGCGGCGTGACTGCCATCACCGCCGGTTATATCGGCGGCGCGGTTGCCGAACCGAGCTATGAGCAGGTGTGCACCGGCAGAACCGGTCACGCAGAGGCGATCCGCATCGAGTTCGACGAGACGATCATTCCCGCCGATATCGTGCTCGACATTTTTTTCACTCTGCACGACCCTCGACAACTCAACCGGCAGGGCGCAGATATTGGCACCCAGTACCGTTCGGCGATGTTCCCGGCGGATGCGCAGCAGCGCGAACAATTTACCGCCGCCATCGATCGCGCCAATGAGCTGTGGGGCGGTGGGGTGGTGACCGCGATCGAGGACGCCACCGATTTTTGGCCGGCTGAGGATTACCACCAGGACTTTTTCGCAAAAAACCCCGGCAACGGCTACTGCAATGCCGTCGCGGTACCAAAGGTGCGGAAAGTGCGTGCCCGATTCGCTGAATGGATGGGGTAGTTCGCTGAGTGGATGGGGTAGTGCCGCGCCGCATCACTGTGAAACCGACCGGCCTGTTAATAGCGGGTTATCCACAGCGACCGTCTTGCTGCCGATGTGACCGGACATGATCGCGAGAGACTGCGGGCACGGTCGGTGAGCCTCGTAACATTCGACACGGCACGGGCTCGCCGATCGTCTCAACACCCAGCACGATTGGAGCCTGCATGTCAGATCAGATCACAGTGGTCGGAGTTATCGGAACCGATCCCGAACACAAACACAGCGATAACGGTGATCTCACCATCACCACTTTTCGACTCGCCTCTTCACGGCGTCGGCGCAACGAAGAGGGTAAGTGGGAAGACCAGCACACCAACTGGTACACCATCACCTGTTTCCGTAATCTCGCCACCAATGTCAAGGCGAGCCTCGCCAAGGGGCACCGGGTCATGGTGCAGGGGCGGCTGCAAATTAGTGAGTTTCAGCGCGAAGACAACAGCAACGGCAAGCGCATCGAGATCCTCGCGAATCACGTCGGCCCCGACCTTTCGTTTGCCACCGCTACCGTGAGCAGCAACGCGCGGCAGCGTGAAGAAGCAGACAGCGACATCACTACGCCTGCCAGCGATTCGGCAGTCGGATTTGCCGACATCGGTGCGCAGACGGCTGAGCTGTCGGATGCGGGCAAACCGTTCTAATGTCAGCGTGGGCAGTCCCGCGCACAATTGCTCGGGACTGCTTCGTTGCGGCGGAAGCTGAGTGGCCGATGGCGATCTTGCGGAATTGGCCACGTAGAATGCCAACTCGATGAGTCGCTTCAAAAATTTTCCGCGTGCGGTGCTGCTGCCGACGTCCGCGCTCCTGTTCGCGAGTGTGGCGCTGGTTGGTTGCACGAGCGGCGCCACCAACGGCGGGCCGGTCGAAACCACCACCGCGGCCGAAGCCACGCCCACTCAGGCGCCCGAGTTTGTGCCCGACGGCGGGGCAGAGGCGAACCACGCCTACTTTGACGCGACGCTCAAACAGGTGCTGTCGGCAAATCCCGGCGCGGGCTCCAAAGACCTCGTCAACGCGCTCGTAGACGCCGGCTTCGACAAGTCAAAAATGGAAGTGACCAGCGATAAAACGCCGATCGGGCTCGACACCACCTTTGTGATTGTGTCGGTGCACATGCCCGACAATATGTGCCTTTTGGGCGAGCGCGGCCCAGATGGCCGCTACGCATCGCTGGTCTCCAAACCGATTAGCAGCGGCAAGTGTCAGCTTGCCAAGTCGATCGATATTGACTGGTAGCCACAGCTTTACCGCGACTTGACCACATCCGATAACCGCAATTCATAGACTGGACAACATGGCCGAGTACATCTATCAAATGGTTCGCGCCCGCAAGAAGGTGGGCGACAAGCTGATTCTCGACGACGTAACAATGTCGTTTTTCCCCGGTGCCAAGATCGGTATGGTCGGCCCGAACGGTGCCGGTAAATCGACCATCCTCAAAATCATGGCCGGTCTCGACGAGCCGTCGAATGGTGAGGCCAAGCTCACCCCCGGCTTCAGCGTTGGCATCCTGCTCCAGGAACCGCCGCTGGACGAGTCGAAAACCGTGCGTGAGAACGTCGAAGAGGGAGTTGCCGATATTAAGGGCAAGCTCGACCGCTTCAACCAGATCTCCGAAGAAATGGCGCAGCCAGACGCCGACTTTGATGCGCTCATGGAAGAGATGGGCACGCTGCAGACCGAGATCGACCAGCTCGATGCCTGGGACCTCGACTCGCAGCTCGAGCAGGCGATGGACGCGCTGCGCTGCCCGCCCGCTGATGAACCCGTCACCAACCTCTCGGGTGGTGAGCGCCGCCGAGTGGCGCTGTGCAAGCTGCTGCTCGAAAAGCCGGATCTGCTGCTGCTCGATGAGCCCACGAACCACCTCGACGCCGAGAGCGTGCTGTGGCTCGAGCAGCACCTGCAGAAGTACCCCGGTGCGGTGATCGCGATCACCCACGACCGGTACTTCCTCGATCACGTCGCCCAGTGGATCGCCGAGGTCGACCGCGGCCGCCTCTACCCCTACGAGGGCAACTACTCGACGTATCTCGAGAAGAAAAAAGAACGACTGCAGATTCAGGGCAAAAAAGACGCCAAGCTGGCCAAGCGCCTCGCCGAAGAGCTCGAGTGGGTGCGTTCAAACACCAAGGGGCGCCAGGCCAAGTCGAAAGCCCGTCTGGCACGCTACGAAGAGATGGCGGCCGAGGCGGAGCGCACCCGGAAGCTTGATTTTGAAGAGATTCAAATTCCGCCGGGGCCGCGTCTGGGCAATATCGTGCTCGAAGCCACCGACCTCAAAAAGGGCTTCGGCGACCGCGTGCTGTTCGATAACCTCAGCTTCTCGCTGCCACGCAACGGCATCGTCGGCATCATCGGTCCGAACGGTGTTGGTAAATCAACGCTGTTCAAGACCATCGTTGGTATTGAGCCGCTCGACTCGGGTGACCTGAAGATTGGCGAAACCGTCAAACTTTCGTACGTCGACCAGAACCGCGCCGGTATCGACCCCGAAAAGTCGGTCTGGGAGGTTGTGAGCGACGGTCTTGACTTCATCCAGGTTGGTCAGGTCGAAATTCCCTCGCGCGCCTATGTGTCGTCGTTCGGTTTTAAGGGCCCAGACCAGCAGAAGAAGTCGGGCGTGCTGTCGGGTGGTGAGCGCAACCGGCTGAACCTGGCGCTCACTCTCAAACAGGGCGGTAACCTGCTGCTGCTTGACGAGCCCACGAATGACCTCGACGTTGAAACGCTGTCGAGCCTCGAAAACGCGCTGCTCGAGTTCCCCGGTTGCGCCGTGGTGATCACCCACGACCGGTGGTTCCTCGACCGCGTGGCCACGCACATCCTTGCCTATGAAGGCACCGATGAAAACCCGTCGAACTGGTACTGGTTTGAGGGCAACTTTGAGGGCTATGAGGCGAACAAGATTGAGCGCCTCGGCCCGGAAGCGGCCAAACCCTCGCGAGTCACCTACCGAAAGCTCACTCGCGACTAATGCTCGAAACATTCGAAAGCGGCCACGTGGACGGCGAACGCCGATTCCACGTGGCCGTGCCGGTACGCTGGCGCGACCTGGATGCGTACGGTCATGTCAATAACGCGACACTATTCACGTTGCTCGAAGAAGCGCGTATCGCGGCGTTTTGGAAACCGCAGCCTGGTACCGAAACGAACCGCCCGATGGGCATTGTGGATGCCGGCAGCGGCGGCGACACACTCACACTCATCGCCGGCCACGCGATTGACTACCGGGCGCCGATCCCGCACTATCCCGAACCGCTCGACGTGCAGATTTGGGTGAGCCATCTCGGTGCGGCATCGGCCGAAATTGCCTACGAGGTGTGGAGCCCGGTTGGGCATGGGTCACGCATCCTGCACACTGCGGCGCGCTCATCGATTGTGTTTCTCGACGCCGAGTCGCAGCGGCCGCGCCGGCTCAACGACGCCGAACGCGCGGCCTGGCAGCCATTTTTGGGTGAGCCGCCGAAGCTGCGCGTCGACCGGGTGGATCGCGCCGGCGAGCACACGCCCGGTGGCGAAGCGGCAGTCAAATGAGCGCCCGGATTCGTTTCGAGGATGCGCGGGTGCGCGATGATCTGGCCACCTATTTTGGCCGGGCGGGCCGGATCGAGGACGGTTCGGTGCTGGTTGAGCAGATCGGCTCGGCGGTGGCCTTTTGGGTGCCGGTGCTGCGCCCAGCTGGCATTCTCGACCGTTCACCGCTGACCATCGGCGTGCGGGCCATCGCCGGCGAGGTGCTGGATGCTGATTCAAGCGACTGCGCCTCCGGCCGGTTTGAGGCGGTGGTGCCGCTGCGAGGGTTTCTCGATCGGCTCGCACGTGAAGCCTCCGGGGACGCGGCACTGGAACTGTCGGTTCCACCCGAGCGGCGGCTGGAATCGTGGACGGGCCGGCGTCCGCCGCTACATGGCTGGACGCTTGTCGGCCAGCTGGATGCTGCGGCCGTGCTTGCCGCAGCCGAAGCTGGGATCGCTGCGGTGGCGAACAGCGCTGACCAGCAGGCGGGCCGTACCGACACTTGGACGCGTGAGCTGCCAGACAGCTGCGGGGCGCTGGCCGGTGACACTCGACCGCCGGCGGGGGTCGCCTTTGCCGGACACGCGCTCGGCTTCTGGCGCGCCGGTGACCCCATCGCCGTGCATATCGCGGCCGGTTGGTGGCGGTTGGTGAGCCGAACCGGCCAGATTTTGGCGCAGCGATAAAATAATTATCGTGCTATTGTTCAAGTGACCAATCTCAATGGCGAGTTGGCATTTAACTAATTACATTCATTAAATGTCATTAGTGCGCCGGGGTTACTCCGGTATGAATGCCATTAGCCGCGTGAGTGGTTAATGGCATTCTTTTATTGCATCCCGTGAAATAAATGATGATCGTTCAGTTGCTGCGCTCGCCTTACGGCGCGGCACAAACCGACTTAGCGAGGTGAAGCATGCCGCAGATCGACTCGACAATTGCGGCGCTCAAGCAGGATGTGTTTGAGCGCAACCTCAATGAGCCGGAGTACCACCAGACAGTCGCCGAGGTGCTCGACTCGCTCGGGCCGGTGCTCGAGCAGCACCCTGAGTACCTCGACCACGACATCATCCATCGCCTCTGCGAGCCGGAGCGGCAGATTATTTTTCGGGTGCCGTGGCGCGATGACCGCGGACAGGTGCACATCAATCGCGGTTACCGGGTCGAATTCAACTCGGCGCTTGGTCCCTACAAGGGCGGGCTGCGTTTTCATCCATCCGTGAATCTCGGCATCGTCAAGTTTTTGGGTTTCGAGCAGATCTTTAAAAATGCACTCACCGGGCTTCCGATCGGTGGCGGTAAGGGCGGTGCAAATTTTGACCCCCGCGGTCGCAGCGACGCTGAAATCATGGCGTTTTGTCAGTCGTTCATGACCGAGCTCTACCGACACATTGGTGAATATACCGACGTGCCCGCCGGTGATATCGGTGTGGGAACCCGAGAAATTGGCTACCTATTTGGCCAGTACAAACGAATCACCAATCGATTCGAAGCGGGCGCCTTCACCGGTAAAGGGCTCAACTGGGGCGGGTCGCTGGTGCGCACTGAAGCAACCGGTTATGGCACCATCTACTTCGCCCGCGAACAGCTCGCCACGATGGGCGAAACCCTCGACGGGAAGCGCGTCTCGGTTTCCGGTGCGGGCAATGTCGCCCTCTATGCCATCGAAAAAGCCCAGGCACTTGGCGCCAGGGTGGTGACCGCATCCGATTCATCTGGCTGCGTTTTTGATCCCGATGGAATCGATCTCGAGCTGCTGAAACAGGTGAAAGAAATCGAGCGCGGCCGCATCCGCGACTATGCCGACCGGCGCGGCCCCAGGGTTGAGTTTCACGCGCGCATCACGGATGTGTGGGATGTGCCGACGGATATTGCGCTGCCGTGTGCCACCCAGAACGAGCTCGACGGCCAATCGGCGCGTGCGCTCATCGACAACGGTGTGAAAGTGGTGGCTGAGGGTGCGAATATGCCCTGCACTCCCGAAGCGGCGCAGTTGTTACGGGCAGCAAAACACGTGTTATTTGGCCCGGCCAAAGCGGTGAACTCGGGAGGCGTCGCCACCTCCGCACTCGAAATGCAACAAAACGCATCCCGTGACAGCTGGGACTTTGCCTACACCGAGTCGCGGCTCGAAGAGATCATGGTGTCAGTGCACGCACGCGTGCGGGCAACCGCCAGCCGCTATGGCGATCCGAACGACTATGTGCTCGGGGCCAATATCGCCGCTTTCACCAAAGTGGTCGACGCCATGATCGCCCAGGGGCTCGTCTGAACTTGTTGCTGAATGCCGCAGCCACTCCGGCAGACGCCGCGGTTGGCCAGTTCTGCCGCGGAATCCACTAGCATCAGAGGCACGACAGGGGAGCGCCACCGGGGCGCTGAGAGTGCGGTACGGACCGCTGACCCTCGAACCTGAACCGGTTAGCACCGGCGGAGGAAGTCGAGCTTTACCTCTCCTCGCAGTTAATGCGAGCCCTCCATACACAGTGGAGGTTCACATGCGTCGTCAAATCCGATTCATTGCCGCAGCGGCAGTGGCCGCGCTCGCGCTCAGCGGGTGCAGCATCAGCGCCTCGCCGAGCACCGACGCAACCGGCACCGACGGCGCCGGCGGCACCGTCACCATCCTGACGCACGATTCATTCCAGATCACCGCCGAGCAAAAAGCCGATTTTGAAACAAAGTCGGGCTACAAACTGGTCACCACCGCACCCGGCGATGCCGGCTTCGTGGTGAACCAACTGCTGCTGGGTAAGGATGCACCGACCGTCGACGGTGTGTTTGGTATTGACAACTTTTCGGCAACCACCATTACCGATGCCGATGTGCTGAGCGAATATCAATCAGCCGCACTGCCCGATAGCGCCGCCAACTACGCGATGGGTAAAACGCTCACCCCGATCGACCACGGCCAGGTGTGCATCAACATTGACCGCGACTGGTTCGCCGACAATGGCGTTGCCGAACCAACTAGCCTCGACCAGCTGGCCGAACCCGAATATGCAAAGCTGCTGGTGATCACCGATCCGAGCACCTCATCACCGGGGCTTGCCTTCTTGGCCGGTGTTGTAAGCAAGTACGGAGACGGCTGGCAGAGCTACATGTCGAAGCTGCTTGATGGCGGCACCCGTGTGGCAGCCGGCTGGTCGGATGCGTACTACAGCGACTTTTCGGGGTCAGAAGGCAAGGGCGATTACCCGCTGGTGCTGAGCTATGCCTCATCGCCGGCCGCTGAGGGCGGCAAGACCGGCAATCTCGAGGCGAGCTGCGTTGCCCAGATTGAGTATGCCGGTGTGGTTGCCGGCGCGAAAAACCCCGAGGGCGCGCAGGCGTTCATTGACTACCTGCTCAGCGACGAATACCAGGTCACGATTCCCGAGCAGATGTACATGTACCCGGTCAGCGACCAGGTCGACCTTCCTGAGGAGTGGGCGAAACATGCCCAGCCATCAACGACGCCGATTGATGTCGACCCTGCCCAGGTTGCGGCCGAGCGGGAGACCTGGCTGAACGAGTTCACGAAGCTGAGCGAATAGCACCGTGAAACGGTGCGACGGGCTCTGGTCCCTGTGGCTGGTGGCCGGCCTCGTTCCGGCGGCACTGCTTGCGGTGCTGTTCGCGTGGCCGGTCACCGCCATGCTCGTGCGCGGCTTTACTGACGGGGCCCGAATTGACCTTTCGGTGGCCGCAAGCGTGCTCACCGAAGGGCGCACCTGGCGAATTGTTGCGCAAACGCTAGGGATGGCGCTGGCCGCGACCGCTGGTTGCGTGCTGTTGGGGGTGCCCGGAGCCTGGGCCCTGTATCGAGTGCGATTCCGCGGTCAAACCGCCTTGCGCATGGCCGCGACCATGCCGTTCGTATTGCCCACCGTCGTGGTGGGTATGGCGTTCCGCTCGCTGGGGCTCGAGGGGAGCATTACCGCCGTCGTGCTCGCCATGATGTTTTTTAACTACGGTCTGGTGGCGCGCACGGTCGGCACCCTGTGGCGAGGGCTCGACTATCGCGCCGCCGAGGCCGCAGCAACCCTCGGTGCCGGGCCCACGCGGGTGTTTCTCACGGTGACCCTGCCGCAATTGATGCCCGCAATTGCCGCCGCGGCGAGTCTCGTGCTGCTGTTTTGCTCAACCGCGTTCGGCATTGTCCGCACCCTGGGAACGCCAGGTGTCGGCACTCTCGAAACCGAAATTTATCGTCAAACCACGGCGGCGTTTGATCTTCGTGCGGCGGCAGTGTTGTCGTGCCTACAGCTGGTGATCGTGGTGCTGACCGTTACCGCATCGAATGCGCTCACGCGCCGAAATCACCAGCCGCTACGGCAACACCAGCCGCGATTGCGACCGATCACCGCGCGCACCTCGCCGGCGGTGATCGTCACAGTTGCGGTGATCGCCGGATTGATCGTGTTGCCACTTTTGGGACTGTTTCGGGCCGCGTTCACGGTCGGTGGTGAGTTGAGTATCGAAAACTTCGCCAAACTTGCCACCTCTGGAACCGGGTTCGGTGGTGGGGTGACCGTGCTTGCAGCGCTCGAAAATTCGCTGCGCATCGGCGTGGATGCCACAGTGCTATCGCTCATTATCGGGGTGCCACTGTCGCTGCTGCTATCGCGACCCAACGCATCCCGAATAACCAGGCTGCTCGACACTGCCATCATGCTGCCGCTGGGGGTTTCAGCGGTGACGGTGGGCTTCGGCATGGTGGTTTCGATCCAAGCCGCCTGGCCAAACCTCGCCACCTCAGGTGCGCTCGTCCCTGCGGCGCAGGCCGTGATTGCCGTACCGATTGTGGTGCGGTTGCTGGTGCCGGCGCTGCGAGCGATCGATAACCGGCAGCGCGAAGCGGCGGCGGTGCTCGGAGCTTCACCACTTCGCGTGCTGCTGACAGTTGACGGTGCCGTGCTGGCGCGCATGGTGGGGCCGGCTGCGGGGTTTGCCTACGCGCTGTCGCTCGGAGAGTTTGGAGCCACCACTTTTTTGGCGCGCCCGGATGCTCCCACTCTGCCGGTCGTGATCGTGCGGCTGCTCGGCCGCCCCGGTGATTTCAACTACGGCATGGCAATGGCCGGTGCGGTGGTGCTGGCGCTATTGACCGGAGCGATTCTGCTGCTGAGCGAGCAACTGCGCCCGCGCCAGCTCCCCGGGGCGCGCGCTACCGAGAGCCTGCTCATTCAGCCAAAGAAAGCGAGCACAGTATGACCGATTCGACGAACTCGTTACCGGCGCTGCAGCTTGAAGCGGTCACGGTGGGCTACGAACCCGGAAAACCGGTGGTTGCCGGTGCCGACCTCGAACTGCAGCCGGGCGAAATTGTGGTGTTGCTTGGCGCAAGCGGCTGCGGAAAATCGACGCTACTTCGCGCCATTGCCGGGCTCGAGCCGGTGTGGTCGGGACGCATCCTGATGTCGGGCGATGACGTTACTGATGTGCCCACGCACCGGCGGGGCTGCGGCATGGTCTTTCAGGATGCGCAGCTGTTCGCGAATCGTTCGGTGGCTCGCAATATTGCGTACGGGCTCGAGGTGCAGCGGATGTCAGCGGCGCAGCGCCGCGACCGCGTGACTGAGCTACTTGAACTGGTGGGGATGCCGCAACTCGGCGACCGATCGGTTGCGCAGCTATCGGGCGGGCAGGCCCAGCGGGTGGCACTGGCGCGAGCGTTAGCACCACGGCCGCGCATCATGCTGCTCGATGAACCGTTCTCGGCTCTCGATCGCGAACTACGCGAGCGGCTGGCAATCGAGGTACGGGAGATCCTGCGCGGACAGGCAACCGCCGCCGTGCACGTCACCCACGACTGGGAGGAAGCTCGCATGATGGCCGATCGCATCGTCGAAATCCGCGATGGCGCTCTGCGCCCACAAACCGCATAAGTAAGCGCGACACGCCCGGGATTCAAGAGCGATTTGCATAACCGGCCACAAGTGCGTAAATTATTCCCTTGTCGCCGCGAGACGCCAAGCGCCAGAGAGCGCGAGGGTCACGAAATCGGATTCAACCGGTAGGCGACCAGAACTACCACTCCCAGTGAAGCTGACATGGTTTGTTGTGTTGGTGGGTTTGGGGTGTGTTTGGTCCTTGAGAACTCAACAGCGTGCACTTTTTTGAATGCCAGTTTATTTTTTTGCCTCGGCATGA
>NZ_CAJGWQ010000019.1 GCF_904842695.1 Gulosibacter hominis | reverse complement strand
GTGCGCAGCGGGGCGCGCGGGGGAGGAGAGAGCGGGGCACGCGGGGCGCGGTGCGCGGGCAGCACGAGCGCGCGGCTACATCGCTTCCAGCGCGTCCGGCCCCTCGGGGAGAATCTGACCGCCATCCACCACAATCGACTGGCCGGTCACATAGCGGGCACCATCAGAGGCGAGGAACGCCACAGCCTCACCGATGTCCTTCGGTTCGCCGAGCATCCCCAGCGGTACTGCTTTCGCCATCTCGGCAAGATAATCGTCACCCAGCGCCTTCAAACCAGGCGTCACAATATTGCCCGGCAGCACCGCATTGATCGTGATCTTGTCGCCCGCCAGTTCCATCGCGGCAGAGCGGATGAACCCCATCTGTGCAGCCTTCGTGGCACCGTAGTGCGACCATCCCGGATAGCCGGTGAAATTGCCGGTGATTGACGAAGTCACCACGATGCGGCCGCGGCCCGATTCGCGCAGTGCCGGAGTCGCGGCTTGCACCATGTGCATCGTGCCCTTGACGTTGACATCGAAGATAAAGTCAATTTCATCGTCATCCAGTTCGGCAAGCCGAGTCTGCGGGTATACCCCGGCATTCGCAGCGAGAACCGAGAGACCACCGAAGTTGGCGACTACCTCATTCACCACCCGGAGACACGCTTCCTTATCGCGGACGTCCAGCAGCCGGGCGTCGAATCCAGCTTCTCGGGCCTCGGCGCACTCGGTTTCGGTCACGCCAGTAACGGCGACCCGAGCACCGTGGGATGCGAGCACCTCGGCAATGCCACGGCCGATTCCCGTGGTGCCTCCGGTTACCAGAGCCGTGCGTCCAGCAAGTAGTTCCGTCATCGTCACTCCTAGATTTCGTTGATCGTGGGGGACGGCTGCACCGTAGCAATTTGAGATGTCGGCAGGCGAGGGACGAACTCTGTTGCGAGGGGGCGGGTGGAACCTGCCTGCTGCTAATCCATCCGAATGCCGATGAGAATCAACACGGCAGCAGTGATGAGACAGGCGACGGCTGCCGCCGCAAACACCCACACCTGCCCGGTGGAAATCTGTGACGAGTTGTTGGGGTTGTAGCGCAGCGGAACCGCATCGCCGATCTCGTGTGGCGGCGCCTTGGCGTAGTTCGCCGTGGCAAAATGTGTGGCCCCAAACTCATCGACGAGCTTGAATACGGGGCGCCAGACCCTGCTCCTGTCGCCCGACTCGTCCTCGATGTTCGCCACCACCCGGCCCACGGTCGGATGCCACCGCCGGAACCGGAAGAACGCCACCGCGAAAATGGCGCTCATCCCAACCGTCATCACACCCAGTGCGATCAGCAACCAGTCCATCAAACCCTCAATTCCTTGGTGCTCAGGCGTACCGTCACCCTCGCAACTGCGGGCAGCATATTGACCCAAAATCACTACCAATCACAGGTCAACTTTCACGGTTTAGCATCCTGGCAGATTCACGCGCAATGAGTCACAGTTTAATTATCAATAGTCAGGAGTCACCATGGCTTTCTTTGGGCGGCGCAACCGCAAACAAGAACCAGAAGAATCACCCGAGTACCTCGCGCGCGAAGCCGAGATGGATCGGCTCACCGCGGCCGAGCCAGAACCGACAGTGGTCAGCATCGAGGACCTCGCGAAATCGATTGCTCCGCCAATGCGCGAGGCACTGAGCAATGGCGACCTGGGCGCCTATGACGCGCTCTATCAGGCACTCGCCAGCAGCGAGGAACGAGTGATGTGGCTGAATGCGGCGACGTGGTACGTCGACGATATTGGGGAGCAGGCCCGACGTGAACTCCTCGAACGCTGTCTGCGGCATAACTCCGCTGCGAGCCTCATGCTGGCTTCGAATATTGCTCTGAGTTGCGCCTTTGACGAGCGCGGCAGCGGCACCGCAGACCAGGTAACCGATGCCGGCAAACTTGGTTTTGCGAGTTGGAACGAACGGGCGCGCGACTTGATGGAGCAGTCGGCGAAACTCAGCAACTACACCGACCCATTCGCTTACATCCTCGGCCACGGCGCAACTGTGGGCGGCGGCACTGAAAGCTCGCTTGAACACGCCAAGAAATGGCAGGCGATTGACCCGTGGAACCCCATGGGGTGGAACAACCTCATCCGTCAAGTGGATGCTCGGTGGTCGGGTGACACGACGATCCTTCCGCAGATCGCCCTGTATATTGCCGAGAATGCACCGGAGGGCCATCCGGTGCTTGCTGAGGCCGTCTATGCACTCAATCAGCACTGGAACACGCTGTGGACGTTCGGCGAGCTTTCTACGACGGACGCCGACAAGGCGGTGTGGCAAACCGACCACGGCGTGCATGTCGTGTGGACCGCATTCGAACGTTTCGCAGGCAAATACGAGGGTGGTATTCGTGCCATCTCTCTGTGGGACATGTTCGCTTACGGGCTCTCGCTCGTGGGCCTGCATGAGGAAGCGTTGTCGGTGATGCGGCAGCAGCAGTCGGTGTGTATCGAGCAACGCTGGTCGATGCGCTACACCACACCCGAGGAAGGATACGAGTTCCGTCGCCGGCGCGCGATTCGAGTGTCGTATCGACGCGCGCATCCGCTTCCCGAAGACGCACATGAGGACGTCGAATGGGGGCCAAAGGGCCCGCCCGTGCTGTAGCGAGGTCGGCTACCAGGTGGGGATGGGGGCGCGTTCGTCTGTCGACATCCCGTAGGTTGCACTCGCATCTGCCAGGGCCGAGGCGAGTGCAACCTCACCCGGGGCAAACAGCAGCGGCGGCGGCTCCGTGGCCAGCAACTCCGCCGCATTGGGTGTCGTCGGCATGACGATGCCGCTGCTGAACACGGCCCCGCTCGCGCGCAGCTCAACCAACTCGGCCACCAGGCGCTTATTGCCCGTGCCGAACGCAAGCTGCGCGGCAACCTCGAACGCATCGGCGGCATACTGCGCGGCGTAGCTACGCCGTTCGGATGCGAGCGAACCATCGAAACTGCGTAGGTGCAGGTAGACAGCTGCCCGAGTCGCGCGGCGGAGCGCCGCAGAAAGCAGCGGCAACTCGAGGTAGTTGTTGGTGCCGTGCCACTGGGTGATATAGCGCGCATGTTCGGTATCGAGACCGGCGGCATAGAGCGGCTGGTTGATGCGGACCGCCAACTCACTTGCCTGCTCGAGCCGCGCGAGTGCGGCATCGTGGTGACGCTTGTCACCCGTGAATCTGGCGGTGTCTTGCTGGATCACTGCGAGCTGCATCAGGGCATAGGCCTGACCTGGCTGGTCGCCCGCAGCCGCACTCTGTTGCAGCGCCTGTTCGGCTTCACGTCGGGCAGCTCGGAGATCGGTTTCGGAGTGATACGCCATGCCGCGCGCAGCTGCGGCAGCAGATCGATGCGCCTGCTCGAGATGCGCACCAAAGCGAGCAACATGATCGGAGTACTCACGATGAGCATCACGAGCAGTCTGGCTGCTTGCCGCGGCCGGAGCTAGCCTCGACCCCACCCGGCGCTGCTGCGCATTCGCAATAAAGCTGCGCAATTGCAGCAGCTTGGCGCGCAGGTCAATGTTCTCGCCCGCGTTAGCCAGCAGCGCTTCGAATCGGTCGAGCGACAGGCTCGCCTCGTCGAGCTGGCCGAGACGAGCCTGTGCCTGCGCCAGCCCGAGCACCGATTCGGGCAGCAGGCTCGGTACCGCGCGGCTCGCATCCACCGCTCGCCGATAGTGCTGCACCGAGTCCGCATAGTTGCCCCGCAGTATCTCGATGGCGCCGAGCGAGAGCATCCCGGCGGCGGTACGATGCTCGGGTTCGCAGGTTTCCGGGGCGAGTTGCAGGGCCGCGGCGGCGTCGGTGGCAGCGCTGTCGAGATCTCCGCGCACCTGATGCACTCGACAGCGCGCGGTCAGCGCCGACCAGCGGTGGTCGTTGTTCCGCGTCGTGTCGTCGCCGCGTTGGCGCTGTCGCTCGATCAACAGGAGTGCCTCATTGAGTCGAGCGAGTGCCGTTTCGGAATCGCCACCATTGAGGTCAAGATGATGTGCGAATTGATGGATGCGAATGGCTGCATCATCGCGGGACGCCTCGTCGGTGCAGCTATTGGCAGCCTGTACGGCCCCAGCAAAGGCGGTCTGCCACGCCGGGTTTCCCACCGCCAATTGGGTGGCGGCAAGTTCGAGCTGTTCGCGCGCTCGGTTCGCGGCGGCATCAAAGCGCAACATGCCGACCAGTTTGGCAGAGCGCCACGAAAACTCCCTGGACTAAGCTGTTTCGTCACGACCACAGGTGCGAGGACGCGGAGGAGGGCACGCATGGATCGGTGCGCCCGCAGTGTGGCGATCAACCTGGCCTGGCGCGAGCTCGAAATCGCCGCCCCTGCTTTCACCAATCGTGAGGGGCGAGTGCTGGCCCGTGCGCTGAAGTGTCTCCTCGATCCGCTCGTGTTGCAGCCACGCATCAACACCGAAATTGGTAGTGCGGTGCTCGATGCCGAGCAGATGGCGCGCCTCCGAGAGCTACTCGCCGCGGCACAGCAGCGACTTGAGTCGGCATCGCAATGGTACGACCTGCTGCGGGCGCAGCGTCGCGCCCAGCGCATCACCGCAGGCAACGCGCAGGAACTGTACTTTCCCCGCGCCTTCGAACTTGCCACGCAGCTTGGCGAGCCAGGGGTGGATGCGGCCGAACACTGCCGGGAAATGCTCGCCGAGGTGCATTCGCTTGGCGGCGACGCAGAACTGCTGCGGGCCGCGTTCGATGCCTCCGAAACGGTGGCTCGGCTCGAAACCGAACTTCAGCGCGAATGGGACGCGGCGATTGCACAATCGGCTCCGCTGACCGACGAGCAGCTCACCGAATTGGCTGCGGCAACGCGAACGGTACTGAGCGAACCCGAACGCAGCCGGGATGCTCGCCGAAGCTGGGCAATGCTGCGCGATCATCTCGCGGCGGAACTCGGGGGCGCGCTGCGGGTGCAGCCGCGGGTTGTCGAGCGGTTCGCAGCCGCCGCCCAGAGCGACTTGGCTGCGCAATCGGTTACCTGCACATCACCGCTCGCCGCACCCGCGCTGACGGTTGAGGTTGAGCATCCCGGTGCGCTTGATCGCTCGATTGAGGGCCGCGTACGGGCTGCCATCCGACGATTGCAGACCTCCGGGTTCCCAGTGGATCGCGAGCTGCTCGATGAAGAACTCGAACGCAGCTGCGAAGCCTTCGGGCTGCGCGATACCGACCTCGCCGCCACATTCGTTGCCGGGATGCTCGTGGCCGGTTGGGTGCGCCCGCTCGAGTCGACCACGCATGCCGGAGCGCCACAAGCCCTGCACCACACCATTGCCCGGGCACGCAACGAGGCCTATGTGCTCTACCTGCGCCGCGCGCTGCACTCGGGGCGTGGCGTGCATCCCGAACAGGAACCCGTGGTCGACGATCTGCAGGACTTTGCCCGGCACTATCTGCGGCGATTGTGGACGCGGCTGCACGGCCGGGATGTGTTGGAACTCGGTCTCGACCTTGAACATGAAGCCACTGACCTGCTGGAAGGCATCGTGCGGTCGACCCTGCACGATCAGCGCCAACGGATGCGGCGGGCGCTCGAACAATTCGGCAGCTGGGATGAGGATGAGGAGCTGAACGATGCAATTGTTGCGGCGTGAACTCGATGGCCTCGCGCAGTTCGCCGCTGCTGACGGGGCACCGCTCGGTGGTGCAGCTGAACGACTGGGCGTAGAGCTTCCCGGAGCCCTGCTTGAATGGCCGGTGACTGCCGAGGCCGGCGCGCTGCCGGTGATCACGGTGCGGGATGCGGCTGAAGCCGACTGGTTCTGGCAGCTCTTTGGTGAAGCTGCCCACCTGGCGCTGCTCGACGGCGAAACATCGCTGGAGGTGGCACCTGATCACGCGACCCTCACAGCAGTGCAACGGCTCGGACGCGCGCTGTGGGCACGGGCCTGGTGGCCGACAAGTGAACGTGAGGGGATCGCCCCACTCGATGATGCGGTGCTTGCCGCTGAAATCGTGACGCTGAGCATTGACCTCGATGAACTTGCCGGTGACGCACTCGACAGTGAACGCGAGATCGCGCTGGCGGCGCACTCGCGCGACGAATTTGCCCAGTTGCTCAACGATGACGAGGAGTCGGTGCGCACGCTGGGTGAGCGGCTCTTCGCGGCGCTCGAATGGGAGTTCCCCGCGGCGGCACCCGCGATGCGCCGGCGGGCTGACTATGCGCTCGCGGCATCGGCTGAAGCAGAAACGGCTGCCAACGTCCTTGCCAGTGGGGCTGCAGCCTTGGAATGGCAGCGGGTACCCGCCGGCATATTCGACGCCAGCGAATCGGCGATTCACTGGTCGGTGGATGCGCGCCCCGATCCGGTGCTGCACGTGCTTGTCGACCTCCTTCCTGGAGCCGATCCCACCGGCATCCCGGTGGCCGCGCAGCTCGGCACTAACCTCACGGGGGAAGTGCTCGGCACCCTGGATGCCCGCGGCGGGGCCGACCTGCCGCTGCACTTGAGTGCCGCGGAAATCTGGGTCCAAGACTGGGCCGAGCTGCGCATCCGGGTGGGTGCCGTAGGCAAGGGCGACGAAGATGCCGCGCTGCGCCAGCGGGTGCGCGACCATGCGCGCTCACGGCTCGTGCAAGACGACGAACTCACCCTTACCGCTGAGCGTCAAGCTGCCGCCGAAGACTTCTAGAAACTTCTTGCGGTCAAACTCGTGATTGGTAGGGAAACCCGGGCCATACCTTGAGTGCAACAGAACTCAACGGGGGTTCTGAACAACGAAAGGGAAGCTCCAAAATGTTCCGCAAGACCACTTTCTCGCTCACCGCAGTTGCACTCCTCGGCATCGCCACGCTTACCGGCTGCGCGACCGGCGACAATGCCGCCGACACTGACGAGGCAGCCGCAAACACCGCGCAGGCCGACACCTCCGCCGACACCGCAGCTGACGGCGGTGAAGCAAGCGGCTCGGGCTCGACGGGCGGCTCGTACTCGCTCAAGGTTTCGGGAACCGACATCACCATCGACGACCCCGTGGTGGCCTGCCAAGAACAGGGCGGCCAGTACGCACTCGGCGTCGTCTCGGGCAGCGGCTCGGCGACCACCGCTGATGGTCTCGGCGCCGTGCTGAGCGGCAAGGACAACCCGACCGTCGTCTCAGTGGGAGTCGTCGACTCGGAGGGCAACGCGATCGCCTATGCCGAAGGTGCTGGGATGGGCTCGGCTGAGGTGAAGGTTGACGGCAACACCTACACGATCACCGGTAAGGGCGTGGCCGCAAACATGAGCGACCCGACCTCGATGGCCGAGACCGAATTCGAGTTCAGCATCACCTGCCCGTAGCGGGCCGGCTGCGCAAAGCCACGGGAACGGGGAGGTGTGGGGCCGAGCAAGTGCTGCGGGCCCCTCACCAGTTCCAGTAGCAAGACACTTTTGTTTGAGAGGATTCCGGCATGGCGCGAACGCTGCTGCTGAAATACGCCGAGACGGGCACCCTGTATTCGGCGTGGCGTTGGCAGGATGTGCCGGCGCAAGCAGAAGCAGCCAAGCTTGATGCGCAATACCTCGAACAGGTGCAGACTGCCCTCACACAATGCCTGCCCGAACCGCAGGCAGACGAGAGCGGCGACGCGGCACTGGAGCGGGCACTCACCACCGGTTGGCTCGCGCAACCCCAGACCGCGTTTCAGCTCGGTGGCGGACTCGGCGACAGCCTCATCCCAGCCGAGATCGCGGGGGCGCTCCGCACAGAACGCGAGCGGGGCACACGGCCGCGGCTGCGCATCCAGGTTTCACCGAGCACCGCGCGGGTGCCCTGGCCACTGCTGCGAATCGGCCCTGAACGCGAGCCGCTACTCGAGCTGGCCGACCTCGAGTTTGCGCCACCCGCATCCCTTGCCGCCTCAGCTCGACCGATCAACCATCGGGGTGACTCGGTGGTGGCCGTTATCGATCCTCGGGTGCCCGGCGCATCCCCAACTTCGGCGCTCGGCTCAGTGCTGGGCCGACCGCAGCAAGACGACGCCCTCGCCGCGCTACTGCGCCACGGCGTGCGGTTGCGGCCCGAAGCCAAGAACTACTTGGAACTGGTGCGCCGTCGAGACCTTGACGAGCGCTGGTTGCGCGAGCAGCTGGCGGATGCGGCCCGGTTCTTGTATGTAGGTCACGCCACGAACAGCGAAAACGCGGATGCTGGCGCCGGTGCGGCGCTCCATCTCGCCGGTGCCGGGCCGCACGTGCCGGTCACCGCGGCGCAACTCGTGCGGGATGCCTGGCAATTCCCAGCGCGATGCGCACTGATCGCCTGCGGCTCGGCGAGTGACCTGCGCGACCTCGAGCCGATGGGGCTCACGCTCGCGGCATTGAGCTGCGGTGCTGACCTCGTCACCGCAACTTCCTGGCGGCTGCCAACCAACGCTGCGATGGCGTTGTTTGCCGGTGCATCCAGTGACCGTCAGCCCCTGCGCGAACTCGTGCTGGCGGTAGACCTCGCGCACGACAGCCGTGATCCGGTGACTGCGCTGGGCGATTGGCAGCGCGAGCGGCTGCTGGCCTGGGATACCCATGGCGATAGTGGCGATTCACCGCTGGTTTGGGCATCAGTGGTTACCTATACCCGAGGAGGCGGCGTCGCTCGCCGTTTTGACCTGTCTGGCCCCGAGCCAGACAGCCAGTGTTGATCGCAAACAACAAGAAAGATTGTGAGAGGTAGCCGCATGCTTGGCATCATTCTCGTGCTGATTCTGTCCTGCTTGAGTACTGCTGCACTCACTTACGCTCTGGTTGCCATCGCCGAAGGGCAGTGGGACCCTGCGCTGATGGGCGGCATTGGTTTTGTTGCTGGGGTCGCCGCGATTGTCGGGTTGGCGGCACTCGCCCAGCGGGGCCAAGACCTGGTTCGATACCGAATGATCAGGGAACAGCGGCTCGTGGCCCCGGCCGTCGTGAATAGCCTGAAACGCATCGATTCCGAAGACGATGGTCGCGGGAACTATCGAATTACCGCGACGGTGTTTCCGCCCGATCTGCCGCCGTATCGCACACAGTTCGATCAGAGACTCGACCCGATCACGGACGCCGGGGTGTGGCAGCGTGGCATGGCGTTTCGCGCGCAGCTGGTGAATACCGAGACTGGCGGTGTGATCCATGCTGGCAAGCTGGATGCAGCAGCAATTCCCGAGAGCGACCGCAAACCGAAGGCTTGGGAGGCCGTTCGACGCGACTATGTCGACGGCGATGCGGCTCCCTACCACGGGCCAAAGGTGGCGGGTGTCAAGCGCAAGTCCTGGCGGTCGATGGAGGTGCCGGAAGCAGCGAAACCGCATCCGCTGAGGCGGCCCATGCTGTGGGTAGGTGCCATCGCGGGGATCGCGATCATGGCACTCCTCTGCCAGGGATCGATCGCCAACACGATTGACCGCGTGCAGCGGGGCGAGCTGAGCACGACCGTGTATGAATCTTCGGTGATTGCTCGAGCGGGGGCACAGGACATTCTTGACCGGTCGGGCAGCGACAAATTCTATGCGGTGTACTTGAATGACAACAATCTCAGCGCTGATGTGCCAAGCGAGCGTGCCGGAAAAGTTGAGGATTGGCGAACCAGTCGCGATAGCGCGTTCCTACCCGGCACCTTCGAACCGTGGACCGAGATGACCATCACCAACTACAACGAGTTGAGTGACGGCACCACCTTCGGCATCGACGATGTGCGCTGGGAGAACCTGCCCAAGGTCGTGAGCGACGCGCGCGAGGTTTGTAAACGTGACTACCCGGCCGACCTCGATTTTCAACAGGTGCTGATTTCGGTCAAGAACGATCAACTGCAGTTCGAATACCGCGGAAACCTCACGACCGGGGAGAACTGCAATCTCAGCTACACGATGGCTGGGAAACCGATCGGTCGCTAACCTCTGGCTGCGGTTTTGCCTGGTTGCTACCGTGCCGCAGGCTGATGGGCGGTGTGCTGCTACCGCACCGCGCGCGGGCGAATCGCAAGATCGCTGATCTGCACCTCTGGTGGCGCATCCACCGCGAAACGCACCGCGCTCGCAACCGTGGCCGGCTGGATATAGCGATCGGGTGTGTATTCGCCGCCGATGCCGTCCTGTAACTCCACCTGCATCGGGGTGGCCACCTGGCCGGGCAAGATTGTCGCCACCCGAATCGCATCCGGTTCAACCTCGAGCCGCAGCGAATCGGCCATGCCCTTGAGCGCGTGCTTGGTGGCGACATACACCGACATTTGTCGCGCGGGACGAATTGAAACTCCCGAGCCGATGAACACCACGGTGCCCTTGGATGCGCGCAACAGCGGCAGCGCCAGGCGCGTGAGTGCCGCCGGCGCGATCACATTGGTGGCCAGTTGGCGCTGCCACTCGGCGGTGTCGGTGTCGGCGAACCAGCCGGGCGTGCCCACCGCGGCCGAATGCACCAGCGCATCCAATCGCGGCAGCTGCGACACGAGCTCGCAGACCGACCCGCCCTCGGCAAATACCGCGGCATCGCTGAGGTCGGCAGAAAGTGTGGTGTTGGCGCCGCAGTTTTCGAGCCGTTCGGTGTCGCGCCCCAGGCCGATGATCTCGTGCGTGGCGGTGAGTTCGGCCACAATCGCGCGGCCGATGCCGCTGCTGGCGCCGGTGACAAGTGCGACGGGTTTCGACATGATGCTCAGCCTAGGCTGCTGAGATTTGCGGCTGCTGGATAGGTGCGGCGGGCGTAGGATGGTGCATATGACTGAATCGGTAGCAGGCGCCACTCGCGGCATTGTGATCCACATCAACTCGGATGATCCGGCGCGGTTGTTCGGCGCGTACCAGTCGGGTGCCAACGCCATCAAGGTGCTCGGCGACGATGTGCAGGTGAACATCGTGGCGCAGGGCGGATGCGTGACCGGTGCGACCCATTCATACGCCGGATCGAGTGAGCTTGAAAACGCCCTCGCCGATAACTCGAATGTGCACATCTACCTGTGTGCGCTCGCGGTGCGTGCTCGCGAGATCGCCAAGGATGACCTGATCAGTGACATCAAGCTCGCGCCCACCGCGACCGCGCTGTGCGCGCAGCGGCAGTTCGAGGGCTGGGCGTACGTGCGGCCGTAGCTGCACGCCCTGTTCATCGCGCCGGCGGCGGTGTTCGGGTAGGGACCTCTGCCCGGTGTGGGCTGCCTCCGCCCGGCTGCCCCCGCTCCGGCTGCCCTCGCTCTGCTCCGGCTGCCCCGCTTGGACTGCATCCGCCCGGCTGGGACACCTCCGCTCCTGCGTAAGGAAAATTGTTTCCTGACTTCAATTCAGGAAGGAGATTTGTTTCCTGGCTGCAAAACCGCGGTTTCAGGCCTGTTTCCGGCTCTCAAAGCCGTTTTTGCAGCCAAAATTCTGATCGCAGGAAACAAAAATCCGCAGACAGACGGGCAGGCAGGTGGGCCGGATGCTGTTGCTGCTGGGCCGGCTGGCGCAGGGCTGGCGCGGGGTTGGCGCGGGGTTGGCGGCTGGCGCTGGGCTGCAGGGCTGGGCGCAATAGTGGGTCAGCCTAGAAACGGGCCAGCCTAGAAGTAGTTCTCCATATACTCGGGTGAGCCGATGCCAATTGACTCAAAGTGAGCTGCGCGGGCGACTTCGTCTTGCAAATATTGCAGCTCTTCTGGGTCGATCTGGCCAGCCTGAGTAGCGTGGTTGAGGTCTTCTTGTGCATCCTCAAACGCGTACGGTTGCCAGACGGTAAGGCCGATGCCTTTAAAAACCCACGCAGCGGGAGCTTCACTGTCGTCAACGGGTGCGAGCTTGTTGCAAGCCCGCAGGTATTCGGTGCAGTCAGCCACGCCCAGTTGGGACAGGTTCTTGCCGTTGAGCTCTACTTCGACGCCGTTGCTATGCGGATTCGTGTGAAACTCAATGAACTCAACCCCCGTGCGTCCGAGATGCACCTGTACTGATGCATCAGCGAACGTCAGGCGGTGTTCCTCAACCTGTGGCTCAGGGTCGCCAAGTACCGCACAGACCGCTGACCGGTCATCACCAAATCGGATTGTTCCGTTGCCGAGCGGTGCACGGAACTCTGCTCCGATGTTGGGCAGCAACGTTACGGAAGTGTTCATGTGTGATTGCCTTTCGACGTGGTCGGCAGCGGGTGCCTGGCCGAGACCCTGTGTTCTGCCGCTAACCTAAGACTCCGCCAAGCAGGTAAACGGGAGCGCCGCGTTGGCAGGTTAGTGCCCGGCGTGAACGGTGCGCGCAGACGTTTGCACGGCTGCTGCAGCTCCGCCAGCTCCTACTCGCGAGCGCACCACTGCATCACCAAATTGGATGCAGTGGTGCGCAAACAACTATTTGCTAGATGCATTTGTGTTGCGGTTGGCTGATCTTGCACGTAGACGGCTGCCGCCACACATAACGCGCTGTGCAATGAAGCCAGCGCAAGCTGCGGCAGCGAGAGAACGGAGATCATCTATGCCGCACGAAAGCACCGAAGTCGTTGTGGTGGGGGCGGGACAGTCTGGCCTCGCGATGAGTGAACATCTCACTAACGCCGGTATCCCGCATCTGGTTCTTGAAAAAAACACGATCGCGCACTGCTGGCGCAATGTGCGGTGGGATTCGCTCGTGACCAATGGGCCGGTATGGCACGACCGCTTTCCAACCCGTGAGTTCACGAGCGTCGACCCCGATGAGTTTGCCACTAAAGATCAAGTGGCAGACTATCTCGAGGCGTTTGCGCAGCAGATTCACGCGCCAGTGCGCGAGCGGGTTGAGGTGACGCGCGTCGCCAAGCGTGAACATGCGCGTGGATTTCGGGTCGAAACCACCGACGGCACCATTGAAGCCAATTTTGTGGTTGCCGCGACCGGTCCGTTTCAGCAGCCGGTGATCCCGCCGATCGTGCCGCAGAGCGATCACATCCTGCAGCTGCACTCAAATCAATACCGCAATCCCGAACAGCTCCCGCCCGGGCCAGTGCTCGTTGTCGGAGCCGGCAGTTCGGGCGTGCAGATTGCTGCCGAACTCAATGCGGCCGGCCGCGACACCTATCTTGCCGTGGGTCCGCACGATCGTCCGCCCCGTCGCTACCGAGACCACGACTTTGTGTACTGGCTCGGTGTGCTGGGGAAGTGGGAGATGGCCACCCCCGCAGTGGGTGCCGAACATGTCACTATCGCCGTGAGCGGTGCAGCTGGCGGGCACACCGTTGATTTTCGCCAGCTCGCTTATGACGGCATCACGCTGCTGGGCCGTGCCGAATCGTGTGCGGGGAGTGTCATGCACTTCGCTAATGATCTTGCGCGCAACATCCGCAACGGTGATGCCAACTACCTGAGTCTGCTCGACGAGGCTGATGCCTATATCGCCGAAAACGGTCTTGATTTCCCCGAAGAACCATCGGCTCGCGAGATACTGCCCGACCCCGATTGCGTTACGCATCCATTTCTTGAGCTCGATCTCGACAAAGTCGGGATTTCTACCATCATCTGGGCTACCGGATTCCGGGTCGACTATTCGTGGCTACCAGCTCGCGCGGTGGATGCAGAGGGGCGGCCACTCCAGCAGCGTGGCGTGTCGGTCGAGCCGGGAATCTATTTCGTCGGCCTGCCCTGGCAGTCGCGTCGCGGTTCAAGCTTCATCTGGGGATGCTGGCACGATGCCAAATATATTGCCGATCAGATCACCATCCAGCGCGGATATGCGAGCTATCGGCCCTCGCCCCACAAACTAGCTAGCGTTTGATTCTTCGAGCACCTGTTGAACAATTTCGACGAAGGCACGACTGCGTGCAGTCGGACGGGTCTGGCGCAGCTGGGCAATTACGAGTCGAAGCGAGGGAACCTCGTCGGCGATTTCGAGTGCGATAGCCCGCGGGCCAGCATAGGTGGTGTCGAAGGCCGGCTGCTGGTTGAGGATGGAATATCCCATGCCAGAGGCGACCATGGAGCGTAACGCCTCAAAATTGGGTGTTTTGTAGCGGATCTGTGGAGTGCCGCCAGCGGTGCGGATGAGTGTAAGAAAGTACTCACGGCTGTCGGGCAGGTCGAGCAACACAAGCGGCTCATCCACCAGTTCAGAGAGGTGGACGCGTTTTCGCTTCGCGAAGCGGCTTGTGTCGGCAACGATGATGTAGGGACGAATTGCGCCAAGTGGTGCTGTCACGATGTCGTCTGCCGCGCTGAATTCGTAGGTGATGGCAACTTCCGCGCGACCGGTGCGTAGGTCGGCCAGATTCTGTTCGTGATCGCCACCAAATACTTCCAGACTCAGTTCGGGATGCTCGCGTGCGATATGGCTCATTACCTGCGGCAGGATGGTGGGGGTAAGCGTGTCAAATACTGCCACGCGCAGAGTGCCGCGAAGCGCGGCGGCATCGGCCTGGATGGCATCGATCATCGAGTCGAGCTGATCAAACAGCAGGGCTGTTTCTTGTTGTAGCCGCTCACCCGCGGGAGTGAGCACCAGTCCCTTGGCATGGCGCCGAATAAACAGTGACGTGCCGAGTGCTCGTTCAAGCTGCGTGATGGAACTCGAAACTGCTGACTGGGCGACGTGCAGCTCCTGGCTGGCTGCGGTCATGTTCAACGTGCGGGCGCAGGTAGCAAAATAGCCGAGCTGTGCGAGGGTGATTGAAAACCGGGCCACGCTGCCTCCATCTTCTAATCAGATAGTGTTTATAGCAGTTTTCTATTTTACAGATGCATTGCCGGTTCGTTGAATGGACACACACTCCCGCGCTCTCAACGCTGACAGTCGCGGCCGCCAGGCACACATGGATACCCAGGAGGGCGATGATGCCAACACACACCCGAATCCGCACGTTCAACACGAAAGACACCTACCCGGAACAGAACCTGGATAACGATCTCTGCCAGGCCGTAGTGGCGAACGGGGTCGTATACCTGCGAGGTCAAATCGGGCAGGACCTCGAAACCCGCGAGTCCGTTGGCATTGGAGATCCGGTCGCGCAAACCGAGCAGGCAATGGCAAACATCAAGCTGTTGCTCGAAGAAGCTGGCAGCCGACTCGAAGACATCGTCAAAGTAACCGTCTACATCACCGACCCCCGGTATCGCGAGGACGTGTACCGAACCATGGGCAAATGGCTCCGCGGCGTGTATCCCGTCTCGACCGGCCTCGTCGTGCAGGCACTCGCCCGCCCCGAATGGCTCGTGGAAATCGATGCGACCGCGGTGATCAGTCAGGGGGCCGAGTCATGACCTTCTCGCTGCTGCTACGTGACCCAGAAACCGGTGAGTTTGGTTCGGCAATCTCATCATCGTCGCCCGCAGTTGCGGCACGCTGCGTCAACCTTGCCGACGGCGTGGGCGGCGCGCACTCGCAAAACGTCACCGATCCACGGCTCGGTGTGATGCTGCTCGACAAACTCAAAGCGGGTCATTCTGCTTCGGCAGCAATAGCCGCGGTCACCGAATCGGCCGACCCAGAAACCATCCAATTCCGGCAGCTTCTGACAATCGACGCCGCCGGCGAAACCGCCGTCTACTCGGGCCCGCGAGCGCTCGGCACCTTCGGCGCATCGCAACGGAAAAATGCGGTTGCGGCTGGCAATATGCTTGCGTCACTCGAGGTGCTTGAAGCACTGGTTGATGCCGCGCTCGCGGCTACAGGGCCAATCGAGCGGCGTCTGATCGCCGGGATGCGAGCAGCGGTCGCTGCTGGCGGGGAAGAGGGGCCGCTTCACTCGGCAGGGCTCGCAGTGGTGGGGGATGCCGGCTGGCGCGTCACCGACCTGCGTGTCGATTGGGCGGACGACGATCCGGTCGAGGCGCTTGCCGAGCTGACTGAACTCTGGCTTCCGCAGCGCGACGACTACGTCACTCGAGGGCGCGACCCCCGCTCAGCACCGTCGTATGGGGTGCCCGGCGATGACTGACATCGACAGCGATAAGCGCCGCATCGCGAACCGTTTTGAACGCGTTCGCGACGAAGTTGTGGCGCTCTCACGCGACCTTCATGCGCATCCCGAAACCGCCTGGGAAGAGACCCGGTCGTCAGTCGCAGTCGCCGAACTATTGCGGCGGCGCGGGTTTACCGTTGAGCAGCCCTATTGCGCACTGCCCACCGCATTTCGTGCCCGCTACGGCACCGGAAAACGCTTCACCGTGGGATTTCTCGCCGAGTACGATGCACTCCCCGGCCTCGGGCACGCCTGCGGACACAATCTCATCGCGGCCATGTCGGTCGGTGCCGGGCTGGCGCTCGCTGAGGTGGCCGGTGCATCCGGCATTGCCATTGAAGTGATCGGCACGCCTGCAGAAGAGGGCGGTGGCGGCAAAATTGAGCTGCTCGAGCGCGGCGCGTTCACCAACCTCGATTTCGCTTGTATGGCGCACCCCGCACCGGTAGATGTTGCCGAAGCCCGACCATATGCGGTGACCCACTGGCACATTGCCTACGAAGGCACCGCGGCACATGCGGCCGCCTATCCCGATCGCGGGGTGAATGCCAACGACGCGTTTCTTGTGGCGCAGGTGGCGCTGGCCGCGCTGCGGCAACAGCTGCCTGCCGGAGTGCGGGTGCACGGCATTCAAACCCGCGGCGGAGAGGCCCCGAACGCCATCCCCGAACGCACCGAAGGGCGCTGGTACGTTCGTGCCGACTCTATGGAGCAACTGCTCAAACTCGAAGAGCGGGTCGAAAACTGCTTCAAAGCGGGAGCACTCGCAACCGGCGCAAAACTGACGGTCACACATGAGAGTAGGCGCTACTCAGAAATGCGCACCGACCAAGAGGCGCTCGAGTGCTACCGGCGAAATGCCATTGCGCTGGGTCGTAACTTCGACGTCGATCCACTCGCCGCGACGATGGCCCGGGCCTCAACCGATATGGGCAATGTGTCTCAGGTCGTCAATGCCATCCACCCCTACATCGGTGTTGGTGGTACCGCGAGTAACCACCAGCCCGAGTTTGCCGATGCGTGCATTGGCCCCATAGCCGAGCAAGCGCTTCACGACGGTGCGCTTGGGCTTGCCTACACCGCTCTCGACATCGCGCAGCGTCGCAGTGCATGTCGGTCTTCCAATGAGGAGCGATGAAGTGGGTGGTGCTGTGAACGCTTTCTGTCGCTATCGCTGTGACTGCAGAAACGTTTGATGTTGCCTCGCGTGATGGCTGCGACGCAAGGTGCCGCCGCTATTTTTTCTCTGACTTGCTTTCAGGCGTGAACGGTTCGCGCAGCCGCTCGCACAGCTCCTGCAGCGTCGCGAGTTCATCCTCGGCGAGCGCGCCGCCCACGTGACGTTCAATGCTGTCGGCGTGAATCCGCCCAACCCGACGGAACTCACTCACGCCGGCCGCGGTGAGGGCGACGATAGTGCTGCGCGCATCAAATTCATCCTCGAATTTTTCGACGAATCCGCGCGCAACCAGCCGATCGATCAGCCGCGATACCGATGATTGCGTGATCAGTACCGATTCGTTCAGATCGCGCAGCCGGATACGCCGCTCGGGGCAGCGGGCAATGTTGTAGAGCACGTCGTACTCGTTAATCGACATTCCGGCGCCGGCAAAATCTTGCCGCAGCACGCGCATGACCGCGACCTGCGTGCGAAACAGCGACTCCCACGCATCACTGGCTGATGTCGAGGCTGAACTCATACTCACTCCGCTTCATCCCCCGCGGCCGCGCGGCCACGGTGCACAAGAACTGCGATTGCTAGTCACTGTCGATGTTATCGACCGGCAGAGTCTGCAGCCACAAACCCGGCCGGGTTTGAAAGCGGGTCGTTAATTTAGAAGCGGTCGGGCGACGGCGCCAGCGGATGCACCACGCGCACATCGGCGTGACGGTCGAAGCGGTACCCGCTGCCGCGCACGGTGCGCACGATATCGGCATATTCGCCAAGTTTTTTGCGCAGGCGGCGCACATGCACGTCGATGGTGCGCTCGTGCGGCTGCTCTTCGCTGCGGTCGGTCCACAGCACATCGATGAGTTCATCGCGGGTGACAGTGCGACCCTCGCGCAGCACAAGCGCCTGCAGCAGCTCGAACTCTTTGTAGGTGAGGTCGGCATTGTCGTCGTGCACCAGCACGCGCTTGCGGCTGGTGTCGATCACGACCCTGGCAGAAACCCGCGGTGAGTTGTCTGCCCCGCGGTTGCGGGCCGCGCGGGCTTCGGCGACGGCCTTCGGTTCTTGTAGGGCCAGGCGCACCAGGTCGATCGGGCGCCCCGATGCTTCTGCTGGCGCCAGCGCCACGGATGCATAGCTTTCGGCGCCGGGGGAGCGTTCGGCGAGCACCTCGCGCAGCGCATTGACAAGCTCAGCGAGTTCGTGGTCGTCGTGGGTGTCGAGCCCCACATAGAGCGCGAAGCCGCGCGCGGTGGGCGCGGGTTGACGGGCAGCTGCGGTGTAGCCGGTTGCGGGTGCGGCAGCTGCAGTCGGGCGCAGGCGGTGCTGGTCGGGGCGGTGGTGAGGGATCACTGTGGTGCTTTGTGTGAGCGACATGAAAATTCAGCTTTCGATGATGATGCGAGGCTGCAGCGGGCGATTGCCGGGCTGGAACAGCCGAAAATGTGTGGCCGGGATAGTGGCCGAGAAAGCTCGTCTGCGGGTGCAGCGAGATCGGAAACAACGAGATCGTGTCGGCTGACGCGAATGGAATCGTGCATTTTGTTATGCCAGCGTCAGCCCGATCGAGACGGGACGCGTGTTAGTGACACATTCGACACGCGCACACGCCAGCCATCATCATGCCGGCGCGTCCTGCCACCTCGTGGGCGGTCAAGGGGCGTGCGTTCGTTGCGATCATGAAGTTCATTGTTCAGGATGCGGCGCAGATCGTCAACTCGGTGCGCCGCCAGCCGTGGCAGGTATTAGTCGACCACACCGTAGAGCCGGTCGCCCGCATCCCCGAGGCCGGGCACGATAAAAGCGTCTTCGTTGAGCCCCTCGTCGAGCGCTGCGATCAGCACGCGCACGTTCGCGTCGGGGAAGCGCTGCCGCATCAGCTCAACACCCTGCGGCGCGGCAACGAGGCAGATCGCATTGACCTCGGTGGCGCCCGCGTCAAGCAAGAATTGCACGGTGGCCGCTAGCGAGCCTCCGGTGGCGAGCATCGGGTCGAGCACGAAACACTGTCGGTCGGCAAGATTGTCGGGCAGTCGTTTTGCGTAGGTCTCGGGCTGCAGCGTTTTTTCGTTGCGGCGGATCCCCACAAATCCCACTTCGCAATAGGGCATGAGCTTGAGGAAGCCGTCGAGCATCCCCAGCCCCGCGCGAATAATTGGCACCGCGAGCGGCAGCGGCGTAGCCACCGTGACGCCGGTCATTGCGCTCACCGGGGTGTTGATTTCCTGCGGCATCACGCGCAGCGAGCGGGTTGCTTCGTAGGTGAGCAAATTGACCAGTTCGGCGACCAGCTCGCGGAACATCGGTGACGAGGTGCGCTCGTCGCGCAGCAGGGTCATTTTGTGGTCAATCAGCGGATGGTCGGCGACGTGCAACTCCATGGCAGCAGTTTAACTTTTTCTGCCTGGCGCAACCCGCGAGGTCGGCGCGAGCTTTTCGGAAGATTTTGGGTGCAGGATGCGCTCAGCGGCATCCTGGGTCGTAAATCTTCCGCTGAACTCATCTCGCCAATACTCAAAACCCACCAATTACGCTCGAAGAAGTGTGAAACGAGGTGAAACGTGCGCGTGCCCCAAAAATATGAGTGGCTGATGCGTGAGGCGCTGCTCGAAGCCAACAGAGCGACGGCCACGGGCGATCTGCCGATTGGTGCGGTGGTCACCGATGCAGACGGGCAGATCATCGGTCGCGGGCACAATGTACGAGAAGCGCACCACGACCCCGCCGGTCACGCCGAAGTTGTGGCGCTGCGCACGGCAGCCGAAACGCTCGGCACCTCACGCCTCGACGGCTGCACACTGATCGTCACCCTCGAACCGTGCGTCATGTGCGCGGGTGCCGCGCTCACCGCGCGGGTGTCGCGCATCGTGTTCGGGGCGTGGGATGAGAAAGCCGGTGCGGTCGGTTCGCAGTATGACGTCGTGCGCGACCGCCGATTGCCGCAGCATGCCGAGGTGGTTGCGGGGGTGCTCGCCGCTGAATGCGCCGCGCCGCTGCGCGAATTTTTTGGCCGCGACTGAGCTGCCTGACCTGCCGGGGCTGCCTATTCCACTGGGGTGGCCTATTCCACTGGGGGCAGGACTACTGACGCTGTCGCAACCAGACGCGGCGGCGCGGGCCTAATCCCAGCCGCGGAAAACGATCGCCTCGGTTGAAACCGACGAGCGATCGGGGCCGATGACATCGGGCTCAACAAACACCGCGCGAACATCCGGTGCGGCGCGGCGCACCCGGTGACGCACATCGGCAATAACCGGCGGCAGTGCATCCACGTCGGCAATATTGGTGAGCGCCACCCGCACGCCCACCACATCAACCTGGCCATCGATTTCGGTGGTGCGCACTTCGAGGATTTCCGAAACGTGCACGCTCTCGAGCAGTGCGGTGCGCACTGCCTCCGCCAGAATGGAATTGGTCATGATGATCTCCTCGCCGCGGGGGATGGCTCCCCTCAAGCATACGACGCACACCATAGACTCAGAGCCGTGAAAAAACTCGCGAAACTCGCCATGATCGGTGTGGGAAACATGAGTGGTGCCGTGCTCAGTCGGCTGCTCGAATCCCCCGCAGCGCCAGACGAGCCCGTGCGGGTGACCACCCGCTCGGAGGTATCGGCCGCACGATACGAACACAACTCGCGCGTGCGGGTGCAGGCGCTCGACACAAATCCGGCTGCGAACCGCGAGGCTTGCCGCGATGCGTCGGTGGTGCTGCTCGGGGTAAAACCGCAGCAGCTGCTCGACCTACTCGCAGAACTGAGCGACACGATCGCGCCCGGCACCGTGGTGATTTCGGTGGCAGCTGGCGTAGAAACTCGCGCAATCGAATCGCGGCTGGCTGCCGGGGTGCGCGTGGTGCGCGCCATGCCAAACACGCCCGCCACGGTTGGGCTGGGAGTCACGGGGATTGCCGGGGGCGCCAGTGCGGATGCGGAGGCGCTTGAAATCACCCGCACGTTGTTCGCCGCGGTGGGTGAAGTTGTCGAGGTGCCCGAATCGCAGATCCCCGCAATCGGCGCGATCAGCGGTAGCGGCCCCGGTCACGTTTTTTTGCTCGTCGAACAGATGATTGACGCGGCGATGCACTACGGCTTCGACCGTGAAACGGCCACCCGGATGGTGGTACAAACCTTTGAAGGCTCAATTGCACTGCTGCGTAACGAACCTGAAACCGAGGTAGCAACCCACCGTCGCCGGGTGATGAGCCCGAAGGGCACCACCGAGCAGTCGATTGCGGTGCTGCAAGACGCCAATCTCACCGAGCTATTTGCCGCAGCGTTTGCGGCGAATGTGCGCCGCAGCAACGAACTTGCCGAACAGCTGCGCTAACGCATCCCCGCCCGAACCCGACCCAACCCCAGCAGGTACCGCATGAACTTCCGCTCGACCGATTACCCCGAGAACCTCTACCGGGTGCTCGGGGTTGATCCGAGCGCATCCGAAGACGAGATTCGCCGGGCCAGCCGCATCAAACAGCGCGAAACCCACCCCGACCTTGGCGGCACCCCAGAAGCCTTCATGCGGGTGCGGTTGGCGGTGGAGGTGCTCACCGATCCGCAGCGTCGCGCCGCACACGATGCCTGGCTGGCAACCACCTCGGGGCAGGTGATGCCGGCCAGCAGGGCTCCTGGACCCCGACTGCGCCAGCAGCAGCGCAGCCCGCGCCGGGCCGCAACCCCAACGAGCCCCGCCCAGCCGGCGGCACGGCACACGGCCGCGGGCACCGATGTGCCGGTTTTTGACCGCATCCCCAAACCCGAGCCACAGCTGCGCAAAATGTCGTGGTACCGCCAGTCGTGGGATCACCCGGTTGAAGTGTGGCCGGCGGCGCGGGCGGCTGCGCCCTCGGTGACGCTGCGCGAATTTGCCACCGTCGGCCCCTTCGTGCTCGCATCGGTGCTGGTCGTACTGGCGCTGGCAATTCCCGCATCCCCGCTGTTTACCGTGTGGTGGCCGATCGCGCTATTGCTGGTGCTGCTGGGGGCGACATGGTTGTGGCTGCGCGGCGATGCGCGCCCCCAGCCGCTCGTATCGACGGTGCTTTGGATTTTTGTGGCCGGGGTTTCGCTTTCGGCCGCGGCATCGTTTTTTGATGCGATGCTCGGCATTTTTACCGGCCCCGACAGTCCCACCGGCGCGCGGATTGTGCGCGGCGTGAGCGCGCTGGCCGTGCTGGCGCTCGCGGTGCTTGCGTGGTGGGGGCTGCAGCCGCGCGTGAAACGGATGCAGTTTGAGCGGCTGCTGATGCGCATCGCCGACGAATCGGCGCCGGCAGCCGATGACACCACGCGCGTGTACGGACAGCCCGGTGCCACCGCAATGACCCGCTCGCAGCCGGGTGTGCATCCGCTGCGTCGGCAGTGTGCCGAGCGGGTTGTGGGTGAGGCACTGGAAGCGCTGCAGCGGCTTCCGGGTGTGCGGATCGTGCACGGCCTGCGGATTCCCGGTGGTGACGACCAGATCGCGACGATTTCGCACGCTGTGGTCGCTGGCCGTCGCGTCGCATTTATTGATAGCGAGCTGCGGGCGCCGGCGCACTATGCGCTGGATGCGCGCGGCTCGATCACCCGTGACGGCGTACCGTCGTCGACGGGCACGGAATTTCCGCACCGGGTGGAGCGACTGCACGAGTATTTCGGCGATGTGGCCGAGGTGCGCGGCTGGCTGGTGCTGGTGCCCGAGCGGGCGGGCGAGTTCGCGGTTGATAATTCGCGCACCTGGCCGCGCGTGCGCCTGGC
The DNA here is from genome assembly GCF_904842695.1 of Gulosibacter hominis. Lineage (GTDB taxonomy): Bacteria > Actinomycetota > Actinomycetes > Actinomycetales > Microbacteriaceae > Gulosibacter > Gulosibacter hominis. The sequence goes on along the minus strand of NZ_CAJGWQ010000019.1, from coordinate 12,809 downwards.
GAGTGTCGAGTCGATGCTGCGCGAGGTGGGCGATTGGCTCGTGACCGATGGCAACTCGCTCGACCGGCTGTTGCTGCGCGACCTGGTCGATTTGCGCGTTGAACCCTAGCCACTGCGGCAGGTGCCGTGCAGTTTGGCAACGTAGGCTGGCGGCATGCCCAGTCGTATGAATGTCGAATCGTTCAACCTTGATCACCGCATGGTGGCGGCCCCGTATGTGCGGGTTGCCGACCGCAAAACGCTCCCCGGTGGCGACACGCTCGTGAAATACGACGTGCGCTTCACACAGCCGAATCTCGCGCATCTGCCCACCGAGGTGATCCACTCGATTGAGCACCTCGTTGCCGAGCACATGCGCAACCACACCGATCGGCTCATCGATTTTTCGCCGATGGGTTGCCGCACCGGTTTTTATGCGCTGATGCTCGAGGTTGAGCCAGACGAGTTTGAGCAGCTGCTCGAAACCACCCTGCGCGATGTGCTGCAGGCCACCGAGGTGCCGGCAGCGAACGAGGTGCAGTGCGGCTGGGGTGTGCACCACACGCTCGAGGGTGCGCAGGATGCGGTGCGTGAGTTTTTGGATGCGCGCGGCGAGTGGTCGCAGGTGTTTGGAGAGCACGCGTGACGGTTGTCATCCAGGTGGCGATGCCCGCCGAGGCTGCGCCGTTCATTGCGGCAGCCGATAGTAGCGAACCCGTTGTATGCCCGCTGGCGGGGGTTGATGCTCGGCGGATGCGAGTTGCGGGGCAGGACGTGGTGCTGGTCACCAGCGGCATCGGATTGGTTGCCGCGGCTGCGGCTGCCAGCTGGGCGGTGCTCACTTTTGCGCCCCGCGCGCTAATTTCTGCGGGCACGGCCGGTGGCCTCGCGCCCGCGAGTCGCGTGGGGGATGTGGCAGTTGGGCTCGACTACAGCTACGGCACCGCGGATGCCACCGAGTTTGACTATGAGCGCGGGCAGGTTCCGGGCCAGCCGGTGCGGTTTCCCGCATCCGATGTGCTTTTGGACGCGCTGGGTGCGCTGGGACGCGAACCCGGTAGCCGTGAAGAACGTGACGGGAGCGGCACGCTGTACGGCCGCATCCTTTCGGGCGATACGTTCGTGACCGCCCGAAATGTGGCCGATACTCGCGAGGCGTTTGCCGACGCGGTGGCCACCGATATGGAGTCGTGCGCGATCGCGCAGGTCTGCCGAGCGTTTGCGGTGCCGTTTGTGTCGGTGCGCGGGGTGAGTGATCTGTGCGGACCCGAGGCGGGGGTTGATCATCGCCTCAGCGTTGATGCGACATCACAACGTTCGGCGGATGCGGTGCTCGCGTTCATCGGGAAAATTGAAATTAATTAGCGAAACGAACCCGATTAGAGGAGTCTCGTGACCAAGTTTGAGTTGCCGCGCGTGCAGTGGCACCACATCTCGCCGCGACACATCACTGTCGAGCTGGTGAGTGGTCTCATCTGGCTGTCGATTTGGATTGCCGCCACGGTCGTGATTGCGGTGCTGGCGCAAGGGCTGTGGTGGTTGACCACGGCCTGGATGATCGTGGTCGGTATCGTGCAGGTCTCGCTGGTGGTGCCCCGAAACCGGGCAATCGGGTATGCGGTTCGCGAGGATGATCTGCTGGTGCGTCGCGGCGTGATGTTCAACAGCATGACCGCGGTTCCCTACGGCCGGATGCAGACAGTTTCGATGCATCGCGGTCCGATTGATCGGATGGTTGGGCTTGCGACCCTGCGGATGTCGACCGCTTCGGCTGCGGCTACGGTTTCGATTCCCGGGCTGCCGCTGGCAGAGGCGGAGCGGCTGCGGGACCACCTGATTCGGGTGGCAGAAACTCGGCGGGCGGGTCTATGAGCTGGACGCCGCCACCGCAGCAGCGCCCGCAGCCGCAACACTGGCAGCAGCCGGGCCCGCAGCATCCGAGCCAGTTTCAGCCCGGGCAGCATCCGGGCCAGCCGCAGCATAATCCCTATCTGCAGGCGCGCGTGACCGAACTCGCCAACGGCGAGTGGCACCGGCTGCACCCGCTGACCCCGTGGCTGCGTGTGCTCAACCTGCTGGGCGGCGTGCTGTTCATGGCGCTCATAATTGGTGTGCCGCTGGTCGGTGCAGTGTTCGGTGACGACCCCGACTCGCCGCGCGTGGACATCAGCGTGGGCACGTATTTTTTGCTGGTCGCGATCATCGCGCTGGTGATTTTTGCGCTCGGCACAGTTGGTGTTGTGCTGGGCTACCGCGCCACCGAGTTCCGGGTGACTGACGAGGTGCTCGAAATGCGCAGCGGTGTGTTCGCGCGCAATTTTTTACAGGCGCGTCTCGACCGGCTGCAATCGGTCAACATCAACCGGCCGCTCGGCGCGCGGATGCTCGGGCTCTCGCATGTTTCAACCTCTGGCGCATCCGATTCGAGTGAGGTTGAACTGAAATACCTCGGGCACGCAGACGCCGATGCGCTGCGCGATGAGGTGCTGCGGCGAGCATCCGGTGCCAAACGCCGCAAACGCGCCGAACAGTCGGCGGCCCACCAGGCAGCTCGGCATGGCGAGCAGCGCACACCCTCGCAGTCAGGTGCCGGCCCGCTACCCGGTAATGGACAGGCTCCCGGCGTCGCGCCGCAGAACGCCACCGGTGCGGCCAAACCGGCCCCGCAGCGCCGCACGCTCTCCGACTTCGTCGACGCCGTGGTGGATGATTTCAGCGGCTCGTTCGCCTCGCTGGGCGAGGCCGACAGCCCGACCATCGTCACCGTACCTGCCAAACGGTTGGCCGGTGTCGAGATGCTCAAATTCGTTGGTGCCGCGCTGATCATGCTCGTCACCGCGGGCATCCTTTGGATCGTTTTTGGGGTTCTCGCGTCATCCCAGGCGGCATTTTTGGATGATCTCGAGCACGACGCGCTAACAGTCAACATCATCGGTGCGATCGCAACTATCGGTATGCCGCTGCTAGTTCTCATAATGGGTGCGTTTGCGGTGCTGGTTTCGCTGCCGGGAAATATGCAGTACAACATTGCCGGCACACCGGACGGTTTGCGCGTGGGGAAGGGGCTCCTCACCACCAATAGCGACACCATCGCGCCGGGACGCATCCACGCCGCTGAAATTCAGCAGCCGTTTTGGTGGCGGATGTTCGGCTGGTATCGAGTGAGGATTAACCGCGCCGACGTGGCGATCGTGTCGAGCGATGACAGTGATTCCAACCAGATTTCGCGCACGGTGCTGCTGCCGGTGGGCAAATTTGACGATGTGATTCGGGTGCTGTCGGTGGCGATGCCGATGCAGTTTGGGCCGCACACCCCGCACCTGATGCGTGATCTGCTCGCGGCCAAACCGCCCAAGCAGCTGCGCGTGACGCCGGCTCGCGCCTGGTTTTTGGCGCCGTTTGGATGGAAGCGCAATGCCGTGCTGGTTGACCGCGGCGTGGTGTACCTGCGCCGCGGCCGCCTGGAGCGGCGCGTGTCGATGATCCCGGCCGAGCGGATGCAGGGGCTCACCATTTCGGACGGCCCGTGGCGTCGGCTTGCGGGCACCGCGAGCCTGCAGATCGGCACGGTGCTCGGGCCGGTGCTGATGGGGCAGCGGCTTGTGGCCAGGTCGCAGGCGCTGCAGCTTTTTGAGCAGCTTGCGCAGCTCGCTATTCAGGCGGCGCAGGTTGACCGCTCGCACCGCTGGGCCGAGGCCGGTGCCCGGATGCTCGTGCAGGTGGCGCAGCTGCAATTGCAGGATGCGCGCGCCGCCGGTGCGGCACCCGATCCGCGGGCGGTGGCGATTGCCCACGCCGCAGATGAATATCAGCGGCAAGAGGGGCAGCGATGAGTGCAAATCGAGACGGTCGACTCGGCGTTGGTGTGGTCGGAAACGACCTGTTCGGCCCGGTGCTGGCAGCGGGCTTGGCGGCCGCCGGCCACTCGCTGATCGGTGTGGCGGTAACGGATGAGGCCGCCACCGATCGCGTCGAGGCGCTGCTGCCGGGGGCGCCGCAGCTGAGTGCCGAACAGGTGATTGAACGCAGCGAGCTCGTGGTGCTCGCCGAGCCGGTCGAAACGCTCGAGTCTCGGGTGGCTGAGCTCACCGAGGCCGGCGTGTGGGTGCCGGGGCAGCTCGTGGTGCACACCGCCGCGCAATTTGGCACGGCGCTGCTGGGTGAGGCGCTCAACCGCGGCGTGATTCCGCTGGCCATCCATCCCGCAATTGATGTCACCGGCACCTCAATCGACCTGGTTCGACTCAAAGAGGGTTGGTGTGGGGTGACCGCACCGCGGCCGGTGCTGCCGATCGCGCAGGCCCTGGTGGTAGAGCTTGGCGCCGAGCCGGTGGTGATCGATGAGGGCGACCGCGCCACCTATGCCGAGGCCATTGCCACCGCCACCTCGTTCACCCGCTCGATCGTGCAGCAGGCCACCGGGCTGCTCGCGTCGATCGGGGTGGAATCGCCCGGCTTCGTGCTTTCGAGCCTCGTGCGATCGGCCGCCGACAACGCGCTAATCGCAGCGCAAGAACCGATCGAACCGCCGAACGAGTAGCGGGGGAGGGCTGTTTTCCCGCGCGAATAGCGCGGAAGGATTGCGTTGCGCAGCTGCTGAGCGGCCGAGCCGCCCGCTCAAAACCGCACTTCGCGGTTGTCGATCAGCCGCGTGATGCCAACGCGCGCGGCCGTCAGCACCAGCGCATCCCCGTGAAAGTCCGGGCCAGCGGGGGTGAAGGTGGCCGCATCCACCGCCACCAAATAGTCAACGGTCACGGTCGGTTCGGATGCATACACCGCGCGGCCGGCGTCGAGCGCGGCCGAAACCCCGTTGCCCGCCGCATCCGCCACCGCCGCCAGCGCTCGCGAAAGCACCGTCGCCCGCTCGCGGTCGGCGCCCACCAGGTAGGCATTGCGGCTCGAGCGCGCAAGACCGTCAGGCTCGCGGGCGATCGGTGCGGCAACAATCCGCAGCGGCAGGTTGAGATCGGCAACCATTCGGCGCACCAACGCGAGCTGCTGCGCATCCTTCTGCCCAAAAATCGCAATATCGGGCTGCGCGATCGCAAACAGTTTTGCCACCACCGTGAGCACGCCATCAAAGTGGGTGGGGCGGAACTCGCCCTCGAGGATGCGGCCGGCATCGCCCGCCGTCACCATCGTGGTCGTCGGCCAATTCGGGTACATCTGTTCGACGCTCGGCGCGAACACCCAGTCGACGCCGGCCCGTTCGAGCAGCCGCACATCGGCGTCGAGCTGCCGCGGGTAGGCGTCGTAGTCTTCGCCGGGCCCGAACTGCAGCGGATTCACAAAAATCGAGACGACCACGCGATCAGCGTGTTGGCGTGCGAGTCGCATGAGCGAAAGGTGTCCGTCATGCAGCGCCCCCATAGTCGGTACGAGCGCAACGGTTTGCCCGGCACGGCCGTCGCGAGCGAGCGCCGATCGGGTTTCGGCAATGGTCTGCAGCACAGTGGTCACGCAAAGCATCGTACGCCGCACGCTCGCCGGCGCGCGGCCCGGCCAAGCGGCAACCGTCGGCCTCGCCTACGATAGATCGAGTGACGCGGCGCGGCGGGCTTGCTACCCGCAATCCCAATTTGCCGCGACGAGAGCTTTAACCCGCCATCACCACACGAGCAAGGAGACCGGCAATGGCCGAAACCCCCGAGAACGCAACCCTGAGTGCCGCCGAAGTTTCGGAGCAGAAGCAGGTGCGACTCGATAAGCGTGAGCGGATGCTCACCGAGGGGCTCGCTCCCTACCCGCTGGCCCTGCCCATCACCGCCAATATCGCCGACCTGGTTGCCAAATATGGCGACCAAGACCTCGGTATCGATTTTGCATCCGGTGAGGTTGTGGGTGTGGCTGGCCGCATCGTGCACCTGCGCAACACGGGAAAACTCTGCTTCGCCGCGCTGCAGGCCGGTGACGGGTCGCGCATCCAGGCGATGATTTCGCTCGCGAAGGTGGGTGAAGAAGCGCTCGCCAAGTGGAAAGAATTTGTTGACCTCGGCGACCAAGTGTTCGTCAAGGGTGAGGTGATCACCTCGCGCCGCGGCGAGCTGTCGATCATGGCCGAAGAATGGCGAATGGCGTCGAAGGCGCTACGGCCGCTGCCGAACCTGCACAGCGACCTCAACGAAGAAACCCGCGTGCGACAGCGTTACCTCGACCTCATCACCCGGGATGCGGCACGCCAGATGGTGCGCACCCGCGCCAAGATGAACGCCTCGCTGCGCGCCACCTTCGCGGCCCACGACTTCATTGAGGTCGAAACGCCGATGCTGCAGGTGATGCACGGTGGTGCCGCAGCGCGCCCGTTCGTCACCCACTCAAACGCGTTCGACACCGAGCTCTACCTGCGCATCGCGCCCGAGCTGTATCTCAAGCGGGCCCTCGTGGGTGGCCTCGACCGCGTGTTTGAAATTAACCGCAACTTCCGCAACGAGGGGGCCGACTCGACCCACTCGCCCGAGTTTGCGATGCTCGAGGCCTACCAGGCATACGGCGACTACAACACCATCGCCGACCTCACCCAAGAGCTCGTGCAAAATGCGGCCGCCGCGGTATCGCCCGACGGTTCGCACCGCGTGGTGTGGGCCGATGGCACCGAGTATGACTTCGGTGGTGAGTGGCAGCGCATCTCGATGTACGAGTCGCTCTCTGCAGCAGCCGGCCGCGAAATCACCCCCGAAACCTCGGTTGACGAGCTCGTGGCGCTCGCGGATGCGGAGGGCGTTGAGGTGCACCTGCCGAACCACGGCAAGCTCGTGGAGGAGCTGTGGGAGCACTTCGTGAAGGACGGGCTGGATCGCCCCACCTTCGTGATCGACTTCCCGGTTGAAACTTCGCCGCTGACCGCCGCGCACCGCTCGAAGCCGGGCGTGGTGGAAAAGTGGGACCTGTATGTGCGCGGGTTCGAGCTGGCCACCGGCTATTCGGAGCTGATCGACCCGGTTGACCAGCGCGAACGCTTCGTTGAGCAGGCCAAGGAGGCCGCGCGCGGGGATGCTGAGGCGATGCGTCTCGACGAAGACTTCCTCGCTGCGCTCGAGCACGGGATGCCCCCGGCCGGCGGTATGGGCATGGGTATCGACCGCCTGCTGATGGGCCTCACCGGCCTCGGTATCCGCGAGACGGTGCTTTTCCCTCTGGTGAAGTAATCACCAGAGGGACAAGATGGCGCAGTCCGTTGGTGAAGTAGTCACCAACGGGACAGACTGGCACAGCCCGCTCGTTAAATAACCAGCGGGACGAACTGGCAGGGTCCGCTGGTGGGGAAGCCAGCTTGCATCCTGACGTGAAACGGCTTGCCGCGTACACTGAGACTCACAATGATCGAAAACTGGTGGCTGAACGCACTGTGGTCGGTGACCCCGACCATCATTATTGGTGCCCTTTTCGGGCTCATTATTTATGCCGCGCTGAACGCCGACCGCAAGGCCCGCCTCGAGCGTGGCAGGGTCGAAGCCGAAGAACGCGCCAGGTTCGTAGCCGAGCGCGCAGCAAAAACGCAACACCCCGAATCCAACGCGGACGACACCGCAACCGATCCAAACCGCAACTAGCCAGCGCGTCGAACACGAGGGAAAAACATGAAGATCGCCGTTATTGGCCTTGGGTACGTGGGCGCCGCCAACGCGGTGCTGCTCGCACAATCGCACGAAGTGATCGCGGTTGATGTGCAACAGTCGCGAGTGGATGCGGTAAACGAGCGTCGCGCACCGGTCGTTGACGAGCTGGTCACCAAATATCTCACCGAGGCCGAGCTCAACCTGCGCGGCACTGTTGATTTCACCGAGGCAATCACCGGCGCCGACTACGTCGTAATCGCCACCCCCACCGACTACGACGATGTCACCGACTCGTTCAACACCTCGACCGTCGAAACCGTGCTGCAACAGGTGGCCGACTCGAAACAAAACCCCGTCGTGGTGATCAAATCGACCATTCCGATCGGCTTCACCGCCAAAATGGCCGCCCGCCACCCCGAGCTCAACATTCTGTTTAGCCCCGAGTTTTTGCGCGAGGGCAAAGCCCTCTACGACAACCTGCACCCCAGCCGCATCGTCGTTGCCGGCGACCGCGAAAAAGCAGCCGAATTTGCCCAGCTGCTGCACGCCGAATCGCTCGAGCCGAACACCCGCGTGCTCATCACCGGCACCACCGAAGCCGAAGCCATCAAGCTTTTCTCGAACACCTACCTCGCCATGCGCGTCGCCTATTTCAACGAGCTCGACACCTTTGCGCGACGCAACAACCTCGACACCCGCGAAATCATCGACGGCGTCGGCCTCGACCCGCGCATCGGCGACCACTACAACAACCCGAGCTTCGGTTACGGCGGCTACTGCCTGCCAAAAGACACCAAACAGCTGCTCGCCAACTACCGCGGCATCCCGCAGCGCATGATGACCGCCATCGTCGAATCGAATGCCGAACGCATCCAGTTCATCGCCGACGATATTTTGCGCCTGCAACCCAAGCAGGTGGGCGTGTGCCGCCTGGCGATGAAAGCCGGCAGCGACAACTTCCGCAGCTCGGCCGTGCTGGCAGTGGTGGATGCGCTGGTCGCCGCAGGCGCCACCGTCAAGATTTACGAACCCACCGCATCCGGTAACGAGCCGTTTGCGCACCTGCTCGAACCCGATTTTGATCGCTTCGTTGCCGAATCGGATGTGATTGTCACCAACCGCATCGACGACGAACTCAAACCCCACCTCGACAAGGTCTATTCGCGCGATATTTTTGGCCGCGACTAGTGTTTGCCGGGCCGCGCGTGACGCTCTTGCCGGGCCGCGCGTGACGCTCGGGATGCATTGACCAAAAACTCAGCGGATACTCCAACAACTTTCCTAGCCTGATCGAGTCTCAGTTCAGAGCACGGCCGGGGAGGGAAGCGGATGCGACGAATCGTCACACTCGCTGCCTCGCTGCTGCTTGCCGCCACCGTTGGAGGCTGCGCCCAAGTCGAACCCGCTTCGCCCGCGGCCCTGGGTGCGTTCGACACCTACACCGAGAGCATCCGCTCGATATCGGGTGTCGAAAAAGTGACGGTGGACGCATCGCGACAGCAGGGGCGCGCCCACCTGAGTGTGACCGTATCCGCGCAGATTGGCGCCACCGAGTTGAGCGAGCTCGGTAGCCGGGCGCTCGCGTTCAACGACGAGGCACAGCACCAAAACCTCGCGGCATCGCCGCCACAAATCCATCTCGGCAACTCGACCTACTCATATTTTGAAGGTCTCGCGCCCGAAGAACTGCGCGAACAGCTCGAATACTGGCGCGAACTGTGCAATAGCGGCGCAGTGCGGGTCAACTTCAGCACCTACCGGGCGCGCGGAGGCGAACCGACCGAAACCACCGTCGGCGCCCAGCAGCACGCCGACGCGGCACCGAGCGCCGACAATGCTCAGCGGCGGGCGCGCGTACCCCAGCCGCCTCGCTATATCGGCGTCAAACTTCCGAGCCCAGAAAACGGGCAGCAACAGGATGCGATCCGTGCGATTGAGCGCACGCGCGACCCCGGTGTACAAAAAGGGCAGTGGGGCGTTGTCGGGCTCGCACCACAAATGCGTGTCGACTATGTCACGCCCGAATTTCCGGGCGCGGATGCGCTGGCGACCGACGCGCGGATCGGCAAGCTTTTTGCCGACGCACCGGGACTGGCCAGCATCCAGCTGCGACACACCGGCGAACCGGTAGCAAAAACCGAGCTGCAGGTGTTTGCATTCGATCCCGATATGGATGCGCTGCAACCCGAAGCCGCACAGCAGGCATTTGCCGAATCAACCGCATCCGGGATGATCGACGACACCATCCGGCTGCTCGAAAAGTTCAGCGTCGACAACTACACGCTGCAAATCGTGTCGAGCCCGATGTCAAACGGCGAAAACTTTAGCCTCGTTGTTGACGTCGATGACTGCCACTTCACCAGCGGCGAAGAGTGGGATGCGCTGCGCGACCACTACGGTGACACCTGGCTGCAGCACGCGCATCCGTCGCGATTTCAGGATGCATCCAAAACCTGCCTGGTGAACGGCGAGCCTGTGCCCGGCCACTAGTGCCACCGAAGCCGTCACGCCGACGGCGAACAGGGGTGAGAAACAGGGCACCCGCCAACTACTCTCGAATCGAACCCCTGCTACCGCTGCGTCGCAGTGGTGCTGGAATTGGAGGAAATGGCATGTTCGAACGTTTTACCGACCGTGCTCGGCGCGTGATCGTCCTCGCCCAAGAAGAGGCGAAGATGCTCAACCACAACTACATCGGCACCGAGCACCTGCTGCTCGGGCTCATCCACGAGGGCGATGGTGTGGCCGCGAAGGCGCTTGAGGCCCTGGGCATTTCGCTCGAGGCCGTGCGTGAGCAGGTTGAAGACATGATCGGTAAGGGGCAGCAAAAGCCCACCGGCCACATCCCGTTCACTCCGCGTGCCAAGAAGGTGCTCGAACTGTCACTGCGCGAGGCGCTGCAGCTGGGGCACAACTACATCGGCACCGAACACATCCTGCTCGGTCTGATCCGTGAAGGCGAGGGGATCGCCGCCCAGGTGCTCGTGAAACTCGGCGCCGACCTCAACTCGGTGCGGCAGCAGGTAATTCAGCTGCTGGCTGGCTACCAGGGTAAAGAACCGGTGGCAGCCGGTGCTGGGCAGAGCGCGCCCGCATCCGGTAAAGGTTCGGCCGTACTCGACCAGTTCGGCGAAAACCTCACGCAGCTTGCCCGCGACGGCAAACTCGACCCGGTGATCGGTCGCGAAAAAGAGATCGAGCGCGTGATGCAGATCCTGTCGCGTCGCACCAAGAACAACCCCGTACTCATCGGTGAACCCGGTGTCGGTAAGACCGCCGTGATTGAGGGGCTGGCGCAGGCCATCGTGAACGGCGAGGTGCCCGAAACACTCAAAGACAAGCAGGTGTACGCGCTCGACCTCGGCTCGCTGATCGCCGGATCGCGCTACCGCGGTGACTTTGAAGAGCGCCTCAAAAAGGTCACCAAAGAGATCAAAAACCGTGGCGACATCATCGTCTTCATCGACGAGATTCACACGCTTGTGGGAGCCGGTGCCGCCGAGGGTGCGATCGACGCGGCCAACATCCTGAAGCCGATGCTGGCTCGCGGCGAGATGCAGACCATCGGTGCCACCACGCTCGACGAATACAAAAAACACTTTGAAAAGGATGCGGCCCTCGAGCGTCGTTTCCAGTCGATCATTGTTGACGAACCGTCGGTGCCGCACACCATCAACATCCTCAAGGGTCTGCGCGAAAAGTACGAGTCGTTCCACAAGGTCACCATTACCGACGACGCAATTGTTGCCGCGGTGAACCTTTCCGACCGCTATGTCAGCGACCGTCAGCTGCCCGACAAGGCGATCGACCTGATCGACGAGGCCGGTGCCCGACTGCGCCTTTCGGTGCTGTCGTCGCCGCCCGAGCTTCGCGAACTCGACGAAAAAATCGCGAAGGTGCGCGGCGAAAAAGACGACGCCATCGCGGTGCAAGACTTCGAGGGCGCGGCCAAGCTACGCGACACCGAAAAGGAGCTGCTTGGCGAGCGGCTGCGTCTCGAAAAGCAGTGGAAGGCTGGCGAGGTGAAGGCCGTGGGCACGGTGGATGCCGGGCTGATTGCCGAGGTGCTCGCTGCCGCCACCGGCATCCCGGTGTACAAACTCACCGAAGAAGAGACCGCCCGTCTGGTGTTCATGGAGGATGCGCTGCACGAGCGCGTTATCGGGCAGCACGAGGCCATCGCGGCGCTCTCGCGCACCATTCGCCGTACCCGCGCCGGTCTGAAAGACCCGAACCGGCCATCCGGTTCGTTCATCTTCGCCGGCCCCACCGGTGTTGGTAAGACCGAGCTGGCGAAAGCGCTCGCCGAGTTCCTCTTCGACGATGAATCGGCGCTGATCACACTCGACATGTCGGAGTTTGGTGAGAAACACACCGTTTCGCGACTGTTCGGTGCACCTCCCGGATTCGTTGGCTTTGAAGAGGGCGGGCAGCTCACCGAAAAGGTGCGCCGCAAGCCGTTCTCGGTGGTGCTGTTCGACGAGATCGAAAAGGCGCACGCCGATATTTTCAACTCGCTGCTGCAAATTCTTGAAGAGGGGCGCCTCACCGACGGGCAGGGTCGCGTCATCGACTTCAAGAACACCGTGATCATCATGACCACGAACCTCGGCGCGAAGGACATCGCCGGTGGCCCCGTTGGCTTCCAGATCGAGGGCGACACCGAGACCACCTACGACCGGATGAAGGCGAAGGTCAACGAAGAGCTCAAGAAGCACTTCAAGCCCGAGTTCTTGAACCGTGTTGACGACACGATCGTGTTCCCGCAGCTGACGCCGAAGGAACTGCTCGAAATTGTTGATCTGTTCGTCAAGCGCCTGAGTGAGCGGATGCTCGACCGCGATATGACGATCGAGCTGAGCGAGGTGGCGAAGGAACAGCTCATCAAGGTTGGCTACGACCCGGCTCTCGGTGCGCGGCCGCTGCGCCGTGCCGTGCAGCACGAGATCGAAGACCCGCTGAGCGAGAAGATCCTGCGCGGCGAGCTCATCGGCGGCGACCACGTTTCGGTGGATCACCGCGATGGTGAGTTCACCTTCGATGTGCAGCGCAGCGAGCGCGTTGGTGCAGGAGCTGCCGGTGCCACCGGTGCTGCCGGGGTTGATGGCATCGCGGATGCGGGTGCATCCACTGCCGACCGCGGTGAGTAGCCGAGCGTTTAGCGGCGTTTAGCGGCGCTTAAGCAAGTGGGGGCGGGGCCTTTGGTCTCGCCCCTTTGCTGTGCGCCACCTCCTGCGCCCCGCCTCACCCCTCGCCCCGCCTCACCTGCTC
>NZ_CAJGWQ010000018.1 GCF_904842695.1 Gulosibacter hominis | reverse complement strand
CAGCGACGAGAAGCTCTTAAAGCCTGGAACCATCACTACAACTATCATCGACCCCACACCGCCTGCAGTGACCAGCCACCGGCCTCACGCCTCCACACCCGTGTCGACAACGTCATGACCAACTACATCTAGCCGGTAGCAGCCGGTCGTTTCGGCCGACGCTCCACTTTCCTCCCGCCCCAACACTTTTCTCCCGCCCCAACCAAGCCGGTTGGGGCGGGATTGTTTTTCCACGGCGTCGATGCCTGCGTGGTCTCCTTTCTGCGCGATGCCTTCAGTGCACCGTGCCACCACTGGCGGCCACTCGATTGGAGCAAATTGTGTGCCGTCGCTCCCCGCGGCGGAGCTTAGCGGTTCTAAAAGCGCCAAAATGTGGTTTTTTCCTCCACTTCGCACCACCCGCATAATTCAGCGGTACAACCTGAAAATTTCCGCAGTTTTAGGCCTTGAAATCTGCCTTTGTGGTGTGAAGTGGAGTAAAGTGGGGAGTGTTGGTGGAGATGAGTCGCGTCGAGAGGAGGGGCGATCGTGTTTCTTGGCACCTTCTCGCCCAAGCTCGACGAAAAAGGGCGGCTCATCCTGCCGGCAAAATTTCGTGACGAACTGGCTGACGGTGTGGTGATGACCCGCGGTCAAGACCGCTGCATCTACGTCTTCTCGAACGACGAATTTGCCGGGTTTCACGACCGCATCCGTCAAGCCCCCGTCACCAGTAAGCAGGCACGCGACTACCTGCGTCTGCTGCTATCGGGTGCCCACAGCGAAACCCCCGACCGTCAACACCGCGTCACCATTCCCGCGCAGCTGCGCCAATACGCCGGGCTCGACCGCGAACTGGCCGTTATCGGTGCCGGTAATCGCGCCGAAATTTGGGACGCACAGGCATGGCAGACCTACCTCGATGCCAATGAAGCCAGCTTCTCGGAGACCGCGGAGGAGGTGATCCCAGGACTGTTCTAGTTCTGAGCTTCGATCTCGTGCTGTTCGGCGATCTGAGGCACCTTCCCCGGCAGCAGATCACGTCCCGAAGCACCTTCCCCGGCGGCGGGTCGGGAATAGCGCGGGTTCGAGGTTCAGAACAAAGCAGACAGGGGCAGATATGGAAAACACCGCAGACAGCCGCTACGGTGACCCCGCAGCCATCCACACCCCGGTGATGGTCGAGCGAGTGGTCGAGCTGGTATCACCAGCGCTCGAGATCTCGGATGCGATCTACGTCGACTGCACCCTCGGAATGGGTGGCCACGCGGCCGCCGTATTGCGAGCTAATCCGCGGGCGCGGCTTATCGGCTTCGACCGCGACAGTGACGCCATTGCGCTCGCGCAGCAGCGGCTGAGCGAGTTTGGTGACCGGGTCACCACCGTGCACGCCGTATATGACCAGTTCGACGAAAAGCTCGATGAGCTCGGTGTGGCTGAGGTTGATGCGGTGTTTTTTGACCTCGGTGTTTCGTCGCTGCAGCTTGATGAAACCGAGCGCGGTTTTTCTTATATGCGGGATGCGCCCCTCGATATGCGAATGGATCAGTCAGTCGGCATCACCGCCGCTGAACTGCTCACGCAGTCGAGCGAGACCGAGCTACGCGACCTGTTTCGCCGCTACGGCGACGAGCCGCTGGCCGGGCGCTATGCGCGTGCGATTGTCGCCGCACCCAACCCACCGGCAACCACGCTCGAACTTGTCGAAATTTTGCAACAGGCCACCCCGGCGGCCAAGCGCAACGCCGGCCACCCGGCCAAGCGCGTATTTCAGGCGCTGCGCATCGCAGTGAACCGCGAACTCGAGGCGCTCGAGTCGGCAATACCGCAGGCGTTGGGGCGGGTGCGTGTGGGCGGTCGCGTCGTAGTCGAGGCCTATCAATCACTTGAAGACCGCTTTGTGAAACACACCTTCCACGAGGCCACCACGGCCAATGTGCCAGCCGGACTGCCATTTATCCCGCCCGAGCTCGAACCCGAGTTTGTCTCACTCACTCGCGGGGCCGAGCAAGCGGACCACAACGAAGTTGACGACAACCCCCGCGCCAAGCCGGTTCGCTTGCGCGCAGTTGAACGGATCAGGAGTAATTGATGAGCGTGATCGAAACCAGCCGGGTCGTCCGACCGGTCGCGCCCTCCGGGCCCGAAGCACCCGAACGAGGAGCTGAACGCCGTCCCGACCTGCGCGTTATTGAAGGTAAGCGGGCTCGGGGACGGGGCACGCGTCGTGCCGTGGTCTTCGCACTGGCGCTGATCGCCGGGATGCTCGGTGTACGGCTTGCTCTCAGCTTGCTGCTGATTAGCGGTGCCTACACCGAGGATGAACTCGCCAGCCAGCGCGTGCAGGCACAGCGTGAGCGCACCTCGGCACAGGAGCAGATTGACGCCATGGCGTCACCGCAGCACCTGTCAAAGATGGCCACCGATCTGGGGATGGTTCCGGCAGCGGGCGTGCCTTCGCTCGACATCGAGCAGCGCCGCATCATCGGCGGTTCGGACGCGCCTGCCAACCTGCCCGCGATCAACCCCGACCTCGTGCCGAATGCAATCACGAGCGGTGACCGTGACCGTGCCGAGCAAGAGACCCAACAAAAACCTCAGAAGGCCAAGAACCCCGGAGCGTCAACACCGCAGCCGGAGCCCGCTGGCGTACCGTCAGAGTTCGAGCTGAGTTCACCCGACACGCACTAGGTTTCGAACACACCGGACGGTGTGCGAAGGGCCGGGCTGCGCAGCGAGTGGGGATGCAAAAAGCTACGGCAGTGCGCTGCTGCGGCACCGAAATGAACTGTGACCATGGGCGGAGAGCGTGAAGAGTAAGCGTCACCGGCGAGAGCGTCAATGGCGGCTTATCGTGCCGCTTGGCCTCATCATTACGATGCTGGTCATCTTCTGTGGACGACTATTCGACCTGCAGGTGCTCAGCGCTGCCGCCATCAACGAAGAAGCTGACGGCCGGCGCGGTGTCGTCAACTCGCTGTGGACCACGCGCGGTTCAATCGTCGACGCCGAAGGTAGGCCACTGGCCACCTCGGTCGATCGCTTCGATATCACCATCGCGCCCGTGAACATGGTCGACTTCAACCGCTCGAACCCCAAAACCGGCGAGACCGAAGTCGTGACGGTCGATGATTCGCTTCAACGGATCGCCAAAATCACCGGTCAGGATGCCAAGACCCTGCGTGCCGAAATCGACGCAATCCTGGCCGAAGACCCCGACGCAAACTTCGCATATCTGGCGCGGATGGTGCCGCTCGAGCAGTATCAAGAAATCCGTAAGCTCCGCATCCCCTGGGTATACCCGCAGCCGCACCCCAAGCGCAGCTATCCAGCCGGTGCGGTTGCAGGCAATATCGTTGGGTTCAGTGACGCTGCTGGAGAACCCCTGGCCGGGCTTGAACTGCAGTACGACAAGTGCCTTGCCGGTGCGAACGGAAAAGAGATGTACGAGCGGTCGGCCGACGGCGTCGCCATTCCCGGCACCGTGGTCACGGTCGAAAAACCGCGTCCGGGCGGCACGCTTGAGCTCACCATCGACAGCGATGTGCAATATCGCGTGCAGCAGATTCTCGCCGAGCAAGTCACCTATCAGCAGGCTGAGTACGGCACAATCACCGTGGTCAATGTAAAAACCGGTGAAATCATTGCTGCCGCCGAGTATCCAACCGTCGACCCGAACGTGCCCACTGACGCCAATCCTGATGATCGTGGTAACCGCACATTCGGTGCCGCGCTCGAACCGGGCTCGATCATGAAACCGCTCACCGCGGCCATGCTCTACGACCAGGGCAAGGTGGACCCGCACGAAACCATCACCGTGCCCGACCAGTGGCCGCATGACGACGCCAGTTTCGGTGACCACGAGTCACACGCGCCGATTGAGATGAACCTCAACGGTGTGCTCGCGGTATCGTCCAACGTCGGTACGGCAGAATTTGGGTCGCGGCTCTCGCGAGAGGTGCGCTACGACTACATGCGCAAATTCGGTCTCGGCGAGCCGACCGCCGTCGGGTTTAGCGGTGAGGCCGCCGGAACCGTGCACGCCCCGGAAGACTGGGACAGCCAAACCAACTACACCGTGATGTTTGGACAGGGTCTCACCGCCACCGCCGCCCAGATGGCCAGCGCCTATCAGGCCATCGGCAACGGCGGCAAACGGCTACCACTCAAACTCGTGCGCGGCTGCCGCCAAGAAGACGGAACGCTCACGGAAATCCCCGGCGGTGAGTCGGTGCAGGTTGTGTCGCCCGAAGCCGCACGGCTGGCGATTGACGGGATGGAAGCGATGGCGCGGGCCCCCGGCCATGAAGACCTGGCCGTTCCCGGATACCGGGTGGCAACTAAATCGGGTACCGCGCAGACCGTGAACCCCGAAACCGGCACCTACTACCAGGGCACCTACTACACCACGATGGCTGGACTCGCCCCGGCAGACGATCCGCAGTTCGCCGTGCTCGTGGGCATGTACCGGCCGACTAGGATGGTCACCGGTTCCGGGTCAACTCCGGTTGCCTGGCAACAGACCATGTCATATGTGCTCGCAAAGTATCAGGTTCCGCCGTCACCTGAGCCCTATCCCGAAATTGACGCGCGTTATTGAGCACGAACCCACCGAAAGCTATGTCCGAATCTTCTTTACGTCCCCACCATCAGGCCGCTCGTGAGCTCTCAGAGCTGTGCGCACACTTCGGGTTGGAAAGCGACGCCGACCTCGACCAGATCGAGGTAACCGGCGTGACCAGCCGCGTCGAAACGACCCGTGCCGGCGACCTCTACATCGCCATCGACCCAGCCGGCAGCGAGGCAAACGCAATTGCCGCAGCGGTCGAGCGGGGCGCCGTTGCGGTAATCGCCGCACCGCACTGCATCCCCGAACCGAATGTGGATGTACCGATGCTGGTGGTGAGCGACCCCGCGCTTGCGCTTGGCCCAATCGCATCCTGGGTATATCGCACCGCTGAGCACGACTTCCGGATGCTCGTGACCCTCGGCGGTCCACAGCGCGGGGCCGTCGCGCGCTGCGCCGACGCGGTGCTGGCACTGCTCGGGCAGTACCGGGCACTCATGGAGTCGTCAGTCGCGCGCATCAACGATGAGGACGCGGCGAGCATCGCCTCACCCGCACGAGCCGACGATTTGCACGCTCTGCTGGCGAGACTGCGCGAAATGCGCGTCGATACCGCCGTATTTGAGTTTTCCAGCGACGAGATGGCTGGCCATCACCTTGATGAGGTCGAAATCGATGTGGTGACCTACTGTGGCGGACTCGCAGATGAACCGCGCACAAAAGCAATGCTCGCCGACGCGATGAGCCCCGACCACTCGCGGCGCGCAGTGGTACTGGTCAATGACGCGCTTGCCACCCACGCGGTCGAAGAATCGCGGGTTCCGGTAACCACCGTCGGGCTCGGCGTCACCCCCGCCGACTGGCAAGCACGTATTGATCATGCCGGTCGCTTCACGCTTCGCGGCCGCGACGACCGGATCGTGTCAACGGTGGTGCACACCGAAAACGCCGAGGATGCGCGCACCGTGCTGGCACTCGCGCTCGTTGCCCTGGATGAGGCGGGCTGGGCGCTTGAACAGCTCCAGGATGCATTCGACCGCAACGATGGTCTTGACCTGAGGGGCATTATTCCCCGGCCGGCATCCGCGGGCGATATCTCCGCATCCCCGAACCCTTCCGAACCGGAACCGAAAGGCACACTGGCATGATCGAAATGCGACTTGGCGACATAGCCGCAGCCATGACCGGCCGGCTGGTCGGAGCCGACCCGGAGCAGACCGTGTGCGGTGTGTGTGATACCGACTCGCGCAATATCGGCAACGGTGACATCTTTTTTGCAAAACCGGGTGAACACACCGACGGCCACAACTTCGTGCCGCAGGCAGCCGCTGCTGGCGCTGCCGTGTGCGTCGTCGAACGTGAACTCGACGTGGATGTGCCGCAGATTGTGGTGACCGACACGGTCGTCGCACTGGGAGAGTTGGCTCGCGTCGTGGTAGAACACGTGCGGTCACTGGGCCGGATGCGGGTGGTTGCGGTCACCGGCTCAAACGGCAAGACCACAACCAAAAACCTGCTGGCGGCAATTTTTGGTGCGCACGGCAATGTTGTTGCCCCGATCAAATCGTTCAATAACGAGGTGGGTGCGCCGGTGACCTTCCTCAAGGTGGATGCATCCACCGACACGCTCGTAGCCGAAATGGGAGCGAGTGCCGAGGGCGAAATTGCCCGGCTCACCAGGATGGCGCGACCGGATGTGGGCATTGTGCTCGTGGTCGGGCTCGCCCACGCCGGCGAGTTCGGTGGCATTGAAACAACTGCCCGCACCAAATCAGAGATGGTGCGGGCACTGCAGGAAGACGGCGTCGCCGTGCTAAACGCTGACGACCCGCGCGTCATGGCAATGGCCGAATTGACAGCGGCCCGCGTGATCACCTTTGGTCGCTCGGAGGACGCCCAGGTGCGTGCCACAGAGGTCACGGTGGGGCAGCAGGGCACCGAGTTCACGCTGCACGTTCCCGACCATGAACCGGTGCGGGTGCACTTTGCCGTGATCGGTGAACACCACGTGATGAACGCGCTGGCCGCCACCGCCGCGGCGTGGTCGGAAGGAATCGCGGTGCCGGATATCGTGGCCACGCTTGAACAGGTCACGCGCGCCGAGCGTGGCCGCATGGAGCTGCTGGTTCGCGAACCGATCACGGTGATCAACGACGCCTATAACGCCAATCCCGACTCGATGCGAGCGGCGCTACGCACACTCGCACAGATCGCCAAGCCCGGCCAACGCACCGTCGCGGTGCTGGGCGAAATGAGTGAACTCGGTGATCTGCACGTACAAGAACACGATCGGCTCGGTGAGCTCGCGGTACGGTTGGGGATCACTCAGACCGTGGTTGTGGGGCAGGCGGCTCGGCCGCTCTACCTCGCCGCGGTGGCGCAGGGCAGCTGGGATAATGAAGCAACTTTTGCTGCCGATGCCGATGCCGCACTTGAGTTTCTCGAAAGCTACCTGCAACCCGGGGATCTTGTGCTTGTGAAATCATCGAACTCTGCCGGGCTGCTCGCGCTCGGTGACCGAATTGCCGAGTTTGTGAAAGGAACTACTGCGTGATCGCCATTCTGCTGGCCGGCGCGATCGGTTTGCTGTTCACCCTCTTCCTCACGCCGGTGTTCATTAAGGTCTTCAACCGGCTGCGCTGGGGACAGTACATCCGTGAAGACGGCCCCAAAGAGCACTACGCGAAACGAGGCACCCCCACTATGGGCGGTGTGATTTTCGTGCTCGGTTCGGTGATCGCCTATTTCATTGCCGTGTACACCGCCGGAGAGGGCCCCACTGCAACCGGCCTTTTGGCGATGTTCATGATGGTGGGCCACGCCGTGATCGGGTTCGTGGATGATTTCCTCAAGGTGCGCAAACACCAGTCACTCGGTCTGGGCGGCTGGCAAAAAATTTTTGGTCAGGTGATTGTGGCCGCAGTTTTTGCGCTGATTGGGCTGCAATTCGTCAACGCCAACGATGTGCCGGTGATCTCGAGCGCTATCTCGGTGATTCGTGACACCCCCATCGACCTGTTCATGCTGGGTGCTGTGGCGGGCACAGTGCTGGTGGTGCTCTGGATTGTGTTCATCACCACCGCAACCTCGAACGCCGTGAACGTCACCGATGGTCTCGACGGGCTGGCAACCGGTGCATCCATTTTTGCGATCGGTACCTATGGTGTTGTCGGCTACTGGCAGTTCAACCAGCAGTGCGATACGCCCCGGCTGTCACCCGATGTCGCACAGGCCTGCTATCAGGCGCACGCGCCGCTCGATATGACGATTTTGGCGGCGGCTATCGTGGGGTCGCTCGTCGGGTTCCTGTGGTGGAACACCTCACCGGCGAAAATTTTCATGGGTGACACCGGTTCGCTCGCGCTCGGTGGCGCACTGGCCGCCTTCGCGATCATGACTCGCACCGAACTGCTGCTCGTGGTGATCGCCGGGCTGTTCGTGATTGAGACCGGTTCGGTCATCGTGCAGCGTGCCTACTTCAAGGTGACCAAGGGCAAGCGCATCTTCCTCATGTCACCCATTCACCACCACTTCGAACTCAAAGGCTGGGCCGAGCAAAACGTGGTGGTGCGGTTCTGGATTATCGGAGGCCTGCTCGCGGTGCTCGGGCTGGCAATTTTTTACGCTGAGTGGGCAATAGCTGCGGGGCTGACACTATGACCAAAAAACTCGATTCGCTCACCAGCTGGCACTCTGAATGGCAGGGCCTGCGCGTTGCGGTGTTTGGCCTCGGGATGACCGGCTTTTCGGTTGCCGACACGCTCGCCGAGCTCGGCTGCGAGGTGCTCGTCATTGCTGGCAAACCCGATGAAGATCGCCAGCGCATCCTGCAGGTGCTGCAGGTGCCGTGCGTGGTCACCGAAACACAGGATGAGGTGCCACAGCAGCTGCGCGACTTTAACGCCGATCTGGTGGTCACCTCACCCGGCTACCCACCGCATCACGCGCTGCTGCGCTGGGCACAAGACGAGTCAATTCCGGTGTGGGGAGATATCGAACTCGCCTGGCGACTGCGCGACAAAACCGGTACGCCTTCACGGTGGCTGCTCGTGACCGGCACCAATGGCAAAACCACCACTACACAGCTGGCGGCGCACATGGTGGCCGAGTCGGGGATGCGCGTTGCTCCCGCCGGCAATATTGGAATTCCGGTGCTGGATGCGGTGCGCGACCCGCAGGGTTACGACGTGCTCGTGGTCGAAATTTCGAGCTACCAGCTGTACCACACTCACACAGTGTCGCCAGAGGCCGCGGTGGTGCTGAACGTTGCGCCCGACCACCTCGATTGGCATGGCTCGTTTGCGGCCTACCGAGAGGCGAAGGGCCGCGCCTACCACCTGGCCCGTATTGCGTGCGTGTACAACCTCGCCGACGAAACAACCCGCGAACTGGTTGAAGCTGCCGACGTGGTGGAAGGCTGCCGGGCCATCGGTTTTGGCACCGACGTGCCGCCGGTGAGTGCGCTCGGAGTGGTCAACGGGGTGCTTGTCGACCGCGCATTTCTCGATGATCGGCGCACCCGAGCGCTCGAACTCACGACCCTCGACGAGCTGCGCGAGCGCGGTATGAGCGCGAAACATCTCGTTGAAGATGTGCTTGCGGCCGCGGCGCTGGCGCGAGCAATCGACGTGAGCCCCGAACAGATTTCGGCCGCGATTGCCGGGTTTACTCCCGACCAGCATCGAAACCAGCAGGTGCTCACCCACAACGGTATTCGCTGGGTTGATGACTCGAAGGCCACCAACACCCACGCGGCCGAAGCCTCATTGCAGGCCTATCGCAGTGTCGTGTGGATCGTGGGCGGCCTGCTCAAAGGCGTCGATATCGCGCCGCTTGTGGCCAGCCACGCCGAGCGGCTGCGCGCAGCAATCGTGATTGGCACCGATCGTGAACCGGTGCAGACCGCATTCGCCCAACACGCGCCCGAGGTGCCGCTGGTTGCGATCGATTGCGACGACACTGATCGAGTGATGCCACAGGCAGTTGCGGCGGCACTCGAGCTCGCCCAAGACGGCGACACGGTGCTGCTCGCCCCGGCCGCGGCGTCGATGGACCAGTTTGACAGCTACTCCGACCGCGGCGAAAAATTCCAGCAGGCAGTCCGAGCAGCGGTGGCCGACACGAATCAATAACCCAATTAGTCCCGTACCGAATCAGTCCAGTACCGAACCAGCCCACTAGCCCAATCAGCCCGAGGGGAGCCGCGATGAGCCAGCACAACCCGGCCGGTGATGCGCCCCGCGGCTGGGCGTACCGCATCCGCCTTGGCAAGCCCGGTACGCCCGCTGATTTTGATCGCACGATGCTGTGGGCAATTGTGGCGCTGCTCACCGGCTTCGGTCTGGTGATGGTGCTGTCGAGCTCGGCTGTCGAATCATTCGCGGCCGGCAGCGGGATCTCGTCGAAATTTTTGCGGCAGGCAGTGTTCGCGGTGCTCGGGTTCACCGCCATGTATGTCGCCTCGCGTCTGCCCGGACACCTGTGGACCGGCAAAATTGCGGGCCTGCTGCTGGCGGTCACCCTGGTGCTGCAGGCACTGGTGTTCACTCCGCTGGGCATTACCGAGGGCGGTAACCGTGCCTGGCTCGACCTGGGCGTAACCTCGCTGCAGCCCGCCGAGATCGGCAAGATTGCAATGTGCGTCTGGTTTGGTGCGGTGCTACGGATGAAGGGCAAACCAATCGAGCGCTGGCAGCACCTGATTGTGCCCATCCTGCTGCCGGCACTGCTCATCATCGGTTTGGCGATGGCCGGTAAAGACCTCGGCACCGTGATGGTGATGGCCGTCGTACTGCTGGGCACGATGTGGTTTTCGGGTATGCCGCTGCGCTGGACGGTGTGGGGTGTTGTGCTCGCCGCTGCCGGCGCCATTGCGGCCGCCGCAATCTCGCCGAACCGCGTGGCCCGCATCACCGCATTTTTTTCGGGCGATTGCGACTACGAATATTTGTGCTGGCAAACGACACACGGTTTTTATGCGCTCGCCCACGGCGGGCTGCTCGGGGTGGGTCTCGGCAACTCAACTGCGAAATGGTCGTGGCTACCCGAAGCCGATAATGACTACATCTTCGCCATCATCGGTGAAGAATTTGGGCTGCTTGGTGCGATGCTGGTGATCGGCATGTTCACCGCGTTGGCGATTGTGCTGCTGCGGATGTGGCGCAGCGCAGCCGATGCACCCGCCCGAGCCATTATCGGTGGGGTGTTCAGCTGGATCATCTTCCAGGCGTTCGTGAATATCTCGGTGGTGATCGGGCTGCTGCCGGTGCTCGGCGTGCCGCTGCCGTTCGTTTCATCCGGTGGTTCGGCCCTCGTGACCACGATGCTGGCCATGGGAATTGTGCTGTCGGTGAGTCGCGGCACCGATCCGTCCGCTGCCAGCTCGGCTCGCACCAAACCCACCGGTGCAAACCAACCGCGAAAGGAGCCCGTCTCGCGATGACGACCTATTTGCTCGCAGGGGGCGGCACCGCCGGCCACGTTAACCCGCTACTGGCCACCGCCGATGCGCTCCGTGAACGTGAGCCCGACGCCGAGATCATCGTGCTCGGCACCCGGGGCGGCCTTGAAGAACGGCTTGTTCCCGCCCACGGCTACGAACTCAAGCTCATCGAAAAAGTGCCGTTTCCACGCCGGATTACTGGCGCCGCGCTGCGTTTTCCCGGCCGCTTTTTTGGCGCGGTGCGCTCTGTGCGCCGGCTGATTGCCGACCGTGGCGTCGACGCGGTGGTGGGCTTTGGTGGCTATGCGGCAACGCCCGCCTATGTGGCTGCCCGTCGCAAAGTTCCGGTGGTGGTGCACGAAGCCAATGCCATGCCCGGGCTCGCCAACCGGCTCGGTGCTCGCTGGGCAGCACGGGTGGCGGTGGCGTTTTCAAACACGCCGCTGCCGAATGCGGTGACGGTGGGAATGCCACTGCGCAAACAAATCGCGCGGCTTGATCGCGAGGCATTGCGCCCCGAAGCCATCGCCTATTTTGGGCTCGACCCGCAGCGACGCACCCTCGTGGTGACCGGCGGATCGCTCGGAGCCAAACGCATCAACGACGCGATTCGCGAGGCCGGAGCCGAGCTCACCCGCACCCCGCAGCCCGAGGGCGAAACCGAATCGGGGCAAGCCTGGCAGGTGGTGCACATTGTTGGGCAGCTCTCACCGTTTGATGACCCGCAGCTACCGAACTACCACGTGGTTGAATACTGCGATCGCATGGACCTCGCGTTTGCCGCGGCTGACCTGCTGCTTTCGCGAGCCGGTGCATCCACGGTGTCAGAAATTCTCGCCGTGGGGCTACCGGCGGTGTATGTGCCCTATGCGGTCGGCAACGGCGAGCAGGCAAAAAACATCGCTTCGGTGATTGATGCCGGTGCGGCACGCACCGTGGCGGATGCCGAGCTCGATGCCGATTGGATTCGCGCCGAACTGCTGCCGCTCATGCACGATGAGGCGGCAATGGCGCAGCTGGCCACCAACGCCGCCGCGATCGGGATCAATGACGCTGCCGAACGGCTCGCCGAGCTGATCTCGGATGCGATCGGTGAAAGCGCCTAGGCTGAAAAACCGATCGGGCCGGTTGCCAGGTGGGCAGCGAATTCGCTGACGCAGCAGGCACCCATTCAGCCGGCCCGTTAACGCCTCCGGCGCACCGAGATTGCCGGCGGTAAACGTTCAGGAGAGGAATCACCGTGGTAATCAAACCGGATCCGGATGCGCAGATTCCCGCAAAAATCGGGCGCGCGCACTTCATCGGAATTGGTGGTTCGGGGATGAGCGGCATCGCCCGAATGTTTCTTGATGCGGGTGTCGAGGTATCGGGGTCTGACCGTAGCGAATCCGACTACACCCGCAATTTGCGTGCGGCCGGCGCGCAGGTGGCGATCGGGCACGCATCCGAAAACCTTCCTGAAAATGTGGATGCGGTGGTGGTCACCTCGGCACTGTGGCCGGACAACCCCGAACTCGTGGCAGCCCGCGATCGTGGCATCACGGTGCTGCACCGCTCGCAGGCGCTCGTGTGGCTGACCCAAAACTCGCGGTTGATCGCGGTGGCCGGCGCCCACGGCAAAACCACCTCCACGGGGATGATCGCCACGGCTCTCGTCGAGCTCGGTCACGATCCGAGCTTTGTCAACGGCGGGGTAGTGGCGCCCCTCGGTACCAATGAGCGCCGCGGTTCAGGCAGTGAATTCGTCGTTGAAGCCGATGAATCAGATGGCTCATTTTTGTTTTATGACGTGGCGATCGCGCTGATTACCAACATCGACAACGATCACCTCGACCACTACGGCAGCGTGGATGCATTCCAGCAGGCGTTCGTCGACTTCGCCAGTGGCGCCAGCGAGGCAGTGGTGCTCAGCGCCGATGACGAACTGACAGTGGCGCTTCATGAACGACTTGATCACCCGCGCACGGTCACGTTTGGTGCATCCGAGAACGCCGATGTGCGCCTGCTTGAAACCACCCCGATGCAGGGCCGCACCCGACTACGGATCGCCGTTGACGGCATCGAATACGAGGGCGAATTGGCGGTGCCAGGCTTCCACAACGCGCTCAATGCCACCGGCGCAGTGGCTGTGCTGCGTGAACTCGGTATTGACCCGGCCGATGCACTGCGGGGGCTTGCGGCCTTCAGTGGCACGAAGCGGCGCTTTGAATTGCACGACACGATTGACGGCGTTTCGGTATATGACGATTACGCTCACCACCCGCGCGAGGTCGTGGCCGCACTCACCGCAGCACGCGAAGTGGTCGGTGATGGCCGCATCCTCGCCGTGCACCAACCGCACCTGTATTCGCGAACCCAGGCGATGAGCGACGAGTTTGCCGCGGCATACGAGGCGCTCGCCGACCACACGGTGGTGCTCGATGTTGACGGCGCCCGCGAAGACCCGGTGCCCGGCGTCACCGGCGAGCTGGTGGTGCGTGAATTCAAAGATCCGAGCCGGGTTGATTACCGCCCCGACTGGGCTGCTGCCGCCACCCGCGTTGCCGAATGGACCGAGCCGGGCGATTTTGTGATCACGTTCGGCTGCGGCAATGTGAACCTCATCATTCCCCAGCTGCTCGAAGCGCTACACGCACGCGCACCCCGCGCATCCGATTCGGGAGCCGCCGGGGCGGCTTCGGGACAGGCCGAATAGCAGTGGGGATATTCGATCGTTTTCGTAGCGGTTCGGGGGAAGACTGGCCCCCGCGCCGCGACGATGACGATTATGGCTACAGCACCGACGAACGCGAAGCGCCGGCCGCAGCCAGTGCCGAACGCGACCGCATCGAGCTCGATAGCAACAAACGCACCACCGACTCGCCACTACCATCGCTGCGACAGGCGCGCCGCGCTCGCAAACAACTCGAGCGTGACGAGGTGCGCCGCTTCACCCGCCGTGCCCGCACCCGTCGCAATGTGTTGTGGGGCATTGCGGGGCTGACCGCCTTTGTCATCGCTTTTGTGGCGATCGGAGTGTTCACGCCGCTGTTCAGCGTGCGCGAGGTGGCCGTTACCGGAGTGGAGCGCGCTGATCGGGATGCAATCGAAGCATCACTGAAACAGCTCGAGGGCCAGCCGCTGGCACAGGTAACCGATGCCGATGTGGGTGCGCTGCTCGATCAATTTGTGCTGGTGCAAAGCTACTCGGTGCGCACCGAGCCACCCTCGACACTCGTAGTTGATGTGGTAGAGCGCGTACCGGTGGGAGCGATCGCCGGTGATGACGGTGCCGTCATGGTGGATGCGGTTGGTACTGAGCTCTGGCGGGCAGATCAACTGCCCGAAGACATCCCGGTGCTTCGCGTGAGCAGCGTCGACGCGCCCGGATTCCAGGCGGCTGCCAAGGCATCCATCGCGCTCGATCATGAGTTCCGAAAAAAGGTTGCCGATATATCGGCAAACACGCTCGACAGCGTCACCCTGACGCTGCGGGACGGCACACTCGTGGTGTGGGGGAGCGCCGAGGATTCCGACCGTAAGGCGCAGGTGCTTGAAGCGCTCGTAGCCGCATCCGGCGGACAGCCCGCATATTTTGATGTGTCGAGCCCGGATAACCCGGTGTCACGCGATACGCAACCGTAGTGGGTGCAGCCGTACCGCGCATCCGGTAAAAGTTTCAACCCCTGGTTGAGGCAAGTTGCACGCTTCGGGCAACACGCGCGAGGTCTCGCTGAGCTCAGCGACCAAACGGCCATAACGTTACAACCAACAATCGTCCGCGACCGGGTTTGTGCCCGCTACGGGGCTCAACCACCCAACGACAAGGGGTCACGCAGTGTCGAACACCACTTCTGCCAACACGAACAACTACCTCGCCGTCATCAAGGTCGTCGGCGTTGGTGGCGGCGGCGTGAACGCCGTCAACCGCATGATCGAGATCGGCCTGCGTGGCGTCGAATTCATTGCGGTAAACACCGACGCGCAGGCCCTCATGCTTTCGGATGCGGACGTCAAGATCGACATTGGTCGTGAACTGACCCGCGGCCTCGGTGCCGGTGCCGACCCAGAAATTGGTCGCCGCGCCGCCGAAGAGCACGTCGAAGAAATTGAGCAGGCGCTCGCCGGTGCTGACATGGTGTTCGTTACCGCCGGTGAGGGCGGTGGCACCGGCACCGGTGGCGCGCCGGTGGTGGCACGCATTGCCAAGTCAATAGGAGCGCTGACGATCGGCGTCGTGACCAAGCCCTTCAGCTTCGAGGGCCGTCGCCGTATGGATCAGGCCGAAACCGGTGTGACCGCGCTGAAAGACGAGGTCGACGCGCTGATTGTGGTGCCCAACGACCGACTCCTGGAGATCAGCGACCGTGGCATCTCAATGCTCGAAGCATTTTCGACCGCAGACCAGGTGCTGCTGGCCGGTGTGCAGGGCATCACCGACCTGATCACCAACCCGGGTGTCATCAACGTTGACTTCAACGACGTCAAGTCGGTGCTGCAGGGGGCCGGTTCGGCGCTCATGGGTATCGGTACCGCGCGTGGCGCCGACCGGTCGGTCAAGGCTGCCGAGCTGGCGGTGGCATCACCGCTGCTGGAGACCTCGATCGAGGGCGCACACGGCGTGCTGCTGTCGGTGCAGGGCGGTTCAAACCTCGGAATGTTCGAAGTGGCCGAGGCTGCTCAGCTGGTGCGCGACGCGGTATTCGACGGCGCCAACATCATTCTCGGTACCGCCGTTGATGACACGCTCGGCGATGAGGTGCGCGTCACCGTTATCGCGGCCGGCTTCATTGGTGGCGACCCGAAGGCTGCCGCTCGCGGCGAAGAGCTGGTGAAGCCAGAACCGAAGGCTGAGGGTGCGCCCCTGTCGCTGCCCACAGTGGCCGAAGCCACCGCTCGTAACATCGAGCCCGTTGATGAGTCGGCAGAACCGGCAGCTAAGCCCGCTTCGACCGCCGAGGAGGCCGCTCCGCGTCTGGAGCAGACTCCGGCTTGGAGCACCGCCGAGCAGCCCACGGTTGCGCCGCGCCAGAACGACAACCCGTTCGATGATGATGACAGCAGCGGTCTCGACATCCCTTCGTTTTTGCGATGAGCACGGTGATTGATGCCGCGGCCGTCGCCGAACGGCTCGAACGGGTGCGGGGTGAAATTGCCGAAGCTGCGCGTGAGGCGGGCAGGTCGAGCGATGAACTGACACTCATCGTGGTCACCAAATATCAGCCGCTCGAACTCATCGATGTGCTGGCTGAGCTGGGTGTGCGTGATTTTGGCGAAAACCGACACCCCGAATCGCGCAACAAGGCCCAGCGCATTCACGAGCTGGGAGCCGGACGCCTGCACTTCATTGGCCAGCTGCAGCGCAACAAGGCTCGCCAGGTGGGACGCTACGCAGATGCGGTGCACTCTATCGACCGTGAAGAGCTTGTCACCGCGCTGTCGACGCTCGACCGTGGCGAAGCCGGTGCACTCGACGTGCTGATGCAGCTCTCGCTCGACGGCGACCCCGATCGCGGGGGAGTGCCGCTTGCCGAAGCTGAGGCGCTTGCCGAAAAAATCGCCGCAACCCCCACCATTCGCCTGCGCGGTGTGATGGCGGTGGCACCATTGGGCGCCGACCCGCTCCCGGCATTTGAGCAGGTGCGGCTCACTTCTGAGCGGATTCGAGCGATTGTGCCGGATGCGGAATGGATTTCGGCGGGCATGTCGCATGACTTCCACTCAGCGATTTCACAGGGTGCGACACACCTGCGAATCGGCACGGCAATCACCGGAAATCGGCCCACCGCCCCGTAACGTATTTGCAGAAACGTCAGGAGGCACACATGGGAAACCCGCTTCGTAACGCAATGGTTTACCTCGGGCTCGCCGAGGAAGCCGACAACCAGAACGACCGCCAGGGGCAGGTCGCTCAGTCGACGGCGAACGCTGAAACCGACCGCGTAGAACCGGTTACCGAGCGCGCCACCCCGGCCCCTGTAACCCCCATTAACCGGGCGTCCGCGCCGCACGCGACCCCCGTGGTGAAGCCGACCCCCGCGGCACCAAAGATGAACGAGATTCTCACCGTCCACCCGAAGGCCTTCGACAACGATGCCAAAGTGATTGCCGAGCACTTCCGTGACGGTGTGCCGGTCATCATGAACCTGTCGCAGATGAGTGACGGGGATGCACGCCGAATCATCGACTTTGCTTCGGGTCTCGCGCAGGGGCTCCTCGGCAAAATCGAGCGCGTCACCAACCGTGTCTTCCTGCTGACACCCGAGCACGTGAACGTTCACGATGATGAATCGGGTCAGGCTGACGACAACACCTTCTTCAGCTAATTTAGTTAACGTGCCTCATTGACGGTGTGCCCACGGGCGCACCGTCAATCTCGTATTTGACAGGTTGGAACTCACTTGCATCTGTTGTGGATCACACTGTTCTACGTCATCGGTATCTACACGGCGGTGATGTGGGCGCGCCTGATTATTGATTGGGCCATGGTGCTCGCACCGCGGTGGCGACCAAAGGGCCTGCTGCTGGTGCTGGTCGACCTCGTTTTCCGGCTGACCGATCCGCCGCTGAAGCTACTGCGCAAATGGATTCGGCCGCTGCGGGTGGGAAATATCGCCCTCGATCTTTCATGGCTTGTGGTACTCATCGCGCTGAATCTGCTGAGCTATTTTGCGAGCTATATGGCCGTGGTGAGTTCACGGTAGCGGCGAAAATTGAGCAGACAATGTGACGAATGTTGTGGTTGTGACGTAAGGTTGTCGATGTAGATCGAGATCTGTCTCGGTACCGAGCTGTTTTCTAATCAACCAAGAGAGAGGCCCGACTCATGGCGCTTACGCCGGAAGATGTCGTTAACAAGCGGTTTCAGCAGACGAAGTTCCGCGAAGGATACGACCAGGACGAGGTTGACGACTTTCTTGACGAGGTGGTCGCCGAATTCCGTCGACTGATCACCGAAAACGAGCAGCTCAAGGCCGAAAACGAGCAGCTCAAGGCTGGCGGTGCTGGCGAAGCCGCACCCGTCGCAGACTTTGCTCCGGAAGCTCAGGAGGAAGCTCCGGCTCCGGCACCCGTTGCTGAGCCCGTGCCGGCTGTCGCTCCAGAAGCCAGCGGTGACGAAGCTGGCGAATCACAGTCGCTGCTCGTGCTGGCGCGTCGCCTGCACGACGAGCACGTCGCCGAGGGTACTCGACGCCGCGACCAGATGATCGCCGAGGCAGAGGCCAATGCCAAGCGCATTGTTGATGACGCCAACTCGCAGGCCCAGGCCGTAACCGAAGAGGCCGAGACCAAGGCAACCCGCCTCGTGGCTGACGCCGAAAACCGCGCACACACGCTGGTCAGCAACGCCGAGACCCGCGAACGCGATATCACCACCCGCCTCGAAGCATCGCAGCAGAAGCTCGAGGAGCGTATCGAAGAGCTCCGCGTGTTCGAACGCGACTACCGCACCAACCTGCGCAGCTTCATCGAGGGCCAGCTCAACGACCTCAACGCCTCGGGTGGCGGCGAGGCTGACGCCTAATAGCAAAATCCGGAGTGACTGAATTTAACACCGCGCCGCGACCCGCGGCCAGCGCAAGGCATATCGCATTGCTGGTCGGGGTCGCGGCCGTGTTGTTGGCGGCCGATCAGCTGATCAAGCAGCTCGTTGTCGACCATATGGTCGAGGGTCAGCGCATCGAAGTGCTCGGCGAAATACTGCAAATTCATTTTGTGCGAAACCCCGGCGCGGCCTTTTCCATCGCTTCAGGGATGACCTGGATTTTCACCATCATTGCCGCCGTGGTGGTCGCGGTTATCGTGGCAAACGCGCGGCGTATCCGCTCGGTGTGGTGGGCCATCGTCCTCGGCCTCGTGCTCGGCGGCACCCTGGGCAACCTCGGTGATCGGCTCTTCCGGGCACCGGGTACCTTTGAAGGGCACGTGGTTGACTACATTTCGACCCCGTGGATTGTTCCAGCCATCTACAATCTCGCCGATATTGCGATCGTCGGCGGCATGATCACGGTCGCGCTGCTGACCATCCTCGACATTGGTTTTGACGGAGAACGCGGCACGGCCAAAGCGAAGGCTGCCGCCACCCGCGCCAACTCTGCCGAGGAAAGCCATGAAACAGACACGAATTCTGCCGCTGCCTGACGGTCTCGTGGGAGAGCGCGTCGACGCCGGTGTTGCCAAACTCCTGGGTATGAGCCGCAGCCGGGTTGCCGAGATGGCCGCAGCCGGCGACATTCTCGTCGACGGTGTGGCAGCCGCGAAATCCGACCGCCTACCAGCCGGTGCAATGCTGCACGTCGAGTGGGAACCCGAACAGCCCCTGCAGGTCGAGCCCATCCCGGTTCCCGAACTCGAAATCGTTCACGATGAACCATCATTCGTGGTCGTGATGAAACCAGTTGGCGTGGCAGCGCATCCCTCGGTGGGATGGAGCGGGCCGACCGTTCTCGGCGCGCTGGCAGCCGCGGGCTTTCGGATCACCACATCAGGGCAGCCTGAGCGCCAGGGCATCGTGCACCGGCTGGATGTTGGCACCTCGGGATTGATGGTGGTGGCGAAATCAGAAACCGCCTATTCGGTGTTGAAACAGGCGTTTCGTGATCGCGCGGTCGACAAGACCTATCACGCCGTTGTGCAGGGGCTCATGGATCCGCTTTCAGGCACTATTGATGCGCCAATTGGCCGCCACCCCGGTTCGAGCTGGAAATTTGCCGTGGTGGCCGGTGGCAAACCCTCGATCACGCACTACGACACGATTGAAGCGTTCCGTCGCGCATCGCTACTCGAAGTGAAACTCGAAACCGGACGCACCCACCAAATTCGCGTGCACACCTCGGCTCAGGGGCACCCCTGCGTGGGCGATCCGCTCTATGGCTGCGACCCCAAGCTCGCCGCCGCGGTCGGTCTCGACCGGCAGTGGCTGCACGCGGTGGGGTTGGGGTTTGTGCATCCGACCACGGGGGAGTACGTGTCGTTCACCTCGAACTACCCCCGCGATCTCCAGCACGCGCTCGAAGTGCTTCGCCACGGCGTCGAATACTGACAGCGGCGAGTCGGCGCCACCGGCGAGTCGCTACCCCTGCCCGGCGACAGCATCAGCGGGTGGCCGCGCCAACTAGACTGGAGCAATCCCTAACCAGCTACCGGAGGCGCCGTGTCCACGTCCGACTCGTTCGTACACCTGCACAATCACACCGAGTATTCGATGCTCGATGGCGCAGCAAAAATCACCGAGGTGTGCGAGCTGGCCGCTGAAATGGGGATGCCGGCGCTGGCAACCACCGACCACGGCAATATGTTTTCGGCCTACGAGTTTTATAAGGCTGCCAAACAGGCCGGGATCAAACCAATCATTGGCACCGAGGCCTACCTGACTCCGGGCACGCACCGCAGTAACCGCGAACGCGTGCGCTGGGGCAACGGCGGCGGTGACGATGTGTCGGGTGGTGGTGCCTACACCCACATGACCATGCTGGCCGAAACCACGCAGGGGATGCACAACCTCTTTCGGCTCTCGAGCTGGGCGTCGATTGAAGGGCAGTATTTCAAGCCCCGCATGGACCGCGAGCTGCTGAACCGCTTCGGTAAGGGGATTATCGCCACCACCGGCTGCCCATCGGGAGAGGTGCAAACGCGGCTGCGTCTGGGGCAGTACGAGCTTGCCAAACAGGCAGCGGGCGAGTTCCAAGACATTTTCGGGAAAGAAAACTTTTTCCTCGAACTCATGGACCACGGCGTCGAGGTCGAACGTCGTGTGCGGGATGACCTGCTGCGGCTCGGCAAAGAAATGAACCTGCCGCGAGTGGTCACCAACGACCTGCACTACACGCGCAAAGAAGATGCCGTGCATCACGCGGCGCTGCTGTGTGTGCAATCGGGTTCGACACTGGATGATCCAAACCGGTTCAAATTTGACGGTGAAGGCTACTACCTGAAGTCGCCCGCCGAGATGCGGCATCTTTTCCGCGACTTCCAGGATGCCTGCGACAACACACTGCTGATTGCCGAGCGCTGCAATGCCGAATTTGATGAGTCGGCAAACTTCATGCCGGCTTTTCCGGTGCCCGAGGGCGAAACCGAGGCCAGCTGGTTTGAAAAAGAGGTCGACCGCGGCCTGCACTATCGCTACGGCGAGAACATTCCCGCCGAGGTGCGCGAACGGGCCGACTACGAGACCGGCATCATTAAACAGATGGGGTTCCCCGGCTACTTCCTGGTCGTGGCCGACTACATCCAGTGGGCAAAAGAAAACGGCGTGCGCGTGGGCCCCGGACGTGGTTCGGGTGCCGGCTCAATGTGCGCCTACGCCATGCGCATCACCGACCTTGATCCGATCGAACACGGGCTGATCTTCGAGCGCTTCCTCAACCCCGATCGAGTGTCGATGCCCGACTTCGATATCGACTTCGACGACCGCCGGCGCGGCGAAGTAATCCAGTACGTCACCGAAAAATATGGCGACGACCATGTGGCACAGATTGTCACCTACGGGACGATCAAATCGAAGCAGGCACTCAAAGATGCATCCCGGGTGCTCGGCTTCCCCTTCTCGGTGGGTGAAACCCTCACCAAGGCAATGCCCACAGCTGTCATGGGGAAGGATATTCCGCTCGGCGATGTGTTCAACCCCGATGCGCCCCGATATAAAGAGGCGGGGGAGCTTCGCTCGGTTATTGAATCCAGCCCCGAGTTTCAAAAAGTATTCGACACCGCGAAGGGGATCGAGGGGCTCAAACGGCAGTGGGGTGTGCATGCTGCCGGCGTGATCATGTCGTCTGCTCCGATCATCGACGTAATTCCGCTGATGCGTCGCGAACAGGACGGCCAGATCGTCACCCAGTTCGACTATCCGAGTTGCGAGTCGCTGGGCCTGATTAAAATGGACTTTTTGGGCCTGCGCAACCTGACGATCCTTTCGGATGCGATCGACAATATTGCCGAAAACCGGGGCGAAGAAATCGACCTCGAACGGATGCCGCTTGACGATGCCGGCACCTATCGCTTGCTGTCACGCGGCGACACCCTGGGCGTTTTTCAGCTGGATGGTGACGGGCTGCGGGCGCTGCTGCGGCTCATGAAGCCCGACAACTTCAACGACGTTTCGGCAACGATTGCGCTGTATCGCCCCGGCCCGATGGGCGCGAACTCGCACGTCAACTACGCGCACCGCAAAAACGGTCTACAGCCGGTGACTCCCATTCATCCCGAGCTTGAAGAGCCCCTGCGCGAAATCCTGGCTGAGTCGTACGGCCTCATCATCTACCAGGAACAGGTGATGGCCATCGCCCAGAAGGTTGCCGGCTACTCGCTCGGACAGGCCGACCTGCTGCGGCGCGCAATGGGTAAAAAGAAAAAGGCCGAGCTCGAAAAACAATTTGAAAAATTTTCGGCCGGGATGCACGCTAACGGCTTTTCAAAGGCGGCGGTGCAGGCGCTGTGGGACATCCTGCTGCCGTTCTCTGACTACGCGTTCAACAAGGCACACTCGGCGGCATACGGTGTGGTGTCGTATTGGACGGCCTACCTCAAGTGCCACTACGCGCCCGAATACATGTCGGGGCTGCTCACCTCGGTGGGAGACTCGCGCGACAAGCTCGCCGAGTATCTCAACGAATGCCGTCACATGGGCATCCGGGTGCTGCAACCGGATGTGAACGAATCGACACTGCGCTTCCGCGCGGTCGGTGAGGATATTCGTTTCGGTTTGGGCGCGGTGCGTAACGTCGGCGATCAGGTGGTTGCCGACATCGTTGCCGCTCGTGAACGCGAGGGGAAGTTCACCTCTTTCCACGATTTTCTCAACAAAGTGCCGACCTCGGTGACCAATAAACGCACTATCGAGTCGCTCATCAAAGCCGGCGCCTTCGACTCACTGGGCTACACCCGACGCGCGCTTGTCGAAATTCACGAGGATGCAGTCGACGCGGCAGTGGCGAAAAAACGTAATGAGGCGCACGGTCAGGTCGATCTGTTTGCCGGCCTCGAAGAGTTCGCCGAAGAAGAGTCGGCGGTTCCCGAACGCCCCGAATTTTCGCGCCGTGACAAGCTCGCTTTTGAGCGTGACATGCTCGGGCTATATGTCTCCGATCACCCGCTGCGCGGACTCGAAGCCGATCTGGCGAAGCTCGCATCCCATCAGATTCTGCAGTTGACGGCCGAGGATGCACAGGTTGCGGACGGCTCGCAGGTGCAGATCGCCGGCTTGATGACCGTGGTGCAGCACCGCATTGCCCGGCAATCGGGTAATCCCTACGCCATGGTGACCGTCGAAGACTTCGGCGGTGAAATCACGGTGATGTTCCTCGGCAAGACCTATCAGGAGTATGCTGCGCAGCTGAAATCTGACACGATCGCGGTGATCCGCGGCCGGGCACAGCAGCGTGATGACGGGGTTACGATCACCGCACAGGGGGTGACCGTGCCGCAGCTGTCGGTGGGCGACAACCACGCACTCACGATCACCCTGAACGATCGCCAAGCTACTGTGCCACTGGTCACCGAGCTCGACGCCCTATTGCGGCGCAATGCCGGCGAGAGCGAGGTGCGGCTCAGGCTGCGTACGCCCTATGCGATCCGCCGGTTTGAGCTTCCACACCGGGTGGAAAACTCGGGAGCACTGTACTCAGAACTTGTCGCGCTACTCGGGCCGGAATGCCTGGGGGAGCGTCCGTCATAATTTGCAGTCGCGCTCGCGGATGAGCCTCTCCGGGCACACAACTAGAATGGGACCATCATGATGAACACCATTGATTTGCGCGGTCGACAGTTTTCGACCGGGCAGCTGCGTACCGTCCTTCCTCGCCCACAACTCGACGTCACCGCGGCGGTGCCCGGAGCCACCGAACTCATCAATGAGGTTCGCGAACACGGCGAGGCAGCGCTCAAGGCACAGGCCGAGCGATTCGACCGCACCACGGTGTCGTCAATTCGAGTGCCGGTTGCTGAAATTGAGGCGGCAACCACACAGCTACAGCCCGAAGTGCGCGCCGCGCTTGAAGAGATGATCGCCCGCGTGCGCAAGGCCTCGCGAGCCCAGGTGCCGCCGCCGGCACTCACCGAGGTGGCACCCGGCGCTGTTATCGAGCAGCGCTGGCAGCCGGTCGACCGCGTGGGCCTGTATGTTCCCGGAGGCAAGGCGGTTTATCCCTCGAGCGTCGTGATGAATGTCGTGCCCGCGCAGGTGGCCGGTGTTGCATCCATCGCCATCGCCTCACCCGCGCAGGCCGATCACAACGGACACATTCACCCGACCATTCTTGCTGCGGCGGGGCTGCTCGGAGTCACCGAGGTCTACGCGATGGGTGGTGCCGGTGCCATCGGTGCGTTCGCCTACGGTGTGGCAGATATTGATCTCGAACCGGTTGATGTGATTACCGGTCCCGGTAATGTTTGGGTGGCAGCGGCCAAGCGGGCCGTGCAATCGGTGGTCGGTATTGATGCCGAAGCCGGCCCCACTGAAATTTTGATCATTGCCGATGGTTCGGCCGACCCCGATTTGGTGGCCGCCGACCTGCTGGGTCAAGCTGAACACGACGAGCTCGCTTCGAGCGTGCTTGTCACCGATGATGAGGCGTTCGCCGACCGCGTGCTGGCCGCGCTTGAACCGCGGGTGGCAGCCACCAAACACAGTGAGCGTGCCGGTACCGCTCTTCGCGGCGAACAATCGGCCATCGTGCTGGTTGACGATATCGCGGCAGCCTGCCGAGTGTCGAATGTCTACGGCCCCGAACACCTCGAAATTCACACCGCCGATGATGCGGCCACGGTTGCCATGATCACCAATGCCGGTGCAATTTTTATCGGCCCCTACGCGCCGGTGCCGCTGGGTGACTATGTGGCCGGCTCGAATCACGTGCTGCCCACCGGCGGCTCATCGGCGCACGCATCCGGACTGGGCGCGCACACGTTCCTGCGTTCCCAGCAGCTCATCCGTTATGACCGTGAAGCATTGGCTGCGGTGCGTGATCACATCCGCGCCATTTCACACGACGAAGACCTGCCCGCCCACGGCGATTCGGTCGACGCACGATTCGAGTCGGAGCGCTGATGTATTGCCCGTTTTGTCGGAATGATGATTCGCGGGTGGTCGATTCTCGGACGATCGATGACGGCACCGCGATTCGTCGTCGACGGCAGTGCCCCGAATGCGGTAACCGGTTTTCGACAATTGAAACCGCCAGCCTCAGCGTAAAAAAGCGTTCCGGAGTTGAGGAACCGTTTTCACGCGAAAAGGTAAAAAATGGGGTGCGAAAGGCTTGCCAGGGGCGGCCGGTCACCGAGGGCGACCTGGGGCTGCTCGCACAGCGTGTTGAAGAAACTATCCGCGCGACTGGCGTGTCGCAGGTGGGCGCACGGGATGTGGGGCTCGCGGTGCTGCCATTCCTTCGCGAAATTGACGATGTCGCGTATTTGCGTTTTGCCAGCGTCTACCTCGACTTCGATTCGATGCACGATTTTGAGCGTGCGATCGAACAGCTCAAACATGACGGCGTCACCGCCAAATACGCCAGCGAAACAGACAGCGCCGACTAAGGCCCAAGCGGAAAGGACCACAGTGTTCACTCGGCTCGTACGCTCCGGATATCAGGTCGTGTTCAACACGGTATTTCGCCGGATGGACGCCGAACGAGCGCACC
Organism: Gulosibacter hominis; assembly: GCF_904842695.1. Classification (GTDB taxonomy): domain Bacteria; phylum Actinomycetota; class Actinomycetes; order Actinomycetales; family Microbacteriaceae; genus Gulosibacter; species Gulosibacter hominis. The sequence continues at coordinate 11,781 of NZ_CAJGWQ010000018.1, read as the reverse complement.
ACATTGCCGCTGGTGTGCTGCGGGGCATCGGACGCTGTGAGCCGGTTCGGCGTGTGCTGGGCCGCTGCACACGCCCGGCGAACTCATTGCGCGTAGAAGCGCTCGGGATGGAATTCCCATCGCCCTTCGGGCTGGCCGCGGGGTTTGACAAAAATGCTGACCTGGTTGATGGGCTGACCGCACTCGGTTTCGGTCACGTCGAGGTCGGCACCATCACACCAAAGGCACAGCCCGGCAACCCAAAGCCGAGGCTTTTTCGGCTGGTCAACGATCGCGCTCTCATCAATCGCATGGGATTCAACAATGACGGTGCCGAAACCGCGCTTGAAAATCTGCGAGCGCGTCGTAACGGCCAGGCGATTGTGGGCATCAATATTGGCAAAAACAAGGTGACTGCGGCCGAGGATGCGGTTGACGACTATGTTTCGGCGGCCAAGACCCTGCGCGGGCAGGCTGACTATCTCGTCATCAATGTTTCGTCACCGAACACCCCGGGGCTGCGCGGTCTGCAGGAACTTGACGCATTGGAACCGATTTTGCGGGCAACTCTGGAAGCCGCCGACGGGGTGCCGCTGCTGGTAAAAATCGCGCCAGATTTGGCCGATGATCAGGTGCAACGCATCGCCGAGCTGGTGCGGCGTATCGGCCTCGCCGGCATCGTGGCAACGAACACGACCATCCAGCGCGAACCGCTGGCAACCAGCTCACGAGTGGTGGAAGCATTCGGTGCCGGTGGCCTATCGGGTGCGCCGGTGCGGGAACGCTCGCTCGAGGTGCTGAAGCTGCTGCGTGCCGAGCTCGGTGATGCACCCTGCATCATTTCGGTGGGCGGCGTGACCGACGCGTATGACGTGCACGAACGACTCGCAGCCGGTGCCACCCTGGTGCAGGGATACACGGCATTCCTTTACGAGGGACCGCAGTGGGCGGCCGCCATTAACCGCGGACTCGAACGCCTGCGTCGACGCGGGCGATAGTTACTGGCGCAAAACACCGGTGCCGGGCACGCAACGATTGCGAGTGCCCGGCACCGGTGTTTTTGCCGCGCTATTTGTAGTTGGCGGTGAACTCGATTGAGCTGAAGCGCTTGACACGCGCCTTCGGTAGGCGCATGAACCGCATCTGCATACTGCGCGAAATTGCCTGCCACACAAAGCCGTTTTCGGTTCGGCTCTCGCCGACAACGCTCGCGACCCGCTTGCGGGCAATGAGGCCAAGCGCGACGCCCTCGACGATACAGACGATGAGATAGGTCCAGATCGCCAGCAGCGCGAAGGTGCTGTAGTACTGCAGGCCGGGGATCATGGTGGCAAAAATCACCAGGAACATGAACGGCACCAGCAACTCACCGAGGGTGAAACGAATGTCGACAAAGTCACGCAGGAAGCGTTTTTGCGGGCCGCGCTCTTTCGGGCGCAGGTACTGGTCTTCGCCGCGGGCCATACCCTCACGTGCCTTCGCCTGTTCACGGCGAATCTGCTCGCGCGCCTGCTTCGAGGCAGCCTTGCGGTCTTCCGGAACCAGCGGCTGGAAGTTCTGTGCCTCACGCTCTCGACGACGAGGGGTGGGGCCCTTCTTCCCCTGGGTCGGGGCAGCGGCTTCGTTGTCGCTGTTTTCGGCCGGCTGGGTCTGGTGCTTTGCCATGGTTCTTGTTCTACCTCCGGGTGGCTAGGTCCTGTCTATCCTAGTTGACTCAGCAGCTGCCAGTACGCTGTCGCTATGTCGCAATCTCAACAGGCGGACAACTCCGCATCACTCGACCAATTCCGTAGCGCACTCGTCGACCGGATCGATCTCGGGATGCCCCACACCATCGATCGGCTCGCCAATTTGGTTCGCATCCCGTCAGTTTCTTGGGATGCATTTGATCGCGAGCAGGTGCAGCGCAGCGCCGAATTTGTGCGCGAGCAGCTCGTACAGACCGGACTTTTTGATGAGGTCGAAGTTCACCAGTATGAGGATGCTGCCGGACGGCCGGGACAACCGGGCGTGATTGCGCACCGCGCCCCCGCACCCGGTGCGCCCACCGTGCTGCTGTACGCGCATCATGACGTGCAGCCGCCCGGGGATGAGCGCAAGTGGGATTCGCCGGTGTATGAGCCGACGATCCGCGGGGAGCGGCTTTACGGTCGGGGTGCGAGTGACGACAAGGCCGGGGTGATGCTGCACATTGCCGCGCTTGAGGCCCTGCGTGATATTTGTGAGGCACATCAGCAGCAGCTGCCGATCGGGATTTCGGTGTTTATCGAGGGCGAAGAAGAAAACGGTTCGCGTAGCTTCGGTCGTTTTCTCGACGAGCACCGGGATGCGCTTGGCTCCGACTACATCATCGTGGCCGACAGCGATAATCCGAGCACCGAGACGCCCGGACTGACGGTTGCGCTGCGCGGCAATGTGACCTTTGCACTCACCGTGCGTTCGCTTACCGGTGCCTGGCATTCGGGCATGTTCGGGGGAGTGGCTCCCGACGCCATGCTGGTATTGACTCGTCTGCTGAACAGCCTGTGGGATGAAAACGGCTCGGTCGCGGTTCCCGGTCTGCACTCGCATTCCGCACCGGTGCCGGAATATGACGAGCAGCAATTGGCGAACGAAATTGGGGCGATCGGCGGTCAGCTGATCGGCGTGGGCCCGGTGCGGGAACGCACCTGGTATCAGCCGGCGATTACCATCACCGGCATTGACGCACCATCGGTGGCAGAGTCATCCAATACGCTGCTGCCCGAGGTGCGGGTGCGGGTTTCGGCTCGTATTGCTCCCGGCCAGCCCGCCGGCGAAGCGGCCGATGCGCTGATGGACTATTTGCGGGCGCAGGTGCCCTGGGGTGCCGAGCTTGAGTTTGATGATCTGGATGTGGGGGAACCTTTCCTGGTCGACACCGAAGCTGCCGGCGTTGCGCAGATGTGCTCCGCAATGCGGGATGCGTGGGGCGTCGAACCCGAGCTCACCGCCATCGGTGGCTCGATTCCGTTCATTGCCGAACTCGTCGAGCGCTTCCCCGACGCCCAGATTTTGGTGACCGGCGTGGAAGACCCCGAAACCCGGGCACACTCACCGAATGAATCGCAGCACCTGGGCGTGTTGCGCAAGGCCATCAAGGCCGAGGCACTGTTTTTGGCGGGACTTGTGCTGGGAAGCGACGCAGCCCAGCAAGCGGAATAACCGGCGGGTCGCCGGCGTTACATAGCGAAACGATTGGGAGGAATCATGACCACCGAAACCCAGACCGAAGTGGCGAGTGGCCTCGACGGCATCACCATGACCGAGCACACGCACGGCGTGAAACTCACGCAGGCTGCTGTCGACAAAGTGAAGGCACTGCTCAACCAGGAGGGGCGCACCGATCTGCGACTGCGTGTAGCGGTGCAGCCGGGCGGCTGCTCGGGGCTGATCTACCAGCTCTATTTCGATGAGCGTGAGCTTGAGAATGACGCAGTGGTCGACTTCGATGGCGTTGAACTGATCGTGGATGAAATGAGCGTTCCATATCTCGAGGGCGCCACTGTTGATTTCAGCGACACCATTGAAAAGCAGGGATTCACGATCGACAACCCCAACGCCGCTGGATCGTGTGCCTGCGGTGACTCGTTCCACTAAAAACGGGCAAAAATCGCGACTGGCAGGCATTTTTTCGGGACGAGCGGCGCGCACGCGGGGTGGCGTGGGCGCCGCTCGCCCGAAAATGTGACTACACTGTGAGTCGTCTGTATGCGTCTTCTCGAAAGGTCCATCGTGCGGAAGAACCACATTAAGAAGTGGCTAGCCGGAGGTACGGCCGCGCTAGCGGCGCTCGTGCTCACCGGCTGCACTGAAGCGGAGCTTGCGGCCTATATGCCAGGCCACAAGGGCATCAGCGACGTGGGTGATGCCATCGGTAACTTCTGGGCCAACTCGTGGGTGGCGCTCATGGGTGTGGGTCTGCTCACCTGGGGCCTGGTTATCTGGGCTTCGGTTGCCTACCGTCGCCGCAAGAACGAAACCGGTATGCCGCAGCAGATGCGCTACCACATGCCGATTGAGATCATGTTCACCGTGATCCCCGTCGTGCTGGTCGCCGGTTTCTTTGCTTTCACCGCACGTGAGCAGGCCAAGATTGAAGAAAACTGGGCCGACGATGAGCGCGAGGTGCACATCGAGGTCTACGGCAAGCAGTGGGCGTGGGACTTCAACTACCTCGAGGTAGAGGGATCGCCCCACGACCACGCTGCTGTGTACTACCAGGGTGTGCAGGCTGAAGAAGTGCGTGACGCCGACGGCAAGACCACCGGCGAAATCAACATGGACAAGCTGCCCACGCTCTACCTGCCGGTTGACGCCAAGGTCACCATCGACCTCAAGTCGCGTGACGTCGCCCACTCGTTCTGGGTGCCGCAGTTCCACTACAAGGAAGACACCATCCCCGGTAAGACCAACCAGATGTCGTTCACTCCCACCGAGGAAGGCACCTACATCGGTAAGTGCGCCGAGCTGTGTGGTGAGTACCACTCGATGATGCTGTTCCAGGTCAAGGTGGTTTCGGCAGGCGAATACCGGAAGTACCTCGACAGCCTCGCCGCCCAGGGCAACACTGGCGCCGTCGGCGACGAGTTCAACCGCAACTTGCACAACCCGGGCACCAAGGTCCCCGAAATTCAACACGAAGAGCACTAAGGCAGGGTAAAGATGAGTTCAACGCTTAACCGGCCGACAGGCATCGAAGGTAACGAAGGACCGCTCACGGTTTCCGACCTCGACCGCAACACGATCGGCAAAAAAGGCAACGCAATCGTTGACCTAATCACCACCACCGACCACAAGAAGCTTGGTTACATGTACCTGGTTTCGTCGGTTGTATGGTTCTGCATCGGTGGTGTGCTTGCGCTGCTGATCCGTGGTCAGCTGTTCGCACCCGGCATGGAAATGATTGCCACCAAGGAACAGTTCAACCAGCTGTTCACCATGCACGGCACGATCATGCTCCTCATGTTCGCAACCCCGCTGTTCGCTGGCTTTGCCAACGTGCTGGTGCCGCTGCAGATTGGTACCGCTGACGTTGCCTTCCCGCGACTCAACAACTTCGCCTACTGGCTGTACAGCTTCGGTGCGATCATCGCGGTGCTCGGCTTCCTCACCCCGCAGGGTGCCGCATCCTTCGGCTGGACTGCCTACACCCCGCTGTCGCTTTCGACCTTCAGCCCCGGTGCCGGTGGTCACCTCTGGGTTGCCGGTCTGGCACTCACCGGTTACGCCACCATTTTTGGTGCGGTGAACTTCATCACCACGATCCTCACCATGCGTGCACCCGGTATGACCATGTGGCGCATGCCAGTGTTCACCTGGAACACGCTCATCACCTCAATCCTGGTGCTGTTCGCCTTCCCCGTGCTCACCGCTGCCTGGTTCGGTCTGCTCATGGACCGTGTTTTCGGAACCCACATCTACGACGTCGACGCGGGCGGCACGATCCTCTACCAGCACCTGTTCTGGTTCTTCGGCCACCCAGAGGTGTACGTCATCGCGCTGCCGTTCTTCGGTATCGTCTCGGAGATCTTCCCGGTGTTCAGCCGCAAGCCGATCTTCGGTTACAAGACCCTGGTGCTCGCGACCATCTCGATTGCCGCGCTCTCGGCTTCGGTGTGGGCACACCACATGTATGTCACCGGCTCGGTGCTGCTGCCGTTCTTCGCTCTGATGACGATGCTCATCGCGGTGCCAACCGGTGTGAAGATTTTCAACTGGATCGGTACCATGTGGCGTGGTTCGATCACCTTCGAAACCCCGATGCTGTTCTCGCTTGGCTTCCTGGTGTCGTTCGTTTTCGGTGGTCTCACCGGTGTCATCCTGGCCTCGCCGATGCTTGACTTCCACGTCTCCGACACCTACTTCGTGGTGGCTCACTTCCACTACGTGATCTTCGGTACCGTGGTGTTCGCAATGTTCGCTGGCTTCTACTTCTGGTGGCCCAAGTTCACCGGCAAGATGCTCAACGAGCGTCTGGGCAAGATCCACTTCTGGATTTTGTTCGTCGGCTTCCACACCACCTTCCTGATCCAGCACTGGCTCGGTGTGATGGGCATGCCCCGTCGTTATTTCACCTACCAGGCAGAGGCGCACTACACCTGGATGAACCAGGTTTCATCGATCGGTGCCATCATCCTGGCGGTTTCGATGATCCCGTTCTTCATCAACGTGTTCCTCACCCACCGCAACGGCAAGAAGGTAACCGTGAACGACCCGTGGGGCTACGGTGGCTCGCTCGAGTGGGCAACCAGCTGCCCGCCGCCGCGTCACAACTTCACTTCGATCCCGCGCATCCGCTCGGAGCGTCCGGCGTTCGACCTTAACCACCCTGAGCTCGCTGCACCCGGTGCACACGACGAGCCTGTCACCGTCGGCGGAAAGGCCTAAGACACATGCGTACAAATGCAAAGCTCCTTTGGGCGCTGTCGATTTTTTACGCGGTGATGGCTGCCGCCTACATCGCGTGGACCTGGGTCGACACCGGTCAGCCCGAGCCCGTCGGTTCGGTCGCCTTCGTGCTGATGATCGCCTTCTCGATGTTCATCGCCTTCTACCTCGACATTGAAGACAAGCCGTTCCGTCAGAAGCGGCTGCCTGAAGACCGACAAGAGGCTGAGATCCACGAGGCCGACTCCGAACTCGGCTTTTTTGCGCCGCACTCGATGTGGCCGTTCGTTACCGCCGCTGGTATTGGTTTCGTGTTTGCGAGCATCGCCTTCGGCTGGTGGCCCGCCTTCTTCCTCGCGCCGATCGCACTTATCGGTGTGCTTGGATGGTCGTACGAGTTCTACCGCGGCAACTACGGCCACTAGTAGCTCAAACAAGAGCGCCGGTGCAGTTATGCCTGCACCGGCGCTTTTGTTATGGGCGGATGCTGGTGTGAACCCGACAGATATCGTCGAGGTCTGCAACCAGCGGCGTTAAACCGAGAACTCCTAGTAGCTAAACACGCGGTGTAGCGGCGCATCACCGGAGCGGCTGAGGACCTCGGCACCGCCGAGGTCTGCGAGGTCGACCAAAACGCTGGTGCCGACAAGTTCGCAGCCAATTTCGCGAATCAACTGTTGCGCGGCCAGCAGTGTGCCACCGGTTGCCAGCACATCGTCGAGCAGCAGCACCCGGGCGCCACGCGGCAGGTCGGCGTGCATCTCGATGGTGGCGGTGCCGTATTCGAGTGTGTACTCCACTGATGCGGCGGGACGCGGCAGCTTACCGGCCTTGCGAATCGGCGCGAGTCCGGCACCCGAGAAGGCCGCGGCCGCACCGGCAAATAAAAAACCGCGTGCTTCAACACCGGCAACCACATCAAACTGGCCGGCAAAGGGGCGCAGCATCTCGGCCGTGATCGCTCGAAACGCGTCTGCATCCGCTAAGAGCGGCATTATGTCGCGAAAAATGATGCCCGGCTGGGGGTAGTCGGGAATCGAGACGATCAGAGACTGTGCGCGTTCGAGTTCGGGGCTGAGCATATATTCAGCCTAGTTCGCTCGGCGTCGCGCTAGTGATCCGGTGCCAGCCGTTCTTCGCGGTCGAGCCGGAAAAGCAGCTCGGTGATGCGCACATGCACTTTTTCAACCTGCGGAATATCGTCGAGTAGCAGCGGATTATCGGCTGAGGTTTCAAGAATCAGCGTGCCGCAGCGGAAGAGCCGGTCGATGAACGAACGGTCATACGACACATTTGAAATGCGTCCAAGGGGAATATCGTGCCCGGTCTTGTTAAAAATTCCGGTGCGGGTAATGATGCGGCGGTTGGTGATCGTGTAGGTGGTGGTAGCCCACTTCAACAGCGGCACAAATGTCAGCGGAACCAGCAGGATTACCGCCAGACCGAAGATGACCCACGATCCGACCGGCTGCCAGTCGGAAGGCAGCAGCAGCGCGCCAACAACAGCGGCAATAACGATCAACAGGCCGAGCAGCAGCCAGCCCAAGATGCGCTTAATGTGCGTGCGAAGGTGATAGATGATCTGCTCATCGCTGCCGAGCAGGCGCTTCGGAATTCCCATACCCAAGAGCCTATTGCGCATCCGTGAACAGCGTGTAGCTCGGGTTCAGATTTGGAGTTCGGTACGCTGACGGTATGACCACTCTGCGTGAATTGCGAGCCACTATTGATGCGCTGTATCCCGCAGCCGACGCTCAATCGTGGGATGCGGTGGGACTTGCTAGCGGCGACCCGGATGCCGTGATCGAGCGGATGCTTTTTGCCGTTGATCCGGTAGCTGCCACGGTGACCGAGGCGCTCGAGTGGCGAGCGCAGCTGCTGTTCACGCACCATCCGCTGCTACTGCGCGGCGTCACCTCAATTGCCGAAGACCAATACAAGGGCGCGCTTTTGGCGCGGCTCATTCGCGGTGGATGCGCGCTCGAGTCGGCCCACACAAATGCCGATGTGGTTGAGTCAGGCCCCACCGGAACCATTTTTGATCGTCTCGGTATTCCCGCGGGCGCCGAGGAACGCATCCCGATTGAGCCGCTGGCGAATAATCCCGAGCGCGGAATCGGCCTGGTCGGGGAACTCCCCGAATCGATCACCCTGCGTGAGTTCGCTGAGCGAGTGGCCGAGATTTTCCCGGCCACCGCGGGCGGGGTTCGGGTGGCCGGAGAACCCGAGCAGCCGGTGCGCCGAGTGGCCTGCTGCTCTGGCGCTGGCGACTCGCTGCTCTCGCACCCGCTGGTGCGCGGTGCCGATGTGTATTTGACGAGTGACCTGCGTCATCATCCGGCATCCGAGGCCCGCGAGCAGGCGATTTTGGCCGGCGGGCCGGCACTCGTTGATACCGCGCATTTTGCTAGCGAGTGGCTGTGGCTCGATGGCGCGGCCGCGCGCATCCGCGAGGCACATCCCGATATTGAAGTGCGGGTGTCAACGCACAACACCGACCCGTGGACATTCACGGTGGCACAGCAGGCGTGACGGCCACCAAGACGAGAGGAGCACCGGCACGATGAGAGCCAGCACCGAACAACAGCTGCAATTGCTGAAACTCGCTGAAGTGGATAGCGCCACCGCACGACTACAGCACCTGGCCAAAAATATGCCCGAGCAGGAGCATTTGCTCTCGATCGAAAACGATCGCCGCAGCCGGCGGCAGGCAGCAGCACAGGCGCACGGGGCGCTGGATGCGGCACAGGCAGAGCTCGCCCGCACCCGCGACGATTCGCGCGTGGTGGCAGAGCGCCGGGCGCGCGACGAGCAGCTGCTAGCCGAATCGACCTCCACGAAAGAAATTGCCGGGCTGCAGGCAGAGCTCGCCACGCTGACCCGACGTGCAGACGCACTCGCCGCCAGTGAACTGGAGCAGGAAGAAACTGTGGCTGCGCTCCAGCAACAGCTCGACACCGCGCGCGCCTCGCTCAATGAAATTGAAGAACTCGCGGCAGATTTGCTGCAGCGGCGCGAACAGGCTCGCGACCACATTCGCGAGCAGGCGCGTGATCTGCAGCTGCGGCGTAAAGCCATAATTGACAGCGTCCCCGCCGAACTGTTGCAGGCATACGAGCGGGCACGGAAAAACTCCGGAATCGGCGCGGCCGAACTGGTTGGCACTGTTTCCACGGCCTCAAACCTTGAGCTCGGTCAAAGCGAGCTGGCACAAATACGCAGCCTCGCCGCCGATGAGCTCGCCTACTGCCCGGTCACCGGGGCAGTGCTCGTGCGCACGGCACGATCAGATCTGCAATAGTCTGTCGCCGCTCATGCGCGTGCAGCTACAATTGGTCGGTACGAACAGGGCCGGCCAGGCGACCGCGACTCACTCTGGTGAATCGAGGAACGTCCGGGCTCCGCAGAGCAGGACGGTGGGTAACGCCCACCCGGGGTAACCCGCGAGACAGTGCCACAGAAAACAAACCGCCCGCAGCGCGGGTAAGGGTGAAAAGGTGCGGTAAGAGCGCACCGGATGCGCGGTGACGCGCATCGCACGGTAAACCTCGTCCGGAGCAAGGCCAATAGGGAACGTTGACGCGGCTCGCCGAGTTCCCGGGTGAGCTGCTAGAGCGACACGGTAACGTGCCGCCGAGATAGATGGTCGCCACGGGGTAACCCGTACAGAACCCGGCGTATCGGCCGGCCCGTTCGTACTCTACGAGCCGGTTCGTATTTTGCGAGCCTTGCGAGTTAGTTCATATTTGCTGGACCGACCGGCGCTAGTCCCAGCCCGAAGCTCCCAGCAACGCGGCACCAATAATGCCCGCGTTATTTTTTAGCTTTGCCGGCACGATCGGTGTGGTGACATCGATGAGCGGGATGAATTCGGTCGCGCGCTTTGAAATTCCACCGGAGATTACGAACACATCCGGCGAGAAGAGTGCCTCAAGCTTGCGAAAATAGGGGGAGAGTCGGGCACACCAGGTGGCGTCATCGATTCCCTCACGCTCTCGAACCTTTGCCGAGGCGTACCGCTCATAGTCGGCGTGACCGTCGAGCTCCATATGACCGAGCTCGGTGTTTGGGAAGAGATCGCCACGATAGACCAGCGCCGAACCGATCCCGGTGCCGAGCGTCAGCACGAGCACTGAACCCTGTGCCGCATCCGCATTACCAAACTTCACCTCGGCAACACCGGCCGCATCCGCGTCATTCACGAGCGAAACCGGTGCTCCCAGCGCCTCGACAAACATGCTGCGGGCATCGAACCCCACCCATTCCGGGGCGATATTCGCGGCGGTCATCGAACGGCCGTGGCGAATCACCGCGGGCATACAGATACCGATCGGGAGGGTGTCGAGCGCGGGAACTTTGGTATCGAGTTCCTGAGCGCGGATACGCTCCAACAGCGTGAGCACCGCGGCACGCACATCCGCGATGGCAGCACCCGGCGGGGTGGCCTCTTTGCACCGCTTACCGAGCAGCTTGCCCTTTTTGCAGTCGACAACACCGCCCTTGATGCCGGTGCCGCCGATATCGATGCCGATTGCGTAGCGTGCCGATTTCGCCATGCTGCTGCCTCTATCCGTTTCGTTGTGATGCGGGAAGCGTGAGAATTTCGGGCCCGTCCTCGCCAATGTAAATCGTGTGTTCGAATTGCGCGCAGCGCGAACCGTCGTTGGTGACGATGGTCCAGCCGTCATCCCATGACCGCCAGTCTTGCGAGCCGGTGACGAGCATCGGCTCAACCGTGAACACCATGCCCGGCTCAATCACATCGGTGAAGCGGTCGGTGTCGTAGTGCGGGATGATCAGGCCGCTGTGGAAGGCGCGACCGACACCGTGCCCGGTGTAGTCACGCACCGACTCATAGCCAAAACGACCCGCGTATTTTTCGATCACGCGGCCGATGACGTTGACCTCGCGGCCCGGTTTTGCCGCGCGAATACCGCGCATCATTGCCTCGTGGGCGACATCGATGAGCTGTTGTGACTCGGTGTCGATCGTGCCGACGGCATACATGCGGTTCGTGTCACCGTGCATCCCGTTGAAATAAGCCGTGACATCAATGTTGAGAATATCGCCAGACTCGAGCACGGTGCTGTCGGGGATGCCGTGACAGATGCACTCATTGAGCGAGGTGCAGCACGACTTCATAAATCCCCGGTAGCCGAGCGTCGAGGGGTACGCATCGCGCTCGATCAAGAAATTGTGGGCGAGTTCATCCAGCCGATCGGTGGTGACCCCCGGCACTACAAACTGTTCGAGATATTCGAGACAGTCGGCGGCGATTTGCGAGGCCGCGCGCACCCGTTCGAGCTCTTCAGGGCTGTAGAAATCGCCGGTGCCATCGGGTTCGTTTGGTTCCGCACGGTCCACATATTCGGGGCGGGGGATGTGGTGGGGGAC
>NZ_CAJGWQ010000017.1 GCF_904842695.1 Gulosibacter hominis | reverse complement strand
GGTGGGTCATGGAACGGGTCTCCTTTCGGACGACGGATGTTTTCGACACCACCCATCGTGCCGGTCAGAGGCCCGTTCCTTCTACCCACACTCCGGTGGCCACAACGTCATGGCCCACAACAGCTAGAGGTCGCCGCGGCGGCGCTCATCCCAGCGCTCTTCAAGACGCGACATATAGTCAGACTGTTTTGGTCGCTGTGCACTCGAGGTCTGCTTGCGCGGGGCTGAGTCGGCGGCCGCACCGCTGGCCGAACCGTTACCGCGCAGCGCCCAGGCAATACCTGCGACGGTGACGATGAATCCGAGCAGTCCAATGAGCGGCTGGTTAATGGCCAGCCCGGTGACCACAATGCCCAGGCCAACGGCCACTGCAAGCACCGCGATAGTGATAGACCGAGCTGAAATTCCGCCCTGCCCCGACGGCGCGGTCGACATGAAGTCGGCGTCTCCCTGGTAGAGACTGCGCTCCATCTCATCGAGCAGCCGCTGTTCCTGTTCAGAAAGTGCCATCATTACCTCGCGTTTGCAGCTTACGGATTCACCGCTGTCTGACTGCCCATTGTAGGCCGAGATGACTTTGTAAAGTAGGTGTGTGCCTGAAAGTATGCCGCTGTCTGCTGATGCCCTTGTACATGCCGTTAACGATCGTATTGCGGCGGTCGTCTCTGCCAAGCGCGACGAGTTCCTCCCCCTTGGCGACGACCTCGCTCCGGTGTTTAACCAGATCAGCTCGTTCACCGAGGGTGGTAAGCGTGCCCGAGCCCGATTCGTTGCCGCCGGTGCCGCTCAGGCCGTGGGACAGACGGTACCCGCCGATCTCTATACGGCCATCGTCGATGCCGCAGCCGGCCTCGAACTGTTTCACGCCGCAGCGCTCGTGCACGATGATGTGCTCGACCGCTCTGACACCCGCCGCGGGAAGCCCGCAACGCACCGGGTGTTCGAGCAGCTGCACCGCGAGAGCTCGTTTGCTGGCGAAGCCGAACACTTCGGCACCTCGGCAGCAATTTTGATTGGCGATCTGCTGCTGATGTGGAGTGATGATCTGCTGCTGAGCGCCTGCGCCCACATTGATGAGCGCTCGGCACGTCGGGTGCGCCACGAATATGCGCGGATGCGCACCGAGGTGACCGCCGGCCAGTATCTCGATGTGCTTGCCGAGCTGAACTGGCACACCGTTCCGGTGGCCGAGCACGCTGAACGGGCAATTGCCATCGCCACTTCCAAATCGGCACGCTACTCGGTTGAGTCGCCGCTCGTGCTCGGCGCCCTGCTGGCCGGTGGCGATGACGACACGGTCGCAGCCATTCGCGCCTACGGTCTCCCCCTCGGGCTCGCATTTCAGCTGCGCGACGATGTGCTGGGAGTGTTCGGCGATAGCCAGGTCACCGGCAAGCCCGCCGGCGACGATCTGCGCGAGGGCAAGCGCACCCTGCTAGTGGCAGAGTTTGAACGCCGCGCTGATGGCGATGATCGCGAATATTTTGTGCGCCACCTCGGCAATCCCGAGCTGACCGAAGCCGACGTCGAAAAGATGCAACAGCTGCTGCTCGATAGCGGCGCGCTGGCGGCGGTTGAAGCGCGTATCCAGGGGTGGCTCGAAGAAGCGCTCAGCGCCATCGACAAGGCTGCCCCGAATGAGCAGGTGCGCGCCCTGCTTGGCGAGCTTGCCGAACGAGCCGCAGTGCGGAACGCCTAGGTACAGGCCTAACTCAGCACGACCCAGGCAGCGCGGCCCCGCGCCAACGAACCGCTTGCCAGCGGCCGACTAAAACGCCAGCAGCTGCGCCGATTTACGCACGCTAGTTTTGTGCCCGCGCTGCAGCGCCGCAACCGGCGCCTCGCCGAGCGCACTATCTTCACTCAGCATCCAGTTCATGGCTTCTTCACCCTCGAGCCCCATATCGGCCAGCAGGGTGAGTGTGCCGCGAAGCCCCGGAAGCGGTTCACCGTTCTTAAAAAAATCTGCCGGGATGCGGGGCTCACTATCAACCTGTGCCGCGAGCAGGTACCGGTCTTCGAGCAATCGACGGAGCTTGTTCTTTGAAACGCCAAGTAGCTCGCACACCTGTGTAAACGTGAGCCACTCGCGTGACGAAAAGTGTTCTGACACCCTTCTATGGTTGCAGATTATCGAGCCACGCGGGGTATCTACGGAGTTTCACCCGGTGTTCGTTGCGTGATCCCGATACTCTGCCCAACGTGAACGCAGCGAACCCCGATACGGTCATTGGTCGTCTCATCGACGACCGCTATCGCGTGCGTTCGCTTATCGCCCGCGGCGGTATGGCCACAGTGTATGTTGCCACCGATCTTCGCCTCGATCGGCGAGTGGCAATCAAAATCATGCACGACCATCTGGCCGCGGATGAAGCTTTCCGTGACCGCTTCATTCGCGAGGCACGAGCGGCGGCCCGCCTGGCGCATCCCAATCTGGTCAATGTGTACGACCAGGGTGAGGATGGTGACCTCGCCTATATGGTGATGGAATACGTGCCCGGTATCACGCTGCGCGACCTGCTGCACGACCACCACCGGCTCACGGTCGAGCAGACCATCGACATTATGGATGCACTCCTGGCGGGGCTGCAGGTGGCGCACCGACAGGGCATCGTGCATCGCGATATCAAGCCCGAGAACGTACTGCTGGCTGATGATGGCCGCATTAAGCTCTCCGACTTTGGACTCGCGCGCGCGGCCACCTCAAATACGGCCACGGGCTCGGTGTTGCTCGGCACGATCGCCTATCTGGCGCCCGAGCTGGTCACCAAGGGTTCGGCCGATGTGCGCAGTGATGTCTATTCGGCGGGGATCATGATGTATGAGCTGCTGGTTGGCGAGCAGCCCTACCGCGGCGATGAACCGGTCAATATTGCGTTTCGGCACGCCAATGACGATGTGCCACCACCCAGCGAAAAACAGCCCGGCATCCCCCGGGTGCTCGACGATCTGGTGCTGTGGGCCACTGAACGCAATCCCGATGATCGGCCGACAGATGCCGGAGCGATGCTGGCGGCGCTGCGTCAGGCCGAGCGCGATATTGCGGCCGGCGGTGGCGCGCCGGTGCCGCCAGACTCACCCACGCTGCCTTCCGACTCGGGCGAAGCAACTCGGTTGCTTGCCACCGCAGACGATCATGACCAGCCGTGGCACAGCGTGAACCAACCCACCGGGGCGATCAACGCTGACCCGATGGCTGCGGTGGCCGAACCGCTGCTGCGCGCCTCGGCGGGGCTCCCGGCCACGGCGGCACGACTCGAACGTATCAATCGCCAAAAACGCCGTTCAGGGCAGGTAACCGCCTCGGTTGTCGTGCTTTTGATGGCGTTCGCAGGGGTCATCGGCTGGTGGCAGGGGTACGGGCCCGGTTCGTACCTGATCACTCCCGACCTGACCGGAATGTCTGAGGCGGATGCACGGCAGCAGATCAGCAGCTCGGGTTTTGTGCTCGGTGAGGTGCAGCACGAAAACTCGCTCGATACACCGGCGGGTCAGGTGCTGCGCTCCGATCCCGAAAGCGGCTTGAGTTTGGCGCCTAAGTCAGCAATTTCAATTGTGATTTCTGATGGGCCGAGCATCCTGACCGTGCCGGCGCTCGCCGGGCTCAGCCGTGATGAGGCTATTGCCGCCATCGAAAATGCCGGGTTTGTCTACCAGGATGCGGATGAGCGGCGTGAGTTCTCGGCCAGCGTGCCCGACGACCATGTGATCTCCGGAACCACCGAAGACGGTGCCCCACTCCCCCAAGAAATGGCCGAGCAGTCAACTATTCGACTGGTGGTTTCAGAGGGCAAGGTACCCGAAGTTGCCGGTCAGAGCGAGGCTGATGCGATGGCCACACTCGATGCCGTCGGGCTCAAGGGCAATGTTGTTGACCGACCCTTTTCGTCGGATGTGCCCGAGGGTGTGGTGATCTCGCAGTCGTCCACCACCGACCCGGTCGTTGCCGGCGACACGATCAATCTGGTGGTTTCCAAGGGCCCCGATCTTGTCGAGGTACCCAAGGTTGAGGGCGAAAAGCTAAAAAACGCGATTAAAAAGCTCGAGGATGCCGGATTTAAGGTGTCGCATCGCGTGCCCGAGCTATTTATCGATAGCGCCAGGGTTGTCTCATCCAATCCACCGGCCGGCGAAAAGATCGAGCGCGGTAGCACGGTTGAGTTGACCACCGAGGTTAAGCTCTAGCGCATCCCGGCTCGTCGGTGTGCAGATAGATCTGTGGCCGGATGCCTCGAACTCGGTTCAAAGGCACCCGGCCACACTGTGTATTTGCGCGTCGACCCGCTAGTTTGCCGCGCCGCGGTTTTGCAGCAGCTCGGCGACCAGGAAGGCCAGTTCGAGCGATTGGCGGTGGTTCAGACGCGGGTCGCACAGGCTCTCGTAGTGCGTTTCGAGCGTGGCCTCGTCGATCTGGTCGGTGCCGCCGAGGCATTCGGTAACGTCGTCGCCGGTGAGCTCGATGTGGATACCACCCGGATGCGTGCCGGCTTCGGCGTGGGCGTCGAAAAAGCCACGCACCTCTTCCATGACATCGTCGAAGCGACGGGTCTTGAAGCCGCGCTCGGTGGTGAAGCCGTTGCCGTGCATGGGGTCGGTGATCCACAGCGGCGTCGAGCCCTCTGCCTTAATCGCGCTGAGCAGCCCCGGCAGTGTTTCGCGGATCTTCGTCGCGCCCATGCGGGTGATAAAGGTGAGTCGACCGGGTTCGCGCTCGGGGTCGAGCTTGTCGAGTAGGCGCAACACGGTGTCGGGTTCGGTGGTGGGGCCAAGCTTCACGCCGATCGGGTTGCGCACTCGCGAGAAGAAGTCGACGTGCGCTTCGTCAAGGCCGCGCGTGCGTTCGCCGATCCAGATGAAGTGGGCCGAGGTGTCGTACGGGGTGCCGGTGCGCGAGTCGACCCGGGTGAGTGCGCGCTCGTATTCGAGCAGCAGCCCCTCGTGGCCGATGTAAAACTCCACCTCGCGCAGGGCGTCGAAGTCGGCGCCGGTGGCGGCCATGAATTGCAGAGCCCGGTCGATTTCGCAGGCCATGACCTCATAGCGCGAGTTTTTGGGGTTTGAGCGGAAATCATGGTTCCACGAGTGCACAGCACGAAGATCGGCGTAGCCGCCGGTGGTGAAGGCGCGCACCAGGTTCAGCGTCGAGGCCGAGATGTGGTAGCCCTCGAGCATCCGCTGCGGGTTGGGGGTGCGGGCCTGTTCGGTGAAGGCGAAGTCGTTGACGATATCGCCGCGGTAAGCGGGCAGCGTCACGCCCTCGCGGGTTTCGACATCTTTCGAGCGGGGCTTCGCGAACTGACCAGCCATCCGACCGAGTTTTACCACCGGCATCGAGGCGCCGTAGGTGAGCACGAGTGCCATCTGCAACACCGTCGACACCCGCGCGCGAATTTTGTCGGCGGTTGCCGCGGCGAATGTTTCGGCGCAGTCGCCGCCCTGCAGAACGAAGGCCTCACCGCGCGCTGCGGCGGCCAGCCGGGTGCGCAGCCGGTCGACCTCGCCGGCGAATACCAGCGGCGGCCGGGTGGCGATATCGGCCAGTACCTTATCGGCCTGGGCGCGGTCGGGCCAGCTGGGCTGCTGCCGAATCGGAAGCTCGCGCCAGTTGTCGAGGCCGTGGTCGCCAAGCTGCGGCTGCGTCAATTGAGTGTCGTTCATCATCCTGTTTGCATTCATATTGGAGTCGAGGTGGTGCTGCCAAAAATCCGGCCTGGGATCTTGCAGCCTATCGGGATTTGATTGCGTGCGGATGCGGCCGGTTACGATTCGGCGGCCGTCGCGCGCTGTGCGTCAAGCTTTTTGCGCAGCGTGGATGCGTACACATCGGCATACTCTTGGTCGCTCAGCTGGGCAATTTCGCTCATAATTTCGTCGGTGATAGCGCGAAGCACGAAGCGGTCGGCTGGCATAGTGCGATATCGACTGAAATCGAGCGGTTCCCCGAAAATAATGCCGGTGCGACCCCGGACGGGGCGCTTGGCGCCGATGGGCATGATTTTGTCGGTGCCCACCATCACTACCGGGATCACCGGTACCGATTCATCTGCCGCGAGCAGCATCCGCGCAATTCCCGTACGGCCACGGTAAAGCCGGCCGTCGGGGCTGCGGGTGCCTTCGGGATAGATACCGAGCCAGCGTCCCGAGTTCAGCACTTCGACTCCGGTGTCGAGTGAACTCTGCGAGGCCTGCCCGCCCGAACGGTCGATCGGCAGCTGCCCGACCGACGTCATAAACCACTTCGTCATGCAGCCCTTTACGCCCTTGCCGCGAAAATATTCGGCTTTAGCGAGAAAGTACACCTGGCGTTTCACCACGAGCGGCATCAGAATCGAGTCGATCACCGAGAGGTGATTCGAAGCGAAAACCACCGGGCCCTTTTTCGGAATGTTCTCGAGACCAACGATGTCCTGCGGAAACAGTCGTTTCACGGTTGGGCCGACGAAGACGTGCTTGAGCAGCGAATACATCATTGGCATTGGCGAACACTCCATATGGTCTTGCGGGCGTGAGTCATCATACCTGGCCGCGCATCCGTGCCGCCCGAACCCACGCGCATCCAGGCCGCTCATTCGCCGCGTCGGCTGCGCAACCAGGTGGGGGTACCGCCTCCGGGTGCCGATCACGAGCATCCGCAACGAACCCGGTATTGTTTGTTTTATCCCGGCGACGAGGCCGCGAACCGCGCGCAACCCGCGTGAGAGGTGCCTCGCCGCGCATCCCTCACACGAGAAAGGCCGCCACGATGACCGACAACGCCGTCGTTCAGCATGAGCGCGAATTTCACACTCCGGCTGTTGCCGAGCACGATCCCGCCAGCTCCACGTATTCGCTGCTGCTCAATCGAGTCAAACTCACGCCCGATGCGCCGCTTTTTTCGGTGCCCGACGGCGATGGTTGGCAGAATGTTTCGGCCCGGCAATTCCTTGATGAGGTGCACGAGGTTGCCCGAGGGCTGATTGGCTCGGGCATCCGCCCCGGTGAGCGGGTGGCATTTATCGGCTCCACGAGCTATCAATGGTCGCTTATTGACTATGCGCTGTGGGCGGCCGGTGCGGTGATGGTGCCGGTGTATGAGACCGACTCTCCGGAGCGAATTAATTGGATCATCGATCACTCCGAGGCGATCGCGGTAATCACGCAGCTTCCCGAGCATGCCGAAAAGATTACCGAGCACGATGCGCCACTCCCCGACCGCGTCCGGAAACTCTGGCAGCTGCATGATGGCGGGATGGACGAGCTGCGGCAGGCGGGCGACGGTGTCACTGACGAGCAGGTGCGCTCGACCGGTCTGAGCCGGGTGGCCGACGACGAAGCCACGCTCATCTACACCTCAGGTTCGACCGGCAAACCCAAGGCCGTCATCTTGACGCACAGCAATTTCGTGGATCTCAGCAATAACGCCGCCAAGGCACTGTCGGTGATGGTCAACAAGCCCGGTGCGTCGACACTGCTGTTTATTACGCTCGCCCACGTGTTTGCCCGGTTTATTTCGGTGATGTGTGTGAGTGAGGGCATCCGGGTTGGACACCAGTCTGATACCAAGCGGCTCGTTCCCGCGCTCGGTTCGTTTCAGCCCACCTTCCTATTGGCGGTGCCGCGGGTTTTTGAAAAGGTCTACAACTCTGCGGCACAGACCGCGGCGGCCGGTGGTAAGCGAGGCATTTTCAACCGCGCTGTGCGTGTCGGGGTCGCCTATTCGAAGGCGCTCGATGCCGGCCGGGTACCGCTCGGGCTACGGCTGCAGTATCGAATTTTTGACAAGCTCGTTTTTGCGAAGCTGCGCAAAACGCTCGGCGGCAAGGTCGAGCACGCGGTGTCGGGGTCGGCTCCGCTGGGGCTTTTTCTCGGGCACTTCTATCGCGCGCTCGGAGTGCAGGTGCTCGAAGGCTATGGCCTCACCGAAACCACGGCGCCGGTGTCGGTCAACCTCGCCGACAGTTTCAAAATCGGCACGGTGGGCCCGCCCCTGCCGGGTTGTTCGGTACGCATCGACGATGATGGTGAGATTCTCGCCCGCGGCATCAATGCTTTTCGCGAATACTGGCGCAACCCCGAGGCAAATGCGGATGCATTCACCGAAGACGGCTGGTTCCGCACCGGTGATATCGGCCAGCTTGATGCCGATGGCTACCTGACTGTCACCGGCCGCAAAAAAGACCTCATCATCACGGCCGGTGGTAAAAACGTGGCACCGGCAGTGCTCGAAGACCCGATTCGTGCCGATGTGCTCGTGGGCGAATGTGTGGTGGTGGGCGATGCGCAGCCGTTTGTTTCGGCAATCATCACCCTCGATCACGAAATGCTCGTGTCATGGCTCGAGGTCAACGGACTCGACCCAAAAATGTCGCTCGCGGATGCATCCCGTCACCCGCGCGTGCGTGAGCACGTACAGGAAGTTATTGACCGCGCGAACCGGCAGGTATCGCGCGCCGAGTCGATCCGCAAGTTCGAAATTCTCGATCACGTGTTTTCAATTGACGAGGGCACGATGACGGCGAAACTTTCGATTCGTCGGCACGTGGTGCTGAAGCAGTACGCCGATGTGATTGACCGCATCTACGAGGGTGTTGAGCGCGCGCACGATCCCGAAAGTTCGAGCTCGCGCTAGGTTCTGCCCGGTCTCGAGGGAACTGCGCCGCCAACCTTGTTGGTGGGCTGTAATTGTTGGTGAGCTGGGATTGCTGGTGAGCGAAGCGCCGTGCCCGGCGCTTCGCCGCCAGAACCGCATCGCCGCTAGAACCAATCCCCGCGCTTCGCCGCCAGAACCAGTCCCGGCGCTTCGCTGCTAGAACCAGTCGGCGGCGCGGATCTGTCGCAGCGCTTCGCGGCGGTGCTCTTTTGCCAGCGTGTCGACGTACACGGTGCCGTCGAGGTGGTCGCACTCGTGTTGCAGCATCTGCGCCATCAGCCCTTCACCCTCGAGCACGACCTCGTTACCGTCGAGGTCGATACCGCGCACTTTTGCGTAGGGATAGCGCCGAGTGGGAAACCACAGTCCCGGAACCGACAGGCAACCCTCGTCAATTTCGCTGGGCTCTCCCCCGAGCTCGACGATTTCGGGGTTGATGATGTAACCGAGTTTGCCGTCGATATGCCAGCTGAATGCGCGCAGTCCAACACCGATTTGAGGTGCGGCAACTCCCGCCCGCCCGTCCATATCGGTGGTGTCGAGTAGGTCTTGGATGAGTGCCCGCACCTGATCGGTGATTTCGCCAATCGGGTCGGCGGGGGTGCGCAGTACCGGATCGCCGTAGTGGCGAATTTGCCGAACGGTCACGTTTTCCTTTCACTGGGTTGTGCGGCCTTTCGCTGGGTTGTGCGGCGCGCGGCTCAGTGAGCGGCCAGTTGTGCTTCGGCGCGCAGCAGGGCGTTTTCAATAATTTCGGTGGCTGCCGGATGCGGCCAATACTGTTGCCGTGCCAGCCCACGCACGTTCTGCCCCTGACTTGCGGCTTGGATGAGCGGCTGCAGCAAAATCGCCGCATCGGGGCCGATGATCTGTGCGCCGAGCAGCTTGCCATTTTCGCGGTCGACGACGAGCTTACAAAAACTCGTTTCGTCTTCGAGTGCCCATCCCCAGGCGGTGGCGCCGTAGTCGTGCCGCACCGCGAATGCATCCGCGCCGCGCGCCAGCGCCTGCGACAATGATTCGCCAATTGAGGCGACTTCGGGGTTCGAAAACACCGCTGTCGGCACCGGCCCGAGCGTATTGCGGCGCAGCTTTTCACCGCTGAGCTCGGCGGCGACATTGTGCGCAACCACTCGTGCCTCTTCGTTGGCGACGTGTTTGAGCTGGTGCGGTGAGCTGATATCGCCGAGCGCCCACACTCCGGGCACCGGTTCGCCATCGCGAAGCACCCGCTGGTAGTCATCCACGACGATGCGGCCATCCTCGTGCAGGTCGAATCCGGCGGCGGTCGCCTCGAGACGGTCGCTATTGGGGATGCGGCCGGCTGCCACCAGCACGAGGTCGGTAATCATTTGCGAGCCGTCGCTCAGCGTCAATTCGACGCCGGCTTCGGTTTCGTGCGCGGCGGTCACTTCGGTGCCGGTGTGCAGGTCCCAATCGGCCACCTGCGCGAACGTGGCCGCCACTTCGCTGTCGACCGATTTCAGCGGCATCGAGCGCACCAACTGCACTGTTTTGGCTCCGAAGCCGTGGAAAATATTCGCAAATTCACAGCCGATTGCGCCGCCGCCGATCACCGTGATGTGCTGCGGCAGCTGTTCGAGGCGCAGAGCCTCGGCGTTGGTAATCACCCGCTGCGACCACGGGAGCGGGTCGAGTTCGACGCTGCGCGACCCGGCCGCGATGATGATGCGTTCGGCTCGCAGCCGGCGTCCCGAGTCGGTTTCGAGTTCGTGGTCGGAAACAAACCGCACGCGTTCTCGGACGAGCTGAATGTTTGGTTCGCCGCTGCGCCGATATTCCTCACCCGAGTTGGATATTGCGTCGATGCGCGTGAAGATGCGGTCGCGTACCGCCGCCCAGTTGGCGCGCACATCGGGCGCGGTGACGCCGAGATGCTGCGCGCTGCGTGCTCCGTGAACAATTTCTGCGGGGCGCACAAACATCTTGGTGGGGATGCAGCCGACGTTGAGGCAGGTGCCACCAAAGTGTTCGCCATCGTCGATGATGGCGATTTTTAGATCGGCAAATCGTTCATCGGGAATGGTGTTCCCCGACCCCGCACCGATGATGATGAGGTCAAATTCGTTTTCGCCGGCGGTTTCGCTGGCTGTCGAGGATGCTTCCAATGCGACTAGCTGGCGCGGTGCTTACGGCGGCGCGCGGCAAGTTCATCGTGCGGATGCAGCTCGTCGCTGTCGACATCGACGAGGTTGTCTTCAACCTCGCGCACAACCTGGCCGAGGAAGATGCCGAATACGCCCTGCCCGCGACGCACGAGGTCGATGATTTCGTCTTCTTTGGTGCACAGGTAGACGCTCGCGCCGTCTGAAAGCAGCGTGATCTGAGCGAGGTCGTTAATGCCAGCTTCATGCAGCTGCTCGACCGCGACCCGGATCTGCTGCAGTGAAATACCGGTTTCGAGCAGGCGCTTCACCAGGCGCAGTACCAGGATGTCGCGGAATGAGTACAGACGCTGCGAGCCTGAGCCCGCGGCGGTTTGGATCGAGGGTTCGACCAGTTCGGTGCGAGCCCAGTAGTCGAGCTGACGGTAAGTGATGCCGGCCACTCGTGCGGCCACAGCGCCGCGGTAGCCGATATTGGGGTCGAGATCGGGAAGGCCATCGGTGAACAGCAGTTCAGCGCGCGACTCCGTGTTGGGAGCGTGCTCACGTGCGCTCATGTTGCCACCTTTCTACGCGACGTGTGGTGTGGGTGAGTTGTGGATGCGCCGATTCGGCACACACGAGTGCGACTCGCCCGATTCTCAGTGTAGGTGACGCCACCGCCAACTTCGAGGAGCAAAATCACATCGGTGTGATGGTTTCAGCATTCTGTTCACTTCAGCGGCGACGCGCCGCAAGCTTCAAGCAATACTTGAGACCGTAATCCGATTGTTACCGAGGCCGCTGTCGCAACGCCGCGGCGCCAATCAACGAGAGGCCAACTCACTAGAGAGCCAGCCCACTAGAGGCCAGAGTCGGCAACTCCCTGCTGGATGAGCCCACGACGCACACACGCCAGCTGTTCGGCAACCTCGGTTGCCACCGCCTCAGCGCGCTTTCGCGAGGCAGCGTCGTTACGACGTCCCAGCGATGAGACCACCTGCTCGATCAGCCCGAGTTCGTGCTGCACCGAGTTGCGGAAAGCCCGCAGGTGACGCGGCTCAATCCCCCGCCGTTCAAGCAGCACCAGCGTCGCCAAAAGCTGCACGTGGGCCTGTGTGTAGTGCTGCTGCCGCGGCAGCAGCTGCGCCTGCAGCGCCTGATCGAGCAGCTCGCGGCTGGCTCCCGACTGGGTCAACAGTTGGTGGCGCGACACCAGTTCGTCTCCCAGCAGGATGCTTCGGGATGGTGCGGCAGCTTCTGCTCCGGGAAGCTTCGGCTGTTCACCACGGTCGAGCGCCTCGAGATACTCCCCGATAACGCGCAGCGGCAAATAGTGGTCGCGCTGCAGCTGCAGGATTGTGCGCACCCGTTCGACATCACGCTCGGTGAACTTGCGATAGCCAGCCGGCGTGCGGTCGGGATTCAGCAGCCCCTGCTCCTCAAGAAACCGCAGCTTTGAGGGCGTGAGGTCGGGGAATTCCGCTCCCAATCTGAGCTGCACTTGCCCAATCGAAAGCGAAGCTGCCGGACGCGTCCGGCGGGCGGCGCTGCTGCCACTCATAGCTCGGGCGCGGCCGGGGTGTTGACGTCGATCGGCGAAGCGTAGAAAGTCAGCCGGTACTTGCCGATCTGCACCTCGCTACCGTTCGAGAGCGCAACCTGGTTGATGCGCTCGCCGTTGTAGTAGGTGCCGTTCAGCGAGCCGAGATCGCGCAGCTGGAACGTTGTGCCCTGCCGGGTGAACTCGGCGTGACGACGCGACACGGTCACATCGTCGAGGAAGATTTCAGCATTGGGGTGACGGCCGGCGATTTGCAGATCGGTGTCAAGCAGGTAGCGGGCACCGATGTTGTTCCCGCGACGAACAATGAGCAGCGCCGATCCCGAGGGCAGAGCGCTGATCGAGTCCATCTCTTCTTTTGAAACACCGCCGGCGATGAGCGCCGCGAGCTGCGCACTGAAGTCGCCGGTAAATGACATGGTTGACGAATGATCCGCCGCTGCAGACGCCTGCGCGTTGTCCGGGGCGTCTGGGAGCAGCCCCTCGCCGCGACCATCCATGGTTGCCATTCGTTCCTCCTGCTAAATGTGAGCATCCAGTTTATCGCAAGCGGCGCATCCAAAAACTGATGATCTGCCCGGTACCGGGGAGGTTTTCAGGCTCTTCTCGGCGCTGCGCTGCAACAAACCTGCTCGCCCACCTTACGCTCGCCCTATGTTCGATGATCGGTACGACGACGACCCGGTCGCTCGCATGCGTGCGGCACGGGTGCCACGCGAGCCACAAAAGTTGCCGGCACGACGTGGGCTTTGGCTCGAAGACACCGTCACCGAGTTCTATGGCGAGCTCGTGCGCGCCGACCGCAACCAGGTAGAGCTGCGCGATGCCGACGGCGCCGCCCGCCGGTTTCCGCGCGACACGATTTTTTTGGACGACGACGGCAACGCCGTGCAGCTCGACTTCACCCGCCCGCAGCCGACCGCTCCCGCCCGCAGCGCTTCTGGTTCGGTGTATGTCAAGGATGCACCGGCGCGGGTGGCGCGGGCCGGGCGCATCTTCGTCGAGGGGCGCCACGATGCCGAACTCGTCGAAAAGGTGTGGGGCCACGACCTCCGCGTCGAGGGTGTGGCGGTCATCTATCTCGAGGGTGCCGATCATCTCGAGGAGGTGCTGCGCGAATTCCAGCCGTCGCGACATCGCCGGGCCGGGGTGCTGCTTGATCACCTGGTACACGGTTCAAAAGAGTCGCGGATCGCGGCGCACATCATGCAGCGGTTCGGCACCGATGCGGTGCGAGTTGTCGGGCATCCCTATGTGGATGTGTGGCAGGCACTTCGCCCCGAGCGGCTCGGTTTGAACGAGTGGCCGGTTATCCCGCGCGGGCAGTCGTGGAAACACGGTATTTGTGCGGCCCTTGGCTGGCCGCACGAAGACCAGGCTGATATTGCTCGCGCGTGGCAGCACATCCTTGGTCAGGTGCGCAATTGGCACGATCTTGAGCCGGCGGTAATTGGCCGTGTTGAAGAGCTGATTGATTTTGTGACCGAAGAATAGTCGGAGGCTCGCGCTACGGTTGCGATATGCGCATCCTCCACACTTCCGACTGGCATATCGGACGCACCTTTCACGGCGAACCGGTGCTCGACAACCTGGCACTGGCGCTCGACCGTCTTCACGAACAGGTGCGCGAGCACGGCGTCGAGGTGGTGTGCATCTCGGGCGATATTTTTGATTCGGCCGTCCCCTCGGCCAAGGCGCTGCAATTTTTTGATGCTCGGCTCGCCGAATTTGTTGATGATGGTGCACGAGTGCTGGTCACTGCCGGTAACCACGATTCGGCTGCCCGGCTCGGTTATCTGGCGCGCTGGCTGGGCGAGTCGGGCATCCATATTTTTGCCGATCCGTCTCGACCGGCCGAGTTTATTGAGCTGCAGGATGCATCCGGCCCGGTTCGTTTTTATGGCATCCCCTATCTTGAGCCGGCGATTGTGCGCTCCTATGCCGACGGTGACCAGATCGGTTCGCAGCGCGATGCGATCGCTTGGGCAATGGGATTGGTGCGCGAGTCGATGGCCGAGTTCGACGGTCGCGTCGTGGTGCTCGCCCACTGTTTTGCGGCCGGGGTGCCCGATACCGGGGTGGCTGACGATATTGAACGCGATCTGAGCGCGGGCGGTATCGATGTGGTGCCGCTGGAGCTGTTTGAGGGTGTCAGTTATGTGGCGCTCGGTCATATTCACAGCCGGTCAAGGCTGAGTGAGCGGGTGCGATATTCGGGGGCGCCACTGCACTATTCATTTGGGGAGGCGAATCAGCCCCGCGGTTCGTGGCTCATCGATCTCGGCGGTGCCGGCGAAGGTGGTGCTGACGAAGGCGCTGGCGATATTGCCTGCCAGTGGCTCGAATTGCCGGTGCCACGGCCGTTGGTTGAGCTCACTGGCACGCTACAAGAGCTCGAAACCGACGCAGAGTTTGCCGCTCATACCGAGAGCTGGGTGAGTGCGCGGCTCACCGACACCGATCGGCCGGTTGATGCGATGCGCCGCCTGCGACAGCGCTTCCCGCACGCCGTGCATCTTGAGTATGTGCAGCGAAGCACCACTCAACAGGCTCGCCGCACGTTGCCTCGTGCCACCTCGCCTGAACAGCACGCGGATGCGTTTCTCAAACACGTTCGTGAGGCGCAGGGGCTGACTCGGTTTGAAAACGAAGTGCTGACCGATTTATTAAACGAAATCCGCAAGCAGGAGGCCGAGCGATGAAGGTGTTGAACCTGAAGGTTGCGGGTTTTGGCCCCTACCGCAGCGAACAATTCGTCGATTTCACCCGCTTTGACGATGACGGACTCTTCCTCATCGCGGGGCCCACGGGCGCGGGCAAATCGAGTGTGCTGGATGCCATCATGTACGCCCTGTATGGCAACACTCCGCGCTATGACGACACCGGCACCGGCGAACAGATCCGCAGTAATTTTTGCGGTCCAACCGATCCCACGCGGGTGACGGTCGAATTTGAGCACGGCGGTGTGTACTACCGGATGAGCCGATCACTCGCCTATCAGGTGCCAAAAAAATCGGGTGACGGGATGCGCACAGTTGCCGGCAAACTCGCGTTTGAACGCCGCGAGGGTGACCAATGGCACACGATCGCCACCAGGGCGAAGCAGGTGGCGCAGGAATTTGCGGAGGTGTTTCCGCTGCGCGCCGACGAGTTTTTGCAGGTGGTGCTGCTGGCGCAAAACGCCTTCATGAAATTTCTCGACGCCAAAACTGGCGAGCGCCAGGAGGTGCTGCGGAAGCTTTTTCGCACGTATCTTTACCGCGATCTGATGGATGCGGTGAAATCTCGCGCCGATGCGGCTCGCGTCAACGTCGACGAGACTCGCAGCGCTCTTGAGGTGGCCGTGGCTGAAATTGAGCGGCTGCGCGGCAGTGTTTGCGCTGCGGCTGAAGGAGTCTCGGCTGATTCGGTCGCTGCTGATTCGGTCTCTGCTGATGCGGCTGCGAGCGACGATGGCACGACCGTGGACGATGGCGCCGCGGCACCCTCACCGGAACAGCTGATTGCGGCTGCCCTGGCCGAAATTGCGGCGGCGCAGGCGCGGGTGCGGGATGCCCGCGATCATGCTGAAGCGGCCGCCAATGCGGATGCACAGCGTGCCGCGAAAGCAAAAGAGCAGCGTCAATTGCAGCAGCTGCGTGCCCAGCTGCAACGAGAGCGCGATGCGCTGCAGCAGCAGTCACAGCACATCGAAGATCAGGTCGTCCCCAAAATCGCCGCGGCTGAGACGGCAGCACCGCTACTGCCCTATCTTGAAGGCGAAAAACGGGCCGGCACGGCAGTTGCCGAAGCTGCGGCCGAGCTCAAGGCCGCTCGCATCCGCCTGGCAGATGTTGGCACCGACACCGAGCTTGCTATCGGTCGGCAGACAGCCGACACCGACGAGTCTGGCGCGCTTTCCGAAGAGCTCGTGGCCGAGCACACCCGGGAGCTTGAGCACGCGCGCGAATTTTTGGGAGTGCTGCGCGAGCGCGCCGATGCTGAAATAGAACTCGAGCAGCTCGAGCAGCGCCAGCGAGAGGCCAACGAACTTGTCGACTCGCTCGCAGAGCAGCTTGACCGAGTGCAGCGTGAAGCAGCCGAACGCCCGGCAAAACTCGCCGAACAGCAGGCCAAACACACTGAGTTCACCGGACTCGCCGCGCTTGTTGCAGCTCGCACCGATGCGGTGGAGCAGGCAGAGCGGGTCTGTGCCGCGGCACGCGAACTGCCAGCCGCCGAAACGCGGTGTGAACAGGCAGCGGCCGCCTATCGCAGCGCGCTTTCCGAGCGCGAGCACGCCAATCAGCACGAACGTGAGCTCGCCGAGCGCCGCTATCGCAATGCCGCGATCGAACTGGCCTCGCAGCTGGCTCCCGGCGAAGCCTGCGCGGTTTGCGGCGCCACTGACCACCCAAACCCGGCGCACCCCGGCGATGCGCAGCAGCAGCCGGTAAGCGATACCGAGCTGGCTGCGGCACGCGAGCGCTCACAGCTGGCTCACGACCGCGTCAGTGCCGCACACGATGAAGTACAGACGCACGAGCGAGAACGCGACGCCCTGCGCCAAAAATCGGGCGGCACCTCCCTCGATGCGGCCACCGCCACGCTCACCACCGCCCGCGCCGAGCTCACGGCGGCCCGCGAGGCGGATGCAGCGCTCCAAAAATGCTCCGAGCAGATCGAGACCCTCAAACGTGAAATCGAAGCCGATGCGCAGCATCTTCGCGATGCCGAAGCAGCGCTCGTTCGGGCACGCAGCTCGTCTGACAACGCGGCCGAGGCGTGCCAACAGATGCGCAGCGAGGTCACCCGATTGCGAGCCGGGCAACCGACCATCGCCCGGCGCATCAAGATTATTGCGGCACTCATAACGGCCACCGACTCGCTGCTGCAATCAAATAGCGCCGTGCGCAACACCAGGCAGCAGCTCGAGGCGGCCACCCGGCAACTCGATGAGCGCCTCGCCAGCTCGCCGTTTGCCGATCGTGACCGGCTCGCGGCAGCTGCGCTGCCGGCATCCAAAGTGGCCGAGTTGCGTGAGGAGGTTCACCAGCATCGCGAGGCTGTCGCCGAGGTGCGCGCCAAACTCGCCGACGAGCGTTTTGCCACGCTCCCCGACACGCCCGTTGACAGTGACACCCCGGCAGCCGTGGCCCAGGCCAGTGCCAACCGGCTCACCGAGCTCAACCAGCTCGCCGGGTCGGTTGCCTCTGAGCAGCGCCGGGCTGCCGAACAGGCCGAGCATTCGCGCGAGCTTATGGCACGCCTCGGCGAAGAGGGCGCGCGAGCCGAAGCTTTGTCGCGTTTTGCCGACACGCTGCGGGGTGCCAACGCCCGCAAACAAAATATTGAGGTGTTTGTGCTCGCGAGCTGGCTCGAAGAAATCATTCAGGCAGCCAACGCGCATCTCACCCAGCTGTCGTCCGGCCGCTACCAGCTCGAGGTGGATGAGTCGATCGAGGCGCATGGACGCCAGTCGGGGCTCGGTATCGCCGTATTTGACAGCTACAACGGCGAGCTGCGAAAACCGCAATCGCTTTCGGGTGGCGAAACGTTTCTCGTGTCGCTGGCGCTCGCGCTCGGTCTCGCCGAGGTGGTTTCGGCGCAGGCTGGCGGCATCTCACTCGACACGCTGTTCATTGACGAGGGTTTCGGCTCGCTCGATAGCGAAACGCTCGAGGTGGCGATGCGCAGCCTCGACCAGCTGCGGCAGAGCGGGCGCACTATCGGCGTGATCAGCCATGTCGAGGCAATGCACCAGCGCATCCCGGCGAAGCTCGTGGTCGAACGCAATCCGGATGGTTCCAGTCGCCTCCAGGTTGAATGAGTCAGCTCACCTGCCATCGCGGCTATCGCACAGGCGCCAATCGCCGCTGCCGGCAGCCCGATATGGTTGGGAGCATTCGATCTCCCGCTCGAGGATTGTGCTCATTTGACCAGTTTTGACGTCGATGCCATCGGCCGCGACCTACCGGCGCTCGCGCTAGCGGCGCCGCTGCGTTCGGCGATCACCGAACATCGCGCGGCAGTGATCACCTCTCCCCCGGGCTCGGGTAAAACCACGGTGGTGCCGCCGGTGCTCGCCAACCTCAGCACCGGCCGCGTGGTTGTCGCCCAGCCCCGCCGAGTGGCGGCGCGGGCCGCGGCGAGGCGTCTCGCATCCCTCACCGGCACGGCCCTGGGCGATTTGGTGGGCTACACGGTGCGAGACGACAGCAAAGTGTCGCGGCACACGCGCGTCGAATTCGTAACCGCCGGTGTGCTCGTGCGGCGGCTGCTGCACAGCCCCGACCTTCCCGGGGTGTCGGCCGTAGTGCTCGACGAGGTGCACGAGCGCAGCATCGATGCCGACCTCGCGTTCGCGTTCAGTCAGCAAATTGCGCAGCTGCGTGACGATCTCGCCGTGGTGGCGATGTCGGCAACCCTCGACGCGGCACAGTGGGCGACACTGCTCGGCAATGCACCCGTGCTTTCGGTGCCGATGGAACTGCATCCGCTCACCGAACACTGGATGCCGTTCGCCGGCCACCGGCTGGATGAACGCGGTGTGCGCCGCGAGTTTCTCGACCATGTTGCCGCAACCACGCGCGAAGCGATGGCCGTGCATCCCGAACATTCGGCGCTGGTGTTTTTGCCCGGCCACCGCGAGGTCGAGCGGGTGGTGACATGTTTGCGTGCCGACGGAGTCGAGGCGATCTCGCTCACCGGTTCGCTCTCGGCCGCCGAACAGGATGCGGCACTGCGGCCCGCACCAGACGGTGCACCGCGCGCGGTTGTCGCCACCGCGGTTGCCGAATCGTCACTCACGGTCCCCGATATTCGCATCGTGGTCGACTCGTGCCTTGCGCGTGAACCGCGACTTGATCTTGCCCGCGGCATCTCGGGACTCGTGACCGTATCGGTATCGCAGGATTCGGGTCGGCAGCGTGCCGGACGTGCCGCGCGGGTGGGGCCGGGTGACGTGTATCGCTGCGTGAGTGAGGCACAGTGGGCCAGTTTTGCGGCCGCGCGCAAACCCGAAATCGCCACCGTCGATCTCACCGAAACGGCGCTGCTGCTGGCGCTGTGGGGTGATCCGTTTGCGCGCGATCTTGCGCTCCCCGACCATCCCGCGCCCGATGCCCTGCGCCGAGCGCAGCAGACGCTGCAGCTGCTGGATGCGGTCGCGATTGCCGCTGACGGCACGGTGACGATTACCGACCGCGGCGAACAGCTTGCTCGTTTCCCGACGCATCCTCGCCTCGCCCGCGCGCTCATCGATGCCGCGCCGCGCATCGGACCGGCTGCGGCCGCCGGATGTGTTGCCACCCTGCAATCAACCCAGCGCGCACCGCGCGGTGATCTCGCGGCGCTTCATCAGCAGCTGCGAAACGGTGATGATCCGGCCGCCCGCCAGTGGCGCCGCGAACGCGACCGCCTGCAGCGGCTGCTCGGTGGTGTCACGAGTACCGCGGAAGCGACTGACCTCTCGGCAGAGCAGGCGCTGGCGTTCGTGGCGGCGGCCGCGCATCCCGAACGCATCGCCTGCGCCCGCGGCGGCGATGGTTCGTATCTGTTTGCCGGCGGCACCGGCGCGCAGCTGCACCGTGAGTCCGCGCTGATGGGTCAGCAGTGGCTGGTGGCCACCGATGTGGCTCGCGGTCATGCCGTGGATGGTTCGGGTGCGCAGATTCGCGCCGCGGTGCCCATCACCAGGCAGCTCGCGCTTGAGGTGGCCGCCTCGATGCACACGACCGTCACTGAAACCGCGCTCGTTGATGCCCGCGTGACCGCCCGCAAATATGAGCGGCTCGGCGCGATCACGCTTGCCGAAACGGCGGTGTCGCCCACACCCGATCAGGTGCTGGCGTGTGTGCGTGATGAGTTTGCGCGGCGGGGCCCGCAGCTGCTGCACTGGTCGGAGGCTGCCCGGCAATTGCGCAACCGCTTGGCGTTTGTGCATCGCTATTTGGGTGCGCCGTGGCCGGATGTTTCGGATGCGGTGCTGCGCGAGCTGGATGCGGACTGGCTCGGCCCCGAGTTTGCGCGGGTCGCTGACGGCGCCTCGCTGCGCTCGCTCGATCTGGTGCCGGCACTGCAGCGGCTGCTGCCCTGGCCCGAGGCGGCCGGGCTCGCCGATTTAGTGCCGGAATATTTGCAGGTGCCCACCGGCTCAAAAATCCACATCGAATATCCCGACGCGGGCGATGCGGATGCGCCGGCGCGCTGTTCGGTGAAGCTGCAGGAGTGTTTCGGGATGCTCGACACACCTCGGCTGGTTGGGGGCAGGGCGCCGCTGGTGATGCAGTTGTTGTCACCGGCGCAGCGTCCGGTGGCGATCACCGAGGATCTCGCGTCGTTTTGGCAGCAGGGGTATCCGCAGGTGCGGGCCGAGCTGCGCGGCCGCTATAGCAAGCATCCCTGGCCCGAAGATCCATTGACGGCGCCACCGCAGCGGGGCACAAAAAAGTCGGGCCGGTAGTCTGGCCGGCTGGTAGTGGGCCGGGCCAGTTGGTAGTGGGCCGGGCTCGTTCGCCCGGGCCAGTACATCCGCGCCCGCACTTCGGTCCAGTACATCCGCACCCGCGCATCCGCTCTCGTGCATCCGCGCCCGTGCAGCCATGCTCGCTCTTCCATTCTCGCTCGTTCTTCCATTGCGGCAGCAAAAAACCGTTCGGCCCGCGGAGGGAACCGAACGGTTTTTGCTGCCGACTGGCTAGTGATTAGTGGATGAACAGCTGCGCCGCGGTGATGGCGGTGAGGATCACACCATAGGCGAGGATGCCGCTGACGATCAGCCACGAGAACACGAGGCGACCGGCACCCGGCAGTGATTTGTCACCAACCTGGTCAATTTCGCTGCGGCCGTTGAGTTCGTCGAGGTGCGCCTTAACGACATCTTCGGGTTCGTGGAAGCGTGAGTCGACCGCGCGCACTAGCAGGTTGGCGATAAAACCGACGGCGAGCACACCGATCATGATGAACAGCGCAACCCGGTAGGCGCCGGCATCGAGTTCGCCGGGCTTACCCTGCGCGTCGAGCACCGCGTTGACGATCAGCGGCCCGGCCACACCGGCAGCCGACCAGGCGGTGAGCAGGCGGCCGTGGATGGCGCCCACCTGGTAGGTGCCAAACATGTCACGCAAGTAGGCGGGGATGGTGGCAAAGCCGCCGCCGTAGAACGACAGCGCAATCACCGCGAACAGCACGAACAGTGCCACCGAAGTGTGACCGAGCAGCGCCAGGCCGGCGAACATCAGCATCCCGACACCGAGATAGATCATGTAGATCGGCTTACGGCCGATCTTGTCTGAGGTTGACGACCACACGAACCGGCCCGCCATGTTGAACAGCGACAGCAGCCCCACAAAACCGGCGGCGGCTGCCGCGGCCACGGTCGAGGTGCCATCGGGCTGGCGGAAGAAGTCTTGGATCATGGGGCTGGCCTGCTCGAGGATGCCGATACCGGCGGTGATGTTGGTGAACAGCACGATCCACAGCAGCCAGAATTGCGGGGTGCGGATGGCGTTTTTCGCCGACACCGATTTGTCGGTAATCATCGAGTTGCTCTTGGCGGGCGCGGGTGTCCAGCCGTCGGGTTTCCAGTCGGGGTGCGGCAGACGGATGTTGGCGACACCGATGAGCATCAGCACCAGGTAGATGGCAGCGAGGGTGACAAAAAGCAGCGCCACCGCCGAACCGCTGACCACCGCGGCTTTATCGCTGGGGTCGAAGGCCGGGTCGTAGAGGCTCATGAGCTGGCGTGAGATGGGGCTCGCCACCATCGCACCGCCACCGAATCCCATGATGGCGAGGCCGGTTGCCAGGCCCGGCCGGTCGGGGAACCACTTAATGAGGGTCGAGACCGGTGAAATGTAGCCGATCCCGAGACCGATACCGCCGATAAACCCGTAGCCAAAATAGAGCAGCCACAGCTGTTGCGTGGCGATGCCGAGTGCGCCGATGAGGAAGCCCGTCACCCAGAAGCACATCGAAAAAAACATGGCTTTACGGGGGCCGTTACGGTCGACCCAGGTGCCGAGCACTGCCGCCGAGACGCCGAGCATGACGATGGCGATCGAGAAGATCACACCAATTTCGGTGAGCCCCACCCCGAAGTGTGCGGCGAGCGAGGTTTTATACACGCTGGTTGCGTAAACCTGGCCGATGCTGAGGTGTACCGCGAGGGCTGCGGGTGGGATGAGCCACCGGTTATACCCCATTGGGGCGATGATATTGCGCCGGTCAAGGTATCCGGCAAGGCCGCCGCGACGCGCGGTGGATGCTGGTGCAGTAGACATAGAGGTTTCTCCCGACTACGACCGATCGCTTCGTCGCGATCGGTGCCAATAGTGAATCGGGCAGCACAATACGCCGATTTGACCAACAATTCGAAATCAACGCGCGAATTTCGCTCTAACGGCCTATTTACAAACCGCATTCATTTCTCCGTGTGGTTATTTTTGCCCGCATCGGTCTATCACGCACCGGCAACCCATTAGCACCGGTCTATTAGGCACCGGTCTATTAGGCACCGCCCCCCCACAAGCACCGGTTTATTAAGCACGCTCAATCGAGCTGCGCGTTAGCCGCGGCCGAATAGCGATTTGAACGGCGCGGTGAGGCGAGCCCAGCGTTCGCGGCGGCGCTGCCGCAGCTCGTGTTTGTGGGCGTCACGACGCAGGTCATCAACAAGCCCCATGAGCCGGTTTTTGCGTTCAACCGGGTCGTCTTGTTCCGGCGGAATTGCCGTGTCTTGCAGCATCCGGGCCCGGAACATTTCATCCATTGCGTCTTGCCGTGCCTGGGTGGCGACTTCAGATCGGAATTGCTCGTCGTCGCGCTGGCCGCGCAGCAGTTTCGCGAGCGCGGTTTCAGCTTCGCTGCGCAATTGCAGCGAAGCGGGGTCGAGGTTTTCGGCGGGGTTGCCGCGGTAGGCCTGGCTGCCCTTGGTGCGAACGAGATTTCGGGTGGCGGTGAGCCGCTCAGCCGCCGCATCGCTTTCTTCGGCCAGCCGGTCAATTTCGGCGAGCACGAGTTGGTCGTAGTGGCTTCGCGGCAGCCGCTGATCTTTGCCCATCACTTCGACGATGATTCGGTTTTTTACGCGCATCCGCAACACCGAACGGGCAATCATCAGGCCCTCGGTTGCGAGTCGATCGACTTCAGCGTCGAACTCAGCCGACTTCTCGTCAGCATCGGCCATCTCGACTCCTTTCAGCCCTCCCATTATGCCGCAGCGTGAGGGCATTGCGCGGCCGCTCAGCCACGGGTGCCATTCTGGTCGTATGAGCAGCGTGCGCCAGCCGGCCGTCGCCGGAGTGTTTTATCCCGCCGAGCCGGGCGAGCTGCGCGCGCAGGTCGATCAGCTGCTGACACAGCGCCCGCAGGCCACCGTGCCAAATTTGCGGGCGCTGATCGCCCCGCACGCTGGCTACCGGTTTTCGGGGGCGATTGCCGCATCCGGGTATAACTGCATTCCGGTTGCCGGGCCGCTTCGGGTGCTGCTGCTTGGCCCCACGCATCGGGTGGCGATTCGGGGTGTTGCTGACCCGGCAGTGGCCGCGTTCGCCACTCCCCTGGGCGAGGTGCCGCTGGATGCCGAGATAATGGCCGCGGTGCGCGAGCTGCCGGCTGTGGTGCCGGCACCGCGAGTGCACGCGCAGGAGCATTCGCTCGAAGTGCACCTGCCGTTTTTACAGCGGCTGGCCGCGAAGGCTGAGGTGCCGCTCACGGTGGCGCCGCTTGCCGTGAGCGAGGTGACGCCGGCGCTCGCCGCGCAGGTGATCAGCCGGGCACTTGCCGCGGTGCCGGATGCGCTCGTGCTCGTATCGAGCGATCTATCGCACTATCTCGACTATGCACAGGCCCGGCTGCGCGATGCGCAAACTATCGAGCGGATGCTGCGCTGTGAGGCGCAGCTGCTTCCCGGGGATGCGTGTG
The DNA here is from genome assembly GCF_904842695.1 of Gulosibacter hominis. Classification (GTDB taxonomy): domain Bacteria; phylum Actinomycetota; class Actinomycetes; order Actinomycetales; family Microbacteriaceae; genus Gulosibacter; species Gulosibacter hominis. Next base: position 13,548 of record NZ_CAJGWQ010000017.1, on the reverse strand, counting down.
GGGTGCGCCCAGTGAACGGCCTGCTGCACCACGCCGCCGCATCCGGCTGGCAGGCTGAGCTTGTTGCGGCCGCGAACTCAGGCGATACGTCCTATGGTGATCACGACCGAGTTGTCGGATATGCCTCGCTGACCTTTACCGCACCACGACCCGATTCAATGACACAGCAGGGGGATGCTGAATGACGCACGCACTCACTGACGAACAGGGACAGGAACTGGTGCGGCTCGCGCGGGCCGCGATCGCGTCCGAGCTCGGCGCGCACACCGATTGGCCCGGTGGTGATGATGCGCTGCACCATCCGGGTGCCACTTTTGTGACCCTCGAAATTGATGGCGCGCTGCGCGGTTGTATTGGCACGCTTTCGGCGTATCGCAGCATCCGTGACGATGTCATCGAAAATGCGCTGGCCGCAGCGTTTAATGACCCGCGGTTTGCGCCACTGCGCGCGGCTGAACTCGAGCGGGTGACGGTGAGTGTGTCGCTGCTTACGACACCGGTTGCGATTGAGTACGGCGGCACCGAGGCGGGGGCGATCGCGGCGCTGCGGCCCGGTATCGACGGGGTGATTCTGCGGTCGGGGCGTCACCGGGCCACCTATCTTCCGCAGGTGTGGCAGCAGCTTCCCGAACCGGCACAGTTTTTGCGCAGTCTGAAACGCAAGGCCCGGCTCGACGAGCATTTTTGGTCGCCGAGCATTGAGTTGCAGCGCTATGAGGTGCGCGAGTGGAGCGAGTAGCGGCCCGCTGGTGGCATGCGGTTGATGATGGCCGCCTGCAGTGTGATCTGTGCCCTCGCGAGTGCAAATTGCGCGATGGTCAGCGCGGTTTTTGTTTTGTGCGGATGCGCGATGGCGAGCAGATCGTGCTCGATACCTATGGCCGCTCAAGCGGGTTTTGTATCGATCCGATTGAAAAAAGCCGCTGAATCATTTTTATCCGGGCACCTCGGTGCTGAGTTTTGGCACCGCCGGCTGTAATCTCGGCTGCAAATTTTGCCAGAACTGGGATATTTCGACTTCGCGCGAGATCGACCACCTCGCCGATCGGGCCACGCCCGACGCTATCGCGCAGGCAGCGCTTCGCACCGGCTGCGATTCGGTGGCGTTCACCTATAACGATCCGACGATTTTTGCCGAATATGCGATCGATATTGCTGCCGCCTGCCGCGAGCGCGGTGTGAAATCGGTTGCGGTGAGTGCGGGGTACATTTCGCCGCAGCCACGCGCCGAACTGTATGGCGCGGTTGATGCCGCGAATATCGATCTCAAAGGCTTTAGTGACGACTTTTATCGTCGAATTACGGGTGCCCGGTTGCAGACGGTGCTCGATACGCTGAGTTTTATTCGGCATGAAACCGATTGCTGGTTAGAGATCACCACGCTGCTGATTCCCGGCCATAACGATTCGGATGCCGAAATCAAGCGGATGGCAAATTGGATTGTGACCGAGCTGGGGCCGGATGTGCCGCATCATTTCACGGCCTTTCATCCCGATCACCGGATGCAAGATGTTCCGCCCACGCCACCGGCAACGCTTTCGAAGGCTCGTCAGATCGCCCTCGATGCCGGTGAGCGTTTTGTGTACACCGGCAATGTGCATGATGCCCGCGGCGGCACCACCTGGTGCCCGGGATGCGGTGCCGGGCTGATCGTGCGTGATTGGCATCGGGTGCGCGAATATCGTTTGACGGCCGACGGCTGCTGCCCGGACTGCGGTCGCGCCGTGCCGGGACGATTTGCCGAGCGGCTGGGAACGTTTGATGGCCACCGCATCCCGGTGCGGATTGCATCCCGGCGCGGTTCCCATCCCGTTGGTCGCCGGCAACCGTAACCGAGTCTTGTAACAATGTTCGCTATGACGCATTCTGACGCTCTGGCAAATACGGCGCTCATTTTTGAGGGTGGTGGGATGCGCGCCAGCTTTACTTCGGCGGTGGTGGCGCGGCTCATTGCCGAGGGGATTGATTTCCCGTGGGTGGGTGGTATTTCTGCCGGCGCGAGCTGCACCGCAAACTATTTGAGCCGTGATGCTGGCCGGGCACGCGAATCGTTTGTGGATTTGGCAGCAGATCCTCACTTTGGCAGTTGGCGCACCTGGATGCAGGGCAAGGGCCGATTTCATGCCGAATATATTTATGAGCAAACCGGCCTTCCCGGTGAGGCGCTCCCCTACGACTGGGATGCGTACCGCGCGCATCCGGCACAGTTTGCAGTCGGTGCGGTGCAGGCCGACACGGGCCGGATGGTGTACTGGGGCCGCGATGATGTGCACGATTTGCACGATCTGATGGTGCGGGTGCGTGCTTCGTCGACGCTGCCGGTGTGGATGCCCCCGGCGACGATTGACGGTCACGTGTATTTTGACGGCGCGCTGGGCCCCACGGGTGGGTTTGCGCTGGATGCGGCGAAGGCTGCGGGATTCGAACGCTTTGTGGTGGTGCTCACGCGGCCCCGCAACTATGTAAAACCGCTCGGCGGCAGTGTCACGTCGGCGGGGCTGCGGGCAATTTTTCGCCGCTATCCGGCAATTGCGGATGCGGTGGTGAAGCGTCCGCTGCGCTATAACCGCACCCGTGCCGAGCTGTTTGATTTGGAGCGCAGCGGGCGCGCCTACTTGTTTTGCCCCGAGGGGTTGACGGTGTCGAATTCCGAAACGGATGTGCGCAAGCTGCAGCGCATGTATGAGCTCGGTGGCGCGCAGATCGAGCGCGAGCTGCCGGCGCTGCGCGAGTTCCTTGTGCTACCGGCCCGGTGACTTGCTGGCCCGGTGACTTGAGCGCCCCGTAACTTGAGCGTCTAGTCGAGGTCGACCTCCGCAGCATCCGGGAATTCGATGCCCTGGGCCCGGGTGGCGAGGAACTGAAGGTATTTTTCGTCCTCCATCGCGAAGATTTCCGGCCCGGCACCCATATAGGCGCGCATCAGCTCGTCGGCGGCGCGGTCGAGATTGCCGAGCTCAAACTGTGCCTGTCCCAGCCGCAGGTGAATGAACGGGTTCCCGATCGCATCGGGGCAGTGCATGGCCGCCGAGAGCGCATTGTGCGCGCCCGCGAAGTCGCCGCGCAGCACGTGCGCGTCACCAATCGCCGCGAGAATCCAGGTGGCGGCGTTCCACTGCTGTTTCGGTTCGGGCAGCAGCGCCCAGGCGCGGTCGTATTCGGCAACCGCTTCAGCAAACTTCTCTTCTTCGGCAAGTTCGTCACCGCGAGCGCACAGCTGGTTGATCTGCTGGTCGAGGGTGTCGTCGAGTTCGGCCATGGTTCGGCTCCGTTCGGTATTGGGTTGAGCAGGTGCTTGGGTGAGTCAGTTCAGCGTCGAGTGACTTTGCATGACGCGCTCAGCATGGTTGCCGGTGTTCCTGTCAGTAGCATGAGTGCATGAGCGAGCTAGTGTCCCGGATGCGCCGGTTTGGTACGACGATTTTTGCCGAGATGTCGGCGTTGGCGGTCGAGCACGATGCCGTAAATCTAGGTCAGGGGTTCCCGGATACGGCCGGCCCGCAGCCGGTGCTGGACGCGGCGATCGAGGCGATTTCGGCGGGCCGCAACCAGTATCCGCCCGGCCCCGGCATCCCCCAGCTGCGCCGGGCGATCGCCGCACACCAGCGCCACTGGTACGGCCTGGAGTGGGATGTTGATTCGGAGGTGCTAGTCACCGCCGGTGCCACCGAGGCGCTGGCGGCCGCGATTCTGGCGCTGTGCGAACCCGGTGACGAGCTGATCGCCTTCGAACCGTTCTATGACGCCTACGATGCCGATGCGGTGCTCGCGCAGGCCACCCTGGTGCCGGTGCGGCTTGAGTGGCCCGATTTCGCGCTCGATAGTGACCGGCTCGCATCCGCCATTACGCCGAGAACGCGCGCGATTTTGGTGAACACGCCCCATAACCCCACCGGGCACGTGTTTTCGCGCGCCGAGCTGGAGCAGATTGCCGAGCTGGCGATCGCTCACGATCTCATCGTGATTACCGACGAGGTGTACGAGCATCTGGCCTTCGACGAGCATCGGCATATTCCGATGGCTTCGCTGCCGGGGATGCGTGATCGCACCATCACGATTTCTTCCGGTGGCAAGACCTTCGCCACCACCGGCTGGAAGGTTGGCTGGGTGACCGGCTCGGCCGAGCTGGTGTCGGCGGTGATGGCGGTGAAGCAGTGGCTCACCTATGTGAATGCCGGGCCGTTGCAGGAGGGAATTGCTGTCGGGTTGGCGCTGCCGGATGCTGATTTCGCGGCAATTCGTGCCCAGCTGCGATCCGGCCGTGATCTGCTGGTGCCGGCGCTTGCGGATGCCGGTTTTACGGTGGCGCCGGTGAACGGCGGCTATTTCGCGGTGGCCGATGCGGCGCCGCTGGGCGTAACTGATGCCGCGCAGCTGTGCCGAGAGTTGCCCGAGCGCATCGGGGTGGCGGCGGTGCCGCTGTCGGCGTTTTATCGCGATGCGGCCGGAGCCAAGTCGCTCGTACGGTTTGCGTTCTGTAAGCGCCCCGAGGTGCTGCACAAGGCTGCCACCCGGTTGCGGCAGCTGTAGCTCGGGTTGGGGCGCTACCAGTTCTTTCCGGGCTGAAGCTAGTGTGGCAGCAGCTGCTTTCCGATATCGCCGAGGTTGTTCATGAAGCCGCATTCCCGCACCTCTCGTCGTTTCGCCGATGCTGTTGGCGGTCACGAAATTGCTGATAGCGACACCGAGTTTCGACGCGATCTGGAGCGCATCCGGTTTTCGCCGTATTACGCGCGACTGTCGGCGGTGACGCAGGTGATTGGCCAGACGGGTGCAGGCCCGCTGGTGCACAATCGCCTGACGCATTCGTTGAAGGTCACTGCGGTGGCGCGCACGATCGCGACCCAGTTGGTTGCCGATCTTGCGCCGCTGGCTTCGACGAATCCCAAGTTTTGTTGTGATCCTGTGGTGGCGCAGGCAGCGGCTGCCGCGCACGATCTTGGCCATCCCCCGTTTGGACATTTGGGTGAGCAGGTGCTCGACCGGGTCGCTCGCGAGACGCTCGGGCTGCCGGATGGGTTTGAGGGGAACGCGCAGACGTATCGCATCATTACGGCCCTGGATGTGTGGCACGACACCGATCACGGCCTGAATCTCACCGCCGCGTCTCGTTCGGCAACCGCGAAATATCCGTGGACTGCGGCGGTGACGGTTGATGCCCCCGATGCAGTGCTGCCACCGGGGCTGCGCCGGGTTGATGGCGAGCTGGTGGTGCGGAAGTACTCGGCCTATTTTGTGGATGCAGCCGACCTTGCGGATGCGCGTGCCGGTTCAGCTGGGGTATTGCCATTGCAGCAGTCGCTCGAGGCGACGGTGATGGATATTGCTGATGACATCGCCTATTCGGTGCACGATGTTGATGATTTTTATCGGGCCGGGCTGCTGAGCCAGAGTGCGGTGGCGCGCGAGCTTGGCACCTGGCTTGAGGATGCGTGTCCGCTGCGGCATTTGAGTGGCGAGCAGCTTGGCGGTCAGCGGCAGCGTCCGGGGGCGGCGCTGGAGTTGTTGCGCCGGAAGCTGCACGCCGATGATCCGTGGATTGCTGATGATGGTGCGTTCACTGACGCGGTGCGTCTGGTTGCGGATGACCTCGTGGATGGCCTTTTGGCGGAGGATTTTGATGGTTCGCTCACCACCGAGCGGGCGCTGTCGTCGTTCACGAGCCGCTGGATTGGGCAGCTGCAAAATTCGGTGGTGTTGGCGCCCGAGAACAATCCGCGCACGGGGCTTGTGACACTGGATGTGTCGGGTTGGCATGCGGTGAATGTGCTCAAGTTTGTGCACCGGCACTTTATTTTGAACCGCCCCGATATTGCGATGTATCAGCGTGGGCTGAGTCGGGTGCTGCTGCGGATTGTGAACGGGTTAACTTCGTGGCTTGATGATCGCCATGATCGTGAGCGGGTGCCGCCGCGGCTGCGCGAACTGGTGGCGCTGGCGACTCGACAGCAGCTGGAGTTGATGGAGGATTGCCCCGAAGGCATTCCGGTGCCTGATTCGGTGGCGACGGCGCACCGGTTCGGGGTGGGGCGCGGAGTGCTCGACTATGTGTCGTCGCTTTCGGACGATCAGGCGTTTGCGCTGTCGGAGGCGATTGATGGCCGCCCCGACCGGCTGTGGGAGATCGGCCGGAGTTTGTAGGCTCCGCCGGCGCGTGCATCCGCTGACGCTTGTAGCCCCTGGCGCTGTTAGCTGGTTGCTGTTAGCTGGTGCCGAATAGTCGTGCCGAGTCGTCTTCGTATTTGCCTTCGAGTCGGCGTTCGAGCATCCCCCGCCAGCGTTCGGGAAGTTCGGGGGATGCGAGTAGTTGGTGGATGCCGGCGATATCGTCGCGGTCGACGTTCATGATGCGGTTGGTTTCAGCGACTGATACCGAGTTGTCGAGGCGTTGGATGAGCCGCAGGGTGTCTCCCTGGGCGACGGTACCGGGTTCGAGCACGCGAAAGTAAAAACCGGTGCGGTTGGTTGTTTGCATGAGCCGCGGCAGTTCTTTCATGCTCCAGCGCGCGGAGACGGTGGCGCAGGGTCGGCGCGGCTGGGTGACCTGTACGCGCAGATCGTCGAGCTGGTAGATGTCGCCGAGATGTACTTCTTGGTCGGTGAGCCCTTCGAGGGTGAGGTTTTCGAAGAGGGCTCCTTCGGGAAGTTCGATGCCGTCGGCTCGCCACTGGTCGAGGAATTCGTAGGGGTAGCAGCAGATGGCTTTGTTTGGGCCGCCGTGTACTTTGAGGTTGCCCTGTTCGTCGCCGTCGAGCCCTTGGACGCTGACGGGGATGCGCCCGTCGCGGGGTGTTTTGGCGGCGCCGGTGTTGATGGTGCGGCCGCTCCACTGCTGGGTGGTGACTTTGCCGGTACGCACTCGGCGAACTGTGCCGATGAGCGGGTGCGTTTGGGTCATGTTGTGAGTTTGTCACGGCTCGCTGGCTGCGGTCTGAGTTGGTGGTTACGCTCCCCCGTTAGCATGTGCGCATGCGATTTCAACGACGTGCTGCTCTTGTTGGGTCTTTGTTGCTGGCGTTGCCGCTGGCGGCTTGTGCGTCGGAGGAGTCAGGTGGTGATGCGGCGCCTGATTTGAACAGTGTGTCGCAGATTCCCGAGTCGTGGTTGCAGCAGACTGCGGATGGCTGGGAGTCGTCGGATGGGTATGGGCAGCAGTATCCGGTGTTGAGCGAGGGTGATTGCTTGTTGGCCGATCAGATGCCGCGCATCCTTGATAAGCGACCGCGGTTCACGGATGTGGGCTGGGGTAGTTTTGCGAGCGATGATGATGGCTATCGCTATATTTGTGATTTTTGGCGCCGGGATTTGTATGCCGGTGAGCTGCAGCTGATCCAGGCGTCGAGTGCGGCTGATGCTCAGGCGGCGTATGACGATTTTAAAAACACGACGAGCATCCCTGAGCAAGACAACACTGTTGAGACGGTGACGTCGGGAAATCTTGAGGTGCTGGTGTTGACGCGCTGGTATCCGACGAATCCGCAGGGCTATTACAGTGCGATGTATTTCGATGAGGATGCGCAGGCGCTGTTCACGATTGAAATTAATTCGCTGAGCAAAGAAAACTTTGATGCGATTTCACCGCAGGATGTTGCGGATCTGCTGGTGGGGTTAATGGCGTCGGCACAGTAGCGAGCTGTGGCCCGCCGTTGGCGCTGTTGGTGTTTCTTTTTGGCGTGGTTGTCGCGGGTGGCGAATCGTGACGTTGGTGGCAGGGTTTTGGTGATATCGGTGCCGGTTGTGCGCAGCTTGCGGTCTCGGAAGGCAGTTTCGGCGTAGGTGTGGGCGGCTTCGCTGCACAGGTTTTCGTCAGCGTTGATTGATGTGAGTTCGATTTTGAATACGACGTCGTCGTTGACGGGGGTTCGTTCGGCGCTGTGTTGACTGCGGTAGTCGGTGCAGAGGTCGAGGTAGCTGCTGCGGTAGCCTGAATGAGCCCATGGGAGCGGAGGTTTTCGTCGCCGAAAGGGTGTTGAGGGTGGTGGCGTCGCGGATTGCGCCTTCGAGGAACTCGCGTGCGACGGTGATTGATGCGGTTGCGAAGAGTGCGTTGAGGTCGCGTACTCGCTTTTGTCGGTGATGGCCCCGACGATGGTGTAGGTGTGGAGTTTCTCGCGAACCCCTATCCGCGAAGCCCTCATCATGCTCGCCTACACCGTCGAGCCAGGGCCAGAACCAATCGGCTAACAATGACAAGGGCTGGGCATGGACTTCAAAGTCCATGCCCAGCCCTTAGCCATTCCTAGTCGCGGAGGCTAACGCCGGCAGTTCATTTTAGCCCTGCGGGTTCTCACCCAGCGGCTTCACTGCTTGCGTGGTCGCCTCAACAAGAACAACCCACCGCCAAGCAACGTGACTGCAATCGCGAGGAAGCCTGCAACCTCCACACCAGTTCGGGCCAATCCCTCCTCAGGAGCCTTCGGTTTCTCCGGCGTCGGCCCTGGCGTCGGCCCTGGCGTCGGCCCTGGCGTCGGCTCAGGTGTCGGATCCGGTGTCGGCTCCGGCGTCGGCCCTGGCGTCGGATCCGGCGTCGGCTCCGGCGTCGGCCCTGGCGTCGGCTCCGGCGTCGGCTCCGGCGTCGGCTCCGGTGTCGGCTCAGGTTCACGTGTATTCGTGACCGTCACCTCGAAGACGCTACCGGCGTCTACCACCTTGACCTGCGAGGTGTAGTCTTCGACCGAGTCTTCCTTCACCGTATAGCTGACCGGCTCGTCATCGATCACGGCTGGTAGCGATTCAAACGTGTGCTTCCAGTCGTTGGCGCCAGAAAGCTCAACCTTTTCGCCCACCGGAGTGATTTCGTCACCTTGCTGGCGCATTAGCTGCACCTGCACCGATTCCGGAGTCTCCGTAAGGGCTTCGCCGTTCTCGTCCTTCCACACCTTCTCAACACGAACCTCGACTGGTGTGCGCACCGTGAACTGTGCAGAAGTACGCATCCGCAGCTTGGTGTTCTCAGCTCGGCCCACGGCCTTGTTGACAACAACATCGCCTAGCTGCGCTTGATGCAACTCAGTCTTCACCGTGATGGTCTGCGTATCCCCATACGCCAGCGGGGCTTTGGTGATAACGCGGAGCGCGGTCGCGTCCTCCTTCACGCCTTCTTCCCAGATGTCAGACGGCGTTCCGGTGCCACCATTGACCTTGGCATTCGGGTCTTCATCAATCTTAGCTGGGTCCACAGTGGTGCTGTAGACCTTCGCGCCTTCAGCACCTTCAACTCCGGTCACCTTGAGTGTGCCATCAAACTTCGAACCCTGGGAATCATCGTTTGACGGAAGCACATCGATCACGTCAGTGAGGTTTGAACGCGTCGGATCATTCGAGGTGAGCTTCAGCGTCCACTCGTTTGCTGCAACCCCGTTTCGGGTTGTTTCAACAACAGATGTTTTCACATCCTTCTTCAACGACGTGTAGCCCGCGCGCGGAACCGTCACCTTAGCTTTCGCCTTACGGGTGTGGCCCTGGCTCGATGCCGCGACCTCGTTGATGTATACAGCGCCAGGCTTCGCATCCTTAGGGAGCGTCGCCTTGTAGTTGATGACATAAGCATTGCCGTCCTCAAAGACGCGGATATTAGGTTCAACGCCATCCTTCGTCCACGTCAGAACTTGCTGGCCATTAGAGTTGGTCTTCACATCAGGTTCAACGTCCGCGGTACCCGGAACATACTCCATACCTGCCGGCAAGGTGTCTTCAATAACCACCTGGTCGTTAGGCATGTTCGCGATCTCAGATTCGAGGCCATAACGAATCGTGTATTCAGCTTCCGCACCCGGACCATACTCTGGCTGGGCGACGTCCTTGGCTACAACAGGTAGCGAGGGAACCACCCGCAAGAGGTCACGTCCTGGGCCAGCGTATGGGTAGCGGACTCCATCAGTAACCACGCCAGGGGATGCGAACCCAGGAGTAATCTCACGTTCATTGGTCACGCGGTCATAAGCAATCTTCGAGTTGATATCCATCTTCCACTCAGTGTGCGTCTCGTTAAGGACGGAAGTCCACGTCCACACGTCCGCACCGATCTCTACGTCATCGTGAATCTTCTGTTCGATCACCAGGTAGAAGTACGACTGCGGGAGCTCCGACAAGTGGCCCTTATCGCGAGGCACACGCAGCTTGACAGCCTTCACCGTCGAGAGGTCGGCAGGCTTGGTGTAGCTCCAGCCGTCCTTTTCGTCCTTCCCTTCATCAAACGGGGTTTCCGTGGTACCGCATTCGAAGAGGTTGGGGTCCTTGACCTCACCCGTGTAATAGAGGATGTCAAGGCCCTCCACGTTCTCGCCGTAGTAGACGTTCGGCTTCGCGTAAGGGTCAGCAACCACACGGGCGTCGACGAAATCGACGCGCTCAGTATCTAGGGTGTTGCAAATCCAGTTGTCAGAGAAGCCCTCAACGCGCGGAGGAGCGATTCCGGACACCGACATCACAGTAGCGCCCACGGGAGCACGCGACGTGTCAGACCATCCGATACCCGGGTATGCCTTCGGGTACTGGGACCCAACAACCCATGCACCCGTCCAGTTGCCGCGGATCATCGGGGCGCGGTTCTGGTTGTTCGACGGGTCGTCATCACTCGTCGACCCATCGACGGCGGTGTACGTCGGCGCCGATGCCTTCAGCGTCACGTTGGTCTTGGCGTTCGAATTTGGCCCGGCAACCATATACGGAACCTTGATGCGAAGCTCTCCAGCAGCGATCACCTCGCGCGGATGCTTCGGCTGAACCTGAGGCAAACGGACACCATTCGAGTCAAGCTCCGGCCGCTTCGAAACATAGTCCAGATCAGACAACGTCAATCGGAAGGTGTTCGTCTCAGGGTCAACCAGAGTGAACTCGCATGTAGGGAAGTTAGCGGTCTGCTCTTGCGGCTTACCCGGAGCTGAGTACGGATAACCAGAATGCACGCGATCAATAGGCGCGCACGCTACATCCTGCGTAGTGATTCTTTCGCCGCGGACACCATTGATCGTGATGTCATAGCTGACGCTTTCCGGGCCCGCCGCGGAACCCGTTGCATGCGCCAACGAGAACGGGAAAGACATGAACTGGTACGTGTCTGGCTGACCAGTCAACGAGCTCGGTGCACCAGCATCGAACTTGGCGTCCATGATGAACGGCGCGATGATCGGGATCTCCGGCAGCTTAGCTTCAAGACCCCGGAAGGTCGCCTTCGCAGAGACCGTTGACCCTGCTGGGCCGTCAACTTTAATGCCCGACAACACCATCTGGGCGGTACCCTCATCGCGCTCACCGATGTCACATGTCAAGGTGCGCTGATCTTCTGAAATCTCTGAAGCTCCCTTGTCTCCACTGAGACATTCAGCGGGGATCTCGCCAAAGTGCGCGTTCTCCACTGTGACAGCCAGGAGGTTGTCAGTGGTCGGTTCATTGCCTGGCGCTGGCGCCGAATCGTTGATATCCAGGTGCCACACCATAGAAAGTACATCGAGACCCGAGGTGACCGTCTCGGGTTGGTCCTTCCACACACCTTCTAGCTCGTACGCTTTGGTGCCACCGCTATTATCGACGCTGCCAAAGGCATAAACCGCTTGCGATGCGAAAACCATGATGACCGCGATAAACGCGGGGAGAATTGTGAACAAGGTTCGACATGTTGAACGGTTCCTGTGGATTGGCCGTGCCATCAGCCACACCCTTTCTGTTGTCTGCTAAGAATCGCGCTGAAGAAGCCGTCTGTTACCGTAGAAAACTCTCCAGCAACGTGATCTCACCACACGCAGGACTAATAGTAATTACACTGCAGAGTTATCGCTAGGTCGCTGTGGCTAGATTTAGGGGTTTGTTCGACTGGGCTTCAGTACCGAGCACTATGCGCACACCGCTCCGACCTGTCACGCCGCATGAATGCAACACAACTACCGCCAGCGGCAATCACATTGACACCGATAACCCGCGGTGTGGATCCGGTCGGGCGCCGAGTATTTGCCCGCACTCCCCCGGAAACACTTGCGGGGTGGAACCGCACTGCGATCCCACCCCACAAGCTATACCGATACGTTACCGGTCAGGCGATTAGTTCTCCTCACCTGCGCGGCGACGGCGCGTGAACGCGAGGCCGAGGCCTGCTGCGATCATCGCGGCTGCAATACCGGCCACACCAGCAACCTGTGCACCCGTCTGAGCGAGTCCACCTTCCTGGATGACCTTCTTGCCACCGTCAGCCTCTGCCACCACAAAGTGTGCGGTCGCAGTGTCAGTGCTGCCATCGGGGTAGGTGAAGTTCACCTTGATGTCAGCGGTCTGACCAGGCTTCGCGTCCTTGCCGGGAACCACAATCAGCTTGCAGTTCTCACCAATGGTGACGTTCCAACCAGCCGGCACAGTGCTCGTGTCGAGCTCGCACTTGGTGCCCTCAGGCAGGTCGCCAGGCGTCAGCGGGATCTCGGTCTTCTCACCAGGCTTACCCGTGCTGTCAGGGTATTCAGGCTGGTACTTGTCCGAGTCCTTGCCCTTGTCGCCAGGGGTCGGCTGTTCGACCTCAACGACTACACGGTCGATCTCGTTGTCGTCCTTGTCCTTGACGATGACAACGATCTTGTCACCAGGCTTGGCGTCTTCATCGATATCGACAATCAGGTTGCCGTTGTCATCGATCTCAGCCTTACCAGGGCCTTCCGTCTCAACGGTGGTGCCTTCCGGCACGTCGCCACCGGTGTTCGGGATCTCAACCTTGTCGCCAGGCTTACCCTTGTCGTCCTTCCAGTCAGGCTGCTCAGCCGGAGCATCCGGCTGCTCAACGGTGACAGTCACGTCAACGTTGTCCTTCGAACCATCCGGGTAAGTCACCACAACAGGAACAGTGATCTTGTCACCAGGCTTCGCATCCTCAGGGATGGTCACCGTGATCTCACCAGTGTTCTCGTCGATAGTCACACCATCAGGAGTGTTCTCACCAGGAGTGAACTTGGTGCCCTCAGGAGCAGTGGTCGGGTTACCGTCCTTGTCCTTGAACTCAGGCTTCTCAACCTTGACGTCCTCACCCGGCTTACCCGAACCATCCTCATAACCAGGCTCGAACTCATCGCTCTGCTTGGTGTCAGGAGCGTCAGGCTGCTCAACCGTAACCGTCACATCGACGTTGTCCTTCGAACCATCCGGGTAAGTCACCACAACAGGAACAGTGATCTTGTCACCAGGCTTCGCATCCTCAGGGATGGTCACCGTGATCTCACCAGTGTTCTCGTCGATAGTCACACCATCAGGAGTGTTCTCACCAGGAGTGAACTTGGTGCCCTCAGGAGCAGTGGTCGGGTTACCGCCCTTGTCCTTGAACTCAGGCTTCTCAACCTTGACGTCCTCACCCGGCTTACCCGAACCATCCTCATAACCAGGCTCGAACTCATCGCTCTGCTTGGTGTCAGGAGCGTCAGGCTGCTCAACCGTAACCGTCACATCGACGTTGTCCTTCGAACCATCCGGGTAAGTCACCACAACAGGAACAGTGATCTTGTCACCAGGCTTCGCATCCTCAGGGATGGTCACCGTGATCTCACCAGTGTTCTCGTCGATAGTCACACCATCAGG
>NZ_CAJGWQ010000016.1 GCF_904842695.1 Gulosibacter hominis | reverse complement strand
GTACGCCCGGTTACATTCCGAACCCGGTAGCTAAGTGCTTTTGCGCCGATGGTACTGCAAGGGGGACTTTGTGGGAGAGTAGGTCACTGCCGAACTTTATTTTGATGGTGGGGTGCATGATCCGTTTTGGCGGGTTGTGTGCCCCACCATTTTTTGTTTCCCAAAAACAACCCCACGAGTGTTGGTGAAGAAGCTGTCGTTTTTAAAGGCGAGCAGTTTTTTAAAAGGCGGGCAGTGCCTTTAAAGGCGGGCGGTCCTTTTCAGAAGGTGTGGCGGTTTTTAAAAGGGCGGGCAGTTTTGAAAAGCGGTAGGGGTTTCTAGGAATAGTCGGGCCGCCAAGCGCGGCGTGATGGATGACGGCCGCCGGCTCAGGCGCGCCCAGTCGGCTTCGATTAGCTCCCTACTAGACTGGTCTAAAACTTCACAGCGCACCGATAGCACGGGAAGGACACTCATGAGCAACCACTTTGACGGCGGAGACCGCCACGGTAAACGTAACGGCGGCGCAGGCCGCGACCGCAATAACTTTGGCGGAGGTTCACGCCACGGCAAGGGAGGTCCTTCAAGCTCCGGCTCTCGAGGAGGCGGCCGCCGAGACGACTATCGCTCACGCGATCGATTTGAGCGCGGCTCGAGCGAACGCCGGTACAACGACCGCGGACGCGACGGTGCGAAGAACTATCGCGATCGCGGCGATGAGCGCCGCGGTGCATCCGGTGGCTACGCACGTAACGAGTCTGGTGGCCGCAACGAGCGCGGCCACTACCGCGACAGCGACCGCCGTGCATCCGGGCGCTCAAACTGGCGCGATGACCGTGACCGCAGCCGGGGCGGTGAGCGCGACCGTAATCGTGGCGGTCACGGCGGTCAGCGGCGACGCTATGACGACGAGCGTGGCTACTCTGGGAATCGTCGGGGCGACGGTGGACAGCGTGATCTCGGTAATTGGCGCGAACGCGATGAACAGCGTCGCGACGGCGGTGACTACCGCGGCCGACCAGATCGGTCACGAAACGAGCGTGGCGAGCGGCGCCGCAACGACCGAAACAGCGACCGCAACTTCGATCGCGGCCGCAGTGGTGGCCGGGGGTACCGATCAGAATCGAAACGCGGTGGCACCGAGCCGCGGCGTGATTTCAGTTCGCGGCCACATGAGCTGCGCGCTATTCGCGAAACGCACGTTGATCCCGAGATTCCCGAAGAGATCACCGAACGCGACCTGCCGATGAAGGCACGCGTTGAGCTCAAGACTCTCAGCCACGAAAACTACGTCACAGTCGCACGTCACCTCGTGATGGCGTCGCTGCTGATCGACACCGACCCTGAACTCGCGCACGCGCACGCACTCAGCGCATCGCGTCGCGGTGGCCGGGTCGCAATGGTGCGTGAAGCGCTCGCCATCACCGCCTATCGAACGGGCGACTATGCGCTGGCACTGCGCGAACTGCGCACCTATCGACGCATCTCTGGCCGCGACGACGAAATCGCCCTCATGGTTGACTGTGAGCGCGGGCTCGGGCGTCCCGATCGTGCCATCGAACTCGGCCAATCGGTCGATCGCTCGACTCTTGATACGCAGCAACAGGTGCTGCTTGCGATCGCAATGTCGGGCGCACGCCTCGACCTCGGTGAAACCGAACTCGCTCGCGCCGAGCTCGAGATTTCGCAGCTTGACCGCACCCGCGCGTTCAGCTACTCACCGGCACTGTTCCGTGCCTACGCAGCCGTACTTGACGATCTCGGTGATAGCGAAGCCACCCTGTGGGAATCGGCTGCGGACCGAGCCGAAGCGGCCCTCCAGGCTGCCGAGCACAATGAATTTGAGACGGTGACCATCATCACCGAACGCCTCGAAACCGGTCCCGAAGAGGATGCGGCGCCACTTGCCGAAGAATCGATCGAATCGCAAATCCAGGCTGAGTATGACGAACTGATCGCGGAAGTCGAACGCGCCGCCACCGATGCTGCCGCAGCCGACGATGAAGCCGATGACGCGGAAACGGGTGCTGAGCCGGTTCGTGAGCTGGCGGGCGAAGAACCCGAGGGTGACGGTCCTGAGACCGTCGAACCTCAGACCTGCGAGCCGCAGGACACTGAACCGGAGGCTAGCGAGTCGACTGCCGTCGAGCCGATTGAGGTTGACGGGGCGGCTGACGGTGACGAGTCTGTTGCCGCTGATGAACCGGAGGCTGACGAGGCGGCCGACACTGCCGACAACGCGGCAGACGCATCCGAATCAGAAAAATCGGCATCCAAGCCGGCAACAAACACGGTGTTGGACGACGACCAGCCGTCGCTTTTTGATCTCTAAGGAGCACATCCGTCATGCGGTTGTTTGGTAATAAATCAGACGATCTTCCGGCACCGGTCGCCGCAGCCGACGCGCTGCTGGTCGACCTCGACGGCGTCGTCTATCGCGGCGCAAACGCTGTGCCGCACGCGGTCGAAGCGCTCAACGCGGCGAGCGATCGCGGAACCCGAGTGGGATACATCACCAATAATGCATCCCGCACCGATGCCGACGTGGCCGAACACCTGCGCACGCTCGGTCTGCGCACCGAAGCACAGGATGTGGTCACGAGCCCCCAGGCAGCAGTGCGGCTACTCAGCGAACAGGTGCCCACCGGTTCACTGGTGCTCGTCGTTGGGGGAGCCGGGCTTGTCGACGAGCTCGTCAAAGCCGGGTATCGAGTCACCCGCCAGGCCGCCGACGAACCCGACGCGGTGCTGCAAGGCTTCGCGCCCGACGTTAATTGGCTGCAACTTGCCGAAGCGTCGTATGCGCTGCGCCGCGATATCCCGTGGATCGCCACCAACCAAGACTGGACCATTCCGCGCGAGCAGGGCATCGCGCCCGGTAACGGTACGCTCGTTTCTGCGGTACACACAGCCACCCAGAAGATGGCGCAGGTGGCCGGTAAGCCCGAAACGGCGCTGTTCACCGCAGCCCAAGAACGGTTCGGGGTCGCGCATCCGCTCATGATTGGTGACCGGCTCGATACCGATATTCGAGGCGCAAACCGTGCCGGTATTGCATCCGCACTCGTACTCACCGGCATCGACCAGGCCAAACAATTGTTTGCATCCGGGCCAGAAGACCGGCCCGACTACATCATTCGCGATCTGCGCAGCCTCACCGAGCCCTATCCGAAAGTGGAGGTATCGGTGCAGCCAGAACTGGTCGAGGCCCGCGTGCGCAAATCGCGCGTGGTGCTCGACGGTATCAGTCTGAGAGTGCGCAGCGCGGGGAACGACGAAGTAGACCTGCTGCGAGCAGCCTGCGCGGCAATTTGGAACTCTGACAAGGTCATCTACGCGCTCGAAATCCCCGCATCACTGCTCGAAATGGACTTTTCGGTATGAGCGACGAAACCTCGCAACCCGCATCCGCCGAGTTTGCCGCGATCGAGCAGCTGCCGCTGGCAGAACGAGCCGGCGCCTACAAGCGTCGTCTCGAACAGCTCTCGCGGGCACTCGATGACGCCGACGAGCCGCTCGACATTGAGGAGTTCGAAGTGGCGGGTGACGAGCCGGGCACGGCGGGCGCCGATAACCATGCCTGAGCGGCTCGATCACGCGCTCGCGAGCCGCCGCCTGTGCCGCAGCCGCACAGCGGCGGCTCGCAGCATCGCCGCGGGCCAGGTGCACGTCAACGGTCGGCTCGCAACCAAAGCATCAATGTCGGTATCCGAGACCGACCGCATCGAGGTGACTGCCGGGCCCGGGTACGTGTCGCGGGCGGCACAAAAATTGCTGGCCGCGGCCGATAGTTTTGCGCTTGATATTTCGGGGCGTGCGGTGCTCGACCTCGGGGCATCAACGGGAGGGTTCACACAGGTGCTGCTCGAACGTGGGGCGCGCGAAGTGGTGGCGCTCGACGTTGGCCACGATCAATTGGATGCGCTGCTGCGCGCCGACACTCGAGTGACCGTGATCGAGGGCGAGAACGCCCGGTATCTCAACCAGCAGCGCCTCGATAGCTGTATCGCCGCGGCCCGGGTGGGCCGCGCGCCACTTGCCGCCAAAGACATAACGGCGGTGGTGGGCGATCTCTCGTTCATTTCGCTGCGGCATATTTTGCCGGCGGTGCGGGCCGCACTACCGAATCTTCACTGGGCAGTGCTGCTGGTAAAACCGCAGTTTGAGGTGGGGCGCCGATTTGTTCGCGGTGGCATTGTGACCGATGCTGAGGTTGCGGCCGATGCGACGGTAGATGTGGTGCGGGATGCTTGCGAGCTTGGTTTTCGGGTGCGCGGGTTCCGACAATCGCCGATCACCGGCACGCACGGGAACCACGAATACCTGCTGTGGCTGCAATTGCCAAACGACGCTCACCGAGCCCAAAACACGGCCTCTGGTGATGCGGCCAGCTTGGATGCGAGACAATCACATAACGAGATTGATATCGCGCATATCCGCGAAACAGTGGTGAAAGGGAACTCATGACCGCAACAACACCGTCGGCCGCCACGACGCGGCGGGTTTTGGTGGTCAGCCACTTCGCGCGTGAGGACGCCATTGAATCGGCGCTCAGCACCATGCAGATGCTCGACGCCGCCGGCATTATCCCGGTGATTGAGCGTGACACACCCGAGGTGCTCGGCGCTGAGGGGCGGCCGCGGCTGCCCAAATCGGCTGAGCTGCTCGATGTCGACTGCTCGATCAACCAGTGCGAGATTGTGATTGTGCTCGGCGGCGATGGCACGATTTTGCTGGCTGTTGAACTGGCCCGCGCGGCCGATGTGCCGGTGCTCGGCGTGAACCTGGGACATGTTGGCTTCCTCGCCGAGAGCGAAAAAGATGCGCTCAGCACGGTTGTTGAACGGGTGATCGACCGTGAATATGACGTTGAAGAACGATTGACCGTCGAATTTATTGCCGAAACCGAGACGGGTGAACGTTTCACCGGCTGGGCCCTCAATGAGGTCAGTGTTGAAAAAGGTAACCGTGAGCGGATGCTCGACGCCGTGATCGAGGTGGATAGCGAGCCACTTTCGAGCTTCGGTTGCGACGGCGTGCTGTTCGCCACGCCGACCGGTTCGACCGCCTACTCGTTCTCGTCGGGCGGCCCGGTGGTGTGGCCGCAGGTGGAGGCGCTGCTGCTGGTGCCGGTTTCGGCGCACGCGCTATTTGCCAGGCCGCTGGTGACCGCACCCGATTCGACGCTCGCGGTGGAGGTGTACACGCGCGACGGCTCTGACGGGATCATCTGGTGCGACGGCCGTCGCAGCCACACGGTGCCCTCGGGCACCCGGATTACCGTGACTCGGTCATCGCAGCCGGTGCGGCTGGCACGCCTGCATCAGGTGCCGTTCACCACTCGACTGGTGAAAAAATTTCAGCTGCCGATCGTGGGTTGGCGAGGTCCACGCTAGTGCTGACAGAACTCGAAATTCGTGGCCTCGGCGTAATTGACAGCGCCCAGCTGCCGCTCTCACCAGGTTTCACGGCGATCACGGGTGAAACCGGCGCCGGTAAAACCATGGTGGTGACGGCACTGGGGCTGTTGCTCGGTGGCCGAGGCTCGGCGCAGCTGGTGCGTCAGGGGGCCGACCGGGCGCGGGTCGAGGGGCGCGTGCTCATTGCCGCAGACGGTGAAATTGCCGTGCAGGTCGATGAAGCTGGCGGCGAGCTCGACACGGTGACCGGGCCCGATGGCGTGCAGCCCGAGGCTGAACTGGTGTTGGCTCGGCAACTGCTTGAAAGCGGGCGTTCGCGGGCCTGGCTTGGCGGCCAGAGCGTGCCGGCGGGCAAACTGGGTGAAATTGGTGCCCAGCTGGTAGCAGTGCACGGGCAGTCGGAACAGCTGCGGCTCGCGCAAGAGCCGGTACAGCGTGCCGTGCTGGATGCGTTCGGTGGCGATGAGCTGCTGAGTGTGCGGGATACGGTGGCTGAGATTTTTGATCGCCTCCAGCAGGTGCGTGGCGAGTTGCACGCACTACGGGATGCGGCCGAAGCTCGCGTCTCGGAACGCGAACGCCTGCAACTGCTCATCGACGAGGTTGAGCAGCTCGACCCGCAACCGGATGAGGATCGGCAGCTGCTGGCCCGTATCGAGCGGCTCGCGAATCGGGAAGAGCTGCGCGCGCTCATGGGAGAGGCGCACGAACTGCTGGCTGGAGAGGAACATCCCGGCGGCAGTGTGCGCGAACTGAGCCGCACGATCACCGCCCGTATTGAGCGGGCCCACCGTTCGGATGGTTCGCTCGACACCACCGTTGAAGCGGCGAACGATCTGGTGTTTGCAGCCGAGGATCTCGCCACGCGCCTCGCGGGTTATCTCGCCGACCTCGATGTGGAGGGCATCGGCGAGCTCGACTCGCTCAATGAGCGGCTGGCGGCAATCGAATCGCTAAAAACCCGGTATCGCATTGGCCTCGATGAGCTGCTTGACCAGTATGCGGCCGCCGGCGCGCGGCTACTCGAGCTCGCCGGTGACGATCAGCGCATCCCGCAATTGGTGGCGCAGGTGCAAGAACTTGAAAGCGAACTGGTGGCGGCTGCCGATCGTCTCAGCGGGCTGCGCCAAAAGGCAGGCGACGAGCTTGCCGCGCGAGTCACCGAAGAGCTGCACGCACTGGCGATGCCAAACGCCGAACTGTCGGTTTCGATCACCACAGACGACGAAATCCGCCGGCTGGGACAGGACCGGGTCGCGCTGCTACTGGCACCGCATCCGGGTGCCGCGCCAGCGCCACTGGCAACCAGCGCATCCGGCGGTGAACTCAGCCGCGTGATGCTGGGACTTGAGGTGGTGCTCTCAGCCGCCAACCCGGTGCCGACGCTCGTGTTTGACGAAATTGACGCCGGTGTGGGTGGGGCAGCGGCACTCGAAATCGGGGCCCGGTTGCAGCGGCTCGCCGCAACCCGGCAGGTGATTGTGGTGACCCACCTGGCGCAGGTGGCGGCGTTTGCCGACCAGCATTTGCACATCGAAAAAACCACTGACGGGCAGGTGACCACCTCGTCAATTCGGGCGCTCGATGACGAGGCGCGGGTGAATGAGATGACGCGGCTGCTGTCGGGTCTGCCCGAATCTGAATCGGGCCGCGAACACGCCAAAGAGCTGCTTCGCCGGGCTGCTGCCACGGGCCGCGACGTGGGATAGTATTAAACCCCGTGAATGACTCAGCTGCAGCCCCCGTCACGGACCACCAAAATGCTGACACCGAGGCACTCGCCCCGGTCAAGCAAATTTTTGTTACCGGTGGTGTTGTCTCTTCGCTGGGCAAGGGGCTGACTGCAGCCTCGCTCGGCAATCTTTTGACCGCCCGCGGTCTTCGCGTGGTGATGCAGAAGCTCGACCCGTACCTCAACGTCGACCCGGGCACGATGAACCCGTTCCAGCACGGTGAGGTGTTCGTCACCAACGACGGTGCCGAAACCGACCTCGACATCGGCCACTACGAGCGTTTTCTTGACGTCAACCTGAGCGCCGCCGCGAACGTCACCACCGGCCAGGTGTATTCGACGGTTATTGCGCGCGAGCGTCGCGGCGAATTTCTTGGTGACACGGTGCAGGTCATCCCGCATATCACCGATGAAATCAAGCGCCGGATGCGGTTGCAGGCCAGCGAGACCCCGCGCCCGGATGTCATCATCACCGAGGTTGGCGGCACGATCGGCGACATCGAATCGCAGCCGTTCATCGAGTCGGCGCGCCAGATTCGTCACGAGCTCGGCCGCAACAACGTGTTTTTTGTGCACGTGTCGCTGGTGCCGTTCATGGGCGCCTCCGGTGAACAAAAAACGAAGCCCACTCAGCACTCGGTTGCCGCGCTACGCTCGGCGGGTATTCAGCCCGACGCGCTGGTGCTGCGCAGCGACCGGCCGGTGACCGAATCGAACCGCGCGAAGATCGCGCTCATGTGCGATGTCGACGAGGATGCGGTGGTCAACACTCCCGACCTTGCGTCGATCTACGACATTCCGGCAACGCTGCGCGAGCAGGGGCTGGATGAGGTCATCATCCGCCAGCTCAACCTGCCAGTGCGTGAGTTTGACTATTCGAGCGGCTGGCAAAAACTGCTGGATGTGGTGCACAACCCCAAGCACACCGTCACGATTGCGCTCGTGGGCAAATACATTGACCTGCCCGACGCCTACCTCTCGGTGGGTGAGGCGCTGCGCGCCGGTGGGTTCGCGAACCAGGCCAAGGTCGAGCTGCGCTGGGTGGCGGCCGATGATTGCGCCACACCTGAGGGCGCGGCAGCACAGCTTTCGGATGTTGACGGTGTGTGCGTGCCGGGTGGTTTCGGTATTCGCGGTATTGAGGGCAAACTCGGTGCGCTGCGATACGCCCGCGAAAACAAAATTCCGCTGCTGGGGCTTTGCCTCGGCCTGCAGACGATGGTGATCGAGTATGCCCGCAATGTTGCCGGCATCGAAGACGCCTCATCCACCGAGTTTGATCCCGAAACCCCGTCGCCGGTGGTGGCCACGATGGAAGAGCAGATTGCGATTTTGGGTGACGGTGACCTGGGCGGCACGATGCGGCTGGGCACCTACCCGGCGGTGCTCACTGCCGGATCGGTGGTGGCCCAAACCTACGGCAGCACCGATGTGGAAGAACGTCACCGGCACCGCTACGAGGTGAATAATGCCTACCGCGAGCAGCTCACCGAAGCCGGTCTGCGCTTTTCGGGCACCTCTCCCGACGGCAAGCTCGTTGAATTTGTTGAGCTGCCGGCCGATGTGCATCCGTTCTATGTGGCGACCCAGGCGCATCCCGAACTAAAATCGCGACCCAACCGCGCGCATCCGCTATTTGCCGGGCTCGTGGCCGCGGCGCTCGAGCGCCAGCGGGCGAGCCGGCTCGTGGAAATCGACGACGCTGATATTGCCGAATAATCATGCAAATCGTTGAGTCGGGTGCGGTTGCCGACCAGCCCGAATCGCACCCGGTTACCGCAACCGGGATGCTGCATCACGGCTGGGTGTGGAACGTGGTGTCGGAGTCGTTTCGCTATGGCGACACCGAACTGACTCGCGAATTCATCGCGCACACGGGGGCGGTGGCGGTGCTGGCGCTCGACGAAAATGATCGCGCGCTGTTGCTGCAGCAGTACCGGCATCCGGCCCGCAGCCGCGATTGGGAGCTGCCGGCGGGGCTTTTGGATGCACCGGGTGAAGATCCGCTGGCCGCGGCACAGCGGGAACTGGCCGAAGAAGCCGATCTGCAGGCATCCGAGTGGCATTTGCTGCTTGATTTTTGGACCTCGCCCGGCGGCTCGAACGAGTCGATTCGCATCTATTTGGCTCGCGGACTGCAAGCCACTGCCGAGACGTTTAACCGGCAGGCAGAAGAGGCCGATATTCGGTTGGCGTGGATCGGGCTCGATGAGGCGATCGAACGCATTTTTGCCGGCCAGCTGCATAACCCCGCGGCCTTGCAGGCACTGTTTGCCGCCAATGAGTCGCGCCGACAAAACTGGGCGACGCTGCGGCCGGCCGACACACCGTGGGACACCCGACCCGAAGCGCAGTCGGTGCTGCCCCGAGCAATTGCCGGCGGGCAGCGAGCTTGACCGGGCAACGGCTGACGCTCGACCGCGAAATTCAGCAGTATTTGCGTCATGTCACCATCGAACGCGGGCTGTCTGATAACTCGATTGCTGCTTACCGACGCGATCTCAACCGCTACCGTGATTGGCTTGCCGAACAGCAGGTAACCGCCCTCGAGGGGGTCACACCCGCGCAGGTGCAAGAGTTCATTGCCTGGCTACGTTCCCCGCGCACTGAGAGCGGCTTGGCGCTGGCGGCGAGTTCGGTGTCACGTATCGCTTCAAGCGTGCGGGGCCTGCACCGTTTTGCGCTCGATGAGCAGCTCGTGCAAGAGGATGCGACGGCCGATATTGTGACGCCAAAATTGCCGGCGCGGCTGCCCAAAGCGCTGACGATTGCGCAGGTAGAACAGCTGCTCGAAGCCAGCGGCGGTGATGAACCCGAACAGCTGCGCAATCGGGCGCTGCTCGAGCTGCTCTATGCCACCGGCGCGCGAATCTCCGAGGCTGTGGCGCTGGATGTGGACGATGTCATCGGCCAAGACATGATCCGGGTCAGGGGCAAGGGCGATAAGCAGCGGATTGTGCCGCTGGGAAGCTATGCGCGGCAGGCGCTCGACGCCTATCTGGTACGGGCCAGGCCCCAGTTCGCGGCCGCCGGACGATCTGGCGGGGCACTGTTTTTAGGGGTGCGTGGGAAGCGGCTCAGTCGTACCGGAGCGTTTAATATCCTGCAGCAGGTGGCGCAGCGGGCGCAGCTGAGCGAACATGTGTCGCCGCATGTGCTGCGCCACTCGTTTGCGACGCATCTGATGCAGGGCGGTGCCGATGTGCGCGTGGTGCAAGAACTACTCGGACACGCCTCGGTATCGACAACGCAGATTTATACCAGGGTGACTGCGGATGCGCTGCGCGATATGTATTTGACCAGCCACCCTCGGGCACGCGGCTAGTCTTACGGCCGCGGCTGGTTTTACGGCTGCGGCTGGCCTGGGTCGGGAGTGAATTGTGGCGGCGGGGCCGGCACAATCGACTCTTCAAACTGCGCTTCGCTGCCGGAATCGGTGGCGGTCATGCTGAGCGAAAAATGCGGCTGCGACTCGGTGGTTTCACGCAGCTCAGCAACGCGGTCACAGAACCGCTGCCACTCGGCGGCAGTTACTGCACGCTCGGCGTGCACCGAGAGCCGAGGCCAGGTGCCGGTCATGGTTTCAAGCTCAAGCTGCCCGAGCGCAACCCAGCTGGGAATCGGTTGACTGTGCAATTGTTCGTAGGTCGCAATCACGTCTTGTGATTGTGAACTGACCTCGAGCTGAAATTGGGCGATGCTGTCGGGGCCAAACTGCGCTAGCCGCATCCGGGCATACTCGAGCTGGTCGACGCTGTCGACGAGCTCGGCCCACTGCTGCGCATCGCGCTGCGCGTGCACCACCTCGAGGCTCGAAGTGGGGCCGAACTCGAGCCGCACCAGTGAAACATCGCAGCCTTCACCGAACAGTTTCGCGAGCAGCTGACCGAGCTGGTCGGGGGAGTAGCTGGTGGCCAGCTTCACCACCACATGGGTGCCGAGCACCATGGTCGACGAGGGGTCTTGGTCGAGTTCGGTGATCGAATAGTTGGCGACACCGGCGGCATTCGCAAGTTCGCGATCGATGTGTTCGTGCTGTCGCTGCGTGCGCGCTCGATCGTCTTCAGCCTGGATGATATTGGGCGTTCCGACCATGACCGTGACTGTCGCGACTGCGGCGACGAGCGCGCTGAACGCGCGCGTGATCACGGAGAACGGCCAAGACATGACTGCCAGGATAATCGCTGAACGGAAACGCACTGAAACTCGGCCACGCGCTAATCCGATAGCCGAGCGGCCGGCCCGGTACCGAGAGGATGCTCTGGCAACCGATTGCGTTACGCATCCGGATGACAAATGGCAACCAGCGGCGACAGCTTCAACCACTGCTTGAAGCCCAATCGCCGACACCCTTAAAGCGACGGTGGGAACACTCTCTGACGGCGATACCATGCCAGCAACACCCCGACAGTCTGGTGAAAATCACGCACTGCCGGATAGAACGAAGCTGTAACCCGGCAAACCCGAAAAGCACAGGCCGAATCAGTACAGGAAGGGAGGGGCACCGATCGTGAAACCAGACACTGATATGCCCGAACTGCCGGGTTTGGAAGTGCCCGAAGCGCTGCTGACCGCGGGAACCGAACGCATCAACTATGCCGAGGGCAGCGAACCCGGTCAGATCCGCTCGGCCGAATCGGTATCCACACGGCTGTACAACAAATTCCCCGACCCCCAGCCGCTCGAATCGCACGGGCCGGCGCGAGTGATCGCCATGTGCAACCAGAAGGGCGGCGTCGGCAAAACCACCACCTCAATTAATCTCGCCGCCTCGCTGGCCGCCTACGGGCGACGGGTGCTGTGTGTCGACTTCGACCCGCAGGGGGCGCTCTCGGCCGGGCTCGGTATCTCCACCCACAATGTGCCGACCATTTACGACCTGCTGATCGGGCGCGAAAACAACCCGCACAACGCGATTCAACCCACCGACTTTGATGGCCTCGACGTCATCCCCGCCAATATCGACCTGTCGGCCGCCGAAGTGCACCTGGTGACCGAGGTCGCCCGCGAACAGATCCTCGCGAGCCTGCTGCGGCAGATGGCCGGCGAATACGACGTCATCATCGTCGACTGCCAGCCCTCACTGGGGCTGCTCACCGTGAACGCACTCACCGCCAGCCACGGCGTCATGATTCCGCTCGAATGCGAATATTTTGCGCTGCGCGGCGTGGCACTGCTCATCGAAACGATCGAGAAGGTGCGCTCGCGGCTCAACCCGGCACTCGAACTCGATGGCATCCTGCCAACCATGTTCGACGGCCGCACCCTGCACGCCCGCGAGGTGCTCGACCGGGTCTACGAAGTGTTCGGCGACAAGGTGTTCGACACCGTGATTGGCCGCACCGTGAAATTCCCGGATGCATCCGTTGCTGGCGTGCCAATCGTGACCTTTGCACCCAATCACCCGGCCGCACAGGCGTACCGTCAGCTCGCCCGCGAACTGGTGGCACGCGGTGCAGCAGCCTGACCTCGCGGCGCTCGCTAACGACGGCCCAACCACCGACCCGAGCGTCGAAAGCTCCGACTCATTCCAGGTTTCACTCGAAGTATTCGAGGGGCCGTTCGATCTGCTGCTGCAATTGATCGCCAAACACGAACTCGACATCACCGAGATTTCGCTCTCAAAGGTGACCGACGAGTTCATCAGCCACGTCGCCAGCCTCGAAACCGCGGGCGAGCTCGACCAGGCGAGCGAATTTATTGTGGTTGCCGCGACACTGCTCGATATGAAACTCGTGAGCCTGCTGCCACAGGGCGACTACGTCGACGCCGAGGATGTGGCGGTGCTCGAAGCCCGCGATGTGCTGTTCGCGCGGCTGCTGCAATATCGCGCCTACAAAGAAGCCGCAAAGTGGTTGCAAACAAAATTTGCTGCCGAAGAGCACCGCTATCCGCGCACCGTGCCCCTCGAACCACAGCTGCGTGAGCGCGAACCCGAGCTCGTGTTTCCGCTCAGCCTCGCCGATTTCGCCGCGCTCGCGGCAATTGTGTTCACACCGAAAGCGATCCCGACGGTGGGGCTTGACCACCTGCACGCACCGCTGGTGTCGATTCGCGAACAGGCGACAGTGCTCGTGCGGCGCTTGCGCGAAAATGGGCCGGCACCGTTTACCGAGCTGGTGGCCGATGCCGACAGCCCCGGCGTGGTTATCGCGCGGTTTTTGGCGGTGCTCGAACTGTATCGCCGAGCAGCAGTCGCGCTCACGCAGGAACAACCGCTGGGCCCCCTCACGGTGAGCTGGGAGGCCGAGCACTGGAGTGATGAAGAACTTGGCACACTGGGGGCCGACTATGAGGGATGAATCAATCGCCGAACCCGTTGGCCGCGACACTGCGCGCGGCACGGTGGCCGAATCGACGGTCGGCAACGCCGAGCGTGCGGTTGATCTCGACCGAGCGCTGGAAGCAATTTTGTTCATCAGTGATGAACCAGTGCCGCTGGTGGCGCTCGCGGCAGCAGTGTCGCAGCCGGTCGCTAGGGTGCGTGAAGCACTTGCCCGACTGTGCGCCGACTACGATGGACAAAACGGCACGACACCGCGCGGTTTTGAACTGCGAGAGGTGGGCGGCGGCTATCGCATGTATGTGCGCAGCGGCTACGAAGACATCGTGGGCGACTTTGTGGCGGTGCGGCAGCCAGCACGGCTGTCACAGGCCGCGCTCGAAACACTCACGGTGATCGCCTATCGCCAGCCGGTGACCCGATCGCAGGTTGCGCAGGTGCGCGCGGTGAACGTCGACTCGGTGGTGCGCACCCTGCTGGCGCGCGGGCTCATCACCGAAAGCGGTAATGATCCACAAACCGGTGCGATTCTGTACGAGACCACCGAGCTGCTGCTCGAACACCTCGGGATTAATTCGATAGACGAACTACCAAAAATTTCACCATTCTTGGACGACGGAAGGGACGGATTCAGTGACTGAGCGTCGTGACGACACCCAGTATTCGCAGGGCTCGGAATTTTCGAGCGCTGGCGAGGATGCCCGCGAGCTGGCACAGTTTGCCGCCGCAGTGGCCCGCGCCGAGGCTGAACGCCCCGCCGGCGGCTATCAGCTCAGCGATTTTGACGACATCCCGTTCCCACCCGATCACCGCCCCGCAAATGCGGCCCCGGCTCGTGAGCTTCCCGAGGGAGTGCGACTACAAAAAGCGCTCGCAAACGCCGGCGTTGCCAGCCGCCGCGTGTGCGAACAACTCATCACCGCGGGTCGAGTGAAAGTGAATGGCTCGGTGGTGACCGAACTCGGCACCCGCATCGACCCCGATAACGACCGCGTGGTGGTCGACGGCACCCCGGTGCAGCTCGACCAAACCAAGCGGTATCTCATCCTCAATAAGCCCGTGAAAGTCGTCTCGTCAATGCGTGACGAACACGGCCGCCGCGATCTGCGCGAATTTACCGAACAGTATTCCGAGCGGCTCTACAACGTCGGCCGTCTCGACTATGAAACGAGCGGTCTGCTCATCATCACGAACGACGGCGAGCTCGCGCATGTGCTTGCTCACCCATCGTTCGGGGTGTCAAAAACCTATGTGGCCAAGGTTGATGGGCGGATGCCGGCTGCCGCAGTGCAGCAGCTGCGTGACGGTATCGAACTTGAAGACGGATTTATTCAGGCCGATTCGGCACGGATTCTCGCTGCCGGTTCATCCGCCAAATCGACACTCGTCGAAATCACCCTGCACTCGGGCAAAAACCGTATTGTGCGCCGGATGCTCGCGCATGTGGGCTATCCGGTGCGGTCACTGGTGCGGCGCAGCTTCGGGCCGCTGCACCTGGGCACGCTTCGCCAGGGTGAGATTCGCGAACTAACCGCCGATGAGCTCGGACAACTGCTGCGCCTGAGCAGCGGCGAACCTGCCGGCAGCTCCAACAAGCAGCGCGGTGAACGTGCCGACTCGCGCGGCGGCCAGCCCGGTCGCGGTAAGCGGGCCGGTCACGGTGGCCATCCGCGCAGCAAAAGCGGCGGCACCCGCGGCGGTCATGCCCGGGGCGATCGCGGCAGCCAGCCGCGGGGCCGGCGCGGCGGTGCATCCGGTCAGCAGCGTCGCGACGGCGGCGGTAAGCACGGTGGCAACAAGCACGGTGGAGGCAAACGATGAATAGCGTTCGAGCAAAGGCGCCGGTGCGCACTCTATCCCCGGTGCTCGTAGTTGGCACGGGCCTGCTCGGCACCTCGATCGGGCTGGGGCTGCGGCGGCTCGGTGTCGACGTGATGCTGCGCGATCTCTCACCAACGGCGATGCGGCTCGCTGCCGACTACGGCGCCGGCCGCATCGCACCAGCCGATCGCGCGACCGACGCGCAGCCGGAAGACACTCCGCGGCTCGTGGTCGTGTGCGTACCTCCCGACGCGGTGGGCACGGTTGTACTCGAACAGCTGCGCAACTGGCCAGACGCCATCGTCACCGACGTTGCCAGCGTTAAAACGCTCCCGCTCGAGGTGCTGCGCGCCGGCGGCGGGGATGTGAGCCGCTATGTGGGCTCGCATCCAATGGCCGGCCGCGAAACCGGCGGGCCGCTCTCGGGCCGCGCCGACCTATTTCTCGGGCGCCCGTGGGTGATCACCAGCACCACCGAAACCACGGTCGACAGTCTGCAAGAGGTCGAGGGAATGGCGCTTGATTTGGGCGCCACCGTCGTCAACCTCACCGCTGAAGACCACGATGAATCGGTGGCGCTTATCTCGCATGTGCCGCAACTGGTGTCGAGCGTGATGGCGGCACAACTGCTCGGCGACAACCTTGATGCCGCCAATCTCGCCGGCGGGGGACTGCGCGATGTCACCCGCATCGCCGCCAGCGACCCAACCATGTGGAACCAAATTCTGGCCGCGAACGGATCGCGGGTGGCCCGCATCCTGCGCAATATCGCCGGCGATATTGGCACGCTCGCCGACGCACTCGACGATATTGAAGCCGAAGGCGCCCGGCGCGTGGTCGCCGACCAGATGCGCGCCGGTAACGAGGGTGTCGCCCGCATCCCCGGTAAACACGGCTCGCGACGCACCTACGCCTCGGTAACCGTGATGGTCGACGACCGCCCCGGTCAGCTCGCGCGGCTGTTCAACGAAATCGGCGAGGCCGATATCAACGTTGAAGAAATCATGCTCGAACACTCGCCGGGCGCAAACCTTGGCCTCGTCGAAGTGTGGGTGCTGCCCGAGGTGCGCCAGCGCCTGGTCGACGAACTCGACAGCCGTGGCTGGCGGGTAGCGCAATAACCCAAACAGCCACGCCCGCAACCGGCCCTACGAAAGAAAAATGATGCCAAACCACCTGATTGTCGCGATCGACGGCCCCTCGGGGTCGGGTAAGTCGACCGTCTCACGCGCCGCGGCACAGCAGCTCGGCTGGCATCTGCTCGACACCGGCTCGGTGTACCGGGCCCTCACCTGGTTCGCGCTCGACCACCAGGTCGACCCCGCCGACCAAGACGCAGTAGTGGCGCTACTGCCCGAGTTTTTTGCGCAGTGGCGGCTGTCGCTCGAACCCGACGAGCGCTGGGTGCGCCTCGGCGACACCGACATCACCGAGGCGATCCGCGAAACGCGCATCTCAGAGCTCGTATCGGGCGTCGCCACCAACCTGCGAGTGCGCGCCGCCGTCAACGAACGATTCCGCCAGATTTTGCACGAAGACGACGCCGCCGGAATTATTGCCGAGGGGCGCGACCTCACCACGGTGGTGGTGCCCGACGCGCCGCTGCGCATCCTCATCACCGCCAGCGAAGCCGAACGCATCCGCCGCCGGCAGGCCGAGCGTGCCGGAGACAACGCTAAGCGAGTGGCGGCCACAATTAGTGAACGGGATGCGCGCGACGCGACGGTGGCGAACTTCACCAGCGCCGCCGACGGGGTCGTCGAACTCGACACCACCAACCTGACACTTGACGCCGCGATTACGGCCGTGATCGAACTCATCCGAAAGGCACAACAATGAGCGACCAGCACAACCCGATGGCGCCGCTCGGTGACCCCGAGAGCTCGCGCGAACACACCCCCTACCAGCCCGAACTGGTTGCCGACGACCACGACATCGAGGTGCACTACGCCGAAAGCGCCGAAGACTTTGTCGAACGAGTGGCGGCGATCGATGACGATCTCGCCGACCAGCGCGCCGAAATGCTGCGGCAGGGGCTGCGCGACTACGAACTCGACGACGAAGACCTCGCCATGCTCGAAGCCGACGCGGCCGGTCAAGACGACGTCTACTATCTGCCCGCGCTGCCCGTACTGGCGGTGGTGGGGCGCCCAAACGTGGGGAAGTCGGCGCTTGTTAACCGCATCCTCGGCCGCCGTGAAGCCGTGGTTGAAGACGTGCCCGGCGTCACCCGCGACCGGGTCAGCTACCGAGCCGAGTGGGGCGGGCGCGGATTCACCGTGGTCGACACCGGCGGTTGGGAACCGGATGCAAAAGGTATCGACCGCTCGGTTGCCGAACAGGCCGAAATTGCCATCGAACTCGCCGACGCGGTGCTGTTCGTGGTGGACGCGAACGTTGGCGCCACCGCCACCGATGAACACGTGGTGCGGATGCTGCGCAAAACCGACCGCCCCGTGATTTTGGCCGCCAACAAAATCGACGACGTCGTGCAAGAACCCAACGCCGCACCGCTGTGGAGCCTCGGACTCGGCGAACCTTGGCCAACCTCGGCGCTACACGGGCGCGGTGTGGCCGACCTGCTCGACGAAGTGATGCGGGTGCTGCCGCAAGAATCTCGCGTCGCCGAACGCGAAGTGGGCGGGCCGCGCCGGGTGGCGATCGTTGGCCGACCCAACGTCGGCAAATCGAGCCTGCTCAACAAGGCCGCCGGCGAAGAACGCGTGGTCGTCAACGACCTCGCCGGCACCACCCGCGACCCGGTCGACTCGCTCGTTGAAGTGGGCGGCAAACTGTGGCGGTTCGTTGACACCGCCGGTATCCGCAAACGCGTGCACCTGCAGCAGGGCGCCGACTTCTACGCCTCACTGCGCACCGCAACCGCACTCGACAAAGCCGAAGTGGCGATCGTGGTGTTCGACGTCGCCGAACCGCTCGGCGTGCAGGATGTGCGTATCGTCGAAATGGTGCTGCAATCGGGCCGCGCACTCGTGCTCGCCTTCAACAAATGGGACCTCATCGACGACGAGCGCCGCTGGCAGCTCGAACGCGAAATCGAACAAGACCTCTCGCATGTGTCGTGGGCTCCGCGCGTGAACATTTCAGCGCGCACCGGACGCCACCTCGAAAAACTCGTGCCGGCGCTCGAAACCGCGCTCGCGTCGTGGGACACCCGCATCCCCACTGGGAAGCTCAACGCCTTCCTCACCGAACTGGCGCAAGAATTCCCGCACCCGCTGCGCGGCGGTAAACAGCCACGCATCCTGTTCGCCACGCAGGCACAGACCCGCCCGCCGACATTCGTGCTGTTCACCACCGGCTTCCTCGACCCCGGATACCGTCGATTCATCCAGCGACGCCTACGAGAAGTGTTCAGTTTTGAGGGCACACCAATCGTCGTGAACATGCGCGTGCGCGAACGTCGCCGGAAAAAATAACCCCCGCCAACCGGGTCGCTTTTGATCGCGAAAGCTGCGTGCATCGTTGACTTGGTTGGGTAAGCTGAAAGCAGGAAAAATCGCCGCTGCGGTGCACTTCGCAGTGCCACGACACCCGATGGAGGGACGATCCGATGACCGATCAGTACACCCAGGCTCAAGCCGAATGGTTTGAACGCGTTGCGGCCGCCGAGCGGGTGATTCCGCTGGTTTCAAAGCTCTACCGCGAGCACAACATTGTGACCTCGATTCACGGCCGTCGCCTCATCAACCGTTCGGCGGTAGACGTGATCAAGGCGCACCGCTACGCACGTCGCGTGCAGGGCGAGGTGGTGTCGCTCGACCTCACCATCAAGCTGCTCGAAGCGCTCTCAGAGATGAACTTCGACACCGCCTCGGTCGACCTCGGTGAGCTCGCCCGCCTCTACCGCGAACAGGGCGGCGAAGGCGACATCGCGGCGTTCCTCGCCGAGCAGCTGGCAGAGGTGAAGCCCGCCGACGTGAACGGTCAGGGTAAAGATGTGGTGCTCTACGGTTTCGGTCGTATTGGTCGTCTGCTCGCCCGCATCCTTATTGAACAGGCCGCCACCGGACCGGGCCTGCGCCTGCGCGCGATCGTGGTGCGCAAAAACGGCGACGACGACCTCGAAAAGCGTGCCGCGCTGCTGCGGCGCGACTCGGTGCACGGCCCCTTCAACGGCACCATCCAGGTCGACAACGAAAACAACACGATTCTCGCCAACGGCACGCTCATCCAGGTGATCTACTCGAGCGACCCCGCCACTGTCGACTACACCCAGTACGGCATCAACGACGCCATCCTCGTCGACAACACCGGCCGCTGGCGCGACGAGGCCGGCCTTTCGCAGCACCTGCAGTCGAAGGGTATTGCGCGCGTGCTGCTCACCGCCCCCGGTAAGGGCGACCTGCGCAACGTCGTGTTCGGTATCAACCACAACGACATCACCGACGAAGAGAAGATTCTGTCGGCCGCATCGTGCACCACCAACGGCATCACCCCCACCCTGCACGCACTCGACAAGAAGTTCGGTGTGGTGCGTGGACACGTCGAGACCGTGCACTCGTTCACCAACGACCAGAACCTCATCGACAACTACCACAAGGCCGCCCGCCGTGGCCGCGCCGCAACCCTCAACATGGTGCTCACCGAAACCGGTGCCGCCAAGGCCGTTGCGAAGGCGCTGCCCGAGTTCGCTGGCAAGCTCACCGGTAACGCCATCCGCGTTCCCACCCCGAACGTTTCGATGGCGGTGCTCAACCTCGAACTCGGCCGCGAGGTGACCCGCGAAGAGGTCAACGACTACCTGCGTGAGGTTTCGCTGCGCTCGAACCTGCGCCAGCAGATCGACTACGTTGAGTCGCCCGACATTGTGTCGACCGACTTTGTTGGCCACGAGCGCTGCGGCATCGTTGACGGTCTCGCGACCATCGCGAACGGCACCAGCCTCGTGCTCTACGTGTGGTACGACAACGAGTACGGCTACTCGAAGCAGGTTGTGCGCATCATCGAGCACCTCGGTGGCGTGCACCCGGCAGTGCTGCCGCACCGTCGCGACGTGCTCGAGGTGTAATCGCTGCGGTTTAGTGCCTGGCGGGCTCGGTCTTTGGATCGGGCCCGCCTTTTTGTGGGTTGTTTGGCTGTTGCCGCGGGTTTTAGGGGGTGTTGTGCGGTGCTGTTGGCGGAGAGCGTGAGTTCAGCGGAAGATTTTGAGTGCAGGATGCGCTGTGGGTCATCCTGCGGCCAGAATGTTCCGAGAACCTCCCTCGGTTTCGGTGGTGGCGGCTTGCTGGGCTGCCCGAATCACCTCGATGAGCCGGCCGCGCAGCAGCTGCGCCCGCTCGGCGTAGCTGCGCTGTAGCTGCACATACTCGGCTTTGCCCTGCGGGGTTTCGATGGCGATGGCGGGGACGCTGTAGTCGCTGACGTCGTAGGGAGATGCCTGCATATCGGTCCAGCGGATTTCGCGGGCGAGCGCAAATGTATCCAGCAGCAGGTCGCCCGGTACGAGCGGGCCGAGTTTCATGGCCCACTTGTAGAGGTCCATGTTCGCGTGCAGGCAGCCGGTCTGGTCGAGATCGCACTGGGTGGCACGGGTGGGCTGGAGCTGGTTGAGCGGTCGCGCATCCGGGGTAAAAAACCGGAACGCGTCGAAGTGAGTGCAGTTGATGTCGTGCGATTCGACCACGGCGTCGGTGCCGGCCTGGCCGAGGCGTAGCGGAATGGGGTGGCGGTGTTCGGGCTGCCGGTACACCATCGCCCACTCGTGAAGCCCGAAACAGCTGAAACGTGGTTGCCGGCCGGCGATCGCCTCGCTGAGTACGCGTATTTGCCGGGCCACGTGCCCGCGGTCGGTCAGGAACGCGGCCGCATCCACCGTCACCGACCCGTCGGTATTGGTGCGGTACCAGCGCTTGTCGGCATACTCGTCGGCGTCGTAGAGAGCGGTGCCGATGCCCGGATGCCACTTGCGCAGCACCGAGGGACGGTAAGAGTAGTAGGTGAACAGGAAGTCGTCGATGGCGTGGCGGCGCCCCGCGGCGCGCGCGCTGCGGTACTCGGCGGTGAGCGCGTCTGCCCGGTGCGCGTGCTCGGCTGCGAGTTGCTGCCACCTGGCCGAGGAGAGTCGCTGCGTCATGATGCTGCCAGTTTAGTTGTGGTGCGTGCTTTGCTGCTTGGCTGTGCTGTGCTGTGCTGTGCTGCTTGCTGTGTGCTTGCCTGCGGATTTTTGTTTCCTGGCCTCAGAATTTTGTTTCCTGGCCTCGGATTTTTGTTTCCTGAAATCAGAATTTTGGCTGCAAAACAGGGGATTTGGGTCCGGATTGAGGCGAAACAGCCGGTTTTGCAGCCAGGAAACAACTTTCTGCATCCGGATGCAGCCAGGAAACAAATCTCAGTTTTGGGATGCAGCCAGGAAACAAAATTCCGCAACGGGATGCAGCCAGGAAACAAAAATCTGAGGGGCGGTGCGGCGTGGGCGAGCTGGCGCAGTGCGCGCGGCGGTGCGGCTATGCGGCGGGTGCGTGCTGGGCTCGTGCGAGGGCAAGCTCAGCTTGTAGCCGGGCAACTTCTCTGGCGATGGCAGCGGGATTGATGAGCTCATCACGGGAGCGCAGACCATCACTGAGTACGCTGTTGTCGCTGACTTCAAGTCGCTCTAGGGGAGTGAGCGGGTTATCGAATACGCGGACGCTACCGTTGCCTGTCCAGACCTTGTACTTGGCACGCGTGATTGGGAGTAAATAATTGTGTCGAGCGTCGAGCACTTCCCATAGCTGAGTTTGCAGCTGTGCCTCTCGTTTGTACATGGCTAGTTCGTAAGGGTGGCAGTTGCATTGGGCAGAGTCGCTCGTAGCTGCGGCGTTGGTGGTCGCGAAATTAGGCGGCGAAACATCAATGCCGAGCTGTTGAGCCCAGCTGATGAGCGAGAAATTCAATAGTTCGCTGCCGCTGTGAACGTGGATGTTGCGGAAGGGGACCGGATTCGCCTCCAAAGCGCGATCAAGCAGTGGAAATAGCAGGTGTGGGGATGCGCTGGTGGTTGCTACCCGAATGCGCCAACCGGTGAGCTTGTCGTAGAGACCAAGTGAAAGGATGTGGCTGCAGCCACTTTCTGGATTGTTTCCGGCGGCAGCACACAGACGAAACATACCGGCTTCTTTGACGGGCTCGTTCTCGGCCAGGCGCTGCTGTAGAGAGTCGTTGATTTCCGGCTGTGATTGCGGTGTGCTGTTCGCTCGTGCTGCTCGGAGGTATCGATCGATCGACGCTGAGCTCATAGTGAGCAGTTCGCTGCGTACCGTGTTGTCGGCCAGTTCTCCACGCAGTTCCCCGTGGCGGTCGAGGCGGTACAAGAGCTGCGGCATCATCGCTTGGAGGCGCCGTCCGCTGGGTTGCCCCACGAGGTGCCAGAGCTGCTCGAGTGCTGTGGTGGTGCTGGTGGAATATTTTCGGCTTCCAGAGGGGCGGCCGGGAGCTGTTCGAGTTTTTGGGTTTGCAGCCTCACGAAGGCTTCGTCGGCAGTGGTCTCGTGACCAGCCAGTTTGTGCCTGGAGATGCTCAAGGATGACACCCTTTTCGATGCGGCTGGCACTCTGGTATCCGCGTGCCAGCTGTATCAGCTGTGATCGTTCTTGCGACATTGCAATTACAACTCCTCTAGGTCTTCGTCGACCACTTGAGCCATTTGCGAAGGGCTCTTATGGCGACTTTATTTCGCTGTGGTGCCCAGAACTACTTCCGAAGTGCGACATTCAAAGGGCTCATATTTCTCAGAGTGTGAAAAATGGGTAGGGTGGTGCCTAACGACACACACCGGAGTGAGCATGGTTACGGACCCCGCATCAACCGCGGCGACAGGCGAGGACGGACTCTCAGTCGAGAGCCGACTGGCCGAAATAGAACGACTTGATGAGCTGTCTGTGGCGATGCAAAAGCGCATCCTGCACGGGGAGGGGTTGCAAGAAATGCTTGCCGAGCTTGCCGAGGTGACAGCAAAGCCCGTGCTCTTTGACGACTTCACGCAGCAACTTGTTGCCTATTCGCCAGGGCCATCTCTTACCGATGCGCAGCTGCTGGAGCACTGGGAGCTTCATGCTCAGCAGCCGCACGGTGCGAAAGGTGGCATTGATTGCGTCTTTGCGCCAGTGCAGCTGCGTGATGAGCAGTGGGGCACGGTGCATCTGCTATTAGGAGCTGAGACGGCTACCGATTTCGATCAGCGGGCAGTGGAGCGGGCGGCACTGAACCTCACACTGTGGATGCTGACGCGCCGTGAATCGACCTCGCTCATCGATACGGCGCGCAGTGAGTTCATCGCTGATCTGTGGCGCGGTCGCCGCTGGAGTCACGACATGTTGTTGCAGCGTTCACGAAGTGTGGGTGCCGACCTGGAACGCCCCGTGTTGTTGGGAGTCGCGATCCGGCTTGGGGGAGAGACTGCCGGCGAACGGGCACTCCTGCAAAATGCGCTTGAACGTTTGCGTAAAAATGCAACCCAACACGACCTCAGCTGCATGGCGGCGGTCGTCGAATCAACCTGTCTCGGCATTGTTGGTATGTCGCGGCAACAGGCGGAGGCGCGAGCAGGTGAGAAGCTAGCAAACGCGGTACTCAATGCGCTCGGCGACCGGTTCGGTGACGTCACTATTTCGATCGGACTCAGCCGTGAGGGTTCGGTTGGTCGGTTGCGCAAACTACTCACCGAATCTGTGGATGCCAGCCGACACGGAGCCGAAGTGGTGCAAGTATCCGGTTTGTACCAGAGCTCCGATCTGGGCCTTCTGAGCCTGCTGAGTAACCTCGCCGAGGGGCCAGAGCTGCGACGCTACGTTGACGATGAACTCGGCGCGGTGTTGGGGTTGACTCCCGCTCAGCGAACGCCGCTACTGGAGACGCTGCAGACGTTTCTCGATTGCGGCGGCAACAAGACCGTCGCGGCAAAGCAGCTCCACATCGAACGGCGATCGCTGTACTACCGCATCGAACGGCTCGAGGCGCTGCTTGACAGTAACTTGGATGCAGCCGCCACCCGGCTGCGGCTGCAAGTGGCTCTGCAGGGGCTTGAGGTGCTGCGACGCGTCGGGGCGCCACACCAGCGCGCGTGAGCGACCGTCACCTCTATCCTTCGCAAATACTGTGGCCGAGCAGCCAAGCCCGCTGTAGTGCCCAGGCCTGTTCGATTTGTGCGATGCTGACCTCTTCATAGTCGGTGTGCGCAAGAGTTGGCACCCCCGGACCAAAATTGATCGAGGGGATGTTCAAACTCGATAGACGCGCAACATCAGTCCATCCGAGCTTGGCTCGCACCGGAAGCCCCAACTTTTTGACGAGATCTGCGACCTCGGGAGAGTACCTGCTCGGGTGTGAGGCGGCGGCCACGTCAAGCACCTCGAAATGGTCAGCATCGAAGCACATGTCACGAAGCAGCTGTTCGGCTTCCTGCGGTGATCGGCTGGGCGCAAAACGGAAATTAATATCGATCTCGGTGAGATCTGGAACCACATTGGCGGCCACCCCAGCGCTGCAGCGCACCGCCTGAATTCCTTCACGGAACTCGAGGCCATCAACGACAGGACGTTCTGGCTGGTATTCGTGCAAAAAATTCAGCAGCCGTCCGGCACGATGAATCGAGTTAATGCCTTTCCATGCTCGGGCGGTATGCGAGCGGCGTCCCCGATAGGTGGCCCGGATGGTAATCGTGCCGTTGCAACCCAGCTCAATGCATCCATTTGATGGTTCACCGAGCACTGCGAGATCGGCATACAAAAGATCACGATGGTTGCGCACCAGCCGCCCGAGGCCGTTTCGTTCCTCCTCGACCTCTTCGTGGTCGTACCAAACCCAGGTGATGTCCATCGCTGGCGTCGCGAGCTCGAGAGCGAGCGCGAGCTGCACGGCAACTCCCGATTTCATGTCGACAGTGCCGCGTCCACGTAGCATGGCTTCGCCCGTTTCGGCGTTCACTGAATCGACCACAGGGAGCAGACCATTAATGGGTACGGTGTCGAGATGTCCCGCGATGAGCACGCGAGTGTCTCGGCCGAGTTCGGTTCGCGCAACGATCGCGTCGCCATCACGCAGCACTGTGAGATGCGGGGCATGGCGGGTCAGCAGTTGCTCAATGGCATCGGCAAGCTGCGTTTCATACCCAGACTCGGACGGAATATTGCACAGCTGGCGTGCCAGTTCAACCGCTCCGCGATCGGGGGCGAGCAGGTCAGTCGTGTCACCAGCATGCTTACTGGATGCGGTCACAGATTTAACCATCAACAATCTCGATTCGTGGGTTGTCGCCTTCGGCGATGAGGCGTGCCCGCACTCCCAACGGAACCGGTTGCACCTGTTTGCCGTGACCAAACGGAAGTCCGGTGACGATGGGCACACCGAGCGGCTTCAGATACTCCTCGAGTACAAACATCACCTGCTCGGGGTCGCCACATTTTTCCCAGGTGCCAAGCCCGATACCGGCCACACCATCGAAGTAGCCCGAGCGCACCAGGGTGAGTAGCTGACCA
Organism: Gulosibacter hominis; assembly: GCF_904842695.1. Lineage (GTDB taxonomy): Bacteria > Actinomycetota > Actinomycetes > Actinomycetales > Microbacteriaceae > Gulosibacter > Gulosibacter hominis. The sequence continues at coordinate 21,819 of NZ_CAJGWQ010000016.1, read as the reverse complement.
TCGAGACGCCACGGTTCTTCGCTGACGTCTTCGAGCAAAACAATTTTGCCGTCAGCATTTTGGGTTTCGGGCGGAAACAGATTCATGCCGCGAGCCTGTCGAATTAGGCTCAGGGTGCCGCCGGTGAGGGTTCCCTCAACGGTTCCACCTTGGACTGTCACCGCATCGGGGGAGGTGAGCGCAGCATTGTGATAATCACCAAAAACTGCCTCGTGGAGTTTTTCGACATTGTGCGTTGAGCGCAGCAGATCAAAAGTGGCGAACATTGGCGCAAACCAGGTGGGTACCCCCAGATGCTGCTCCCAGTATTCGTGCACGCCAGTGAGATCGCTGGAACCGATCAACGGCTTTGGCTTCGCTTTGCGCAGCTGCTCGGGGTCGAGGTAATCAACCAGCCGGAGGGTGCCGTAGCCTCCGCGCAGGCAAAAAATCGCGTCGATTGAGTCGTCGAGCCAGGCATCGGTGAGGTCTTGGGCTCGATCTTTATCGAGCCCGGCGAGGTAAGCGGCTCGAGGATGCCGGTCAAGAGCGTGCTTACCTAGAACGGGGTCCAACCCCCACGCATCCAGAATGGCAAGGGATTCATCGACAAGGTCGGGTGTGGGAGGAATCGAGGTGCTGATAAGAGCAACTCGGTCGCCACGCTGAAGCGGGCGAAGTGCAGGGTGCGAAGTCATTAGATTCCTTCCGATTCTGCGGTGATGTCGGCTGAGTCACGGGTGGGGACGACCGACAGGAACTTCCGCGTGTAGGGATGTTGTGGATTGAGCAGCACCTCGTCGACGGGGCCGTGCTCGACGATTTCGCCGCGGTACATCACCGCCACTCGATCCGCTATGTTCCAGGCAAGACCGAGATCGTGAGTGATGATGAGCGCACCGAGCCCGCGTTCGCTGCGCAACCGCAAAAAGAGCGCGAGCACGCCAGCCCTTACGGATGCATCCAAGCTCGCAACTGGTTCGTCAGCAATGAGGAACTCGGGGTTGAGCGCGAGCGCACCGGCGATGACTACTCGCTGCCGTTGCCCGCCAGAAAGCTCGAACGGGTACGAGTTGAAGAATTCTTCAGGCGGGTCAAGTTCGGCGGCGGCGAGTGCTCGCGCCACGAGTTCGCGTTCATCGCCCTTAATTCCCTGCACCCGGATGCCTTCGGCCACCTGCTCGTAAACAGTGTGGCGACTGTTGAGCGCAGCCATCGGATCTTGTAGCACGTATTGAACCTTGCGGCGGTACTCCTTGAGGTGGCGCTGCTTGGTCGGCAGCGGGTCGCCACGAAACATGACTTCGCCATCGGTGGGTTGCTGGAGACCGAGCATGGTGCGGGCGAGGGTGGTTTTTCCGGAACCCGACTGGCCGACCAAGGCAATGATTTCGCCGGGGCGACAGGTGAGGTTCACGTTGTTCACGGCGACATTATGGGTGCTGCCGCGCCCGAACTCGACCGTGAGGTTGCGCGCCGCGAGCGTGACCTGCTCGAGGGAAATGCTTTGGGTTGATAGGTCGGCCACCGATTCAATTTGTCGAACCGCTTCGGTGAGCTTTACCTCGGGACCCGCGGTTGGTGCATCCGGGGCTGTGTAGTTCGGCAGCGAGAGCCTTGAGGAGGGGTCGCCGATCAAGGGGAAAGCTGCAGCGAGTTTTGCAGTGTGCGGATGCTGCGGGTTCGTGAGCACTTCATTACTCGGGCCGTGCTCGATAAGCTCGCCCTTGTACATGACGCCGATTTCGTCACACACCGTGGCGAGCACGGTGAGATCGTGGCTGATCATGAGCAGAGTGAGGTTGCGTTCGGCCGCTTTTTCTTTGAGCAGGTCGAGCACCTGAGCCTGGACGATGACATCGAGTGCGGTCGTGGGTTCGTCGGCGATGATCACATGCGGTTCACATGCGAGCGCCATAGCAATCATGACGCGCTGTTTCTGCCCGCCAGAAAGCTGGTGGGGGAATGACTGGCCCTTTGCTGGGCTCAGATCAACCTGGCGTAGCAGCTCATCTACCCGCTCAGCGCGAAGCTTCGGGTCCTTCAGCGGCGCGAGTTCGTCTACGGCGTGCAGTTCAATCGCTTCGGCGATTTGCTCGTTGACGCGTTTCACCGGGTTGAGCGCGTGCATCGCGCCTTGGAATACCACGGCGGCCTCAGTCCAACGCACCACACGCAGCCGCCCCCAACTCATGTCGGCGACTGATTCACCGTTGAGGAGGATCTCACCCTCGATCTTCGCGTTCTTCGGCAGCAAGCGAAGGATGCTCATGGCGAGCGTTGATTTGCCACTGCCAGATTCACCGGCGAGGCCGAGCGCACCACCTTCTCGAACTGCCAGCGAGACATTTTTGACGGCATCGATTGCGCGGCGGTTCGAGCCCGCTCGTTGCTGGTAGCGGATCGTGACGTTTTTGAACTCCAGCTTGTTCACTTTGAACCGCCTCTCAGAGCAGGATTAAACACTGTTTCCATGGCGCGTCCCACCAGGGTGAACGCCAACACCGCAATCACGATGGCGATACCCGGTGAGAGTACAACCCACCAGTACCCCGCGGTTGCCGCACCCGCATCCATCGCACCCTTGAGCATTGAGCCCCACGAAACCGTACTCGGGTCGCCCAGTCCGAGGAATGACAGGGTCGACTCGGCGATCACTGCGAGTGCCACGGTGAGGGTGGTGTTTGCGAGCACAAGCGGCATGACGCCGGGGAGCACATGACGAATGAGGATATGCGGGCTGCCGGCGCCCAGGGCACGAGCACGCTCAATATATGCCTGCGTTTCGATCTGCATGGTCTGTGAGCGCACTACACGCGCCGTGCTTGCCCAACCGGTCACACCGATGGCGATGATGATGGTGGTCAACCCCGAACCGATGACCGCCGAAAGCGTGATCGCCAGCACGAGCGAGGGAATAACGAGGAAGAAGTCAATGATGCGCATGAGCACTGCCTGGGTGAACCCCTGGAAATGGCCGGCTGCCATACCAAAAATGGTGCCCACAACCATTGAAATTGCAGTGGCTGCGAAACCGACCAGCAGCGAAGCGCGCGCACCCCAGACTAGCTGAGCGAGCACATCGATCCCGCGGTTATCAGTGCCGAGCAGAAACTCGGCGCTCGGAGGCAGATTCGGTGGATTGTCTGTTCTCGCGACGCTGAGTGAGTCGGCTGGGAAAAGTAGCGGAGCTGCGAGCGCTGCGGTAATGCACAACACAATCAAGACGAGCCCGACAATGCCCGAAGTTTGCCCAGCATATTCTTTCCAAAAGCCCTGCAGGCGAGACAGATTTCGCTGTAGCGCCCCATGACGAGGGGCTGTGGATTGCAAGGTAGTCATGACGTCCTCAACCTCGGATCAATAATGCGATAGGCGATATCTGCCAGGAAATTCATCAGAATGACCACACCCGAGAACACCACGAAGGTGCCCTGCAGCAGCGGGAAGTCAGATGAACTCAAGGCTTGGAAGGTGAGGTAGCCAAGCCCCGGCCACGAAAACACGGTTTCAACTGTCACAGCCCCGCCGATGAGGCCGCCCACCGTCATGAAAATAACGGTGATAGTTGGCAGCAGCGCGTTGGGTACAGCATGACGCTTCCGCACAAGGTCTTCGCGCAGGCCCTTCGCGCGGGCGGTCAATAGATAGTCTTTGGGCAGTTCTTCCAGTAGCGAAGCACGCATAACCAGCAGGTAGTGCGCATATGACACTGCGCCCATGGCGAGGGCTGGGAGCACCAGGTGGTGTGCCACGTCGAGCGCATGGTCGATTCCGGTGAGTCTTGACCCGGGTGTGGTCATGCCGCCGGTGGGGAACCATCCGAGCATCCCGCCAAACACCATGATCAAGATCAGACCCAGCCAGAAGGTGGGCACCGACCACAGCGTGAGCGCGATGCCCATATTGGCATTATCGAAAGCGGTGCCACGTCGCCATGCAGCTCGCTGTCCAATTGCAAGGCCAATCACGATAGCGATGAGCGAGGCAGTGCCTGTGAGCAGGATAGTGGGCCAGAAACGCTCAGCAATCAATTGCGTCACGTCTTGCTTGAGCACCAGCGACGAGCCGAGGTCACCGGTGAAGAGTCCCTTGACGTAGAGGATGAACTGTTCAAAAAGCGGTGCATCCAGGCCGTGTTCGGCACGTAGGGCTGCAAGCTGCTCGGGTGTGGTGCGTCGGTCTTGCGCGAGCATCCGTACGGGGTCGCCCGGCAGGATGCGGAACGCGAAGAAGCCAACCACAACAACCAGGATCATGGAGATGGCCGCACCGCCCGCCTTGGCCAGAATGAAGCGAGGCCAAGAACTGCGTGATTTGGGTTCGTCAATGTCCGTCTGGGGACCGTCGGGCAGGTTTGCCTGTTCCGACGGTCCCGACTGGACACGATTTGTGTCACTCATGCGTTACCTTCACCGTGATTATTCGCGTTCTTCGGCTGATGCCTTCTTGCGGCGCGAGTTAAAGAACAGCAGTCCCGCGATGACTACTGCGGCTGCACCAACACCGACCCAGATACCGGTCGAGTTGCCACCGCCTGCGTCACTTCCACCGCCACCTACAGGTTGGGCCGCAGCAAGGCTCCAGGCACCGTTCTGCATCAGGATCGCGCCGCCCTCGGTGGGCTGGGCAACCATGTTTTGAATCTTGTCGCTGCGGTACGCCTGGAATGTTTCGGGGTAGAAGAAGACCGGGAAGATCGCAGCGTCTTCGATCTTGAGCTGCATCTGTTTGATCAGTTCGGCTCGCGCGTCCGGATCAGTCTCTGCAGCCTGCTGCTTATAGAGCTTGTCGAACTCTTCGTCACAGTAACCCGCGAGGCTCGTGGCACCTGAGCCATCGGCCGCTGGGCGCGAGTCGCAGGTGTTCATGCCGAACAGATAGTCGGGGTTGGGGCGCACCGTCCATCCGCTGATATAGATGTCGTAGTTGCCCATCACGGTGTCGTCGTTGTACTGACCCATCGAGGTGACGTTGAGTTCGGTGTTGATGCCGATTTCGTCGAACCATCCGGCGACGAGGTCGAGCGTCTGCTGTGCCGAAGCGTGCTCGTAGGAGTACAGGCGAAGTTTGATGGGGTTGCCATCTTTATCGGTGCGAGCGCCGTCGCTACCGCGTTCGTAACCGGCCTCATCGAGCAGCTGGTTGGCTTTGTCGAGATCGAACTCCAACAGCCCCGAAGTGCCTGGTTCTACGTAGTAGTTCGGGTACAGCGGGGGGATCAAGCCGGTGCCTGGCGCGCCGTAGCCCTTGAGCACCCGTTCGTTGAGGGTGTCGCGGTCGATGGCATGGACGAGCGCCTGACGGAATTTGACGTCCTGAAGCGCTTTGTGGCCGTCTCCCATCGGGTTGCCGTTGATGTCGGTAGCACCGGGGTTGATTTGAACGCCGCGGAAGCCGCGTCCGGAAGCTGCGACAACTTCGATCTTGTCGTTGTTTTGCAGTGCCTCATACTGGGCGGTCGTGAGGCCGCTCATCATATCGATCTCGCCAGCATTCAAGGCCTGCACTGCGGCGTCGGTGTTCTTATAGGGAACGAAATTGATTCCACCAAATGCGGGTGCGCCGCCACGATAGTGCGGGTTGGCGGTCATCTGAATGCCGCTTGAAACCGAGTAGCTGGTGACCTGGAAAGGACCAGAACCAACCACATCCTTGTCATTGGCGTAGCCGGCTGGGTCGTCAATTGCTGACCAGACATGTTCGGGAACGATTGGAATATCAGTGCCTGGGTTTGCCGACTGTGGTTCGGAGAGCTGAATTTCAACCGTATATTCATCGACGGCCTCAACGGTCTTTACTGTGCTCGCATAAGCACCGAAAGCTGAGTTCAGCGACTCATTTTCGAGAATTGCGTTAAAGGTCCATTCGACATCCTCGGAGGTGATCGTTTCGCCGTCTGACCATTTCGCACCTTCTTCGAGCTTGTAGGTCCAGGTGGTGCCATCATCGTTCGATTCCCATTCCTGGGCAATGGCGGGATGCTCGGCGTTGTCCTCAGGGCCCCAGGCCACGAGCGGTTCATATTGGATGCGGTGGATGTTCATCGCATCGGCGAGCACACCAATGAAGGGGTTGACCGAGTCAATATCAGTAGTGAGCGCAATATTGATCACCTGATCAGCGGCGGTGTCTGAACCGGTGTCGGCGGCAGCAGCGGTGGCGCTGACACCAAACCCTCCAATTGCTAGGGCGCTGCCGGCGACCCCGGCGATGATGCGTCTTGTCTGACGCCTAATCGGGTTTGACTGTGAACTGTGTGTTTCCATGAGACGCCTTCGTTTCACTTGACGTGGGGCCACATTGCCCGCACGAGGATCGAGATAGGGGAATGAATATTGAGGTCCATTGCTTGAATGTTGCTCGAGGCTATCGCGCGGTTTCGGCGGCTCTCAACGCACCGCCCGAGCATCAGAATCGATGTCCGCGAACTTCGCGGGCAAAGTTTTTGATGCCCGGGGCGAGTTACGTCAGGTACTGGCCAATAGCGTCATCCCGTGGCTACTCTCGTCGAGAGCCAGAGGCTCAACCGCATGTGCTGCTAAGCGAACCATTCAAAGGAGAAGGGCGCTCTGTAAAGCGGCGGTAGTAAGTGGGCGCGAGATCATCCGCTTCGGAGGCGCCCACACGATGACTTTGGAGGACAAAATGGTGAACAAACAACCGTTGGGTGCACGGGCTTCACGTCGAATTGCTTCTACCCTGTGCGTCGGAGCGCTACTAGTGGCTCCCGGCATTGCTTCTACAGCAGTGGCCGCTGAAATGGAACAACCACCGGTGAGTTTCACCGGAAGCGGCCCCTCGCAGCCTGAATCAACCCTTGAAGAGGGCACCTTCAATGAATACATCGGCGAAAACGGCCGAATGCTGCAATATCACTACTTCGAGAACGGTGATAACGGGACGGTCTTTTACTTTGACGGAGACCAGACAACGAATTTTCACTACCCACACGTTGATTCATCTGTCGTGCACGAGCCAGGGGTTGGTAACGGTCATGTACAGCGCATCAATGAGGAAGCCGCTGCCCGAGGTATGGACCTCATCTTCCTCGAGCATCCACACGGTGAGGACGTTCCCCTCGGCGGACCTAAACGCGTGACCGGCACCAGCTGGTGGGATTACATGGACGACTCACCGGGTGGCGAAGTCGACGAGTACGCTGAAGTCGTTCGCGAGATTATCTCCGCTTCGGGAGCACAGAACGTGCAACTGGTTGGTTACTCTGGCGGAGCAGAGTTTATGGCTCGGCACTTGCTTGTCAACGGTAACGATTGGCTCCCGCTCAACACTGCGGCCACTTTTATCGGAGGCGGTGGGTCAATTACCGGCCCGTACGAGCCTGCGAAACCTGCTGCAGGTAGAGAAAACATGTCGTATGTGTATGTCGTCGGCCTGCTCGACGGTACCGACCCCAATAAATGGTCGGCACTCGAGGCAAGCCGTAAAGCGGTGGCACAGTGGCAGTCACTTGGTTATTCCGGTGCTGAAATCATTGAACTGCCCGATACCACCCACTACAACTACAACTACCGTGGCATTGTCGCCGAACGGCTCGACCTGCTGCTCGCCAACGCATCCGATGGTTCGCAGCAGATCAACACCGAAACTACCGGGCGCTACGAGCTCACCATTGACGCCACTGGATTCGTACCTGGCGAGCAGGTGAAGGTGACTGCGACACGTGCCGGGCGAGTGTTCGAGTTCACGCCCGAATCCGGTGCCGCAGTGGGATACGACGGGTCGTTCAAGGGCACGATCAAAATTGAGGATCCGCGCTCACGGCTCATTTCCCCCGGCCGGTACCGGGTGAGTGTTTCTGTAGGGGACATCAGTACTGACCCGGTGAATGTCATCGTCAAGCGGAAGCCCTAACCATCCTGGCCGCTATTTAGACCGGAGCAATGATGCACACTCCCGACCCGTACCTCGTCGGACACGGCGACACGCGTTATCGAGTAACGCATTACGATCTCGAGCTGCACTATCAGGTTGCCGCAAACCGACTGGATGAACGCGCGCTGCTGTACATCACTATCAGTGAGCCCACCAGCCAAATTGCTCTCGATCTACATGGTTTGCATATCGGCACACTGCTGGTTGATAGCAGGCCCGCGAGGTATGTCGCAAAACCAAGCGGCGCATCCGTTGAGATTGGCCCACGTGCGGCCGGTGACTCCCTCATGCTCGAGCTACAGGTCTCGGGCAATCCTCGGCCCGTTCCTGGGATACACGGCGAAGCGGGGTGGGAAGAGCTCACCGACGGTGCGATGGTGGGCGCGCAGCCACAGGGAGCACCGAGCTGGTTCCCGTGCAATAACGATGCGGCAAACAAGGCGACTTATCGCATTCAGGTGACTACCGCATCGGAATACCATGTGGTCGCCAACGGCTCTCTTGTAGAGCGCGCCGATGTGGGCGACAACACTCGCTGGATCTACGAGATGGATCGTCCGATGTCCCCATATTTGGCGACCGTGCAAATTGGGCGATACCGAGAAGAGGGTCGATCAGCTTCTGTTCCGGTGTCAATAGTGTGCCCTGTCGGCGCCGAGGTCGGAGTCGGTACGGCTTTCGAACATCAAGCTGAGATGGTCGATTTTTTCAGTGAGCTGTATGGCCCGTATCCCTTTGCCGAATACCGCGCGGTTATTCTTGGCGACGAGATGGAGATTCCGCTCGAGGCGCAGGGGTTGAGCTCGTTTGGTTGCAACTTCATCCCTGCTACCTGGCGCAATGAACGGCTCGTGGCACACGAACTAGCGCACCAGTGGTTTGGTAACTGCGTCACGGGGCGCCAGCTGTGCGATATCTGGCTGCACGAGGGTTTTGCCTGCTATTCAGAGTGGCTGTGGTCGGAGCACAAACGCAACTGGTGTGAAAGCCCCACCGCACAGGAACGAGCGGCAGAACGGTACGCCTCACTCGATCCGATGCCGGAGGGGTCGACGCTCGCCCGTCCTGGCATGGCACACATGTTTGACGACTGGGTGTACAAGCGTGGCGCACTCACGCTGCACGCGCTGCGTGTATTGGTTGGCGACACCATGTTTTTTGCACTGCTGCGAGACTGGGTTCAAGAAAACGCGTATGGGCTAGTCACCAGCGAACAGTTCATCGAACACTGCTGCCGCTTTGCAGGTGGTCGTGGGAGTGAAATTAGCGAACTCTTTGAGGCCTGGCTGTTCGCTGCTGAGCTGCCACCCCTGCCGGTGTTGCAGTAGCCAGGGCGTGCACTGGGTAACTGTGCGTGTGCTGTGCTGCCTGGCTGTCTGGGCGTGTGCCTGGCTCGGTTACCGTCGGGCCTGCGGATTTTTGTTTCCTGGCGTCGGATTTTTGTTTCCTGGTCTCGGATTTTTGTTTCCTGAAATCAGAATTTTGGCTGCAAAACAGGGGTTTTAGGGCCGGATTGAGCCGAAACAGCCGGTTTTGCAGCCAGGAAACAAATCTCAGTTTTGGGATGCAGCCAGGAAACAAAATTCCGCAGCGGGATGCAGTCAGGAAACAAAATTCCGCGGGGGCGGTGCGGCTACGCGGCTTGAGCGATCTGCTGCAGTGCGCGGGGCAGAGGCGGCTATGCGGCGGGTGCGTGCGAGTAGCGCGCGGGCAAGCTACCCGCGGGGGATAACGAAGTCGACGAGCTCGGCGCGGCCAACTTCGAGGTCGGCCCAGCTGCCGGTGAATCGCAGCACTGAGATCGCGCTGGTGGGATATTTTTCGGCCAGCTGTGCGATGCCGCGGTGATCACTGCCTTCGGCAAGCCCTTGCACGAGCAGCGCCACACCGGGGTAGTGACCCACCACGAGCGCGCATCCGACACTGTCATCAAGCTGCTGCACCAGATGCAGAATCTCGCCGGGATGCGATTCGTAAATTTCGTCGTGATACGTCACCTCGGATGCGCGCGCCCCGCCGCGTTCGGCGCCCTCCCAGGTTTGACGCGTGCGGAGTGCGCTCGAGCACAGCACGCGATCGATGGGTTGGCCGAGCTCGGAGAGCACTTTTCCCGCGGCCGGAGCGTCGCGGAGTCCGCGGTCGTTCAACGGGCGGGCGTGGTCGGCCGCGCCGGTGTGCCACGCCGATTTCGCGTGCCGCATCACTACGAGCGTGTGCTGGTTATTGCTGCGCGCATCCCGATTGTCCATACTTCGAGGCTAGGCCGTGGCTGCTGACAAAGTGCGGGGCGGGCGCTGGGCTGCTTGGCTGGTCGCTGAGCTGGCTGCCTGTCAGGTTGTTGCTTGGTTGTTGCTCGGTTACCGTCGGGCCTGCGGATTTTTGTTTCCTGGCGTCGGATTTTTGTTTCCTGAAATCAGAATTTTGGCTGCAAAACAGGGGATTTAGGGCCGGATTGAGCCGAAACAGCCGGTTTTGCAGCCAGGAAACAAATTTCTGCATCCGGATGCAGTCAGGAAACAATTTTCAGTTTTGGGATGCAGTCAGGAAACAAAAATCTGCAGGGCTGGGCAGGGTGCAGGGGTGGGAGGGAGAGAAAAGAGGTGGGACAGGATGCTGCATCCTGTCCCACCCGGAGTTAATTAGGCCAGTGCACTGGCGCCGCGGCTAGCGCCAGTCGTCGCGGCCGCGGCGTTTGCCGTTCCAGCTGCCTCCGCGCCGATCGTTACGGCCACCGCGGTCATCGCGGAAACCGCCCTTGTCATTGCGGCGTCCACGGTCACCACCGAAGTCGCGGCGCTGTCCGCCGCCTCGGGCATCAGCTCCGCCACGGTGGTCGCCGCGACCCTTGCCATCGCGGTAAGCTCCGCGGTGCCCACGGCCGTCACGGTCGCCGCCAAAATCCCGGCTACCACGGCGATCGTCGCGGAATCCACCACGGTCACCACCGAAATCGCGACCACCACGACCGCCACCAAAACCACGATCATCGCGGCCACCACGTCGATCATCACGGAAACCGCCGCGATCACCGCGCTCGCCACCAAAGCCACGATCGCGACCACCCCGGTCACCATCCCGGCGTGGCCCGTCATCGAGCTTCAGCTCGAGCGGCCGGTGCGCCACCTCGGTGTCTTGCAGCCGCGCAATCACCTCAGGATCGAGGTCTTCCGGCAGCTCAACCAGCGAGAAATACTGCATGATGCGAATGTGGCCGATGTCATCGCGGCTGATTCCGCCCTCGTTGGCAATCGCACCCACGATCCATCCCGGCTGCACTCGGTCGCGCCGACCCACCTCGATGCGGTACTGCACGAGCCCCTCGCGCTTGGGGTCGCGGTCGTTATCGCGCTCGCGCCGGGGTTTGTTGAAGTTGTCGAGGTCGTCTTTTTCGGGGTCGAGCAGCAGGGGAGTGTCGCCCTGCGCAACCACGGCCAGCGCCGCCGCCACATCCTCGTTCGGAACATCGTGGTGTCGCACATAGTGGTCGATGATGTCGCGGAATGCTTCGATCCGCTCGGTTTGTTCGAGTGCCGCGGTAATCGCGTCGTCGAACCTGCTGAGCCGCGACTCGTTGATGTCGGCGGCCGTGGGCAGCTGCAGCTGTTCCATCGGCTGCCGGGTGTTGCGCTCAATGATGCTCAGCAGGCGCCGTTCGCGCGGGGTGACAAAACTGATCGCGGTGCCCTTGCGACCCGCGCGACCGGTGCGCCCGATGCGGTGCACATACGATTCGGGATCGGTGGGGATGTCGAAATTCACGACGTGACTGAGGCGATCAACGTCGAGGCCGCGCGCTGCCACATCGGTTGCCACCAGCACATCCACTTTGCCGCCCTTGAGGTCGTCGATGATGCGTTCGCGAGCAGCCTGCGCGAGGTCACCGTTGATGGCGGCGGCAGCCAGCCCGCGGGCGCGCAGCCGTTCGGCGAGCTGTTCGGTTTCGCTCTTGGTGCGCACGAACACGATCATCCCGTCGAATTCTTCGACTTCGAGGATGCGCGTGAGGGCATCCACTTTTCGCTGGTGGGCGATGACGAGGTAGCGCTGGGTGACGTTCGACGAGGTTTGGGTTTGCGACTTGACGGTGATTTCGGCGGCGTCGGTGAGATATTGCTCGGCGATGCGGCGAATCTGTTTCGGCATGGTTGCCGAGAACAGTGCCACCTGTTTTGAGTCGGGGGTGTCGGCGAGGATCGTTTCGACGTCTTCGGCGAACCCCATTTTGAGCATTTCGTCGGCTTCGTCGAGCACGAGATATTTGAGCTCGGTGAGGTCGAGAGTGCCGCGGCGCAGGTGGTCGATAACTCGGCCGGGCGTGCCCACCACGATGTCAACGCCGCGGCGCAGCGCCGACAGCTGCACGCCGTATGACTGGCCGCCATAAACGGGCAGTAGGCGCAGCTCGGGCATTTCGGCGGCAAAACTTTCGAATGCTTCGGCCACCTGGATTGCGAGTTCACGGGTGGGTGAGAGTACGAGCGCCTGCGGCTTGTACGCGCCGGGCTGGATGCGGCTGAGAATCGGCAGCGCGAACGCTGCGGTTTTGCCGGTGCCGGTTTGGGCGAGCCCCACCACATCGCGCCCTTCCAGCAGGGTCGGGATTGTGGCGGCCTGGATGGGGCTGGGGTGTTCGAAGCCGATGCTGGAGATTGCGTTGAGAACGGGTTCGCTGAGGCCGAGTTCGCGGAACGTGACTTCGTGTTCGCGGCTTGCTGATTCGGCGCTCGCAGCCTCGGTGCTCTCGGCCCGGGCGCTCATCGACTCGCGGCTCGCGGCCTCGTGGCCCGCTGCTTCGTTGTTCGTGGATTCGGTTGGTTGCGTCATCGCGGAGGCGACCTTTCTGCGCTGTGTCCGTGGGCACAGCTATTGCGGCAACGGTTGTTGCGCTGGTGATCATCGGGATGCGAAAGGGACGATCACCGGCACGGTCAAGCACATTCGTCGCGGACGCATCCGGCCCTTGTGGGGCCCGGTATTGAGTTTTGGCGGCAAAAATTCGCCGCGCGGCCGGTGCCACACTGGGCGCTTGGCCGTGCTCGGTTCCGGTTCTGATTACCGGGCGCGAGCTGAGCTAGTGCCACCGGTCCGGTGGCAGCGGATCTGATGCGAGGGGCGCGGGCGATTTTGATGGTTCGCCGGGCCGCATCAACCTTGCAAGCCTAGCGCAGAGGTTATGAGAGCGAAAGTGTGGCGCGGTCTTCTTGGATGGAATTTCCACCGTCGACGACGATGACCTGTCCGGTGATATACGAGGCGGCGGGGGAGGCGAGGAAGGAGATTGCGGCGCCGACTTCGGCGGGTGTTCCCGAGCGGCGCATTGGCACCTGTTTTCCGAGCTCAATTTCTTCGGCGGTGGCTGAGCCGGTGTGAATCCAGCCGGGTGCGACGGCGTTGGCGGTGAGACCCTCGGCGGCGTGGTCGGCGGCGAGTGCGCGAGTGAAGCCAACGAGCCCTGATTTTGCGGCGTGGTAGCCCACATCACCACGGAAAGCGAGCACGGGCCCCGATACTGACGCGACGTTGACGATGCGTGGGTGGGGTGAGTTCAGCAGGTGGGGGAGAGCGGCGCGGGTGACAAGGAACGCGGTGGTGAGATTGCGGGTGAGTGAGTGTTCCCAGCCGGTGCGGTCGAGATCGATTGCTGTGGCGGCTTCGCGATCGCTGAGCGGGTCGTGCTGCGAGGTCATGCCGGCATTGTTGACGAGCGCGTCGATGCGCCCGAACTTTGCCACGGTTTGCGAGATGAGGTCGGTGGCGGCGGTTTCGCTGGTGAGGTCGCCGATGAAGCTGGCGGATGCATCGGGATGAATTTGGGCGAGTTCGGCGGCCCGCTCACGGATGCGGTCGGTGGTCGCGGCGATCATGACGCGGAAGCCGGAGTCGACCAGCTGCCGGGCTGCGGCGAACCCGATGCCGTCGGCGGCTCCGGCTCCGGTGACGATGGCTACGGGCGATTCGTTGCTGCTCATGTGGTGAGTTTATGTCTTGGGCGGTCAGAGGGCGCGCGTCGTGCGGGGCCCGCCCGCGGGGCTGCCGCGGTGCGGGCGTGTCGAGTTGGCGCGCGGCGCCGCAAAATGCGCTAAGCTGTCGGAGTTGCCCGATGTTATTCGGCTAACGGTCGGATGCATTTCGGCCAACGGGATGTGGCGCAGCTTGGTAGCGCACTTGACTGGGGGTCAAGGGGTCGCAGGTTCAAATCCTGTCATCCCGACAGAAACACCCCGGTGGGTTTGACTCACCGGGGTGTTGTTGTTTCTGCGGAGTTGCGCGGCACGGGCTGAACCGCGCGGCACGGGCTGAACCGCGCGGCACGGCTCAGCGCAGTAGCGCGGCTCTAACGCAGCTGCACCGAACTAGCTGCGCGGCACCGGCGGGCCGAGCCACAGCAGCGTCACAAACAGCGCCGCCACCAACGCGACCAGCAGCAGCACCGCGAGCCACACATTGCGCAGCACCCACGCCTGCAAGTGCTCGATGAAGCCGCGCGGTGCATCCCCGCCCGGTGCCAAACGCCAGCCGCCTTCGAGCAATCCCCTGCGGTCGACGTACATTTCAAACGGCACGGTGGCAAATGGCACGATCGCCAGCAGCACGCCGGTGATGCCGAGACGTGCGGGCCATTTTTGGTTCACCCACACGAACACGGTCGAGGTGGCGTAGCTAAGAAAAATGAATCCGTGGATGCCGCCGGCAATTGGCACGATATTTGTCACGTCGAGCGCCCGCAGAATGAGTGCGGTGATCAGTCCCGCCCAGGTGAATACTTCGGCGATTGCGAAACTGCGAAACAGGATGCGCGGGCTGATTGGTTTGCTTTGTGCGGCTGTGGTCATAGTTTGGGTGTCTTTCTGATTGCTGGATGACCTAGTTGGTGGATGACTTAGTTGCTGGATGGCGACGCGGCGCGCGATGCCCGACGCAGTTTTATGGCGCCGATGAATCCGAGGGCGAGAAATATGGTGGCGATAAAAATTGCCGAGCGGGTTGCATCCGCAAAACCGTTGGTGAGTGCCTGCACGGCGGCGTCGGTGTGATCGCCGAGGCTGCTGTGCGTGCCCTGCGCCCGCAATTGCAGCAGTGTCGTGCCGGCCGATTCGCGTGTTGCGTCGGCGAGTGAGTCGGCGGCGGGCCCGGTGAATCTGGCGTCGCTGAGTGCTGATGGCAGCGTGAACGCCAGGGAAATCGACAGTGCGGCGCCGGCGAAGGCGGTTCCGAGCGCCGAGCCCACTTGGCGGACGGTGCTTTGCGTGGCTGATCCCTGGCCCGAAACTGCGACCGGAATGTCTTGCAGTACGGTGCCGGTGAGCTGTGCCGATGCGAGCCCGAGCCCGAGGCCATACACCACGAGCGGCAGAGCAATACACCAGCCGGAAGTGCTCGGGCCCACCGTCAGCGCGAGTGTGAGCGCGCCGGCAACTTCGAGCCCGAGCCCGATGAGCACGGTGCCGGGCGATCCGAACCGGGCTGCGAGGTGGCGGGCGGATGCCCCGGCGAGAAACGCCCCGAATGCCATCGCTGCGAGCACCAGGCCGGCGGTCATAACGCTGAGGCCGAGGGCATTAATCAGATACAGCGGCAGCACGAATACGATCGCAAATTCGCCGATGGCGACCATTGCGGCGGTGAGGTTGCCCCATGAGAACGTCGAATAGGTGAATAGCCCCAGATCAAGCAGTGCTTCACGCTGCACTTTTTCACGGTGCCGTTCCCACACCACAAACAGGATGAGCGCAATTGCGGCGACGGCGAACGCTACGGGAACGATCGAGATGGATGCATCCGCCGGCCACACCCAGCCGAACAGGTTGAGTTCGGTTTTTGGTTGCCACCAGCCGAGCTCCGGGCCTTCGATGATTGCGAATACGAGGGCGCCGAACCCGATGGCGCTGAGCAGTGCGCCGTCGACGTCGACGCCGGGGCGGGTTTTTTGGCCGCGGGTTTCGGGCACGCTGAACAGTGCCGCGATGAACACCAGCGCACCGATGGGAAGGTTCACGAGGAAGATCCAGTGCCAGGTGGTCCACTGGGTGAGCGCTCCGCCTGCCAGCGGGCCCACCGCTGCCGCGCCAGAGATGACGGCGCCCCACACTCCGAATGCTGCGGCCCGGTATTTGCCGCGGAATACGGCGTTCACAGTCGACAGTGTTGCTGGCATGATGCCGGCTGCGCCGACGGCTTGGATGGCGCGGGCCGCGATGAGTGTGCCGGCGGTGGTGGAGGCAGCGGCCAATGCGCTGCCGGCGACGAACACCACCAGGCCAGCAAGGAAGACGCGTTTGCGGCCGAGGCGGTCGGCGAGGTTGCCGGTTGAGAGCAGCAGTGCCGCCAGCAGCACGGCGTAGAGGCTGTTCACCCACTGGGCGTCGGTGAGGGTGAGGTTCAGGTCGCCGATGATGGCGGGGAGGGCGACCCCGACGATGGTGCCGTCGAGCACAATGAGGCCGAGCCCCACCGCGAGGACGGTGAGGCCGAGCCAGTCCCTGCTCGTGGGGGCAGGGACTTGTGCGGTGTGGGTGGTGGTCATGATTGTGTCGATTCGGTGGTTGTGAGCTCGGGGGTTTGGGCGTTGATTGCGCGGCCGAGCGCGATGAAAAAGATGATGAGGGCTGCCGAGATGGCGATGTGGCCGAGCCCGGCGATGCCGGCAATCATGGCGTTGGATTGCTGGCCCAAAACGGTGAGGCTGCCGTGCCAGATGAGCATTGCCGAGGTGATCACAACGCCGACGTTGTAGAGCCAGAAAAACCAGCCAAAAAGCTTCGGGCTGCGGGAGACGGTGAAGACTTTTTCGACCACCAGCACCACCAGCAGTACGAGGAAGCCGAGCGTCAGCAGGTGGGTGTGGGCGAGGCTGAGCTGGGTGAACTGGCCTTCGGGGAAGTTATTGATTTTGGTGAACTCACGGTAGAACACACCCGCTGCGAGCCCGGCAATCAGATAGATGAATGCGGCGTTGAAAATTTTTTTCACGGTGGGTCCTTTCAAACGGGTTCGTGCCGAGACAAAGCTCGGGCGCTGTGGCCGGATGCGGCCGGCTGCACCGGGTGATCGTGTTGTTAACTTCATCACCTACAGCGCTGCGGGGCATCGCGAACTGAGTTGAACTCGATCTCAACCGTTTGATTGATGCGCGCGCGGGCAGCGGGGCCGTGGAAAAGCCGGCGTGAATTGCGGGGAAGATTTTGACCCCAGGATGCGTTGAGCGTAATCCTGGGGCCGAAATCTTCCGAAAAACTCATCACGGCACGGCAGACAGGGTCGGTTCACCGTGGGCATGAGTGCCTTGAGTGCCTTGAGTGCACTGAGTGAGGGTGTCTGCGTATGCGGTTAGTTGTCGCCGAGCAGCTTGTTTTTTGCCCGCTGGAACTCTTCGGGTGAAATGGTGCGCGTGTAGAGCAGGGCTTGCAGGTTTTGTAGTGCCCTGGCGGTTTCGGGGTTGGAGATCGCTTGAATTTGTGCGGCGGTGATCGTCGCTGCTGCCGTTTGATCGGTGTTGCTGGCGCTGTTGAAGGCGGGAACTGCCTCGAAATGAGAGTGCGCAGGCGGGGTGCCGTAAGCATCACTGGCGAGCCGTTCGCGGCGGATGCGTTCGAGCACAGCCTTGGTGGTGGAGCCCTGGCCTCGCAGCAGATAGATGCCCCAGGCAACGAGAACGGCTGAGAGCACCAGGGCGGCAACGAAGCTGGCGGCCGGGTCGGTTGTCTCGGGTGAGGGGTTCGTTAGCTGGCTGGGAGACGAAAAGAAGCAGAGCGCGCCGATGATGCACGCGGTGATGCCGCCGCCGCGGTGGTGTGCGGCTGCCGCGAACCGTTTACGGGACAGTGGTGATTCATCGGTGCGGTGGGGTTGCCGCTGGCGGTCATTTGTGTGCGAGGGCCCTGCTGTCGTTCAGGGAGATGGCCACCAGGTTAGTAGCCGGGCCATACCAGGCCAGCTGCTTTTTCGTGGGAACTTTGTAGCCATTTCACAAATATGTGGTGGGAGAACCGGAAAAATTGGCGGCTGGCATAGCTTTGCGGGGCACGCATCTAACACCTAAGATCTATTCTGAGAGTATTCTCTGAGTCTGGCCATGATCAGCCGGAAGTTTGGTTCGTCTCTGCGTTGCTGCTTCTCGGGTTCGGTCGTGCTGTTTGCGGATTCACTGGCACGCTCTCGCCCCTCCTTGAAAAAGCAACGAGAGAACCTCTATCTCATGGCTAAAAAAGAATCGCCTGGGCTGCTGCAGTGCCGGCCGGTGCGCGTGGGATCGGCCGCGCTGGCGCTAGCGCTGGCTACGACGCTGACGCCAAGCTTCCTGCCGAGTGGTGTGGACCAGGCTGCCGCTGCTCAGATGGCCCAGACCGCTGTCGATCAGCTGGCTAAGGCTCCGGCAAACGCCACTGATCAGAACACGATCATCGACGCTGACATGATCGCCAGCGGCCGTGTCACCAAGGCTGCCAACCTTACCGACGCACACGGTGTCGGCAAGGGTCTCATCTCGGGTCACGTGTATCTGGCGACCCCGAACGGCAACCCGGGCGCTTCGTATGACAACGGCAACGTCAAGATGGACGGTGTCACGGTCTACGCACAGTTCCGTGACAAGGACGGCTCCTACTCGCCGATCTTCAGCGCGAAGACGCACACCCTCCCGGATGTCGTTGGCGGTAACGGCGGTAAGGGTACCTTCGCGTTCGGTACAGGCAAAAAGGGCATTACCTGGACCGACAAGCTCGGTCGCGAGCACACCTGGGCGGCACGCACCGACCAGAAGCACCGCATCTGGGTTGAGCCGTACACTAACAAGCGCGGCAACCGTGTTGAGATGTTCCGCCAGGCCAACGGCTGGACTCCGGGCTCCTTCAACGGTGTCGTTGATGGTCCGATGGGCTCCTTCGTTGCAGCTGACGGCAACATGCAGCTGATGGCTGCATTCATGCGCGAGGTTCCGCCGAACCACGAAACCAGCTGGATGGCTGCCAAGGGCGACAAGCTCGTTGAGGATCCAAAGGGTCCTATCAATAATGCATCTGTCCAGCTTCGTGAATCAAATGTCCTTTCTGGCCAGGTATGGCTCGAAACCGGTGGCAGCCCTGACTGGGGCTTCCCCGCAACTGGTCCGAAGCGCGACTCCGTCACTCAGGACCCGGCTGCCGATGGCTACACCGTATACGCCTCGACCCTCACCAAGGACGGTGCTGCGGCGAACGCGAAGCTGCACGAGCAGTTCAAGAACGATCCCGACAAGTTGTCCGAAGAGACCAAGAAGATGCTCGAGGCTCACCCCGAGTACATCCTCAAGACGGTCTACGGCAAGACTGACCCGTCCGGTAACTATTCGCTGCGTTTCGGTGACTACACGGACAAGAACCAGACCCGTGAGGACTTCCTCAACCCGAACCACGTGTTCGTTTGGGTTGAGAACAAGGATGGTGTCGTCCAGAACGGCTACACCGGCTTCCACACCCCGATCTTCCAGCGCTTCGACGCTGGTGGTAACTTCAAGCCAGCGGACGCCGTTCCGGCTGAAAACCAGGCCGTCACCTCGAGGGTGGAAGACCTGAACACCCCGCGCTACGGCAAGCCGGTGAACTCGATCTACAACGTCCGTCACGCACTGATGCCGTATGCTCCGGTGTCGATCAAGGCTGACTACAACGCGACCGACAAGCCGGCAGCTCCGGGCACCAAGGTGACCCCGGAGTTCAGCGGCGAACTGTCGAGCCTGCCCTCGAAGATCGAATGGCGTGACAAGAACCGCAAGGTCGTCAAGACCTGCGATCTCGATCAGTCGAAGAACGCCAAGGATCAGGTCGCGGCCTGCACCTTCGACATCCCCGCGGATGCCCAGAAGGGTGACGTCTACAACGTTGTTGTCGTATCGGGTAATAACGATGTCGCAGCATGGTCTGTCCTGGTAACTAAGGAAGCTGACGAGCTGGAGCCAGCGTATGAAGACGGCCAGGGCGCTCCTGGCACTAAGGCCCCGGTTAAGGCTCCGACCTTCAAGGACGAGAATGGCAAGGGCAAGGTCGTTGACACGCCTAAGGGCACCAAGTTCTCGACCGACAAGGACGGCGTCGAGGTCGCTGAAGACGGTTCATTGATCGTCCCGATTCCAGCGGATGCCAAGGTCGGCGATGTGATCACGGTTCCTGTGACTGTGACCTACCCTGACGGCACGATCGACAAGGTTGAAGCCAAAGTCAACGTTGTGAAGGATGACGATGGTGACGGTGTTGCACCTGACCCCGACGGTGACAACGACGGTGTAGCAGACGACCCGAGTGCACCTGAGGCTGACTCGCAGCACGTGACCTTCGGTGTCAAGATCGACGGCAACATCGTCAAGTCGGATGGCGACAACGCCACCGCTAACGAACTCCCTGAGTCGGTGCGCGATGTTGTTGTGACGCTCACCGCGGAAGACGGAACCGAGTACAAGTCGAACGACAACGGTGAAACCTGGCGCGGAGCCAAGGACTACCCGGTTGTTCAGAACTTTGGCCTGAAGGACATCCCGAAGGGCAAGTACACGGTTTCGGTCGCCGGCCTCGACGACATCAACAAGGATGAACTGAAGCTCAAGAAGGATAGCCAGCTCCGCGACGGCGCTGAGATTCAGATCACGGGCAACACGCCTAACCTCTTCGTTGAGCTCGAAACCGTCGACAGCAAGAACTACGAGCCTGCGTACGAGGGCAAGCTGGTTGTTCCTGGTGAGGAGACTAAGTCGTCGCCGACCTTCACCGATAAGGACGGTAAGGACGCGAAGGCTCCTGAGGGGTCGAAGTTCAAGATCACTGATGGCTTCACTGCTCCTGAGGGCTACGTCGTCACGATCGACGAGAACACTGGTGAGATCACCGTTACGTTCCCTGACAAGTCGAAGCTGAACAAGGACACCGTTGAGGAGTTCGATGTTCCGGTCACGGTGACCTACCCTGACGGTAGCGAAGACAAGACGGACGCGAACTTCAAGCTGGACACCGATAACGACGGTGACCCTGATGTGACGGATCCGGATGATGACGGTGACGACATCCCGGACGGTGAAGACAGCAACCCGAAGGTTCCGAACCAGAACGATCACTTCGAGCCTGGTTACGAGGATGGTTCGGGTAAGCCGGGTGAGGACGTCAAGATTGACGCTCCGACCTTCACCGATAAGGACGGTAAGGACACCAAGGCTCCTGAGGGCACCAAGTTCACTCCTGGTGAGAACACGCCTGATGGTGTGACCATCGACGAGAACACTGGTGAGATCACGGTGACCATCCCTGAGGATGCGAAGCCTGGTGACAAGATCACTGTTCCTGTCGTGGTGACTTACCCGGACGGCACCAAGGACAACGTTGACGTCACGGTTACGGTTGAGCAGCCTGACGCTCCTGACACCAAGCAGAACGAAGAGTTCGAGCCTGCGTACGAGGGCAAGCTGGTTGTTCCTGGTGAGGAGACTAAGTCGTCGCCGACCTTCACCGATAAGGACGGTAAGGACGCGAAGGCTCCTGAGGGGTCGAAGTTCAAGATCACTGATGGCTTCACTGCTCCTGAGGGCTACGTCGTCACGATCGACGAGAACACTGGTGAGATCACCGTTACGTTCCCTGACAAGTCGAAGCTGAACAAGGACACCGTTGAGGAGTTCGATGTTCCGGTCACGGTGACCTACCCTGACGGTAGCGAAGACAAGACGGACGCGAACTTCAAGCTGGACACCGATAACGACGGTGACCCTGATGTGACGGATCCGGATGATGACGGTGACGACATCCCGGACGGTGAAGACAGCAACCCGAAGGTTCCGAACCAGAACGATCACTTCGAGCCTGGTTACGAGGATGGTTCGGGTAAGCCGGGTGAGGACGTCAAGATTGACGCTCCGACCTTCACCGATAAGGACGGTAAGGACACCAAGGCTCCTGAGGGCACCAAGTTCACTCCTGGTGAGAACAC
>NZ_CAJGWQ010000015.1 GCF_904842695.1 Gulosibacter hominis | reverse complement strand
GGGGAGCGGGGGAGCGGGAGCGGGGAGTGAGAGACCGGATGCAGCAGCCCGCTGTGACCTGGTCAGCGCTAACCTGGCTCCCATGACTCAACCCCGCGCCAACGAACCAGCCCTGTGGCGCGTGCTGACCGTGGCGTTCTTGCCAACCCTGATCTACTCGATCGGGCAGGGCGCGATCGTTCCGGTCATCCCATCTATCGCAGCATCCCTCGGCGCCGATGTTGCCTTCGCCGGATTCATAGCCGGATCGCTGTTAATCGGCCAGGCCATCGGTAACCTGCCCGCTGCATCCCTTGTGGCACGGCTGGGAGAGCGGCTTTCGATGACGCTGGCGGCGCTCGGCACTATCGCGGGCGCGCTCATTTCAGTGAATGCCACGACGCCCTGGATGCTGCTGGTCGGGGTGTTGCTGCAGGGATTGATGACGGCGGTGTTTGCGCTGGCCCGGCAGTCATTCCTGACGTCGTATGTGCCGCTACGGGTGCGGGCGCGAGCGATGTCGTCACTCGGGGGAGTGTTCCGCTCGGGCGCATTTGTGGGGCCGTTTGTTTCGGCGTGGATGATCAGTCAAACCCAGTCGCCACAGGCAAATTTCTGGGCGTTCATTGTTTGTTCGGCGCTGGTAGTGGTGACGTTGCTCGCGCTGCCGGATGTTGAAAAAACCGCTGGTCGGCCGGCTGCGCGTAAACAGGTGAGCGTGGCATCGCACGACCGGCTCTGGCCGACAATCGTGCGGCGACGGGATGTGTTGCTGACGCTTGGTATCGGTGCCGGCGCACTCACCATGCTGCGGTCGGCGCGCCAGGTGGTGCTGCCGCTGTGGGGGCACGCGGTTGGGCTCGAGCCAGAGGCGATTTCGGTGGTCATGGGGATCGGCGGCGCCATCGATTTCGCGCTGTTTTTCACCAGCGGCTGGATTATGGATAAGTTTGGCCGCGCCGCGAGCGGGGTTCCGGCGCTCGTCGGGCTCGGCATCGGATTTGTGGTGCTTGGGGCTTCGACGTGGTTCGCGAACCCGCAGTGGTGGTTCATGGCGGTGACCTGCTGGCTCGCGCTGTCGAACGGAATCGGTTCGGGCATTGTGATGACGCTTGGTGCCGACCTTGCGGACCCCGATAACCCGGCGCCGTTCTTGGGGGCATGGCGCACTATCACGGATGCATCCGGTGCGACGGTGCCGTTCTTGGTCTCGGGTTTTTCAGCGTTCGCGGGGCTGGTTGCGACGGCGATGCTGTTCGGTGGGATCGGTCTGTTCGGAGCGTTCTTGTTTGCTCGCTACATCCCGTGTTTCGTGCCAAAACCGCCTGACGAGCCGGTCGACACCGGCGCCATCGAAATCCCCGGCGACTAGTTCGGGGCGCTGTTTGCCGGGGCCTGCATCCCTGCATCCCTGCATCCCTGCCCCACCCGCCCCTGCCGGCGCCGCTTATCCCTGCAGATTTTTCCCTGCAGATTTTTGTTTCCTGGCTGCATCCCCGCTGCGAGATTTGTTTCCTGGCTGCAGGCGCCTTGTGGAGTTTTGTTTCCTGGCTGCAAAAACGGGGTTTTTGCCGACTGAAACGTTTCAAACCTCGGTTTTGCAGTCAAAAATCAAAAAACAGGAAACAAAAATCTGAGGTCAGGAAACAAAAATCTGCAGCAGCTTGAGGCAGCAGCTTGATGCAGGCTGGCTGGGATGCAAGCAGCAGGCGGGGCGCAGCAGCAAACAGCAGGGCGCAGATGCAGGCGGGCTGGGGCGCGGTGCAGGGCACAGCACTGCAGGGCGCAGATGCAGGCGGGCTGGGGTGCAGGCGGGCTGGGGTGCAGGCAGGCTGGGGCGCGGTGCAGAGCACAGCAGGGCGCAGCAGGCAGGCAGACAAGCAGGCGGCGCTAGCTGCTGCCGACGAGGCGGTGGGCAGCGAGCATCACGTGGATGTCGAGCCCGCGGCGCCCCCCGGCCCAGCCCGGGCCGAGCAGTTTGGTGATGCGATCCAGCCGCTGCCGCACCGTGTTTTCGTGCACGTGCAGCTGCGTCGCGGTATCCGCCACCGAATGCGCCGCATCCAGATAGGCCGCCGCAGTGTTCACCAGCGCTGTCCCGTGCTGCCGGTCGTAATCGAGCAGCGGCCCGAGAATCTGCTCAATCGCCAGCTTGGTCGGTTCGATGGTGACGCGCGTGAGAAATGCCCCCAGCGCGCCATAGCTTTCGAGCGAAACGAGGATGCGGTCGTGACCGCTCCGCCTCGCGGCCTCAACCACGCGCAACACCAGGTCGTACTCTTCCGGAGCGATATTCAGCATGTGCAGGGTGGGGGAGTGCCCCACCAGCAGCGCCCCGCGCCGCCGCGCACCCGGCGCCCCCAGCTCGCTCTCGATCGCGGCGAACGCCCGCTCAGGCGCGATCGCCACCAACCGCTCATCGATGCGGGCGCGCAGCAGCGTGCTCCCAAAATCAACCTCAAAGCGATGCTCGAGGTCATCGAGCGAGGTCGTCGAGCCATCCGCAACCACGATGCGAAACGGTTCCCCCTCGCGCACCCCGAACTCATCCAGGCGCAGCAGTGCGGTGGGGGTCGGCCCACCCGGTGGCGGGCTGAGTAGCTCGAGGATGAGGTCGTGCCGGCGCCGGGTGAGGTCGCCGAGCTCGCGGTGGTGGGCGCGCAAAAACGTGTCGAGCATCCGCGCGCTACGGCGCAGCAATTCGGCCTCTTGCGGCTCAACCTCGCCCTCGATCAGCACGGATGCGATCGGTGCGCCAGAATTCACCCCGGCGGTCATCACCGTGAATCGCGAGCCGTCGTCGCGTCGACCGGTGACGGGCACCCCCTGCTGCGCCGAAAGGGTCACCAGTGCCCGTTCACTGTCGATCATTTCGGTGAGTGAATCATCGAGCGCGAACCGCACGGTCAGGTCAGCCAGTCGCACATCCCGCCCCAGTTCACGCGACATACCCTCGCGCAGTGCCGCGAGGCCACCCCCGGCTGCAAGCGCTTCGATCAACGCTTCGTCCACCTGCACGATCCGCCGCTGCTGTGCGAGCAGCGCTTCAGTTTCGCCAAGCTGTTCACGCAGCTGCTCGGCCGCCGCGCGCTCGCGGACGGTGCGCTCCTGCGTCACGATCGCCACGGCCGCGAGATCGGCGAGTGTTTGTGCCACCTGCACCTCGTCGGGTTCGTAGCGGTGCCAGTGTCGATGGCCGACAACCAGCACGCCAAGGATGCGCTGCTCGGCGCGCAGCGGCATGGCGAGC
This sequence comes from Gulosibacter hominis, assembly GCF_904842695.1. Classification (GTDB taxonomy): domain Bacteria; phylum Actinomycetota; class Actinomycetes; order Actinomycetales; family Microbacteriaceae; genus Gulosibacter; species Gulosibacter hominis. Next base: position 45,672 of record NZ_CAJGWQ010000015.1, on the reverse strand, counting down.
ATCGCCTGCACCTCCTCATCGGTAACCGCGGCGTCGGTAGCGGGATCGTGCGCAAAACTCGTGTCGCCGAGGTAGTCGCTGGTGTGGGCCGGGTCGCCCGTGGTGATCGTCCGACCGGTGATACCGGTTGCCAGCGGTATTGAAACCCGGTGCAGAGCGTCGGTAAACATGCCATCGGATGCGATTGGTCGCGCGATGCCCGCATCCTCGTCTACCAGCCCCATTGCGGCAATATCGGCGTCGAGTAGCGAACGCAGCCGGGCGGTGAGCTGCTGTAAAACATCTACCGAATCGCCGAGCGACGCGAGGGCGCGCGCGAAGTCGCTGACGGCACGCATGAGTGCCCGCTGTCGGCGCTCTCGTTGGATGTTCGACGGTGATTTTTCAACCAACCTGCGGTCTGGCATGTGTAATCCTCCATATACAAAGACAAAATATGGATGAACCAACACTTACTTTAGGTCATTTAGCGAACATGATCATTCAAAAGCAATCGCAACTTGCTGGCTGTATCCCGCCACCGCGATTGCATCCCCTCGAGTATCAATGGAGATGACGTGACGAACACCCGGACTATCCGTGGAGCCGTACTCAACAAGATCGGCGCCGACGCACCCTTCGCAGGATCTCGCCCGATCACGATCGACGAGCTCGAACTCACCGGCCCCGCCGAGAACGAACTGCTCGTTCGCATCGAGGCTGCCAGCATCTGTCACAGTGACCTTTCGGTTGTGAACGGTTCACGTCCCCGCCCCACCCCGATGCTGCTCGGCCACGAAGCCGCCGGTGTGGTTGAAGAACTTGGCTCGGGTGTAACCGACCTCGAAATCGGTCAGCGCGTGGTGCTCACCTTCCTGCCCCGCTGCGGCGAGTGCCGCGAATGCCGCACCGACGGCAAGCTGCCCTGCTCGGCAGGTTCGAAGACTAACGAAGAGGGTGTGCTGCTCGACGGCACCAAGCACCTCACCCGCGACGGTGAAGAGGTCAAGCACCACCTCGGCTGCTCGGGCTTTGCCACCTACTCGGTTGTCGACCGTCGCTCGGTTGTGCCCGTGGGTGCAGACGTTCCCCCGTCGATTGCCGCCGTGCTCGGCTGCGCCGTGCTCACCGGTGGTGGCGCCGTGCTCAACGCCGCCAACCTCGGCCCCGACGACACCATCGCCATCGTCGGCCTCGGCGGTGTGGGTATGGCCGCACTGCTCACCGCGCTCGCGGTGGACAACAAGAAGGTCATCGCCGTTGACGCCAACCCCGACAAGCTCACCCTCGCTCGCGAGTGGGGTGCTGACGAAGCCTACACCTCGGCTGAGGCTGCCGAAAAGGGCATCACAGCGGATGTGGTGATCGAGGCTGTCGGCCACCCGCGCGCTTTTGAAACCGCGTTCGGCATGATCGGCTTCGGCGGCACCCTCGTCACCGTGGGGTTGCCGGCACCGGGCGCCATGAGCGAAATCGAGCCGCTCAAGCTCACCGCTCGCGCCGAAACGGTTATTGGTTCGTACCTCGGCTCGGCCGTGCCCTCGCGTGACATTCCCAAGTTTGAGCAGCTCTGGCGTGAGGGCAAGCTACCCCTCGAGCGCCTGATCTCGAACGAGATTGCCCTCGACGAGATGAACGAGGGTATGGATGCACTGTCGGCAGGCACCGTGCTCCGCCAGATCATCAAGTTTGAAAACGCCTAAATCACAACTTCAAAAACCTCATCCCATTTACTCCGCCGCCCGGTAGCCGGGCGCATCCAAGCAAAGGAATAAGAATGACCCAGCACTACCGCGTTGCAATCCTCGGTGCCGGTTTCGGTGGCCTCGGCATGGGCGCAGAACTCGTTCGCGCCGGCATCCAAGACTTCGTCATCTTCGAAAAGGCCGAAGAAATCGGTGGCGTGTGGCGTGACAACACCTACCCGGGTGCTGCTTGCGACACCCAGGCACACGTCTACTGCTACAGCTACTTCCCGCACCTGCGCGTTTCGCAGATGTACGCCGCCGGTGAAGAGATGCTCGGCTACCAGAAGGCAATGGCCAAGGAGTTCGGCCTCTACGACCACACCAAGTTCAACTCGGAAATCACCGAGGCTCGCTGGAACGACGACGAGGCCTACTGGGAGCTGAAGCTCCGCAACGGTGAAACCTACACCGCTGACGTGTTCGTACCGGCCTGGGGTCAGCTGAACGCTCCCAAGACCCCGAAGTGGAAGGGCATGGAGGACTACAAGGGCATCATGTTCCACTCGGCCGAGTGGAACCACGATGTTGACCTCAAGGGTAAGAAGGTCATCTCGATCGGTTCGGCCGCTTCGGCAGTGCAGTACGTGCCCGAGATCGCCAAGGAAGTTGGTCACCTCGAGGTGTTCCAGCGCTCGGCAAACTACATCTTCCCGCGCGAGCAGATCACCTTCACCGAAGAGCAGCTCGACGCCTTCGAAGCAAACCCCGAGCTGTTCGAAGAGTCGCGTCGCGCCATCCACGAGGTGCGCGAGGCTGGTTTCGAGCGCACCCGCACCGACTCATCGGCTCAGGCTGAGGGTGCCCAGGAAGCTATCGACTACCTCAACTCGGTTATCGAAGACCCCGAGCTGCGCGAAAAGCTCACCCCGAAGTTCGAGTTCGGCTGCAAGCGCATCCTGCGCACTTCGGCCTACTACCCGACCTTCCTGCGTGACAACGTGACCCTCGTCACCGAGGCTATCGACCACTTCACCGAGAAGGGCATCGTCACCGAAGACGGCGTTGAGCACGAGGCCGACGTCATCATCTTCGGCACCGGCTTCTACTCGCAGAACTTCCAGGGCGACCTGTCGATCATCGGCCGTAACGGCGTGACCCTCGCCGACCGCTGGGGTGAAGACGACGCTGAGGCTTACGTGGGTATCACCGTGGACGGCTTCCCGAACATGTTCCTCATGTACGGCCCGAACACCAACCTGAACCACAACTCGAACATCGCCATGTTTGAGATTCAGCAGCGCTACGTTGCCGACTTCCTCGAGAAGACCAAGGACATCGAGAAGGTCTCGGCCGATGTGCGTAAGGACGTCATCGACCAGTTCAACGCCACCATGCAGGAAGAGATGAAGGGTTCGGCCTACTCGAGCGAGTGCTCGAGCTGGTACAAGAACTCGAAGGGCAAGGTCATCAACAACTGGTCGGGCACCGTTGAGGAGTACCGCGACCTCGCTGAGACCTTCAACCCTGCCGACTACGAGATGCGTTCGGGCAACGAGGTGCTCGCCAACGCCTAATGCTTCGATAGCCGACGTGATCGGATATTGAAAACGGCCGCCGGTTCATGCGCAGCGCGCGAGAACCGGCGGCCGTTACGTTCATATGAAAGATTGATGACGGCGCCCCGACGACGTCGCGCCGTCATCGCATCCGGTTGGCGGTGTTTACCCCAGCCTGATGCCGAACAGAATGAGGAGAGATCCCAATGAGTGAACTCATCGATATTGAACAGGTTGCGCCCGACCAGCGCGACGCTATCGCGGCTTTCCGTGCCGCTGGCGGTAAGTCGTTCCAGGATGCGGAGTCGGTTGCGGTTGCGCGTGAAAACTACGAAAAATCGTGCGTGGCCAATGGTTTGCCTCGCGACGAGGTGAAGATCGTTGAGGATGTGGAACTTGGCGAGGGTGACGAGCGATTCACCATCCGCGTCTACGACAACCGTGCCGAACGCAACGCCGACGACCCGGTGATTGTGTTTTTCCACGGCGGTGGCTGGGTGATCGGTTCGCGTGAAACTCACGACCCGGTGTGCCGTCGCCTGGCAACACTCACCAACCTGCCTGTGGTGGCGGTTGACTACCGCCTCGGCCCCGAGCACCGTTTCCCGGCCGCCCACCTCGACTGCAAGCGCACCGTTGAGTGGATCCGCGATAACGCGACCGAGCGCGTGTGGAACCCGCAGCGCGTGGCCACCATTGGTGACTCAGCCGGCGGCGGGCTGGCGAACGTGCTCGCGTTCGAACCGAGCCTGCTGGTGGACGGCACCACGGTCACCGCGCAGGTGCTGCTCTACCCGATGCTCGACATGAAGAACGAGACGCCCGCCTATGAGCGCATTGCCGAGGGCTTCCCACTGACCGCGAACTCGCTGCGCTGGTTTGGCGAGAACTTCCTCGCGAGCGATGCCGACCGCACCGACCCGCGGGTATCGCCGATGCTGGCCGTGAAGGCGGGGGATGCACCGCAGCCGCCAGCGTTCATCCTCTCGCTGGGTCTTGACCCCCTGGGGGAAGAAGACCTCAACTACGCGCACAAGCTGGCCATGAACGGCACCTATGTGGAGCTCGTGCACCTGCCTCGCCACGCCCACGGCTTGTTCACCTCGGCCGGCAAGATCGCCTCGGGTGAAGTGATGCTGGAGCGTGCCGCGCAGTTTATTCTGCAGCAGGCGTAGTCATTCGGGTAACTAACGGTGGCGGGTGGCGGATGCTGGCCGCCACCGTTGTTTCCCGTCGCCGGAGGCGTTGGCGGTTTTGCTCAGCTATTGGGCAGCCGGTCGAGATAGTCGAGCAACACACCCTCACGCATCGCCCACGGCGACACATCGAGCTGTTCGATACCGAATGCCGACATCACCTCAGACAGCACAATGCCGCCGCCGACGATCTGGAACGCGCGATCGGAGGTCACGCCGGGAAGCGCCGGGCGTGATTCGGCTCGAAGCTGAGCGAGCCGCGGAATCCAGTCGTCGAGCTGCCACTTGCGCAGCGTCATCCGGTCATTCGGGCCCACCCCGTCGATTACCGAACCGGCCAGGCGGGTGAGCGAGCGCACGGTTTTTGACGAGCCGACGAAGTGGTCGGCCGGCGCCAGATCGCCAAACTTTCGTACCGCATCCGGTAGCAGTTTGCGCACGTGTTGGCGCAGCTCGGTCAGCTCACCGGCAAGTGGGGGATCGTGGTGAAAAAACTGTTTGGTGGTGCGTCCGGCGCCCAGCGGCAGCGACATTGCCAATTCGGGCAGCTCATCATCGCCCACGGCGAGTTCGAGTGAGCCGCCGCCAATATCGACCAGCATGATCCGTCCGGCTGCCCAACCGAACCAGCGCCGCACGGCCAAAAATGTGGTGCGTGCCTCATCCTCGCCCGACATCACCTGCAGATCGATGCCAAACTCTTTGCGGATGCGTTTGAGCACCTTATTGCCGTTTTTTGCCTCGCGGATGGCGCTGGTTGCCATGGGCAGCAGCTCATCAAGATTGGCGTCATCGATGAGTTTTTTTGCGTGCGCCATGGCTTCCATGATCCGTTTGACGCCGTGGTCGCTGATCGCGCCCGAGTCGTCGATGTATTGCATGAGCCGCAGCACGCGCTTTTGTGACGCCATCGGCACGGGTTTTGCCCCCGGATGCGCATCCACAATTACGAGGTGAACGGTGTTAGATCCGACGTCGAGTACTCCGAGGCGCATGGATTCAATCGTACTCTTTGGCGCGGCGGCAACAGCGCGCGGTGCGCCAGCAAGTGCCGGCATCGACGTCGCAGCGTAGAGTTGTCGGCAATGAGCGAGATTCTGGTGCGCAAGGCGGAGCTGCGCGATGTGCCGACGGTGTACGAGCTGATTCAGCCGTACGTCGACGAAAACATCGTGCTGCAAAAAGACCTCGTTGTGCTCTACGAGTCGATGCGCGACTTCGCGGTGGTCGAGGTTGATGGCCGCGTGGTCGGCTGCGGCGCGCTGCACGTGCTGTGGCGCGACCTGGGTGAGCTGCGCACTATTGCGGTTGAGCCGGGGATGCGCGGCTACGGTATCGGGTATCGGTTGGTTGAATTTTTGGTTGCGGAAGCGCGCGAAATTGGCCTGTCGCGTCTGTTCTGTCTGACTTTTGAAACGGATTTTTTTGCTCGGCACGGATTTGAACCGGTTGCTGAGCGGGTCATCGACACTGGCACCTATCGCGAGATGCTGCGCTCGCCGGATGAGGGCACGGCTGAGTTTTTGGATCTGCCGTGGGTGAAACCCAATACGCTCGGTAATACCCGCATGATTTTGAGTCTTTAACTGGACTGGGTTGCGAGCTGGCAGGCCACATTTTTTGTGCCGAACTCCTGTGGGCCACCTGTAGGTTCACTGCCGTTCACCTGGACGCTAACGCCGATCAGTAGTGTCTTCGCGTCATGACGGCCCATAGAAGGGAATATTGCGGTGCGATTTGGAAAGAAGCTGGCTGCTACGGCTGCCATTGCTGCGCTCAGTGCAGCAGGGTTCGTGGCGCTGCCGGCAAACGCGGACGGTGCTGCGGCAGCGCCCTCGACCTCGCTGGTGATCAGCGAAGTCTACGGCGGCGGCGGCAATAGCGGCGCAACCTACAAGCGCGACTTCATTGAGCTCTACAACGTGTCGGATCAGCCCATCGATCTGTCGGGCTGGCAGGTTGAGTACTTCTCAGCCAAGTCGGGCAACTCGGGCGGCGTCACCCAGCTGAGCGGCACCGTTGCGCCCGGCGACTACTACCTAATCGCACAGGCTCGGGGCAGCGGCGGCACCGTCGATTTTGAATTCGACGCCGAGGGCAAGATTGCTATGGGCGGCAAAGAAGGCATTGTTGAGCTGAGCCACAACGGCACCGCAGTTGACCTCGTTGGTTGGGGTGCGGGTGCAAAGCGTTTCGAGGGCGCGCCGGCTGCGGGCACCAAGAACGCGACCTCGGCTGCGCGTACTCCGGTCACCCAAGACACCGACAACAACAAGGCCGACTTCGCAGTCGGTGAGCCGACCCCGCAGAAGTCGGGTAACGCCGCAACCGAGCCCACTGAAACGCCCGAGCCGACCGGGACCCCGCAGCCCACTGACACTCCGAAGCCGACCGACCCGGCTCAGACGGTCACGCCGATCGTCGAGGTGCAGGGTGAGGGTGATAAATCGCCGCTGGTTGACCAGACCGTCACCGTTGAGGGCATCGTGACCGCCGTCTACCCGACCGGCGGTAAGAACGGTTTCTTCATCCAGGCCCCTGGCGAAGCTGACGCCACCCGCTCGAGCGGTGTGTTCATCTACGGCAGCAAGCACGCCGCTAGCGTGCAGATCGGCGACTCGGTCTCGGTCACCGGTAAGGTGAGCGAGTACTTCGGGTCGACCCAGATCAGCGCCAACAGCGTCAGCAAGCTCGAGCAGTCGCTCGGTGAAGCAACCCCCGTGAAGCTCGATGCCTGGCCGGCCACCGACGCCGAGCGTGAGCGCTACGAGGGGATGCTCCTTGAACTGTCGGGTGACTACACCGTCACCGACAACTACGGCCTGAACCGCTACGGTGAAATCGGGCTCGCCTTCGGCACCAAGCCGCTTGTGCAGCCCACCGAGGTTGGTGTGCCCGACTCGGCTGAAGCTCACGCGCAGGCCGACTACAACGCCGCACACGGCGTGCTGCTCGATGACGGTGCGACCTGGGATTACACCAAGAATGCGACCGCCCAGAACTCGCCGCTGCCGTACCTCTCGCTCGACAAGCCGGTCACCATTGGTGCCACCGCAGCCTTCGCCAAGCCTGTCGTGCTCGACTACGGACACGACGCCTGGCGTCTGCAGCCGCAGCAGCAGATTGTCGGTGCCGACTCGGAGTGGATCCCCGCAACTTTCAGCGATGTTCGTGAAGCAGCTCCGGCAGAGGTTGGTGGCGACATCACCGTCGGTACGTTCAACGTGCTGAACTACTTCACCGCACTCGGCGAACAAGAAAACGGCTGCAAGTTCTACGCCGACCGTCAGGGCAACCCCACCACCACCAACTACTGCCGCGCTCGCGGCGCCTACAACGCCGAAAGCTTCGAGCGCCAGCAGGCCAAGATCGTCGCCGCAATCAACAAGCTGGATGCATCGGTCATCGCTCTCGAAGAGATCGAAGACTCGGCCGACTTCGGTAAGGAACGTGACGCCGCTCTCGCACACCTCGTCAGCGAGCTGAACAAGGATGCTGGTGCCGAAAAGTGGGCATATGTCGCCTCGCCCGAGAGCATCCCGGCAACCGGTGATGACGTCATCCGCACCGCTTTCATCTACCAGCCCGCCGAGGTGAGCTACGTGGACGGCTCGACCGAAATTCTCGACAACCCCAACTTCACGAACGCCCGCGCACCGCTGGCAGCAACCTTCTCGCCGGTGGCCAAGGCCGACCAGAAGTTCGTGATGATCGTGAATCACCTCAAGTCAAAGGGTGGCGAAGGCTCGGGCGACAACGCCAGCTTCGATAAGGACGACAACCCGGCGAACAACGTCGGTGGCTGGAATGGTGACCGCACCCGCCAGGCTCAGGCCGTGGTCGAATTCGCTGAAACACAGCAGCAGAAGCAGGGCACCGACCTGGTGTTCCTCGCCGGTGACTTCAACGCCTACACCATGGAAGATCCGGTGCAGACCATCATCAATGCCGGCTACGTGCAGCAGGTGAGCGAGGGTGAGTACTCATACCTGTTCGGTGGCCTGGTTGGTTCGCTCGACCACGTGTTCGCCTCGCCTGCCGCAGCAAAGCTGGTGACCGGCACTGACATCTGGACGATCAACGCCTACGAGCCGATCGCACTCGAGTACAGCCGTAACAACTACAACGTGACGCAGCTGTACGCATCCGACCAGTTCCGCGCATCCGACCACAACCCGAAGCTCGTTGGACTGCAGTTTGAGCAGGCTGAGACCGGTTCGCTGGACGTGCAGTTCTTCCGTGACAACAAGCTGAACAACAAGCTTGACGAAGGTGAGCTGGAGACTGGCAAGGGCTATGTCTATGTGAAGGATGCAGACGGCAAGTGGTGGATGACCACCGATACGGACGGCACCTATCACTTCACCGGCATTGCTCCCGGTAAGGCCGAGGTGTACTTCCCGATTGCGAACCCGCGTTCGCAGTACTTCAACGAGGCTGACACCGCGCGTTTGCCGCAGACTGACATTAAGTCGGCGGATGCGACCTACATTGACGCTGAGACCGGTGAGACCCAGCCCGCGAAGGTTTCGCCAGGTGAGTACCCGATGGCGACCGTTGAGGTCACCGCGGATGCTCCGGCGAAGTTCGTTGCCGGCTTCTCGCAGGTGAGTGCAGTTGCGAAGGTGCTGCCAGAGGGCTCCCAGCAGGGATCGCAAGACCTCGCCGAGCTCGCGTTCTTCGACGGTACTGAGTCGGTGGATGCGAAATTCGGTTCGGGTAACAGCGACCGTTATTACGCCGCAAACAGCGATGGTTCGGAACGTAAGTTCCTCGGCGACCAGATTGTGCTGCAGGTAACTGCGAAGGATGGTTACCAGGTGCAGGGCGTTATCGCGCTCGATAGCGTCACTCCGATGAACCTCACTGAGCTGGGCGACGGCAAATATGCGGTGAACCGTGCCGACCTGTCGGAGTCATTTGGCCAGGTGGCGTTCACCGTAGTGGTCGCCGAGATCCCGACTGAGACGCCGACTCCGACTCCGGAGCCGACTGTCGAACCGACCGTTGAGCCGACTGGAACGGCGGAGCCGACCGAGACTGCGGAACCGACTGAGACCGTTGACCCGGCCGAGGTGAAGCTGACCACTGACACCAGCGAATACCTGCTGCGTGGCACCGTCATCTTCCAGGGTGAGGGCTTCACGCCGGGCGCAGACGTCAAGATCGAACTGCACTCGACCCCGGTCAAGGTGGCGGACGTCGTCGCCGATGAAAACGGTGAGATCAAGGGCGAGTTCCAGGTGCCGGCCGCAACCGAGTCGGGTAAGCACGAGGTAGTTGCTATCGAGTCGGAAGACAAGACCGCCACTGCCGACATCACGGTGCTCGAGCCCAAGCTCGAGGTCAACCCGGTTGAGGCTTCAGCCCCCGACTCGACCGCTGGGTTCTACGTTGAGGGTGCGAACTGGCCCGCCAATACCGAGCTCTCGTTCGTGGTTGCCGGCCCGAACGGCTACCGCGCCGAACTCACCGACGTGGTGACCAACGAGGACGGTGCGTTCGCGCAGCAGCTCACCTGGGCAAAGTACGACGCTGAGGGGAACCTCATCGCCAACAACCAGGAATTCCCGGCCGGCACCTACACGGTGACCGTCACTGATGGCGAATTCACTCAGGAAATCACCTTCACGGTAACGGCCAGCGACACTGAGCCGGGCCAAACTGAGCCTGGCCAGACCGACGGCGGCAAGCCCGACACCGGCAAGACCCCGTCGGGCAAGGGTGGCGTGAACTCGGTGGACGTCACCGACAAGCTCGCCAACACCGGTGCCAGCGACGTGACGCCGCTGCTGGTGGCGACCTTCGTGGTGCTCGCTGCCGGCGCTAGCCTGGTGGCACTGCGCCGCCGCAACGCCTAGCCCGCGCCAGGTGCGCAGCGCTCGATAGCGCAGCACCCATAAATCGGCAGCCGCCACTGACCAAATGGTTGGTGGCGGCTGCCGGTTTTCCAGGCACTGCCGACCGGCACCATCCGTTGGAAGTGGCGCCCGCATCCCCTGCCCGCATCCCTGCTCACATGTTCTCGGCACTGCACGCCGGAATCTCCAAAGCATCCGGGTACATTACTGCTGTGAGCACCAAACCCAGCCCCGCGGTCTACCGACGTCGTCGGATCGTGGCGCTGCTGTTGCTCGTCGCTGTGATCGCTCTCATCTGGTGGGGCGCAAGTGCAATCATTGGCTTGTTTGCGGCCGATAAACCGGATGCGGCCCCCGCTACCAACCCGCCAACAGCACCTGCAACAACACCTGAGGCCGGTAAGACCACCACGCCGGGCGACACTTCACAGCCGCAGACACCCGCCGAGCCGCGGCCCTGCGGGCCCGAAGACGTGACAGTGACAGCGGCCACCGACGCTCGCTCATACGGGCCGGACGCTCGTCCGAAGCTCTCGTTCAGCATCGAGAACACCGGTGCCAACAAATGCATATTCAATGTCGGCACCGCCGTGCAGCAATTCCGCATCACGTCGGGTAGCGACCAGATTTGGGCCTCGACCGACTGCCAACAAAACCCCGAAAATCAGCAGGTGTTATTGGAACCGGGGCGCAAATTCGAATCTCCGCAGCTTGAGTGGGTGCGGGAGCGGTCAACGCCAGATACCTGCGATGCGGAACGTCCGGCGGCGGTCGGTGGTGACTCCTACTACCACCTCAAGGTGACCGTAAACGGTGCCGAATCAGAACCGGTGATGTTCGTCCTCGAATAGGCAATATTTTCGGCACTCGAGATGGAATTGGTGGCTTGGGATGCATCCCTACAGTCGGCTGGTTGACACCATCGGCATGGTAGGCCAAAGTTCCGAGTTCTTGTAACCTTCCGTTCACCAAGTTGTTGCGGCAATGTAACAGGTGGCTGGGAGTCTGGCTGAGTCCTGGCTGACGAATCACTGAGGAGGGGCCGAGTGGCTCACAAGAAAAATTTCGTGCGCGGCGCAGTCGCTAGCGTCGTTGGCGGGCTGCTTGCCTTCGCCGGCATCGCCGCACCCGCCTTCGCTGACGAATCCCTGCAGAACACCGAGATCATTTCTCCCGCTGCCGACCTGGCCGAGGGGCAGAAGCAGATCAACATCGTTTCGTACAACGACTTCCATGGTCGACTCTCAAACCTGGAGGCTTTCGCTGCAGGTTCATTGACCATCGCCGACAAATTCGGTGCCGAGAACACGCTGTTCGTCGCCAACGGTGACCAGGTGGGTGCCTCAGAATTTGAATCGTCGCTGCAGAACGACGACCCAACAATGGATGCACTGACCGCGCTCAGTGAGGGCAGCCAGCACTCGTTCACCGTGGGTAACCACGAATTCGACAAGGGCCAGGAAGACGCTGAGCGCATCCGTCAGAAGCTCGGCGGCACCCTCCTCGCCGCGAACGTCACCAAGGGTGACGGTTCGCTGCTGATGGACGCCTACAAAATCTACGAAGTGAACGGCGTCAAGGTTGCCGTCATCGGTGCTGTCACCGAATCGACCCCGTCAGCTGTCTCGCCCCAGGGCATCCAGGGTCTCACCTTTGGCGACCCGGTTGCGGCCGTGAACAAGTACGCCGAAGAAATCGAGCAGGCAGGCGCCGCTGACATCATCATCGCCTCGTACCACGAGGGCGGCCCGACGGCCGATCTCGACACGAATCTCGGCAACGAGGTGTTCTCGAGCATGGTGAAGGACACCTCCGACAAGGTCGACCTCGTACTGCACGGCCACACCCACTACGGCTACAACTACGACATCAGCGAACGTCGGGTGCTGCAGGCCGGTGAATACGGCAAGCAGGTTGGCCAGATCGTCTTCACGGTCGACGCTGACAACAAGATCGTCAAGACTGACAGCGCAGTGATCGACACCATCGCGGACAAGGCTCCGGTTTACACCCGCGACGGTCTCTCACCGCAGTCGCAGCAGGTTTACGACAAGGTCGTGGCTATCAAGGAAGCCGCCTACAGTGAGGCCAAAGTGCTCGGCGCTGAACAGATCGGTGTTGTGAACGACGAAATCACCCGCGCCTACACCTGGGCCGACGGGGCTGCAGTCAAAGACGACCGGGCGGAGGCATCGTCACTCGGTGTGCTCGTTGCCGACTCGATGTACCAGTGGGCCAACAAGAACGTTGCCGGTGGTGCTGACCTCTCGATCATGAACCCCGGTGGCCTGCGTGCCGACATCGCCGGTGACGGCGTGCTCACCTACAAGGATGCACAGACCGTGCTGCCCTTCACCAACAACCTCGCCGTTGTCACCCTGAGCGGCGCACAGCTCAAACAGGTGTTTGAAGAGCAGTGGCAGCGCGACGCGAACGGTGAAGTTCCGAGCCGTCCCTACCTGCAGCTCGGCATCTCGCCGAACGTGTCGTACACCAGCGACTCGAGCCGCGCCGAGGGTGACCGTATCACCGGCATCACCATCGACGGCAACCCGCTCAGCATGGATGCGGAATACAAGGTTGTTATGCCCACCTTCCTCGCTGGCGGTGGCGACAACTTCCACACCCTCGCCGAGGGCTCGCTGTTTGACACCGGTTCGGTCGACCTCGACGCCTTCACCGAGTATGTGAAGGACCTGCCCGGCCAGGAACTCAAGGTTCCGACCGCACGCCCCGGTGTCGACACGGAAGGCTTCTTCACCGCCTACGGTGAGGGCCCGACCTTGAAGGCTGGCGAAGACTTCACCTTCAAGGTGAAGAACTTCAACCTGCGCTCGAAGGACTTCCTTGCGAACGAGAGCGTCGACGTGAAGATCGGCGAGCAGGTTGTTGGTACCGGCACCATCACTGGCGACACCGCTAACGGTGACGTGGTTGAGGCTGAGATCACCCTGAACATCCCGGCCGACCTCGCGGGCAAGCAGAACCTGACGCTCATCTTCAACCAGTCGGGCACCGCAGCCGTGCTGCCGCTGACCGTTGCCGAGACTGAGGATGAGGCACCCTCCATCACTGTCGACCCCGAAAAGGTGACCGTCGAGAAGTCGGCTGAGGGCATCCTCATCTCGGGTACCGGCTGGAACGCTGGCGAAGAAGTCACCCTGACCGTTACCGGTCCGGAAGGCATCAACGCACAGTTCACCGTCATGCCGAACGAGGCTGGCGAGTTCTCAGAGAACATCACCTGGGCGACCTTCGACAAGGCCACCGGTGAGGTCATCGCAGACAACCAGCCATTCCCGGCCGGTACGTACACCGTCGTTGCAACTCAGGGCGACGCCGAAGCAACCGCCACCTTCGAGGTAGTTGCTGACGAAGCCACGCCGCTGCCGAACGAGCCCGGTAAGGACGACCAGGCTGCTGGCGGTAAGACTCCCGCCGAGGGCGCCCTCGCCGCGACTGGTGCCGACAGCAACCTGCTCGTGGGCGGTATCGCCGTGGCACTGCTCATCGCAGCTACCGGCGCCACCCTCATGGCACAGCGCCGCAACGCCTAGTCTGAGCGCTCCCTAACGAGCTGCGCCCGCATCCCCGATTGCAGGGATGCGGGCGCAACTCGTTTCCGGCGGTGCGGCGCCGCGCGGTGGCGTTGCGGCGCCGCTCCGCTGCCGCCGCGCCCTCCGCTGCCGCCGCGCCGCCGCCGTTTCTTCGCCTTCTGTGTGGGTTCGCGTCAATTGTGTGTGGCAGAACACGTACAGATGACGCGAAGGCACACACAAGGCGGGGTGGCGTGGTGGTGCGGGTCGTGAACGGGTGTGGCGGGGAGTGCGCGGTGCCGCAAGCATCGAGGCAAATGGTCGTGCGGTGGGGCGTGTGGTCGAGGTGTGGCGCCGTGTTCTGTCTGGTGCACTCATCGTCGCTGCCATGGCTGACCCCTCGCCGCTCCGCGTCGCTCCGTTTCGCGCGTTTCTTCGCCTTCTGTGTGGGTTCGCGTCAACTGTGTGTGGCAGAACACGTACAGATGACGCGAACCCACACACAAGGCGGGGTGGCGTGAGCGCAAAGCGCCACGAGCCAAGCGCTACGAACTACCCGCGCTGGGCAAACCCCGGAATCGCGGCCGCGAGAGCCTGCGCCAGGCGCCCCGCATCCGGGCCCACCGGCCCCGCAAAACCGAGCCGGCGCCCCTCGGTGACGCGCTGCTTCTCGTTGGTGACATGTCGCAGATCACCAACGAGCGAAACCTCACCAAATACCGCGAGCCGATCCTCAAGCGCCGACTCGAGCTTGGCCGAGGCCAGCGCCGCAGCGATCGCCAAATCCGCCGCCGGTTCGGTGAGCCGCACCCCGCCAACGGTCGACACATACACATCATGCTGCGCAAATGACAGCCCGCAGCGGCGCTCAAGCACCGCCAGCAGCATCGCCACGCGCCCCGCATCCACACCGTTGACCACCCGGCGTGGATTCGGCGCCTGCGTTGGCACCACAAGCGCCTGGATCTCCACCGGCAGCACCCGCTTGCCCTCGAGTGCCATGGTGACGCAGGTGCCCGGCACCGATCCATCCCGGTCACTGATAAAAAGCGCCGAAGGATCCGGTACCTCGCGCATCCCCTCACCGGTCATCTCAAAACACCCCACCTCGTCGGTGGGCCCGAACCGGTTCTTCAGCGTGCGCACAAAGCGCAGCGCAGTCTGCCGGTCGCCGTCAACATGCGCCACCACATCCACCAGATGCTCGAGCAGCCGCGGCCCGGCAACCTGCCCGTCTTTGGTGACATGGCCCACAATGATCACCGGCAGTCCGCGCGATTTTGCGAGCCGAATCAGCGCCGACGCCACCTCGCGCACCTGCGAAGGCTGGCCGGCAAGCGCATCCAGCTCTGCCGAAGCGACCGTCTGCACCGAGTCGACGATGAGCAGCCGCGGCTGCACCTCATCCACATGCCCGAGCACGGTCGCCAGATCGGTTTCGCTTGCCAGATAGAGCGTGGGATGCAGTGCATCGGTGCGCTCGGCACGCAACCGCACCTGGTTCACCGACTCTTCGGCGCTCACATACAGCACCTTGGCGCCCAAGCTCGCGATCTTCGAGGCCGTGTCGATCAACAGCGTCGATTTACCTACCCCGGGTTCGCCGCTGAGCAAAATCGCGGCGCCCGGAACGATCCCGCCGCCGAGCACCCGGTCGAACTCGCTGATGCCGGTTGGCCAGTGCACGGCCTGTCCCGCATCAACCTCGGTGATGGGCTGCGCGGCGGTTGCAGGCGCGAGCGGTTCGGCGCGAAACTGCGGGCCACCGCGTGTAGCAGCGCGCTCTTCTATGGTGCCCCAGGCCTGGCACTCGGGGCAGCGGCCAACCCACTTGACGGCCTCGTAGCCGCACTCGCTGCATTGGTAAGCCGGTCGCTTTCGTTTCGTTGCCATGTGGCAAAGCCTATGGGGTGCCTCCGACACCGCCGCGCGATCGGCAGTGCGGGTTGGGGGATGCGCGCCAGTTTGGTAGTTCGATTTGCGTGAACGGCTTGGGGCGTGTAATGTCGTCCGACGGTGACGTGTCCGAGCGGCCGAAGGTGCGACACTCGAAATGTCGTGTAGGGCAACCCCCTACCGTGGGTTCAAATCCCACCGTCACCGCCGAAAGGTAAACCCCCGCCTCCCTTGGAAACAAGCGGAAGGCGGGGGGTTCTTCGTTTGTGCAAAGTCGGCTTGTGGGCACTTGCTCGGCTTGTAGGCACATTTGTTTTGCTCGTGTGCCTCGGGGTGGCGCGCGCGAGGCTCACGCGCCTCGTGAAGTGTTTCACCATCGCTGCGGTACACCGGTATCGCTGGGGTACACCGGTATGGCGGTGTACCTAGAGGTTTGCGGTGTACCCGAGGGTGTGGGCGCCGAGGGGCGGCGCGGGCGCGGGCGCGGCGCTTTGGATACGGGCGCCGAGGGACGACGCGCGGGCCATCGTTGCTCCGGGGCATGAATGAAACCCCCCGGCCGTTCCGAGAAAGGGTAGTGGGCTGGTTCTAGCTGCACACGCTTCGGGAGTTGGAACGCATCCAGTGAAGTTCGTATCCGTCGAGATCGACTGCGATTACGAGGTCGAGGTCTTCGACTTCGCGGCATGCGTGTTGCATGACCCACCGGGCCACATCCTCGCGTTCGTGTTCCTGCATGCGTTCCTGGATGTGGACTCGGACAGCGCCGGCGTGCTCGTCGGTGATGTCGGCGATCCAGAATCCGGGCGAGGTAGAGCAGAGCGATTGGAACGAGGGCGCGGGGAACTCGCCGTCACAACTGGGGTTGCCGCCGAGGACGGCTTCGGTGACCCGTGCCGCGAGGTCGGTGTGCGCTTCCTCGGTCGGCCCGGGAGCTTGTTTCTCGTCTGTGTTTTCCTCGGGCATGGTGGTGGTTTCGACAGCAGCGGGCTCTTCCGCCTGCTCATTGGGCGTGGGATTGATAATCTGGTTAATGATGCCGACGGCAATGATCACGCCGAGAGCGATCACCCACCAGCGCTTGTACCAGGGCCTCTTCGGTTGAGTGTTGGTGTTGGGCTCCATGCCTTAGACCCTAGAGTATCTGCGGCGTCGTGGTGGTACTCGCAGTCGAGGGCGTATGTATGAGAGTGCCCTTGTGCGCACATTCTGCCCGCGATCTGTCCAGAAGGGCCGATCTGACGTGGTCGAGGTACGCCCTAGCCTGGCTGCTTTAAGCGGAAGACGGGGGTTCTTCGTTTCCTCAAGCTCGGCTTGCGAGCACTTGCTCGGCTCGTGAGCACATGTTGGCCACATTAGTTTTTCCCGCTTGCCTCGGGGCAACGCTCGCGAGGCTCGTCAAGTGCTGCACCTTCGCTGCGGTACACCGATATCGCTGGGGTACACCGATATCGCTGGGGTACACCGGTATAGCGGTGTACCTCGAGGTTTGCGGTGTACCCGAAGGGGGCGGGCGCGGCGCTTTGGAGGCGGGCGCGGGCTTGAAGCGTGGCGGGCGCGGCACCCAGGTGTGACGCGCGCGAAAGTCCGCGCGCGCCTCGGGGCGACGCCCGCGGCGCATTACGAACGAAGAAGCGGCGCATTGTTGCGTCGACAAGTTTTGGGTTAGTCTGTGGCAACCCTCGAGGCGAAACAGGCAAGCAGCTGGGCTCTCTAGCAGCCGAGTTCGGGTCTGATGCGCTTCGCAGCCCACCAGTAGATGCAGAGGTTTCTCGGCCGTGCCCCCATCACAATTCCGACGACGCCTGCGCCGCGGCGTGGCGCTGGTGCTCGCCGCCGCATTCGCCCTGGTTGGCTGTGCACCGCCGACCGCCACAGAGGTGGGGCCAGACACTGGCGAAGAAATCTCCAGCGTAACCGCAGCTCTCCCTGGGTCAGTGTCGAGCCTGTATGTCGGGCATGAAGCCGGCATCCTCAACTACCACCTCGCCGCAATCGGGCAGGAGGGGCTCACCATGCTCGACGCCAACGGCGACGTGCAGCCGGCACTGGCCGAGTCGTGGGAGCAGCCCGACGACACCACCTACGTGTTCACGCTTCGTGACGGTGCGAAATTTCAGGATGGCAGCGATGTCACCGTCGAGGATGTGTTGTTCAGTCTCGAAACCGCCCGCGACCCCGAGCTTTCGCCAGGACTGAGCTACTACCTCACCGCTGTTGACCGCATCAGTGCCATCGGCGATGACCGCATCGAAATCACACTTAACGCACCCGACGCTGCTTTTCTCAAGAACATGTCGAGCGGCGGTGCGGGGTTTATCACCTCAAAACGGTTCTGGCAGGAGCACGACGGCAAGATTGGCAATAGCCGCTCGCTGGTTTTGGGTACCGGGCCTTATCGGGTGACTGAATTTGTTCCCGACTCGCATGTGAGTTACGAGCGTGTTGACACCTGGTGGGGTGGCGTCCCGAAGGTGAAACACCTCACCGTGAAGTTCATCCCGGATGAATCGACACGGCTGCTTGCGGCCCGTTCTGGGGAGATTGATATTGCCTTCAGCGTGCCGGTGCAGCAGAGCCGGTCGTGGCAGCAGGTGCCGAATATGCGCATCGAGAATGCGCCTGACCTCAGCTATGTGGGGCTCTATTTCAACACCACCGTGAAGCCGTTTGACGACCCGAAAGTGCGTGAGGCGTTCGCCCACTCGTTTGACCGGCGCGCGGTGGCCGAGAACCTGCTGCGGAATCAGGGCGAGGCGGCCGGCACCATCATGACTCCCGAATCACTCGCCACCGTGTACGACGCCGACGAGGCCCGCGAAAAGCTCGCCGAGGTGCCGCAGCGTGAGTTTGATCTCGACAAGGCTAAGGCGGCGTTGAGTGCCTCATCACAGCCGAACGGTTTTGAGACCGAAATGCTTGTTCCGGCCACTGGGCCGCATTTGAAACAGGCTGCTCTCGCCTATGCCGAAAACCTCGCCACGATCGGGGTCAGGCTCAATGTACGTGAGGTGCCGATTGAAGAATGGCTCGCGGCGGCTGATGTATCGGCCGGCTATGGCGTGAGCTATATGTGGTACTTCTCGACGCTCGGGCAGCCGGAGGAGATTTCGAGTTTCATGCTCGGCACCGGCAATGTGAGTGGGTATGAAAACTCCGAGATACAGGATTTGCTGGCACAGGCGCTGGCCGAACCCGACACCGAAAAACGTATCGAGCTGTTGCTCAAAGTAGAAAAACTGCAGGCCGCCGACATTATTGACGTGCCGCTGTGGTGGGGGCAGTCGATCACCGCAGTCAAGATGGATCTCGGGATCCGTGATCTGTCACCGTATCGGTTCGTGAGTTGCTGGCCCGCCGCACTGTATCGGGCGGCAACATGAGCGCCGCAGCCGGCGCCACCAGGCGCAAATTTAGCGACACTTTGATGGGGATGCTCACGACCCGGCTCGTGGGGATCGCGGTGGTCTTGTTCGTGCTCACCTTCGTGGTGTTTGCACTCATGTATCTCGCCCCGGGCGATTTGGCAAAAACTCTGCTCGGTAATCGACCGGTCAACCCCGAGTCGGTGGCGGCGATCCGCGCGAAATATCACCTGGATGAACCCTTCCTCACCCAGTATGGAATCTGGCTCGGGAATGTGTTCACCGGCAACCTTGGCGATTCCATCCGCTTGCAGGTGCCGGTAACTGAGGCAATCGGTGCCCGCATCCCGACAACCTTCTGGATGTGTGCGCTCGCGTTTGTGATGTCGGTGCTCATTGCCGTGCCGCTCGGTATTCGTGGCGCGGTGCGACCGCACGGTGTTGTCGACCGGGTGGGTTCTTGGCTGGCGGTGCTGGGGATTTCGGCGCCGACCTTCGCCGTGGGTGTGCTGCTGCTGTACGTGTTTTCGTACTATCTGCCGATCTTCCCGGTGTACGGCACCGGTGACGGGTTTGTCGACATGCTGTATCACCTCATCCTGCCCGCGTTTTCGTTGACCGTGGGGTTGGCGGCGATCTTGCTCAAGCTGACCCGCACGGCCATGGTTGGCGCGCTCGCATCCGACTATGTGACGGGGATGCGTGCCCGCGGAATTCCTGAACGGCAGGTTGAGCGGGTGGCGCTGCGCAATGCGGCCATGCCGATCATCACCGCGGCGAGTCTCGTGCTCACCTTCCTGGTGGGTGGCACGCTGCTGGCCGAAACCACGTTCGCGTTGCCGGGGCTCGGGAAGCTGTTGGCCGATTCGGTGATGTTTAAAGACATCCCGGTGGTGCAGGCGGCGACACTGTTGATTGCCGCGCTAATCGCCGTGATCGCGCTGCTGGCAGATATCGCTTTTTGGCTGCTCGACCCGCGGCAGCGCAGCCCTCGTGAGCGGAGGGGCCGAGCATGAGCGCACCCAAGACGAAAGTATTGACGGTTCCAGCCCTGCAGGGTCGGCGCCGCCTGCCGATTGTGGCGTTGGCCGTGCTGGCGGTGGCGGCTTTTTTGGCGATCTTCGGCAACCTCATCGTGCCGGATGCAACCAAACAGGATTTGCTTGCCGGTGCGGTACCGCCATTGAGCTATCAGCATCCACTTGGCACCGATGATCTTGGCCGGGATGTGTTGAAACTTGCGGTTGGCGGCGCGGCTTCGGCGCTGGTGGGACCGGTGCTGGTGGCGCTCGGGTCAATGGTGCTCGGGATGCTGCTTGGCAGCCTCGCGGGGTATGAGCGCGGCTGGGTCGACACGGTGATCGGGCGCTGGACCGATCTGCTGCTGGCGCTGCCCGTGCTGCTTTTGGCGCTGGTGGTGGGCGGTATTCTCGGCACGAACTACTGGATTACCGTGCTGCTACTGATCGTGCTGTTCTCGCCCAGCGATATTCGGATTGTGCGTGCGGGGGTGCTCGACCAGTCGACGCGCGCCTATGTTGAAGCGACGAAGATGCTCAACCTGTCGCGCTGGCGGATCATGTTCCGGCACGTGTTGCCAAATGTGCTGCCGCTGATCATCACCAACACGATGCTGAACGTGACGTTTGCGCTGGTGTCGTTCTCGTCGCTGTCGTTTTTGGGGGTCGGTGTGCCGAGCGACGCCGCCGATTGGGGGCGGCAGCTTGCCGACGGTCGCCACCTGATTTTTGAAAACCCCGCCGCCGCGCTCGTGCCGGCGCTGCTGATTATTGCGGTGGCGATGGCCGCGAATGTGGTGGGCGACTGGTTGGGTGAGAAGCTGGAGCGAGGTCGGGCATGAACTCGGTGACACCATCCGCTGCCATGATTGCTATCGAACGGCTCGCGGTGAACGGGCCGCAGGGCGAGGTGATTGTGCATCCCTGGAGCGCCGAGGTGGGCAGCGGCGAAACGCTCGCGCTCATTGGCGAATCGGGGTCGGGTAAAACACTCTCGGCAAAAGCGTTGATCGGGTTGCTTGCTCCGGGGCTTTCGGCCAGCGGTGCACTGCTGGTGAACGGCACGCGCTATCCGCTGGCACAGGCTGAAGCTGACTGGCAGCCGCTGCGGGGCCGGCTGGTGACGATGGTGCTGCAGGATCCGTTTACGGCGCTGAGTCCGGTGCACCGTATCGGCGAGCAGATCGGTTGGACGATCGACGCACACGCCGGGAAGCTGTCGCGCCGGGAACGAACCGACCGCATCCGCGCCGCCCTCGAAGAGGTGCGACTGCCGGCCGAAACCGCCGAGCAATATCCGCACCAGCTTTCGGGCGGGATGCGGCAGCGCGCCGCCATTGCGGCCGCGCTTGCCTCGCAGCCGCAGCTGGTGATTGCTGATGAACCGACCACCGCATTGGATGCATCCAATCAGGCCGGCATTCTTGAGCTGCTTGACCGGTTGGGGCGTGAGCGTGGCATTGCGGTGCTGCTCATCACTCACGACCTCGGCGTTGTGCGTGACTATGCCGACCGGGTGCTGGTGATGCGGCAGGGTGAAATTGTCGAGCGGGGGAACGCCAGCGAGCTGTTTACTGCGCCGAAGCACGAGTACACTCGCTCGCTGCTTGCCGCCG
This sequence comes from Gulosibacter hominis, assembly GCF_904842695.1. Lineage (GTDB taxonomy): Bacteria > Actinomycetota > Actinomycetes > Actinomycetales > Microbacteriaceae > Gulosibacter > Gulosibacter hominis. The sequence continues at coordinate 23,960 of NZ_CAJGWQ010000015.1, read as the reverse complement.
ACCCGGTGACCGCGATGCGTAACGGTGACCTCGTGGGTGCTGCCGGCGCCGCGGATGCGGCCGAGATACCGGTGTTGCGTGCCAGCGGGGTGACGAAGTCGTTTGCCGGCCGGCCCGTGTTGCGTGGTGTCGATTTTGAGGTGCGCGGCGGTGAAATCGTGGGCCTGGTGGGTGAGTCGGGCTCGGGTAAGTCGACCCTGATGCGCTGTATCGCCGGTCTCGAGCTCGAGGATGCGGGCCGCATCGAATTCGACGGGGTGCCGGTGCGGCCGGGGCGGCGCGACCGCACCCCCGAGATGGCGCAGATCGTTTTTCAGGATCCCTATTCGTCACTCAACCCGATGTTCACCGTTGGTGACACGCTGCGTGAGGCGCTTCGGGTGGCGAACCGTCCGCTGAGTGATGCCAGCGAGCTACTTGAGCAGGTGGGACTGTCTGCTGATTATTTGCGGCGCCGACCGGCTTCGCTTTCGGGCGGTCAACGGCAGCGGGTGGCAATCGCCCGCGCGCTGGCACCGCGGCCAAAACTGCTGATCTGCGATGAATCGGTATCGGCGCTGGATGTGTCGGTGCAGGCAAAAATCCTCGAGTTGCTGCGGCGATTGCGGGATGAAACCGGGCAGGCGATTGCGCTGATTTCGCACGATCTCGGCGTGGTGCTGGCGGTAACCGATCGGGTTGCGGTGCTGCGCGACGGGGTGGTGGTTGAGTCGGGGCGCTCGGCGGAGGTGTTCGGCAACCCGCAGCATGACTACACCAAGCAGTTGGTATCGGCGGCGCTTGGCCGCCAGTCGCGAGATGATGGTGACCTCGAAGTGAAGGAGCCCTAGGTGGAACTACAGACACTGCCACTGAATGACACCCCCACTACAGAACAGCTGGCACCGGTAGCGGAATTGACCGGCGGTGTGCTCACCGACGTCTGGCAGCGCTCGCGGCACCCGTATTCGCCACAGCTGCACCTGGGCGAGGGCGTGGCGTTTTTAACGATGCGACGCGCGCACACCGCGGTGACCAAGGTTGTGGCCTCAGCATGGCGAGAATCTGCCGACATTGATGGCGCGGTTGCTGCGCTCGTTGAGTACGGTCGCGAGCGCGGGGATGCGCGGCTGCTGTGGGAGATCCCGGCGACGCCAGCGCATCCTGAAAATATTCGCGAGGTGCTCACTCGTGCCGGTGGTTGGCAGCTGCGGGCACCCTATGCATCCGCTGATGGCACCGAAAATGTTGCGGGATGGGCGCTCGCTGCGGGTGGTGGCCGTCACCCCGAACCGCCGTACTATGCCCAAACCACCGACTTCACCTGCGGGGCGGTAGCGGCGCTGCTGACGGTGAACCACCTCGCCGGCGGCGGACTTGACGGCGTGAACCGGCAGGACGACCGGCGCACCGAGCTCGCGTTTTGGCGGCGCGCCACGAACATGCCGGCGATCGACCCTTGCGCGCTGCTCGTGGAGCTTGCTGCCGAGTTGCCCGAGCATAAGGTGTCGCTGACGATTTCACAGGACGGGCCGGTGCTGCTTGAGGGCAGTGACGGGTTTATGCGCGAGTCGAAGGAGCTGCTGCAGCGCGAGGCCCGGATGCAGGCAGACCGGGCCGGGTTGCCGATCGTGACGGAATGGCAGTCGGTGTCGTCGCTTGTTGCGGCACTGCAGGACGGTGCGGTCGCCATTGTGTTGATTGACGAGGTGCCGATGCACAATGATCCGACCCCGCACTGGGTGATCGCGCATGCGGCAGACGATCGCTATATCTACATCCAAGACCCGTGGATTAACGCGCCCGAGGGCGAGACCTGGCTTGACGGGCACGATCTGCCGATTGCACTTGACGAGTTTGACGCCATGGCACGCTGGGGCGACCCCGCCTACCGGGCCATCATCGAGGTTCGCTGAGGCTGCGGCTTATGCCTGCGGTGGCGCACTGCTGCACCTTCGCTGGGGTACACCGATATCGCTGGAGTACACCGGTATAGCGGTGTACCCCGAGGTTTGCGGTGTACCCGAGGGGGTGCTGGTGCTTAGGGATGACGCCCCGAGGGTGCGGGCGCGGTGCTTAGGGCGCGGAGGCGCCGTCCGAGGGCTTTTTAAACGCGAGGATGCAGCTGGCTACGGCGAGTACGGCGAACACCACCAGGAGTGCGATGGCGATCGCCATCGTGACGTTAACGTCTATCCCGAATACCCGGTGCGCGAGTGACGCTGCTGCCGGTTCTTCAACGTCGACCACATCTTCAACGAATGCCGCGCACACAAAAATAGTTACCCACATCGCGGCCTGGCATCGGGCTGACCACTTTGGCAGTGCCCGAGCGCGCCGCGCATCGTCGCTGGCGAGCGTGATCGCGCTCAGCACCCAGCACACGATGATCATGATCGGGGCCACAGTGAGGAGCGCCAGTACGCCCATCCAACCCACGACCTGCGTAAAAAACAGCGCGCGGCCGTACGTGAGCATGAACGCGCCAAATAGCGGCGTGAACCACTGCAGCCAAAACATGGCTCGGCCCAGGCCCGTCGGTTCCAGACCCGTCGGTTCCGGGCCTTGCGGTGCTGGCGCGGGCTGGTACTGCGGGACGGGAGAGTTCGCGGTCATGATTGCTCTTTTTCCGGGTCGTCATTTGTTTGCGCGCGCCGCTCAAGGAAGGCGTCGAGTTCGGCGTCTTCACGCCGTACTCGGGCCGCCGACAAAAACCAGCGGTGGGTGGCAAATGCCCAGACGACAACCACGAACAGAGTCGTGGTGAGGCGGTTGGTGCGGGCCTGCTCGCAACCGATCGCATAGGCCAAACGCCCGTCGAGCCGGTCGACCTCGTCAGGGCCAAAATATTTGTACTCGGGCGGATTGATGTGCGTGTCGACCGCATCTTCTGCCGCATCCGGAACTATGTAGCTGCGATGCACCTCCACCGGGGCCACGTTGATGACCGGGCGGCACGGAGCTGCGGTGGTTTTGCCCGGGGCGACGAGATTGACCGACGGGGGAGCGCTCAGCAGCACCACCACCACCAGCACTCCGAGGCCTGCAAATAGCCGCGGAGCCCACGTCAGTAGCCAGTTTTTTCGCTGTCTGGGGGTCACTGCTGCTCCGATCGTCAACGGGTCGAGATCTCGGTGCCTTCACGATAGACGCCGCACCAACGCACGCGCCCGTTTTCGGCCCAATATCGAGCTGGGAACCGACCAAGATCATCCCCTGTGCCGAGGCGCCGCTAGCTGGCGGTCGCCGAAGCCTCGCAATACACATCCTGTTGACCGCACTGTTCGCACACCACCAGCCGCTGTTGGCAGGTGTCTTCGGCGCAGTTTTGCAGGCGCGAGGTGGCGGCACCGCACAGCGTGCACTCGCCAATCACTTTTGCCTCTGGCCCGAGGTCGAGATGCTCGCGGCCATCAAACACGGTGAGCGACCCCTCCCAGAGCCCCTCGTTGCCGAAACGCTCGCCGTAGCGCACGATGCCGCCGTCGATCTGATACACCTCGTTGAAACCGCGGTTGATCATCAGCGCCGAAAGAATTTCACAGCGCACCCCGCCTGTGCAGTAGGTGACCACGGGCCGGTCTTTCATCCAGTCGTAGGCGCCCGACTCGATCTCGCGAATAAAGTCGTGGGTGGTCACCGTGTTCGGCACCACCGCGCCCCGAAACCGGCCAACCGCGGCCTCGGCGGCATTGCGCCCGTCGAAAAACACGGTGTCGGGTTTTTCGGCCACCAGCTCATGCACCTGTTCGGGGCTGAGGTGTTCGCCACCGCCAACGACGCCATTTTCATCCACCACGAGCTCGTCCGGCGTACCGAACGCGACGATTTCGGGGCGCACCTTCACGCTCAGCCGCGGGAAATCGAGCGAGTAGCCGTCGGCATCCACACCAGTGCCCTCCGACCATTTCATATCGACGTTCTTGAACGCCGGGTACTGCTTGAGTGCGCGCACATACTGTTTGCAGGGCACCACATCGCCGCCCACGGTGCCATTAATCCCGTGTTTTGACACCAGGATGCGTCCGCGCAGCCCCAGCCGACGGCACAGTTCCAGCTGCCACAGCTTGATCGCCTCGGGATCGGCAATGGGGGTGAACACGTAGTACAACAAAATTTTCGGGGTGGCCATGCCTCAATTTTCGCACTCTCGTAGCGGCACCCCTGCATCCGGGCGGATTATGGTTGCTCGTATGAGTGACGCCACCATCGAACTGGCCAATGGAAACCTGCGCATCACCCGAACTGGCCCACAGGGGCGGCTCGGCATGATCGAGCTCAACCGCCCCCGGCAACTCAATGCCCTCACCGGGGCCATGATTGACGGGCTGGCCGAGGTGGTCGCAGCCTGGCGCGCCGATGCGAGCATCGAACAGATCGTCATTTTTGGTGCCGGTGAGCGCGGCCTCTGCGCGGGCGGTGATGTGGCCGAGCTTCGTACCGGCATCGTCGCCGACGGTCATACCGGTGGTGCCGAACGAGTGCTCGGCAGCGAGTATCGCCTCGATGCCACCTGGCCCGAGCTACCGCAACCGGTGGTGGCGGTGATGGACGGCCACACGCTCGGCGGTGGTGTGGGGCTATCGGGGCACGCCAGTATCCGGGTGGTTACCGAACGCAGCCGGGTGGGGATGCCGGAGGCGGCGATTGGTTTCAGCCCCGATGTTGGCGGCAGCTATTTGCTCGCCCGCATGCCGGGCCGGCTCGGCGAACACGCGGGCGTCACCGGCGCGCGATTGAACGCGGCGGATGCGATCGCCACTGGTTTTGCCGACTGGTTTATCCCATCCGATCGCATCCCGCAGCTGCTCGCGCGACTGGCGCAGGAACCGGCGGCCGAGGTGGTTGCTGATCTCGCCGAAGATCCGGGCGAGTCGCAGCTGCTGGCCGAGCGCGAGTGGATCGATGAGGTGTATTCGGCGGCAACTCTGCGCGAAATTGTTGCGCGACTGCAGAAACACGCCCCCGAGCACCAGGTTGCGGCCGAGGCGCTCGCGGCAATTTCGGCGGCGTCGCCACTGGCTGCAGCGGCGACGCTCGAGCTCGTGCGGCGCAATCGTGAGGCGGCGGATTTGCGTGCGGCAATCGACCTCGAATTTCGGGTTGGGCTACGGCTGATTGCCGGCCACGATTTCAGCGAGGGCGTGCGGGCCATGCTGGTCGATAAAGATCGCCAGCCGAAGTGGCAGCCGGCATCGCTGGATGCGGTCACCGAGCAGCAGGTGGCGGCACTTTTTGCCGAGGCGGATGCGCCGCGGATGGAGTGGTCGCTCGGGCCGCTCGGCTTGCGTGACAGTGTCGAATAGCTGAACGGCGCTCGTTTTTGTTATTCGAGCACGATGAACCGACGGGAAAATTGCGCATTAACTAACTGACCGGTCGGTGATAAATTGGTGCCGTTGCATCGACGAAGATGCATCCGTCATCCGACACATAACGAACAATGGAGTTCACATGGCTACGACTGCCACTAATCATGCGTCCGAACCGGTGACATCCGTCGCCGAGCGCCGCCGCGTGCTCGCCGCCACGATTGTCGGCACCACCGTCGAGTGGTACGACTTTTTTATCTATGCGTTTATGGCGAGCCTCGTGTTCGGTGAGCTGTTCTTTAAACCGATGGGGGCGACCCTCGGCGAAGCCGGGCCGGTGCTCATTTCGGTGGCCTCGATCGGTCTGTCATTCCTTTTCCGGCCACTGGGTGCCTTCCTCGCGGGACACTTCGGCGACCGCTTTGGTCGCAAGCCAGTGCTGATCACCACGCTCATCATGATGGGCGGGGCAACCGCGCTGATCGGTGTGCTGCCAACCGGCGATTTTGCGGCTTTCAGCGCCGTACTGTTGTTGCTGCTGCGGGTGCTGCAGGGTATTTCCACCGGTGGTGAGTGGGGCGGTGCCGCGCTCATGGCTGTTGAGACCGCGCCGATGGGGCAGCGCAACCGTGCCGGTGCCTGGCCACAGATGGGTGTGCCGTTCGGGATGCTGATGGCAACCGGGATGCTCACGGTCCTGCAGAGTGTGTTCACTCACGAACAGTTCCTCGACTTCGGTTGGCGAATCGCCTTCCTGTTCTCGATCGTGCTGATCATCGTCGGTTATGTCGTGCGTCGCGCTGTTGAAGAGTCGCCCGTGTTCAAGCAGATCGCCGAGGCCAAAAAAGAACAGACCGCCCCGGTTGCCGTGCTGTTCCGCCGCTTCCCGCTGATCGTGCTGTTCGCCGCGCTCGTGTTCGCCGGTGACAACGCCGTCGGTTACATGCTCGTTGGCGGTACCGTCAGTAAATATGCCTCCGCGCCGCTGCCGCCGGATGGAAATGGCATGGTCGGAATGGAGCCGAGCACGGTCAGTCTGCTGCTCAACATTGCCGCAATTTCGTGGGCGATTTTTACCTACCTGGGTGCCTATATCGCCGATAAAACCAGTGCCAAGACCGTGTTTATCATCGGATACATCCTGATGGTGCCAGCCTCGATCGCGCTATTCCCGCTGGTGACCATGGGCGCCGACAACCCGATCTACTTTGTGCTCGGTACCTGCCTGCTCGGTGTGCCGCTGGGCTTCTGCTACGGCCCGCTTTCGGCCTGGTATGCCGAGGTGTTCCCGGCATCGGTGCGCTTCTCGGGTGTTTCGATCACCTACGCTATCGGTGCCATCGTCGGTGGTGCTTTTGCTCCGCTGATCGTGACCGCGCTGTTCGAAGCCAACGAGGGCCGCTGGTACGGTCCCGCGATCTATCTCAGCGTGATGTCGCTCGTCGGTCTTGTTGGTTCAATCGCGCTGCGGAGCCGGCACAACATCCCGCTCGGCGCCGATATGGAAGCCAGCGGCGTGTGGGATGAATGGAAGCCGGGCGACCCCATCCCGGCCGGCGTGAAACACGATCACTAGCCGCGGTCGCGGCGGCGGGTGCGCACAGTGCCTGCCGCCCGCCGCCTGCTGCCCCGCCAAGCCGGGATCGTCGCAGCTCGGCCGTTCAACACGCAGCGGCCGGGCTGCGCTGCTAGTAGCTCGCGATCGCGTCGGCCACCTTCTGGCCGGTGCGCTGCGCGATGAACTCGCTGGTCAGCTGCTCGCTGGCACGGGCGAGCATGGCCACATCGGCCCCCACCAGCACGAAATCGATACCCGAATCGAGGTAGTCGTGGGCGAGTGCGGGGTTAAAAGCGTTAATCCCCACGGGCTTACCGGCAGCCTTTGCGGCCTCCATTACGTGACGCACCTGGGCCACGACATCGGGGTGCCCCTGCTGGCCGATGAGCCCCATCGACGCGGCCAAATCGCTCGGGCCAATAAACACGGCGTGTACGCCCTCGACGGCCAGGATTTCGTCAACGTTTTTGACGGCTTCAGCGGTTTCGATCTGCACGGTTAGCGACACAAATTCGTCGTTGGCGCGCTCGAGATAGTTGGGGATGCGGTTCCAGCGGGCTCCGCGTGCCAGTGCCGAACCCACTCCGCGGCTTCCTGCCGGCGGATAGAGCACCGCCGAGGCTGCCGCGGCTGCCTGCTCGGCGTTGTTCACCATCGGTACCAGCAGGTTGACGGCGCCGAGGTCGAGGAACTGGTTGAGGATCACCGGATCGTTTACTGGCACCCGAACCATTGGGGTAATCGGGTAGGCGGCTACGACCTGCAGCTGCGATTGCAGTGATTCGAGGGTGAGGGCCGTGTGTTCGCCGTCGATCAGCAGCCAGTCGAGGCCCGAACCAGCGGCAATTTCGGCGTTGACGAGTGAGCCAGAGCACACCCACATTCCCACCAGACCGCGATCAGCAGCCGCCAGCTGCTGATGGAAGGGCTTCGCTAGTTGAATCGACATGTAATGGTCCCCATTCGTCCGTAATCGCACAGCACGGTGTCGCCTCGCTCCACCCACATTGGGCGGGTGAACGAGCCGGCAAGAATGATCTCGCCTGCTTCCAGGCGCGAACCGTGCTGCGCGAATTTATTCGCGAGCCAGGCGACGCCGGTTGCCGGGTGGTTGAGCACCGCGGCGGCGACGCCAGACTCTTCGATCGTCTCATTTTTGTAGAGCAGCGCCGAAACCCAGCGCAGATCGATCTCATCCGGACGCATGGGGTGGCCGCCGAGCACCATCGCTCCGTAGGCGGCATTGTCTGAGATCGTGTCGACGATCGTGCGTCCCTCCAACTGGATGTGCGAGTTGAGCACTTCCAGGGCGGGGGTGACGAACTCGGTTGCCCGAAATACGTCGAAGATGTTGCAATTTGGACCTTCGAGCGGTTCGCGCAGCACAAATGCGAGCTCCACCTCGATGCGCACATTGGTAAAACGGTCGTAGGGGATGACCGAGCCGTTTTCGTAGACGGTATCGTCGAACATGACGCCATAGTCGGGTTCGCTGATACCGGTAGCCTGCTGCATCGCCTTCGATGTCAGGCCGATTTTGCGCCCCACCAAACGGCGACCGGCAGCCAACTGCTGATCGCGCCAGCGGCCCTGAATCGCATATGAGTCTTCAACCGTGGCTTCCGGGTAGCGGGCGGTGATGCGCGGCATCAGCGTCCGGGTGCGTTCGGCTTCGGCTAGCTCACGCGCGATGTCATCGATCTGTTCGGGGGAGAGCATGTTCTCTATTCTGCCCCGGAAGGCGAAGCCGCGTGTTGATATTCGCGCACCGAGTAGTGCGGCGTCATTTGTGCTCAAGTGGCGAAGAACACCATGAGCGGCACACGTAGGGTGGAGAGACCCGGTATTGAAATGAGGTTGGCGACGAATGTGGTTGCGTGAAGCGATAACCGAGCCGCCCAAAATGGCTCGCGCGGTCATCCTGCTTACCTGGCTGCGCGTGGGGATGTTCGCTGTCGCGGCGATATTGCTGGCGCGCGCCATCGCGGCCCTTGTTGCTACCGAAGCAGGGGCGCTCACCACGGAAGCAGCGGTCTGGCAGCCGGATGTGGCAGGCGCGCTGTGGCTGCTGGCTGCCGGTATCCCGGTGATGCTAATTGGCGCAGCAGCCGGCGGTATCGCCGAAGCGCTCCCCGGTTTTGAACAGGCCGATCTCGAACAAAACTGGCGCCGGCAGCTGGTGGCTGCCGCCCTGCGCGGCGCGAAGGTGCCGGCAGCTCGCGCTCACGGCAGCAGGCCCCACCCGGGTGGCAGCGCACCGTCGAACAGTGAGGGTGCGCTCATTGATATCGCCACCGCCGGCGTTGAAAAAGCCGCCGCCTACCGCGCCACCTTCCTCGCGCCAACCCTCGCATCCTTCACCGCGCCGCTTATCGTGCTGGTGGTGTGGGGCATCGCCATCGACTGGCTATCGGCGGTGCTGCTACTGGTATTCGTGGCGCTCGTGCCGGTGATCATCGTCACCGCCGGCAAATTGCTGCGCGGCTCCAACGCCGAATACCGCCGCCGCGAGGCTGCCGCCACCGCACGCTACCTCGAAATGCTTGAGGGCATCGGCACTTTCAAAGTGCTCGGTGCCACCGACCGCATGATCGCCGCGTTCGCCGCATCCGCCCGCGAATCGATGCGCGAACTATCGCGATTGCTGGTGCGCAACCAACGGATGATCATCGTCAACGACATCGTGTTCAGCTGGTTGATGGGCGTCACCGCGGTGGCGCTGCTGCTGTGGCGGCTGCTTGACGGGGCGATCGATATTGGTGCCGCCTTCGCGGGCCTGCTGTGCATCCCGCTGCTGCAAGAACCGATCGACCGCATCGGTCGCAGTTTCTATGTGGGGCTTGCCGGCCGCGCACGACGCGACCAGATCACATCCGTTCTCAAACAGCCAGTCAGCGACGAACCCACCGTAGATGCGCCCGCACACGTGCTCGATAACCGGGCCGGTCGAGAACTCGAATTGCGGGATGTATCGGTGACGGTTGATGGCCAATCGCTCCTGCATGACATCAACCTCAAAATCCCCGGCGGCGCACATATCGCCGTGATCGGCCCATCCGGAGCCGGGAAATCAACCCTGCTGCGGGTGCTTGGCGGGCTGCAGGCACCGAATGCCGGAACCCTGCTGCTCAGCGGCCACCCGGTCACCCCGAACGTGCTGCGCGACCGCTCGTCGACGGTGTCACAGCAGCCCGGGATGCTCGCGAGCACCGTCGCCGAAAACCTGCGCTTCGCCAAACCCGGCGCCGATACCGACGAACTGCAGCTGGCACTGCACCGCGCGGGGCTCGCCGATGAAATTGCCGACCTCCCCGACGGAATCGACACCGAGGTGGGCGACCGCGGCGAATATCTCTCGGGTGGGCAGCGGCGGCGTATCGCCGTTGCGCGGGCACTGCTTCGCGACCGGCCGGTGCTGCTGCTCGATGAACCCACGGCCGATCTCGACCGCGTCACCGAAGCGCGCGTGCGCACGAGCCTCGCGGCCGCATCGGTGGGCCGCACCGTGGTCACCGTCGCCCACCGCCTCGACACAATCATGGAGGCAAACTGGGTGATCGTGCTCGAAAACGGTGCCATTACCGCGCAGGGAACCCCCGCCGAACTGCTTGAACGCAGCGAGTATTTTGCGACCGCGCTCGCGGCATTGCAGCAGCCGAACAAAACCGGTGTGGCCGCATCCGACAAGATGGTTGAACGATGACCGCCAAAAAACATGAGGGTGCCTGGCCACAGGTGCGCTGGCTGCTGCAATTTGCCGGCGCCGCCACGCGCCAGCTCGCCGGTTCAATTGCCGCGCGAATCATCGGCCAGCTGCTGGCGGTAGCGCTGCTGGCGGTGCCGGCCTGGAAGCTCGGCGAAATTTGGGTGCGCGGCCCCGAGCTTGCCGCCGGAGAAGTGCTGCCTGTGGTGGTGACGGTGGCGCTGCTGGCGATCGTAAAAGCCGTCGCGCGCTATCTTGAACAGCTGCTCGGGCACCTTGCCGCGTTTTCACTCATGGCCGAGGTGCGGGTGTGGTTGCTGCGGCGGCTCGTGCCGCAGGCGCCGGCCATCACCGACGGTCAGGGGGCTGCGCGCATCCAAGCAACCGCGATCCGTGACGTCGACCGCGTGGAGGTGTTTTTTGCCCACACGATCGCACCGGCGGTGACGCTCGTGGTGGTGCCGCTGACGGTGACTATTGCCGCGGGCGTTATGAGCGGAACGCTGCCGGCGCTGGCCGTGGCCGTGGTGATGCTCGCGGGAGCAGGCATCCCGTTTATGGCGCGCACCAGCGGTGATGATGCGCGGCGCACGGCACAGCTGCGGGCAGACACCGCCCAGCACATCGCCGACACGTTGCGATTGCAAGAAGAGGTGCGCGCCTACGCTGCCGCCGATTGGCGTGCCGACCAGCTCGCCAGCATTGATGAACAGCTTGCCGAGCAGCTGCGCACCGGCGGCCGCCGCACCGGCATCCGCAATGCGGCAACCGCGCTGCGGGTGTGGCTCGGTGCCACGCTGGTGGCGCTTGCCTGCATCCCGGCGCTCGTCGCCGACCGCGCGAACCTTCCCGGTGTGCTCGTTACCGTCTCGTTTGTGTTCGGCACCGTCGGAGTGTTTGACACGGTCGAGCGGTTGGCAACTTCGCTACCGGCGGGGCTTGCTGCCACTCGCCGCATCCGCGAACTCGCCAGCGGCAAACCGACCGTTGTCGAACCTCAGGTGTCTGTCTCAGCCGCGTCCGCCTCAGCCGAGGGCGCCGAGAGCTGCCCGCGAATTGAACTGCGCGATGTGCACTTCAGCTATCCGGGCCGGGATGCGGGAGCACTGCGGGGCGTGTCGCTACAGCTGCCGGCCGGCAGTTCGATCGCACTCGTTGGCTCGACCGGATCGGGCAAGTCGACGATCGGGCGGCTCGTGCAGCGTCACTACGACGTTGACCGCGGCGAAGTGCTCATCGACGGGCACCCGGTGGCGGCGCTCGGATCGGATGCGGTGGCCGCGCGGGTTGCGGTGGCCGACCAGCAGGGATTCGTGGTGGACGGTACCGTCGCCGACAATTTGCGCGTGGCGGATGCGACGGCAAGCGACGAGCAACTCAGCTGGGCCTGCGAGATGGCCGAATTCGAGCTGCCGCTCGACACACCGGTGGGGCGCCGCGGTAGCCGTATCAGTGGCGGGCAGCGGCAGCGGCTCGTGCTGGCACGCACGCTGCTGCGGGCACGCAATGCGCCCGGCGGGCTACAGCAGGCGGTGCTGGTGCTGGATGAGGCCACGAGCCACCAAGACCCGCTCACCCAACAGCGGATGCTTGAACGCCTGGATGGCCTCGGGATCACCACGCTCGTAATTGCGCACCGGCTCGAAACGCTGCGCAACGTGAACCGTATCTACGTGCTCGAGCGGGGAACCATTGTGGAGTCTGGCCAATATGCTGAGCTGGTGGCCGCGAACGGCCGCTTCGCCCAGCTGCTGGCGGCGACAGCCACGCTCGCCTGATCGGTAGCGCCGCGGGTGAGCGGGCCTTCCAGCTGCGGATGCGCAAGAATGACCTGTATGACCAATGCACTGCTGATTGTCGACGTCCAAAATGATTTCACCGAGGGTGGCGCTCTTGCCTGCCCGGGCGGTGCTCGAGTGGCGGACGAAATCAGCGAATATCTGGCAGCATGCGGCGCCGAATATTCGGTGATTGCCGCATCCCGCGACTGGCACGATGCCGATAACGACAATGGCGGTCATTTCTCGGCCTCGCCCGATTTCGTTGACACCTGGCCGGTGCACTGCGTCGCCGACACCCCGGGATCCGAGTACCACCCCGCCCTCAACACCGAACCCATCGGTCTGCACATTCGCAAGGGCATGGGGCTTCCCGACTATTCGGCTTTCCAGGGCGTTACCGAAACCGGGCAGCTACTCGCGGATGCGCTGCGGGATGCGGGCATTACCCACCTGGATGTGGTGGGTATCGCCACCGATCACTGTGTGCGGGCTTCGGCACTCGACGCGAAGCAGGCCGGTTTTTCGGCGCGCGTGATCGTGCCGCTCACTGCGGCCGTCAACCCTGAAACCGCAGCGCAAGCGCTCGACGAGCTGCGCGCAGCCGGTGTTGACGTGGCCCTCGACTAGCTGCAGCCGTCGCTACTTGCCGGGCTCAAACTTGACTGCTGCGAGCGTTGCGGATAATTCTCCGCGCCATGAGTAGCAACGGAGTTGTGAACGCGAGAAGACCGCTGCAGGCAATCACCCATGCATAAATATCGGGTGCGACGCTGCCGTGGCCAATCGCACCTGAGATAGCGGTGGTGAGAGCAGCCAGTATCGTGCCCAATAGGGTGAAAATACCGCTGACCTGAACGAGGCGGGAATAAGCCCTTCCCATTTTGGCGTGGTCAATATATTGCTGCAGGATGGGTCCTTGCGAAGCTCCGAAGACCCCGACCGTAATTCCTGTGAGTAGCATAACTAGCGTCAAGGTCAGCGTATTCGGGCCTAGGGAAAAAAGGACATAAAGCCCACCGCACACCAGTAAAGAGGTGTTCAAGACCGATGTGGCGCCGTGTCTATGCACGAGACGCGCACAGACGACCGCCCCAATAAGGCTGCCGACAGCGAAGGCTCCGGTCACTAGGCCAAATTGTGCAATCTCAATTGAACGTGTTCTCAGAACATACAGTGGCAGGGCCTGGCTTGTTGCTCCCGCTAGCAGACCATAGATGGACGCAAGCATGAAGAGCAATTTGACTGCATCATGCTGCGAGGCCAAGTCGAGTCGGTGCGATGAGCGAGAAGTCTGGGAATTAACGTGAAGTGAACTCGCGCGATGATGGTAATGCGGGAAATCCTTCCGAAGGAATCGCAGCGTTACCAGAATCGTTGAGATCTCAAGCACGCTGGCGCTGACCAGTACTCCGACTGCACCAGCGTGCTCAAATATCAGTGGCACCATCGCAGCCGCGATGATCCCCATACTGGATAAGGCAAACATCGACCAGGATGCAACTTCTGGACGGCTTCCTGCCGGGGTGAACGCCTGGGTGAACGCAGCGCGGGTGGCGTTGAAGAACTGCCCAATAGAGAAGCTCACAAAGATGGAAACCACCATGAAACCACTAATGACTGCGACGTTGAGTGGCCAAATGAGTAATGAGAGAGTGAGAGCGATGAGAGAGATCGCTTTAATAATCGCTGAAATGACCAGCGTGTGATCTTTCCTGCCGAAATCGGCTCGGCGGCCGGCAGGGCCCTGAATAATAATCCGGGGCGCTGTCGAGGCAGCGGCGGCTGCAGCGATCGCCCACGAAGCGGTGGCGCCCGGAACCATGACTGTGATGTAGAGGCGTGCGACACTTTCAAGCAAGAACGAAGCCCCCGCACTACTTGCTTGAGCCAGTATGAGAAGAACGGCCCCTGCTACAGGGTGTCGCTCTTGCCCTTCTCTGGACGAATTCATCATTGAAAAACTACATGCTCATGAGCAGTGTTAGGCGACCCTGGTGCGCATGGGATGGAGACGGATGTGCGTGGGTCGGGAGCTTGAAACGCAATCCTGAGGAAATGGAGCGGGATGATGTCGTCATTGAGGCGGTAAATTTGCTGAGCTTTTGATTCGCTGATGGCTGGAGTCATTCGACATCTGAAGCCAAGCTGTGTCGCGTCGAGGACAGTATTTTGGCAAATGATTGAGCACGGTTAAAGTTACAGAATGGCGTCCTGGGCGGCAAGGGGAAGGGGGGCTCCCAGGCGGTTTACAGGATTCGTCCAGGCGGCTCTATATGGGTGTTTCCGGGCGCGATTGTGGCGAGCGTTTGGGGTGAGAGTAGCGGGCAGGCGTCGCAGCTACGCCAGCAGCTGATGCTGCGCGAGTTCGCGGTACAACGGCGTCGACTCAACGAGCTCTTCGTGTGTGCCGCGGCCGACCACGCGGCCGTGCTCGAGCACCACGATCTCGTCGGCGTCGATCACGGTCGACAGCCGGTGCGCAATCATCACCATCGTGCGCCCCTCGGCGGCGCGATCAAGCGCATCTCGCATCAGCGCCTCATTGCGGCCGTCAAGCGCCGAGGTCGACTCATCCAGCAGCAGAATCGGGGGAGCGGCCAGCAGTGTGCGCGCAATGGCGAGCCGCTGTCGCTCACCACCCGAAAGTCGCACGCCCGCCTCGCCAACGGCGGCGTCGAGCCCCTCTGGCGAGCGATCGAGCACCTCACCCAGGTTCACCGACCGCAGCGCCGCGGCGCACTCGTCATCGGATGCATCCGGCCGGCCCAGCAGCAGATTGTCACGCAGCGTGCCCGCGAGCGTGGGCGAATTTTGTTGCACATAGCCCAGCTGCGCGCGCAGTTCGGCGCGGTCAAGCGAACGCAGATCGGCGCCACCGAGCCGGATCGCCCCCGAGGTGGGGTCATAGAACCGCTCGATTAGCGCGAGAATGGTCGACTTACCGGCACCCGAGGGGCCAACCAGCGCGGTCTTAGTGCCGCGCGGCACCGCGAACGACACCCCGTCGAGCACGAGCGGTGAATCGACCGGGGTCGACTCATCAATTTCAAGCAGCACTTCGCTCGCGCTGCGTGCCCGGCGGCCCGTCTGGCTCACATAGCGATCAAAACGACCGGATGCATCCGCTCGCGCCCGCGCGGCCCGCACCACCCGCTCGGGGTAGCGGAACGACACATCCGCAAACTCCAGTGCCGGTGCATCCGGTGCCGCATCGGCATTCGCCGGTCCGACAACTGTGAGGCGCGGCTGGAACACATCATCTGCCGCATCCTCATCGGGCAGCTTCGTAATTTCTTCGATGCGGCCCAGGGCCCCCAGGGCTGAAGCGATCGCCGAGATCGCGCCGAAAAACAGCCCCATCGGCACCACCATCATGAACAGGAACATGATGAAGGTCACCAGGCCCGACACCGCCAAATCACCGGCGGCAACCCGCACCCCGCCGATGCCGAGCACCAGCACCAGCGAAAGCTGCAGCGCCAGCGTCGAAACCGGCACCATCACCGCCGAAATCGCCGCAATATCCAGGCCGCGACGGTAGGCCTGTTCAGCATCCGCCTCGACGCGCCGCTGTTCGCGCTCGATCGCGCCCGAAGCGCGCAGGGTGCGCATCGCCGAAATGGCGCGCTCGGTGGCGGCAGTCAAATCGCCCACCTTTTGCTGCGCGGCAGCCGACGCCCGCATCACCTGGCGAGAAAGCAGCAGCACCGCCACGAGCGAAACCACAACGCAGCTGAACGTCACCAGGAACAGCACCCAGTCGAGCAGCAGCATCGCAATAATTGCGCCGATAAAGGTGATTGCGCCACCGACCGCCTCGATGAGTCCCTGCGTCAACACCGCCCGCAGCATCGTGGTGTCACTACCGACGCGCGACACCAGATCGCCCGTGCGGCGCGCATCAAACTCGGCGATCGGCAGGCGCATGATTTTTGCGATCAGCGTGCGCCGCGCGCCCAACACGATGCGCTCACCGGTGCGTTGCAACAAAAAATGCTGCAGACCGCTCAACCCGGCGTCAACAACCACCACGGCCACGAGCGCCCAAACAATCCAACCGCTGAGCTGCCCCGCTTCGACCTGCTGGATGAGCACCCCCATCAGCACCGGCTGCGCCAGCGAAAACAAACTGCCGACGATCGAAATCGCGATGATCACGGCCATCATGCCGCGGTCGGCAAATAAATACGGCCACAACTGCCGCAGTGAGGCGCTCGGGGTGCCGTCCGGGTTGCGGTCACTTGGACGCCGACCCGATTTGCGTGGCGGTTTGCTACTGGCAGCGGGTGCCGAACCGGCGGAACCAGCGGGTTCGGCGGCAAAACTTTCGGGTACAGCGTTGGATGCAGTCACCCTGCCATTCTCGCCCATGCGAGCAGCCGTTGCACTCGGCGGCGCGGGATGCGGGCGCCACGGCCCAGGCGGGGAACAAAAAATGCCCGCCGACCCAAAACGGGTCGACGGGCGATTAAGACTCAGCGAGGCGCTAGCTCCAGAGCACCGCGATGCAAATATTAAGCAGCGCGAGCCCACCGACGAGCCACAGCGCCCACTTCGGCGCGCGCTGTTCGGGTTTGTTGCGGAAGGCGAGCAGCAGCACAAAAATCGCCACCAGCACGAGCAGCTTGATGCCGATCTTCATGTGGTTCACCATGCCGAGCTCGGCGCTCATCTCGGTGATCCCAACCAGCAGCACGCCCGAAACCAACATCAGACCGGCACCGTGCAGCATGCCCGGCAGCATCCGGCCCTCGCCACGAACGATGTCCTTAATCTGCGAAAACCACACCCCAAACAGTGCGGCCAGACCAACAAAGTGCAGAACGAGCAGGATGCCCTTGAGAATCAACATGCTCGAATTCTATCGAACGCAGGTCTCGGCCTAGCCGTCGAGCAGGTGGCCCATCCGTGCGGCCTTCACCCGCAGATATTCGTCATTGACCTCGTTTCGACCAACCTCGAGCGCAACCCGCTCGCTGACGGTGATGCCGTGCTCATCCAAATACTTTGTTTTTTCGGGATTGTTTGTCAGCAGCCGCACCTCACGCACCCCGAGCTCCATCAGCATCCCCGCAGCCGCGCCATATTCGCGCGCATCAGCGGGCAAACCCAACTCGAGGTTTGCATCCACGGTGTCGAAGCCGTCTTCCTGCAGCCGGTAGGCGCGCAGCTTGTTCAGCAGCCCGATACCGCGGCCCTCCTGACCGCGCAGATACAGCACCGCACCGCCGTGCTGCTGCACGAGCGCCAGCGCCGCGTGCAGCTGTGGGCCGCACTCGCACTTTTGCGAACCGAACGCCTCGCCGGTGAGACACTCCGAGTGCACGCGCACGAGCATCCCATCGTGAGGTTCGCCCACGCACCAAGCCATGTGCAGCTCGCCGGTGGCGAGATCGCTATAGGCGCGCACCTCAAACGTCCCCAGCTCGGTGGGGATATTCGTGGCCACTTCAAACCGAACGCGTTCCGCAGGTGACACGATCAGCCACCTAGCGGCGCGTGGTCAACGCGACCACGCCACGGGCCCGATACCCGATACCCCAGGCGAGCACCCGCCACATCGCCTCAAAAATAATCGATGACGACATCTTGGATGCACCCAGCTCACGTTCCCGGAAGGTGATCGGCACCTCCACCACGCGGTAGCCGAGCCGTTCAAACATCCAGGCCATTTCGATCTGGAAACAGTAGCCGGCCGAACCGACACCGCCCAGATCAACCTCGCGCAGCGCCGCAGCGCGATAGCCGCGGTAGCCGGCGGTGATATCGCGGATTTTTGACCGCAACAGCACCCCCGCATAGATGGATGCGCCGCGCGAGAGCAGCTGACGCGACAGCGGCCAATTTTCGGTGTCGCCACCGCGCACATAGCGCGAACCGATCACCAGATCGGCACCGCCATCCAGCTCTTCGATCATGGCCGGCAAACGCTCGGCAGGATGCGAACCATCGGCATCAAACTCAAACAGATACGCATAGCCGCGCTCATGGCCGATCTCAAAACCCTGCAAATAGGCCGACGCCAGCCCCAGCTTGCCGGTGCGGTGCAGCACCGTGATGCGGTCATCCTGTGCCGCCAGCTCATCAGCCAGCTCACCCGTGCCATCGGGCGAACCATCGTCAACCACCAGCACATCCACGCGCTCACTCTGTGCCAGCACCCGGCGCAGAATAGTTTCGAGGTTTTCCCGCTCGTTATAGGTGGGAATCACCACGAGCGTGTCGCGGCTGATCGGCGCTGCGTGGCGCCCGGTAGTGGAATTGGACATCGTTTCCTTGATTTTGGGGACAGTTCGTTAGTGCGACGACTTCGGGAAGCCGATGCGCTCATGCACGAGTTCAAGCGTCTTATTAGCTCGCTCGGCAGCGCGGTCGGCGCCATCGCGCAGCAGCCGCATCAGTTCGCCGCGGTCGTCGAGCAGCTCGGCCGTGCGGGTGCGGATGGGGGCAAAAGTTGCTTCCACAACCTCGGCAAGCCCCTTTTTCAGGTCGCCATAGCCGCGGCCGGCATACTCGGCTGCCACATCATCGACCTCGCGGCCAGCAAGCACCGCGTAAATCGTCAGCAGGTTCGACACCCCGGGCTTTGTCTCGCGGTCAAAACGAATTTCGCCGTCGGTGTCGGTGACCGCGCGCATAATTTTTTTGCGGGTCACCTTCGGATCATCGAGGATGCGCAGCAGTCCCGCATCCGAATCTGCCGACTTCGACATCTTCGCGGTCGGGTCTTGCAGATCGTAAACCTTCGCGTTTGCCTTCGGGATGAACCCCTCGGGAATCGTGAACGTTTCACCAAAACGCGAGTTGAAACGCTCGGCGAGATTGCGGGTGAGCTCGATGTGCTGGCGCTGGTCTTCGCCCACCGGCACCTGCTCGGCCTGGAACAGCAAAATATCGGCCGCCATCAGCACCGGATAGGTGAACAGCCCCACGGTCGTTGAATCCGACCCGAAGCGCTGCGATTTGTCTTTGAACTGGGTCATCCGGCTTGCCTCGCCGAACCCGGTGATCGTGCCGAGAATCCATCCCAGCTGCGCGTGCGCGGGCACATCCGATTGCACATACAGCGTCGACTTTTCAGGGTCGATGCCGGCGGCAATGTACTGGGCCGCGGTCGCGAGCGTGCGCTCACGCAGCTGCTCGGGGTCAAATTTTGAGGTGATCGCGTGCTGGTTCACCACGCAGTACACCGCATCCGCGTCATCCTGCATCTTCACCCAGTTGGTTAGCGCGCCCACATAGTTGCCGAGGTGGAGCGAATCGCTCGACGGCTGCATGCCCGAAAACAGAACTGGTTTGGTCATAGGTGACGACTTTCTCGTGATGACTCTCGAGTGTGGATAATCTCACCCATACTAGTTCGCGCACGTTACGAGCGCCGACTTCTGCCGGCCCGGCAGCTCCCAGAGGTTCATACAATGGTGCGCATGACCAAAATTCGTGTGGCTTCGGTGAATGTGAACGGTATCCGTGCCGCAGCTCGTAAAGGGATGCTCGAATGGCTCCCCGATCGGGGTGTGGATGTGCTGGCGCTACAGGAGGTGCGCGCGTCCCACGCCCAACTCGAAACCGCGCTGGGCATCGAAGCCGTAGACGACGGGAGTTTCCGAGCCGCCGACGGAACCCAGTGGCACATCGCTCTCGACGAGTGTTCGGCGAAGGGACGCGCCGGAGTTGCCGTGCTCAGCCGCATCCCGTTCGCCGAGGTTCGAACCGGCATCGGACCCGACGACTTTGACGCCACCGGCCGCTGGATTGAAACCGACCTGCGAGTGGGCGACGCCGAGCTCACCGTGATCAGCTGCTATGTGCACTCGGGCGAGGCCGAAACCCCCAAGCAGGAAGAAAAGTGGCGCTTTCTCGACGCTATGGCCGAGCGCATGGGCCAGCTGCGCGCCGAACGCGAACTGGTGCTCGTGGTGGGCGACTTCAACGTTGGTCACACCGAACGCGACATCAAAAACTGGAAGGGCAACGTCAAACGGGCCGGCTTCCTTCCCCGAGAACGCGGCTATTTTGACCGGATGTTTGGCGAACTCGCCGCACCGATCGACGCGGTTGACGGATCGGGTGGCGAGGGCCTCGGCTGGGTGGACGTGGGGCGCGTCGCCGCGGGCGATGTTGACGGGCCCTACACCTGGTGGTCGTGGCGAGGCAAAGCCTTCGACAACGACACCGGCTGGCGCATCGACTACCACGCCGCCACCCCGGCGCTGGCCGAGCGTGCATCCAACTACGCGGTCGATCGCGTCGCCGCCTACGACCAGCGCTGGAGCGACCACGCGCCGGTGTTGGCCGACTATCAGCTCTAGCAGGCGCTGCGGACTGGTGCTGGTCGACTATCAGCTCTAATAACAACTGCGGCCCGGTGCTTTCAAAGCCCGGGCCGCAGTGATGTTTGCGGGTGTTTAGTTATGTTTGAGCGTGCCTAGCGTCGTTCGGCGTTCGTTTTGTTGCTGTTCGCCTCGGTGTCGCCTGCCGCAGAGCTGTTTGTCTCGGTGTTGTTTGTCTCGGCGGCGCGATAGCCGAGCGTCTCGAGCTCAATCTCCCGCTCTTCACGGTCGAGCGCATGCTGCCGCGCCACAATCTCTTCGTATTGGCGGCGCAACTTCCGGCGGCGCCAGCGCGGCGTGGTGCTGAGCTCGTGCTTCACCTGGATGCTCTGGGTCGCCAGCCGCTCACGAAGGGCCTGGCGCTCGGTGGCGCGAGTGATTTTTTCGGCTTCCTCCACCGTGACCAGTCGCGGCGAAACCGCATTGTCATCCATCGTCACCTTCACCCAGGACGCCGTGATCAGCAGCACCATGCAGGCAAAATTAAAGAAGATCAGCACACCCAACAGCGCCGCGAATGTTGCCAAAAGCGGGTTCGACGACGCGCCACCGATCAGCATCGAACCGGCCTGCTTCAACAGCTGCAGCAGCACCGCGCCGATAAAAGCACCCTGCCAAAGAATCGGTGCCGGAACGCGCAATCGGCACATCACCTGCAGCACCAGCGCCACGATGACCGCATCGAACGCGATACCGATAAGGAGCGAAAGCACGCGCACAATAACGCCGATCGCAGCCCCCACATCCAGATGCAGCACCTCGCGGAACAGCCACGTGGTGAGGTCAGAACTCGCGGCGGTAAGCACAGCCGAAACCGCGATCATCAGACCGAAACCGAGCATGAGCAGCAGATCAAGCAGCTTCGTCACTACGAAGTTCGTTTTCGGCTGCGCGGGAAGCTCAAATACGGCACGGATCGACATGCGGGCACCGTTGAGGAAGTTCATTGCCGTCCAAAGCCCCGAAAGCAGGGCGATCACACCGGCAACAGTGAACGAAGCACTCAAACCGGTGAGCGCATCCGCACTCACCACGCCGTTTTCACCGATGAGCCCCGGAATCGAGTCAGCCAGCGACTCGATAATTGCCTCGGTGAGATCGGGACGGTTCGCTAGCACGATACCGGCAACGGAGAAAAACACCAGGATGCCCGCAAAGAACGAGAACAGCGCGGCATAGGCCATACCTCCCGCCAGTAGCGCGCCTTGCGAATCAGTCCAATGTTTGAGAGCGCGCAGCGGACGTGATGCCTGTAACCAGCCGGCGAACGCCTGCATCCGCTGGATGAATGTCGCGTCGTCAGCAACCTTCGGGAACGCCGGAAAAATAGGCGTGCGAGGTTTGCGATGCGTGCGGTTATCTGTCGAATTCTGTTCGGCCACTCAGACAGGTTAGGCGACGGAGTCAATAGGCTGGTGTAAATAGCATCCCGTCATCGGAAGGGAAACAAAAATGCAACTCAATGGTTATGGAGTGGGAACCCGCACCGCAATCGGCACCGTCGTTCGGATGCCCGACCCGCTTCCGATTCCCAGCGAAGCACCGTTCACCGGAAACGCCGATGAAGAACAGCAGCGAGTGCGCAACGCTGCCGCCCGAGTGCGGGATGCGCTCGCCGAACGCGCGGCAACCGCGGCTGGCTCGATGCGGGAGGTGCTCGAAGCGCAGGCAATGATGGCGGTCGACCCGTCGGTACTGCAGCTGGTCGACCAGGCGATTGCCGCTGGGCGCAGTGGCGAGCGCGGTGTGTACGAAGCGTTCACGCAGTACGCCGAGGTGCTGCGCGGAATGGGTGGCTACATGGCCGAACGCGCAACCGACCTGCACGACGTATCGCAGCGCATCCGTGCCGACCTTGCCGGCGTGCCGGTGCCCGAGGTGCCGCACCGTGACGAGCCGTTCGTGCTGGTGGCGATTGACCTTGCGCCCGCCGACACCGCGAGCCTCGATCTCGACCGAGTGCTGGCCTTTGTCACCCGAGACGGCTCACCGAAGGCACACACCGGCATCATCGCTGCCGAGCGCGGGCTGCCGGCCGTAGTGGCCTGCAAGGGCGCCGATGAAATTGCCGAGGGTGACACCGTGATCGTGGATGCGACCGCCGGAACCGTGGTCGTGGCACCCGATGACGAGCAACTTGCCGCGGCGCGAGAACGTCTGCGCGAACAGGAACAGTTGGATGCCGAACCCGCTGCGCCGGGCGAACTTGCCGATGGCACCGCGGTGCAGATCCTCGCCAATGTGGGGAAGCCCGGGGATACCGAGCGCGCTGCGGCAGCCGGCGCCGAGGGCGTGGGGCTATTCCGCACCGAGTTCATGTTCCTCGACCGCGACCAGGCACCGAGTTTTGATGACCAGCTTGCTGACTACACCGAAATGATGCGGCCGTTTGCGGGACGCAAGGTGGTGGCGCGGGTGCTCGACGCTGGCGCCGACAAACCGCTGCCGTTCCTCAACGATGCCGACGAACCGAACCCGGCGCTCGGGATGCGGGGGATTCGCATCCTGCGTGAGCGTGAACCGCTGCTGCGTGACCAGCTGCGGGCCCTGCACGAGGCGGCTGAGGCGACGGGCGTGGAGCTGTGGGTGATGGCGCCGATGGTGGCGGATGCGGGCGAGAGCGAGTATTTCACCGCGCTCGCGCGCGAAATCGGGATTGACGTGGCCGGGTCGATGGTGGAGGTGCCGTCGGCGGCGCTGCTGGCCGACCAGATTCTCGAATCGAGCGACTTTGTTTCGCTGGGCACCAACGACCTCACCCAGTACGCGCTCGCGGCCGACCGCGTGCTCGGTACGGTGGCGAACTTCCAAGACCCGTGGCATCCGGCGGTGCTGCGCCTGATTCAGGCAGCGGGTGAGGCGGGGCTCGCGGCGCAGAAGAATGTTGGAGTGTGTGGTGAGGCGGCGGCCGACCCGCAGCTCGCCGTGGTGCTCGTGGGGCTCGGCGTGCGCTCGCTGTCGATGGCGCCGCCGGCTATGGCAGCGGTGCGCGCTGCGCTGCGCGAGGTGACCCTCGAGGATGCTCGTGCCATTGCGGCGCGGGCGCTGCGGGCGCGCTCGGCGCAGCAGGCCCGCGAACTCGCCTTCCCCGCCTAGCCCCGTAGGCGTGCCGGGGGTCGCCCCGCGCCGCCGGCTATGGCAGCGGTGCGCGCTGCGCTGCGCGAGGTGACGCTCGAGGATGCTCGTGCCATTGCGGCGCGGGCGCTGCGGGCGCGCTCGGCGCAGCAGGCCCGCGAGCTCGTCTTCCCCGCCTAGCCCCGTAGGCGTGCCGGGGGCCGCCCCGCGCCGCAATGG
>NZ_CAJGWQ010000014.1 GCF_904842695.1 Gulosibacter hominis | reverse complement strand
CGGCCGGCATCAACACACCCGCCCGTACACGCCACGACACAACGGCAAAGTTGAACGCTACAACCGGCTGTTGGCTGACGAGTGCCTCTATGCCCGGCCCTACACGTCAGAACAACAGCGACGAGAAACTCTTAAAGCCTGGAACCATCACTACAACTATCATCGACCCCACACCGCCTGCAGTGACCAGCCACCGGCCTCACGCCTCCACACCCGTGTCGACAACGTCATGACCAACTACAGCTAGAGCCCACGCGCGATTTCGGCGGTTACGCGCCGCCAGGCATCCCGGGTTGTGGGCTTGAGTGAGCGCACATCAAGCTCGCCGCCACCAACAAATTCTTCGTCATACGGCACCGAAAGCACCACGCGGGTCAGCTGCGAGAAGTGGGTCGCGAGTCGGCTCGTGCGCTCGGAGTCTTCTTTTGCCGAGGGGGCCGAAATGATTGTGACGGCGTTGGCGAGTTTGTCGCCGAGGCCGCGCTCGCGCAGCCCGTCGGCCAGCCACGCGGCCGATGCGGCGGTGTCTTCACGCGAGGTCGAAACGATCACGAGCTGGTCGGCTGCGTCGACCGCGGCTTCCCAGTTCGATGCCCGCATATTGTTGCCGGTGTCGATGACCATGATGCGGTAGAAGCGGCTCAGTGCCCGGTGCAGGCGGCTAAACGCATCGTCGTCAATGATGGCCGCGCTGGCGGCATCGTCGTCGCTGGCGAGCACGTCGAACCGGGCGTGGCCCTGGTTGCGCACGTACTGGTCGAGCTCGTTGATCGAGGCACCGCCGGAAATTTCGAATTTCGGCAGTTCGCGCAGCAGATCAACAGCGGTGTTCGAGTGATTGGCGGGGCGTGACCGCCAGCCGAGGGTACCGCGGGTTTCGTTGTTGTCCCAGGCCAGGGTGGAGCCGCCACGGTAGATACCGAACATTGCGGCGATCATGAGCGTTGTGGTGGTTTTGTGGGCGCCACCCTTGGGATTGACCACCACGATGGTGCGCGGCCCATCGAAGCTGCGCTGGATGGCCTCGATATCGTCGTTTTCGGTGCGCTCGGCACGCCCTGGAGGCAGGGTGATGAGGCCGCCGGTAAGTTTGCGCAGGCCTGCCCGCCAGCCGGTTTCAGCAACCCGTTTGCGGGGTCGCTGCGCGTCGGCAAAAAAGTCGTCAAGCGTCGGTGCGCCGGCCGGGCCACCGGCTCTGCCAGCGGTTGCGGTCGGCCGGGATGCGCCTGACTGAGCGGTTGGCGCTGGCTGCGCTTTCGCCGGTGCAGACGCTTCTGATTCGGCCGGCGCTGATTCAGCCGTCCCGTGTTCTCCTGTCTCAGAATCGCTCGGTGCAAACTCGCTCTGTGCAGACTCGCTCTGTGCAGACTCGGCAGTCAGATTTGCATCCGTCTGATCGCGCTGCGCGGCGGCCGCCGCGGCGGCACGCGCATCCCGCGCGAACACGGGTGACCACTCGTCGTCAGCCGTAGCGTCTGCGGTCTCGGCTTCCAACTCATCCTCATCAAGGTCGTCGAAGTCGTGGTCGAGCCCCTCATCGTGGTACTCGTCGACGGTGGCGCCGCTGTCTTCGTCATCCTCAGCAAACATATTGGCGACGATCGGCACCTCGTCAGTTTCCGGAGCGGCGCTGTCGTCATCTTTCGGATGCGCACCGGCCGTGGCCGTGCTCGCGCTGTCGTCAGGCTCGTCGACGGTCTCGGGCTCTTGCAACAACAGCGGCTCATCATCGAGATCGGTGTCGCTGTGCACAGCAGGCTTTGATTCCGCCGGTTGGGGCGCCGATTCTGGTTCAGCCTGCAGGGCCGCCATCATCGAGGTTCGTGGCAGCGAGACTGTCTCGTGCAGCGACTCGGTATCTGGCGCGAGGTCGGTGTCGCCCGGCTGCAGTGGCTCGGGATCGCCCACCTGGTCGAGCCCACCGCTCGCGCTCACTCGCAGCGGGTAAACCGCATCAACATCAATCGTGCGCACATCGAGGTCTTCACCGAGCTCAGCGGCACGCTCCATCGCCCTGGTGAGCACCAGTTCACGCACCGAGTCGGCGTCGGCGGCTTCGAAACGCTCAACGTGCATCCCCTCACGCAATTCACCCTTACCGTCAAGGCGAACCAGCGCGATCAAACCGTGCAGTGCGTCACTTGAATCACGTGTCACGAACAACCTCCAGCGAGTGCATGAGCCGAATCGAACATCAATACCGGTGAGTATCGAAAGCCGCGAGCGCAACCCGATTGGGATGTGCGCCATTACCTGGCCATGCTAGTGCCGTACGGCTCGAGAACACCTGTTACTGGCCGTGTGGTCAGCAAGCACAACCCCAGCCGGTGCACAGTGAGGTTTCTGTGAAGCGTTACCTACAGCGGGTAGGCTCGAGCTATGACTGAGCTGCGAATTACTCCACTTACCGCTGACAATGTTGTGGCAGCCAATACCTTGACGCTGAAGCCCGGGCAGGAAGCATTCGTCGCTCCGGTCTCGCACTCAATCTCAGAGGCGTACGTCAATCAAGACACCATGTGGCCGCGCGTTGTCGAGGCCGATGGTGAAGTCGTGGGCTTCATCATGGCCACTTTCGACCCGGATGCAGAAGACGAGCTTTTTCGCTCAACGATCCTGCGCATGAACGTTGATGCCGGCCACCAGCGCCAGGGTGTGGGAGCGTTCGCAGTTAATGCGGTGCTCACCGAGGCGCTCAACCGCGGCTTTGACCGCGTGATCGCGGTGTGGGAAGACGGTGACCTCGGTCCCGGCCGGTTCTTTGAAGCGATGGGTTTCAAGGTCGTCGGCGAGACCCCCTACGGTGAGGTCATCGGCGAGCGTCGCATCATGCAGTAGCAGCGGCGCGCCGTCCGCTCTGCCCCTATAAGTAGCTTGCGCCGCGCGAGCAACCGGTCGCCTAAGCGGCCGGTCGCCCGAACAGCCCGTTACTTAAATAAGCAACGGGCCTCACGAACACTAGTCGCGAGAGCGAAGCGAGAGCCGCGGCAACGAGCCACCAGCCGCCTCAAACTCACTGATTTCCAGCTCGACCACGTCGTATCCCAGACCGCGAATCAGCTCGGCGGTTTCGGGAGCGGCGGCCGACACCCCGATGGTGTACTCATCGAACGCAACCGTCGCCGCGCCGCGAGCTTCGGGCACCGGGATGAACCCGCCAAGCGTCTCCGGCAGCGCAATCGCGGCCGGCCACACCAGCACGGCACCGTCTGGTAGCACCGAGGCCACCTCGCTCAGATGCATCCCCGAAACCACCGGCACCGATACCACTCGGTAACCGCGGGGCGTGACCAGGCGACGCAGCTGCCGCACCGCGCTCGCGTTGGTTGCCCCGCCCACACCCACATAGACGGTAGTGTCACTCACCAACACATCGGCCGGGTCAAAAAACGCCGGCGCCTCGAGCTCTTCCAGCACCGCGCCGGCGCCCACGAGCACCTCGCGCACATCGGCGAGTTCGGCACGGCGAGCATCCTGTTTGGGCCGTGCGAGCACAACCTGTTCACCGATGACGAGTGCCGCATCCCCAACGAAAACCGACTGCTGTTCGTGCGCAGCCTCGGCAATTGCCTCGGTGCCCCAGCCGTGTGATTCAAACGCTGCGACCATCGCTTCCCACTGGGCGTTGAGTGCTTCGCGGGCGTCATCGTTGGCGGCGGCGTCGAGCATCGCCTGCGACGGGATGCGCACGAATGCCGAACCTGCGGCGCTCGTTGAAACCGGGGCTGCAACATTGCCGACCAGGCGCTGCGTGCCTGGTTGCAGCCACGCGAGCGAGCGGTACACCGGCGGTGCCAGCAGTGCCGCGGTCAAAATACCGGTCATGGCGTAGGGGAAGCTCAGTCCAAAAAACTCGGCGAACACGGCGCCCCAGGCTGCGCCATCAAGCTGCGCACCATTGGTGATGATGAGGATGACGTGCCCGAGCGCGCCGCCGACAACCACCGATACGAGTCCCGCCAATGCGCCCTGCCACCAGCTGCGCAGCCAGCCGAGCGCGCCCGCTACAAACATCAGCACCAGGTAGAACAGCACCGGCATTGCGGCCACCCCGAGTGCCCGACCGAACGTCTCGAAGGGTGAGAGCACGAAGGTGAGGTCACGCTGGTTCGTGATGAGCAGGGTGCCGGCGAGGGTTACGGCCGCGGCCGCGAGTGCGGCTCCCAGTGCGGCGTGGGTGGGTTGAGCGATACGGGCCACGGAGCTTCTTTCAGTCTGGTTGTCAGTCTGGCGGGATGCTGCCGCACGGCGGTTGTTGCAGACCGTGCGACAGCCGAGGTGCGGGTTTTTGCGAGCGGCGCTTTCCTAGTGGAAGAAGTGGCGCTCACCGGTGAAGTACATGGTGAGCCCGGCCGCTTCGGCGGCGGCTTTCACTTCATCGTCGCGGATCGAACCGCCCGGCTGCACGACGGCGCGCACGCCACCGTCAATGAGTACCTGCAGGCCGTCTGCGAACGGGAAAAACGCGTCGGATGCGGCCACGGCACCCTGTGCGCGGTCGCCAGCGCGACTCACCGCGAGGTGACACGAGTCGACCCGGTTCACCTGCCCCATGCCGACGCCCACCGAGGCGCCCTGGTTGGCGAGCAAAATCGCATTCGATTTCACGGCGCGCGAGGCGATCCACGCAAATTCGAGATCGCGCAGGGTTTCGACGTCAGCGGCGGGGCCGGTGACGAGTTCCCAGTTAGCCGAGAACCCCGCTGCCGGGAAACGGTCGGGGGTTTGTGCGAGCAGGCCGCCGGAGATCTGCCGCAGCTCGGTGTCTTCGCGGCGGTAGCCGGCGGGCAGCTGCAGCAGGCGGATATTTTTCTTCTTGGCGAGCACTTCGACCGCTTCGGCGGCAAAGCTCGGGGCTACAACCACTTCGGTAAAAATTTCGCTGAGGGTCTGAGCCATTTCGAGTGACACTTCGCGGTTGGCTGCCACTACCCCGCCGAATGCCGAGAGCGGGTCGCAGGCGTGGGCCCGGCGGTGTGCTTCGGCGATGGCGGCGGCGTCATCGAGCCCGGCGGGAGCGATGGCAATACCGCAGGGGTTGGCGTGTTTGATGATGGCCACTGCTGGCACCGTGAAGTCGTAGGCTGCGCGCAGGGCTGCGTCGGCGTCAACGTAGTTGTTGTACGACATTTCTTTACCGTGCAGCTGTGTTGCCTGGGCGATGCCGGCACCGCCGTCGAAGGTGTAGAGGGCGGCCTGCTGGTGCGAGTTTTCGCCGTAGCGCAGCTCGGCGGCGCGGGTGGCCGCCACTTCGAGCCGGGCGGGGAGAGTGCCGCCGGTTTCGGGCTCGTCGGTGGCGAGTTGTTCAGCAAACCAGTTGGCGACGGTGGTGTCGTATTCGGCGGTGTGCGCGAATGCTGCGGATGCGAGTTCGCGGCGCTGCTGGTAGGTGGTGCCGCCAGCCGCGAGCGCGGCGATGATGTCGTCGTAGCGGTCGGGGTTGACGACGATCGCCACATTGGCGTGGTTTTTCGCTGCGGCGCGCACCATGGCCGGGCCGCCGATGTCGATCTGTTCAACCGCGTCGTCGTATTCGGCGCCGGCGGCGATGGTTTGGGCGAAGGGGTACAGGTTGACGACGACGAGTTCGAACGGCGCGATGCCAAGTTCGTCGAGCTGCTGTTCGTGCGAGGCGAGACGCAGGTCGGCGAGCAGCCCGCCGTGAACGTGCGGGTGCAGGGTTTTTACGCGGCCGTCAAGAATTTCAGGGAATCCGGTTACCTCGGCGGCATCGGTTACGGGGATGCCGGCCTCACGGATGCGGGATGCGGTGGAGCCGGTCGAAACAATTTCGGCGCCGGCGGCGTGGATTGCGGCGGCGAGTTCTTCGACACGGGTTTTGTCGCTCACGCTAATGAGCGCGCGGCGAACGGTGATTCGGTCGCGTTCCCGACGTGGTTCGGTGATTTTAGGGGCGCTCATGCCGTGATTTCCTCCAGGTTGATGGTGCCGTCGGCGATGCCGCGCACCGTGTCGATGAGTAGCTTTCGTTCGGCTACTTTGATGCGGTTGTGAAGTGTAGTTTCGTGATCGTCGGGTTCGATGAGGATGCGAACCTGATCAATGATTGGGCCGGTGTCGACACCGTTGTCGACGATCATGATGGTGGCCCCGGTCTGGGTGGCGCCGGCTGCGAGGGCGTCGCGCACCGCGTGTGCGCCGGGAAATTCAGGTAGGTAGGCCGGATGCGTGTTGAGCAGTGCCGGTGCCAGGGCCGCCACAAACCGCGGCGGCACCAGGCGCATAAAGCCACTGAGCACGGTGAGGTCGGGCTGGTGCTGCTGCACTGCTTCGAGTAGCGCGTCGCCCCAGCTGGCGCGACTGTCGTAGTCGGCCGGGTTGACGATAAAAGCTGGAATGCCAAGTTCGTCTGCGAAGGCCAAGTTAGCTCGCGGTGAGTCGGCACCGATTGCGACCACGCGAGCGGCGATCGGGTTTGGTGTGGCCTGCGATGCCTCGAGCGCTTCGAGTAGCGCCTGCAGGTTCGTTCCCGACCCAGAGATAAGAACTACGAGCTTCAGCACCGCTCCAGCTTATCGCGCCGGCGCCGATGGGCGGCGGCGAGACAACCGCCCCCGATTAGAGATCCTCATCGAGATCGGCGTAAATATCGGGCTCATCGGGGCGCCGCAGCACTTCAGACAGATCGCGGCGAGACACCTCTTTCGGGTCGCGGCGCTGGGCCTTTCGGCCGTCACCGGCCGCGCCTTCGCTCGCATCCACGGCAGCAGAGCCGTCCGCTCGCGACCAGTGCGCATCCGGCCGTTTCGCCCTATCGCCGCTCCCCTCTGGCTGACTGACCTCTGGTTGTGCGACCGGGTAGTGCTCATCAATCTCGGCCGCGTACGGCTCAGCCTCGAACGGGTCATCGGTAAACCACGACAGCCCCGGTTCCCGAGACGACACCGGTAACACTGTCTCCCCCGGCGACCCCGGCCAAACTGGCGACACTGGCGGCTTCGCTTCGGCCGGTTCGCGGGCCGCGGGCGAAGTCACAGTCTCGCCCTGTTGGGTTGCGGTCGAGGCTACCGGGGCCGGCCGCAGCACCTTAGCGGCAGCATCCATCCCGATCATCTCAAGCGGCACGAAAGTGCCCACGCACGCAGCCACCATAAAAATCAAAACCGCAGCCAAGAGCATCCACCCCGGATGCGGGCCAAAATCACTCAGCCGACCGGGGCCAAGCGAACCACGCGCCAATACCCCACACAGCGATAGCGCCACCGCAGCCAGCAGTCCGCCAACAGCACCGGGCAGCAGCCGCAAATACCAGGGCCGGTCAGCGTCATTCGGCGACAGCATCCGGTCGATCAGGCACAGTGCAATTGCCAGCGCCAGCGGTAGCGCCACAAGCGCCCACAGTGCCGGCAGCTCACCCTCGGGAACCAGCCCGAGCAGCGGAATCGCCGGCAGCGGACCGGCGTGGGTACCACCGAGCTGCGAATACGCTCCCTCACCGAGCGCGAAACCCGAGCCGAGCAGCCACGACGCTGCCCACACCACAGCGGTGGGCAAATACGCCAGGTGCGCAAGCCCCACGGTGACCACACCCGAAATATCCAATTGCAGCGCCTGCTGCAGCGCGATAACACGTCCGGTGCCGATAAAAAACGCCACCAAAAGCGCCAGCGACGCCAACCCAAAAACCCCAACAACCAGCCCCGCGGCAACGCGAGCCGCACGCCCGGCAAGTTCGAACACAAGATCGGTCTTCTCGCCAAGCCAGCGCTCCCAGGGGATGAATTCCCATACTCGCATCCCGGCAAGCATCGCCAGCAGCCAGGCCAGGGCGCCCGGCACGACCGCGCTCGTAACATTGACGGCCACCACATCGGGGGTGGTGAGCTGTAGCGAAACCACAGCGGCCCCAACAAATGCCGCAACGCCGATCACAAATTCAAACCAGGGCAGTTCGTTTTCATCAATCGTCATTCGTGCACCGGCACGCCAGCCGAACACGGCGATAAGCACCGTAAATAGCAGCGGGGCTACCGAAACCATGAAGCTGAACGGCTCGGCAAGCCCGAGCTGCGGGTAGGTGGCCGGATCAATCGTGAACGTCACCTCACCGCCCAGCCCGAGCCCCCAAACCGCGGTTGCAGCCGTAATGATCGCGCTAAACGGAGTGTCAACCCATCCCTGCGTGGCAAGCCAATTGATCGCACCCACAAGCGCCGGTACGCCAAGTCCCACCGCGACGCAGAGCAGAGCGTCGGCGATGAGTGAGATGAGAGTCAGTGGCCGAAACATTGCGTTCTGAGAGTAGTCGACTCGGGCGCAGCAAACGCCGCATCGAACCGGAGCGCCGCTGAACGCTCGACCGTTCGACACACAAAACACCTCGGGGTCGGAAGCTGCCGCTGCCGACCCCGAGGTGCAAGACCTAAAACAGGCGCTGGGATTAGAGCCCGGCGAAGATCTCCTTCATGATGTTGGCAGTTTCGGTGGGAGTGGTACCCACGCGCACGCCAGCAGCCTCGAGGGCTTCTTTTTTGGCCTGCGCGGTACCGGCCGACCCGGTAACAATTGCACCGGCGTGCCCCATGGTCTTGCCCTCCGGCGCCGTGAAACCAGCAACATAGCCAACAACGGGCTTGGTGACGTTCGCCTTGATGTATTCGGCGGCACGTTCCTCAGCGTCACCACCGATTTCACCAATCATCACGATGGCCTTGGTGTTGGGGTCGGCCTCGAAAGCAGCAAGCGCATCAATGTGCGTGGTGCCGATCACCGGGTCGCCACCAATACCGATTGCGGTCGAAATACCGATCTCGCGCAGCTCGTACATCATCTGATAGGTCAGCGTGCCCGACTTCGACACGAGACCGATCGGGCCCGAGCCGGTGATGTTGGCGGGAGTGATACCGGCCAGCGAAACCTCGGGGGTGATGATGCCCGGGCAGTTGGGGCCGATCAGACGGGTCTTACCGATTTCCTGCACGCGAGTGAACGCTTCGGCGGCGTCGCGCACCGGAATACCCTCGGTGATCGCAACAGCCAGACCAATCTCAGCCTCGGCGGCCTCGATGATCGCATCCTTGGCGAATGCCGGCGGCACAAAAATGACCGACACATTGGCGCCGGTGGCGTCCATCGCTTCTTTTACGGTGCCAAAAATCGGCAGTTCTTTACCGGCGAGCTCGATGGTCTGGCCAGCCTTGCGGGGGTTCGTGCCGCCCACGACATTGGCACCGGCCTCGAGCATGCGGGTTGCGTGCTTCGAACCCTCCGAGCCCGTGATGCCCTGGACGATGATGACTGAGTTTTCGTCAAGAAAAATTGCCATGTTGTTAAATCCTTAATCGGTAGCTTCGGGCTAGGCGGCAGCTGCTGCGAGCTCAGCGGCCTTGTCGGCGGCCTCATCCATGGTGGCGACCACGGTGACCAGCGGGTGGTTGAATTCGTCGAGGATGGCGCGGCCGGCCTCAACGTTGTTGCCGTCAAGACGCACCACGAGCGGCTTCGATGCAGTGTCACCGAGCGTCTTGAGCGCGCCGACAATACCGTTGGCGACGGCGTCACAGGCGGTGATACCACCGAAAACGTTCACGAACACGCTCTTGACCTGCTCGTCGCCGAGAATGACGTCGAGACCGGCAGCCATCACCTCGGCCGACGCGCCGCCACCGATGTCAAGGAAGTTCGCGGGCTTCATCCCGCCGTGCTTTTCGCCAGCGCCAGCCACAACGTCGAGCGTCGACATGACAAGCCCGGCGCCGTTACCGATAACACCAACCTGACCGTCGAGTTTGACGTAGTTGAGGTCGTGCGCTTTCGCCTTTTCTTCGAGCGGGTCGAGACCGCCGGCGGCGACGCGCAGCGACTCGTGGTCGGGGTGACGGAACTCGGCATTGTCGTCAAGCGTGACCTTACCGTCGAGCGCAATCACATCGCCCTCGGCGGTGAGCACGAGCGGGTTCACCTCAACGAGGGTTGCATCCTCGTCGCGGTACACCTCGTAGAGCTTCTGCAGCACGGGCACAACCTTTTCGGCCGTCTCGGCCTCAAAACCGGCCTGCGCCACAATTTCGCGGGCCTTCGCCTCATCGATCCCCACGATCGGGTCAACGGCGACGCGAGCCAGCGCCTCGGGGCGCTCGGCAGCGAGCTGCTCGATTTCCATACCGCCCTCGACCGAGCACATGGCGAGGTAGTTGCGGTTGGCGCGGTCGAGCAGCACCGAGAAGTAGTACTCTTCGGCGATATTGGCACCGGCTGCAACCATCACGCGCTCAACAATGTGCCCCTTGATGTCGAGGCCGAGTATCTGCTGCGCGGCAGCGAACGCCTCGTCGGGGTTCTTTGCCACCTTGACGCCACCGGCCTTACCGCGACCACCGATTTTCACCTGTGCTTTGACGACGGTCACGCCGCCCAGCTGCTCAGCGGCAGCGCGCGCTGCTTCGGGGGTGTCTGCGACAATACCGGCCAGCACCGGAACGCCGTGCGCTTCAAACAGGTCGCGCGCCTGGTACTCGAAAAGATCCACGTTGACTTCCCATCCGCGGCTGAGCCGCGTCGATCGACTCCTCGGCTGGTTATCCACCCGAGCCCTAACTAAAAACTAGAGGCGCGGCACCGCACCACAGCTTCGCACCCTGGTGAGCCGGCACGCATCCAGTCCCGAAGTCTAACGCCCCCAACCTTACGGTCAGTTTTTCATTCGGATGCATTTCACAGCTGCCCGGTAATGCCCTCGTTGGGCCGCGAGCGCTACCGCCGCGCATCCCCGTCTTCAGCGCCCGGCTCGTCTGCAACGGTGGGTTGCGGCAGCGTCGGCCCAACCGACTGATCGACTCCCCCGGCGAGTGTCGAGTCGTCGCGAATAACCGGGATGCTGGCGGTAATTGGCTCCGCCTCTTCCAGCTCGCGCAACACCTCGAACTCTTCTTCATTGAGCGGCAGCGTAATCGGTGCGGTAACCGGACCAAGCGGTGCTTCGACGGTGACCGTATCGGGCGCGAGTCGCACGCACACCACACCGCCAATCACCAGCGCCGCGCCAATCAGCTGGCTAGAAGTAGGCAGTTCGGCAAGCAAAATCGCCGAAACACCGATCGCCGCGAGCACCTCCAAAATTCCGAAAAACGAGGCCAGCCGCGAGCCAAGAATTTTTGCCGCAGCCACCCCACCGAGGTAGCCGCCGACGGTGCCAACAAGCACCACAACCGCCATCGACACCCACCACGGGGCCTGCTGATTCAACAGCTCGACCGTGCCGAAATGGAATTCCAGCGGCGCCAAACCACTAACACCGACGAGTCCGGTTGCCAAAGCTGCCACCACCAAACCGCCGCCAATGAGCGCGGTGGGTGGCAAATCATCCGGAATAGCCGCGGCAATCAGGTAGTAGCCGCACACCGCGAGCATCGACAGGGTGGCAAGCAAAATACCGATCGGGTCGAGTCCCTCCCCCGAACCGAACACATCCAGGGCAAACACGAGCCCGATCACCGACAGTGCCGAACCGACTAGCGAAAGCGCGGCCGGGCGATATTTCGTGTATCCCCACGCTGCCATCAGCATCAAAACCGGCGACAAGTACTGGATGAGCAGCGCCATACTCACCGGCATCCTCGCCACCGCCGAATAATAAAACAGCTGCGCCGCCGCCAGCGCGATCGCACCGTAGCCAATAATCCAGCGCCAGCGCCGCCACCACACGCTCAAATCGGCGCGCGTCTGCCACAGTGCAACCGGCATCACCACCAGCGCGGCCGCAGCCAACCGCATCACAACCACCGCGTTGGGTGACCAGCCGGCAAGCATCAGCGGTTTTGCGAAGGGGCCCGACCCTGAAAACGCAATCGCGGTTAACACCGCAATAACCATCCCCGTGTTCCGGCTGCGCGACACGGCACCCCTCCCAAACTATTCGCAGCTACGAGCGCTCTGAATGCGGTTAGTTCCCGAACCGAGCCAATTGAAAATCAGGGTCAATCGGCGTCTCGTCAAAAAACACCCGAGCAATATACTCACCGATTGCATTCGCCATTTTGAAGCCCTTGCCCGAGAACGCGGTGGCCGCAAAGATGCGCTGATCGTCATCAACGTAATCGAGAATAAAACGATTGTCGTGCGCGTACAGCTCGGGATAGATTGCGGTGCGCACCGGCAGCGGATGCATCCCATTCAGCACCCGAGGAATGCCGGCCTCGCAGGCGAGTAGGTCTTCGCGCGTTACAAACTGGTCGTAAGTGAGCCCCGTAAACTCGGCACGACGGCGCTCGGTCAGGCCCGAAACCTTCACGTGCAAACCATCGAGCGAGGGTGCGCCATAGGCGTGAAAACCGGCGCCCTCACGAATGAACACGGGCATCCTGCCGGCACGGAAAAGTTCAGGATCATCAGCCTGGAACCAGGTCATGATTTGCAGCTCGGGGCTGGCAACCGCCGCCAGCTGCGGCAGGATCTGCACCGTGCGGGCACCGGCGGCAACAATGACTCGGTTAAATAGCCACGCACCCGATTCGGTGTGCACCACCACCCCGTCACCGTGCCGCTCAATGAGTCGTACCGGGTTTTCGATCACCGTCGCGCCAAGATCGAGCGCCCGGTCGGCCGCATCCCGTACCACCAGGTCGGTGCGCACAAACCCGCCGTCGGGGTCGAAATAGCCGATATCGCCGTGCGCCTGCGCGAACTGCGGGAATCGTGTCGCAATTTCGTCCGGATCCAGCGCCTCATAGGCCACGCCAAACTCTTCGGCATAGGCCTCGAGATCGTAGGCGTACATCGAGCCCCGCGGCACGATCGAAAGCGCGCCGCACTGCACAAACGAGCCGGGCAGCCGCTGGGCCGATTCTCGCCACAGCTCGAGTGAGCGCTCGATCAGCTTGCGATAGGCCGCACCCTCTCGGTACAGGCGTCGAAAAAGGCGGGTTTCGCCACCCACCGCCGAAAGGTCGTTGCCGATACCGAACGCTTCAAACCCAACAACATCGGCTCCGCGCTTCACCAGCTCATAGAGCGCGAACGCGCCGATTGACCCGAGCCCGATTACTCCCACACGCGCCGACCGCATGCTGCCCCACTCCCCTGCTTTTGGTGCGAATATGCGCTCGATCTGCATATTTGCGTGATACGTCAATCAAACCACCAAGTGTGCCGATTGGTGGCCGCTGTGGGTGTGGCGAAGGAGATTGGATGCAGCGCGAGCGAGCTACGGGTGCCGATCGATAGCAGCCGGTGGGCTCCGATCAGCAGCGTGGATGCTTAGAGCTTTTCGATCGGTGCGATCTTGATGAGCAGTTTTTTGCGGCCGACCTCATCAAAGTCGATTTCAGCGATGCGTTTGGCGCCCGCCCCGAGAACGGCACGAACCGTGCCCTCGCCAAAATCGGTGTGTTTTACACGATCGCCCGTCGCGAGTTCAAGCGCCGAATTATCGCGCACCGCTCCGGTGACCCGGTTTGCGAAGCGCTGATTTTCACGCGTCGGTTTAAATGTGCCTTTGAGCCCCCGGCCGGCAGGCATCTGTGCTGATTCCCGCGTCCGCGCTGAGCCGCCGAATCCGCTGCTGCCGAGCTGCCGGGTTTGCGGCATGCCCGGGGGCTGCCGCCAATCGATCAGCGCATCCGGAACCTCCTGCAAAAAGCGACTGGGAAGCGAAGGCGCCGACTCACCGAAAGTGGTGCGCTGCATCGCCAACGTCAGGTGCAGCAGCTTCCGCGCGCGAGTGATGCCCACATAGAACAGGCGCCGTTCTTCAGCGAGTCCACCGGGTTCGTCGGCGCTCATGCGGTGCGGCAGCAGCTGCTCTTCAACTCCGGTGATGAACACCACGTCAAATTCGAGCCCCTTCGCGGTGTGCAGCGTCATGAGCGACACCACACCCGATTCGTCGTCGATTTCATCGGCGGCGGCAACCAGCGCCACCTCGGTGAGAAAATCGACAAGGGTGCCATCGGGATGCTGTTTGTCGAACTCTTTTGCGACGCTGACGAGTTCTTCTACGTTTTCGGCACGCGCTTCATCCTGCGGGTTGCCCGTGGCACGCAATTTGTCGACATAGCCAATGTCTTGCAGCAGGTTTATCAGTACCTGCGAAACCGCAACCGGCCCCTGCGGGCGGTCGGGGTCGATACTGGATTCAGCGCGATCAAGGATTTCGGCGAGCTCGGCAATTGCTCGCGTCACCTTCGGGCCGAGCCCCAGCTCTCCCGCACGCCCCATCGCCTCGCGGAAGGTGATGTCGTTTTCGCGCGCGAAATTTGAGATCGCGGTCTCGGTTGCGGGGCCGATCGAGCGCTTTGGGGAATTAATAATGCGCCGCACCGAAAGTTCATCGGCGGGGTTGGCGATCGTGAGCAGGTAGGCCACGATGTCTTTCACCTCGGCGCGCTCGTAGAACTTCGTGCCGCCAATGAGTTTGTACGGCACCGCCGAGCGGATCAAAATTTCTTCGAGCGCACGGGTCTGCGCGTTTGTGCGGTAGAACACCGCCATATCGCCGTAGCGATACCCCTCATCACGCAGCTTGTGAACCTGGTCGGCAATGAACTGTGCCTCATCGTGCGCCGAAAAACCGGTGTAGCCGACAATTTTTGCGCCAGCACCGGCCGTGGTGAACAGGTTTTTTTCGCGCCGGTCAAAATTGTTGCCGATCACCGCATTCGCCGCATCGAGAATGTTTTGCGTTGAACGGTAGTTCTGCTCGAGCAACACCACCCTGGCGCCGGGGAAGTCTTGTTCGAACTCGGTGATGTTGCGAATATCCGCGCCACGGAATGCGTAAATCGACTGGTCGGAGTCGCCCACAACGGTGAGAGATGCCGGTGGTAGCGAACCGTCGGGGTCGAGTTCGATGCGGGTATCGGCCGGAACGTGCTCGGCTTCGGTACGGCGCGTGAGCTCACGAATGAGGGCATATTGGGCGTGGTTCGTGTCTTGATACTCATCCACCAGCACGTGCCGGAAACGGCGCCGGTACAGGGCCGCAACCTCAGGAAAGCTGCGGAACATCCACACTGTCTCGCTAATCAGGTCATCAAAATCGAATGCCTTATTGCGCTGTAATTCCCGCTGATAGCGGCGATAAATTTCGAGAATGAGCGTATCGCGCGGATTGCTGCCGTCGATGCTGCGCGCAAAACTGTCCGGGTCAATCAGCTCATTCTTAAGCCCTGAAATTCGGTTCAGCGCGGCCGCCGGGGTGACGCCCAGCGACTTGGCCTCGAGCGCTTTCACGATCTGTTTCATGAGCGCCTTCGAATCGGCGGCATCGTAAATCGTGAAGCCCTGCGGATACCCAAACCGCGGCGCCTCGCGGCGCAGGATGCGCACGCAGGCCGAGTGGAAGGTCGATACCCACATCCCCTCAACGGCTTCACCGAGCAACTGACCGATACGCTCACGCATCTCGGCAGCGGCCTTGTTCGTGAAGGTGATCGCCAAAATCTGGCTCGGCCAGGCCTCACGGGTGGCAATCAAGCCGGCGATGCGGTGGGTCAGCACACGGGTCTTACCAGAACCGGCCCCGGCAATGATGAGCATCGCATCGCCGCGGTACTCCACCGCCTCACGCTGAGGTGGGTTGAGGCCGTCGACTAGATGCGAGGGAACTTGGGGAGCAAACAGGTTGAACATGTCTCGTAAACCCTATCCGCAACCTCCGACACAATCCCTAGGCGCCGAGCGCGGTAATCGCGCCGGCCGGATCATCACAGAACAGCGCATCCACGCCGGTTTCGGCGAGATAGTGCAGATAGTCGGCGGCATTACCGCCAAACGCCGGCGGCAAAAACTGCGGTTCGGGTCGCACCGTGTAACTAAAAATCTCTAGTCCGCGCTGATGGGCGCGCTGCACCAGGCCGCGGCTGAGCTGCGAAACATGCACCGAAATGCCGTGGTGATGCGCGGCCACCCGATCGAGTGCCGCATCCGACAACCATCCCGGCCCGGCCTCATCATGTTCAGCCACCGCCGGCGCAATCAACAGGATGCGTTTGCCCGGCAGATTTTTTTCACGCATCCGCTCAAGCAACCCGTATTCAAAGCACTCCCAGCGCACATCCCGAAGCGGTGACGCATCCCAAAGTCCGTCAAGTTGTTCAGCGAGCAATTCGGCAAAGTCGTATCCCAGCCGCCGCGTGCGGCCATCGTGTTTGAGTTCGATCACGAGCCCCACCCGCGGTGCCGTCTGCCGGGTGAGCGTCACAAGATCGGTCAGCGAAAGAATCTGTGTGAGCCGGGTGCCGCGAGCGTGCTCGCCAACCACCGCACTGTCACGACGCAGCTGCGGCAGACGCTCACGGGCGCTCAGGGTGCGCAGCTCAGCCAGCGTGAAATCCTCAGCAAACCAACCCGTTTCGGCGATGCGGCCCGCGCGTTTGCACGTGTGCCTGCCGCCGTACTCGAACCGTTCGGCGACATCGGTGGTCGACCCCAATTCGGGCTCGTGCCGCACCACCAGGATGCCGTCTTTGCTGACCACAACATCGGGTTCGACCAAATCAACCCCCGCGGCAAACGCGGCGCGGTAGCTTGCCTCAGTGTGTTCGGGCGCCACACAGGGCGCCCCGCGATGGCCAATAATGAGCGGTCTTGACACGCCAACAGTGTTTCGACGGCGGGTGACGATTTGGTTACCCGGCGCCGAATTGCATCCGAATCTTCACCATCTCGGATGCGCCGGTTCAGCGGCAGAAACGCGCGAGCGGCCACCCGTCCGGGTAGCCGCTCGCGACAGTTCGGATGCGCCCAAATTGGGATGTGCCCAGACGCTAGTCGTTCGACCGCATAATCGCAATCAGACGCAGCAGTTCGAGGTAGATGTACACCACACTCGACACCAGTGCGTAGGCACCCAACCAGCCGTACACGCGCGGCGCACCGTTACGCGAACCCTGCTGGATGAACTCGAAGTCGGCGATGAGCATGTAGGCGCCCATCACCACCGCAAAAATACCGAGGAACACACCCAGCGGAATACCGAAGATCTCAACGCCGCGCATACCCCACGGGTTGTCCATCACGTTGAACGCCATTAGCCCGAAGTTGATGAGCGAGAACACCAGGTAGCTGAGGCCGGCAATCAGGAAAAACTTGGTCACCTTCGGCGAGGTACGCACCTTACCCGAGGTGAACAGCGCCAGCGTGACGCCGACCACCACGAAGGTTGCCAGTACCGCCTGGATCACAACGCCGGGGAAAAATGCCTCGAGATAGGCCGAGTAGCCGCCGACGAGCAACCCCTCAGCGACCGCGAAGACCATGATCAGCGGCACCCGCACCTGCTTACCAAAGGCGAGCACCAGGCCGATGATGAGCGCCGCGAATGAACCGGCGATCGCAAGACCCAGGCCGAGTGCCGGCTGAGCGACGGTGATGAACCAGTTAACAACGGCCGTGACCAACACGATGCCGAAGAGCATCGCCGACTTGGCGAGCGTGTCTTCAACGCTCATCCGGTCCATCTGGTCGGCCGAAGCTGCCGGCATACCGTACTGGTGGTTCAGCGCATCCGCCGAAGGGGCATATTGCTGCTGCGGGCCGGGCTGCTGCCAGCCGGTTTGGGTGCCATACTGCGGGGCACCGTACTGCGGAGCGCCGGGCTGCTGCCAGCCGGGAGCCGCCTGCTGTTGCGCTCCAAACTGAGCCGCACCGCCCTGCTGAGCATAAGCGGGCTGCTGTGATGCAGTGCCGTTGAAATAGGGGTTGCGCTCGAGCGCTGCGTTAGCCATTGAAAGGGCCTCCAAGCGTAGTCATGGCAGAACTTCCGCCCAGTTTACGGACCGTTCCCCAAAAAATCTGCTTAAACCGTCCAGCTTTATGCCATGTTCACCCACAGCTTTACGCCACGCTGGCCGGGGTTACGACTCAGGCTGTGCTCGCGCTGCGCTCCTCCAGCCGCTCAGCAAACGCCCGGTCGCTATGCAACAAAAGCCTCGGCAACAGCAAGAATGCGCCCAGCACGCCAGCGGTTACCAATACGAACGGCAAGGCAGCAGTGTCGCCGGTCATCAAGCGAATACCAACGCCACCGAACACGGTCATCACCCAGATGATCACGCCAGCTGCCCACAGCCGAGTGGGCGCGAGCAACACGATTCGAAGCTGCCCCGCTGCGCAAACAAAAATCCATGCCGCTACCAGCGCGAGCAAAAACGGCATCGCGGTGATCAAAATCTCGAGCACATCAAATACAAGATGGTGGCTCGCGCGGCCAGTTGCGGTAAAGATGATGATGACTGCGGCATCAAGCAAAAGCGCAATCCAGGGATGACGGGTATAACCAGCACGAATTGCTTTCACCCGGCCAAGCCTACACCGGCGGTATTGGCCGGCCAACGAAACTAGAACGGAACCACGACAGCTTTCGCACTGGGAGCGGAGATCGGATGAACGACAAACTCACTCGGGCGCGGCAAGCGCTCTCGGGAGCACGGCAAATAGCGGTGCTGACCGGCGCGGGCATGTCGACCGAGGCGGGCATCCCTGATTTTCGTTCGGCAACCGGCCTCTATAGCCGCAAACACGACTACCCGCCCGAGTATTTACTCTCAATCGACTGCCTTGAAACGCATCCCGAACTATTTTTTGACTACCTGCGCACCAATCTCAATTTTCAAGGAGTGCAACCGGACGCCGCCTATCGACTCTTGGCCGCGCTCGAGCAGCAAGAGCGGGTGGGCGGAATCATCACGCAAAACATCGACGGCCTTCACGCCGCCGCTGGTTCGCAGCGGGTGGTGGAAGCGCACGGCTCGCTCACGCGGTTTTACTGCACCGGATGCGGGCGTCAGGCCGATGCCAGCGAGCAGATGCAACCGACGGCCCCGTGCCGTTGCGAGTGCGGCGGGCTACTGCGCCCGGATGTGGTGCTGTATGGCGAAGCGCTACCAAATATTGATGCGGCGTTTGAGCTGGCTGACCGATCGGATGCACTGCTCGTGCTCGGCACCTCGCTGGTCGTGTATCCGATCGCGGCGATCCCCCAGCGATGCCTTTCACTCGGCAAACCCGTGGTGATCATCAACCGCGATGCTACCGGCTACGAGCATGCCGAGGGTGTGGTCGAACTGCATTCGAGCATCGGCGAAACGCTGCCGCGGCTATTTGCCGAATGAGCCGTGCGCGGCGACGTCGCTCAGCGCAACCTCTAAAAGCCAACGGCCCGGTGCAAACAAGAAAGCGGCCCGAAGGCCGCCCGCTTGTTTATTCCCACTCGATAGTCCCCGGAGGCTTCGAGGTGACGTCGAGCACCACTCGGTTAATGCCATCCACCTCGTTGGTGATGCGGTTTGAAATGCGTGCGAGCACCTCGTAGGGCAGCCGCGACCAGTCGGCAGTCATCGCATCCTCGCTCGAAACCGGACGCAGCACGATCGGGTGCCCGTAGGTGCGACCGTCACCCTGCACGCCCACCGAGCGCACATCCGCGAGCAGCACCACCGGGCACTGCCAGATCTGGCTGTCGAGGTCGGCAGCGGTGAGCTCTTCGCGCACAATGGCGTCGGCCTCGCGCAGCAGGTCGAGCCGCTCACGAGTCACCTCGCCGATGATGCGGATGCCCAGACCCGGTCCCGGGAAAGGCTGCCGGGCGACGATCACCTCGGGAACACCGAGTTCGCGGCCAATCGCGCGCACCTCATCCTTAAACAGCGCGCGCAGCGGCTCAACGAGCTCAAATTTCATGTCTTCGGGAAGCCCGCCAACATTGTGGTGCGATTTGATGTTCGCGGTGCCGGTGCCGCCACCCGACTCAACAACATCCGGGTAGAGGGTGCCCTGGACGAGGAATTTGATTTCGCCGGGAATGTCATCGGTGCGCGAGGCGGCAACGAGTTCGGCAGCTGTTTTTTCGAACACACGAATGAACTCGCGACCGATGATCTTGCGTTTGGTTTCGGGGTCGGTAACACCGGCGAGTTCACCCAAGAACTGGTCGACTGCATCCACCACCACCAGGCGCACGCCGGTTGCTGCCACAAAGTCGTTTTCGACCTGTTCGCGTTCGCCGGAACGCAGCAGGCCGTGGTCGACGAACACGCAGGTGAGCTGCTCGCCCACGGCGCGCTGCACGAGCGCTGCCGCCACCGCCGAGTCGACACCACCCGAAAGTGCGCAGATCACCTCATCGTTACCGATCTGTTCGCGGATGCGGGCAACCTGCTCATCGATGATCGAGGCCGCGCTCCAGTCGGCCGGCAGCCCCGCCGAGCGGTGCAAAAACGACTCGATGAGCTCCTGGCCGTGCTGCGAGTGCAGCACCTCGGGGTGCCACTGCACGCCATAGAGTTTGCGCTGCTCGTCGGCGAATGCCGCCACCGGCGTCGCGTCGGTGGCAGCCAGCACCGTAAAGCCTTCGGGGGCACGCACCACCGAGTCACCGTGCGACATCCACACGATCTGGTCGTGCGGCTGCTCGGCAAACAGGGTCGATTCCACCGGTTCGAGACGAACGGCGGTCGAGCCATATTCACGCTTGCCGGTGCGGGCGACCTCGCCGCCGAGGGCAGTGGCCATGGTCTGGAAGCCGTAGCAAATCCCAAGCATCGGAACACCCAGCGCAAAAATCTCGGCGTCAAAACCGGGGGCATCTTCGGCATAAACACTCGAGGGCCCACCCGAGAGCACCATCGCCACCGGGTTTTTTTCGCGCACCTGCGCGGCAGAGATGGTGCTCGGCACGAGCTCGCTGTACACACCGGCTTCGCGCACGCGGCGCGCGATCAGCTGGGCATACTGCGCGCCAAAATCGACGACGAGTACCGGACGGGCTTCGGTAACAATTGGGGCAGTCACCCGGTCATTGTATTCCGAATGGCGAGCTGCCCGCA
The DNA here is from genome assembly GCF_904842695.1 of Gulosibacter hominis. Taxonomy (GTDB): domain Bacteria; phylum Actinomycetota; class Actinomycetes; order Actinomycetales; family Microbacteriaceae; genus Gulosibacter; species Gulosibacter hominis. The sequence continues at coordinate 31,674 of NZ_CAJGWQ010000014.1, read as the reverse complement.
CGGTGCCGCGCTGACCGGCATCGCGAGCGTGCGTGCGCGGTGGGGCCGGTGGCCCCGGAGTGAGCTCAGCGGAAAAATTTCGGGCCAGGATGCGCCCCACAGCATCCTGGCCCCGAAATCTGGAGAAAAACTCACCACCGTTCGCTACACGTCAGCCGCTTCCCCACCGCGACGCTTGACCTCGTCGGCGACCTCGGCGTCAAGCGCCGCGCGCTCGGCGTCGCTCAGCGACGCTTCGATGCGGTCGAGCTCGGCCTGCTCATCATCGTGTGCCGCCCAAAATTCGCCGTATTCGGCCAATTGCCGCTTTGCACGGCGGGCCATCAGCGCCTCGGTGATGAATGAAAGGAACGGCACCACACCACCGCCGGCCATCGCCAGCAACCAGCCGAGCTCCCATTTCATGCGCTGCCACACCAGGTAGCTGGCGATCAAATACACGACGTAGAACCAGCCATGAATGATGAGGATCCATCGCGAAAGGTTCACCGCCACCACGGTGTTTTCAGGCACCGTGGTGATGAACCCGAACGGCCCGAGGAGCTCGATTTCGAGGTGGAAGGCGTATTTCAGCACCATCTCGACCACCAGCAGCAACAGCAAAATACCGGTGATCCAGGCGGTGATTTTATAAAAACCCAAAAAGCGCCGGATAGTGGGAAACTCGCGCGGATGCGGAATGGTGCGCGGGTCTATCTGGTCGCTCATGATTCGTCCTTTCGATCAGTCGCCTCGGCGCGCTGCGCCGCAATTTTCAATAGCTTTTCGCGCCGAATCTCAGCTGCCAACCGGTCAGGTGCTTCGGCTGCCGCGGCGCGTTCGGCCAGGTATTCGTCACGCACCAGCCGCCACCAGATATACAGCGCCATACCAATGAAGATGACCCATTCAATGGCATAAAAAATATTGAGCAGGTTGAGCTGCAGGCTCTGGTCGACACCAACCAGTGCGATCGCCTCGACATCATTCGGCAGCGAAAGCTCAGGGATGATACTTGCGCTCACCAGCGTGGCCGAGTAGTAGCCCGGCGAAGACTCTGACCAGAGATTGATCAGCTGCCCCGGGGCGAGCGTCAGCACGGTTTGCGGATCGGCAGCCTTACGCGCGGGCCGAGGCTCGGAGGGTGGCTGCAGCTGCGCCACCACGCTGACTGTTTCGGAATCGTCAGCTGATGGCGGCACAACATTGTGGAGGCTGTTAGCGATTTCGTGAGCCCGGCCGCGGTCAGCGACCCAACCGAGTGCCACGGGGATGCTCGGATGCATACCTGCGACAGTTTCGGGCGCGTCAATTGCAACATCGGCCACCGGTGCGGCATCGGCGACGATGAGCCGCGCCATCAGCCAATAGCCTTCGGCACCATCCTGCAGCCGGCCCTCAACCACGACCGTATCTCGGCCATCCAGCCAGCCCTCGGCCACGATCATGCGCCCGGCGGCTTCTTCGGTTACTCCCACACCGGGCTCGAGCAGCTGACCCAGCGGGACTTCGCGCTGATACTCATCGGCGTCAACCGGTGCCCGCGCGCTGCTAAACGCCGAGTTCAGCTGCCACCAGCTCAGCGCAGCAAACAGCCCGCATGTCACCAGCGCAACCACCAGCAGCGCCAGCCACTTGGGCCGCAGCGCGGTACGCAGCATACCGCCCACCTAGTTGCCGACGATGGCGATATCTGCGCGCTGGAACGACTTCACGTCGGTGTAACCGCAGTTCGCCATCGCGCTGCGCAGGGCGCCAACGAGGTTCGATTCGCCGAGTGCCTGCGTGGCAGGGCCCTTCACGATCTGCTCGAGCGAACCCGCGGCACCAACCTCCACCCGGTGGCCGCGCGGCAAGCGCTCGTGGCGCGCTTCAGCGCCCCAGTGCCAGCCGCGCCCCGGTGCCTCGTTCGCGCGCGCCAGCGCGGTGCCGAGCATGACCGCATCCGCGCCGCAGGCGATTGCCTTCACGATGTCGCCCGAGCTGCCCACACCGCCGTCGGCGATGACGTGCACGTAACGGCCGCCCGATTCATCCATATAGTCACGGCGGGCGCCGGCCACATCGGCAACGGCAGTAGCCATCGCCGACTGGATGCCGAGCACGCGGCGCGTGGTCGAGGCGGCACCGCCGCCAAAGCCCACAAGCACGCCGGCGGCACCGGTGCGCATCAGGTGCAGTGCCGAGGTGTAGCTAGCGGCACCACCCACGATGACCGGGGTGTCGAGTTCGTAGATGAACTTCTTGAGGTTGAGCGGCTCTTTGGTTTCGCTGACGTGCTCGGCCGAAACGGTGGTGCCGCGAATCACGAACACATCGGCACCGGCCGCGAGCACATCTTCATAGTGCTCCTGGGTGCGCTGCGGTGACAGTGCACCAGCCACCACCACGCCGGCATCGCGCAGCTGCTGCAGGCGGGCTTTGATGAGTTCACCCTTGATCGGTTCGGCATAAATTTGCTGGATGCGCGCCGTCGCCTGTTTTGCGGGCAGGTCGGCGATCTCGGCCAGCAGCGGCTCGGGGTCGTCATAGCGGGTCCACAGACCCTCGAGATCGAGCACACCGAGACCCCCCAGGTTGCCAAATTCGATGGCGGTTGCGGGGCTCATCACCGAGTCCATCGGCGCGGCCATGAACGGCACCTCAAAATTAAAGGCGTCGATCTTCCACGCCGTGCTCACGTCTTCTGGATCACGTGTGCGGCGCGAAGGCACAATCGCTACATCGTCGAACGAATACACGCGGCGGGCACGCTTGGCGCGGCCGATCTCAATTTCAGTCACCCCTCTAGGGTATCCGGTTGCGCTGCGTACTCGCCCAAGCCGCCAGCGAAACTTACACGCATATGCACGCCATCACGTAACTCTCACGTCAATCGAAATTTGATGGGCGGTCATACAGCACCACTACCTTGCAGGCGCGCTTACCCATGACCGGTAGCCGCATAAGCCTTCAACCGGGCTCCGAGCCCTCGAAAGTGGTAGATAAATATGTCTCGGTTCCGAACCACCGCATCCAGCGCGACGGCGCCGCCTCGCCGTCTCGTCAAGATGACGACGCTCGCAACCATAGTCACGGCGCTCATCGCGCCCTTCGCACCTCTAAGCGCGGCGGCCGCTCCGGCAGCACCGATGCCGATCGCCCCGAACAAGTACGACATCGAACCAAATAGCGATGTACTGATCAGCGAAGTTGCCGCTGGTGGCGCCGGCGCCTCCAGCCAGGCAAACCGCAACGCCGACAAAAACTTCATTGAGCTCACCAACTATGGCACCGAGCCCGTTGATATTTCGGGCTGGCGCATCTACCGCTGCGGTCAAACCGGTGGTGGCTATGGCCCGCAGGCCGTGGTCGCCGACGGCACTGTGCTCCAACCCGGCGCCCAGTACACCACCGCCGCCGAGCGCTCGGGCTACGACGCCGACAGCCACTACTCCACCAACCTGCACGTATTTGGTTTCGGCGCCTTCATCGAGAACGCCGAGGGCCAGCGTCAGGATGCGATTGGCTTCTACCACCCGGATGTGGCGACCGACTGCGCCAACAACGGCCAGTGGCTGCAGGGCGGTCTCCAGCACCGGCTCGATGAGTCGCACCAGCGCGTCGGCAACACCGGCAACCTCGAGGCCGACTGGATTATCGCCGAACGAACCGTTGGCGCCCCTAACCGCACCGAGACCACCCGCACCGAAATTGACAACGGCCTGCGCATCACCGAAGTTGCCAATGGTGGTTTGGGTTCGCCCCACGATCAGTATGTTGAACTCACCAACCTCGGCGACAAGACGGTGAATGTCGGCGGCTACCAGCTGTTCCGATGCGGTGAAAATGGCTCGCAGTACCTGCAGATTGGCAGTCTGCCGGCAGACGACATCGCGCCGGGCGAAACCTATCTACTCACCGGCAAACAGTCGACCGAAAGCCTCGACGCGAAAGCCACCTGGGGCACCTCGATGCACTGGCGTGATTTTGGCGTGATGCTGCTCACCGAGGACGAACAGATCGTCGACCGGATGGGCGTTTACGACAACCGGAACAGCCCCTGCAGCAAGGGCGCGCCGGTGCACGAAAAGCCAAACCACTTCGCCAATGAGGTGCTGGTGCGCGTTGCCGACACCGGCAACAACCTCGACGACTTCACCATCTCAAGCGTGCGCACCCCCGGTGTGTACGAAGACGCTCCCAAGACCGGCCGCGCCGAACGCTCGGCTATCGACAGCATCCGCATCAGCGAGCTCACCGCGGCCGGCCCCGCCGGCACCGAGGACGAGTTTGTCGAGCTCGCCAACTATGGCACCGAACCGGTCAACCTTTCGGGATGGAGCGCCCGTCGCTGCTACGGCACCGGACAGCCCGGCGTGGGTAGCGACGTACAGGTCGCCGACCTCGGCGATGTCACGCTGAACCCGGGTGAAACCTACCTGATGGCCGCCACCGGGGCACCGGCCGAGCTGCGCGACCGCGCTCACTCCACCTACCCCGTCGGACTCAACCAGAAGGACGGGTTCGGCATGTACATCATGGACAACACCGGTGCAATGGTTGATGCCGTGGCCGTCTACGATTCGGCGATGAACAACTACACCCCCTGCGTGCAGGGTGAAGAGATGCGTCACTACCTGAAGTATGACGAGGCCGAAAGCGCCACCCGCGTCGAGGGCAAGAACGAGCGCGACAATGAGCTCGATTTTGTGGCCGCGCCCCGCACCCCCGGTGAACTCAGCGATGCCCCGAATGTCGACCCCACCAAGCCACTGCCTGGTGAACTCGACCCGGTTGCGGTTGACACCAACCGCGTCCCCAACACCCCGGCTACAGACCTCACCGACGGCAACGGTTCAGTGGTGGCCGCCGACCAGGACGGCAACACCGTGGCAATTACCGGCACCGTCGCCGATGTGCGCGACAGCAGCCCAGTGAAGGTTTTTGCTGGCACCACTTCCGACGCTGTGCCCGCGTCATTGCAGCCGGCAGCGGATGAACAGCCGCTCGAAACCGCACAGACACTGACCGCCAAGGGTTCAACCGGCGCATTCCCCTATCAGCGTTTCGAGATTCCGGTCACTGACCCGGCCGACGCCGGGGAGTTTGTGTGGGCCGGCAAAACATCGTCACGTAATGAGATCCAGCTGCTTGGCTGGGATGCAGAAAAGGCAGCCTGGGCTCACTTGAGCTGGGCAGTCCCCTCAGCTGACGGCGACATCGTGCTCACCGCACCGATTCCGGCAGACGCAATCGTTGATGGCACCGCGCACATCATGGTGATTGATGGGCCGCGCACCAACGGTGGACTGCTCGACGAGGTGAATGTCATCGACCAGGCCTTCGCCAACCCCGGTGACTACGATTTCGCAATCAACCACATGACCGACACCCAGTTCTATTCGGAAGGCTTCCGTGATGTCTTCCGCAAGATGGCAACCTGGGTTGTGGCAAATGCTGACGGTCGCAAGATTGCATACAACTCGCTCACCGGCGACATCATCGAAAACTGGATGAACGGCAACCACCAGCACGAGCGCGCTAACCGCGAGTTCCAGGCGGCCAAAGACATCATGAGCTACATCAATGATGCCGATATCCCCAACGGTGTGCTGCCCGGAAACCACGACAACATGTGGGGCCACAATAACGACAAATACAACGAGTATTTCCCAACCGAGATGTACTCGAACAAGCCCTGGTATGGCGAAGCATGGCGTGATGGCGACAACTCAGCCCACACCGACTTCTTTAGCCACGAGGGTGTCGAGTTCCTCGTGATCAATCTCCCCTACCGCCCCTCGATGGAACAGATGGAGTGGGCTTCACAGCAGGCGAAGGATCACCCGAACCACAATGTGATCCTCGCAACGCACTCCTATCTGTACACCTCCGGTGAGCGTGACAGCACCAGTCTTCGCTACACCGGCAACGCCACCGATATGTGGGATGTGGTTGTCGCGCCGAATGACAATGTGTTCCTTGTCTTCGGTGGTCACTACCACGGGGTGTCAACTCAGTACGCCGATCCAAAGACCGGCGAGCAGACAAATGCGGTTGAAATTGGTCGCGACACGGTTGCGGTCACCAATGTTGGCGCGAATGGGCGAACTGTGGTCGAGATGCTCGCCGACTACCAGGGATACCGCTCAACGCAGGTTGACGGTGACCCGAAGGCCACCCGCGCCGACCTGCTCGACCGCGACACCGGATTCCAGCGACTGCTGCAATTCGATCTGGATGCCAGCCTGATGGCGGTCAATGCCTACTCGCCGCACCTCGACTCGTTCGAGGCGTGGAAGTATGACGAGCCGAGCTTCCGAGGTGACGCTGCACGCTACACCGCTGCCGATGATGAGTTCGTTGCACACGTGTCAATCAAGCGTGATCTGGCGCTCGAAAGCACCACCTGGGCGGTGACCGGCCCGGCTAGCGAGTTCACGAAGGCAGACGGGATTGCTCAGGGTGCAGAACACACCTTCGAGCTGTCGGCTACCGAAACTGAGCGTCTCTGGTTCGTCACCGTGACCGATGACGACGGCAATGTGGTGCGTTCGCTACCGCAGTCGCTGGTCACGAAGCCGACGGAAACTCCTGTCCCCACCGACCCGGGAGCAACCGAACCGGAGACTACCGAGCCGGAGACTACCGAGCCGGAAACAACCGAACCGGAAACAACCGAACCGGAGACTACCCAGCCGGAAGAAACCGCACCGGAACAGACCGAAGCGGAACAGACCGAAGCGCCGATCGGCAGCTCGCCAGCGACACCGCTGCCGACAACCGCCGAAACCGACGCTGAAGCATCCGGAACCGGCACGCTCTCGGAAACCGGCGCAGCCAATCTGGCGCCGCTGACGGCAGCCACGCTGATACTGCTTGCCCTCGGCACCGCCCTGGCACTGCGGCGCCGCCACGCGGAACGCTAACCCGCTCCGCACCCACGATGGTGGGCTCGGTCAACTTATGACCGAGCCCACCACGCCTTTCCACGGCACCAAACCTGTCAGACTGGACCAATGAGCGAGTTCATCTGCGCCATCGACCAGGGAACAACATCTTCGCGCGCCATCATTTTTGACCGCGCCGGACACATCCGCGGCACCGGTCAGCGCGAACACACCCAGCACTTCCCCAGCCCGGGATGGGTGGAACACGACCCGCTCGAAATCTGGCGCAATGTGCGCGAAGTGATCGGGCTCGCGCTCGGCGCCGCAGAAATCACCGCCGCCAACCTCACCGCCGTCGGCATCACCAACCAGCGCGAAACCACCGTGCTTTGGAGCCGCCAAACCGGACTGCCGGTGCATCCCGCAATTGTCTGGCAAGACACCCGCACCGAAGCGATCGTGCAACGTTTCGCACCGCAGGCCGACCGCATCCGCGAGCGCAGCGGCCTGTTCCCCAGCACCTATTTTTCGGCCACCAAACTCGTGTGGCTATTTGAAAACAACCCGCAACTGCGCGAGCAGGCAGAAGCGGGTGAGCTCATGTTCGGCACCATCGACTCGTGGCTGCTGTGGAACCTCACCGGCGGCGTCAACGGCGGGGTGCACGCCACCGACGTCACCAACGCCTCGCGCACACTGCTGATGAACATCGACACCTGCCAGTGGGATGCGCAGCTGCTTGAGATTTTCGATATTCCGGCCGCGATTTTGCCCGAGATTCGCTCATCGAGCGAGGTGTACGGCACTGCCGCCACGCAGTCGCTGCTGCACGGCACCCCCATCGCCGGCATTTTGGGCGACCAGCAGGCCGCAACCTTTGGGCAGGCGGCGTTTACCGCCGGGGCGGCAAAAAACACCTACGGCACCGGGTCGTTTTTGCTCTACAACACCGGTGAAACGCCGGTGCGCTCCAAGCACGGGCTGCTCACCACCGTGGCCTATCGACTCGGCGACGCCGCGCCCGTTTATGCACTCGAGGGATCGGTGGCGGTAACCGGCACCCTGGTGCAGTGGTTGCGCGACAATCTCGGCATCATTGATTCATCGGCGGCAATTGAGCCGCTGGCCGCCTCGGTTGCCGACAACGGCGGCTGCTATATCGTGCCCGCCTTTTCGGGGCTTTTCGCGCCCTGGTGGCGTCCGGATGCGCGCGGCGTGATTACGGGACTCACCGGCTACGTGCACCGCGGCCATATTGCTCGCGCGGCGCTCGAATCGACCGCCTACCAGGTGCTGGATGTGTTGCGCGCCTGTGATGCTGACGCCGGGGTGCCGCTGACAGAGCTACGCGTTGATGGCGGTATGACCGTGAACAATATGCTCATGCAATTTCAGGCGGATGTGCTGGATGTAGCGGTGGTGCGACCCGAGGTGGTCGAAACCACGGCGCTCGGCGCTGCTTTTGCGGCCGGGCTCGCTACGGGATTTTGGCAGTCGCTTGATGAATTGCGCGGGCTCTGGCGGGAAGACCGCCGCTTCATCCCGCAAATGTCTGCCGCCGAACGCGAAAAGTTGGTGGCGGGTTGGCGGCGCGCGGTTGAGCACTCGTTCGGGCTGGCAAATTAGCCCGCGGCGCTGTTGCTGCGGGTGTTTACTCACGACGCGTTCACCGGCGTCGGCGACGAGATCGCTAAACTCAAAGAGAAATCTCGACGTCAAGAGAGTTTGTGAGGTCGGGTGCCGCAAATCGCCAGCTGGCACCGAACCGAATCTGGTTCGATGGACGTAACCGGCCGCGGTGACAACCGCATCCCGACCCGCCGCTTTCCGTGATCACGATTGGAGCGCACGCTAATGGCGAAGATCATCTACACCTACACCGACGAGGCCCCACTACTTGCCACCCACTCGTTCCTGCCGATCGTGCAGGCCTACGCGCGGCAAGCCGGCGTCGAGGTCGACACCCGTGACATCTCACTCACCGGCCGCATCCTCGCCAACTTCCCCGAGGCACTCGACGAATCGCAGCGCATCGGTGACGCGCTCGCTGAACTCGGCGACCTCGCCAAAACTCCCGAGGCCAACATCATCAAACTGCCGAATATTTCGGCCTCGATTCCGCAGCTGAAGGCCGCCATCGCCGAACTACAAGCCCAGGGCTACGCGGTGCCCGACTACGATGCTTCGCCCGAGGTGCAGGCCCGCTACGACAAGATCAAGGGCTCGGCCGTTAACCCGGTGCTGCGCGAGGGGAACAGCGACCGCCGCGCACCTAGCGCCGTGAAAAACTTCGCCCGCAAGCACCCGCACTCGATGGGCGCCTGGGCCGCCGACTCAAAAACCCGCGTCGCCACCATGGGTGAAAACGACTTCCGCTCGAACGAGCAGTCGGTGGTGATGCCCGCCGACGACACCCTCACCATCCGCCACATCGACGCCGCCGGCAACACCACCGTGCTCAAGGATGGCCTCGCGGTGCTCGCCGGTGAGGTCATCGACTCGACCGTGATGCGCGCCGCCGCCCTCGACGAGTTTTTGCGCGCCCAGGTGGCCCTCGCCAAAGAAGAGAACGTGCTGTTCTCGACCCACCTGAAAGCCACCATGATGAAGGTCAGCGACCCCATCATCTTCGGCCACGTGGTGCGCGCCTACTTCCCCGATCTGTTCGACACCTACGGGGATGTGCTCGCCGCCGCCGGCCTCTCACCCAACAACGGTCTCGCCAGCATCATCGCCGGTGTCGAAAACCTGCCCGAACGCGATGAAATCCTCGCCGCCATCGAACGCGGCTACGCCGAGGGTCCGCGCCTGGCCATGGTGAACAGTGACAAGGGCATCACCAACCTGCACGTTCCGAGCGACGTGATTGTGGATGCATCCATGCCGGCCATGATTCGCATCGGCGGCAAAATGTGGGGCCCGCAGGGTGAAGAGGCCGACACGATCGCGGTACTCCCCGACTCGTCATACGCTGGCGTCTACCAGGCCGTGATCGACGATTGCAAGGCCAACGGCGCATACGACCCCGCCACGATGGGTTCAGTGCCGAACGTTGGGCTCATGGCACAGAAGGCTGAAGAGTACGGCTCACACGACAAAACCTTCGAAATTGCCGCCGATGGCCGCGTCGAAGTGGTCAACGCAACCGGTGAGGTGCTCATGTCGCACGAGGTCGCTTCGGGCGACATCTGGCGCGCCTGCCAAACCAAGGATGCACCGATTCGCGACTGGGTGAAGCTGGCGGTTACCCGTGCCCGCCTGTCGAACACGCCGGCAGTGTTCTGGCTCGACGAAACCCGCGCACACGACCGCAACCTCATCGCCAAGGTCAACGAATACCTCGGTGACCACGACACCGAGGGGTTGGATATCCGCATCCTCTCGCCGATCGAGGCGACCAAACTCTCGGTCGAACGCATCCGCCGTGGTGAAGACACCATTTCGGTGACCGGGAACGTGCTGCGTGACTACCTCACCGATCTCTTCCCCATTCTCGAGGTGGGCACCTCTGCGAAGATGCTCTCGGTGGTGCCGCTGATGAACGGCGGTGGCCTGTTTGAGACCGGTGCTGGTGGTTCGGCGCCAAAGCACGTTGAGCAGCTGGTGGCAGAAAACCACCTGCGCTGGGATTCGCTGGGTGAGTTCATGGCGCTGGCCGAGTCGTTGCGATTCGAGTCGCAGCGCGGGAACGCCGCCGCTGGCGTGCTTGCCGACACGCTCGATGCCGCCACCGAACGACTGCTCGACGAGAGCCGCTCTCCCTCGCGCAAGGTCGGCGAGATCGATAACCGCGGTTCGCACCTGTGGCTGGCTCGCTACTGGGCCGAGGCGCTCACCAAGCAGACCGACGATGCAGCGCTCGCCGCAAAATTTGCACCGCTGGCAGACGCCTTCGCCGCCGACGGTGACGCGATCGCCCAGGAGCTGCTCGACGTGCAGGGCCGGGCTGTTGAGCTGGGCGGCTACTACCGTCCCGACACCGACAAGACCAATACGGTGATGCGTCCGAGCGCGAAGTTCAACGAGCTGTTGGGGCTGCTCGACTAGTACCGCCGGCACGGTCGCGAGCCCCTCGACGACGCATCCGCCTCGCCGGGCGCGCACACCCGCGCGCACACGCACACCGCCCACAACGACGCATCCGCCTCGCACCGCACGCACACCTCCCACAACGGCGCATACGCCTCGCCGAGCGCGCTAACTTCGCCAAATGTGTGTCTCCGCGTCATTTGTGTGTGTTCTGCCACATACAAATGACGCGGACACACACAAATCCCGTGGGGGGGCGAGGTCGCGCGGTGGGAGCGGGGCCGCTCGGTCGCGCGGTGGGAGCGGGGCCGCGCGGTCGCGCGGTCGGGCGGGGCGCCGAGCGAGGGGCGTCGAGAGTGCAAAGCAAGGGGGGCGGGCATCCAAGTCAGGATGCCCGCCCCCACTTTTGTGCTTAGCGGCGGTAGTTCGGCGCCTCCACCACCATCTGCACATCGTGCGGGTGCGATTCTTTCAGCCCTGCCGGCGTGATCCGCACGAAGCGGCCGCGCTGCTGCAGCTCGGGCACCGTGCGCGAACCCACATAGAACATCGACTGGTGCAGCCCACCAATCAGCTGGTGCACGTTCTGGCGCACCGTACCCCGGTAGGGCACCTTGCCCTCGATACCCTCGGCGATGAGGTCATCATCGGTGGGCACATCGGCCTGGAAGTAGCGGTCGCGCGAGTACGAGGTCTTTTTGCCCCGCGTCTGCAAGGCTCCCAGTGACCCCATTCCGCGGTACTGCTTGTACTGCTTACCGTTCACAAAAATCAGATCGCCCGGTGCCTCATCGGTGCCGGCAAGCAGCGACCCAAGCATCACCGAGTTCGCACCCGCCACGAGCGCCTTGGCGATATCACCCGAGTACTGCAGGCCACCGTCAGCGATCACCGGAACACCGCTACCCTTCGCGGCCTGGGCGGCCTCATGGATCGCGGTCACCTGCGGAACACCCACTCCGGCAACCACGCGCGTCGTGCAGATCGAGCCGGGACCGACACCCACCTTGATTGCATCCGCACCGGCATCGATGAGCGCCTTCGCGCCCTCTCGAGTGGCGATATTGCCGCCGATAACGTCAACGTTTTTAAATGCCGGGTCGCTCTTAAGCCGCTTGATCATCTCGAGCTCACCGCGCGAGTGACCGTTGGCCGTGTCAACCACGATGACGTCCACGCCGGCATCGCGCAGCGCACCGGCACGCTCCCATGCATCCCCAAAAAAGCCGATCGCGGCACCAACGATAAGCCGACCCTGCGCATCCTTCGACGCGTTCGGATACTTGTCGCGCTTATCAAAATCTTTGACGGTGATGAGCCCCTTGAGCACACCATTGTCGTCAACCAACGGCAGCTTTTCGATGCGGTGCTTGCCCAGCAGCGCAAATGCTTCGTCGCCGTCGATACCGACCTTGGCGGTGATCAACGGCTGCGAGGTCATCACCTCGCGCACCTTGGTGGTGCGCATCTCGCTCAGGGGCACGAAGCGCATATCGCGGTTCGAGATGATGCCGACGAGCTTGCCGCTGCCCTCTTCCACCACCGGCAGACCCGAAATACGGTATTGACCGCAGATTTCGTCGACCTCGGCGACGGTCATATCGGGAGTCGCGGTCACCGGGTTGGTCACCATGCCCGACTCAGAGCGCTTCACGCGGTCGACCATTTCGGCCTGGTCTTCGATCGAGACGTTACGGTGCAGGATGCCCAGGCCACCCTGGCGGGCCATGGCAATCGCCATCCGCGACTCGGTGACCGTGTCCATTGCCGCCGAGATCAGCGGCACCTTGATCGAAATATTGCGGGTCACCTGGGTCTTGGTGTCAACCTCGCTGGGGATGACATCGGTTTCTTCGGGAAGGAGAAGGACATCGTCGTAGGTGAGTCCGGTGAAAGCGAACGGGTTGTGTTCGGTCATTCTGCGCAGCTCCAGGGTCTACGGGTTGGTACACAGTGAGACTCTCATCCTACGCCCCGATGCCCGAGTGTCACGGTGAGCGCGATAACACCAGCAGCTACGCACCGGGAGTGGGCACCACCAGGTTCCGGCTCGCGCGCAGGTTGCGCACCATATCGGTCACGAACACCGTCAGTGCCACCCAGACAATCCCAAACGCGATCCAGCGTTCGACCGGCATGTGTTCGCGAAACAACACGAGCCCGGCGATGAACTGCAGCGTGGGTGCCAAAAATTGAAAGAACCCGATTTCAATCAGTGGCAGTTTTGCCGAGGCTGAGGCAAACAGCACCAGTGGCAGACTCGTAATCACGCCAGCGAATAGCAGCACCACCGTGTGGCCGGGCGAGATCGTACCGAATGTGAGGCTCCCCTGGGCGATCACCAGCGCCAGCAACACCACCGCCACCGGTGTCACCATGACGGTCTCAACCATGAATCCCGCAACCGGATCCACGCGACCACTAATTGCTTTCTTGACCACGCCGTACAGCGCGAAGGTGATCGAAATCGAAAGTGACAACCACGGCGGCGATCCATATCCAACAATCAGCACCACCACGGCTGCCACTGCGAGCCCGAGCGCCAGCACCTGCAGCGGCCGCAACCGCTCGCCGAAGACGAGCATCCCAAACAGCATCGACATGAGCGGGTTGAGATAGTAGCCGAGCGCACCCTCAAGGGGTTTATTTAGCTCAACCGACCACACATAGAGCAGCCAGTTGCCAAGCACCAGCACCCCCGCCAGCGCCAGCAGCAGCACCGTGCGTCGGTCACGCAGCAGAGCAGTGAACCGTGCCCACCGCCGCGTGATCAGCAGCACCGCCGCGCAAAACACCACCGAGAGCAGCACCCGCCAGGCAATGAGCTCGACGGTGCCGGTTGGCCGGGTGAACCACAAATAGATGGGCAGGATGCCCCAGATGCCATACGCAAATAGTGCGTGGGTGATACCGACAGCCCGGTCACTGCGTTGCGTCATGGCTGCATGTTAATGGTTTTCGAGGATCACCGGCCGCCCACCGAAGCCGAGCGTAATAGAACGCATCCGCCTCGAAACAACCGTCAGCAATCGATCAAACAAAGGCAACGGGGCGCCACCGTACTCGGTGACGCCCCGCGCGTCTGGGCGCCGATGTCAACGCATCGGCAAGTTGGCTGTGCTTAGAGCACCTTTGCCAGCACGTCACGTGCCGACAGCAGCAGGTAGGTCTCACCCGCGTACTTCACCTCGGTGCCGCCGTACTTCGAGTAGATGACTTTGTCACCGACCGCGACGTCGAGCGGAATACGGTTTTCGCCCTCGTCATCGAAACGGCCCGGGCCCACCGCGACAACTTCGCCCTCCTGGGGCTTCTCTTTCGCGGTGTCGGGGATGACCAGACCCGAGGCCGTGGTCTGCTCGGCCTCGAGCTGCTTGATGAGGATGCGATCTTCGAGCGGCTGGATGTTCACCGACACAGTTGACCTCTTTCGTTGCACAAATGCTTACTGGCTAAGTCTTAGCACTCTCACCCTGAGGGTGCTAACGATTACTCTACGGCCGGTTTCCTGGAGGTTCCAACTGAGCGCGCTCCCGGCTGTACGCCATTAGCGTAGAAGCATGAACCTTGACGACGCCCGCACCCTGCTCACTCCCGAAACCCTGGCGATGTTAAACCAGTTTGCCGAGCTCGGATCCGGGCGTGATGCGCTGGCGGCGGTGAGCGCGCTGCGCCGCGCCGGGGCCACACCGCGACAGTCGGCGGTGGTGATGTCGCAGCTGAAATTGCGCCGCCAAGCGCACCCAAAGTTTGGTGAATTTGCTCAGCGGATGCTGTTCACTCCCGACGGTCTCGCGCAGGCCACGCGCCTCGAGGTTGCGGCCCATCACGCGAATCGATTTCGCAGTGCCGGGTGTGAGCGGGTAGCCGATCTCGGATGCGGAATCGGCGCCGATTCAATGGCCATCGCCAGTCTCGGCATTGAATTGCTCGCGGTGGATGCAGATGAACTCACCGCGGCGATCGCCACCCACAACCTGGCACCGTTCCCAAACGCCACCGTTGACCAGGCACAGGCTGAAACGGTCGACCTCACCGACTTTGACGGGGTGTTTCTCGACCCGGCACGCCGCGCCCAGCGTGAGGGTGCCACCGAACACGGCGACAGCATCCGCCTCAATGATCCGGCCCAGTGGCAGCCCTCGCTCGCGTTTGCCTTCGGGCTGGCCGACGGCAGACGCGCGGTGGGAGTCAAGCTCGGCCCGGCACTCGATCACGACCTCATCCCCGACACCGCCGAGGCACAGTGGGTCTCAGTCGGTGGCGATCTCGTCGAGTGTGCGCTGTGGTTTGGGCCGGCTGCCCGTGACGGAGTGCGTCGCAGTGCGCTGCTGATTTCGGCGACCGGCACCGCCGAAATGACCGCTGCAACATCGGTTGTGGATGCGGTGCCCGACACCGCGGTCGGTGAGCTGGGTGCCTGGCTACACGAACCGGATGCGGCCATCATCCGGGGCCGCTTCATTGGCCAGCTAGCCGGACAGCTCGGTGGCCGGATGATTGCGCCACAGATTGCCTGGATCACCACGGATGTACCGGTCGAGACTCCGTTTGCGAAGTCGTTCCGGGTGTTGGAGCAGTTCAAGCTCGATATCGCCACACTCAAGCGCGAGCTGCAGGCGCGCGAGATCGGCACGCTCGAAATCAAAGTGCGCGGAGTGGATATCGATCCGCAGGATTTCCGCCGAAAACTGCAGTTGAAGGGCCGGCAGTCGGCCACGCTCATCTGCACGCGGCTCGGTGAGCGGCGCGTGGCCATCCTCGCGGAACGCAGCTAGCGCCCGGCCGCGCACAAACCATCAAGGGCAGCGCCCTGCAGGGGCTAAACGATCAGCAGCACCACCAGTGTGGCGACCGCGAGCGCAACCGCCACGACACCACCGGCGGTGGCGATCATCGACAGCGAGCGGTTTGACCGGCGCATCCCGATCACACCGGCAATGACCGCGCCGACACCGAGCACTCCCCCAACGATCCAGGCCCAGCCGGGAATCATGAGCGCGATCAGCGCAAAAAGCGCGAGTCCCAGCGCGACATAGGCGAGGGTCTGCGGCGCGGTGGTCTGCTCAGGCTCGGGCTCGTGCCCGTACTGGGTTGGCGCGAACTGTCCCTCAATGGCGGGCGCGTATCCCGCGTTGGCGGGCATCCCCGGTGTTTCTTCTTCGCGTGCCCGGCCGGGGACGAACGGCCGCTGCCCGGGCGCCTGATAGCCCGAGTTGTCTTCGGTGACACCGAAGGTGCCGCCGGCAGCGGGCACCTCGCGGTTACCGTCACGCACCACAGCTTCGACCGTTGCGGGTTCAGCATCGGTTTCGGGCAGCACAGGTCGGGCTCGCTGGATGCGCTCGTCGGCCGCGACAGCCGAATCGTCTAGCTGCTGGTCGGGATGCGCATCGCCGGTGGCACCATAAGCCGAATTTTCGTCAGTAACCCCAAATGTGCCGCCGGCAGCGGGAACTGCCGTTTCGCCCGCATCCCCCTCGTCAAGGTGGATGCTTTCATCGGGCTCATTTGCCGGCATGGGGTTCTGCGATCGGTCGTTCGATGCCGTCATCACGCCTCCAGGTAACGCTAATTGTCGTCGTCATCTTATGAGGTAAAAGTTTGCAACTTGCCGGTAATCGGGGTGCAGATGCTGGGATCCCCCAAAACTTTGACGAAATTAACGGGTCGTTTCCGTATCGGTGCCGGTTACCGGTGCCAGTTCGGATGCGCCTGTAACCACCTGGGCACACGTCATCGGCAGGGTGGAGTCGGCAGCAAAACTCACCGGCGAGGGCGCGCGACCAGCAGCAACCAGTTCGGCACCGAATGCGGCAATCATGGCGCCGTTATCGGTGCACAGTGACAGTGGCGGCACGTGCAGCGATACGCCGGCTGCCGCGCAACGCTGTTCGGCAAGTTCACGCACCCGCGCATTGGCCACCACGCCGCCACCGAGCAGCAGCCGTGGAATACCCTCATGCTGGCAGGCGTCGATTGCTTTGGTGAGCAGCACATCGGCTACGGCCTCGCGGAAGCTTGCGGCAATATCCGCCACCGGAACGGCTTCGTCGCGATCGGCGTAGCCTTCGACCGTGCGCGCCACCGAGGTTTTGAGCCCCGAAAACGAAAAATCGAACCGGTGCCGGTCACGGTCTTTGGGATGCGTCAGCCCGCGCGGGAATGTGAAGGCCCCGGGATCTCCCTCAGCAGCAACGCGGTCGATATGCGGGCCGCCGGGGTACGGCAGCCCGAGCACTCGCGCCACCTTGTCGAAGGCTTCACCGGCCGCATCGTCAATGGTTTCGCCGAGCATTCGTGAGTCGCCGGTGAGCGAATCGACTCGGATCAGCGAGGTGTGCCCGCCCGAAACCAGCAGCGCGATCGCCGGGAATTCGATGGCGGCACCCTCATCACGCAAAAGATCGGCAGCAACATGTCCAACCAGGTGATTAACGCCGTAGAGGGGTTTGCCAGTGGCGGCCGCGAGCGCTTTCGCGGCCCCCACTCCCACCATGAGAGCGCCGGCGAGCCCGGGGCCAGCAGTGACGGCAACCGCGTCAATATCGTGTAGCTCGACACCGGCCTCATCGAGCGCCTGTCGCAGCACCGGCACCATCGAATCGGCATGTGCCCGGGCTGCAACTTCTGGCACCACACCCCCGTATTTGGCGTGCTCATCCATTGATGAGGCCACGGCGTTTGCGAGCAGCTGGCGGCCGCGCACAATCCCGACGCCGGTCTCATCACAGCTCGTTTCGATACCGAGCACAAGTGGCTGTTCGGCAGCGCCCGCGCGCAGCCTCGCTTCGATCGCGGTCAGCAGCTGGTGCGCATCGGCGCGCATCACGATCGCCGCACATTGCTCGGCCGGATAATAATTTTCGCGGCGCCCAATCTCGGTGAACCCGAGCGATTCGTAGAGTGTGCGCGCCGGGGTGCCGGTTTCACGCACTTCGAGGAACACCTGCTTCGTGCCGCGGCTCTCCGCCCAGGCGGTCGCCTCGCGCAGCAGCCGGGTGGCGAGCCCGCGCCGGCGATACTCGGGCGCAACGGCGATGGTCTGCACATCACCCTCTCCTGCGCCGGCCGCCGCGAGCATCCCCACTGCACCAACGATGGTTCCGGCCAGTTCGGCCACCCAATACCCGGTGTGTTCGCTGGCAAGTTCGCTGGCAAATGCGGCCTCGCTCCACGACGCTTGTGGAAATGACTGCTCGTCGAGTGCAACCAGCTGCGGCAGGTCTGCCGCGGTGGCGGGGCGAATGGCAGGCTGCGTTGACATTTGCTGGGTTGTTGGCTGCTGAGTCATGCGGTCACTCGCTTCGGCTGCGCCCCGGGTTTCGCATCGGGCGCACGCAAATAGAGGATGTCATCGGAAATTTCGGGCAGCTGCGCCTGCTGCGCCTCGAGCCAGGCGAGCGTGAGATGGTGCGCCGAAACCTGGCGCGCATCCGCCCGGGCGAGCTCGGGATCGGCGGCGAGAATACCGGCCACTTCGTCCGGTGCAATCAGCGTGAATCCCGCGCGCGAGTGCAGCTCACCGTGTTCGTATCGGGATGCGGCCAGCTCGCGCCGGCGCGCATCCGTGGTCACCAAAACCGGGCCGGCATGATCGTGACCATGTCGCCATTCGTGCGCGATTGCATCGTGACTGGCAACCGGACGCAGCGGAATACCGGCAGCGAACGCAAAGGTGCGGGCCGCGGCCACACCCACCCGCAAACCGGTAAACGGCCCCGGTCCCATGCCACAAACAATGCCGTCGAGGTGTCGCGGACGCAGCCCCGCATCCCGCAGCACCAGTTCGATCGCAACACCCACTGCTTCAGCGTGCCGCCGCGCATCCGGCAGGCGATATTCGGCGAGCAACCGCCCGGCGTCGGTCACCACCGCAACATCGGTGCCGGCCGAGGTATCGATTGCAAGAAACATAGTCTCGAGTCTACTGCTGCCGCCCTCACCCCCCGGAGCGGCCGCTCGCGTTCAAAGCGCAGCCGATAGCCCCGCAAGCTGCGAGGGCTGCCATCGCCCACCCACGGCACGAACCGTCACCAGACGCGGCTGTTCGAGCTCGTCAGCGGCGGCCGGTGTGCCCGTGGGCCGCTCGATCAACACCTCGAGCCAGCTGTCGGTAAGGGCCGAAACCATCTCGGCACCCCACTCGATCACGGTGATGGATGCATCCAGGTCGAGATCGAGATCATCAAGCTCGAGTGCCGAGCTCAGCCGGTAAGCATCCACGTGGATGAGCGCCGGGCCGTCTCCGAGCGCGGGATGGGTGCGGGCAATCACGAAGGTGGGGCTGGCAACCGTGCCGCGCACATCCAGTGCCTCACCAAAACCGCGCGTTAGCGTGGTCTTTCCCGCCCCGAGCTCCCCCGTGAGCACCACCACGTCGCCAGCCTCGCACAGCTGCGCGAGAGCGGCACCGAGTCGATGCATCGCGGCCGAATCGGCAACGGTCAGCTGCACCTCGCTCATTTCACCTCCACCATGACCTGCCGGCCACGGTAGCGGCGCTCCACCCGGCTACCGAGATTCGCGCACAGCGCCTCGGGCGACCAACCCGTCCAGGTAGCCCACTGGCTGAGGCTGAGATCATTCCCGGCACTACCCCACACCTGCACGCGCATCCCCGGCCAGCATTCACGATCGCCGAGATCGACCACCACCTGGTCCATCGCAATTCGGCCAACGATCGGTGCCGGCCAGCCGGCAACCATCACCTGAGCTTTACCGAAAGCGCTGCGCGGCAGCGCATCCGCATAGCCGAGTGGCACAAGCCCGAGCGTCGTCGACTTCGACGCGGTCCACTCGTAGCCGTAGCTCACCCGCTGCCCGGCAGAAACCCGCTTCACGCTCACCAATTCGCTCACCAGCGACAGCGTCGGCGGCAGCGGTTCGCGCGGGTCAAGACCGTACACTCCCCTGGTGGCCGAGGGCGCGTCGGGGAAATAGTGCCCTGTCACGCCGCGACGTTCGAGCGCGTCCATATCGGTGCGGGTGCGCGCCACAATCGGCAGCCCCGAGCTGCGCACATACGGCAAAATCTGGTCGAGACCGTGACCGTACGCATCCGATGACACGTCCACACCAAACTCGGCGCTGCGGCGCTGCGCCCCCACCGCGAGCGACCGCTGCGTTAGGCGCGTGAGCCGGCGCTGCAAAAGTTCGAGATCGATAACCGCCTCGCGCAGCGGCGCGGTGATCGAACGCTTGCTGCGCTGCTCCGACTCTTCCATCGGCGGCCAGGCAATATTGGTGCCCTCGGCTGCCGCATGCCCACCGTAGTCACGCAGGATGCGGCGGGTGAGTCGCGTGGTGATTTCATAGTTGATCGTGCCGCCAGCCCGCGCCCAGTCGTCCGCGTCGGCGCCGACGAGTTCACCGTCCTGATTTCGGTCGTGGCCGATAACAACGAGCTCGCGCGCGGGCGCTGCTGTCGCCGCGCTCTCGTCGACCGGCACATCCCCCATGGGTGACAAATACAGGTGCAGCGGCCCCATCCGGTCAATTTTCCAGTAAGTGCCCTGCGAGTCGACAAGCGGAGGCAGTGCCGATACGAGCGGTGGTAGTCCGTCGCCCTCACCGACTGCCACAGCCCAGCGATTATCAAAACGACGAATGGGTGCCCGCAGCCGCAGCGCCGGACGCAGCTTGAGCGCATCCGCCGCACCCGATTCTTCAGGGGCGAGGCCGTACAGCGAAATACCCAACCGCACCAGGTCGTGTCGCATTTGCGGATATTTCATGGCGCCGGCGGTAGCGGCGATGTGAGCGTGTTCGATGTGCAGACCAGCTTCCTGCGCCAGCTCGCGGGCAGCAGCAAACTGCTTGCCCTGCTGCACATCTTCAGCGGCACCGGTGCCCGAAAGGTGGCTCATCAGGCCGCACACACGCAACACTCCGGCACGATCAGCCTCGGCCGCCTGCGCAATCAATGCCCGCCAGGTCTTGGCGGTGGCGCCATTACGCCCCAGGCCAGTATCGAGTTTGAGGTGCACCCGCGGAACTCTGGTGCCTTTACCGCAAAACTTCGTGGCGGCCCGCTCCACAAGCGAAAGCTGTTCAATGGTCGACACCGCGATATCGATATCGGCGTCGAATGCCATCGCCCAGTCGGTAGCCGGCGAATGCATCCAGGTGAGGATGCGCGCATCCGTCACCCCTCCGGCGCGCAGCGCCAGTGCCTCGCTAATATCAACGACACCGAGCCAGCCGCATCCGGCTTGAGTCACAGCACGCGCCACCGGCAGCGCTCCGTGCCCATAAGCATCCGCTTTCACCACCGATAGCACCGGCACCTGCACCGCATCGGCTAATGCGAGGTAGTTGTGAACGATGGCGTCGAGGTCGACGTCAATGATCGGACCCACGGTCACTCCTCTACCGCTGAATTCAGCATGTTGTCTCCGCTTGCGAGCCGGTTTCGAGTCGTTCCGCCACCACAAACGCGGATGCATAGGTGCGGTCATGACTCAACGACACGTGCAAAGCGGTTATTCCGATGCTACTCACCGCAGCTGCAGCAGCTAAACCGAGTTTGAACGCTGGCGGCCCCAGCGGTGTGCGCACCACCTCAAATTCGTGCAGCGGCGGCGCATCCGCACCAAACCGCCCCAGCCCGCCGAGCGCTTTCACCACCGCCTCGCGCGCAGCGAACCGGGCTGCGATCGAGGGCAGCGGCAGTTCGAGTTCGGCCGGCATGAACACGCGCCGCGCAAACCCTGGATTTCGCAGCGCGCGTTCAACTCGGTCGATCTCAACCGAGTCGGTGCCGATTCCGACAATCATCGACTATTCGACCGTGACCGACTTCGCGAGGTTTCGTGGCTGGTCAACATCCAGACCCTTCGCGGTCGACAGCTCGAGTGCGAAGAACTGCAACGGAATTACCTGCAGCAGCGGCTCAAACTCGGGCTTGGTCATGGGCACATCAAACACCTCGTCAACAAACGGCAGCACCGCAGCGTCTCCGCGTTCGGCAACCGCCAGCACACGGGCACCTCGAGCGCGGATCTCTTGGATGTTTGAAATCAGTTTCGGATGCAGGGTGTCATCGTGGCGCGGGCTCGGCACCAGCACCCACACCGGTTGGCCGTGATCGATCAGCGCGATAGGGCCGTGCTTGAGCTCACCCGCAGCGAAGCCCTCAGCGTGGATATATGCCACTTCTTTGAGCTTGAGCGCGCCCTCGAGTGCGATCGGGTAAAGCATATTGCGGCCCAGGTAGAGCACCGAGCGGGTATCGGCCATCCAGTTGGCCAGCTGGGAGATGCGCTCGTGGTGGTTGAGCACCTCGGCGATTTTGCCCGGCAGGGTTTCGAACTCGGCGGTAATCTCCTCGATTTCTGCCGCCGGCAGCGCCTGCCGCAGCTGCGCAATATAGAGCCCCACGAGGTACAGCGCCGACACCTGCCCGACGAATGCCTTGGTCGAGGCCACCGCCACCTCGGGCCCGGCGTGCGTGTACACCACGGCATCAGATTCGCGCGGAATGGTTGCACCCTGGGTGTTGCAGATCGAGAGCGTTTTGGCACCGCGCTCACGGGCGTAGCGCACCGCCATCAGCGTGTCCATCGTTTCACCCGACTGCGACACCGAGAGCACCAGCGTCTGCGGGGTGAGCACCGGCTGGCGATAACGGAACTCGTGCGCGAGTTCCACGGTCACCGGCACGCCGGTCCACTTTTCGACGGCGTAGGCGGCGGTCATCCCGGCGTACGAGGCCGTGCCACAGGCCACCACGATGATGCGATTAATTTCGCGGAAAAAGTCGTCGTCGAGGTCGGCCAGCGAGCCGAGCACGACTCGGCCGTCTTTGATGCGGCCGCGCAGCGTGTTTTCAACGGTTTCGGGCTGCTCCGAAATTTCTTTGGCCATAAATGACGACCAGCCGCCCTTTTCAGCAGCCGATGCATCCCAGTCGATGTGGAACTGTTCGCCGGCCACCGGGTTACCGTCAAAATCGGTCAGCTCAACCGAATCGGCACGCACAATCGCCATCTGCGCCTGCCCCACCGCGATCGCCGTCTGGGTGTGAGCCACGAACGCCGCCACATCCGAACCGAGGAAGTTTTCGCCGTCGCCGAGCCCAACCACCAGTGGTGAGTTGAGCCGCGCGCTCACGATCACATCGGGCTGATCGGCATGCACCGCCAGCAGCGTGAATGCGCCCTCGAGCCGGCCGACAACGGCGCGGAAGGCCTCGACCAGATCGCCGGTGCGGCGATATTCGCGGCCGAGCAGATGCGCCGCCACCTCAGTGTCGGTTTCAGAAATAAACTCAACGCCCTCGGCGAGCAGTTCGTCACGCAGCGCCACAAAATTCTCGATGATGCCGTTGTGGATCACGGCGAGCTTGCCACCATCGCTCAGATGCGGGTGGGCGTTGAGGTCGTTTGCTGCGCCGTGCGTGGCCCAGCGGGTGTGTCCGATACCAACCTTCCCGTCAGGCATCGGGTGAGCAGCAAGATCATCACGCAGCACCGAAAGCTTGCCGGCGCGTTTACGCATCTGCAGTTCACCCGCATCGTCAACCAGCGCAATGCCGGATGAGTCGTAACCGCGGTACTCCAGTCGTCCCAATCCGCTCAGCAGAATCTCCTGGCAGGCACGAGGTCCGATGTATCCAACAATTCCACACATGCTCACCATTCTCGCGCATAAAACCAGTGAGATGCTCGCTAAGCTTGAACCCCATGCAGGCAGGCCACCGTCGTGATACCAGCGCGCACTCATCGACCCCGTTTCTCGAGGTGGCACGTGACGAGTGGGCGGCCCTCGCACCCACCACCCCACTCACAATCAACGAGGCCGATGTGTTGCGGCTGCGCTCGCTCGGCGACCCGGTGGATATTGCCGAGGTGCGTGAGGTGTATGTGCCGTTGTCGCGGCTGCTGAACCTGCACATCATGAACGCCCGCGAACTGCATCGCGCCACCTCTTCGTTTGTTGGCGAGCGGTCGGCTCGCACACCCTTCGTAATCGGGGTGGCCGGTTCGGTCGCTGTGGGCAAGTCGACCGTGGCACGACTGCTGCGCGAACTACTGCGGCGCTGGGATGACACCCCGCGGGTTGAGCTCGTCACCACCGACGGTTTCCTCTACCCCAACGCCGAACTCAAGCGCCGCGGCATTATGCATCGCAAGGGCTTTCCCGAGTCATATGACCAGCGGGCGCTGCTGCGCTTTGTGACTCAGGTGAAATCGGGTATGCCAGAGGTGCGGGCGCCGTTTTACTCGCACATGGTGTACGACATCGTTCCCGACGCCGAAATCGTGGTGCACGCGCCGGATGTGCTCATCGTTGAGGGGCTCAATGTATTGCAGCCACCGCAGCCGGGCCGCGCGCTTTCGGTGAGCGATATGTTCGATTTTTCAGTGTACGTGGATGCGCGCACCGCCGATATTGAGCGCTGGTACATCGAACGCTTTTTGAAGCTGCAAAAGGGCGCGTTCGCCAATCCATCCTCATACTTTCGCCGCTATGCCGACCTCAGCGAGGCGGATGCACGCGCAACGGCTCACGAGATTTGGTCGACGATCAATCTGCCGAACCTCGAAAAAAACGTGCTCGCGACTCGCTCACGCGCGCGGCTGATTCTGCGCAAATCTGCCGATCACACGGTTGAGCGGGTGCTGTTGCGGAAGGTGTAGGCGCGCGCACGGCACCGATGTGGCTGCTACTGTGCCCCGAACAGCATCCCGCCAAACTCCGCGAGCGCGGCCTCGCCGATCGGCTCGTGCGCGAGCAGCGGCGTTTGCACGATGAGCGCGGCGCGGCCGATCCCTTTCCGAAGCTCCGCCACCCAATGTTCTTCGGCCGCGTGACGGGTGGCAAGCAGCTCACTATCAACCGCATCCGGTGTGCGCTTATTAATGAGATAGCCGATAACCGCGATATTCGACTCGGCAAGCTGCTTGCGCAACTCGAGCGTTTCGAGCACCGGCATCCGTTCTGCTGCCAAAACGATAATGAACCCGCTGAGTTTGGGATCGGTGATGGCGGCGCGAAACTCAGCCAGTAGTGTTTGTCGCCGTTCGAGCAGCTCTCGGATGCGCTGATCTCGACTGCGGCGGGCGCCAATACCTGATTCTTCGTTACCACCGTCGAGTGAGCGGGCCGCCGCACCGAAACGGTCGGCACGAGTGCGGTTGTCGAGCAGCGCCCGCGTCCACTGCGCCATCATTTCGGGTAGTGCCAGCAGCCGCGCGGTGTGCCCGCTCGGGGCGGTGTCGAACACCACCAGGTCGTAGTCACGCAGCCCATCAACTGTGAGCTGCGCGGTGCGCTCAAGCATCGCCGCCTCATGGGCGCCCGGAGCCTGCGCCGACACCTGCAAATAACGCCGCACCTCGCCGTGCAAATGTTCGGGCATCATGCCGTAAAGATGCTGTCCAACCGTTTTGAAATGACGGTCGGCCGCACGGTCGGGATCAATTTCCACCGCATCCAAACCGGGATGCAGTGCCACCGGCTTCTCGCCAATCTTTCGGCCCCAAAGGTGGCCCAGATTGTGCGCCGGGTCGGTTGAAACCAGCAGCACGCGACGGCCAGTCCGAGCCTGGTCGAGGGCTACCGCGGCAGCGCTGGTGGTTTTCCCAACACCGCCCTTACCGCCCAAAAACAGTACGCGCCGCCGCGCGATTTCGTCACGGAACATATCCGTACCCCCGTTCAGTGCCGTCGTTGCTGCATCCGATAGATATTCGACTCAGCAGCAGTGGGCTCCTGCGATTGGTGAACGCTCAAGCCCCACCCGGGTGTGCCACTCGTGCAGCTCATCAAGCAGCACCGGATAGAGCTCCATCAGGTAGTAGTTTGCCGGCCCAGGAATGCCGAGCGCTTCACCGTAGATGTAGAGCATCAACAGATCGTCTTCATCGCGCTCGGCGCGTTTCATGGTCTGCCGATACGGCCCCACATAGTACTCGTTCAGCCCCGCGCTAAAGGCACCAAACTTTTCGCGCAGCCACGCCACAAATTGCGGCCAGCCGGGTGACGGAGAGTCTGGTTGCTCTCCGCCACCCGAGTGCGGCTGCGGTGACATTAGTTCGCCGCGCCCGACTGGCTCGAGCCCACTTCGACCTGCTCGGGCCATTCTTCAACACCGTCAGCGTCTGCTGGCTCGGGGGCTTCGGTAATCGCTCGACGCATCGAAGTGACCGACTCGATAACCGTCCACAGCGCTGCCACAAAGACCGCTCCGCCGAGCACGAGCAACAGCCAGTCACCATCCTTGACGAACGTGATCAGCTGCAGCACCAGCGCCCAGAACGTCATCGCGAACACGAACAGCAACGGGATCAAAATGGGCAACACGGGTCGGCGCTTGCGCATCAGGATGACCGCGAGCACCGCGAGCGTGAGCACCGCGAGAATCTGGTTGGTGGTGCCGAATAGCGGCCACAGCACCATACCGCCCGAACCGTTTTCGCCAGCACCGAAGGCGAGCCCCAGACCAAGGCCAACGGCAATGACGGTGCCGACCAGCGGCGAAATTTTGACGCCCATCCGGGCCCCGAGCTCCACAATCACCAGGCGATGCAGTCGCACCGCGGTGTCCATCGTGGTGGCCGCAAACAGCACCGCCATAGTGGCGAGAATAGTGGCGCTCAAGCTGAACGGAATACCGAGCCCGGCATTGAGGATATTGCCACCACCGGCAACGAAGGCACCGATACCGCCCTTAGCGTATGCATCCTGGAATTCGGTAACGGTGTTGAAGCCAGCCGACACGGCCACGATAGTGCCGAGCGCCAGCAGGCCCTCACCCACTGCACCGAAATAACCGACCAGGCGCGCATCCGTTTCTTTATTGAGCTGTTTCGATGAGGTACCCGAGGCCACCACGCCGTGGAAACCCGAGATCGCGCCACAGGCGACGGTCACAAAGAGCAGCGGCCAGATCGGCGGCGTGCCTGCGGGCACCTCGGTTGCGATCGGATCGAGCAGCACGGTGGGTGCCGAAATGATGATGGCGAGGTACAGGATGCCGAGGCCAACGAACAGCTGCAGACCGTTGATGTAGTCGCGCGGCTGCAGCAGCATCCACACCGGCATCAGCGATGCGATGCCCGCATAGATGAACAGCACCACAATCCAGAACGACTGCGCTGACATGCCCAGGATAGTTTCGGGCAGCACGATCGGATACATGTCGCCGAGGATCATCAGGCCGTAGAGGACGATGACGCCCACGATCGACACGAGCGGCAGGTTCCACTTGAGCCGGTAGATTGCCTGACCGATCAGCAGCGCCACCACAATCGCACCCCAGGTGGGGATCACCGAGGTCGGCGTCGACACCAGCAGGCCGGCGATGATCGAAGCGAACACGGCGTTGACGATCACGATCAGCAAAAAGATCACGATGGTGAACAGCAGTGAACCGCGCGACCCGATATAGCGCTTGGCGAGATCACCAATGGTGTGTCCCTTGTTGCGGGTGGCCGCCCACAGGGCACCGAAGTCGTGCATCCCGGCAAAAAATACGGTGCCGATCGTTACCCAGAGGAATGCGGGAAGCCAGCCCCAGATCATGGCGATAGCCGGGCCAGTGATGGGCGCGGCACCGGCGACCGAGGTGAAGTGGTGGCCCCACAGCACCCACTTGTTGGTGGGGACGAAGTCGACACCGTCTTTTTGCGCGTGTGCGGGTGTGATTGCCCGGGGGTTGAGCTTGTAAACCTTTTCGGAGAGGTATTTCGAGTAGAGAAAATAGCCCGCCGCAATGAAGGCGAGGCCGATGAACATGATGATGAGTGAATTCATAACGAATTGTCCTTGAAGTCAGCAATGACCAGGATGAAATTACGAGCGCAACACCTTCGCCAGAGCACAGCGATCTTCGCGGTGGCGAGGGAATCCAATGACCGGCCTTTTGAGCCGTCGTGAATGGATGCGACCCGTATACCCTACCCGAACATGCAAAACACCTGTGAATTCAGGTGCGTTTACGGCATGATTCGCCCGCGGGATGCGCGCGATGTGCCCGCGGCAAATGGGTGCTCAGCCTACGGTTGACGAGCCTAGGAAATTGCGAGTTCGGCGCTCACGACATCGGCGAGTCGCTGCGCATATTGCTGCGCCAACTCGGAAGTTTCAGCCTCAACCATTACGCGCACCACCGGCTCAGTGCCGGATGGCCGCAACAACACGCGACCGGTGTCACCGAGTTCATCGCTGACCTTGGTGACCTCGTCTTGTACGACCTGATTCGATTCGCAAAGCTCTCGATGCACGCCGCTCACATTGAGGAGCACCTGCGGGTAGACGCGCATGACCTGCTTCAGTTCAGACAGCCGCTTGCCGGTGCTCGCCATGATGCTCGCCAGGCACAGCCCCGTGAGGAGGCCATCACCCGTGGTGGCGTGTTCAGCAATGATCACATGTCCCGACTGCTCGCCGCCGAGTGCCAGTCCGCGCTGATTCAGCTCGGCAAGCACGTAGCGGTCGCCCACCTTCGTTTCGATGAGTTTGATGCCGCGCTCACGCATCGCGAGTTTGAGGCCCAGGTTCGACATCACGGTAACGACCAGGGTGTCGTCAGTGAGCTGGCCGTGCTCGTGCATCGCAGTGGCGAGGATCGCCATGATCTGATCACCATCGACGACGGCGCCGGTTTCGTCGACTGCCAGACAGCGATCGGCGTCACCGTCGTGGGCGATTCCGAGGTCGGCGCCAAGCCGAGTGACGGCTTCTTGCAGGCCGGCAAGGTGCGTAGAACCGACCCCATCATTGATGTTGAGACCATCAGGTTCGTTGCCGATTACCGACACCTTCGCCCCAGCGTCAGTGAACACCTGTGGTGATACGCCCGATGCGGCGCCGTTGGCGGCGTCGATCACAATGTGCAAGCCGGCCAGTGCGTGTTTTCCATCGGGACGCTGGCTTGGCACAGCGCTCAGCAGGTGCAGCGCGTAGCGGTCTTCAGCGTCGGCGAAGCGTTCGATGCGACCCACACCGTCGCCGATCGGGCGCAGCATTTCGGCTTCGAGCTGCCGCTCAATTTCATTTTCGATCTCGTCAGGCAGTTTGCGGCCGCCGCGAGCAAAAAACTTAATCCCGTTATCGGGAGCCGGGTTGTGCGAGGCAGAAATCATCACCCCGAAGTCGGCGTTGACATCGGCGGTGAGGAAGGCTGCGGCCGGGGTGGGGATAACACCGGCATCGAGCACATGCACACCCGAGGATGCGAGCCCAGCGGCAACCGCTGCGCTCAAAAACTCGCCCGAAACACGCGGGTCTCGAGCGAGTACGGCGACGGGGCGGCCGCCCTGCTCGCGGGTATCGCGAGCGAGGACGACCGCCGCCGCCTGAGCCAGGGCCATGGCGAGTTCCACCGTGAGGTGGTCATTCGCCAGGCCCCGAACTCCGTCAGTTCCAAAAAGACGTGACACCGTACTGGTTGACGCTTAGCGCTTCGAGTACTGCGGTGCCTTGCGAGCCTTCTTGAGACCGGCCTTCTTACGTTCCTTCGCACGTGCGTCACGAGTGAGGAAGCCAGCCTTCTTCAGGTCGGGACGGTTGTTTTCACGGTCGATCTCGTTGAGCGCACGGGCGATGCCCAGACGCAGCGCGCCGGCCTGGCCCGAGGGGCCACCACCGGTGATGGTCGCGATCACGTCGTAGCGGTCGGTGAGGTCGAGGAGGGTGAACGGGTCGGTGATGAGCTGCTGGTGCAGCTTGTTCGGGAAGTACTCCGCGAACTCACGACCGTTAACGGTGATAACACCGGTGCCGGGGATCACGCGCACGCGGGCGATGGCCTGCTTGCGGCGCCCGACAGCGGCACCCGAAACGGTGAGGGGTGCACGCTCGGTGACCTCGACGCCTGCCGCGGCAGGGGTCTCGGTGCTGTAGTTGGTGGGCTGCTCTTCGATGGAGTCTGCGATGGTCGCCACTTATTCGTCCTTCGTTATCGCTGCCGCTACTGGGCAACCTGGTCGAGAGTGTACGGCTTGGGCTGCTGAGCCTGGTGCGGGTGCTCTGCACCCGCGTACACCTTGAGCTTCTTGAGCTGCTCGCGGCCCAGCGAGTTCTTCGGGAGCATGCCGCGAACCGCTTTTTCGATGACGCGGTCGGGACGCTTTTCGAGGAACTCGGCGTAGTTCTGCGAGCGCAGACCACCCGGGTAACCCGAGTGACGGTAGGCGCGCTTCTGTTCGAGTTTCTGACCGGTGAGGGCCACCTTGTCGGCGTTGATGATGATGACAAAGTCACCGGTGTCAACGTGCGGCGCGAAGGTCGGCTTGTGCTTACCGCGCAGCAGCTGAGCTGCGTGCGAAGCGAGGCGGCCAAGCACGATATCGGTTGCGTCAATGACGAACCACTCGCGGGTGACTTCACCAGCCTTGGGGGTGTAAGTACGCATGAATATGCAACTTTCGTTCGGAGTGAGAGGTCCGTGAATCCCACTCGGTCGCGATAGTTTCACCACGGGATGCGTGGGGTAACGTCGCAGTTGAGGGCTCACTTCGATGCCTGCCGGTGGCGGGCAACCTGCTTATTGTACGACAGATTTGGGATGCACTGCAATGGTGAGTTTTGGCGGCTGGTGTTGGGTTGCCTATTCCACTAGCCGCAGCGCGGGACGCTTCGCGCGCGTTTGTTCTTGGCGGGATGCGAGCTCATCTTGCCCCGGATACTCAACGCTCACCAGCGTCAATCCCTTCGCTGGGAGCACCGTGAAGTCATTCGATCGGCCGG
Source organism: Gulosibacter hominis (assembly GCF_904842695.1). Classification (GTDB taxonomy): domain Bacteria; phylum Actinomycetota; class Actinomycetes; order Actinomycetales; family Microbacteriaceae; genus Gulosibacter; species Gulosibacter hominis. Next base: position 1,096 of record NZ_CAJGWQ010000014.1, on the reverse strand, counting down.
TCAGTTGCAATAGCTCGGGAACATTTGTCAGCGGCAATCGCCCCATCCCCACGGCCGCACACATACCGACCAGCGAGCGAACCATCGAATGACAGAATGCATCCGCCTGCACGTGGGCCACGAACACGCCCCGTTCATCCCGATGCCATGCGAACTCTTCGAGCGTGCGCACCGTGGTGGCGCCGGCCCGCGGCCGGCAGAACCCTGCGAAGTCGTGTAGCCCGATGAGTTCGTGCGCGGCCGCATTCATCAGGTCGAGGTCGAGGGGGCGGCGCACCTGCGCCGTGCGGTGACGTTCGAGCGGATTTGCCGGAGACGTGGGGTCAGCGAGGCGATATTCATAGCTGCGGCGGAGCGCTGAGAAGCGAGCGTCGAACCCCTCGGGTGCGAGCGCGCATCCGGTTACCGCCACATCGGCATCGTTGCCGAGGATCCCGGTGATTCGCCGCACGAAAGCGGACTCGCCATGCTCTCGGCCGAGGCGACGCGCAGTGGTGGCCCAGATTGACTCGGGAAGGTCAAGATGCGCCACCTGCCCCAAGGCATGCACCCCGGCATCGGTGCGCCCCGCCACTGTGAGCAACGGGCCAGTGTCGGGGAGATCACGGTACAGGATGCGGATTGCATCCTCGAGCGTCCCCTGCACCGTGCGTAGCCCCGGTTGCGTCGCCCAACCGCTGAAGGCGGTGCCGTCATACGCGATGTCGAGCCGGATGCGCACGGTGTTGTCCTGCATATCTCCATCTTGCCGCACCCGCTCGATGGTGTGTGGGCGCGCCACCCGTCTCTTCTCACCAAATGACCCTGTTATCGGCAAATGACCCTCCTACAACAGGGTCATTTCGCAACAACAGGGTCACTTGCTGGCGCGGCCGTGAACTTCGGACCACGGGGCAGGCCACTTGCCACCCGCCCCTCCTCCGGCAAATGACCCTCCTAATGACATACAGCACTGCTTGACCAAGCGACCCCCTTCACCAAATGACCCTGTTATCGGCAAATGACCCTGCTACAACAGGGTCACTTCGCAACAACAGGGTCATTTGCCGATAACAGGGTCATTTGGTGAAGGGGGTCGCTTGGTCAAGCAGTGCTG
>NZ_CAJGWQ010000013.1 GCF_904842695.1 Gulosibacter hominis | reverse complement strand
GTGAAGGGGCGGATGAAGGGGCGGATGAAGGGGCGGATGCGTGCGGGGCAGATGAAGGTGGTGTGCAGAGGCACGGCACGGGGCGAGCCAGCGGCACCGTGCAGATACGGCGAGGGCCCCGATCGTGATCGACCGGGGCCCTGCAGCAAACAAACGCGGGTTAGCTGAACAGATCGCGGATGCGGCGCACACCCTCAACGAGCTGCTCGTCGCCGAGCGCATAGCTCAGGCGCACATAGCCCGAAGGTCCGAACGCCTCACCGGGGACGATCGCCACCTCGGCCTTGTCGAGGATGTAGTCGGCCAGTTCAAGGGAGGTGTTGATCTGCTTGCCGTCGTACTCCTTGCCGAGCAGTTCAGTCACGTCGGCGTAGACGTAGAACGCGCCCTCGGGGGTCGGCACCCGGAAGCCCGGCACCTGGCTGAGCTCTTCAACCATGAGCTTGCGGCGACGGTCGAAGGCGACACGGAACTCTTCGATCGGCTCCATCGGGCCGGTGAGCGCGGCGATAGCGGCACGCTGCGCGATGTTGTTCACGTTGCTGGTGAGGTGCGACTGCAGGTTTGCGGCACCGGCGATAACGTCTTCGGGGCCGATCATCCAGCCCACACGCCAACCGGTCATGGCGAACGACTTGGCGACACCGTTCACGAGGATGCAGGTGTCGGCGAGCGCCGGAACTGCCTCGACGATCGAAGTGGCCTTGGTGCCGCCGTAGGTGAGGTTCTGGTAGATTTCGTCGGCGATCACCCAGACACCGTTTGCGAGTGCCCACTCACCGATGGCGCGGGTCTCTTCGGGAGTGTAGACGGCGCCGGTGGGGTTCGAAGGCGAGACGAACAGCATGGCCTTCGTGGCCGGGGTGCGAGCGGCTTCGAGCTGCTCGACGGTGACCTTGTAGTCCTGGTCGGCGCCAGCAAACACCTCGACGGTGGTGCCGCCAGCGAGCTTGATGACCTCGGGGTAGCTAGTCCAGGCCGGGGTGGGGAGGAGTACCTCGTCGCCCTCACCAACGATGGCGTTAATGGCCTGGAACACCGACTGCTTACCGCCGTTGGTCACGATGATGCGGTTGATCGGTACCTCAAGACCCGAGTCACGAGCGGTCTTGGCTGCGATCGCTTCGCGCAGCTCGGGCAGGCCGGTGTTCGCGGTGTACTTGTGGTTCTTCGGGTCGCGTACGGCTTCGAGCGCCGCGTCAATCACGTGGGCCGGGGTGGCGAAGTCGGGCTCACCGGCGGCGTACGAGATCACGGGGCGCCCCTCGGCTTTGAGGGCTTTGGCTTTGCCGTCAACTTTCAGGGTTGCGGAGGGGGCAATGGCCGCGATGCGCGGCGAGAGTCGGTTAGCAGACATGCCACCAGATTAACCCCTTATGAATGTGATTCGCAGGGATGCTGCCGGTTAGCCAGACAGTTTTCAGGCCATTGGTAATTGGTGCCTGGATGCGCGGCCGGTCCGTAGCGGCGTGGCCGGCCCGTAATTGCGCGGGCTGGCTCAGAATGGCGAGATTGCCAGAAAGCGACTAAACTAGGCGAGTCGCTGACTGCGTTAAGCTGATCGGCAGACCTAGGGCGGTAGCTCAATTGGCAGAGCAGCGGTCTCCAAAACCGCAGGTTGCAGGTTCGATTCCTGTCCGCCCTGCAGCTGACAAGAACCCCGTGGCAAGTTCCACGGGGTTCTTGTTTTGGTGTCGTGACCGTTTGGTTTCGGTGCGGCCACGCAAGCATCCCGGATGCTCTGCTCAATGCATCCATTGGCGGGAATGAGTAGACGCATTCGTGCCGGTGAAGTAACCTGGTGGAGTTGCCCAACGGCATCATGTGGCGTGCCCAAAAACAATTGCACCCACACCCAACGACAGGGGCATCCAACGACAGGGGGAAATCGCGTGGCTACTGACGAGCGTGATGACGAGCAGATCGACTCGACGAGCGACGAGCTGACGAGCCGTGAAGCCGACGACGCTGCCAGCGAAAAGCCAAGCGACGCTGACGCCGAAACGGCGACCGACGACGCTGCTGACGATGCAGAATCGGGTTCGACCGATGCTGATGACGCCGCTGAGGTGGCCGGGGCAGCCAAAAAAAAGTCGAAAAAGGTGAAGGCTGCGTCGACCGAGCCGAAGGGCAAGCGCACCCCCAAGCGCAGTGAAAAGCGCGACAAAGACGACACCGAGGGTGAGCGTCGCGGCATCAAGAAGTTTTTCCAAGAGGTCGGGGCCGAGCTCAAGAAGGTGGTCACTCCCACCAGAAAAGAGCTGTGGCGCTATGTGGGCGTGGTGCTCGGCTTCCTCGTGGTGATGATGCTGATCGTCACGCTGCTCGACTTTGCCTTCGGTATTGGGTCGAGCTGGCTTTTCGGTAACGGAACACAACTGTTCCCGGAAGCACCAGCAACCCCTGACCCGACCGCTATCCCAACTCCCGCGCCGACGGGACAGTAATTCCGTTCCGCGCTAGCCAACGGTGCTGGTGCGATGACTTCACTTCACAACGATCGAAACGAGAAGAGTTCAAGTGTCTGACCGCAACCTATCCGACCCCAATAACCTGTTTGAGTCGGCCGAAGAGCAGGACTCGGAAGTTCAGGAGGCCCAGGAGGGCGACCGCGTCGACGAGTTTTCGGCTGACGAGGTTGTCGCGGCCATCGATCAGGAAGACGCCGACTTCGACGATGATAGCGACGAGGCCGAGCTCACCAGCGAGCTGAGCGACCCCGAGGTGGACGAGCAGGTTAACGACGTGCTCGATGTCGACAACGACGAAGAGGCAGCCGCCCAGGCTGCCGCTACCACAGACGAAGCTGAGGCTGCCGAGCAGGTTGACCCGCTCGTTGCCTTCAAAAAAGACCTGCGCCGCCGCCCCGGCAAGTGGTACGTCATCCACACCTATGCCGGTTTTGAGCGCAAGGTGCGTGAAAACCTCAACCAGCGCGCCCAGACCATGGATGTTGAAGACGACATCTATGAGATCCAGGTGCCGATGGAAGACGTCGTTGAGATCAAAAAGGGTCAGCGCAAGATGGTCTCGCGCGTACGCATCCCCGGCTATGTCATGGTGCGGATGAACCTCAACGAAGACACCTGGTCGGTTGTGCGCCACACTCCCGGCGTGACCGGGTTCGTTGGCAACGCCCACAACCCCGTGCCGCTGCGCCTGAACGAGGCGTTTGAGATGCTCAAGTCGACCGTCGAGATGCCCTCGGATGCTGCCGGTGCTGCCGCCACCAAGGGTGGTGCTGATAAGCAGCCGATCACCGAGGTTGAGTTCGAGATCGGCGAGACCATCACCATCAAGGAGGGCTCGTTCGAGGGCCTCAACGGTACGATCACCGAAATCAACACCGCCAGCGGCAAGCTCACGGTGCTGGTTTCGCTGTTCGGTCGCGAGACTCCGGTTGAGCTCGCCTTCAACCAGGTCATCAAGCTCTAAATTTCACTGGCGTGCCGTGCTCGAGCGCGGTACCCTGTAAAGGTTGCGCACTCGCCTGGGCGGGTGTGTGAAACAAGCACCGCGCGCGGGATCGGCCCGCGAGGCGGGAGAGGGATGCTTGCGGCATCCACTCGATGAAAGGAAAACACATGGCACCGAAGAAGAAGGTCGCGGGTCTGATCAAGCTGCAGATCCAGGCTGGCGCCGCTAACCCGGCACCCCCGGTTGGTCCGGCTCTGGGTCAGCACGGCGTCAACATCATGGAGTTCTGCAAGGCGTACAACGCCGCCACCGAGTCGCAGCGCGGCAACGTGGTTCCGGTTGAGATCACCGTGTACGAAGACCGTTCGTTCACGTTCACGCTCAAGACTCCGCCGGCAGCTGAACTCATCAAGAAGGCAGCCGGTGTGAAGAAGGGCTCGGGTGTGCCCCACACCAACAAGGTCGGCAAGATGACGCTCGACCAGTGCCGCGAAATCGGCCAGACCAAGATGGCCGACCTCAACGCCAACGACGTTGAAGCCGCTGCGAAGATCATCGCCGGTACTGCCCGTTCGATGGGCATCGAGGTCACCGGCAACTAGCCGCACCCGCGTGGGTTCGCATCCTGCACCGAGTGCACGGGGCATGAACGCCGCGCATCCCAACTTTTAGCGGGAGAGCCAGCCTGGCTCGTTCGACCGCACACTCTCGTAAGGAGCACAACATGGCAAAGAAGTCGAAGGCGTACCGCGCCGCGGCCGAAAAGATCGAAGAGGGCAAGCTCTACACCGTTGATGCGGCTGCCGTGCTTGCTAAAGAAACCGCCTCGCAGAAGTTTGACTCGACCGTCGAGGTTTCGATGCGTCTGGGCGTCGACCCCCGCAAGGCCGACCAGATGGTGCGCGGCACCGTCAACCTGCCGCACGGCACCGGTAAGACCGCTCGCGTGATCGTGTTCGCGCAGGGCCCCGCCGCTGAAGCCGCCCTCGCAGCCGGCGCCGACGAGGTCGGTAGCGACGAGCTCATCGCCAAGGTTGCTGACGGCTGGACCGACTTCGACTCGGCCGTTGCCACCCCCGACATGATGGGTAAGGTCGGTCGTCTCGGTAAGGTTCTCGGTCCCCGTGGCCTCATGCCGAACCCCAAGACCGGCACCGTGACCCCGGATGCAGCGAAGGCTGTTACCGAGATCAAGGGCGGCAAGATCGAGTTCCGCGTTGACAAGCACTCGAACCTCCACTTCATCGTGGGCAAGGCTTCGTTCGACACCGACAAGCTCGAAGCGAACCTGCGCGCCGCGATCGAAGAGGTCGTCCGCCTCAAGCCGTCGTCGTCGAAGGGCCGCTACATCATGAAGGCCAACGTTTCGACCACGTTCGGCCCGAGCATCCCGCTCGACGTTTCGGCACTGTCGTAACCGTCAAAATCAACGACCGGTTCAGAGGGGTTCAGCATTAGCTGAGCCCCTCTGGCGTTTCCTGGTTGCAGATCAAGCGCTGAGCTACGGGCGCAAATCAAACACGAGTTTGCCGCGCGTGTGTCCCTGCTCAATACGCTCGTGTGCGGCAGCAGCCTCGTCGAGACCAAATACCGCATCAACGTGCACGCGCAGATCGCCCTGATCAAACAGCTGCGCGAGCGTACGCAAAATGCGCCCCTCGGGCGAGAGCTTCAACACCGACGCCCGCAGTCCGCGACCGGCCGCCGCGACCTCTTCGTGCATCGTTGGCCACGATCCGGTGGGCACATTGATGATCAGGCCGCCATTGCGCAGCACCGAAAGCGAACGCGTACCAGTGTTGTCGTGCACGTTGCCGATCAAATCAATGACCACATCCACCGGTTCATCAATTGCCTCTTCAAATCGCTCATTGCGATAGTCGATCACCCGGTCGGCACCCAGCTCACGCAGCCACTCATGGTTGCGGGCGGATGCGGTGGTCACCACGTGCGCGCCGTAAAACTTCGCCAGCTGCACCGCAAAATGGCCCACGCCGCCGGCGCCGGCGTGGATGAGCATCCGCTGCCCGCTGTGCACGCGGGCTGCTTCAACAACTGCCCACCACGCGGTGAGTGCCGCCAGGGGCACCGCGCCGGCCGCGGTCCAGTCGAGCGAACGCGGCTTATGGGCCAGCGACATCATCGGCACCGAAACATACTCGGCCTGCGCGCCTTGATAGTGGGGCGTGAGCAGCATCCCCCACACCTCGTCACCCGGCTGAAATTCGGCCAGTTCAAACGGTGCTTTTACGACCACACCGGCAAACTCGCCGCCGAGCACAAACGGGTGATCAACCACCGCGGCCATCCCTGAACCCGCGCGAGTCTTCGTCTCAATCGGGTTGATTCCGGATGCAAACACCCGCACTAGCACATCGCTATGCACCACGATCGGCAGTGGCATCTCGCGTACTTCGAGGCACTCGGTGCCGCCAATCCCGGTGGCAACCAGCGCGCGCATCCGATCGCCGGTGGGAAGCAGTGACGAAACATCCTTGGCAGTTGAGTCGTTCATCCCTCAAGTGTGCCCGAGTCGCGCTTGAGAAACCGTGACCGGGACGGCCGGATGCGGAGCGACAATTTACACAGAGGGGTTAGTTTGGATGCACTTAGTGGAAGGAACTCGTAATGGCCGCAGTGGTTTCGCTCACCCCCGCACCCGTGATCGACCGCACCTACTTTGTGGACGTGTTTGACGCCGGCAAAGTCAACCGTGCAACCGAAATTCAGGAGTTCCTCTCGGGAAAGGGCATCAACGTTTCACGCACGCTGCGTGTTGCGGGTGTGCCAACCTCGGCGGTGCTGCCGATTGGCCGCGAAGACGAACACCTACTTTTCCGCACCCCGCACCCGCAGATTTTGCGCATCCTGCCAATTCCCGGCCGGATGCGTGTAAACACCGCGATTCTCGAAACGAACGGGCGCACCACCAACGTCAACCAGCAGGCGGTGCCGATTCCGCAGCGCGCGTGGGATGACGTGATTGAAATGACGGTCAACGAAATTCAGTCGCTGCGCGCCGACTGGCTGGTGGTTTCGGGATCGATTCCGCGCCACCCCGAAACCGACGAAAAGGTTGATCTGGGTGAGCTGTTCAGCGAGGCGCGACGGCTGGGCACCCGCGTGGCGTTCGATTCATCCGGTTCATCGCTCGAAAAATGGGCGAACTCGGGTCTGGTCGACCTCATTAAGCCCAACGCTGATGAGATCGCCACGCTGGTGGGCCGTCATCTCGAAACCGTCGGTGATGTGCTCGAGGCCGGTCGGGAAGTGGTTGAAAACAGTGGCCTCGAGGTGGCACTGGTGTCGATGGGCGGCGACGGTGCGCTGGCCATCACCCGTGACGAGGCGTGGTGGGGATACGCTCCGGCGCGCGAGGTCGTGAACACTACCGGTGCCGGGGATGCATCGCTCGCCGGATTTGTTGGGCACTCGATTCAGGGGCGCGGCCAGGCAGGCGGCCGGGTTGATTTCGGCACGCTGCCGAAGCTGTCGCTGCAGAAGGGGCTGCGTCACGCGGTGATGTACGGTGCGCTCGCCGTTGAGGTGCCCACCACGATCATCGAATCGATGGATACGCTGCCGCAGGCAACTGTTGAACGGCCCGACCCCGACAAGCCGCTGTCGGAGCCCACCAAGTTTTTTGAGACGCCGTCGGCCTAGAGCCGTTCGGTGCATCCTCGGCGGGGGAGGCCGCCCGAACGAGGATGCGGTGGCACAATGGCCGGCATGGTCTTTTTCCGTCCCACGCAGCCGGAATCGGCCGGGGCGCGGAGTCCAGAACCTGGAGATTTCAGCCCGCTCGCGCTCGCGCTGGCCGAACCCGAGCAGCGCCCTAATGAGCTCGCCGAAACCGCTGCCGTCGATATCGCCAAAGCCAGGCTGCAGCCGGCGAGCTTTGTGGTACCCGAAACCCGGCCGGCCGACTCGGCACTCGCGCCGAGTGTGGGCACGGTCTGGCGCGCGGGAATCCTCGACGAACTCAAACAGCCGCGAGTGAGCGGTGAGCTGGCAGACCGCATCGTGTGTGCCGCCGAAGATACCAACCGCTGGTTGCAGGCGCGGCGTCGGGGAGTGACCGCAACCGATGCGGCACGACTGGCAAGCGCGAAATCGGTGCGTTCAGTGGTGATCGACAAGGTGCAGGGCGGCGGTTTCGTTGGGAATGCCTATACCGAACACGGGCGCAAGCGCGAGCCGCAGATTGTCGAATGGATGCGACAGCGGCACGATATCGCTGGCTGCGGGCTGCTGATTCGCGCGACCGATAATGAACGGCATCTTGCCACGCCCGACGGCTTGGCGCAGTGGGGCGATGAGGTGGTGCTCGCCGAAATTAAGACCACCAATAAAGACTGGAACCGCATCCCACCGAAATATCTGCGGCAGGTGTGGTGGCAGCAATATGTGGTCGGGGTTGAGCGCACGCTTTTTGTGTGGGAGGTGCACCACAATTTTGTGGTGCAGGATGCTGAGCCTCGCGCCGTGTGGATTGAGCGCGACGATGCGCAAATCGAGAAGCTCGTGCGGCTCGCCGACCACGTGCTTGAACAGCTCGACTCGCTGTAGGCAGAGTGCCCGCGGCTTTGCCGTGGATGCGCTGTGCAGGGTCGAGTCAAAATTGCTGTCATGACTGGCCTGGGCAGCGTAAAAGCATCACTTTTGCCCGCTGGTGCACAGTTTGGTTCGGCTAGAGTGTCCACACTCTTCTATCAATGACGCTAGTCGGGGTGAACCATGCCTTTTCGTTTTCGAGCCGCTTCGCTGATTGCAACAGCCGCCTGCACTCTGCTCTTTGTTTCCGCCTGTAGTGCTGGCGACGTTGCCCCGGGAACGACAGCGGCGGAATCCAATGACACCGGAACCGAGGCCGACGCTCGCGAGACTCTCGACCTCGCCCCGGTCGCTGACGGAGTGCTGCACACGTGCCTGACCGGCGACTACCGTCCCTTCAGCTATGCAGCCGGTGGTGCTGATGAGTTTGAAGGAATCGACATTGAGATGGTCGAGGCGTTCGCGGCAGACCTCTCGGAGCAGACGGGCCGTGACATCACAGTTGAGTACGTCAAGACCTCGTGGAAGGAACTCATGCCGACCTTCCTTTCGAGCTGCGACATCGCTGTTGGCGGTATCAGTGTCACCGACGAACGTAAGGAACAGGTGGCGTTTTCAATTCCGGTTATCCACGGCGGCAAGGCTGCGATCACCACGTGCGGCGACGAGGAGGACTTCGACACCATCGCAGAGATCAACCAGCCGACGACAGTGGTGATTACCCCGGTCGGTGGCACCAATGAAGAATTCGCGAATGAGCACTTCAGCGACGCCGAGATCATCCGCTTCGATGACAACAATTCGATTTTCGAAGAGATCGTTTCCGGGAACGCAAACGTGATGGTCACCGACGCCCCCGAGGTGGTTTGGGCCGCACACGAGCACCCCGAACTGTGCCAGGTGAATGCGGATGAACCCTTCAATACACAGGAACTCGCATACATGCTGCCCAAAGACGACGAAGAGTTTCGGGATGCGGTGAACACCTGGCTCGAGCGAGCCTTCGAAGATGGCACCTGGGACGAAGCCACCCGCGACTGGTTCGGCGAAGACTCGGTGTTTTCTTCCGAGAACCGGCCCGCAAGCTAACCAGATTACGGATGCCCGTGGCGTAGGCCGGTGCTGGCTAGTGAACGGTGATGCTCGGCGTCACGCCGAGCAGCCCCTGGCTGGCACCGATTGGTTCGAGCCAGACCTTGCCGGCATAGTCGGGGCCGTCGCCCTGCAAGAGTCCGGCTTTGATGCCGATGAAGGTGACGGTCAGGTGAGCTGCAAGCACCGCATCCGGTTCGATAACTTGGCCGCTATCGGGGTCGAGTCCGCTAGGAATATCCACCGCCACCACGAGCGGGCCGTTGCCGATCGCGGCCTTAACCGAGGCAACCACTTCGCGAGCGTTTCCGCGTAGGGCGGGCGATCCGCCCGAGGCCACGCCGCCCGAACCGATGCCGAGTACGCCGTCAATCACAACATCGGCAGCTGCTGCGCTCTTTGCAGCAGCACTCGGGCTGGCGGGGTCTGCCAGCAGCTGTGCGCCAGCGGCGAGGGCGGCTTCAGATGCGGCCGCGGGGAGTTTGCCCATCGCCGCGACGATCTCGACTGAAACACCAGCGCGTGCCAGCTCGGCCACAGCGTAGAGCGCATCCCCGCCGTTGTCTCCGGCGCCGGCGAGCACGGTGACCCCGGCCGTTTTTGGCGTCGGTAGGAGACTCAACACGTGATCGGCGAGCGCTGCCGATGCGCGCTGCATGAGCGGCACATTGCGTGCGAGCAGGGGCGCTTCGGCGGCGCGGATTTGCGCGGCGGTGTATCCGAGTTTCGGCATGTCACCCAGTATCTCGCGCCAATTCACGACCGAACTCAGACTTGTGCTTGCGCACGCATAACGTCTTTGGCTACTATTGACGACAGCCTTAGACCGCTGGTGACTGGCGTGTGCGCAAGCAGATGTCAGACGAAGGTTTCGATGAGACGGCCCGCGCAGGTGACCACGAGCATTTTCGCATGCGCATTCGCGCGTTCGCGCTCCGGCCATCTGCCGGAGCGTTTTTTCGTGGACTTGGTGCCTCAGAGAAGCGCACCGGCGGTGCGTCCGGCGCATCCGTGTCGGGCGTGCAACAGCATTGAGAGGAGACCCATGGCGAACAAGGACGCAGCTATCGCCGAACTCACGGACAAGTTCCGCGAGTCGTCGGCGATTGTGCTGACCGAGTACCGCGGTCTCACCGTGACGCAGCTGAAGACGCTGCGCCGTTCACTCGGTGAGCACGCAACCTACGCCGTGGCAAAGAACACGCTCGCCAAGATCGCGGCCAAGAACGCCGAGATCGAAGGCATCGACGACTACCTGAGCGGTCCGACCGCAATCACGTTTGTGACCGGTGAAGTTGTCGACGCTGCCAAGGCACTGCGCGACTTTGCCAAGGACAACCCTCTCCTGGTGATCAAGGGCGGCTACTTCGACAGCAAGCCGCTCACCCCGGAAGAGGTCAACAAGCTCGCCGACCTCGAGTCCCGCGAAACGCTGCTCGGCAAGCTTGCCGGCGCGTTCAAGGCCTCGATGTTCGGTGCCGCATACATGTTCACCGCGCCTGCGTCGAAGGCGGTTCGCACTATCGACGCGCTGCGCGAAAAGCAGGAATCCGCGAACTAGTCCAACCGGACCCGCGGCGTAATTTCACCATCTAAGGAGATACAAAATGGCAAAGCTCACCGCTGAAGAGCTCATCGAGCAGTTCAAGGAGCTCACCCTCATCGAGCTCAGCGACTTCGTGAAGCTCTTCGAAGAGACCTTCGACGTTACCGCTGCTGCTCCGGTTGCAGTTGCTGCTGCGGGCGCCCCCGCTGCCGGTGGCGACGCTCCGGCTGCTGAGGAGAAGGACGAGTTCGACGTCATCCTCGAAGCCGCTGGCGACAAGAAGATCGCCGTCATCAAGGAGGTGCGTGGTCTGACCTCGCTCGGCCTGGGTGAGGCTAAGGCTCTCGTTGACGGTGCCCCCAAGGCTGTGCTCGAGGGTGTCAACAAGGAAACCGCCGAGAAGGCCAAGGAAGCCCTCGAGGGCGCTGGTGCAACCGTGACCCTCAAGTAGTCACGTTTTTCTCGCGGCTCAGCCGCAAACCTGGTGCGGGTCCAACTGAAAGGTTGGGCCCGCATCGTTTTTTTCCTGAGCGTGCCGGGCGAGGGGTCAGTCTTTAGGTAGATCTTTAGAGATGCGGTCGGAATTGCCGCACTGTGACGGTAGTATCTCTATCAGATTGTTATTTTTCGTGGCCGGTGGCCTGACTCAGGGGGATGGGGCATGCTTCGCTCACCAGCATCGAGCTGGCACAAGCTGGTCGGCACCTCGCTTGTTGTTGCCGGTCTAGTCCTGGTCGCTCCCGCGCTCACCGCAGCGGCCGACGTTCCCGATAGCACCGACGGCATTTTTTCAGTGGATCAAGACGGCCGCGTCGATCAGCCCGGCGAGCTCGTGACTGACCCACCCCAGCCCGAACCGACCGCAACTGAAATTCACGAACCGCCGGCGGATCCGACGACGACGCCCGAACCGACTGAAACCGGTGCACCGACAGAAACTGCACAGCCCACTCCGACTCAGAAACCCAGTGAAACCGTCGGCGACCCGACGCTCACGTCGGGCGAGACGCCCGAACCGGATGCCACCACCACTGAACCTGCTCCGGATGAGTCTACGACGCCACCCTCGCCGACGGAGCGCCCGGAGGCCACTGAAACTGCGCCCGCGACCGATGAGGACGGCAGTGACAATGCCGGTAGCGGCGGTGGGGCAGTGGTGCCTGCCGAGCCTGGTAATGGCGGTGCTGTGCAGCCGCGGGTGACTTCGACGCATGCTTCTGTTGAGGGGTACGAAAGCGTGCCTGCCGGTGCGTTCGAGGATGCATTAAAGACTTCGGCTGATAAAGCCGGTCAGCAAGAGGATGCAGCCAAAAAACAGAAGATCGTCGGCACCGGTGTTGATGGCAAATTTGGCGTGTTTGGCTGGTTTGCTGTTGCGCTCGGAGTTGCGGGGCTACTGCTGCGGCTGCGTCTGCGTCGCAACGCCTAGTGCACAATTGGCCGATACGGCCCGCTGCCGGCTAGGATGTCAAGATGTGTCCTTGCGGCACCCTGGAGGATTCGCCTAGTGGCCTATGGCGCACGCTTGGAAAGCGTGTTGGGTTAACGCCCTCAGGGGTTCGAATCCCCTATCCTCCGCGTTGGCTTGCTCCCCGGCCTTTTGCCGGGGAGCAAGCCATTTTGGTGGGGTATGAGAACCCCTGGGTTTGGGCCCCCGCTGCCAGAGGCTCGTCGTTTCGTTTGCGGAACGATGAGGGGCAGTAGGGGACTATCCTCCGCGTTGGCTTGTTCCCCGGCCGTGCGCCGGGGAACAAGCCATTTTGGTGGGGTATGAGAACCCCGGGGTTGTGGGCCCCCGCTGCTGGAGGCTCGTCGTCGAATCAACCAGCGTTTTCGATAGCCCTCATCCTCGAGGATGAGGGCCCTCAGCCTGTTAACCGAACTTTTACTAGGAGTAGATGGCGGGGCTGTCTGTGTGGGCTAGGCTCACCGACATGAGCGACCAGATGAACTCAAACCAGCCTCCGGCGAACCAGAATTTCGGAGGCCAGCACCAGGACTTCGGTGCGAATGCTCAGCATCCGCCGCAGGGTGCTCCCGCGCAGCAGCAGTACGGCAATATGAACCCGCAGCAGCCGCACTACGGCGCCCAGCAGCAGCCGCACTATGGTGGCCAGCGGCAGCCGCACCATGGTGGCCAGCAGCAGGGGCAGTTCGGTGCAATGGGTGCCAACCCCTATGCTGCCGCCTCCGGCCACAGCGAGACCAAGCAGCTTCCTCAGCAGCTGCGCAGCATCGGCATGTCAGCCATCGGTATCGGTGTACTGCTCGCGATCTGGAACATTGTCAATGGTCTGAGCCTGCTCCCGTACATGAGCTTCTTTGAAGCCTTTTTCGTTGTCGAAAGCCCGATCCACTTCATTCAGGCCTACGGCAGCATCATCTGCATCGTCGTTGGTATTGGTCTGCTTATTGCGAGCGCATCCATCAAAAAGAAGTAACACCACCAGCCTCTCGCAAACTAGTGCGCGATACCATCGTGGTATCAGTGGACTAGTTTGCGAGAGCACCCAAAACGAAGGGGTTCGATCATGGGTTTTATCCAGGCAGCAGTAGGTGCGATTGGCGGAACGCTCGCGGATCAGTGGGTTGACTTCCTGGCGCCGCCCGAGCAGCTCGCTCCTACGGCCGCGATCTTCCCCGCCGTGGCATACGGCCAGAATCAGGGACGCGGGTCGAACACTCGCGGCTCTGCCAACATCATTACCGATGGCAGCAAAATCATCGTGCCCGAGGGATACGCTCTGCTCACGTTCCAGGAAGGGCGTATTACCGGCATTGTTACCGAGCCGGGTGCCTATGTGTTCGCACCGAACGATGCGAACTCGAAGTCGATTTTCACCGGCGGCGGTTTTGTCGACTCGCTCGTTAAGCAGTCGTGGGATCGTTTTAAGCACGGCGGCCAGCCGGCAGCGCAGCACCTGGCTTTTTACGTGAACCTGAAAGAGATTCCGAACAACCGTTTCGGTACGCAGTCGGAAATTTATTGGGATGACGCTTACCTGGGCGCGCAGGTTGGTGCGCTTACTCGCGGTACCTATTCGCTGCGCATCGTGAACCCCATCCTGTTCACTCAGCAGTTCGTGCCCTACACCTATCTCGGCCCGAACGCTTCAGTGTTTGATTTCTCCGACCTCGACAATGATGCGGCCTCACAGCTGTTCAACGAGGTTGTTTCGAGCCTCGCACCGGCGTTCTCGAACTACACGAATGACCCCAGTAAGGGCAACCGTATGGCCCGCATCCAGGGCGATTCGATCGGGTTCGCCCAGTCGCTTTCGAAGGCTGTCGAGGATGCCTACCAGTGGAATAGTGCTCGCGGTCTCGAAATTGTGAGCGTGGCGATCCAGTCGATCGAGTACGACGAAGACACTCGCGCGCTGCTCAGCGATGCCAAGAAGGCGGATGCACTTTCGGGCAGCCGTGGTCAGTCGTTCTTGCAGCAGTCGATGGCACGCGGCTTTGAAGCTGCCGGCGAGCACGGCGGTAGCGGTATTGCCATGATGGGAATGGGCGTCAACTCGGCCGGGTCGGCAGTGAACTTCCAGCAGCAGGGTCAGAACGCGCCCTACCAGAATCCGTTCCAGCAGCAGGCGCCTCAGCAGCAACAGCAGCAGGCGCCTCAGCAGCAGGCGCCGCAGCAGCAAGCGCCCGAGTCAAACGGTGTGGCGAAGCTCGCCGAGTTTAAGCAGATGCTTGACCAGGGGCTGATCACGCAGGAAGACTACGACGCTGCCAAGCGTCGCGCGCTCGGCCTCGAATAGGAGCGGCCATGTTTCCCGGAGCAAATGAACTGGGACGCTACATACGCCGCTTCGCGCAGGAACAGTTTGAACGTGGTGGGGTGACCAATAATCAGGGGTCACAGCAGCCGTACGGCAACCAGCCTTTACCGCCGTATGGCGTACCCGAGGCCGCGGGCGGGATCCCGCCGCAAGGCGGGCCCGACACTCAGAAGGCAGGTCCTCAACCGTCGCCGTTTGTAGAGGGCGGCGAGGTGAAATACATCGACACCTCGTCCGATAAAGCGCAGGGCATCAGCCGGTGCCCGCGCTGTGGCTCCACTGAAATATCGATGCGCGCTGCCACCGGCAAGCTCATTTGCCACTATTGCCGACACGAATGGCATGAGGGCTCGATGGAGCAGAGCTTTGGCCTCGACACCCCTGTCAGCGAGCTGCGCGGCACGGTGATCGCCTCGGGTGCCTCGAACATTCACGAATCAACCGAAGACGTGTTGACGCTGAAATGCCAGGCCTGCGGCGCCGAGGTGATTGTCAACACGCAAGAAGCACTGCACGCTCGCTGCCACTGGTGCCGCAACACGCTGACCATTAATGCGCAGCTGCCCAATGGTGCGGTGCCCGACGGCATCCTGCCGTTTTCAATCACCCGCCAAGACGCAATTGCCCGCATTACCGAGTTCGTGAAAAAGCGTCGCTTCTTTGCGCATCCGCAATTTACCCGGCAGTTCGCACCTGAAGAAGTGGTGGGTGTGTATCTGCCCTATTTGACGATGGATGCGAACGCCCGCGTCACGGTAGAGGGCGAGGGTGAAATTCAGACCCGCAAATATCAGGTGAAAGTCGGGGACGATTGGGAAACCCGCTATGACGCCGACCGCTACCGCCTCGGCCGCGACTTCAACCTCTATGTGGACGATGTGACCATCGAGTCTTCGGCCGACCGTGCCAATATCGACCCCTCGCGCAACACGAACAACATCATCAACACCATCCTGCCGTTCGATACCAAGAACGCGGTGACCTATAACGCCAACTATCTGCGCGGTTTTACTTCCGAAAAGCGCGACGTAAACCTGGACGGAATTTCCCGGGATGCGTATGAGCGCGTGCTGTCGATCGGCCGGGCGCGCGCGAATGAGCTGATTCGCTCGTACGACCGTGGCGTGCGCTGGCAGTTTGAACGGCTGCGAGTGCGCGGAACGCGCTGGGTTTCGCTCTATCTGCCGGTGTGGCTGTACAGCTACTACGAGGAGCGGACCGGCTTGAAGCACTATGTTGCGGTGAACGGTCGCACGGGAGAGACCATGGGTTCGGTGCCGGTGCGCAAAGCGAAACTGCTGGCGATATCGGGAATTATCGGTGTGGTTGGTCTTGCGCTCAGCTGCGCCGCGATCTGGTTCGTGGTGATGACATGATGTGGCTTGAGGCATACCCAGTGCTGATGAACGCCGCCGCGGTGCTCGCCGACTCGAGCGATAGCGACAGCGATGTGTTCTATCTGCTGGCGATTGGGCCGGCAGCAGCGGTGTTTTTTTACACGACCGTATACATGCGCTACCGCAACACCGACAAGCGGCACGAGTATGAGCGTGAAACGAGTTCTGAAATCGCGGATGTGCAGGGCTACGACACAAAAATCGATCACCTCACCGGGCTGCGAAATCGGCGGATGCGGGGACGTAACGAACACACCCCGATTGAGCGTCTGGGCGCCAATACGACGATCGAACGCGAAGTCGACTAGCCGCGCGGAGCCAGGGTTAGACCCCCGGCGAGAGCTGTACAGGGCTGCAGGGCCCGCTAGTGTGCGGTCGCGAGGTATAAAAAGACCCCTCACGCACCCGCCAGAGCCCGGTTACCCTTGCTTCGTTTCCGACCTGGGGGAGTTGGCCTGGATGGCGCCACGTGAGGGGCCGTCTTTCAGTGTACCCGAGCGCGCGCGTTGCCGCGAAGCGCGCTAGGCGCTGTGTTCTTCAATCCACGACGCCACAAAATCGACGTCCTTGTCACCGCGGCCCGAAAGGTTGGCGACGATGATTGCATCCTGTGGCAGCTTGGGCGCGAGCTCATTGACCCAGGCGAGTGCGTGTGACGATTCGAGCGCGGGCAGGATGCCCTCGGTACGCGCGAGGCGCTGAAAAGCGGCGATGGTTTGGGCGTCGTCGGCCGCCACATATTCCACCCGGCCAATCGAGCGCAGGTAGGCGTGCTGTGGGCCAACGCCGGGGTAGTCGAGGCCTGATGCAATCGAGTGCACCGGTGCCGGCGCACCCTCGGCATCTTGCAGCACCACCGTGCGCATACCGTGCAGCGTGCCCGGTTCACCGAGCGACATGGTTGCCGCGTGGCGCTGGGTGTGCAGCCCCTCACCGGCTGGCTCGACGCCGTAGATTTTCACCGATTCGTCAGCGAGGAACTCGGTGAACAAGCCCATCGCGTTCGAGCCGCCGCCGACCGCGGCGACCAGCGCATCCGGCAGCCGACCCTCGGCCTCGAGGATCTGCTCGCGTGCCTCACGGCCGACCACCGACTGGAAGTCGCGCACCATCGAGGGGAACGGGTCGGGCCCCACCACCGAACCGATCGCGAAAAAGTACTCGTCGTAGTTTTCGGCGTACACGGTGAAGGCCGAGTCGACGGCCTCTTTCAGCGACCGGCCGCCCTCATCGACGGTGACGACCTTGGCGCCCAGCAGCTGCATCCGCACCACATTGGAGTGCTGCTTGGCGACATCGATTGAGCCCATGTGAATTTCACACTTCAGGCCCAGCAGCGCCGCCGCGGTGGCGAGGGCCACACCGTGCTGACCGGCACCGGTTTCGGCGATGAGCGTGGTTTTGCCCATGCGCTTGGCGAGCAGTGCCTCGCCGAGGCAGTGGTTGATCTTGTGCGAACCGGTGTGGTTGAGATCTTCACGCTTGAGATACACCTTGGCGCCGCCGAGCGACCGGGTGAGGTTTTCGGCGAAGTACAGCGGCGAGGGACGCCCCACGTACTTTTTCAGCAGCTGTTCATATTCGCGCAGATACTCGGGGTCGCGCCGCGCCTCAGCATAGGCGCGGCGCACCTCGGCCATGGGTTCAACCAGGAACGGCGGTAGTTCGGCACCACCATACTCACCAAAAAAACCGTTGTCGTCGGCTTCAAATTCAGCTGGGATGGGGGCAAAACCGGTCATTATTCGTTCCTTGTTGACTTGGGTTGGTCATCCGCTGCGCGCGGAGTGTCGCTGGCGCTCGAAGATCCGTGTCGCATCGTTTCTACTTCGAGGCCGGGGCCAACGGTAATGATGTCACCATCTGCGTCAATTACCTTGTTGAAACCCGTGACGGGCTCGTTCTCGTCGAAGCTGGCGATGGGCTTGCGGAACGCGCGGGTGAGTACCAGCAGGTAGATGGCGCCGGCCGCCATCCAGATGAGCCCGCCAATGAGCGCCTCTTCGTGCAGGTTGAGCCACAGCAAAGCGGTCATGATCACACCGATGGCCGGCATCACGATGTAGTTGAACACATCGGCGAATGTCTTGCGGCGACCCTGACGGATCGCAAACCAGGCAATTACCGAGGCATTCACGGCCGTGAAGGCGATCAGCGCACCGAAGTTGATGAAGGCCGAGATGAGTTCAAGCGAGAACGACATTGCGGCCAGCGAGACGACACCGACGAGCACGACGTTGAAGGTGGGGGTGTGGGTGCGGGGGCTGACGTAGCCAAACACGCGCTTGGGCAGCACCGAGTTGCGGCCCATCACCAGCAGCATTCGTGAAACGGATGCGTGCGAGGCGAGACCGGATGCCACGGTGGCGGTAAAGCCTGCCGCGACGAAGATGGTCTGGAACACTTCGCCACCGACGATCAGACCGATCTGGGGGAGCGGGTCGTCAACGTAGTCACCGAACGGGGTGTTGTCGGGGAAGCGCAGCTGAGCGAAGTAGCTGGCGATCAGGAAGATCGCGCCACCGATGATCACCGTGACGAGGATGGCGCGGGGCATGATCTTGGGGCTGCGCACCTCTTCGGAGTACATGGTGATGGCGTCGAAGCCGATGAACGAGAAGCACACCACGGTGGCTGCCATCAGCAGCGATTCGGTGTTCATGTCCTCGTGGATGAACGGGCGCGAGCTAAACACGGTGCCCAGGCCCTCGCCATTAACGAGCTGGTTGCATACGAGCACGATGAACACGATGATCACAGCCACCGAAAAACACAGGAGCAGCGCGTTGACGCGCGAAGTGCCGCGCATCGAGATGTACACCACCGCGGTGACAGCGGCGACGTAGAGCACCACCCAGATCACCGGCGACACATCCGGGAAAATCTGTTCCAAATAGAGCCGGATGATCAGCGCGTTCACCATCGGCAGTAGCAGATAGTCGAGCAGCGAAGTCCAACCAACAAAAAAACCGACGTTCGGGTGGATCGAGCGGTGGGCGTAGGTGTAGGCCGAACCGGCGCTGGGGATGGCGCCGGCCATCTTGCCGTAGCTCACGGCAGTGAACATCATCACGACAAGCGCCACGATGTAGGCCATCGGCACGGCACCGTCGGTGATGCCCGACACGATACCGAAGGTGTCGAATACAACGGTCGGCGTCATGTATCCCAGACCGAGGCCGACTACGGCCCAGAGGCCGAGGTTACGGCTCAGCGAGCCGGATACACGTGGGACTTTGGGTGTGGAGACATTCATTGGCTTGAACCCCTGGTTGGGCCCGCTGCTGCGGGCGGCGTGCAGCGACTTTGCTGTCTTTAGGGAATATAGAGCATGGCGCGCACTTGCGGCCAATCGAGACGGCCGCGACTCTCGCATCCCGTCCATGGGCCGGAGACGATGTAGATCATGAGAACGTCAATGAGCTGTTTGCCTGCAGCCAGTACCATGACTGCGTGACGACCAGCATCTACCTCACGGCATCCGAAGGTTTCTCTGGCAAATCGACCGTTGCGCTTGGCGTGCTCGAAACGCTCACCAAGCGAGTCGGGCGAGTGGGGGTGTTTCGCCCCATCGTGCAGGCACCCGAGCATGACGAACTGCTCGATATTTTGCTCGAACGCGTCGACCCCTCGCTGCAACTCGACACCGCCGAGTGCGCCGGGGTGACCTATGAGGCGGTGCATGAAAACACGGCGGCCGCGCTCGCCGAAATTATTGAGCGCTATGGGCGTCTCGCCCGCAAATGTGAGGCCGTGGTGATCGTTGGTAGCGACTTCACCGACATCGGCAACCCCGCCGAGCTCGGTATTAATGCCCGCATTGCCGCCAATCTCGGCGCCCCGGTCATGTTGGTGATTTCGGGCCGCGGCCACGACCTTTCGGCACGCAACCCCGAACAGCTCGCTTCGGCAGCGGCACTCGCGGTTCCCGAGCTGGTTGCCGAACATGCCGATCTGCTCGCCTGCGTGGTGAACCGAGTTGAGCCCGCGGCGCTGGATGCCGCGGCGAGCGCGGTTGCCGAATCGCTTTCGGAGGTGGGCAGCGAAGTGCCGGTTTGGGCGCTCCCCGAAAACGCGCTGCTTTCGGCACCGACGGTGACTGAATTGATCGGCTCGGTGCAGGGAGAACTGCACTCGGGTGACGAGTCGCTGCTTGAGCGCGAAGTGCTCGGTGTGACGGTTGCGGGCATGGGGATGGAGCACGTCCTTGAGCGCACCTTTGAGTCGGGTGTGGTGGTGGTTGCCGCCGACCGCACCGAGACGCTGCTGGCGCTTTTGCTGGCGCAGCGGGCCGAGTCCTTCCCAACGCTCGCGGCAATCGTGGTGAACGGGCCGTTCGAATTTTCTCCGGTTATTCGCCGTCTGCTTGAGGGCATCGACTCGAACCTGCCGATTTTGCGCACCCAACTGGGCACCTTCGACACGGCGCAGCGCATCCTGGGCGCTCGCGGCGCGTTCACCACCCGCAGCGAACGCAAAATTGCCGCGGCGCTCGTTGACTTCACCACCCACATTGATGCTGATGCGCTCGTTGGCCTGCTCGATGTGCCCGAGCCGACGGCGGTGACGCCGCTGATGTTTGAATACCAGCTGCTCGACCGGGCCCGTGCCGACCGCAAACACATCGTGCTCCCCGAGGGAGATGACGACCGCATCCTCACCGCTGCCGCCACGCTGCTGGCACGCGAGGTTGCCGATCTCACGATTCTCGGCGAGGAGGATGCGGTACGCCGGCGGGCATCCGAACTGGGGCTGGATATTTCAAAGGCTCGGGTGCGTTCGACGAACGACCCCGAGCTGCTGGATGAATTTGCTGCCGAATATGCGCGGCTGCGGGTCCACAAGGGGGTCACGGTCGAGCAGGCTCGCGAAAAAGTGCAGGATGTGTCGTATTTCGGCACGCTGATGGTGCATCTCGGGTATGCCGACGGGATGGTTTCGGGTGCCGCGCACACGACCGCGCACACCATCAAACCGAGCTTTGAAATTGTGAAAACCAAGCCTGGCGTTTCGATCGTGTCGAGCGTGTTTTTGATGGCGCTGTCTGACCGGGTGCTCGTGTATGGCGACTGTGCCGTGAATCCCGACCCAACCGCCGAACAGCTCGCCGATATTGCGGTTTCGTCGGCGGAAACCGCAACCCAGTTCCGCATCGAACCGCGGGTGGCCATGCTGAGCTATTCGACCGGTGAGTCGGGTCACGGCGCTGATGTCGACAAGGTGCGCACCGCGACCGAGCTTGTGCGTGAGCGCGCGCCGCAGCTCGCGGTGGCGGGGCCGATGCAGTACGACGCCGCCACCGACGCCGCCGTTGCCGCAAAAAAGATGCCGGGTAGTGATGTTGCCGGTCGCGCCACCGTGTTTGTGTTCCCCGATCTCAACACCGGAAACAACACGTATAAAGCGGTGCAGCGCTCGGCTGGGGCGGTGGCGATTGGTCCGGTGCTGCAGGGGCTGAACAAGCCGATCAATGATCTGTCGCGCGGTGCACTGGTGAGTGACATCATCAACACCGTGGCGATCACCGCGATTCAGGCGCAGTCGTAGGCGGCGTTATTCTGCGGCTCGTGTTTCTGCGCGGGGATTTTGCGGCTCCAGGAGGGTGGATAGCTCCTCCTGGAGCCGTTTTTCCCTGAAGCAAACACCACCGCTGATGTATGACTTGCCGTAGTTTCAGGTTTGCGGCTACGAATGTGTGGCTAAAATCGGCTCACATGGCTGGCCGCTTCTCGATCGCGCGCGTAACCGTGGTGTTGGCGCTGATCACGGCGCTCGTCGCGGTGCGGCTACTCACCCCCGAGAGCGCCTTCGCCGGCCTCGACGCCCTCACCCGCGATGCGATCACCCTTGGCATCAGCGTCTTCGTCGAGTCGTTCCCCTTCGTGGTGCTCGGCGTGATCGTGTCGACCATCGTCGCGGTGTGGCTGCCGCAGAACGTGCTCGAGCTCATCCTGCCGCGCAACCCGTGGCTGCGGCGCATGGTGATTAGCTGCTTCGGCGTGCTGTTGCCGGTGTGTGAGTGCGGCAATGTGCCGCTATCGCGCGGGTTGCTGCAGCGCGGATTTTCGGTGGGGGATGCGCTCACCTTCCTGTTGGCGGCGCCGATCCTCAACCCCGTCACCATCATCACCACCTATCAGGCGTTCGGTTTCGACGACGGCATCCTGCTCGGCCGCATCATCGGCGGTTTCGTGATCGCCAACCTCGTGGGGTGGCTGTTCGCGAGGCAGTCTGAGTCGACGCTCTTTCTCACGCCGGGGTTTGCGGCGAGCTGTCAGGCCGCGTCCCCGAGCCGCACGACGCGCTGGGGACGCAGCCTCGACCAGTTCGCCACCGAGATGACGGTGATGCTCCCGGCCCTCATGGTCGGCGCCGCGCTCGCCGCCGCGATCCAGACCGGGGTGTCGCGCAACCTCCTCATCGAACTCGGTGCCAACCCGATCTGGTCGGTGCTCGCACTGGCGGCTCTCGCCTTCGTGGTGTCGATTTGCTCGACCGTCGACGCCTTCTTCATCCTCTCGCTCAGCTCGCTCTTCCTACCCGGTGCTACCGTCACCTTCCTGGTGCTCGGCGCGATGATCGACATCAAGATGCTGGCGCTGCTGCGCACCACCTTCCGCGCCCGCACGCTCATCGTGGTGACGGCGGTGGTGGTGCTGGCATCGCTCGTGCTCGGATTCGGGGTGAACCTCATTGTCTAGCCGCTGGCGCCGCTGGTGGAGCGGCCTCGTACTCACCACGATCGCGACGATTGCGGTGCTGATGCTCGCCGCGCGCGGGAAGCTCGAGTACTACGTGCATCCCCGCTATGTCTGGTTTGAGATCGCCCTGGCGGCGATCGCCGGCGTGCTCGCGCTCGCGGCCCTGATCGCACCGGCAACCAGGCAACGCGACCACGGTCATGACGACCACGGCCATGACCACGGCCGCCCGCCGGGTTTCATCGCACAGCTCGGCGGCGTGATCATGGTGGCGGCCCTCGGCGCGACGCTACTGGCGCTGCCTCCGGCGGCCCTCTCATCCGCCACCGCCCAGCAGCGCAGCATCAACTCGAACATCCCCCTGCAAGACGAGGTGGTGTTCGCCAGCGGCGACGATAGCCTGCTCACCATCAAAGACTGGGCCGCGCTGCTGCGGCTGCAGGGCACCGATTTCTTCCTCGATCGCCAGCCGGTGCTCGAGGGCTTCGTGGTCGCCGACCCCGAGCGGGCGGATGTGTTCTATGTCAGCCGCTTTGTGGTCACCTGCTGTGCTGTGGATGCGCAGCCGGTGGGTGTGCCGGTGCGGCTACCGGGATGGGCTGGGGAATATCCCGTTGATAGCTGGGTGCGGGTGACCGGCGATTTCGTGCCGGCCGATGGCGCCCCCGAACCGGTGGTGGTTGAGCCCGAGTCGATTGAGAGGATCGAGCAGCCAGATGCGCCCTACCTCGAATAGCGCTCAGCGGCACGCGGCGGCGCAGACCGTGGCAGTGCGGGGTGAGATGGCTCAGGCCCAGGCCGACCGCCGCGCTGCCCGCGTCGGCATCCGTGCCACCGTCACGATCGCGCTGCTGGCACTGCTGGCCGCGATGCTCGGCGCGGTGTCGGCGGCGTGCGGGCCGCAGCTGCGCGATATCAGCATCGACCTCGCTGCCGCCAGCACATCCCCGCGACAGCGCCTGCTCATCCGCACCGACCAGCTGCTGGCGCCGGTAACCGAAGCCGATGTGCGCATCGAACCGACCGCTGCCGCTCAGGTGAGCGTCGTCGACAACACCGTCGTGGTCGAGTTCTCGCGGGCGCTCGCAAGCGGCACCGAATACCGGGTGAGCTTTGCGGCGGTGGGGGAGCGCACCGGGCACACCACCGAGATAAAGACCTCGTTCACCACACCACCGGCGGCACTCACGATGCTGCGCCGCGACGACAAGGGCTTCGACACCGTGGTGCAGGCCGAGATCGGCGCCGATGGTGCCGCCGAGCAGACGCTGCTGGCCGCCCCACGGCTGCAGGAGTACGCCGTGGCCGGCACGAAGGTCATCGCCGTCTCGCTCGATGCTGCCGGCCGCGGCACGCTCGTCGAGTCGACTGGTGCCGGCGGATTCCAGGCGCGGGCGGATGCGCCGAGGGCACAGCGGTATCGCACCCTGCGTGGCAATCTCGAGGGCACCGCGCTCGGCTTTGTGGCCGATGGCGGTAACGACGACGAGAATGGCCGGCTGTACCTCATCGACGCCGAAACCAATGAGCTGTTCGAGGTCGAGAACCTGGGCGGCACGCACTCGGCGGTGGTCGAGTGGTCGTTCGTGCCGGGCACGCGCGCGGTGCTGGTGCAGGCCGCGAATCGGCAGGTGACGCTCGTCGACCCGATCGGCGGACGGGTGCCGGTACCGCTTGGTGAATACGACACCATCCTGGGCTTTTTCGCCGACGAAACCAGCGTGCTGCTGCAGACCGCCAGCGAATTCACCCGCATCAACCTGCGCACCGGCGAGCGCACGCCCATCGAGGTGCCCGACGCGGTTGCCGACCCCGCGGCATCCGAGGGACAGCTGCTGCCGCTGACGAACGACCTGTATGTGCGGCAATTCCAGACCGTCGATAACGCTGCCGGTGTGCAGCGCACCCAGCTCTACCGGTTGAGCGCCAGCGATGCCACGCTGCTTGCCGCGCCAGAGGACGACTGGATTGGCAATGTGTGCCGCTCGCCGAACGCCGAGTTCCTGGCGCTGCTGCGGGTGCCCGACCACTCCTCGATCGACTCGTATCCGCTGCAGCCGGGGTTTATTGGCAGCCAGCTCGAGATTGTCCGCGTCGATGACGGTTCGAGCGTGGCGACTTTTGATGGGCTGCAGGCCAATTGGTGCGGTTGGTAAGGGCGCGTTGCCGGGGCGCCTGCCAACCCTGTTAACCGTTTACGAGCCGAGCGTGAACGCCAACTAGGCTGAAAGACGCCGTAATTGAAGTCCATCCGCATGTCTGTCGATATTCCCTAACCGAAAGCCACCCAGGTCATGAGTGTTGTTCTCGTAGTCAACTCGGGCTCGTCGTCGCTGAAATATCAGCTCATCGACATGTCGGATGAAACCAAGCTTGCTTCCGGCAAGGTTGAGCGCATCGGTGAGTCGATGGGCATTGTGACCCACCGCACGGCGGATGATCGCCACGAAACTGAAACTCCGGTTGCCGATCACGACGCCGCGTTTGAACAGATGCTGCGCGGTTTTGCCGAGTACGGCCCCTCGCTTGACGAGGTTCCGCCCGCGGTGGTCGGTCACCGCATCGTGCAGGGCGCGCGCCGTTTTTTTGGCCCGACGCTCATCGATGACCGCGTCGAGACCGATATTGAAGAGCTCATCCCGCTGGCACCGCTCCACAACGCCGCCAATCTGGCCGGTATCCGCAGCGCGCGACGGCTGTTTGCCGACACCCCGCATGTGGCCGTTTTTGACACCGCTTTCCACACCACGATGCCGGATGCGACCAGTCTTTATGCCATCGATCGAGAGGTGGCCGATAAATACCGCATCCGCAAATATGGTGCCCACGGCACGAGCCACAAATATGTTGCCGAGCAGGCTGCCGCATATCTCGGGCAGCCGCTTACAGAGCTGCGCATCGTCGTGCTCCATATCGGTAACGGTGCCTCGGCCTGCGCGGTCGAGGGTGGCAAATCGGTCGACACCTCAATGGGGATGACGCCGCTGGAGGGGCTCGTGATGGGCACCCGCTCGGGCAATATTGATCCCGCGGTGCTGTTCCACCTGCATCGCAAGGCCGGCTACACGGTTGATGAGCTCGACACGCTGCTCAATCGGCGCTCGGGGCTGCTCGGGCTGACCGGCACGAACGATATGCGCGATATTGTGGCGCGGGTTGAGGCCGGTGATGAGCGAGCCAGGGTGGGGCTCGACGTATATGTGCAGCGCCTGCGGCACTATCTCGGTGCCTACCTGGTGCAGCTCGGTGGTGGCGATGTCATTGTCTGGACCGCTGGCGTCGGCGAAAACTCGGCCGAGGTGCGCCGCCGCACCTGCGAGCGGCTGGAATGGCTGGGCGTTGAGCTCAACCTTGAAAAAAATGCTGCCGCCGGCGGTGACGAGATCCGGGAGATTTCGACGGCGCGCTCGCGGGTGCGGGTGCTGGTGATCCCCACCAACGAAGAGCTCGAAATTGCTCGCCAGGCGCTTGCCACGGTGGGAGGCGAGTAGTGCCTGGCTGGCGGCGGCTGCTCAGCTGCGCACCGCCTAGGATATGAGGCATGGTCGCAGCTCTCTACCGCCGGTATCGGCCCGAGAATTTCGCCGAGATGATCGGTCAGCAGCAGGTCACCGAACCGCTGATGACCGCGCTGCGAACCGGGCGCATCAACCACGCCTACCTGTTTTCGGGGCCGCGCGGCTGCGGTAAAACCTCATCGGCCCGCATCCTCGCGCGCTGTTTGAACTGCGCGCAGGGCCCCACTCCGATGCCCTGCGGCGAATGTGATTCGTGCCGCGAACTTGGGCGTGATGGCGGCGGATCGCTCGACGTCATCGAAATTGACGCGGCCAGCCACGGTGGTGTGGATGACGCCCGCGAATTGCGCGAACGCGCGGTAACCGCGCCGGCCCGCGACCGCTACAAAATTTTTATTATCGACGAGGCCCACATGGTGACCTCGCAGGGGTTCAACGCGCTGCTCAAGGTGGTGGAGGAACCGCCCGAGCAGGTGCTGTTTATTTTTGCGACGACCGAACCCGAAAAAGTGATCGGCACCATCCGTTCGCGAACGCATCACTACCCGTTCCGGTTGATCGCGCCGGCGACCATGCTCGCCTATCTCGGTGAGATCTGTGAGCACGAAAATGTGGCCGCCGAATCGGGCGTGCTGCCGCTGGTGGTGCGTGCGGGTGGCGGTTCGGCGCGTGACACGCTTTCGCTGCTCGACCAGCTGATCGCCGGCACCGAGGGCAGCCAGATGCAGTACGAGATGGCTTCGCAGCTGCTCGGATTCACCGCATCCGGGCTGCTGGATGCGACGATCACGGCGTTCGCCGATGGTGACGCCGCCGAAGCCTACGGCGCAATTGATGATGTGATTCAGTCGGGTCAAGATCCGCGCCGCTTCGTTGAAGACCTGCTCGAACGGGTGCGCGATCTGATTGTTGCCAAGGCCACCGGCGATAGTGCCGGTTCGGTGCTGCGCGGTGTGTCGGATGCCGATCTCAATCGGTTGCGTGACTCAGCGGCCCGGTTCCAGCCCGCACAGCTGAGTGCAATTGCGGATGCGGTGAACGTGACGCTGACCGAGATGGTCGGGGTGACAGCGCCGCGCCTGCAGCTTGAGCTCATGGTGGCGCGCATCCTGGTGGCACTGCGGGCACGCTTTGCTGATGCCGAGGGCGATGCCGACGTGACGTTGGAGCCCGGCGCGGGATCAAGCGGCCGGGTGGCGGCCGCATCCCGCGAGACGAGCAAGCCCGCAGCCGCACCGCAGCAGCGCGGTGATGGGGCGGCGCCGGCAGCTGCCGCGCCGCAAGCTGAGTCGACGCAGCAGAGTGGGTCAGCACAGCAGGGTGGGGCCGTGCAGCCGCCACAGCCCGCGCCGGCGCAGTCGAGTGAGCCCGCGCGCAAGCCGGCGCCCGCCGAGCCGGCGCCGAAGCTGAACGCCGCCGAGCAGGCGACTTCGGCCTGGGCGGCTGCAGCCACGCCGACAGACACCGCACCCGGCGAAACCTCGCCGCAACAAAACCGACCCACCGAGAGCTCACCACAGGAGTCGACCGATGGCTCGACCCAGCCGACCGCATCCGGTTCACCCGCCGATGTGGATCTGCGCCGCGTGCGTGATGCCTGGCCCGATGTGCTCGAGCGGGTGCTCGAAACCGCGGGGCGTTCGGCGTGGGCCGTTGTCGAACGGGTTGAACCGGTGGCGTGGCAGGGTAACTCGCTGCGGGTAGAGGTGCCCAACCGTGGCCTGTTTGAGCAATTCAAACGTAAGGATGCCAGCGGGATGGCGCCGGGTCACCACCTGAAAGCGGCGCTGAGCCAGACATTTGGTTTTGAGGTGCTCATCTATCCGCGCGTGCTTGCCGATGGAGCACCCCGTCACGACGGGCCCGCCGGTGATAGCTCCGCGGCCGGTCGCGATGATGCGGAGGGCGACCGATCTCGGCCGGTAGCTGAGGGTGCATCCCCGAGCCCGGCACCCGCGTCGAAGCAGCCAGCAAAAGCGCCCCCACGGCAGGCGCCAGAAACGCGGTCCGGTGCGATCACCTGGGATGTGGCCGAAATCCCGTCGGGTGCCGCCGAAGACGGCCCCGGTTCGGGGTGGGATGGCCTGGCTGCCGCAGACGATGGCTCGGCAGCCGAGGCGCCGGTGGCGGAGTCTGGTGCCGAGACTCCCGCACAGAACCCCGCCGAGCCTGCCGTTGTGCCTGCGGGTGAGCCTGTCGCCGAAGCTGAACAGGAGACCGGGCCGGTAGCTGAACCGGAGGCCGAACCGGCAGCTGAACCGACGGCCGAGGAACGCATCCCCGAAGTCATCGCCGCCCGCGAGGCGATCGAAATGGAACGTGCCACCGAACCGCAGGCGCCGGTGATTCCGCCGCCGGCATCCCCCACGTGGGAGGTTGCCGAACTCGGCGGCGAGACCGAGCCGACACCCGAGCCCGAACCCGAAGTCGAGCCCGAGCCGGAGCGCCACCGACACCCGGCGCAGGCCGACCGCTACGGTGAATCGGTAGTTCGCGAATTGCTCAGCGCCCGATTCGTGGGTGAAGAAGCACTGCCCGAGTCGTCACCGTTCGGAGCGGGACCGGCGGCAGCCCCCGACGGGCCCAGCGACGCGGATGCGCCGGATGATTTTGAAGCACCACCTGAGGAGCGATAGTCGTGTACGAGGGCATCGTCCAAGATCTCATTGATGAACTCGGTCGGCTGCCCGGTGTGGGGCCGAAGTCGGCGCAGCGCATCGCTTTTCACATCGTGCAGACCCAAAACTTTGATGTATCGCGGCTGGCAAACGTGCTGTTGCAGGTGCGCGACCGAGTCAAGTTCTGCCAGGTGTGCGGCAATGTTGCCGAGTCAGAACTGTGTCAGCTGTGTGGCGACCCCGACCGCGACCCGAGCTTGATTTGCGTCGTCGAAGAGCCAAAAGATGTGGCTGCGATCGAACGCACCGGTGAGTTCAATGGGCGCTATCACGTGCTGGGTGGCGCAATTTCGCCGATCGACGGTATTGGCCCCGACCAGCTCAATATCCGCTCGCTGATGCCGCGGCTCGAATCGGGGGAGGTGGCCGAGGTGATTATTGCCACCGACCCGAACCTCGAGGGCGACGCCACCGCCAGCTATCTTTCGCGGCTGCTGGTGTCGATGGGTGTGAAAACCTCGCGGTTAGCGTCGGGGCTGCCGGTGGGTGGCGATCTCGAATACGCCGACGAAATTACACTCGGACGAGCCTTTGCGGGCCGCCGCATCATCGGCCAATAGCGCGACTAGCCGTTTTGAGCCATACCTTGACGCACTGCAACGCAGCGAACTTCGACCGCATATTGCGGCGAGACTCTCGCGTGTAGTTAGATTCCCCTGAGTCACAGTTCGCAGTCTTTTCGTAAAGGGTGACAGAATATGGCCGACCTATCGATTTCTGAAGCCGAGCTTCTTGGCACCAGCCGAGTCGTTGGCGATACGGGTGCCGAACTCTCTGGTGCGCGGTTTGCGAGTTGTAGCGAAGCCGAAGCGCTGGCGATGCCTGGTGGGAACGAAACTGATCTTGAAGCGGTCACAATTGAGCTGGAGCGATTTATCCGCACTCTGGCCGAGCGATCTGAAGAGGCAAGTGATGCTTGCCATCGTGCCGCTACCGATTTTGCCGACGCTGATATTGACTATGCCGAAATCTTCAACACGATCCGAACGGGGCAGCCATGACCACTTGGGCTGATCTGCGGCGTTGGAGTGATGCGCCGCTTGAAGATGCGTTCCAGGAAGCGAAGCACCTGCAGGCCAAGCTCGAGGGCGCCGGTGATGATCTCCACAAAGCCATGAAGGGTGTCACCAGTGAGGGTCACACCGCAGATGCGTTACGGGGTGCGCTCTACTCGCTGACCCACGATGCGGACGTCGCCGAGTCTGCATTGACACGGCTCATGCAAGCGCTCAATACCGCCGCAGAGTCGGTTGAGCAGATCGCGCTCGAGGTGGAGGCGACTGATGCACGCATCACCGCGAACTATTTGGTGATCGATGAGATTGGCACCGTTTCGATTAGCCAGTACGCTCGTGATGCGCTCAGTGCCTCGGCACCCACAGACCACGACGTAATGACCCAGAGTGGTCACCCCTACATAGTTGCAGGTGTCACACTTCCCATTCTGCAATCCGATGTAGATCGCATCCTGGCCGCGGCACGTGAGAC
The DNA here is from genome assembly GCF_904842695.1 of Gulosibacter hominis. Lineage (GTDB taxonomy): Bacteria > Actinomycetota > Actinomycetes > Actinomycetales > Microbacteriaceae > Gulosibacter > Gulosibacter hominis. The sequence continues at coordinate 28,248 of NZ_CAJGWQ010000013.1, read as the reverse complement.
TCGCCAGACATTGAAGCGCGACCTCGCCACGGTCGTAAGAATCTGCAGTGACCGCACTGTCGACGCTGAAGCTTCGGGAACGAGTGACTCACCTGTCTCGCGGCGTGATGTTGAACAATGGGCGAACAGGGATCCTGCAGCCGTTCGAGCGGCGTGGGAGTCGCTCAGCAAGTCGCAGCAAGATCAGCTGCTCGACAATTACCCAGATCTCATCGGAAATCTAGCTGGCATTCCATTCACAGTCCGAAAACTTGCTAACGATCAGAACATGCAGGCTTTTGTTGATGAAGCCTCTCAGCAGCTGAAGGAGGTCGATGCAGAAATCGCACAAATTAAGGATGATGCAGCTTCCAAGCAGACGAAAGACCCGTCCGGCACAGTCTGGCTACCTCGCTCTGTTCCGGTTTACACACCGGAACAGCAGAATCGGTTATTCGAATTGGAGCGCGCCCGCGAGGATCTGCTTGCCCAGCGCGGAGCTGCCGAGCGACTGCTGGCAGGCGACGGTGCTGTAAAGTTCGACCCCGCCAATGACAGCATCATCGCCGTGAACGGTGATCTCACCAAGAATCCTGACATTGTGATTAGCTACGCTCCCGGAACTGACACAGATTTCGGAAGCTTCGCTAACGGAATTACCGACTTTCCACAGGCAATTGTGGAATGGCTCGAGCGAGCTGATGAATCGGCTCTGGAGTTCACCGTCAAGGACGGACAGTGGTCCACCTGGGGTGGCGAGGGTGCCAATTGGTCGTCAGCTGAAATGGCAGAACGCGGAGCGAAAGTATTCGAGTTCCAAAAACTCATCCAGATGGAGGACTATGCGGGTGATGTCACTACCGTGGCTAAAGGGCATAGCGCCGGTGTAACGAAGCTTACGGCAGCTGAGGCGCAGGGCATGGTGGTTGACAAAATGATTTCTGAGGCTGGGTCATACTTGCACCGTGATTGGATACCAAACCCAGGAACAGACTATACACATATACAATATGAGAACGATGGAATCAATTTTCTTGACAATTTCACACGAACTCCGCACGATAGCGATGCATTTGAGAATATAACCCTCGAACTGCCCGACGAAGACGGTGGGCCTGGAGGGCATAGGCGAATCGCTCAGGGTTCAGAAGCTAATATGCCTGGAATTCGAGCTACCGTTCGGCAGCTTAAAGACTGAATGATGATAGGGCCTCCTTCGTGCTTGTGAAAAATGCCTCTCCAAAATTTCTATTGCCCGTAATTGCACCCCTGTTGGCAGTAGTTTTGCTCGTGGGTTGTGTGAACTCCGCTCATGATTCGCTCCGAGCCAGGCAAGTCGATGATCCGTCTCAGATGAAAGTAAGATCCATTGAGATTCAACAAGCGATCGCTGATATGATCCCCGATCGGTATACACACGCGAACGATCTTGCGGGGCCGTATGATGAGGATCAGAAAGCAAGTCTTCTCAAGTGCAAGCCGATTCTTTCGAGTGATTACTGGAATTTGGAGGATGAGGGGGAGGGAGTGCAGTACGCGGGTGGTTTCGCAGTTCGGTTGGATGAAGGTGCGCCGGCTGAAGATATTGTCGATCAAGTCTATACCGAAATCGTCGACTCGCCTAAGATTGGTATTGATAGACGATCGATACCAGGTAGTTTAACATCTGACACTATACTTTATACGACCGATGGTTATCAGGTCTCCGTTGGTTACTTTCTATCCAAGAAAGGTGGCCAATACCTCGTTGATGTTTATGTCTGGAGTCCTTGTTTTATCCCGGAAACCATGCCGCCGAGCCGTAAAATCTAGAGGTAGTTTTGGCAGTTGTGGATTGTTGGCGAGATGTGCTTGCTTGCTATTTGGTGTCGCGTAATGGTGAACAGTATAGATACTGTGAGTGTGGGCATTCGCGGTAAGTCGTACGAGAGACCGGGAATTGTTGCGACAGTTGACGAGATCAAAGACTAAACCCATGCCCCATCCGACGAATCTTCCATCGCCCCGGCCCGCGCAAGGTTTCAGAAAACTGGTACTCATGGCGCCACTGCTGGTCGCTCTACTGACCGGCTGCGATAGCACTGCGCGCCCTCCAGCGGCGACCACGCCGATCGCTGACGCCTACGACATGAAAGACCGCTCACTGGAAATCCAGCGACAAATCGCCGACCTTTTCCCCAAGGAGTACACCACCAAGAACGAACTCAAGGGCCCAGATGGAAACTTCAAAATGACTCTTCTCAAATGCAAGCCAATTCTTTCCGATGAGTACTGGAAATCAGAAGACAACAACGAAGGGGTTCAGTACACAGGGTATTTTGTGGTGCGACTCGACGAGGGGGCACCTGTCGCGGAAATTGTTGATCAAATCTATCAAGACATCATCCACTCGCCAGATATCGAACTCGTAGAAGACCTCATCCCCGACAATCCCACCGAAGACGTCACCCTCTACACAGCCGACGGGTACGAGATCATGCTGAGTTACGTGCTCCCAGAAAAACGCAACAGGTACGATGTCGGCGTTGATGTCTGGAGCCCCTGCTTCATCCCGGAAACCATGCCACCCAGCCACGAAATCTAGAGGACCGTTTCGGAAGTTGTGGAATGTTTACGAGATGCGCTTTGCTGCCATTTGATGTTGCGCAATGACAACGGCCACAGATGCTGTGAGTATGGGCATTCGTGGTCAGCCGTACGAGAGGCTGGGAATTAGTGTCACCGTTGAAGAGAGCGAGGACTGAGACTGTGCATTGCTATACGAACCTTTCGCCGCGGCGATCGGTGCGAGGGGCAGTGATGTTGGTATTCCTGGTGGCGCTAATGTCGGTGCTGCTCGCGGGTTGTGGGGGTGCTCATGCTCCAGTTGTGACCGCGTCGGTTGCGGATGCACATGAGGTGAAGGCTCGATCGCAACAAATTCAGCGGCAGATTGCTGAACTTTTCCCCGCGGAGTACACGACCAAGAACGAACTTGACGGGCCGGATGAGAGCTTCGAGCGACTTCTGCTGAAATGCAAGCCGATTCTTTCCGACGACTATTGGAACTCAGAAGACAAGCAGGAGGGTGTTCAATACACGGGGTCGTTCGCGGTGCGACTTGATGAGGGGGCACCGGTTGCGTCCATTGTTGATCAAATTTATCAAGACATTATTCATTCGCCGGACATCGATATCGTAGAAGAGTTTATCCCCGAGAATCCCACCGAAGACGACACCCTGTATACAGCCGACGGGTACGAGATCATGCTGAGTTACGTACTCCCAGAAAATCGCAACAGATACAGTGTCAGCGTTTACGTCTGGAGCCCCTGCTTCATCCCAGAAACCATGCCGCCGAGCCGCAAAATCTAGTTAAAGAGTTGCGATGTGATCGTCTCGACCGGCTAACCGTCTCGTGGCTAGCAAGCTGTAGCGACGCGGCTTGCACGGCGCCCGCTGTGTGTAGGTGTTCGAGTGGCAGACCCCTGCGGGCCGCCGCATCATCGGCCAATAGCGCGACTAGAATTGCTGCAGGCACGCAATGCCGTGCGCCGTGACGAAGGGGAGATACGTGGCTCTGATTGTGCAGAAGTACGGTGGCTCATCGGTTGCCGACGCTGACAGCATCCGCCGTGTCGCAAAACGAATTGTCGACACCAAGCGGGCTGGGAACGAGGTAGTTGTCACCGTCTCGGCGATGGGCGACACGACCGACGAACTCATCGACCTCGCCCACGAAATCACCCCCATTCCCGACCCCCGCGAGTTCGACATGCTCGTCACCACCGGCGAACGCGTGTCGATGGCGCTGCTGGCGATGGCCATCAAATCAATGGGGTACGACGCCCGCTCGTACACCGGCAGCCAGGCCGGCATGATCACCACCGCCGCCCACGGTGACGCTCGTATCGTCGACGTCACCCCGGTGCGCGTGCGCGAAGCGCTCGATGAGGGTGCGATCGCGATCGTTGCGGGTTTTCAGGGATTCAACCGCGACACTCGCGACATCACCACCCTCGGCCGCGGCGGCTCAGACACCACCGCAGTGGCGCTCGCTGCCGCGCTGGGAGCGGACAAGTGCGAGATTTACACTGACGTCGACGGTATTTTTACCGCCGACCCGCGCCTGGTGCCGTTGGCCCACAAAATCGATGCGATTTCGAGCGAAGAGATGCTCGAACTGGCCGGATCGGGCGCCAAAGTTGTGCACATTCGCGCCGTCGAATACGCCCGCCGGCAGGGAATGACGCTGGTGGTGCGGTCATCCTTTTCAAACGACCCCGGCACGATCATCTACGACGCCGAATCGGCAGAGGAGTACAACGTGGAAAATGCAATGATCACTGGTGTGGCGCACGACCTCAGCCAGGCAAAAATTACCGTTGTCGGCGTGCCCGATGTGCCCGGATCGGCAGCCAAGCTGTTCGGCATCGTCGCCGAGCAGGGCGCCAACATCGACATGATCGTGCAGAACGTACAAACCCAAAACGACGGCGTCACCGACATTTCGTTCACAATGCCGCAGGTGATGGCAGACGCGGTGCTCACCGCGCTGCACAACGCCGAAGCCGAGCTCGGGTATGAGTCGATCCGCTTCGACGACCAGATTGGCAAGGTGTCGCTCGTTGGTTCGGGGATGCGCACCAACATTGGTGTTTCGGCGACCCTATTCGACGCCCTCAGCAAAGCCGGCATCAATATCGACATGATTTCGACCAGTGAGATTCGCATCTCGATCATTGTTCGCGCCGATGTGGTGCCCGAAGCAACCCGGGCCATCCACAGTGCATTCGGCCTCGACGGCGAATCGGAAGCGGTCGTCTACGCTGGCACCGGACGCTAGCGGTTGCGGCGACTGAATCTCGAGGAGGAAACGTGACCAAGAAGTTCACCATTGCCGTGGTCGGCGCCACCGGACAGGTGGGTGGTGTGATGCTCAACCTGCTGGCCGAACGCAATCTGCCGGTGAGCACGCTGCGCTTGTTTGCGTCAGAACGTTCTGCCGGCAAGCAGATTGAGTTTGCTGGCGAGACGATCACCGTTGAGGATGTGGCCACCGCCGACCTCAGCGGGATTGATGTGGCGCTCTTCTCGGCCGGTGGGGCCACCTCGCGCGCCCAGGCTGAGCGCTTTGCCGCAGCGGGCGCCGTGGTCATCGACAACTCATCGGCCTGGCGACTCGACCCGGACGTGCCGCTGGTGGTGAGCGAGGTCAACCCCGAAGACCTGCGCAACCGTCCCAAAGGCATCATTGCCAACCCCAACTGCACCACTATGGCCGCCATGCCGGTGCTGAAAGTGCTGCACGACGAGGCTGGCCTGAAGCGCCTGATTGTTTCGACCTTCCAGGCGGTTTCAGGTTCTGGGCTCGCCGGTGCCAAAGAACTCTCTAGTCAGGTGATGGCTGCCGCCGAGCAGGGCGAGGATGCGCTGCTCGGGCTCGTTCACGACGGTAATGCCATCAAATTCCCCGAACCGGTGAAATACGTGCATCCGATCGCGTTTAACGTGGTGGCGCAGGCCGGCGACTTTGTGGATGACGGCAGCGGCGAAACCGACGAAGAACAAAAACTGCGCAACGAGTCGCGCAAAATCTTGCACATCCCCGACCTGCTCGTGAGCGGCACCTGCGTGCGCGTACCGGTGTTCACCGGCCACTCGCTCAGCATCCACGCCGAATTTGAGCGCGATATCACTCCCGAGCAGGCCACCGAGCTGCTCTCGCAGGCGCCGGGAGTGGCGCTCGCCGACGTGCCCAGCCCGCAGCTGGCCGCCGGTATCGACCCGAGTATCGTCGGCCGTATCCGCCGCGACCAGGCGGCCCCCGAAGGCAAAGGACTGGTGCTGTTCATCTCGAACGACAATCTGCGTAAGGGCGCGGCGCTCAACACCGTGCAGCTTGCCGAGCTCGTGCTCGATGAGCTCGCCGGCGCCGACCGCTAACGGCACGCGCTAAAGCCAGCGTGGCAGCGCATCCGGTCACCTTAATTGGTCGGATGCGCTGCCGGCTTGCTTGTATGCATCCCATATTGAATTTGGTGCTTATCACAGCGTTTTCATGAAAGCTGTTCATTTTTCGGTGATCTAAGGTTTCGGGCGTAGACTGGAGACATGTCGAACCCGAAGATCTACGACGCCGTACTCATCGGTGGCGGCATTATGTCGGCCACCCTTGCATCGCTCATCCAGCAGCTCGAACCCAGCTGGTCGATCAAGATTATTGAGCGCCTCGATGATGTCGCTCAAGAATCGTCGAACCCCTGGAACAACGCCGGTACCGGTCACTCGGCACTGTGCGAGCTGAACTACACCCCCGAAAAAAACGGGAAGCTCAACGTCACCAAGGCAATTGCCATCAACGAGCAGTTCCAGGTATCACGCCAATACTGGACCTCGCTGCTCGAGCAGGGTCTGCTGAAAGACACAGCCGAGTTCATCAACCCGGTTCCGCACATGACCTTCGTGCGTGGCGAAGAAAACGTCGAATTCCTCCGTCGCCGCTACGAGGCGCTCAAGGATGAACCGCTGTTCGCCACCATGGAGTTCAGCGACGACCCGGCCAAGATTTTTGAATGGGCACCAACCCTGGTGGTTGGCCGCGACAAGAGCGAACCCATCGCCGCCACCTACGTCAAACAGGGAAGCGACGTCGACTTCGGTGCGCTCACCCGTAAGCTCATCCAGTCGAGCATCGACAATGGCGCCGTTGTGCGCCTCGGCACCGAGGTGATCGACCTGCGCCGCCGCCCCGACGGTATCTGGCAGATCGCAACCCGCGTGCGTTCGGGAGCAAACCGCGGCCGCAAGAACGTGACCCAGGCTCGCTTCGTATTCGTCGGGGCCGGTGGTGGCGCACTACCGCTGCTGCAGAAGTCGGGCATCCCCGAAGTCAACGGCTACGGCGGCTTCCCGATCTCGGGTGTGTTCCTGCGCACCGACAACCCCGCCGTTGTCGCCCAGCACCAGGCAAAGGTGTACGGCAAGGCCTCGGTGGGTGCGCCGCCGATGTCGGTGCCGCACCTCGACACCCGCGTGGTCGACGGCAAGAAGTCGCTCATGTTTGGCCCCTACGCCGGGTTCAACACGAAGTACCTCAAAAACGGCACGCTGTTCGACTTTTTCAGCACGCTGCGCCTCGGTAACATCCCCACCTACATCTCGGCCGGGCTTAAGAACCTCGACCTCGTGGTGTACCTCGTTAAAGAGGTTTTCGCCTCGAAGAAGAAGCGCTTCGAACAGCTGCAGCAGTTCTACCCCGAAGCCAAGATGGAAGACTGGCGCCTCATCACCGCTGGCCAGCGCGTGCAGGTGATGAAGCGCGGCCCCGAAGGCAAGGGTGGCGTGCTCGAGATGGGCACCGAGGTTGTGGCCCACTCGGACGGTTCAATCGCTGGTCTGCTCGGTGCTTCACCGGGTGCATCGGTTGCCGTGCCCGTGATGATCGACCTGCTGCAGAAGTGCTTCCCCGAGCAGTACCGCGGTTGGGAACCCAAGCTGAAGGAACTTATCCCCAGCCTTGGTGAAGACCTCAACGCCAGCAGCGATGAGGCCGACAAATCACAGAACACGACTGCTGACGCGCTCGGCCTCGACAAGGTTTCGTAGTCGATTACCAGCCAGCAAAGCTAACCGGATGCGCCGTTTGCCCTCGGGCGGCGGCGCATCCGTTTTACTATCGAATGATGGCGGATGAACGGGTACATTCCGCAACGACGAAAGTGAGTAGCCGTGACGTATGTGGTGGGAATTGCCGGCGGTACCGGAAGTGGCAAAACTGAACTCACCCGCATCCTGCACAGCAAATTTGCACCCGATGCGAGCCGGATGACGCACGACAACTACTACCGCCGCCAAGACAACCTCAGCTACGAAGAACGCTGCCAGGTCAACTACGACCACCCGGATGCGTTCGACAATGACCTGCTGGTTGAGCACCTCGACCAGCTGCTTGCCGGCAATCCGATCGACTCACCGCGATACGACTTCGCCAACCACAACCGCGCCGACGAAGTCGAACGAGTCGAGCCCGCGCCGGTGCTATTCATCGAGGGGCTGCTGCTATTCGCCGACCCGCGCCTGCGCGACCGGTGCCAGCTAAAAATCTATGTCGACACCGACGCCGATGTGCGCATCCTGCGGCGTGCAAAACGTGATGTGATCGAGCGCGGACGCACCTTTGAATCAGTGGAACGGCAGTATCTCGCCACGGTGAAACCAATGCACGAGCAATTTGTTGAAGCCACCAAGCAGTACGCCGACATCATCATCCCCGAAGGCGCGCACAATCTCGCCGCTATCGAAATCGTCGCCGGCGGGCTGGCAAATATGATCGCGCAAAAAACACAGCCGCAGCTGCCGCTGCTCTAGTTTTGTGCGCCGCGTGAGGCGTCATTTCGGGCACGCCGCAACTCGGCGATACCGCGCACCAAAAACCCAGCCCCGAACATCGCAATACCGCCGAGCAGCGACTGCCAGGGGAGCGTAAACACCAGCAGCGCACACAGCACCATCCCCAGCACCTGCATCCAGCGCGGATAGCGACGATTTTCCGACTGCTGCGTGAACGCCGCCAGGTTGGCAACGAAATAGTAGGTCAGTACCCCGGCCGAAGAAAATCCGATGACCTCGCGCACATCACCCACCAAAATAAGCAACGCAACCACCACACCGAGCGCGATCGTGGCGATATGCGGCACCCCAAATTTTGGATGCACCGCAGCCAGCGCCGGCGGCAGGTCATGATTGCGGGCCATCGCCAACGCCGTACGAGTGACGCCGGCAATCCCCGCGAGCAGCGCACCCAGCGCGGCGATAGCGGCCGTAATACGCACCAGCACGGCCGCCCAGGGAACCGTACCCGCCGCATCCGCTGCATCCGCCAGGGGAGCATCACTCACCGCGATACCACCGGCGCCGAGCTTGGCGAGCAGTGTCAGCGCAACGATGGCATAGATCGCACCAACCACGAGCAGCGTGGTGATAATTGCGCGCGGAATATTCCGCTGCGGATCCCGCACCTCCTCACCGAGCGTGGCGATGCGGGCATAGCCGGCGAACGCAAAAAACAACAGGCCCGCCGACTGCAGCACGCCATACCAACCGGATGCGGTGCTCAGGCGGGTGCCAAGGCCCGTGAACATGGCTTGGAAACCCGTGGGTGCGTTGGGGCCGGTCGACAGCCACGCGGCCACCAGCACGACGGCAAGACCGGTGAGCACCAGCGCCACGATGATGCGAGCTGCCTGCGCGGTGCGGGTGACGCCCACAAGGTTCAGTGCCACCATCACCACGAGCGCTGCCAGCGCGACGGGTTTCAGCCAGGCTGCGGGGGCCGCATAGGCCGCGACCGTGAGCGCCATAGCAGCCGCCGAAGCTGACTTACCGACGACGAACCCCCATCCGGCCATAAATCCCCACCACTCGCCGAGCCGTTCGCGCCCGTAAATATACGAACCGCCCGAGGTGGGATACTGGGCGGCCAATTGCGCGGTCGAAGTGGCATTGCAGGCGGCCACCACAAACGCGATCAACAGGCCCACCAGCAGCGCCGAACCGGTGGCTGCGGCAGCCGGGCCAAACGCCGAAAACAAGCCGGCGCCGATCATTGACGAAAGGCCGATCGCGATGGCGCCGCCGAGCGTCAACTCGCGGCGAAGGCTCGGGTTTGACTGAGTGGGTGCGGTCACGGCGCCATGTTAACCAAACGAAGCGACTAGCATCGAAACTCGGTTGCCAATAACAAGCCGAGAGGAAAAATCGCGTGGCCAAGCTGTACTTCCGCTACGGGGCGATGAACTCGGGCAAATCAACCATGCTGCTACAGACCGCTTTCAACTATGAAGAGCGCGGTCACCGGGTGTTGCTGGCCAAGCCCGAGATCGACACCAAGGGCGCCAACCAGGTGTCATCGCGACTGGGCATGTCACGCGAGGTTGATCTGCTGCTGAGTGGCGACGATCATCCCCGCGATGAATTCGCGCGCTGCAATGCCGAGGGAACGGTATCGTGCCTGCTGGTCGACGAGGCGCAGTTTCTCAGCGAAGCGCAGATCGACGAGCTGTTTCAGATCGCCGTGCTCGATGATGTGCCGGTGCTGTGCTACGGCATCCGCACCGACTTTCAAACGGCCGCGTTTCCGGGTTCGCGGCGGCTGCTCGAGATTGCGCACTCGATTGAAGAGCTAAAAACCATTTGCCGGTGTGGGCGCAAGGCGATTTTTAATGGGCGCCGAATCGATGACCGGTTCGTGTTCGACGGCGACCAGGTGGCCATTGACGGTAATTCGGTGACCTACGAATCGATGTGCGGTCGCTGCTATCTGCTCGAATCGGGCGGCAGGCTGGCAAGTCACCTTTAATTTTGGCCGTGATTCACGCGGATGCGGTGGAATAGTCGCATGTCACGCATATCGGGTGCGTGGCCCGGTGAGGGGAGTGGCAAATGGTTGAAGGCTTCGAGCGCGTGAGCGCCGAGAACGTGACAATTGAGGGGCGCACCCTCACGGTGGGGCGCCTGATTCATGCGCCCGCAGAGGACATCTTTGCGCTGCTGGCCGACCCGAATCAGCAGGTGGAAGCCGACGGGATGGACATGGTGCGCGGGCCAGTGGCTGGAACCGAACCGGTGACGAAGGTCGACGACGTGTTCACGATGAATATGTACTCCGAAAAAATGGGTGGCGACTACCAGATGGACAACCACGTCACTCGTTTTGAAGCCGACCGCGCTATCGGGTGGATGCCGGCGCGTCCAGGCAGCGAACCACACGGCGTGCAGTGGACCTGGGTGCTCGAACCCGAGAGCGACGACAGCACCTATGTGTCGCTGGTGTACGACTGGGATGCGGTTACGAACGAGAAGATGCTCGCTGGGAAGTTTCCGCCGTTCCCGGTTGATGCATATCTCGAGTCGCTGCATGCGCTTGCTGACGCGGTGGAAGACTCGGACGACTGGGATGGCGAAGACGACGCGTTTGACGCGCTCGACGACTAGCGCCGTGCTGCCCGGGGGCCGGGCTCGCCCGCCCCGCGCCGCATCCCTTCTGGCTCGGGCCCCCGCCCCGCGCCCGCCCGCCCCTTCCGGCAAGTGACCCTCTAACTACGAAGTGACCCTGTTACAGCAGGGTCATTTGCTGGTAACAGGGTCATTTGGTGGAGGTGCCGGGTTTGGTGGAGGTGCCGGGTTTGGTGGAGGTGCCGGGTTGGGCGCGAGGCGGGGATGCGGGTGCGATGCGGGGATGCAGGTGCGGGGTTGAGTGCAGGCGCGCGGGCAGCAAAAAAGCGCGCGGGCAGCAAAAAGGAGCCACCTCGCGGTGGCTCCTTGCTCAGTCGGGGTGACAGGATTTGAACCTGCGACCTCGTCGTCCCGAACGACGCGCGCTACCAAACTGCGCCACACCCCGTGATGCCTCGAACGGCAACTGAACCACTATATCGCATCCTGTGCCTGCAGTGTGATCAACGACGCCTCCGGGGCACAGAAGGTGCGCACCGGTGCATAAATTGAGGTGCCCAATCCACGCGAAACATGCAGCGGCACACCGCGCCAATCATTGAGCCCGCCGGCATATTCCGGCGGCAGATCACAGTTCGACACAATCGCGCGACCTCCGGGCAAACACACCTGGCCACCGTGCGTGTGTCCGGCGAGCATCAGCGCCATACCGTCGAGCCCGGCGTATGCATCCAGGATGCGCTGGTAGGGGGCGTGCACGAGCCCCAGCACAATATCGGTTGGATGCGCTGGCAGCTCAGTGAAGTGCTCAAGCGCCGTGGCGAGGCGGTCGCGTTTGATGTGGGGATCATCCACCCCGATCGCACGAATCCGATGCCCGGCCGCGGTGACCTCGACCGCGGTGTTGGTGAGGTCATGCCAACCGAATTGATCGAATAGCAGCCAGCGCAGTTCATCCGTGTTGAGTTTCGGCTGTGTCGCGGGTTTGCGCTCGCCCGGGAATATATAGGTGAGCGGATTTTTCAGCACCGGTTCGTAGTAGTCGTTTGACCCGAACACCGAGATTCCTGGCACGTCACGGAAAGGTGCCAGTATTTCAACCAGCTCGGAGAATGCATCCCGATGGCCGTAATTGTCACCGGTGAGCACGACCAGATCGGGTGCGAGATCGGCGAGCTGTCGCACAAAACGGATCTTTTTTCGCTGCCCGGGGGCCAGATGAAAATCGGCCAGGTGCAGGATGCGCAGTGGTTCCGACCCTGCCGGCAGCGCTGGAATCTGATAGTTGCGCAGCACGAAGCGGCGGCGCTCAATACCCGCGGCCCACCCGGTAATGGCGAGGCCGCCACCAAAGATGGCGGCGGCCCCAATGCCGAGTGGACGGATGATCTTATTGACCGACATAGATGGTGATCTTCGCATCCTTTGTGAGCATCGACCCGGCGGGTGGGTCGGTGCGAGTGACCTTACCCGGCTGACCATTGCGGTCGGTGGCCTGGTACCAGTTGTTACCGCCGTTCACAAAGCCAGCGCTGCGGAGCGCCGACTGTGCTTCGTCGAGCGTCATACCGGTGACGTCTGGCATGGAATGGTCGCCGGTCGAGGGCTGTTGCCGCTGGTTGGGTTTGCGGCCGTTCGAGGGCGAAATTGTCACTTCGCTGCCCTTCGGGACGCTGGTGTTGGCGGCGGGGCTGGTTTTTGCCACCGTGTTCGCAGGCTGGCTGGAATCAACCGAGCTGCCAACAGAGACCGCGAATCCGGCCTCTTCGAGCGCCGTGGTGGCGGCCTCGATGCTCATACCGGTGACGTCGGGAACATTCGCCTTCGGGGTCTGCAGCGCCTCGGGGTTTGGTTCGGGCCAGTCTTCCGCGCCGTATTTCGGGATGGCGTAGGCGAGAATGTCGTGCGCGATGTAGTGACGGGCCTGCGTGCCACTCACGCCATTGAAACCAACGTTGTAGAGCGAAACCCAGTCGTAGTGCTTGTCGCCCGCATCATCGGTGTACATGTACTGCTTATCGGTGTTGCCAACCCACACCGCCAGTGAGATCCCGGTGCTGGACATGATGCTCCAGGTGTCGCGGGCGTTGTCGGTGGTACCTGTCTTACCGATGAGCGGGCCCATACCCGGGTTCGATGCGGTACTGAAGCCCGAGGTGGTCACCTGCTTGAGCACGTAGTTAACGGCGTTAGCGACGTCCTTGCTGATGACCTGTTTACACTTCGATTCGGGCGGGTCGATCTCAGTGCCGTCGCGGAGCGAAATCGATTCGATGGCCACTGGCGAGCATGACTCACCCTGGTTCGCGAAACCGGCGTAGGCCGTGGCCATCGACATCGGTGCGATTTCGTTGGTGCCGAGAATATCCGAGGGGTAAGAGCTGCTTTCTTGGCCGTCGGCGCGGTGTGCACCGAGATCGACAGCAATATCGCGCGTCACACACTGGTCGAGCTGCTCGGCCATTGCCGCATAGGCGGTGTTAATCGACTGTGTCGTGGCTTGAACGGCCGTTACCGTGCCAAAACTCTGGTTGCCGTCGTTGTTCACATCCCAGCCGCCGCCATAGGGCGCATCCTTACCGCAGGAATCTTGGAATTTCGACTGGTCAAAAACACGATTTCGCGCGTTCACGGTTTCGTTCACCGAGTGCCCGGATTGAATCCAGTTGGCGAGTGTGAAGACCTTATAGGTTGACCCCGCTGGGAAGCCTCCCGACTGGCCGTACTTCTTGTCGGCGTTGTAGTTCACCGAGGTGGCGTTCGGGTTTTTGGCGGCTTCGCTGGTTTCGTCAAAGTCTTTGTTTTGGGCCATGGCCAGGATGCGGCCGGTTCCCGGCTCGACCGCAGACACTGCGGCCCCGAGTTTCATATAGTCGACCGATTTCGGCACATACTGGTTGAGCACATTCGTGACCTGATCCTGCAGCTCGAGGTCGAGCGTGGTGTGGATCTGGTAGCCCTTCGACTGGAAGTTAAACAGTCGCTCTTCATAAGTCGCACCGAAGGCGGGGTCGTTTTCGATGACCTTGCGCACATAGTCACAGAAGAACTGCGTGTTGTTTGTTGCGTTCATGCAGCCGTGACGGGCGGGTGTGATCTTCGGTTCGATCGCGGAGTCGCGAGCCTGTTCGTACTCGTCCTTTTTGATCTTGCCTTCTTCATACATGCGGCGAAGCACATAGTTGCGGCGGTCGGTTGCAGCCGGGATGTTTTCTTCGTCGTCGATGCGGAAAGCGTTGGGTTCCTGCACCATGCCACCGATCAGCGCGGCTTCGGCCAGGGTCAGATCTTTCGCGGGCTTACCGAAGTAGTACTGGGCCGCCGACTCGACACCGTAGATCTGGCCACCGAAAAGTGCGATGTTCAGATACCCCTCGAGGATCTGGTCTTTTGAGTACTGCTTCTCAACACCGATGGCCAGGCGCATCTCCTGCAGCTTACGGCCAGCCGACCGTTCGGTCGCTTCGTTGAACGCCTGCTGGCGCTCCACTGGGTCGAGGATTGCTTCGGCTGCCTGCACGCGCTGGTTACGCACGTACTGCATCGTGATGGTCGATGCACCGCTACCGCTATCGCTCACAACCGACTCGAGCACCGCACGCGTCGCCGACATCACATCCACACCACCGTGCTCATAAAAGCGCGGGTCTTCGGTGGCGATGACCGCATCCTGTAGGTAGGGCGACATCTGGTCGAGCGGAACCTCAACGCGGTTCTGTGAGTAGAACTCGGCGATCTTCTCTTCCTTGTCGCCACGCTTCGCGTACAGCTCAGTTTTTTGCTGCAGCGGCGTGATTTCAAGGTAGTCGGGAAGCGATTCGAACAACGTGATCGTAGAGTTCGCGGTCACACCAGCGACGGCCAGAATTGGCGTCATCATCGCGGCCACGAGTACACCGGCGATCCCGCTCATGCCGAGCAGCCCAAGCACTGAGGCAAGGACATTGCGCTTCGGCGCAGTTGATGAGTTGGAAGGCATGACCTCTAGAGTAGTGGGGAACCGGTGTTTCGGACAGAAATCTTTGCTATCTCCATCCAGAGGCTGGCCAGCGAAGGCCCAGTTTGGGTGTCGTGAACCGCTGTAAAGACCGCGTCCACCAGCAGAAAAGGAATGACATGCAGAAGTGGGAGTACTTCATCACACCGCTGCCGCTGCACACTCCCGGAGCGATCCTCAATAACTGGGGAGCCAAGGGCTGGGAGCTCGTGCAGATCATCGTGAACGAGCAGGGAGGCACTGTCGCCTACCTGAAGCGTCCGCTAAGTGACGAGAGTGAGCAAAACGCATGAGCAAGATCGAAACCCGTCTCGCCGAACTCGGCATGGAGCTTCCCCAGGTAGCCGCTCCAGTTGCCGCCTATGTGCCGGCGATCGCAAAAAACGGCCGCGCCATCACATCCGGCCAGCTACCGTTCGTTGCCGGGCAACTGCCGGCAACCGGCAAGCTCGGTGCTGAAATTTCGCTCGAGCAAGCACAGGAATTTGCCGCCACCTCGGTGCTCAACGCGCTCGCTGCCATCAAAGCGGAAATCGGTGATCTCGACCGCATTACCCGCGTGGTGAAAGTGGTGGTGTTTGTCGCATCCGACCCGCAGTTCATCCAGCAGCCACTGGTGGCGAACGGTGCCAGCGAACTGCTCGGCAAAATTTTTGGTGATCGCGGCCAGCATGTACGTTCGGCCGTCGGCGTGGCGGTGCTGCCACTGGATGCGCCGGTCGAGCTCGAGCTCGAGGTCGACTACCACTAGAGCTTGCGTCGTCAAAGAATTAGCTCTTAAAAAAGGTGCGCGCCCACGGCAGAGCCGGGCGCGCACCGTTTTCTGCGGCTCTGGCTATGCTTTCGCGCGATCGTCCGCAACCAGTTGCACGATCGCATCCATTACCGATGCATCCGTCAGCGTTGAAGTGTCGCCAACCGGCTCATTGTCGGCGGCGTTGCGCAGCAGTCGGCGCATGATTTTTCCAGAGCGTGTCTTTGGCAGCTCATCAACAACGTAGAGGTTGCGCGGGCGGGCGATTTTGCCGATGCGCTTGGCCACATATTCGCGCAGCTCTTGCGGTACATCCACACCGCTCGCGGCTTCGAGCTGCGACTGTTTGAGCACAACAAAAGCCACCACGGCCTGCCCGGTGGTTTCATCGTTGGCCCCGACCACGGCAGCCTCAGCGGTGAGCGGATGCTCGACCAGCACGCCCTCAATTTCGGTGGTCGACAGTCGGTGCCCTGAAACGTTCATGACGTCATCGACGCGGCCGAGCAGCCACAGGTCACCGTCCAGGTCGACTCCGGCGCCGTCGCCCGCAAAATAGCGGCCCGGGAACTGCGACCAGTAGGTTTCGATGAATCGCTCATCATCGCCCCAAATGCCGCGCGCCATCGACGGCCACGGCTCGGTGATGGTGAGCAGCCCCATCTCACCCGGGTCGACTCGCTCGCCCTGCTCGTTCACAACCTCAATCTCCACGCCGGGAACGGGGCGCTGGGCAGAGCCGGCCTTGAGCGCATCCTGGGTGGGGATTGGGGCGATCATGTGTGCGCCGGTTTCGGTCTGCCACCAGGTGTCGGCAATCGGACAGCGCCCGCCGCCGATGACCTCGTGATACCACTGCCAGGCCTCGGGGTTGATTGGCTCGCCAACCGATCCGAGCAGGCGCAGGCTCGATAGGTCGTGGCGAGCGGGGATGGCGCGTCCGGCGCGCATGAATCCGCGGATTGCGGTGGGCGCGGCATAAAAAATGGTGACGCCGTACTCTTCAATGATTTCGAACCAGCGGTCGAGGGAGGGGTAGTCGTGCGAGCCCTCGTACATCACCTGGGTGGCGCCGTTGAGCAGCGGGCCGTACACGAGGTAGCTGTGGCCGGTGATCCACCCGACATCAGCGGTGGCCCAGTACACATCGTCGTCGCGCAGGTCGAAGCTGGTGCGGGTGGTAAAGGCGACCTGGGTGAGGTAGCCACCGGTTGAGTGCCACAGGCCCTTCGCTTTGCCGGTGGTGCCGGAGGTGTACAGGATGAATAACGGATGCTCGGCAGGGAACGCTTCGGGGGTGTGCTCGGGGGTGGCCTTGGCGAACTCATCGTGCCACCACACATCGCGGCCCTCGACCATGTTGACCTCGTGGTCGGGGCGGCGCAGCACCAGCACGCGCTCAACCGAGTGTCCGGGCGTCTCGAGGGCGGTGTCGACGGCCTCTTTGAGCGGGAAAACCCGGCCCTTGCGGTTAGAGCCGTTGGCGGTGATCACAAATTTGACGTCGGCATCATCGAGGCGCTGGCGGATTGCTTCGGGTGAAAAACCACCGAAAATCACCGAGTGGGTGGCACCGATTCGCGCGCAGGCGAGCATCGCCACCACCGTTTCGGGCACCATCGGTAGGTAGAGGGCGACGACATCGCCGGCTCGTACTCCCAGGTTCAGCAGCATATTGGCGGCCTGCTGCACATCGCGGTGGAGGTCGGCGTAGGTGATCGTGCGGGTGTCGCCAGGCTCACCGATCCAGTGAATCGCGACCCGGTCGCCGTTGCCGGCGGCGACGTGGCGGTCAACACAGTTCACGCTGGCGTTCAGGGTCCCATCGGCAAACCATTTCGCAAACGGTGGATTTGTCCAGTCGAGTGTCTCGGTGAAGGATGTTTCCCACTCGAGTTCGCGTGCGCGCTCGGCCCAGAATTCGAGTCGATCGGCCTGCGCCTGGTTGCGGATATCACCGGGGATGCGGGTGCCGGCGATGAATTCATCCGCGGGCGGGTGCGATGCAATCGGGTTGGTGAGTTTTGCAATGCGCTCTTCAGCTTTTGTCAACTTCGGCTCCTTTGGCGAGATCGTGCGACCGAGTGTATACCCGCACTTTTGATGGCGGATGATCGTGTCTCGAAATTACGGCGGCAGCGATTGGGGTGCGGGGCGCTGTATGGGATGCGCGGGCTGGATGCGCGCGCTGGTTGGGTGGGCCGATGCCAGGTGCGCGGTGGCCGCCCGGGAGGGCTGGGGAAAGCTGTTATCCACAGAGACCTCGGAGTCCGGGGCGGGTGGGGGACAGCTGCCGCTACCTTTGCCGCCATGAACGCCACAGTCGCAACACTTGACCGCTTCGTTGTCCAGCCCGCCGCCGACCGCCCAGCCAGCGTCGATCTGGCGCCGATACCGGGACGCAGCGCCGACGAGCGCCCGCGCCGCCAGCTCACCCGCGGGCAGGCCGAGGCGTTCGGTCCGCTGGCCGGCTTTATCTCGGATGCAGAGATAACCGACCTGTTCGTGAACGCAATGGATGGGCTGTGGATTGACCGCGGTGCCGGTGCGGTGCGAGTGGAGGGCTGGCAGGCGCCGCACGAGCGAGCAATTCGCGAATTGGCGGTTCGGTTAGTGGCGCTGGGCGGGCGGCACCTTGACGACGCCAATCCGGCGGTTGATGTGCGGGTGGGGGATGGCATCCGCGTGCACGCCGTGCTGCCGCCGGTGTCGGTGCGTGGCACGCTGCTGTCAATCCGGGCGCCGGGCGCCACCCGTCCAGATCTGCAGCAGCTCATCCGTTCGGGATATTTTTACGAGGGCGCGGCTGAGATCGTGCAGCGGGCAGTTGCCGACCGGGCAAATATTCTCATCACCGGCGCCGGCGGTTCGGGTAAAACCACGCTGCTGGGAGCGGTGCTGGCATCAGCTCCGGCGAGTGAACGCATCGTGGTGATCGAAGATGTCGCCGAGCTGCGCATCAACCACCCGCATGTGGTGAGTCTCGAGGCCCGCCAGGCCAATATTGAGGGCGCGGGAGAGGTGACGCTCGCCAGACTGGTGCGGGAATCACTACGGATGCGCCCCGACCGGCTGGTACTGGGAGAGTGCCGCGGGGCTGAGCTGCGCGAACTATTGGCCGCGTTGAACACCGGTCACGACGGCGGTGCCGGCACCCTACACGCCAACTCACTGGCGGATGTGCCGGCTCGACTCGAGGCACTCGGCGCGCTGGCAAATATGTCGGCAACCGCGGTGGCGCGGCAAACGGTTTCGGCCATCGACCTGGTGATGCACGTGGAGCGCCGCGACGGACTGCGGCAGCTGGTGGATATGGGCGAGTTTTGGGTCGACGATGCCGGGCGGCTGCGGATCACCAGCGTGCGCAGCGGCAGCCGGATGGAGCGGGGCTGATGACGGTCGCGCGATACCCGGCCGAACAGGTGGCGGTGGTGGTTGAGCGGCTGGCGGCGCTATTGGCCGGCGGTGGTCCACCGGCGGATGCGTGGGCACGGCTCGCGGTATTCACCGAACACGAGCCCGAACCCCGCCCGCGACGTCGGCGCGCTGCCGCCACCGTGCCGATGGAGCAGCGGCTCGCGCGAGCCGTTGCCCAGGGCGAAGACCCGGCAAGTTTTCTGCGACAGGACGACCACGAGGCGTGGCGGGCACTGGGTGCGCTATGGCAGCTCACCGAACGAACCGGTGCACCGCTGGGCGCATCGCTACGACAGCTGGCCGCAGGATTTCGCGACCTCGGTGCATCCGAGCGCGAAATTGCCGTCGCCCTGGCGGGGCCCGCAGCCACCGCGCGGCTGGTGATGGTGCTGCCGTTCATTGGGATCGCCCTCGGGGGCGTGCTGGGGTTTGACACCTTCGGCGTGCTTTTTGGCGGGATCGTCGGTTGGGTGCTGTTGACGATAGGGCTGTTGCTGCTACTGGCAGCCTGGTGGTGGAACCGAGTGCTCGTGGGTCGAGCCTCGCGGCATCCACGCACTCCCGGCTTCGGCCTCGATCTTGTCGCAACCGGGATGAGCTCGGGAAACGATGCCCGACAGGTGCTGACTGAAACGGCACACACGCTGCGAGATTTTCAATTGGAGCGCTCGGGGCTTGAACGGGCGCAGCCAATCATTGAACTCGCCGCAGCGGCCGGGGTCGCCGCGGGCGAACTGCTGCGCGGTGAAGCCGCGCTCGAGCGGCGGCAGGCACGCACCGAAGCCGCGCAATCGGCGGCGCGGCTGGGAACCGCGCTGATGCTGCCGCTTGGTGCCTGCATCCTGCCCGCATTTTTGGCGCTGGGAGTGGCGCCGGTGCTCATCGCGGTGCTGCAGCACTCGATGGCCAAATAACTGCTCACCAAAGTCGTGCCGTGTCGTGATTCAGAAAGGAACCAAATGAACACCCGAATCAATTTCGAAACCAACAATGTCGAAACCGCCAACGGGTCAACCACCACGCCCGCTGCCGCGCGCTTGCTGGGGCGGCTGCAACGACTGCGGCACGAAGAAGACGGTGCCGCCACCGCCGAGTACGCCATCGTGATCACCGCCGCGGTGGCGCTCGCCTCGGTGTTGGTGCTCGTGGCGCAGTCGGAGCCGGTGAAACAAATCATCGAAGACCTGCTGATCGGAGCATTCGGCGGTTAGGGGCTGTGTGCCAACACGGCGCAAAACCGGCGAATTAAGGAGGTAGCGAGGTGGGGCGAGTGCGGCAGCGGCGGTGGCCAACGTCGGTTCGCTGGTGCGCGTGGCGGGATGCGTTGCGGCACCAGAGGGGTTCGGTTTCAGCCGAGTTCGCGGTGGCGATGCCGGCTGTCGCGCTCGTACTCACCCTCTGCGCCGGTGCGGTCGTGGCGGTGGCGACACAGGTGGCGGTGCAGGATGCAGCCGGGGAAGCTGCCCGGCTGGCGGCGCGCGGTGACGAACCCGCGCTCGCGGTCGACCAGCTTGATGGCGGGGCACTGGATGTATGGGATAGCGGCGAGCTTCGCTGCGCCCGAGTCAGTGTGGCGATCACGCTCGCGGGTATTCCCACTGCCGCGCGGGCGCAGGCGCAATCGTGCGCGCTGCGCGATATTGAATAGGCAGCGCAAGATGAGCAGTGCAGATCATGCGCTCGGTGCGGGCAGGCGTGTGCTGCTGCGCCGGTGGTATCGCGCTGAACGCGGCAGCGGCACAGTGCTCGCGCTGGCGATTATTGGCGTTGTGATGACGATCACTCTCAGCGCGGTGCTGGTCGGGCAATCGCTGGTGTCACTGGCCCGTGCTCGAGTGGCGGCGGATGCGGCCGCGCTCGCGGCAGCCGATACCGTGTCGGGGCGAGTGCAGGGATCGGACCCGTGTCAGCGGGCGGCGCAGGTGGCGCAGGCTCATGACGTAGTGCTTGAAGACTGCGAGGCGGCCGCCGCCCGAACACGCGTGGTTGTTCGGGCGAATGATCCCCTGCTCGAGATCCGGGTCGAATCGGTTGCGGGTCCGCCGCCTTAGGGGCTGGCCAGTGCTATTGCCAGTACTGCTTGTCGGGGTTTACTGGACGAAAAAATGCGCCGGCAGTAACGCGGACGGCCCAGCTGCCCTGAGGCAGTCTGAGCCGTCCGAATTCAGTGCCGGGCGCTACCGACCTAGTTTGCGCGTCGACGAGTCAGAGTGAGCCCAAACCCGAGTGCGATGCTGACTGCAGCAACCCAAATCCACGGGCTACCATCCGCACCGGTTGCTGAAAGCTCAGTCCGGGAGGGATGCGTCGTGCCAGTCGGGGCTGGCATCGGGGTTTCTGTACCCGGTGGCACCGGAGTCTCCGAAGGCGTCTCGGGCGGTGTTGGTGTTGGTGTCGGTGTCGGCGGAACGAATGTGTTCTCAATCCGGATTGCGAAGCCGTCGGCAGTCGCATCCACGGGGTTCACTGGCCTGACACTCGCGGTGAAGTCGTCGAGCTCCTTTTCAGTCACGCTGTACTCCACAGGGCGACCGTCAATGGTCACGGGCAAATCGGTGAAAGTGGTTTGCCACTGTCCGTTTTCATCCGGGCTGACCTTCACCGGCATCCCCACGGGCACCGTAGTGCCATCATCCAAGAACTTCGCCGTGAGCTGAAGCTCGATTTGCCCGGGGAGGTTGTCGGTCAGCGGCGCACCGGCCTCGTCAACCCATGTCTTTTTCGCCGGGACGTCGACATCATCGGTGCCGATTACCACAGCGCCATTCGAGCCGATACCAGCACCCCGATAGGCGGTGTTGCCCTGAATCAAGAGCTCGTGTTTTTGGCGAACCCCTTCCTGCGCTGCATCCCAAGCCGCAAGGCTTGTTTCATCAGTTCCGCTTGCGTAGGCTTTTAGGCCACTGTTAACGAGTGCGCGGCCCTTGAAAATCTGTGCTTCGCCAGGGTTATCCGGAGCGAAGCGGGGCTGCGCATTGTCCCAGTAGTACGAGACATTGCCCAGCCCGAGCATCCGCTCGGCCAGATAGAGCTCGTAGGCGCCGGCTGAACCGTAGTTGTCGTGGGCAATGTCGTCGCCGTACGACTCTGCAGCGTTCGCGAAGATACCGCCGCCCTCGTTCACGTGCGTCTCGACCGAACCGGTTGGGCACACCCACAAGCCACCGCCAATGTACGTGGCGGTGTTGCCAGTAACCATCACCGATTCGAGACGTACGGTGTATGACTTCGTAGCCACATACACGCCACCGCCCTGGTGATCGGCCTTGTTATCGGTGATTTTGCCGCCGGTCAGTAGCACCCGGTTAGAAACTACATTCACGCCGCCACCGGTGCGAGTGGCGTGATTGCCGGTGATTTCACCACCGGTCATGGTGAAAGCTGCGGGAGAAAGTTCAGCCCACTCATCCGGTGAAAGCCCAGAGTTTTTACCGGTGGAAGCGTTTTCAGAGAAATTAGGACCGCCCGAGACATAGTCATCGAACGTGGCAACTCCCGCGCCGTAAGGTGATGTATTGCCGACAACTTTGCCGCCAGTCATAGTCGCTTCCGAGTTACCCCAGATAAAGACTCCGCCACCCGAGAACGAAGAATGGTTGTTGGCGATGCTGCCATTGTTCAGGGTGAAGTGGTTGCGTTTCGCATCTTTATCGGCACGTGCTTCGTCGAGCGACCAGGGCCAGCTCCACAGCAAGACGCCGTTACCACCCCAGCCGATGTTGTCGCTGATTTCACCGCCGTTCATCTCGAGGGTGCCGCCGTTGTACAGACCAACTCCGCCGGTTTCACCGTAGGCTCCCGGTGATTGATCGGCGCGGCCATCGGTGATACTGCCGCCGTTGAGCACCATCTTCGCGCCGTCGGTGACTGCTACCTGGGCAGCGCCGCGCTGCGTTGTGCCAGGGCTGCCAAGGCGACGCTGGTTGTCGGTGATACTGCCGCCGTTCATGATGAACTGTGCGTTCGCGCCGTGGACCGTCACCGCGCCAGTGTGCGATGTAGACATATTTCGGGCGCCGGTGATACTGCCCGCGTCCATGATGAGTGTTCCTTGCACATCGAAGAGGTGGGTGGTTGCATCAGGAATCCATTGGCCCCGGCCACCAAACTCAACATCACCGCCGCCAGAGTTGGAGCCGAGTGTGAGCGTCGCACCTTCTTCAACGCTCACCATTACTCCGGTGAAACCATCTTCGCGGTAGAGCAAGTCGCCCTTTGTTTGCGGATAGTTGACTAGTTCAATGTCGCTGCCCGAGGGAATGATTAGCGTTTGGGTGAGTCCATCATTCACAAGGCCGAGAACGATTCGTGTGGGGGTTGCGCCTGCGTTTGCGATCAGATTGCGAAGCATCGATTCTTCACATATCAGGCTGTTCTCGGTGAAGCACTCGACTTCGGTGCGCTCAGATGCCTGTGCGGAGCTTTGCTGGCCCAGCGGCGTGGTGACCATCCAGCCAAACGCGAGTAGTGCCGCGGCGAGTAGCGCGATGATTCGAGATGGAATGTTTGAACGTTGTGAACTGGGCATATCATTCCCCCAACAGCGTGGTTGTGGCGGCAGGCGCTGGCCGTCGACCCTACATCTCCCAGAGTACTATCAGTATTTTTTCAGGCAATAGTTGGATTGCGGCGAGATGCATCTCAATACGGGTGAAAATCGGACAGTTGGCTGAGTATTTCTTCGCTGTTGACTCGACGAGTTGGTTTGAGCTGAGGCGCGCCACGCGTTCGCGGCTCGCGGGATCAGATTGCGAGCGGCTGGCTCCAGTGCCGAGCCCAATTAATACGCGCATCCCAAACCGCCTCGTTGCGATCGGCGGTAGCGGCCTCGCCGTCCAAAAAAGCAACCACGAGGTCGCCGCAGTGCCGGCCGTACTCATAGGGCATGAGATCAAACGCGGTGATGTGTGGTGACGAGAGCTCGGTGATGGGGTCGCCGGCGGTTGACACCAGCCAGGGCACGGATGAATCGGGCTCACCAAGCTGCAGATAAAGATTGGCAATACCGGCCCAGCGCTCGCCGGTGGAAACCAAAAGATCCGGCTGCTCGCGGTCGATGAGCGACTTGATCGCCGCGGCCACCTCATTGGCGGGGGTCCCGATCGCCAGATCAACGTGCGCGAGCGGTATGCCGTGGGCGGTGCAGGCAGCCTCGAGGGTCGTGTGTACGTCTCGCTGCCAGGCGACTCCGGGTAGCGAGCTCGACGACAGTAGCGCGGCTTTGTGCGCCCCCTTAGAAATCGCCCGCTCGGCGATTTCGACCGTGAGGGCGGCATAGTTCGTCGAAATAACCTTCGTTGCCGGCGCATCCGGTGAAGGGATGCCGTCAACGGCAAAGATTGGGATGCCCGCCCTGGCAAGCTGGCTGGGCGTGCGAAGATCGCTGCTCCAGTCGACAACGATGGCCGCATCCACCAGCGTGAGCGGGTTGGCGCGTGAGTGTTCGTGGTCGAGCAGGACGTCATAGCCTTCGCGGGCGACGACCGAACTCAATCCGAATGCGAAGTTCATATAGAACTGCAGGTCGGAAGTGTTCGCTGGCAGATGAAGGCTGAGGATGCCGGTGCGACCTCGGCGCAGCGCGGCGGCCGAGCGGTTGTGGAGATACCCGAGACGTGCGGCAGCCTCGTGGACGCGCGTGCGAGTGGCCTCGGCGACGGACGGTTTATTGTTCAACGCGCTCGAAACGGTGCCCACAGACAGGCCGAGTTCTGCGGCCAGCTGTGGAATCGTCACCCGTGATTGCGGCATGGGGTCCATCTAAGCAGGTGTCACCTTGACTGGCATAGCGACACGTGGCAGCATGTTGAAACGTTTCAAATCTGTACGGGTTGCAAAGCTGCGGAATGAGGTCAACGTTGACAAACACAGTGGAAACCACATCGGATCGGGCGGTTATCTACCGCGCGGCTACGGTGCTGCACGACGGGTTGCAAGAAGCCACCGGGATGCTCGTGCGCGACGGCCAAGTTGCCGAGGTGGGCGATGCGGCAGCGCTCGCCACACAGCACGGCGACGCTCAGGTGGTCGACTTTGGTGACGCCACCATTACCCCGGGCCTGATTGACGGCCACATCCACGCCATCTGGGGTGTTGCGCTCGCGCGCGGTGCCAATCTCGCCAATTGCACCTCCCTCGAGGAAGTGAAGGATGCGCTCCGCGCCGAAGCTGAGCGGGTCGGTGCAGATGAATGGGTGTTCGGTTACGGCTTTGAACCGCACCTGCTGGGCGATGCCCCGGTGACCAACGACTTCATCCACGACGCGGTCGGCGCCGAACGGCCCGTGTACATCACGCTGTTCGATGCCCACTCGGCACTACTTTCGGGCGCCGCACTCGCCGCCTGCCAGGTCACCGAATCAGCAACCTTCATCGACGGGGGAGGTTTCACCGAGCGGCCCGATGCCGACGAGCGCCAGCTCACTGGGGCAGCCCGTCTCACCGGGCACGTGCTCGAATGGATCGCCCTCGACCACGTGCAACGGCACGTGCCGCGCATCCCGGTGGCCGAACAGGCTGACACGCTCTACAACAACCTGTCTGAAATGGCACACACCGGACTCGTCGGCGGCTACACACCAGACCTGCAAAATCCAGACACCTTCGCGGTGCTCGAAGCCATCGAAGCCGATCGAGAGCTGCCGGTACGCATCCGCATCTCGCCATGGTGCACGCCAGAAATGTCGGCGGAAGAGGTCGACGCCCTCGCAGATATGAAACAGCATCGCGGCCGGCGCTGGGAGGTGGAGGGCGTGAAGCTTTTCATCGATGGCACGATCGACGGCGGCACGGCCTGGCTCGAAGAACCGGACGCGTTCGGTGAGGGAACCCGCGGATTCTGGCACGACCCCGAACAGTATGCGCGCAACCTTCGTCGCCTCAACGAACTCGGCGTGCCAACCATCACTCACGCGATCGGTGACCGCGGGGTGCGTTTTGTGGCCGAGACCATCGCCAGCCTGCCCAATAACGGCACTCGCCACCGCATCGACCACCTCGAACTCGTGGCCGATGAGGTCATCGAATTTATTGGCGAACACGACATCAGCGTCTGTGTGCAGCCAAACCACTGCACGCTGTTCATGCACGCCGACGGCACCGACACCTGGTCGAAGCGCCTGGGTGAGCCCCGCAATAAGCAGGGCTGGAAGACCCGCAGCTACCTCGAACACGGAATCACCGAAGCGCTCGCGAGTGACTGGCCGGTGGCGCCGTTCGACCCGCGCACGATCATCGCCGATGCTCAGCTGCGTCACCCGCACGACCGCAACACCCCGCCCATCCACCCCGAACAGGCACTCACCGCCAGCGAAGCATTGACGGGCTACACCGAATCAGTACCCGCATCGGTGGGGCGAAGCGGTGCCGCGCTGCGCGTTGGTGAACCGGCCGACTTTACTGTTTGGGCTTGCAACCCACTCGAAACCCCCGCATCCGAGCTGGCCGATGTTGCCATCGTGGCAACCGCCATCGACGGATCACTCGTATTCAACGATCAGCGCTGATCGCTTTACACGAACGGAAAATCACAATGCCAACCCCTCAAGGAATTGCCTCGCCCCGACTGCAGCGCGTGCTGGGAGTGCCCTCGCTGCTGTTTTTCGGGCTCGCCTACATGGTGCCGCTCACGGTGTTCAGCACCTACGGCATCGTTACCGATGTGACCGGCGGGCACCTCGCCGGTGCCTATGTCATCACCACCATCGCAATGCTGTTCACGGCGCTCAGCTACGCGAGTATCGTGCGTGCCGAACCCACCGCCGGTAGCGCCTACGCCTACGCCAAAAAGGCCTTCGGCCCCGGCGTCGGTTTCACCACCGGTTGGGCGCTGATGATCGACTACGCGCTACTGCCGATGATCAACTACATGCTGCTCGGGCTCTATATCAACGCGCAGTTCCCGGCCATCCCGGCCTGGATTGTGATTCTGGCGGCAATCATCATCGTCACCGCACTCAACCTTTTCGGCATTTCGGTGGTGAAAAACGCCAACGCATTCCTGGTGGTGTTCCAGCTCGTTTTTGTCGTCGCCTTCCTGGTGGCGGCGTTCGGCAAGATGCAGCCGGAGGTGGCCGTCACCGACCCGTTCTGGTCGGAAAGCGCCAGCCTGGGCGGGCTGATGGCCGGCGCCTCAATTTTGGCGCTGTCGTTCCTCGGCTTTGATGCAGTTTCGGCGATGGCTGAAGAAGCGAAAGACCCGCGCCGCACCGTGCCGCGCGCGGTGGTACTCACCGTGCTTGT
Source organism: Gulosibacter hominis (assembly GCF_904842695.1). Lineage (GTDB taxonomy): Bacteria > Actinomycetota > Actinomycetes > Actinomycetales > Microbacteriaceae > Gulosibacter > Gulosibacter hominis. Next base: position 925 of record NZ_CAJGWQ010000013.1, on the reverse strand, counting down.
GGGCGGCACGCTGTTCATGATTATCAGCTGGGCCGGTCAGCGAGTGTGGCCCGACTTCAGCACTTATACGTCGCTCGACACCGCATCCCTCGAACTCATCAGCCACCTCGGCGGCGCCTTCTTTGAGGCTTTCTTCCTCACTGCCTATCTGGTCGGCTGCACCGCGAGCGCGCTCACCTCGCAGGCTGCCACCGCGCGCGTGCTCTACTCGATGGGGCGCGATGAGCTGCTGCCCAAGCGGGTGTTTGGCGTGCTGAGCCCGCGGTTCAAGACACCGCGCAACGCGATCCTCGTGATTGCCGCGATCTCGCTGCTGGCACTCGTGCTGCCGCTGGATGTCGTCGTCTCAATCATTAGTTTTGGTGCGCTCGCGGCGTTCTCGATGGTGAACCTTGCGGTGATCAAATACTTCATCATCGACCAGCGCAAGCGTGAGCCGCTCGAACTGCTGCGCTACGGGCTGCTGCCGGGCATCGGTCTGGCGCTGTGCGTGTGGCTGTGGTTCTCGCTGCACTGGACCGCGCTCGCGGTGGGCCTTGGTTGGGTGCTCATCGGCATTGTTTACCTGGCTTTTATCAGCCGCGGGTTCTCGAAGATGCCCAAGACCATGGTGATCAACCTGGACGACGTCGAGTAATTAATAGGGAGCGGATGCGGGGCTGCGGCCTCGCATCCGCGTTCTGTGCTCTGCTGCCTGTAGCATCCTGCATCCTGGTGTGCGGATTTTTGTTTCCTGAAATCAGAAAATTGGCTGCAATTTGCTGTTTTTCGGGGGTTCTGGCACCCAAAAACGCTGTTTTGCAGCCAGGAAACAATTCTCAGCAGCGAACCGATGTCAGGAAACAATTTTCTGAGGGAAGGCGAGGCCGGTCGGGAAGGCGGGGCCGGTCGGGAAGGCGGGGCAAGCCGGGACGCGGGGCCGGGA
>NZ_CAJGWQ010000012.1 GCF_904842695.1 Gulosibacter hominis | reverse complement strand
AACTCTCCCTCCCCTCCGGTCCTCCACCAACTTTGGCCACATACGTGCTGCTGTGCAGATATCCGCATAACTGCAGCAGTGTGGCCAAAGTTGGTGTGGCGCGGCCAGCCCGCGACCACAGGCGCACAACAGCAGCTGACGCACAGCTAGAGCCAGCGCACAGCAGCAGCCATCCGATTCCACGCATACAGCGACCGCTCCGCCTGTGAAAGTCACTTATCCACAGAATCCTCGGCTCCACCCGCATCGAGCCAGCAATTCGGGTTCACTACTCCCATGTTTCGAGACGAATGGCTACCGCCTGAGGCAACTGATTTGCTGCGGCGCTGTGGCGGTGCAGCACGCCGCAAATGGTTGCTGCGCGCCGGGCTCTCACCGCACGGACTCAAGCGCCTCGTTACGAACGGCACGCTGATTCGCCCCGCGTATGGCTGGTATGCAGTTTCAGATGTGCATCCAGACATCTCCCGAGCCCGCGTGTCCGGTGGCTCGCTCACCGGCCCCTCAGCGCTGCAGCCCCGAGGCGCCTGGCGCGCACACGACCGACGATTACACGTGCGAGTCGACCGCAAGCACCGCATCCGCCGCACGAAAAATGTGTGCGTACACCGTGAGCCACGACTCGCAAACGCAACCCAGGTGGTCGTCGACAACGTGGCTGCTGCATTTCTGGCCTGCTTCGAATGTCAACCAATTGACGAGCTCGTGGCTATTGGAGACAGCCTCATTCGTGAACAGCTACTCGACTACGAAACCTTCGTAGAGATTTGCGAACAATCTGGCCGCAAGGGGCGACGGGTGCTGCAATACAGCGATGTCGCATCCGATTCGGGACTCGAGTCGCTACTGCGCGCCCGATTGCGAGCGCTTCGCATCAAGCTGACCACACAGTGGCCCGTTCGCGGAGCCCGCCGCTACGACATGAAAATCGGCCGGTCACTACTGATCGAGACCGACGGCCGTGAGCATCATGACCGGCCCGAGGCCTTCCACAACGACCGTGATGTCGACCAAGTCGCCGTCTCCCGCGGATACGTCGTGATGCGGCTCACCTATCGGCATGTTGTGCATGAATGGCCCGACACACTCGAGCGAATACTGACATTTGTCAGGCACCGCTGGCACCTGCGAAGACCCGTCGAGCTCACCGCCTAAAAAAGATTTGGCCAAAACGCCACTGCGATCGGGTATCCCAGGAATGCAACACAGTCGAGCGTGAAATGCGCAATGATCAGGGGCGCTAAGCGCTGTCGTTTCGCGAACGTATCGCGTCGCGAACCGCGCAAAAACAACCACGCGAACAGCACTCCCATCGCGACGTTGCCGAGTGCCATTCCGGCCCCCTGATAGAGGTGGTACGACCCACGCAGAAGTGCGGATACCGCGATGATCTTCCACATTGACCAGCCGAGCGCCTGCAACCGCACAGTGAGGTAGCCGACAACGACGATCTCTTCGAGCAGGGCGGCTCTCAGCGCTGCTATCACGAGCAGTGTGATCTGCGTGGCCGTGAGGCTGGCGTCAGATGTCACTACCTGAGGAGTCATGGCCACGAGCCGTGAAACCGCGTAGAGCGCGAGCCCGGGGATGCCGATGATTGCGGCGAGTGCAGCGCCGCGGATGCAATCGCGCCCCAGCTGCTGAGGGCCCCGCCAATCGATTCCCAGGCGGTGGAAGCCCGATTCGTGCCGGGTCCACAGCAGCCAGATGGCGAGCGCGACCGGGGCGAGCGATGCGGCGATCCAATTGAGGCGACGTAGCAGATCGACAATCGGAAAAGTGCTGGTTGTGGGGTTAATTTGCTGGACGCCATCACCAAGCGTCGCGTGCTGCAATGATGTCTCCAGCAGTGCAACTATGGCGGAGACAGACGATGGCAGGATTGCCAGCGCCAACACGATCCAGATCTCCCAGTGAAGGCGCGTGCGTGCGGCGCTGCGAGTGGAGACCATGCATGCATCCTAGGCCGAATACCGGCAGCGATTTCGCCCGCGCATGCCTCGTAGAGGTTTTCGGCGCCTTCGTTTCTGCCGGTTTCCGGAGGCGGAGCCGTCCGAGCCGAAGCAGCCTTGCTCACCCTCGCACCAACTTTGGTCATTGAGCTGTCGTTATGCAGATATCCCCGCATCAACCGCTATGTGGCCAAAGTTGGTGAGGCGGGGCGGTTTGGGCGGGCGGCGGCCCGGTGAAGGATGCGGTCGGAATACGACGCTTGGGATGCGGCAGCCGCGGCTCGGCACCGGGATACGGTACCTGGGGCGAGGCACTGGAGCGCGGGGCCGTGGCACCAGCTCGCCCGCGGGCCGGGGCGTCCGCGCAGCGACAACCCAGCGACTACGCAACGGACCTCGGAAACGAACCGGGGCTGGTGGCGCAATACGCGCGCCACCAGCCCCGGAGGTTAGACAGTCAGCCTAGCCCTTAAGCTTCGGCGAGTCTTTCACGTAACCAACGAGGGTCCAGTCAACGCTCTCGAAACCGGGAGCGCCGTAGTTAGCGAGGTCCTTCGGGGTCACGATGAAGTCGTACGACTGGTACAGGGGCAGGTTGCCCATGACCGGCCACAGCTTCTCGTCGATCTGGTTGAGCAGTTCGGTCTGCTTGTCGAGGTCGGTGGTACGCTGCAGTTCGTCGAGCAGACCATCGATCTCTTCGGTACCGACGCTCGAGAAGTTCTGCTCACCGTCGGTGCGCCAGATCGACACGCTCGAGGTCACGAACGGGTTACCGTTCCAGCCGAACAGGGTCATGTCGTAGTCACCGGGGATGACGTACTTCGAGAACAGGTCGGTCGGCGGAACCTGCTCGACCTTCAGCTTGATACCGGCTGCCTTGAGGTTCTCGGTAGCGATCGGGGCGATGGTGCCGTTAGTGGTCGAACCAGCGTTGTAGACGTAGCGAATCTCGAGGGTCTTGCCGTCCTTCTGGTAGTAACCGTCGTTACCCATGGTCCAGCCCGACTTCTCGATGAGCTCCTTGGCCTTCTCGACGTTTGCGGTGCCGTACTCGCCGGCGTAGTTCTCGTAGCCGCCCTGGTTCTGCACGAGCATGTGGTTGCCGAGCAGGTCGTCAGCCATGCCGCTCGGGTAGGGCAGGGTGCCGTTCACAGCCTGGAAGATCGACTTACGGTCGATGGCGTAGGCGAATGCCTGACGCAGGTTCTGGTCTTCGAGGATGTACCCCTCCTTACCGTTCAGGGTGAAGTGGGTCCAGCTCGGGCCAGCGGCCTTGCGGATTTCGAAGTCGGTGCCTTCACCGGTCTCGGGTTCGACAACCGAGTAGATCGCGAGGTTCGAGGCGTCGATCACGTCAAGCTGGCCACCGTTGAACGAGGTAGCGGCAGCAGCCGGGTCTTCAATGGTCTGGAACGAGATGCGGTCAAGCTTGGCCTTGCGCTCGCCGGTCCAGTTCTCGTCGGGCTTGAGGGTAACCGACTTGTTGGCCGAGTCGATCTTGTCGATCGTGTAGGGGCCGGCGGTCACCTTGGGGCCGTTCACCCAGCCCTCGTTGAACTCCTTTGCCGAGGCGACGAGCTGGTCGGGCATGACTCCAGCCAGGCCGATCCAGTCGGCGTAGACTTCGCCTTCCTTGAAGGTCACGACTGCGGTGTAGTCGTTGTCACCCTTCTCAACCTTTTCGACGCGGTCGAAACCTTCACGCGAAGCGACGTTGAACTCTTCGTTGACCATGGCGTCGAAGGTGTTCTTGATCGACTTCCAGTCGATGGGGGTGCCGTCCGACCACTTGTTGCCCTCGACCAGCTCGATTTCGATGGTCTGGGGCGACTCGTTGGTCTGCTCGATGCGCTTGGCGTAGAGCTCGTTCGGGATCACCTGACCGTCAGCGGTGTACTTGTACAGGTTGGGGTACACGGCGTCCATGATGTCTTTGGTGTTCTTCTCGTTACCGTCAGCGGTCGAGGTGTTGAAGTTCGCCGGGAAGGCGTTGTTGTACAGCCGGAGCGTGCCGCCCTCACCGAGGTTCTCCTCGGGCTGAGCGTTCATCTCGTTCTGGTCGGCTGCAATGTGGTCGCCGCCGGCCTGAGTGTTGTTCGGGTCTTCATCGGCCCGTGCACAACCGGTCAGTGCGAGTGCCAGTGCCGCTGCAGCAGCGACACCGGTCAAAATTCGCTTCTTCATTCGGTTTCTCCTTGTGAGGTGGAATCGATATTCAGTTTTCGCTTAGGGGGAATATACGTGTCAGTTTGCTCTGGGTAAAAACAGGCGATGGCGTGGTCGCGGTCACCGAGCTGGTCGAGCTCGGGAATTTCATCGCTACAGCGCTGGCGCTGTTCTTCGTTAAGCAGGTGCTGGTAGATGTAGCAGCGGCTCACAAAACGGCACCCGGTGGGGCGTTCGGTGGGCGAAGGCAGATCGCCTTCCAGCACGATGCGCTCACGTTTGCGCTCGATTACCGGGTCGGGAATCGGCACCGCCGACAGCAGCGCCCGCGTGTACGGGTGGTTGATTCCTTCGCTGAAGATCTCGTCGGTCGAACCGAGTTCGACGATGCGGCCGAGATACATCACGGCAACCCGGTCGGCGATGTGCGCCACCACCGACAGATCGTGTGACACGAACAGGTAGCTGAGCCCCAGTCGGTGCTTGAGTTCGTCGAGCAGGTTGATCACGCCCGCCTGGATCGACACGTCAAGCGCTGACACCGGCTCGTCGAGCACGATGAAGCGCGGTTCACAGGCGAGTGCGCGGGCGATACCGATGCGCTGACGCTGACCGCCCGAGAATTCCTGCGGGTATCGGTCGGCGTGCTCGGGCAGCAGCCCGACGGTGCGCAGCAGCCAGTCGACCCGCTCTTCCATTTGCTCGGTCGTGTAGTTCTGCACTTCCATCGGTTCGCGCAAAATGTCACCGATGGGCATACGCGGGTCGAGCGAGGCCATCGGGTCTTGGAACACGATGCCCATATCGCTGCGCAGCGCCAGCCGCTCGCGCCGGTTGAGTTCGCTCACATCCCGGCCGTCAATTTTGATGGTGCCAGCCTGCGGTGCCTTGAGCTGCATCACTTCGAGGATGGTCGTGGTCTTGCCAGATCCCGACTCACCCACCAGCGCAAGCGTCTCGCCCTCGCGAATATCGAAACTGGCCTGGTCGACCGCGTGCACCTCGCCCAGTTTGCGCTTTACGAGCGCACCCTTGGTGATCGGGAACACCCGCTCAACGCTGTCGAGCTCGAGCACCGAGGCGCGCTCTTCACGGGGTGCGGTGAGTGTCTGTTCGGGGGCTTCGGGGCGCTTAAAAATTTCTTCGCCGCCAACAAGCTGGTCGCTGTGGTGGCAGGCGGCCAGGATGCCCGGCTTGTCAGTGCCGGTGAGCTGCGGTTCTTCGGTGCGGCACAGATCGGTGGCGATTGGGCAGCGTGCCGCGAACGGGCAGCCGGTGGGCAGGTTCACAAGCGACGGCGGCGATCCTTCGATCGGCGTGAGCGGTTCGTGCACGAGCCGGTCGGCGCGTGGGATGGATGCGAGCAGTCCCGCCGTGTACGGCATCCGGGGCGACTCATACAGCGAGTGCACGTCACCAAACTCGACGGCCTTACCTGCGTACATCACCATCACGCGATCGGCGAAACCGCTCACCACACCGAGGTCGTGGGTGATGAGCACGGTTGCGGCACCGGTGATGTCTTGCGCCATCTTGAGCAGTTCCATCACCTGCGCCTGAATGGTCACATCGAGTGCGGTGGTGGGCTCGTCGGCAATGATGAGATCGGGTTCGTTAGCGATCGCCATAGCGATCATGGCGCGCTGGCGCATACCGCCCGAGAACTCGTGCGGGAACGACTGCGCCCGCAGCTTCGGGTTGGGGATGCCCACCGCATCCAGCAGATCGACGGCGCGTTTGCGTGCTGCCGATTTCGACACATCGTGATGCGCCAGAATCACCTCGGCGATCTGGTCGCCGATGCGGTAAACCGGGGTCAGGGCCGACAGCGGATCCTGGAACACCATCGAAATCTGTTCGCCGCGCAGCGCCGACAGCTGCCGGTCGTTCTGTTTGAGGAGGTTTTCACCCTTGAAGAGGATCTCGCCTTCAACCATCGCGTTTTCGGCGAGTAGCCCCATCACCGCGAGTGATGAAACCGATTTACCCGAGCCCGATTCACCCACGATGGCGAGCGATTCGCCGCGGTGCACCTGGTAGCTGAGGTTGCGAACCGCCTGCACGATACCGGCTTCCGACTTGAACGAGACGCTGAGGTTGCGCACGTCAAGCAGCACATCGGTGCGATCGATTACGGGGTTTGCCTTGGTGAAGATCGATCCGGTGTTGGTGTTTGCCATGGTTTAGTGCCCCCGTCCGCTGGTCGGGTCGAGCGCGTCGCGAAGAGCTTCGCCGACCATGTTGATCGAAATCACGAGCAGCGCGAGGATTGCTGCCGCGAAGACCCACGTGTGCGGGTGGGCGATGTTGTAGTTCTGCAGCACCGAACCGAGCGAGAAGTTCGGGTAGAGGATGCCGAAGCCCAGGAACGACAGACCGGTTTCGGCAAGCACCGCGGCACCAACACCGAGGGTGGTGTCGATGATCATCCACGACGAAATGTTGGGGATGATGTGGCGGCGAATGATGCGGTGGTGCGGCACACCCATGAAGCGTGCGGCCTGCACATACTCGGTGTTGACAAGGCTCTGGGTGAGGGCGCGCAGCACACGCGCGGTGATCATCCACGAGAATGCACCGAGCAGCGGCACCATGAGGATCCAGTGCACGCCCTGCAGGAACGGGCTCAGCAGCAGCATCAGCAGCAGCGAGGGCACGATCAGCAGGAAGTTGATGAAGGTCACGACGACCTTGTCGATCACGCCGCCAAAATAGCCGGCGAGCGTGCCGAACAGCACCGAGAGGAACAGCACAAACAGGGCTGTCGCAAACCCAATGATCAGCGAGATCCGCAAGCCCACCATGATCTGGGCGAAGATGTCTTGTCCCTGGCTGTTCGTGCCAAACCAGTGATAGGCGCTCGGCGGCTTCAGTTGGTTGGCGAAGTCGTACTCGATCGGGGTGTACTGGTACACCATCGGCATGAAGATGGCGGCCAGAGCGAGCAGCAGCAGGATGCTCATCCCAATCCACGCTGAGGGCATACGGCGGAAACGACGCCATACGAGCGCCGAACGCTTCGCCGCGTGCGTGGGCTTGCCCGTTTCGGCAGCAATTACTTCCTGGGTCTGTTCGAGGTCTGCCTGCTCAGCTTCGAGCATCGACTCCGAGTCGCTGCCGGCGGGGAGGTTTGGTGGTACTTGAGTCATTGTGATCACCGAATCCGCGGGTCGAGGACGGCCTGGAAGAAGTCGGCAAGTGTTGCCGCGAGCAGCACCAAAATGGCGCCGTAAATCATCACGCCGGTGGTGCCATTAATGTCACCGATCTGCAGCTGGGTGACCGCCCACGAACCAATACCCTGCCAGTTGAACAGTCGCTCCACGAAGAACGACCCGGCGAACGCGCCGGTGAGCGCAAAGGCAAAGTACTGGCCCATCGGGATCAGCGCCATGCGGAAACCGTGGCGGCGCATCGCCTGCCCCTTGGTGAGCCCCTTAGCTCGGGCGGTGCGCAGGTAGTCGGCACTCAACACATCCAGCGTGGTGACCTTCATGTAGCGCGAGTAGCTTGCAATACCCATCACCGCGAGCGCGATGGTCGGCATCACCATCGCCTTGATTTGGAAGCTGATTGACTCCCAGCTTCCGGGTGCAGCCAGCGGGTCGACGGGGTTCGTTGACGGGAACTTAAAACCGATCGCGTTGCCCATTGCCAGGTTGAAGCCCTGGATGCACAGAATGATCACCGGGGTGGGCAGGGCCAGCACGATGAAGCTGATGGTCGAGATGGTTTTGTCAGAAAACGAACCGCGACGCACGGCCGACCAGGCGCCGAGCACGATACCCAGGACCACACCGAGGAAGGTTCCGATCACCACGAGTCGCAGCGAGATCCAGATACGAGTACCCATCTCGGGGATCACCCACAGTGCCTTCTTGTCGGTACCAGTGGTGACGCCGAGTTTTTGTTCCCACGGGGCGGTGAACAGGTTGGTCAGCCAGTTCAGGTAGCGCTGCCAGATCGAAACATCGGGGTTGATGTTTCGCGCATCAAAGTACGCCTGCATAACTTCGGGGGGAATCGGTTTCCCTCCCTGTGTGTTGGGCGGATACATGACTTCCTGCGGGTTCAAGAGCGCTTGCGCCAGCAAGAAAGTCAGCGACGTCGCAATAAACGCCAACAGGATGTATCCGACAAGTCGTCGCAGGACGAACTTTGTCAGTGCCATCTCGGATCTTGACCTAACTGTGAGACAGAACCCCGGGTGAGGGTCTGTGTGGACTCGGATGTAATTGTTAGTAGTGATTCACGCTATCGGAGAGTTGGGTGTTTCTCCGACTCGACGTGCATATTGTTACCGAAAACCCGCTCCCTTGCAGGCACTCGATAACGAATCCCCGGCGATACTACGCGAAAATGGCACAAAATGTACACATCCGCATTGCAATTGGTCAAAGCCAGTGCTGCCGGTGAAACCTCACTTAGCGCACACATCGGCCTACTGCTGCGGCTCGCGGCGCTGGGATGCGCGTGCCAGCTCATCGGCAAAATTCGACTCGACAAGCGCTTCCAAACTCACCATTGCACCGGATGCATCCGATAGCGGCAGTCGCCAGTTCGGATATTCCGAATCGGTACCCGGCTGATTGATCGCCCGACGATCGCCGGCAAGGTCAGCAACCGACACGCCAAACATCCGCGAGGCACCGCTTGCCAGGCGGCGATGCAGCCCCAGCACCACCTGTTCGGTGGTCGGTGCATCCCCAATCCAGCCTTCCTGCTGCAGCGCGTGAATGTGCGCCGTAACCCACGCCTGCTCCTCAGCGCGCTCTTCGGCAACCGGCCGGGTGTAGAGCCCCAGCTGGTCACGCAGCGCCACGTGGGCAAGCTCGAGGTATCCGGCAGTGGGCGGCAAATCATGCGTGGTGACCGTCGCCAAACACTCAGCCCGGTAGTCTGCCGGCGCTTTCGGCCGGCCCTGCGCATCCCGTTCAAACCACATGATCTGGGTGCCGTAAACGTGACGCTGCCGCATCTGTTCACGAGTGAGATCCGACACCACGCCGAGATCCTCGCCCACCACGATCGCTCCGGCTCGGCCCGCCTCCAACAGCAGCACACCGAGCATCGCGTCATAGTCGTAGGCAACATAGGTGCCAGCATCAGCGGATGCGCCCGCGGGCACCCACCACAGCCGGAAAAACCCAAGAATGTGGTCGATTCGCAGCGCGCCCGCCCCGGCAAAAGCATTACGCAAAAGCGCACGCATCGGCTCGTACCCCTGCAGGTACAGCGAATCGGGACGCAGCGGCGGCTGGCCCCAGTTCTGGCCGAGCTGGTTGAACGCATCCGGCGGCGCACCAACCGTGACACCGCGCGCCATCGCCGGCCCGAGCGCCCACGCATCCGCCCCAGCACCAGCAACCCCCACCGCCAGGTCACGCATCACACCAATCGACATGCCAGCGTCACGCAACGCATCCTGAGTCGCAATCGACTGCTGGCGAGCCTCAAACTGCAGCCAGGCGTAAAACTGCACGCGCAGCGCGTGCTGCTGACGGAACGCCTCTACCTCGGGTGAATGCGGCGTTTGCAGTGCCTCGGGCCACTCGCGCCAATCGCTGCCAAACTGTTCGGCAAGCACGCACCAGGTGGCGAAATTCACCAGTGGCTCAGCCTCTTCGTCACAAAAATCGCCAAACGCTCGCCAACGCTCGTGATCGAGCCGCACCGCCACCTTGAACAGCAGCCACAGCGCTTCAACCTTCGCGAGCCAGCCACGATCGCGATCGATCACCTCGCCGGTATTCGCCAGTCGAGCATCCCGGGTCAGATCGCTCAAGCGCCGCAGTGTCGATGCATCCACGACATCAGCCAGCGAAGATTTGCCGGACGCAACAACCACCTCATCGATGACCGCCTCAACGCTGAGGATGCTCGGGTCGATGAACTGGCGCGTGGTGGGCAAATAGGGCGACGGGGTAATCGGCGTCACAGGATCCGGTGCGTGCACCGGATTGATCAGCACAAAATCAGCGTCCCGCTCGGCGCCCCACTGCCCGAGCACCTGTAGGTCGGCGAGGTCGCCAACCGCCCACGACCGCCGCGAGCGCAGCTGGTACATCTGCGTCATCAAGCCCCAAACCGGCTCATCGAGCTGGGTTGCGGGGCGTTCGGGCACAACGATCAGCGCGCCGGTGGCGACCAGCCGCGCATCCTCATCGGGTCGATAGCCGAGCATCTCGGCCTGGGCCGCCGCTTCGGGCCCCATAGTTGCCCGCACCCGGTGCCAGCCGAGCGGGAGGTCGTTCGGGATGCGGAAGCTCGCCTCCCCCACCTCGAGGCCGTCGATATTTGCCGGGCCATTCCAATTGTCGACCTGCTGCAGGGGCACCGACTCGCCAGTTTCGAGCACCGCGACCGCGTCGACCGATGCGCCGTGGGGAACGTGGATCGCGACCTCACCGGCACTCCCCTGCCGAACCATCGTGGTTGGCGGCACACCGTGGCGCCAGGGCTGCTCGTCAGCGGCACGGAGCGCTTCGGTGAGAGTGTGCTCATCGGTGACATCAATGTCGAGTGCGGCAAGCACCGCCTTGAGTGTCTCAGCTGGCACCTCGACGTGTTCGCCGCGCCAATTGTGGTACGAGGTGGCCACCCCGTATCGCTCAGCCAGTTGCAAAAGTGTGGGGCTAGGGGTCGTAGTCGTCACACGCGCATCCTAGCCGTGCGCGTCAAACAAACAGTGGGATGCGCTGCGCCGCCGGTTGGAAGGATGTTGTGTCGCTGCGGGTGCTAGCCGATGCGAAGAGTGTCGCCAGAAACCGTCACGGGCAGTTCCGGCAGCGCTTCTTGGGCGGGGCCGGCAACCGGGTGGCCGGTGGCGATGTCGAAGTAGCTCGAGTGGCAGGCACAGTAGGCGCCGAGGCTCTCAACCGATGACAGCGGGCACTGTTTGTGGGTGCAGATAGCGACGAAGGCGCGGAATTCACCGGCGCTTGGCTGCGCCACCACAGCACTGTGCTCGTTGAGCACCACGCCACCGCCCACCGGCACCTCCGAAGTGGGCAGTTCAAAGGGTGCGGGCGTCTCGGCGGCTGCCCCGCCGGTGCCGGACGAGCATGCGGCAAGGAAGGCGGTCAGTGCGGCGCCACCGCCGGCGGCAGTGACGGTGCGGACGAAGGCGCGGCGCGTGGGCTGGGTGTCTGACATGCATCCAGCCTACGCCGCGCCGTGATCTCAGCGTCATACCAACAACAGCCGGATCACTCAACCACCCTCGCTCACGCTCCCCGTGCCCGGCCCTACTCCCCTTGCCCGCACCAACTTTGGCCACATGCGTGTCGATACGCATATATCTGCATAGCGACAGCTATCTGACCAAAGTTGGTGTTCGGGTATTGGCCCCGCTGCGAAGCCACGCGTTGTGTCGGATTCGAGCGGGAATCCTCGCGCCACGATCCGCCCACCGAGACCCGCGAGCCAGCGCACCCACCCCGCGAGGCAGCGACCACATCCCGCACGCCCTGCACAAGTGCACCCCGCACCAACTTTGGTCACATGCGTGTCGATACGCATATATCTGCATATCGGCCAGCATTTGACCAAAGTTGGTGAGGCTGCAGCGGCACCGGCGCAACGCAACGACGGGTGTGGGGTGCGCTACAGCACTCCCCCACACCCGTCGAAATAAGCGGAAGCTAGTCGGCGAGCTCTTTACCCCGCTGCTCCGGCAGCAGGAACGCGGCGAACGCGGCGATGCCGAATGCAATCGCGAACACGGTGAAAGTCAGTACCACACCGCCCGACTTGGTGAGGCTGAGCGCCACAATCGGCGCAAGAATCGAGGCGATGCGCCCAAACCCGGCTGCAGCACCGGTGCCGGTACCACGAATGGTTGTCGGGTACAGCTCCGGCCCGATCGCATAGAGCGCGCCCCACGCACCCAGGTTGAAGAACGACAGCAGACATCCCGAGATGATGATCTGTGCCTCGGTGTTGGCGAACCCAAAAAATGCGGCCGAAACCATCGATCCGGCAAGGAACGTCGCCAGTGTCGCGCGGCGCCCCCACACCTCGATCAGCCAGGCAGCCACCGCGTATCCAGGCAGCTGTGCCAGCGTAATGATGAGCGTAAATTCAAATGACTTCGCCAGCGCAAAGCCCGCTTCAACCAGCAGGTTCGGGATCCACAAAAAGGCCCCGTAGTAGCTGAAATTAATGCAGAACCAGATCGTCCACAGCGCGATGGTGCGGCGACGCAGCTGCGGCGCCCAAATCGATTCGCCGTGCTCGCGCGCTTCCGCAGCTGCCTCGGCCGCCAGGCGCTGGTCACGTTCACGGTCGGCCTGCGCGATGAGTTCGGCTGCGGGTGTTGTGCCTGCGTATCGCTCAAAATTACGCACCGCCGCTTCGGCCTCATCAAGGCGTCCGCGCGATTCAAGGAAGCGCACCGACTCTGGCAGCCCCCAGCGAACCACGACCGCGTAGGCGGCGGGCAGCATGCCGATGGCGAGCGCCCAGCGCCAGCCGTCCTCACTCGTAGGAACCACATAGGTGCCGACAAGCGCCGCGAGAATCCAGCCCAGTGCCCAAAACGCTTCGAGCCACACGACCATCCGGCCGCGAATTTTGGTGGGCGAAAATTCCGAGACGAGCGTCGAAGCCACGGGCAGTTCGGCGCCCAGCCCGAGACCGATGAAAAAGCGCAGCACCATGAGCGCGGTGATCGACGGAGCCAGGGCCGAGGCGCCGGTTGCGATACCGAACACCACGAGGGTGAGCGCAAATGTCTGCCGGCGACCGAACCGGTCGGCTAGACGACCGCCGAGCGTCGCACCGATGGCCATACCGGCAAAGCCGATGGATGCGAGCCAGCTTGCCTGCTCACCGGTGGCAAATCCCTGCTGAACTAGCGCGGCGATCACGAATGACAGCAGCCCGACGTCCATGGCGTCGAGTGCCCATCCGAGTCCTGAGCCGACCAGCAGTTTGCCGTGGGCGCGGTTGAATGTGAGCCGGTCAAGCCGGTCGGTACGCGATGACGCGTATTGCGCATCCCGAGATATGGAGGTTGTCATTGCTTCCTCATGTGTGACGTTCACGCTCGTTGCTGGCGTGATTTGAGCACTAAAACTACCGGTTGCGCTGCAAGTTGCCAAAAGCGCATGACACTACCCGGCGAACCTTGCCTCCGGCAGAAAGATTGGCGAACTTTGTGGTTTTCGTGCATGGGATTCGCCTCGGCTGCCCGTATTATCAACCTTTGGCCACAATTTTCGGCCGGTTTTTGCCATCTTTATCGGAGCACTTACGAAATATGTCCCTAACGACGACCCACACCCAGGGCCTGGCCGAACTGTCTGAACAGCACTCGCTGCTCACCATGTTGCAGGACCGTGCTGATCGCGGCGGCGACTCTATTCTCGCTGAGCGCCGCGATGGCACCGCGTTCGTGCCGGTAACCGTTGACGAATTCGTGGCGACTGTGGATGCGGTTGCGAAGGGACTTGCGGCACTGGGTGTCAAGCCCGGTGATGCGGTGGGCATCATGGCTCCAACTCGCTACGAGTGGACGGTGCTCGACTTCGCCACGTTGAAAGTCGCCGGGCTGGTGGTTCCCGTCTACCACACCTCATCGCGCACCCAGGTGGAGTGGATGGTGAGCGACTCGCAGGTGCGGTTCTTGTTCGTTGAGAGTGCCGAGCAGGCGCAACTGGTCGAGCCGCTTTTGGATTCCACCTGCCTCGAAAAAGTTTTTGTGATCGATGCTGAGTCGGATGCAGATGGTGCGCTCGAGCAGTTGCGCGAGGCTGGTCGGTCGGCAAATATTTCGGATGCGCAGCTCGCCGAGCTTTCGGCATCGGTTCGCTATGACACGGTGGCTACGGTCTGTTACACCTCCGGCACGACCGGCCGACCCAAGGGCGCTGAGCTGACGCACGGTAATCTGCTCGCCCATTGCTATCACGGTGTGGCCGACCCCGGTTTGGGCCATGTGGTTACCCCGGATGAAAACGGTGTGCAAAAGCGCACGCTGCTGTTTTTGCCGCCTTCGCACTCGTATGGCCGGTTCGCGCAGATGCTCTGCGTGCATTCGGGTTCGGTTATGGGCTATGCCCCGTCAACTTCGCGGCTGGTGGAAGACCTGCAGGAGTTCAAGCCCACGTGGCTGATTGCGGTGCCGCGGGTGTTCGAAAAGGTGTACAACGCGGCGGATGCGCGTGCGGGCTCAGGTTTGAAGCTGCGGATTTTCCGCTGGGCCGCGCGAGTGGCGCAGACGTATTCGATGGCACTCGACACCGCGGCTGGGCCGTCGCTGAAGCAGCGCTGGCGGCTGCGGGTGGCCGACCGGCTGGTGTTTGGTCAGCTGCGTGCGGTGATGGGTGGCGCCCTGGAGGTGGCCATTTCGGGTGGTGCCGCGCTGGCAACCCGTCACGGTCATTTTTTCCGCGGCATTGGCGTCACGGTGATGGAGGGATACGGTGCGACCGAGACGACCGCGCCGGCTTCGGTGAACCGTCCCGGCAATATCAAGATCGGCACGGTTGGTGCTCCCTACCCCGGCACGAGCCTGCGAATTTCGGCCGACGGTGAGGTGCAGGTCAAGGGCACGGGGGTGTTCCGGGGCTACCGAAACAACCCCGAGGCAACCGCGGCCGCGTTCACCGAGGATGGCTGGTATCGCACGGGTGATTTGGGCTCGATTGATGACGATGGCTATCTGAAAATTTCGGGTCGCAGCAAGGAGATCATCGTCACCGCGGGCGGTAAAAATGTGCAGCCGGCAGTGTTGGAGGGCGCGCTGCGTTCGCATCCGCTGATCGGTGAGGTCATGGTTGTTGGCGAGGGGAAGCCGTTTATTGGTGCGCTGGTGGCGCTCGATAAGCAGATGCTCGCCAGCTGGCTGCGCAACCACGGTGAGGACAGCTCGCTGTCAATTGCCGAGGCGAGTCAGAACCCGGCAGTGCGGGCATCCATTGAGCGCGCTATTGAGCTGGCGAACGAGAAAGTTTCGCGGGCCGAGTCGATCCGCAAGTTTGTGATTGTGCACCGCGAGTTTGATGAGCGGCGCGGTGAGGTTTCGGCTTCGACGAAGCTGATTCGTCGCGTGGTGCTCGAACATTTTGCCGACGAGATGCGCGAGCTTTACGGCGAGTAGCGATGGTTTGCGATACGGCTGCGGTTGTGGCGCGGGCCGCTGCGGATGCGGCGGGTCGGCTTACCGCAGCCGGGGTTTCACCGGATGCGCTGGGCCGCTTTGTGCCTGCGCGCCGCCGGTTATTTGGCACCCGACCACCACGAATTGAGCGGGTTGGCAGCGCATGGGTTGTTGGCCGGCTGCTCGTGTCGGTGACTGGTGAGCTGTTCGCGGCGACGCACACGCTGCGCGCGCACGTTCCGAAACCGCATATTAACTATCCGTCCGAGTCGGCTCGTGAACGGGATCAGCTTCGGCACGCGGCGATTCGTGGTGGGTTTCGTGAGGGTGAGACGGTGCACTGGGATGCGGTGCCGATTATCGCTTCCGAGCTCACGGATACGAGCGCGCCGGTGTTGGTTCGCGACGGGATGCCGATGGTGATTTGGTCGGCTTCGGCGCCGGCAGCATCGGCACAACCGCTGCCGGAGTATTTGGATGCGCGTATTGAGCTGCTGCTCAGCGTGCGTTCCTGATTGCATCCCCGTGGTCGTGTATGCGCCGGTAACGCACGCGAGATTTTCAGTCCGGATGCGGGTGGGCCGCCTACCTGAAGGTGTTGGTAGGCGGCCCGCTCGCGATGGTGGTGTCAACTGTTATTAGTCGTCGTTCAACCACTTGTCGACGCGGTGCGTTGCGGTCACGCGACGGAAGGTTCCCGAGTGTGAGCGCAGCACCACCGAGTCGGTGGTGATGGCGTTGCGTTCGCGGTCGACGCCCTTCACGAGCATCCCGTCGGTAACACCGGTGCACACGAAAAACGTGTTGTCGGTGGTGACGAGGTCGTCCTGGGTGAGGACGCGGCTGAGATCGTGGCCGGCATCGATTGCCTTTTGGTGCTCTTCTTCGTTGCGCGGGTGCAAACGCCCCTGCATAACCCCGCCGAGTGCCTTGACTGCGCAGGCGGTGATCACGCCTTCGGGGGTGCCGCCGATTCCGACGCACATGTCGATGCGACCGGTTCCGAGCGCGGCGACGATACCGCCGGCAACGTCACCGTCGAGCATGAGTTCGGTGCCGGCGCCGGCCTCGCGGATTTCGGCGATGAGCTGTTCGTGGCGGGGCCGGTCGAGCACTGCGATCTTCATGTCGACGAGGTCTTTGTCGAGTGCTTTGGCGAGCGCGCGAATGTTGTCGCCGATGGGACGTTCGAGGTCGATAACACCGTGGCCGGCGCTTCCGGTCACGATTTTGTCCATGTAGAAAACGTCCTTCGGGTTATACATCGAGCCGCGGTCGGCGACGGCGATAACCGAGAGCGCGTTCGGCCGGCCGGCCGCGGTCAGGCTGGTGCCGTCGATCGGGTCAACGGCGATATCGCACAGCGGGCCGGTGCCGTTACCGACGATCTCGCCGTTGAACAGCATCGGCGCCTCGTCTTTTTCTCCCTCACCGATCACGACCTCACCCTGGAAGTCGACGGTTGCGAGAAACTTCCGCATGGCGTCTACGGCGGCCCCGTCGGCAGCGTTTTTGTTCCCGCGACCGATCCATGGCACGGCCCGGATAGCGGCGGCTTCGGTCGCGCGCACCAGCTCCATTGCCAGGTTGCGGTCGGGGTGAGAAATCAGCTCGGCCCCGTGATCAGTGGTGCCAATTTGTTCGGTCACTTTTTGCCCCTTTTTCGTCGTGCAAAACTCGTACTTCCAGCCTAGTGCGCAGGATTCGGTTTTCCGTGAACAGCGGTAGATAGACTGCCTGGGGCGAAGGTCTCGCACCGCGCACACGCATCAGCTATTTGCAAGGAGTCGCAATGCCAATCGCAACCCCCGACCAGTACGCCGAAATGCTCAACCGTGCCAAGGAGCGCGGCTACGCATTCCCGGCAATTAACGTGTCGAGCTCGCAGACCATTAATTCGGTGCTGCAGGGCCTCACTGAGGCTGGCTCTGACGGCATCATCCAGGTGACCACCGGTGGCGCTGACTACTTTGCCGGCCAGACCCGCACCGCGCGCGCATCCGGTGCGCTCGCCATGGCCGCATTCGCACACGAGGTGGCGAAGAACTACCCGATCACTGTCGCGCTGCACACCGACCACTGCCCCAAAAACGCCCTTGACGACTTTGTGCTGCCGCTGATTGCGGCCAGCGAAGAGACCGTGAAGCGCGGCGGCGAGCCGATTTTCCAGTCGCACATGTGGGATGGTTCGGCAGTGCCGCTCGAGGAGAACCTCGAAATTGCCAAGCAGCTGCTCCCCCGCCTGAAAAACAACGGTCAGATCCTCGAGGTTGAGATCGGTGTTGTGGGTGGCGAGGAAGACGGTGTGGCTGCCGAGATCAACGAAAAGCTCTACACCGATCTCGAGGATGCTATCGCCACCGTTGAGGCGCTCGGCCTCGGCGAGCAGGGCCGGTACATGACTGCTCTCACCTTCGGTAATGTGCACGGTGTTTACAAGCCCGGCAATGTGAAGCTGCGCCCCGAGCTGCTTGCCGAAATTCAGGCTGGTCTGCAAGAGAAGTACGGCACCGGCCCGAAGCCGCTCGACCTCGTGTTCCACGGTGGTTCGGGCTCGAGCGCCGAGGAGATCGCCACTGCGGTTGCGAACGGTGTGGTGAAGATGAACATCGACACCGACACGCAGTACGCCTACTCGCGTTCGGTGGCCGACTCGGTGCTCAAAAACTATGACGGCTTCCTGAAGATCGATGGCGAGGTCGGCAACAAGAAGGTGTATGACCCGCGTTCGTGGGGCAAGAAGGCAGAGTCGGCGATGGCTGCTCGTGTGGTTGAGGCCACTCAGCAGCTCGGTTCGTACGGCAACTCGCTGACTGTCTAATGACAAACCCTAGCAACCACGGTGAGGGGTCTCAGCCAAATGGCTCGGGCCCCTCGCCCGTTCGCGGTCGACGCGAGCAGCTGCTGCGAGTCGACCGGCTCTATGGCATCACGCTATTCGCCATCGGTGTTTTTGCGACCATCAATATGATGCTCGCGAGCACCGAGCGGGTGCTGGTGATGACCATTGCTCATTTTTATGAGCAGTACGGGCTCGGCGACTATGTGCGCCCCGAGGGTCTGGCCGCAATTGAGTGGGCGGGTATCATCCTGCATCCGCTCAACTACGCCATCTGGCTGTATTTTTCGGTGCGACGCTGGCGCGCTAAGAAGTTCACCGCCTGGTTTGCGCTGATGGGCGCGCTCCTGGCCTGGATTATTAGTTCGCTGCTGATGGCGGCGGCCGTGATCGCGCATCCCGGTCTCATTGACGCGATGGTGCAGCAGGGATTCCCACCGGCGGCCACCACCGCACCCTAATTTGGGTAAGCGAGCTACAGAGGCGAGCAGCGAAGCAGAGCGACAAACTAGTTTTTGTCGCGCACACCCTGGCCGTGTCCGCCGCGCTGCTGCTCGCCACCCAGCTGGGCGCGCAGTTCTTTGGGCAGCGAAAACATGAGGTCTTCGGTGGCGGTTTCTACCTCGGCAACATCGTGATAGCCGGCGGTGCTGAGCGCCGCAACCACTTCTTGCACGAGCACCTCCGGTACGGATGCACCCGAGGTCACCCCAACCGTGACCACATCATCCAGCCACTCCTGTTTAATTTCGTTCGCGTAGTCGATGCGGTAGGCGGCACGGGCACCGTGCTGCAATGCGACCTCCACGAGGCGAACCGAGTTGGATGAGTTGGCTGAACCCACCACAATCACCAGATCGGATTCGGCAGCCACCTTTTTGATCGCCACCTGGCGGTTCTGCGTGGCGTAGCAAATATCGTCGCTCGGCGGGTCTTGCAGCTCGGGGAAACGTTCGCGGAGCACGCCGACGATCTCGTAGGTCTCATCTACCGAGAGCGTGGTCTGCGACAGCCACACGACATTATCGGGATTTTCAACGGTGACGGTTTTGGCTTCGGCAACATTGTTCACCACGGTGACCCTGTCGCCACCGTGACCGGCCGTGCCCTCGACCTCTTCGTGCCCGTCGTGCCCGATCAGCAAAATCTCTCGATTATGTTTCGCAAACCGGGTTGCTTCACGGTGCACTTTGGTCACGAGCGGACAGGTGGCGTCGATGGTGTTGAGTGCACGTTCGGCCGCCGCTGATTTCACCATCGGTGACACACCGTGTGCCGAGAACACGAGATTGGCACCCTCGGGCACCTCATCAACCTCATCCACAAAAATCGCACCGCGCTTTTCAAGCTCCGACACAACGTGACGGTTGTGCACGATCTGCTTGCGCACATACACCGGCGGGCCGTACACCTCGAGCGCTTTTTCCACAGCCACCACCGCGCGGTCAACACCGGCACAGTATCCTCGTGGTGCGGCAAGCAATACCCGCTTCGATCCGGCAACCGGCCGGTCTTCGAGCACGACAGCGGGCCGCGGGATGCGCGGCGTGGGCAGGGCAATAACCGATTCACTCACGCCCCCCAGTGTACGGTGACCCACCGACTTTCTGTCGGATGTCCGCCAGCAGCTGACCCGCATCCCCTCACAAACAGAACGGAGAACCACGGTGACGATCCAGCCCACGGCCGAGCAGCCAATGCAGGTGCGCGAAGTATCGGAGGGCATCAAGGGCTGGCTCGACAAGCTCGGCACGGTGTGGGTTGAGGGTGAGCTCACGAGCTACCAGATCCGCGGCGGCCACGCCTATGCCAAGCTGCGCGACCTCAATGAGGATGTGTCGCTGTCGCTGGTGGTGTGGCGCTCAACGCTCGCCAAACTCACCGAACAGTTCCAGCAGGGTGACCGCGTGGTCGTGTTCGGCAAGATCGATTTTTGGGTCAAGGGCGGCACGCTCTCACTACAGGTGATGAATATGCGCCACGCGGGCCTGGGCAACTTGCTCGAGCAACTGCGCAAGCTCGCCGAAAAACTCGCGGCCGAGGGGCTGTTCGCGGCCGAACGCAAGCAGCCGCTCCCCTTCCTGCCCCAGTGCATCGGTCTGATCACGGGTAAAGATTCGGATGCTGAAAAAGATGTGCGACGCAACGCCGAGCTGCGTTGGCCAGCCGTGCACTTCCGCACCATCCACACCCGCGTGCAGGGTGAAGGCACCGCCGAGCAGGTCATTGCCGCGCTCGAAACACTCGATGCAGACCCCGAGGTGGATGTCATCATCATTGCCCGCGGTGGTGGCGATTTTATGCATCTGCTGCCGTTCAGCGATGAGGCGCTGGTTCGTGCCGCGGCCGCGGCCCGCACCCCGATCGTCAGCGCCATCGGCCACGAAAACGACCGGCCGCTACTCGACGAAGTGGCGGATTTGCGCGCATCCACGCCAACCGATGCCGCCAAGCGAGTGGTTCCCGACACTGCCGAACAGCTCGACCTGGTGACGCAGCTGCGGGCCCGGCTGCGTCGCCGAGTCACCGAACAGGTGGTGAACGAAACCCGGCAGCTCGCCGCGCTGCGCTCACGACCGGTGCTGGCCGAACCGTCATGGATTGTTGATCGACACGGTGAAGAACTCATGCGGCTCGCGGCCCGTGGTGAGGAGCTGGTGCGCCGCCAAGTTGATGATGCCGAACGCGATCTTGCCTCGCTCACCCAGCGGCTTTCGGCGCTCTCGCCAGAGGGCACGCTGCGGCGCGGCTACGCCATCGTTGAGCGGCAGCGCAATGATGAATCAGCAATTGTTACCAATACCGAGCAGGTTCGCGCTGGGGATGCATTGAGCATCCGCGTGACCGATGGACGAATCGAGGCGACCGTAGAATGAGCAATATGACCGACCAATCGGCCGAAGTGCCCGCATCCACCCCCGTAGCTGAAATGAGTTTCGAGCAGGCTCGCGACGAACTCATTCTCGTGGTCCAAAAACTCGAGCAGGGCTCGCTACCGCTGGCCACCTCGCTGAGCCTGTGGGAGCGTGGCGAGCAGCTCGCGGGCCGCTGCGAACACTGGTTGAAGGGCGCTCGCGAACGGCTCGAGCAGGCTCGTAACGAGGCCGAGCAGGGCCGCGACGAAGCCGAGCAGACCAAGTGAGCGGCGAGCGTCCGATTCGCGCCGACCTGGGCCGCCCCGAAACCCCAGCTGAAACCGCCGAGCGCAAAGCTGAAGCATCGCGGCTGCATCGTTCGCGGCAGACGGTGCGCAATTTGCTGGCTTCGCTGCTGGTTTGTGGGCTGGCAGTGCTGGTGCTGGTGCTGATTGTGCCGCGCAATGATTCGCCGCGCGTGTTTGATGTCGACTATCGGGCTGTGGCAGCCGAGGCACAGCACGACTACACGCAGCCGCTGGTCGCCCCCGAAGTGCCCGAGTCGTGGCGTTCCAATGCCGCTGAGATCCGCACCGGCGCCGACAAGGTCACCGAGTGGTACACCGGCTTTGTGATCTACGACGGCGACCAGGCCCAGGGGTTCGTGGGGATGAGCCAGGGGCTTAACGCGAACGACACCTGGGCATTGCAAAAACTTGCCGGCCGCAGCCAGACCGGTGAGATCACGGTCGGCGGTGTGCAGTGGCGCGAGTTTGATGCCACCCACCTCTCGCCCGAGGAAGCGGGAAACACCCGCTACGCGCTGATCGGCGAGCTGGACGGTTCGCTATTCGTGGTCTACGGCTCGCACGACCCCGAGCAGGTGCGCCTGCTGGCCGAGCGTATCGCCACGGCCGGCTAGCAAACTAACCGACCGTCTAGCAAACTAAGCGCACGGTTTCGGCTGCCGCCGAGCGTGCATCCCCTACAACAGTTGTGGCCCGGAGGCGAACTTCCGGGCCACAACTCGTTTTTGACTCGCTTAGAGGTTCGGCGAGGTCATCTTGAGCACGTCAAGCTTTTCGTCGAGCACCTCTTCGGTGATCTCGCCGCGCTCAACGTAGCCAAGGTCGATCACGGCCTGGCGCACGGTGAGCTTGTTGGCAACGGCGTGCTTTGCGATCTTCGCGGATGCTTCGTAACCGATAACGCGGTTGAGCGGCGTGACGATCGAGGGCGACGACTCGGCCAGCTCGCGGGCGTGCTCGAGGTTGGCCTCGAGGCCCTTGATGGTCTTGTCGGCGAGCACACGGGATGCGTTACCGAGCAGACGGATCGACTCGAGCAGTGCGGTGCCCATGAACGGAATCTGCACGTTGAGCTCGAACGAACCCGAGGCACCGGCGACCGCGATACCGGCGTCGTTACCGATGACGCGCGAGCACACCATCAGCACGGCTTCGGGAACAACCGGGTTGACCTTACCGGGCATGATCGACGAGCCGGGCTGCAGGTCGGGGATGTGCAGTTCACCAAGACCGGTGTTCGGGCCCGAACCCATCCAGCGCAGGTCGTTGTTGATCTTGGTGAGCGAGACCGCGACGGTGCGCAGCGCGCCCGAAGCCTCAACCAGACCGTCACGCGCGCTCTGTGCCTCGAAGTGGTCGGCAGCTTCGTGCAGCGGCAGGCCGGTGTTGGCAGCGAGCTCGGCAATGACCTGCTCCGAGAAGCCCTTGGGCGTGTTGATACCGGTACCCACTGCGGTACCGCCCAGCGGCACCTCGGCAACGCGCTCAATGGTGGCGTTCACGCGGTCGATGCCCAGGCGAATCTGGCGGGCGTATCCGGCGAATTCCTGACCGAGGGTCACCGGGGTCGCATCCATCAGGTGGGTGCGGCCGGCCTTAACAGCGTCCTTCCACAGCTCGGACTTTTCTTCGAGGGCCTCGGCGAGGTACTCGAGCGCGGGCACGAGATCCTCGATCAGCGCGCCGGTGACGGCAATGTGCACCGAGGTGGGGAACACGTCATTCGACGACTGCGAGGCGTTGACGTGGTCGTTCGGGTGCACCTGGTCTTCGAAGATGTCGGTGGCGAGCTTCGCGAGCACCTCGTTGGTGTTCATGTTCGACGAGGTACCCGACCCGGTCTGGTAGATGTCAATCGGGAACTGGTCGAGGTGCTGACCACCGATGATCTGCTCGGCAGCGGCGACGATTGCCTTCGAGCGACCCTCGTCGAGGATGCCCAGCTTGGCGTTGACGATTGCTGCGGCACGCTTGATCTGTGCGAGCGCGATGATCTGACGGTCTTCAAGCACCTGACCCGAAATCGGGAAGTTTTCGACCGCACGCTGCGTCTGCGCGGCGTAGAGGGCGTTTTTTGGAACGCGCACCTCGCCCATGGTGTCGTGCTCGATACGGTATTCGGTGTCGTTGTTCTCGACCACGCTGTCCCCTTTCGGATCTGGGATTCTTGCCCCTCAATTCTACGCTGCTTGGCCGATAACTTCCCGAGTGCATCCCTACGGCAGAATGCCCGGCAGGATGCCCGTGGCGCTCCAGGTGTATCCCGTCCAATAACCCAACAAAATTGGCGGACCAAAAGGGATGTGAGCGCGCAGATTACGCTGCTGAATCACCGTGCCGAGCGCAACGATCGCGCCGCTACACAGCGCCAGCATCGCGGCGACGAGCGCTGTTTGCGGATGCACGAGCAGCAGCCCGACCGCCAGCGGCAGCACGAGTTTGACGTCCCCCATCCCGAGCCCGCCGGTGAACGCGACCGCAACGAGCACCACCAGCAGGATGAGCGCTGTCAGGGCAGCCGAGGTTGGGAACTGGCCGGTGAGCGGTGTAACCACCGCGAGCGCACCGGCCGCCACCCACCAGCCCGGCAGGGTGAGCCGGTTCGGTAGCCGAAACTCCCGCAGATCGTGCTGCACCAGGGACGGCGTGACGGCAGCCGCCCACAGGGCTATTGCGCCGGCTGCGGCGAGCTGCGCTTGGGTTTCATCCACGGCGGCACCCTAGCGAGAACCGGCCGCAGCCGCTGCGGTTATCCACAGGGATGCGGCCGGCTGGGGCCGAGTGCGCTAGTAGATTTCGTACCCCTCAAGCAGATCGGTCACGAGTCCCGCGATAGCGCTGCGTTCGGATCGGGTGAGCGTGATGTGTCCAAAAAGTGGCTGTCCCTTGAGCGTTTCAATAACCGAGGCGATGCCGTCGTGGCGCCCCACGCGCAGGTTGTCACGCTGGGCGACATCGTGTGTGAGCACCACGCGTGAGTTTTGTCCCACGCGCGACAGCATGGTCAGCAGCACATTGCGTTCGAGCGATTGCGCTTCATCAACAATTACGAAGGCATCGTGCAATGAGCGACCGCGAATGTGAGTGAGCGGCAGGATTTCGAGGATGCCGCGGTCGAGCACTTCGTCGATGACGTTGTCGGAGACGATCGATGAGAGGGCGTCGTAGACGGCTTGACCCCACGGGTTCATCTTTTCGTCCTGATCGCCGGGCAGGTAGCCGAGTTCTTGGCCGCCCACCGCGAACAGCGGCCGAAACACCATGATTTTGCGGTGCAGTCCGCGTTCGAGGACGGCTTCGAGCCCGGCCGCGAGCGCGAGTGCCGATTTGCCGGTTCCGGCGCGCCCACCCAGCGAGACGATGCCCACCGAGGGGTCGAGCAGCAGGTCGATGGCCAGGCGCTGTTCGGCTGAGCGGCCATGTACGCCAAACACGTCGCGGTCGCCGCGCACGAGGCGCACACGACGTTCGCCGTCGCTGCTGCGCACCACACGACCCAGTGCCGACCCGCGTTCGGAGGCGATCACGAGTGAGGTGTTGATCGGCTGGTCAGCAATGTCATCGCAGGCGATTTCTTCGTGTTCGTACAGCTCGCTGATCGCCTCGCTACCAAGTTCGATTTGGGTGAGCCCGGTGTAGCCGGTGTCACGGGCGAGTTCGTGGCGGTATTCATCGGCGGCGATGCCGATGGCCGACGCTTTGACGCGCATCGGCAGGTCTTTTGAGACAACGGTCACTTCCAGGCCGTCGTTTTGCAGGTTGGCGGCCACGGCGAGGATGCGCGAATCGTTGTCGCCCAGCTGCATCCCGCTCGGCAGCACCTGCTGGTTGGAGTGGTTGAGTTCGACCCGCAGGGTGCCGCCTTCATCCCCCACCGGCATCGGGAAGTCGAGCCGGCCGTGTTCGATGCGGAACCGGTCGAGCAGCCGCAGTGCTTGGCGAGCAAAATAGCCGATCTCGGGGTCGGAGCGCTTTTTTTCGAGCTCGGTGATCACCACGATCGGGATGACGACCTCGTGTTCAGCGAAGTGAAAAATTGCTCGCGGGTCGCTCAGCAGCACCGAGGTGTCGAGCACATAGGTGCGCACTCGGGTTGCTGACTCGGTGTTGTTAGCGGGGTGATCCCCCGCGTTGGTGGCTGCGGCGGCTTCTTTGCCGCGGTCGATGGTGGTGGGGGTCGCGGTGGTCGGGGTCGCGGTGGTCACGGCGTCGTCTCCTCGCCGAGCTTGCGCTCGTCGGTGCTGCGATTCGGCCACTCAGTTTCGGTGTCGAAACCCGTCGCGATGTCGAAACGAACTTGCGTGGCCGTTTCGATCAGGAATGTCCCCTGATGCCGCCAAGCTATCGCCCCGCAGCTGGATGAGAGCGTTAGTTGGATGCGGTTATGCGCAGTCGTTTCCCGACGGTTACCCGAAGTTCATCTTGGCTGTTACGGGTGATGCGGCTGTGACGAATGTGACAAAAACCGGGCGAAAAAGCATCCGAAAAACTGTTCCGCCACCGATTCCGACACGCCGGCCCGGGCGTGTCGGCGCAGGCAACTATTTGCCGTAGCGCCGCTCTCGGCTGGCAAAATCACGCACCGCGCGCAAAAAATCAACCTCGCGCAGATCGGGTCCGAGCGCCTCCACAAAATAAAACTCCGAGTGCGCCGCCTGCCACAGCATGAAGTCGCTGAGCCGCTGCTCACCCGAGGTGCGGATCAGCAGGTCGGGATCGGGCTGCCCGCCGGTATAAAGATGCTCACCGATCAGTTCGGGAGTGAGAATATCCGCGAGTTCGGCAATCGACCCGCCCGAATCTGCGTGTGCGCTGACGATCGACCGCATCGCATCCACGATTTCGCTACGCCCGCCGTAGCCGACGGCCAGATTCACGTGCAGGCTCGCCTTGCGAGTGGCGGTCTCTTCCTGCACGCGCTTGAGGGTGGCAGCGAGCTGCGGGTCAAGCCCGTCGCTCGAGCCCACATGCTGCACCCGCCAGCGGTCATTGGCGGCGATGGCGTCGGCCAGCCGAGCGATGATCTGCTGCAGTTCGTGCAGTTCGCGGCTCTCGCGATTGGTGAGATTGTCGCGTGACAACAAATACAGCGTGACGGTGCCAATCCGGGCCCGATCACACCAGCCGAGAAACTCGATCATTTTGGCGGCCCCGGCCCGGTGTCCGGCAGCCGCATCCTCGTGACCGGCAAGCCGAGCCCAGCGCCGATTGCCATCAATAATCATCGCCACGTGTTGCGGCCGCGCGCTCATCCGGTCAAGCGCACGCCACAGGCGACGGGTATACAGGCGGTACAGCATCGCTGAAGCAACCGGCACACGAACTTTCACACCGTTAATCTAGTGCACGGCGTAGGGTGAGTGTATGGCAGCCACGAAGCCGGATGCTCCGGCAAATCCCTCCGCCCAAGATACCGCCGACGCTTCACCGCAGCCGCCGGCGCTCATCCCACCGCGGATGCGGGGAGCGCTGCACACCTGGGCTGCGGTTGCTGCCGCAGTGCTTGGCGGCCTGCTGCTGGTGTTCGCCGATAATGCCCGCCAAGTGTTCGCGATCACCGTGTACACCGCCTCATCGGTGGTGTTGTTCGGAATGTCGGCGCTGTACCACCGGGTCGCGTGGCAGCCGCGCACCAAGGCGGTGCTGCGACGCATCGACCACGCCAATATTTTCCTGCTCATTGCCGGCACCTACACACCGGTCGCGCTGCTGGGGCTACCACCAGAAAAAGGTTGGCTGCTGTTCTGGCTGGTGTGGGGCGCCGCAGCCGCAGGCATCACTTTTAATGTGCTGTGGATCACCGCACCCCGCTGGCTGTACGTGGCGCTCTATCTCGCCACCGGCTGGCTTGCCGTCATGTATCTGGGTGATTTGCTGGCAGCATCCATCGCCATGATGGTGTTGGTTGCCGTGGGCGGTGTGGTTTATACGGTCGGCGCCGTGTTCTACGCAATTAAGCGACCCAATCCTTGGCCGCGCTATTTCGGTTTTCACGAGATTTTTCACGCACACACGGTGGTTGCCTGGGCCTGCCACTGGGTTGCGATCCTGTTGATTGTGCTCAACCCGGCTGCTTAGCGCATCCCGGTAGTCGAGCGCATCCGCAGCCGAGCCCCGACCTCACACTGGGCGTGGCCGGGGCTCGTTCGTTCGCCTGGGCTCGTTGGTCGAGAGACCTAGCGGCTGATGTCTCCCGAGGTTGGGTCACTTTCGCCGGTTTCGCGCTCAGGCTCAGCGGCCGCATTCTGGCCGGATGCTTGCTGCGCGGCTGCTTCGCGCTCGAGTTCTTCGCGCACCTGGTAGCGGGCGTTCACCCGCGACATTTTTGTCATCATCGACATCACGAGCAAACCGACCGCAACCATAAACACCGCGGTAAAAATGAATCCGATCGGCCCGGGTGTCACATCGGCGGGATTGAAGGCGGGGTCGGTCGGAGTGGGGAGCGGCTCATCAATCCCCATCCACACGGCCCACAGCGCCAGTTGATTCATTACCAAGCTCCCTCGTCGATGATGCCCGCGAACAGATCCGTTTCGAGCGCGGCCGGATCACCGCCAGGGGCAGCCACGCGCGACATCACCAACTCGTAATCTTCGAACGGGTAGGCAACTGCCTCCAGATCGCGAGGATAGCCGAAAAAGAACGCGTCGTTCGGCGCCACCTGGCTCGAGTGCGAACGCAGCGCCGCATCCCGCCGCTGCAAATACTCAGCCACATTGATGCGCGCGCCGATGCGCCCCTGCCGGGCTTGCTCGTGCTCGAGCACCCGCGCGACCATGGCTTCCATGCGGTCAGCCAGATGCTCATGCTCGCTGTGCTTTTTTAACTCGTGCAGCAGCGACTGGTAGCGGTTGGAGTTCATGGTGCGGTCGTAGTAGAGCTTCTGGATGCTCCACGCCGACCCCAGTTCGGGGCGATATTCTTCGTCGCCAGACAGTTCCCAGGCGCGAATCGACACCTCGTGGGTGCGAATGTGGTCAGGATGCGGATAGCCACCGTTCTCGTCATAGGTGACCATCACATGCGGGCGAAACTCACGAATGAGCCGCACCAGCGGGCGCACCGATATTTCAATCGGGATGGCAGCAAAACTGTCGGCGGGCACCAGGCCGTCTGCGGGCATCCCCGAATCGCGGTACCCCAACCAGCGGTGCTCAATGCCGAGGATGCGCTGGGCCTCAGCCATCTCAACTCGACGCAGCCCCGGCAGGTCGCGCTGGGCGTGTGCTCGGGACGGTACGGCAGTGTTGAGAATGTCGCCGGCTTCACCGCCGGTACAGCTCACAATCATGACCTCGGCGCCACGGTCTTCGTACATTGCGTACGTTCCGGCTCCCTTACTCGACTCGTCGTCGGGATGGGCGTGCACTGCCAGCAGCCGATAGGTCACTTCCCTGCTCCTGCCTCAATTCCGATCCGTTCGGCACCGCGTGTTGACCCAACGGACTAAGCTGGTAATTCAACGCCTAAGCCTATCCGCCAGCCAGGAGTACCGTGAGCGAACTCGACGAACGTTACGGCACAAGTCGCCGCGTGACGTCAAACTCCTCGCGCTGGGTGTGGCTGGCTGCGGCCGCCCTGTTCGTCGGCGTGGTGGTGTTTTGGGCGATGACTGCGCTTTCACCCAGCGCCACTGTCGAAACGCAAACCGCGCGCTTTGAGGTCGTCTCCCCCGTTTCGGCGACGCTGCAGGCACGCGTGTCGGTGCATCCTGGCACACCGCTCGCCTGCGCGGTTGAGGCGCACAACACGACGGGCACCGTCGTGGGCTGGAAGGTTGTCGAACTGGCACCGAGCGAACAGGCGCATCAGGTGATTGATGTGACGCTGCGAACCACCCAGGCTGCGGATGTTGTACAGGTAAAAGAGTGTTGGGTCACCGACCACTAACTGAGCCCCGCATCCAATTACCGCTTTATTCTGGCCGCCTATTGAGCGGATACGCTAGAATGTGAAAACTGCCCCGACAGGAGGTCGGGGTGCATTTTTTTATCCAAAAGGAGACCCCATGTCGCAGCAGAACGAGTCGACCTGGCTCACCCAAGCCGCGTATGACCGTCTTCGTGCCGAACTTGACGAACTTTCGACCACCGGTCGACGCAATATCGCAAAAGAAATCCAAGAGGCTCGGGAAGACGGCGACCTGAAAGAAAACGCCGGCTACCACGCTGCCCGTGAAGAACAGGGCCGCATCGAGGCCCGCATTGTTGAAATCGAAGCCATGCTCAAAACCGCCGTGGTTTCAGAGGCACCCGAAGCCGCTGGCGTGGTTGAGCTCGGCACCGTTGTGCGTGCCACAATCGCCGGCCGGGAACAAAAGTTTTTGTATGCCGATGCCGAACTCGAAGCCCAAACCGACCTGCGGGTGTTCTCCCCCGACAGCCCGATCGGTGCGGCCATTGAAGGGCTGAAGATCGGCGAATCAACCAGCTATCTCGCACCGAACGGTCGCGATATCCCCGTCGAAATCATCGACGTCGAAACCTTCCGCAGCTAATTACGCAGCGTACGAATCGGCCCCGCACACCGCAGTGGTGTTCGGGGCCGACTTGTGTTTTGCATCCACTACACCGTGGCGTAGCGATCGACGCGAGGTTCGTATCCCGCGGCGCGCAGCGAATCAAGTACGAGCGCCGCATGCTCGCTGCCACGCGTCTCCACCGAAATCTCCAGTTCAACCTGCGTAATTTGCAGCCCCTTGTTGTGGCGCGTGTGCAGCACCTCGATCACGTTCGCGTTAATATCCGCGAGAATTGTCGAAATACGCGCCAGGTGCCCCGGCACATCGTGCAGGCCAATAATGATGCGCATATAGCGGTCGGATGCGGTGAGACCCTGCGCGATCACCTTTTCGAGCATCATCGGGTCAATATTGCCGCCCGAGAGCACCGACACGGTTTTACCGCTGTCGTGAATTTTGCCGGCCAGCATCGCTGCCACACCCGTGGCGCCGGCAGGTTCAACGACGAGCTTCGCGCGCTCAAGCAGCAGCAGGATCGCCCGCGAAATATCGGCATCCGATACCTCAACAATTTCATCCACATATTTGCGCACCAGCTCAAAAGTGAGCCGGCCCGGTTCATTGACCGCGATACCGTCGGCGATGGTCGGATGTCCCGAAACTTTCACGGGATGTCCGGCAGCAATTGACGGCCGGAAGGGGGCCGATCCCTCGGCTTGTACGCCAATCACGCGAATGTCCCGGCCGAGTTCTGCCGCTTTGAGTTTGAGTAGCGCCGCCACGCCCGAAGCGAGCCCGCCGCCACCGATCGGCACAATCACGGTGTCGACATCCGGTGTTTGCTCAAGAATGTCGAGGCCGAGGGTTGCCTGGCCGGTGATGATGTCGGGGTGGTCGTAGGGATGAATGAACGTTGCGCCGGTGCGTTCGGCAAATTCCTGGGCGCCGGCGAGTGAATCGGCCACGTTGTAGCCCTGCAGCACCACCTCGGCGCCGTAGTTGCGGGTGGCCTCGAGTTTGGGGATGGGAACGCCGATCGGCATATAAATAGTGGCGGGAATACCCAGCTCAGCGGCCGCGAACGCGACCCCCTGCGCGTGGTTACCGGCGGATGCGGCCACCACCCCCCGCGCCCGTTCTTCTTCTGAGAGCTGCGAGAGCCGGTAGGTGGCACCGCGAAGCTTGTACGAACCGGTGCGCTGCATGTTTTCGCATTTGAGAAACACGGGCGAGCCAACATATTTGCGCAGGAATTTTGCCGACTCCATCGGCGTAACCCGCGTGGTGCGCTGCACAATCTCGCGAGCCTGCTCGATTCGTTCCAGGGTGGGTTCGAATGTGAGGTCAAGTTCAGCGGTCATGCGCTCGGCTTCTTTCTAACACGGAGGGACAGCGGCTGACGGTTCGGTACCCGGCCACCGAGCGAGTCACTGTCGTCTGACAGCCCGACGGTGGGGTCGGGGTCGCCCCGCCATTTGCCTGATTGAATGTATTTCACCATCGTACGTATCGCCGCGACCACCGGCACCGCAAAAACCGCCCCGGCGATACCGGCGAAGATTGAGCCGGCGCTCACCGACACCAGCACCGCCAGCGGATGGAGCTCGACGGCCTGCCCCATGATGAGCGGCTGCAACACATTCGCTTCGATCGCCATCACCGCGACGACGATGGCGAGCATGATGACGGCGTTCCAGAATCCATTGGCGATGAGTGCGATGAGCACCGCGACCGCACCCGACGCAACCGCACCCACCAGCGGCACGAACGCCGCGATGAACACGATGATGCCGATGGCGAGCGCGTAGGGCACCTGCAGGATGAGCGCGCCGAGGAAAATCCCGATCGCATCGATGAATGCCACCACGACCTGTACGCGCACATAGTGACCGGTGGAAATCCAGGCGCGCTCGCCCGCACCGTCGACCGCGGCACGGGCGCTCGCCGGCAAAAACGAGACGATGAACAGCCAAATTCGCCGACCATCCGCCAAATAAAAGACGATGGCAAATAGGGCCACCGTGGCGCCGGTGACCACCGAGGCGGCGGTAGAGCTGGCGGCGAGTGTTCCCTGCACGAGCGAGGCGGCGTTTTGTTTCACCCAGTTGGTAGCCTCGCCGTACCACTGCTGCAGGTGGTCGGTGGTGATGTGCAGGGGGCTGTCTTCGAGCAGTTTCAGTAGCTCTTGGCCGCGGCGTTGGATGCTGTCAGCATCAAATTGCTGGCCGCTGCGGAAGGCGACCACCACCAGGGCGATGAGTGCTGATAGTCCGGCAATCAGCGCGAGCAGGGCGATAAGAATGGCGATCCACGCCGGCCAGCGCAGCCGGTCACGAAAATAGTTCGCGATCGGGGTGATGAGCGCGGTCAACAAAATTGCCACCAGCAGCGGAATCACCACGATGCTGCCCTTGGCAAGCAGCCAGATGATGGGGATGGCGGCCAAGACGATGAGGATCAGTCGCCAGGCCCAGGCTGCGGCTATCCGTACTGGTTTGGTGACAAATTCACGGTCTTCAGGGATGCGTGATTGTTCGATGACGGTTTTGTCACCGGTTTTTTCGTTGCCCGTCATTAGAACTGGACCCGCGGCGGCTCCGAGATGGCCGCGCGATCGGTAACCTCGTAGATCGCGCGCTCTTCGGCGTGGGCACTGCCGGCGACGAGGCTGTTGGGGAAGCGCGAAATTTGGCGGTTGTAGCCGCGCACGGTGCTGTTGTAATTGCGTCGAGCGGCCTGAATTTTGTCTTCGGTTTGCACGAGGTCGGCTTTGATTTGCAGGAAGTTTGGCTGGTTTGACAGCTGCGGGTATCCCGAAACGAGGCCGAACACGCTGCGCAGCGCGCCCTGGAAACGGTTTTCGGCCGCGGCAGCATCGTTGGGACCGGCGCTGGCCACCGCGTCTGCGCTGGCGCTTTCAAGTTCGGCGTACACCTGTTGTTCCGGGCCGGCAAATTCGCGGACCGCGGCGACCAGGTTAGGGATCAGATCATTGCGTCGCTTGAGCTGATCCGCGACATCATTCCAGCTCGCATCCACCTGTGCGGTGGCAGTCTGCAAATGTTTGCGGGTGATGAAAAACCATGCCGCAAGAGCAATTACGATGACCGCAACGATGATCACGGGAATGAGCCAACCGAGGTTATCCATGACGCGAATTCTAGCGAGCGCAGTTTGCAGATGCAGGGGACATTACCGCCGACGACTTCGGCCACAGGTTCTCGACGTCATCACAAGGCACCCGCGTCAGCCCGCGCAGGGCTCGGATGCGCAGCGGCGGAAGGCTGCGCAAGCCTCTGTAGGCAGAGTAGCCAAGCCGAACTCGGCGGGTACTGACCAGTCCCCCGGGCGGGGCTCGAACCCGCACTTTGGCGATTTTAAGTCGCCTGCCTCTGCCAATTGGGCTACCAGGGGATTTTGCACACAGCCAACGATGCCGGTGCAACGGCGACGCCGCCGCATCCTATTAAGGGTACGGCGGCGTCGCTAAATCGCAACTTGAAGGTTACGAGTCAGACTTCTTCGCTGCGGCTGCAGGCTTCTTCGCGGCCGGCTTCGGACGTGCCGCGAAGCGCTCAAAGAAGTGCTTCGGATCACGCACCTTCGACAGCGACACAAAGTCGCGACCCCACACAGTCTGGCTGCACCAGTTGCTGAACACACGAGCCTTGCGCTCGTAGGTCGGGATCGCCATGCCGTGGTAGCCGCGGTGCATCAGCCACGCGATGAAACCGGTCATACCGCGCTTACCCGACTGGAAGGCACCGAAACCAAGGCCGAGGCCGGCAACAGCGCCCATGTTCTCGTGGTAGTAGTCGGTCGGCGCATCCCCACGCAGCGTCGCCACGAGGTTATTGGCGAGCACCTTCGCCTGCCGCACCGCATGCTGAGCGTTCGGCACGCAGTATCCGGCAACACCGCCACCCGAAAGGTCGGGTACCGCGGCAACGTCACCTGCAGCCCATGCATCCTGCACGATGCCCTCGTCACCCTCAACCCGCAGGTCGGCACGCACGCGCACATTGCCGCGCTGGTTAACCGGCAGGTCGGTGAAGCCCTGAGCCAGCGGGTTGGCCATCTGGCCGGCGGTCCACACAATGACGTCGGTGGGGAACTTGTCGCCGTTTGAAGTCTCAACAACACCATCAACCGCCGAGGTGCACTGGGTGTTCAGGTGCACCGTGGCGCCGCGTTCGGCGAGGTTCTTGATAACGCTGAGCGCAGTCTCTTCCGAAACCTCGGGCATGATGCGGCCAGCGGCCTCAATGAGGTGGAACTGCACGTCATCAAATTGCAGCGACGGGTAGTCGGCCAGCAGCGCGGTAGCCAGCGAACGCATCTCGGCGAACGCCTCGATACCCGCAAAACCGCCACCGACAACAACGAAGGTGAGCAGACGCGAACGCTCGGGGCCGGGGGCCATGGTCGAAGCGCGGTTGAAGTTGTCGATCATGGTGTCGCGCACCCAGACCGCCTCTTCGATCTGCTTGAGCCCAACCGCGTTGTCAGCAATACCCGGAATCGGGAAGGTGCGGCTCACAGCACCGGCAGTCATCACGACAATGTCGTAGCCGAGCGTGTATTCATCCTCATCAGCCGGCTTAATCGTTGCAGTCTTGCTGGCGTGGTCGAGCTTGGCAACCTCAGCGGTAATCACGCGAGTGCGCTTGAGGTGCCGGCGGTGCGAAACCACTGCGTGACGGGGCTCAATCGAGCCGCTCGCCACCTCAGGTAGGAAGGGCTGGTAGGTCATGTACGGCAGCGGGTCAACCAGTGTGACCTGTGCTTCACCGGGGTTAAGTTTCTTTTCGAGCTGGCGAGCAGTGGTGAACCCTGCATAACCGCCGCCGATGATCAGAATCTTTGTCACGCCGAACCTCTTTCGCTGAGTTAAATAACTGGACACAGCTGGACTGTCACTGCCGATTCTAGACCGGCAACCTCACATCACCTGGATGTAGCTGGGATGCGGGGATGCTAAAACTGCGCGGCCGCGGCGACCCGTGGCACGGCACCGTGGCCCGGATGCATCCGGCTAGGCACACTGGCAGCGATCAATACTCCAGCGCGACTCGCGCAGCGCCCAGTCACCCATCGGATTCACCCCGGGGCCGGCTGCCAGCGAGTGAGCTGCCAAAGCATGCAAGCATTTCACGCGCGTGGGCATCCCGCCCGCGGTCACGTGCGCGATTTCTTCAACGTGCGCCACCGATTCTCGTTCCCGCAGGTACTGTTCGTGGGCGCGCTGGTAGGCGGCCCGCAACTGCTCATCTTCCGCCAGCGCATCCTGCATCTGCACCATCAGGTGCGCCACCTCAAGTCGCGACATCTCGGCCGTCGCCGCCGGATGCGACAGGTAGTAGAGAGTCGGGAACGGTGTTCCATCTTCGAGTCGCGGCGCCGTCACCACCACCACCGGGTTACCGCAAACGCAGCGCGCACCGATTCCGAGCACGCCGCGCATGGGGCGCCCGAGCTGCTGCTCAAGCACCTCGAGATCATGCTCGGTTGCCGGTGTGTAGTGGGGTGATGCGGTCACGGTTTCTCCTGCTCAGCCTGGTCGCCTTGGGGTTGTTCATCAGCCTTCGCGGCCCGAATAAGCGAGTCGAGATAGAGCGCATTCGAGTCGGTGGTGGTCGTGTGCTGTTCAACCGAAACTTCAATGGGGACCCGCATGGCGGTCTGTTTGCCGGAGTCGAGCACGGTGTAGCTGGTGTCTCCGGGATTCACGAAAAGCAGGCGCCCGCGGGCCTGCGAACGGATATAGGCCGGGTCGCTCCAGCGGCGCTGCTCGGTTCGTAGTGCTTCGGTTTGCTGATTCGCTTCGTCAATGTCTTGGCGCAGTTCGGAGATGCGCACCTGCTGCTCAATCAACTGGTTAATGCTCGGGGTGACAAGGCCGATGCCAACGACTATGGCGCCGAGGATGATGAGCGAGCCGAGTCCGGGGCGACGCATCGAACGCCGCCGTGCGGAGGCAGTGGTGTTTGGGCGCCGATCAGTCATGGTGTCCATTGTCGTCGATTGGATGCGGAGCCGAGCCTCGCATCGCCGATGCAGGCGCATCCGGTGACGCTTCCCGGATGCCCGCGCTGCTTCCGCCCCACACTCGCCCCGCCTGGCCTCTCTCCAGGCCCTCACCAACTTTGGTCATATCCCTGCCGATACGGATATATCTGCACACCGGCACCCATTTGGCCAAAGTTGGTTTTCAGGCAAACACTCCACCCCACCAACGCCGGTCAGCACGCTCCCACCGACCCTCACCAACTTTGGTCATATACCTGTCGATACGCATATATCTGCATACCGGCACCCATTTGGCCAAAGTTGGTTTTTGGGCGAGCTCTCGACCACACCAACGCTGGTCCGCGCGCTCCCACCAGCCCGCACCAACCGCTCCCACCGGACCCACATCAACTTTGGTCAAATCCCTGCCGATACGCATATATCTGCATACCGGCACCCATTTGGCCAAAGTTGGTTTTTGTTTGTTGGAGGGGATGCAGTGCAGGGAACAGGTGTGGGGAGGCGGCGGCGCGGCTCGGGGATGCGGTGCAGGGACGGCGGCGCTGCGGCAGCAGACGACAGAAGACAGACAGCAGGCGGCAAACGGAAAACAGCAGACGGCAGGGCGGCGCCGGCGGGTAGGCGGCAGCACGGCAGCACCACGGCACGACAGCACCACCACACCACCACGGAAAACGCCGCTGGGCCCGGCACCGGAATCGGTGACGGGCCCAGCGGGTCGAAAACGGGACTACTACTTGGCAGTGAAGCGCGGGAAGGCGTGAGCACCCGCGTAGCGGGCCTGGTCGCCGAGCTCTTCTTCGATGCGCAGCAGCTCGTTGTACTTGGCAACGCGGTCGGTACGAGCCGGAGCACCGGTCTTGATCTGGCCACAGTTGGTGGCCACCGCGAGGTGAGCGATCGTGGTGTCTTCGGTCTCACCCGAGCGGTGCGAAAGAATCGCGGTGTAGCGGTGCAGGTGCGCGAGCGACACCGCGTCGAGCGTTTCGGTGAGGGTACCGATCTGGTTCACCTTGACGAGGATCGAGTTGGCAACCCCCAGCTCAAGGCCGCGCTGCAGACGCTCGGGGTTGGTGACAAACAGGTCATCGCCCACGAGCTGCACCTTGTCACCGATCTTCTGAGTGAGCGCGACGTAGCCGTCCCAGTCTTCCTCGGCCAGTGGGTCTTCGATGGTGACGATCGGGTAGTCGACGATGAGCTGCTCGTAAAAAGCGGTCATCTGCTCGGCGGTGAGTTCCTCGCCCTCGAAGTGGTAGACGCCGTCCTTGAAAAACTCGGTCGAGGCCACGTCGAGGCCGAGCGCAATGTCGGTGCCGAGCTTGAAGCGGGTTTCACCGATCGCCTCAACGATCAGGTCGAGCGCCGCGCGGGTCGTGGGCACGTCGGGAGCGAAACCGCCCTCGTCGCCGAGACCGGTCGAGAGGCCCTTGCTCTTGATGGTCTTCTTGAGCTGGTGGTAAACCTCGGCGCCCCACTGCAGCGCTTCTTTAAAGCTGCTGGCACCGATCGGCAGAATCATGAATTCCTGCACGTCCACACCGTTGTCGGCGTGCGCGCCACCGTTGATGATGTTCATCATCGGCACCGGCAGCACGTGTGCGTTTGCACCGCCGACGTAGCGGAAAAGCGGCAGGTTGGCCGAAACCGCGGCAGCTTTGGCGGTGGCGAGGCTGACACCGAGCAGCGCGTTGGCGCCGAGGCGCTCCTTGTTCTTGGTGCCGTCAAGCTCAATCAGTTCAGCGTCGATCGCGCGCTGGTCGGTTGCGTCAAAAAATTCAACAGCGGGATTGATCTCGTCAACCACGCCCTGCACGGCTTTTTCGACACCCTTACCGAGGTAGCGGTCGGCATCGCCGTCACGCAGTTCGTAGGCTTCAAAAGCACCGGTCGAGGCGCCCGAGGGCACGGCGGCACGGCCACGTGAGCCGTCGTCGAGCGTCACCTCAACCTCAACGGTCGGGTTTCCTCGTGAGTCAAGAATTTCGCGGGCAAAAACGTCAACGATGAACGACACGTGCAGCTCCTCAGGTCGTAGTGCCAGTTGCACTCCCAGCCTACTGCCCCCGGCGTGAACAGAACGCACAGACCCCGACAGTTCGCTGAGCAACTGCCGGGGCCGGTGGGGTTGTGGCTGGGCGCGAGCTAATTGAGCGGCTCGAGCGTGATGGTTTCGGGGTTGGCGAGATGCTCATCCCGCAGGTGCGCCACGTGGGTGAATCCCTCGGATGCGGCCCGGTCAAGCAGGTTGCGCACGTTCTTGGGTCGCTTTTCGAGCCGCACTCGACGGCCCGGCTGCAGCAGCGCGCGTTTGAGAAGCATGGCGTCGGCGGGCGGGATGCGTTTGTCGACAAGCGCGATGACAGCTTCGGTTTCGTCGGTGTCCTGTTCGGTTACGAGGTCGACAATGCGTTCAAACCCGATCGAAAACCCGCAGGCCGGCACATCCTGTCCCAAAAAGCGTCCGATCATACCGTCGTAGCGTCCGCCGCCACCAACGGATGAACCGGATGCGGGGTGGGCGACCTCAAAAATAGTGCCGGTGTAGTAACCCATGCCGCGCACGAGGGTGGGGTCGTATACCAGCGGCAGCGCTCCCCCACCGGCAGTGACGGCCGCGGCGATCTCGCCGAGCGATTCGGCAGCGGCGCATGCCTGTTCGTTTTCGCGCAGTGATTCTGGCAGCGAGGCGAGGATGGCTTCGGTGTTCAGCGGGATGCCCGTGGCGAGTGACGGTTCCCAGCCGGTGAGCGCTTCGCGCAGCCGTTCGGCGGCGGCCGCGTCGACCTCGCCGAGTTCTGCCACCACGCCGTCGACGCCGATCTTGTCGAGTTTGTCGACCGAGATGAGCGCACCCGGCTGCTGCTCGGCGGTGAACCCGCACCATTCGAGCAGGCAGGTGAGCAGACGTCGGTCATTTACGCGGATGGTGCAGTCGTGCAGCCCCAGCTCGCCCAGCGCCGCCGAGCCGGCAATCAGCAGTTCGGCTTCGGCAAGCAGCGACGGCTCACCCAAAATATCGACGTCGCACTGCACAAACTGGCGGTAGCGCCCCTTCTGCGGCCGCTCGGCTCGCCATACCGGCCCGATTTGCATTGACCGGAACACCGTCGGCAGGTTACCGCGATGCGTCGCCATGAACCGCGCCAGCGGCACGGTGAGGTCGAAGCGCAGCCCGAGGTCGCTCAGCTCGAGCGGGTTGCCGGTGCTGGCAGCTGATTCCAGCGCCGCTTGGTCGAGGCCGCGACGCATCACGGCAAACGAGAGTTTTTCGTTGTCGCCACCCATCCCTGAGTGCAGCCGCGCGCTGTCTTCCACAACCGGAGTTTCGATTTCGTCGAAGCCGTGAGCTGCGTACACTCGCCGGATGGTGGCGAGCACGCGCTCGCGGCGACGCTTATCGGTGGGCAGGAAGTCGCGCATCCCGCGCGGCGGATTGATCTGTGTGGCCATAGTGCTTCATTATCTCTCGGCTACGCAGTGCGTGTGCATCTTGTTCACCAAGCCCGTGTTCAGCATCCCGTGTTTACGTTAAACCAAGCATTCCGTTCAACAGAGGTGTCGATCATGAATTCACTCGTGTTGTTTCGTTCCGAGTATGGCCACACCGAAAAATATGCACAGTGGTTGGGCGAGTCGCTGTCCACGGCACCTATTGATCTGGCAGATCGCCGACCGACGCCGCTCATTGGTGCCGATTGCGCAATTTTTATTCTGCCTGTGTACGCGGCAAATCTCACGGCGGTTAAGCGAGTTGGGCAGCTTGCCGAGGCCTCGCCCGAGGTGCCGATCGCGATTGCCACGGTGAGTATGAACGATCTCAACAGCGATACGGACGGCCGCGGTGAGGTGCTCGGCAAGTGCAAAGCCGCGCTGCCAGCGCCGGTGTTTGAGCGGATTAACTGGTTCCATCTGCGCGGCGGTCTCGACTATGAGCAGATGCGGTTTAAGCATCGGATGATGATGCGGATGATGTACGGCATGATGCGGCAGCGCGCCAAGAAGGGTGATGAGAAGGCGCAAAAGTTTTGCGATAGCTACGGCAAGTCGATTGATTTCACCGATCGCGCGCTCCTCGAACCGGTACTCGAATTTGCACGATCGGTGAACGATAAGAAAGGACAGGCGAATGTCTGAACCACAACCCGGCGCTGACCATGTGCTGATCCCCAATCAGATCGGCATAATCATTGCCGGTGGGGTGATCTGTACCGTGCTGGGCGGCCTGACGGTGTTGTCGGCGCTCGTGCCCGGTATTTCGGATGAAGCGCCCCCGGTGGGGATCACCATCTTGGGCGTGATTTTTTTGCTGCTCGGTCTGGTTTTGTTAGCGGCGCCGCTTTGGATTCGCCGCAAGCGCTGGATAGAAGCCGACGCGTACCAGCTGCGCTATGTCGACCCGAAGTTCCCGGACGAACAGTGGCAGCTCAATTGGCAGGATCTCGACGCGGTCGAACTCCACGTTGGGCGGCTCCCGTCGACGTCGATCGTCACTCGTATCAAGCCTCGCCAGCGCGTGCGGCTCGTGCTCTTTACCGCCGGCCGCGGTCGAGCGCTCGAGTTCCGTTCGCTGCGTGCGAGCGAAGGGGTTGCCGGGCCAGGCACCTTTGCCATGCTGTTTGGCGATATGCCGAAGCTGGTGCAGCCACTGGATGCGCTCCTGCGTCGACAGGCCGGGCCACGCTATCGGCGGCTGCTCGATGAGGGCCGGGTGAATACCCCGCTCTAGTTTGCGGCGGTCTCGCTAGTTTTCATCGAGCTCGCTATTTGTAGTGGCCTCGCGAATTTTTTCGGCCGCACGCACCCGCTCGGCGAGCCTGCGGGTGGCATCGCGCAGCGCGGCTTCGGCGTCCACGCCCGCTTCGTGTACTGCCGCCGCGAGCGCCAGCAGCGCGTCTCCGATCGCGTCGGTGTCGGCGGATTCGAGTGTGGCCGGTGTGACTGTGACCGGAACTGCTGCCGCTTTACCCAGCACTTTTTGCGCGAGTGCAAGCGCCGGCATCCCGAAGGCGACACCGTCGAGCACCGAGGTGCGGTTGGCTTTTTCAACGGCTTTGGCTTCGTGCCACAGCCGAATGATCTCGTCGATATCGCGGGTTGGGGTCGGGCCGAATACGTGCGGGTTGCGGCGCAGTAGTTTGTCGGCCTGATCACGGGCCACGTCTTCAAGGTCGAAGTCGGCGGCAATATCGGCGTGAAAGAGCACCTGAAACAGCACATCACCGAGCTCTTCACGAATATCGCTCGCGGTTCCCGATTCGATCGCGTCGATCAATTCGGCGCTTTCTTCCTGCAAATAGGGCACGAGGCTGTGGTGTGTTTGTTCCTCGTACCAGGCGCAGCCCTGCTCACCGCGAAACGCATCAACTACGGCGAGAAGGCGCAGCAGTTCACGGTGCGCATCGGGGGCTGTTGCGGCGGCTTCATTTACTCGATCGAGCGGATGCGGTTTGCTTGATTCGCTCACGATGAGGCACCTGTTTTTGAGGTTTCGTTTTGAGCAGCGTCTGGGGACTCGGCGTGGTCGGGTTCGGCTTCAAAGATGGCGCGGAAAATACCGAGCAGCCAGTCGATCAGTTCGGTATCGCTGATGGGTTTGCCGAGCCGCCCGCCCGGGAGGGGCAGGGTCAGAACGCCCTGTGCATCCTGATATTTTGCATCCGGATACATGCGACGCAGTCGAATCTGTTTTGAATCGGCGAGTTTGACGGGCGTGATGCGCAGCACCTTCCCCATCGCCACGACCTCCGAGAGTTCGAGCAAGCCCGCCATGCGCCGGATGCGCGACACTGCCACGAGTGTTTGCACGCTGTCGGGCAGTTCGCCGTAGCGGTCGCGCAGTTCTTCTACGACGAGGTCGATATGGCCGGGTTTGGCCTTGGCTGCGGCGGCCGCCGAGAGTTTTTGGTAGGCCTCGAGACGCAGTCGTTCTGAATCGATGTATTCGTCGGGGATGCGCGCATCCAGCGGCAGTTCGAGGCGCAGTTCGTTGCGGGCCTCGTGGTGTTCACCGCGGAACGCTTCGACCGCCTCACCGATCATCCGCAGGTAGAGGTCGAAACCAACGCCGGCGATATGCCCGGATTGTGCGCCGCCGAGCAGGTTTCCGGCGCCGCGGAGTTCGAGGTCTTTCATTGCCACCTGCATCCCGGCACCGAGTTCGTTGTTTGCGGCGATGGTTTCGAGCCGGTTGTGGGCGGTTTCGGTGAGCGGTTTGTTGCCGTCGTAGAGGAAATAGGCGTAGGCCCGGTCGCGACCACGCCCGACTCGCCCGCGCAGCTGGTGGAGCTGGCTGAGGCCGTAGCGTTCGGCGTCGTCGATGATGAGCGTGTTGGCGTTGGGGATGTCAAGCCCGGTTTCGACGATGGTGGTGGTGACCAGCACATCGAATTTGCGTTCCCAGAAGTCGACCATGACCTGTTCGAGGCTGTTTTCGCTGAGCCGACCGTGGGCGACGGCGATGCGCGCTTCGGGTACGAGTTCGGCGAGGTGCTGAGCGACGCGGTTAATGGATGCGGTGCGGTTGTGGACGTAAAACACCTGTCCTTCGCGCAGCAGTTCGCGGCGGATTGCGGCGGTGATCTGCTTATCGGATTTGGGGCCGACGAAGGTGAGGATCGGGTGCCGATCTTCGGGCGGGGTTGCGAGCGTTGACATTTCGCGGATGCCCGTGGCCGCCATTTCGAGGGTGCGCGGGATGGGTGTGGCGCTCATGGCAAGCACATCGACGTTGGTTTTGAGCTGTTTGAGCTGCTCTTTGTGTTCGACACCGAAGCGCTGTTCTTCGTCGATGATGACGAGCCCGAGGTCGCGGTAGGTGAAGTCGTCGCTGAGCAGCCGGTGCGTGCCGATCACAATGTCGACGGTGCCGTCGGCAAGCCCGACTTTGGTTTCGGCGATTTCTTTTGATTTTTGGAATCGGCTGACACCGCGAATTTGCACCGGGAAACCGGCCATACGCTCGGTAAAGGTTTCGAGGTGTTGACGCACCAGCAGGGTGGTTGGCACGAGCACCACCACCTGCTTGTTGTCTTGCACCGCCTTGAATGCGGCACGCACCGCAACTTCGGTTTTACCGAAACCGACATCGCCCGAGAGCAGCCGGTCCATCGGCAGGGGCGATTCCATATCGCGTTTGATTTCGTCGATGGTTTGCAGCTGGTCGGCGGTTTCGACGTACGGGAACGCTTCTTCGAACTCGTGCTGGAAGGGGGTGTCTGTGCTGAACGCAAAACCGCGGGCGGCTTGCCGTTGGCTGTAGAGCTTGACGAGCCCCACTGCAATTTCGTGCGTGGCTTTGCGGGCCTTTGATTTTGTCTGCGCCCAATCGCTGCCACCCATTTTTGAGAGGCTGGGTTCTTCACCGCCCACATAGCGGGTGAGCTGGTCAAGGTGGTCGGTGGGAACGAGCAGTTTGTCGCCGGGATGTCCTCGTTTGGAGGGGGCGTATTCGATGACGAGAAATTCTTTTGTTGACCGTTGCCCGGGGCGCCCCGGAACCGGGATTTCACGCTGTTCGAGCCGCTGGAACCGGCCGATGCCGTGCTGATCGTGAACAACATAGTCGCCGGCTTTGAGCTGCAGCGGGTCGACCACCTGCCCGCTGCGGCGGCGGGCGAGTTTGCGGGGCGCTGCCGCGTTATAGCCGACAGCGCGGCCATAGAAGTCGGATTCGGTCAGCAGCGCGAGTTTTTGGTTGGTGAGTTCGATACCGACGCTCAGCGGCGCGTGGACGAGGTAACAGACACCCGGTTCGACCTCGCCGGGGTTTTCGGGCAGCGCCGTCACTGGGCGGCCGGCGGCGCCGCGTTCGGCAAGCACCTGCACGGCGCGTTCCACAAGGCCCGGACCGTTTGCGGACATCACGACGGTCCAGCCGGATTGCATTCGGTCAACCACGTGGTCGACGGCTGATTCCGTATTCCCCGCAAAACTTGGCACCGGGTCGCCGGCAAGCCGCACCGAGTTGTCGCCAGCATCCTCGTCGCCACCAAATTGCGAAAAGGTCCACCAGGGCCGCCCGCCTTTGAGCTCCCGCAATTGCCCGAGGGCGAGATAGTCGCCACCAGAGAGATCAATCGGGGCTTCAGCCCCCGCCGTTGCAGCGCTCCAGGCGGCTTCGAGGAACTCGCGGTTGGTTTGTCGCAGGTCGTTGGCGCGGGTCGTGACCCGTTCGGGGCGGAGCACGGCGATTGCCGCGTTTTCGGGGAGGTAGTTGATAATCGGCACGAGTTCGTCGACAAGTGCCGGAGCGAGCGACTCCATCCCCTCAACGGCGATGCCCTCGGCAATTTTGCCGAGCATCCCGGAAATATTTGGGA
Organism: Gulosibacter hominis; assembly: GCF_904842695.1. Classification (GTDB taxonomy): domain Bacteria; phylum Actinomycetota; class Actinomycetes; order Actinomycetales; family Microbacteriaceae; genus Gulosibacter; species Gulosibacter hominis. The sequence continues at coordinate 16,721 of NZ_CAJGWQ010000012.1, read as the reverse complement.
ACTCGTATTCCATTTCGCGCGCGCGGTTGCGCACCGATTCGGTGAGCAGCAGCTCGCGGCTTGGGGTGAGGGTGATGCGCTCAATGGTTTCGTCGAATGAGCGCTGGTCGCTCACCGAAAACGGCCGCATCTCGTCGATTTCGTCGCCAAAAAAGTCGACGCGCACCGCGTGTTGGGCGTCGGGTGGGAAAACATCGAGGATGCCGCCGCGCACCGCAAACTCGCCGCGGCGGGTGACCATATCGACTCGGGCATAGGCCAGTTCAACGAGCTGCTCGGCGATGTCGCCGAGATCGTAGTCGCGCTCCCCCGCCACGAGTTCGAGCTGCCGGGCCGAATCGAGCCGCGGCATCAGCGGCTGCAGCGCCGCACGCACCGAGGCAAACATGATGAACGGCACCTGCGCTTCGGGAGCGACTTGGGATGCGGTGCCGACACTGGCGGCCCCGGTGATGACCGGTTCACCGCGGCGCCACTGGCCGAGCGCACGCATGGCCGCGAGCCGGCGACCGGTGGTGTCGGCGCTGGGGCTCAAGCGTTCGTGCGGCAGCGTCTCCCAGGCGGGGAATTCAACAATATGCGCCGCCGGCAAAAAGGCGGCGAGGTCGGTTGCGTACTGTTCGGCTTCGCGACTGGATGCGGTAATCACCAGCGTGCACGAGGGTGCGGACGCTTCGCGTGAGCGAGCTTCGACAAGCGCCGCCAGCAGCGGGGCGCTGAGTCCCTCAGCGAGGGTGAAGTCGGTGTCCCGATCGGCACGCGAAACTGCGCGCGCAAAGCTATCGGCTTGCTGGGCTGCCGCGAGAAATCCGTGAAGTCGCACCCAAGCAGTCTAGTTGCCCGCCCGCGGCGGCCTCCAGCCGGGTGCCTGGTTACTGGCCGGGCGTGCTCTGCTAGGCCAGGTCGGCAGAGTCGATCAGCACCGTGAACGGACCGTCGTTGACCGAGCTGACGCGCATCATCGCCCCGAACTGACCGGTTTCGACGTGCAGTCCGGCCTCGCGCAGCAGTTCGCAAAAGTGTTCGATCAGCGGTTCGGAGTGTTCGCGGCCCGAAGCCTGCGACCAGGATGGCCGCCGACCTTTGCGCACGTCGCCATAGAGGGTGAACTGGCTCACCACCAGCACGGGCGCGTCAAGGTCGAGTGCCGATCGCTCATCTTCGAGGATGCGCAGGCCCGCCAATTTGCGGACGATCTTCGCGGCATCTGCTTCGGTATCGCTGTGGGTCGCGCCCACGAGCACGAGTAGCCCGGGTCGAGGTAGCTGTCCGACGATTTTGCCCTCGACCTCAACCGAGGCGCTTGAGCACCGTGTGACTACCGCTCGCATTGTGAAACCTCCGCCGTCAGTTGGCGCTGACGGGCATATAGCTAGCTGGCCGGGGCGTGAAATTTTTGTTGCGCGGCCACCAGCCCGTCGGTGACCGTCAGTTCGACGGCATCCGCCGCATCCTCAATTAGCACCGGGAGCGCATCCCGTTCGGTACTGCCAAACGGACGCAGCACGAAGTCGGCAACGTCCTGTCGGCCCGGCGGGCGGCCAATGCCAACTCGCACGCGGATGTAGTCAGCGCCGGTTGCGGCGGAAATATCGCGCAGGCCATTGTGGCCACCGTGCCCGCCACCGCGCTTGAGTTTCAACGTGTCGAAGGGGATATCCAGCTCATCGTGCACCACGATGACCCGTTCGATGGGGATGCTGTGATACTTCACCAGCTGCGAAACCGGCCCGCCCGACACGTTCATAAAACCGGTCGATTTCGCGAGTATCAATTTGGGTTGACCCGGGGCAAGACGCCCCTCGGCGGTGACGGCGCTTGCGCGCGGATGGCGACGGAAACGTGCCGCCATCCGCTGCGCGAGCGCATCGACCACCATCTGGCCGATGTTGTGACGCGTTGCCGCGTACCGGTCACCGGGGTTCCCGAGACCGACAACGAGCCACTCACCAGCCACTGTTTATTACTCCTCCGAGGCTTCTTCGGCCGGAGCTTCGGCGGCCACTTCTTCGGCGGCGTCTTCGTCTTCTTCAGGTGCTTCTTCCTGCGGAACAGCGATGGTGAAGATGACGATTTCGGTCTCTTCGTCAACCAGCTTGGTGCCCTTGGGCAGAGCGAGGTCGGTGGCGAGCACGACAGTGCCCTCTTCCAGACCCTCGACGCTGTGGATGACGCTCTCGGGAATGTTGGTGGCCTCGGCCGAAACGAGCACCGATGCGGTCTCCTGCAGCAGGATGGTGCCCGAGAACGGCTCGCCCTCGGCGATAACCGGAACTTCAACCTCGACGCGCTCGCCCTGCTTCACGATGAGCAGGTCGATGTGCTCGATGATCTGCAGCACCGGGTCGCGCTGCACGTCCTTTACGAGCGCGAGCTGCTTGGTGCCGTCGATGTTGAGCTCGAGCAGCGCGTTGGCGCGACGAACGAGCAGCATGGTCTTGTGACCGGGCATTGCGAGGTGCTGCGGTTCGGTGCCGTGACCGTAGAGCACGGCGGGGATTTCGCCGGCGGCGCGCAGACGGCGGGCGGCACCCTTACCGAATTCGGTGCGGACAGTGACGTCGAGCTTGTTGTCGAGCTCTTTAGCCATGTTGGTTTCCTTTCGCATTGTGGCAGGCGAGACGCCCGCGCAAAACCCCGCGATTACGGAACCTGCGCACCGCGTCGATAACGGGCACAGCTGGCCCCTCGCCGAAGTACGCCCGATAGTCTACACCGATTTATGTGACCCGGTACGAGCTTTTGATCTGTCCTCAAACCCAGGGCATTATCGCCGGGATGCCTGACGCACCAGGCGAAGTGCTTTTCGATATCCCGAGCCACGCACAAGGTGCACCACAAGTGCGAGCGTAAAAAACAGCACCGCTTCAACAATGGCAGACTGCAGCATACTGCTCCCTACTGCGCCGTCGAAGCGATCACCGGCCATCATCGACACCGCCACACCCTGCGCCAGCATAAACACACCGAACACCAGTGGTGCCAGACCAGAAAGCATCGAGCTGAGCACCACCAGCAGCTTGATGAGTCCGACAATGCCCGTCAATACGCCCGCAACGATGAGCTGGTCGCTGAAGGTTGACATCAGCCACTCAGAGAAACTCTGCATGATGTTGCTGTCCGGAATATGGGGTTCAACGCTCATGAACAGCACGACCAGACCCAAGATCGCACCGATCACCATCGCGGCAACCCGGGCACCGGTGCCGGGGCTGCCGGTTCCCTCTTCGAGCACCGCCATCACGTTCACGCCGCGATGGTCCAGCTGATAACCGGGGGCGCGCAGATCGCGTTCGGCGGGCATCTGCTGCGGCACCGCGTGCTGCGGGTTATGCCACTGCGGTGGGTTGTTGCGTTGCGGGGCCGCGGCGCCGGGCTGTTGCGATGCTGGCGGTACCGCGGCGGGAAGCACCTGGGTGGGTTCATCCGCTCGGGTGGCCGCGCTTGGCTGCCGAGCATAGTTGAGATCGTCGGTGTCGTAGCGGCTGGTTGCAGTAACCGATTCGGCCGCATCCCGCACTCCGCCATCGCGACCGGATGCATCCGATTGCCCGTTGACACCGTCGACGTTCAGGTCGTAGGCGCGGGTTGGTGTTGGTTCGTCCTGTGCCGAGCTGTTGGCTGCGGGCTGGTTCCACCACGGCTGCTGATCGGTCATGAAATCGTGCCCCTCTTTCGTAACAGGTGGTTTCGCAACGATAGGTCTTGTGAACGGTTGGCTTTAGCGTAACGACCTCGGCGGTCGATTCCGGTTAGCCTCGGTAACGATTTTGGCCGCGGCCATCCATAATCGAAGGAAGCACTCAGCGAAGAAAGGCGAGCCATGACTGATACCCGTACCACCCCGGCAAGCGCACCCGCCAATATCGGAGTAGTTGGACTGGCAGTAATGGGGTCAAATCTGGCTCGCAACCTCGCCTCCCGCGACGGTAATACCGTGGCTATTTACAACCGCTCCCCCGAACGCACCGACGCGCTGATTGCCGCGCATCCCGAAGCCGGTTTTGTTGCCGCGCACAGTCTGGAGCAGTTTGCTGCCGCACTGCAGCGTCCCCGTACCGCGATCATCATGGTGCAGGCCGGCAACGCCACGGATGCGGTGATTGATCAGCTTTGTGAGGTGTTTGAGCCGGGCGACATCATTGTCGACGGCGGTAATGCGCTCTACACCGACACAATCCGCAGGGAGGCTGCGGTGCGTGCACGCGGTCTGCACTTTGTGGGCGCCGGTATTTCGGGTGGTGAAGAGGGCGCACTGAACGGCCCCGCGATTATGCCGGGCGGCCCCGCCGAGTCGTACCGCACCCTCGGCCCCATCCTCGAATCGATCGCGGCCCGCGCCCCCGAAGATGGCGAACCGTGTGTGGCCCATATCGGCACCGACGGCGCCGGTCATTTTGTAAAAATGGTGCACAACGGTATCGAGTACGCCGATATGCAGCTCATCGGCGAGGCCTACGATCTGCTGCGGCACGTGGGCGGCCTCGAACCCGCGCAGATCGCCGAGGTGTTTGCCGAGTGGAACCGCGGCGACCTCGAGTCGTATCTCATCGAAATCACTTCCGAGGTGTTGCGTCACACCGATGCCGAAACGGGAAAGCCGTTCATCGACGTTGTTGTCGACCGAGCGGGGATGAAGGGCACCGGCACCTGGACCGTGCAGACCGCGCTGTCGCTCGCGGTACCGGTTTCGGGAATCGGCGAGGCCGTGTTTGCTCGCGGTGTGTCGGGCCGCGCGGCGCAGCGTGCGGCCGTGCGCCCCACGATTACGAACCCGCCACAGCCGGTCGCGGTTGACGAGAGCTTTGTTGAGCAGGTGCGACTGGCGCTCTATGCATCGAAGGTGATTGCCTACGCGCAGGGCTTCGACCTGATTCTCGAAGGTGCCCGCGAATACGGCTGGGAGATCGATCCCGGTGTAGTGGCGAAGGTGTGGCGCGCCGGATGCATCATCCGCGCCCGATTCCTCAACCGCATCGCCGAGGCATACGGCCGCAACCCGCAGCTGAGCTCGCTGCTGGCCGACCCGTACTTTGCCGCCGAGGTTGCCAAGGGTGCTGATGCCTGGCGCCACGTGGTGTCAACCGCCGCGCTTTCGGGTGTGCCGGCACCGGCGTTTTCGGCCTCGCTCGCCTACTACGATTCGCTCGCCGCCGACCGGCTGCCGGCCGCGCTCATCCAGGCGCAGCGTGATTTTTTTGGTGCGCACACCTACGGACGGGTTGACCGGGATGGCACCTTCCACACCAATTGGTCGGGTGACCGCACCGAGCAGCAGCTGAACTAGTCGCCGTTCGATTCGCCCCGGGTAGTGGCTTCGTGGCTGCCCGGGGCGTTTGTGTCGGCAGCGGCAGGGTCTGCGTCGAGTCGACCGTATTTTTGTTGCAAAAAGTCGAGGTGGGCATCGCTATCGCGGCGAGCATCCCCAAGCACTTCTTGCTCGAGCTCGTCGACACCGCGACGCATCAGCTCAACCACGCGGTCGAGATCGCGTTCGAGCTCGACCACGGTTGCCTCCGACTGCCCGGTTTTAAGTCGTTTTACCGCGGAAATGCGTGCAGCCAGCACCCGGTATTCGGTCATCCGGTCGACCTTGAGCGTCACCAGCCTCGTATAAGCGGGATGCGCGGCCGTGATGGCGCCGGCTTTTTCGAGCACCCGCAGCCGCTGCTCCAGCTGCCCCATACGCGTATCCGCCTCGGGGGTTGCGCTTTTTGCCCCGCCGGTGGAAGTGATCGGCATCGCGGTCGCTCGCACCACATCGTCGATAAACGAGTTGCGAGTCGATGGGCGTTCGAACGGGCTCACGACAATTTCGTTGTCGCTCACAGCTCGCACCCGAAAGCTCGCGTGGCCGCGGCCGGTGAAGGTGCTCACCGATCCGGGCTCGCCAGTGCGCAGAGTCTCGCGGATCCGAGCCCGAACCGGGGCACCCGCCGCGCCGTGCAAATCAACCGCGTACGACTGCGATAGCGCTTCACCAGCCGCTTCGATCGCGGCGTTACGGGCTCGCACCTGACGCTGGCGGCGTTTTCCACCCAGCCAGCCACCAATGAAGGCCGCGGCTCCGGCACCGGCAATAATGAGCGGCATAAACGGTTGCACCGCGGCAAGTTCGAGCATGCCGGCGAGTGACCCGGCACCAATCCCCAGCGCGCCCCAGCCGACACCCGACCAAAACGGGATGGCTCCGGCTGGCACTGCGTTGCGGCGCCACATCCGGTCGCCCACCGGCGCAACAAAATGCAAATCGGTGTCGCTGCCATCGCGCCGCCACCCAACCTCACTTTCGGGAAGTGAGACGGGCACCGGCTGATAGCGCTCTAGTGCAGCTCCGCTCGAATCAGACATGCATCCATTGTCGCCGATGCATTTGGACGCTAGCGGCGAGGGGCCCGGTCACTCGACCGGGCCCCTCATTAGCTGCACCTGCTAGTGCGTAGTCGCGAGCGGCGGCGGCAGCCTTGACGAGCCCACGCAGCGAGGCGATTGTCTCGTCATAGCCGCGAGTTTTTAGGCCGCAATCGGGGTTAACCCACAGTCGGTCGCTGGGAATCGCTTTCGCGGCGATTTCCACGAGCTCGGCAATCTCGTCATCGCTGGGCACGCGCGGCGAGTGAATATCCCACACGCCGGGGCCGATACCGCGCGGGTAGTCATGCGCAGCCAGATCTGCCACCACTTCCATTCGCGAGCGGGCAGCCTCGATCGAGGTGACATCGGCATCGAGACCGTCAATTGCCGCGATGATTTCACCGAACTCCGAGTAGCACAGGTGGGTGTGGATCTGCGTCGTCACGGCCACTGCGGCAGTGGCGAGACGGAATGCATCCACCGACCAGCGCAGGTAGTCGTCGTGGCGGTCACGCTCAAGCGGCAGCAGCTCACGCAGCGCCGGCTCATCAACCTGAATGATGTGGATGCCGGCGGCTTCGAGGTCGCTCACCTCATCGCGCAGTGCCAACGCCACCTGGGCGGCGGTGTCGGCGAGCGGCTGGTCATCGCGCACGAACGACCAGGCGAGGATCGTCACCGGGCCGGTCAGCATCCCCTTCACCGGGCGGTCGGTGAGCGACTGGGCGTACTGCGACCAGGGCACGGTGATCGGTGCCGGGCGCGATACATCGCCCCACAAAATTGACGGGCGGGTACAGCGAGATCCGTACGATTGCACCCAACCGTTTGCGGTGGTGGCAAAACCGTCGAGGTGCTCGGCAAAATACTGCACCATATCGTTGCGCTCGGGTTCACCATGCACGAGCACGTCCAAACCGAGTTCGAGCTGCAGCTCGATCACGCGGCGAATCTCGTCGCGTAGGAAGCCGTTGTAGGCCTGCTCATCAATGTCACCGCGCAGGAAGTCGCGGCGGGCGCGGCGAATATCACCGGTCTGCGGGAACGAACCGATCGTGGTGGTCGGTAGCGGCGGCAGCGCCAGTGCGGCGGCCTGTGCCGCGGCCCGTTCGCTGTACGGTTCGCGTTGGCGATCGGCGGCGGTGATTCCAGCCACCCGTTCGCGCACCGCCGGGTTGCGCACGCCGGGGGCTGCCTCGCGGTCGGCGAGGGCTGCGCTTGCCGCATCCAGTTCGACCTGGATGTGTTCGCGTCCGTTTTCGAGACCGCGCGCCAGTGTCACCACTTCGCGGGTTTTTTCATCGGTGAATGCAAGCCATGAGCGCAGCTGTTCGGGCAGCGCTTCGGTCTCGTCTGCCAGGGTGTGCGGCACGTGAAAGAGCGACGTGGAGGTTGCCGCCGAAACCCGGGCCCCACCATCGCGCAGCTGCTCGAGCCTGCCGAGCGCGCGGTCAAGATCGGCACGCCAAATATTGTGTCCGTTAATTACTCCGGCGACCAGCTGCACGCGCTGCTCGTTCGCCGCTGCCGCCGGCGCCTCACCGTTAACGAGATCAATACCGACGGCCTCAACTCCCGATTCGGCAAGCTGTGCGAAGCTCGCTTCGGGAAGAGCTGCATACGAGGTGGCGACAAAAATCGCGGGACGGTCGCTTGCCGCTGCCAGTTCGCGGTACACCTGACCGGCAAGCTCACCCAGACGTGTCTGGTCGGCACCGAGCAGCTGCGAAACGAGCGCCGATTCATCCAGCTGCACCCACTCGGCACCGGCATCCCGAAGATCGGCCAGCAGTTCGCGGTACACGGGCACGAGGTCGTCGAGCCGGTCGAGCGGATCGAATCCTTCGGGTGCGGCATCGCTCGCCTTTGCGAGCGCGAGGAAGGTGACCGGGCCAACCAGCACCGGGCGTGTCACGTATCCGGCGGCTCTTGCCTCGCGCACCTGTTCGGCGCGCTCTCGATTGGCGTAGGCGAAATTGGTTTCGGGGCCGATCTCGGGCACCAGGTAGTGATAGTTCGTGTCGAACCATTTGGTCATCTCGAGTGCCGGATGCGTGGCGTCACCGCGTGCGAGCAGGAAGGCATCGTCGGTGGTCACGGTTTCGGCATGAATCGCGTCAGCGAAGCGAGCCGGCACCGCACCCACGGTAACGAGCGTGTCGAGCACGTGGTCGTAGGTTGATGAGTCTTCGGGGATGGATGAGTCGGTGCGGTCGAGTCCCGCGGCGGCGAGTGCGGCGCGGGCAGCGGCGCGCACTTCACCACGCACTTGTTCGAGCTCGTCGCGGGTGGTCTTACCACGCCAATACTGCTCGAGTGCGCGCTTGAGTTCGCGATTGCGGCCGATGCGCGGGTAACCGAGGACGGTGCCGGTTGGGAATGACTGGTGCTGGATGCTCATGCTGTGTTTCTTTCAGATCGTTTTCGGATGCGGTGCGGTCAGCTACCGCCGGATGCTGGTGGGGTGCGCGCTCGGCTCTGTCGCCCGTGGCGTTCAGTGCGAGCGCATCAGCATTCGGAACGCTGCACTCGAGCTCGACTCGGGAACCGGCTCTTGTTTGGCCAGCAGGGCTTCGGCTCGCGCTCGATCAACTGCACCGACGCGGCAGAGCAGTTCGACCGGTTCGCTGACTCGGTTTTGGGTGTAGAGGTGCAGCCCCGGAGCGCCCCCGTCGAGCAGGTCGTGACACATGGCGGTTGCCTGGGCGATGCCGAGTTCTTTGCGGGCGGCGTCGCTGGTGCACGATTCGAGCGCGCGCTGCCAGCGCTGTGGCACCGGTTCGCCGCTGAGCTGCGCCATGCGATTCAGTCGCGCGATCGAGGTGATCGGCATAATGCCCGGCAGGATGGGGATGCTCACACCGTGGGCGCGGGCACGTTCGACAAAGCGCAGGTAATCGTCGGCCTCAAAAAACAGCTGGGTGATCGCAAGGTTGGCTCCCGCTGCTTCTTTGGCCAGGAGGGTGTCGAGATCTTGCTGTTCGTCGCGAGATTCTGGGTGGCCGGTGGGGTACGCTGCGACCGCGATGATGCCGCCGCGGGCGTCCCTGACGCGCCAGCGTCCGTCGGTGGGGGTGACGCGTTCGAGTTCTTCGGGGATGCGGGTGCGCCGCACTCCGCGCACGAGTTGCGCGAGTTCGGCTCCGGTGCGGATTTCGCCGAGCCACTCATCTCCTACCGCGTCCGCCGGTTTATCGCCGCGCAGGGCGAGGAAGTCGCGGATGCCGCGGTCGATGAATTCACCGATCAGTGCTGAAAGCTCTGCGGTGGTGGCGCCCACGCAGGTGAGGTGTGCGAGGGGACGAACCTGGGCAAGATCGCGCACCAGTTCGAGTACGCCCAGCGACTCTTTCCGCGATGAGCCGCCGGCGCCGAAGGTGACCGAAATGAATTCCGGCCCCAGCGCACCCAATTGGCGCGCAACATCCGGCATTCGCGCCGCGACGGCGGGCGTGCGCGGCGGGAATAGCTCAAATGAGAACGGAACGGCGGTCATGCAGCCACCGTATGGCGAGCCGCATCAGCTGCCCAGCCGAGCTGTCACAAAGCGCAGTTCAGCGTCACGTAACGTCACACTCTGACATCTACTGCGACAAAATGCGAGATGTGCTGCCCCCGAGCAGCCACTATGACAAGTCAAAACAACCGACCCACGCACGCCCAAATTCCCTCCAGTCAATGAAAACCACGACCAGACGTGCCGGATACAGAATGAGATCCGTTCTGGGCCTAGCACTGAATACGCATGACAGCGCCGTCCTTAACTTCGAGGCTACGCGAAGCATATGCAGCCACCCGCGGGCGATGAGTGATAAAAATGACAATACGATCGACGAACTCGCGATTGATCGCATCTAAAATTTTACGCTCCGTGTCCTCGTCCAGCGCACTCGTTGCCTCGTCAAGGATCAGCACCTGAGGACCCGCTAAAACAGCGCGAGCGATCGCTATTCTCTGCCTCTGCCCTCCAGATAGCATTGCTCCCCTGACACCAACAGGGGTATCCAGCCCCAATGGTAATCCCTCAACAAACTCTGATAATTGAGCTAGCTCCAACACCTCGTCGACATCACTACTATCAACATTCCCAACTCCCCACAGTAAATTCTCACGTAACGTCCCTTCGTAAATAAAGCTATCCTGAGGAAGGAAACGAACGTACGAAGCGAGCGCCGAGTATTCAAGAGCACACAGATCGACGCCACCAACTGTAATTGATCCACACGTCGGGCGCAGCAAGCCAGCTAACAGCCGCCCCAGTGTACTCTTACCAACACCGGAAGGCCCAACAATACTAATAAAATCGCCAGGAGCACAACAACCATTTACACCACGCAAGACCGCAGTTAGACCATCATATGAAAACTCTACACCTTTTATAAGAAGCGATTTGCCAACTGGACAAACATTCCATTTCAGCGACCTGGGCTCCTCAACTGGACTATCAAGAAACTCAAACAACCTCGAAAACAAAGCCTTCGAACTCACCAGCTGTGCATATATATTCATAACCCCCATCGCTGGCCTCATAACGCCAAACTGCAATGAGGCGAAAGCCACCAAAGTACCAAGGGGCACTGCATCAGTAATATATAATTGCCCACCAACCCAATAGATACAGACAGGTAGTGCTGCAAACGAAATCCCGATAACAGCAAGCCTAGCCCCTCCCACCCGCTCCAAAGAAGACTCAGCTGCAGACAGTTCCTTAGCGAGGCTGTGCAATGATGCACCTACATTATCAACCATTCCGGTCGTACGGTTCAGCATCGCTCCGTCCGAGCTCATCACCTGGGAGAGTTTCGCATCAATAGCCGCATTCTGATCCTGGACGCGAGCCCGCCACAGCTGACGGTTCCGGCCACTTCTACGCGCGACCCAAATTGAAAAGACAATGGCCACGCAAGTAACAATTGCTAATTGCCAGGCAAGATAAAACATCACCACAACTGTCGCGACAGTCACAAAACAGTTAGAAATGATTGCAACGCCAGTTGAACCGAGTACTTTCCGAATCTCATTAACATCATTCATCAAATGGGCGCGTATTTTTGATTCCCCATGCTCGAGTAGATATGACAACTCAAGCTGGAGACTGTGCTCAATGACCGAGTGCCTGACTTTCAGAATCGACTGATCACCGATACGAGAAGCAACCATTGTCAGAATCACATTGACTACTTGCAAAGCAACCGCAACAGCAAGCATTAGACCAGCAAGGACCGTTAGCAGGTTAAAATCACCTTCCGGTAGTGCAACATTAATAATTTCACGAATCAAGAGCGGAGCACCTAAACCCAATAAAGCCGCTATCAGGCTACACACAATAAGCAGCACAATCCATCTCCACTGATCAGAGAAGAAAAACGACCACGCCCTATTCCAGGAAACTGGATAGTGAGCCAGCTGACTCATATCCTTCTCAGACGGCTGCAAGTAACTCTCAGTTGTTCTCCGAAGCAAGATGCCCACTCCCCGCTCCTCGAATCGCTAATGCCAAATGCGCGGATGGAACGAAATTAGACGAAACTATATGAGGGGTGTAAGCAGGCATAGTTAAGCATTCACCGGCGTGGATTTGTAGCAGTTCATGTCCATCTTCAAAGCACCAGCGACGTGTGCTTCGACGAACATCACCGGGAGGCAGTGTTGGCCATAGCTGCCAGTCTTTGCAGCCAACTATCTGAATCACCACAGCATCGGCTAGGTCAAAATGCCCAGGGTATGCTTGACAAAAGGCTCCAGAGAAGAAATAATGAGCCTGAACCCCTCTACTATCAAGATATGCTCTTAGAAGCGGATTGCTTGTTAACCCCTGATTCGAGCCAATAACTTTCAGAGCAGCCCCGGACAAGATGGCAGACTCGAAAGAACTGTTCACTAAATCAACCACGGTGTAGTCCCTTAACGAATTGCCTTCTCCCTCTCCCCGCTTCACCATCTCTACCGTCGAAAGATCTACACCACTTCGATAGATCAGATTCAAAGCGTCACCCAGAGACATAGCAACCCTCACACCTACGTTAGTCTCTAGATTCCACTGCCTCGCAACACTGCAGATTTCAATAAGCCCAATGATTTCGCTCGGATATAATCCTAATTCCTCTAGCACACCCATCATCTCACCCTAGAAATTCATATACGGATCCATTTATAATAAATTTATCTACTTTACTCTTGTTGGCAAACTCCAACAAGAGCTGCGGAGTTCCACACAATGGCTGACCCTTCACGTTGAGGCTCGTATTAATGAACACCCCAGTGCCACCTGCCCTTTCATCCGCCAATAAGGCGTGCCACAATAACGGATGTTTCTCTTCAGATACTACCTGCACACGAACCAAACCATTTGCATGTAACACACCCCTCAACCCCAGAGTATTCCGATTCGCTGGGATCGCGAAATTCATCATTGATAGATCACAATCGACTCTAGGGGTGTCAAAATACTTGTTAAACGTTTCTAAACGGACAACTGGAGCAAATGGGCGAAACGATTCTCGCTTTTTAACGCTGCTGTTAAGAACTTCGACTATGCCTGGAACCCCTGCCGATGCTATCAAACTCCGGTTCCCCAACGCGCGGGGCCCAAACTCAAATCTTCCCTCCACAATCGCTATAACTTCACCAGCTCGCAGCCACTCACTAAGTTGCCCCGCTAGCTCTACGGCAGATAAACCAGCCCATTTCAGTCTGAATTGATTAGACAGCTGAGCGCGCTTAACCACGGCTCCCACAAATGGATCGGCAATCGAATGATACGAGATGTCTAGCGCTTGTGGATGAGCTGCTAGAGCGGAACCCAAGGCGGTCCCAGAGTCGCCAGGCGCCGCCGGGACATAGATTGAATCGAGATCCGAAAGTGACATTACTGCACCATTGGCAACGCAATTCTCCGCCACTCCTCCAGTTAATACTAGTTTTCGCTGCCCAGTCATCTTTAGAGCGAATTCGCATATCTCGCTTACGAGTTCCTCTAGACGCTGCTGAGCGGCAGCCGCCAAGTCGCAGTGCACCTGCTCAATATTCTCCCCAGGCATTCTGCGCTGACTCACAATTTCATGGAATTGCGAAGTAAATCCTTTGCGTTGTCTACGTACTCTCGGATGAAGTAGCGCATAGTCAACGCGAATGCTGCCATCAACAAATCGTATCAGGCGTTTTATAGTTTCTCTAAAACGTGATGGATCCCCGAGCGCAGCGAGTGCCATCACTGTTCCCTCTTCATCATTCGGCATCCACCCGAGGTGGTCAGTTATAGATGCGTAGAAATATCCTATTGAGGAATAATCCGGAGAATTCCATACGTTTCTGATGACATTTCTTTCTGCGCGGCTTCCAAGCCAAACGGACGAAGCAGTAACCTCACCAACACTGTCGAGAACGACTATTGCACTTTGATCATAGCCCGACGCGAGAAAAGCATACATTGCATGGGCCTCATGATGCGGTATGCCGACCACGCTAGCATACGGGTACTTCTCTTTGACTGCATTGATCCTACTAGTCCACCTGTGGAACGCTTCGCGACATGCAGTCTCTCGTTGCTCAATTATGCTTTGTGAATACGATTCGTCGTGACTCACCGTCGCAAACAGCTTTGGATCTATATTGACGACTACTTTGTCGATATCGTTTGAGGAAATAGAGGCCGACCTTGTAAGTTCACCGATAGCCCGGCTCGGCCATGTGCGTACTTTCTTGATACCAATAAACCGCTCTTCTTCCATAGATCCAATGTACTGGTCGCCGAGCAGTAAAGATGCCGAAGAGTTTGGGATCCAAGCGCTGACCCCCAGCGTAACAGGAGCATCACCCACTCTTTTCACGCTCCCAGAAGTCAGAAATTGCGAGCACATATTCACGCCTTTCGTCGGGCCGCAAACTTAATGCTCGCCCCAGCATAATTGCAAGATGACTGTCCCCTTTATGGAATGCAGTGCGCATGTTACTGATCGCATCCAATCGTTCATCCCTATGGGCATTTGCACCGTATTGCATCGGAGCGCGGCCAGTTATTGCAACATACGCACACGCAATAAGTGCATACCAGTCTGCTTCCGGGCTACGTGTGGGAGCTGACCCGCTCAAACATTGTGCAGCTAATTCCGGCGCCATATAGTGGGTCAACCCGCCACTGTAAGCTTCATGGGAGGGCCCGGAGACTCCAAAGTCAATGAATGTTGGTTCAGAGTCCCTAAATCGGATATGTGTCGGCTGAAGATCCCCATGAGTTACTTGCCGCGCATGTAAGTAATCTAGCTCCTTACCTATACGTTCAATATCAGTTAACAACACGCTCGGTTTCATCCCAACCTGTCGCCAATGCGTTACCAAACTGCGCCCCTCTACCCAGTCCAGCAGAATCGCAGCAGCACTTTTTGTTTGATTGTAGTCCAGCACACGCCCTGAGTATCTATAACCTAACCTCTTCAACGAGCTGTACTCGGATCGAATCATATCAAAATCAGCACCTTCTCCCACTTTTAGGATACGCTTCTGACTCTCATGCGTAATAAGCATCAGCGCATAATGGCGCCTATTAGAGAGGGTCCGCACCTCATTAAGCGACGACGCCCCCCCAATATTTAGATTTTCGACTATAGCTTCAACGGACCTCTGCTGCTCTACAGACAACACTGGCCATGTGGCACTCGAAAGCATAACTCCCCAACCTCTGCAACATGACTGTTGTACTCTTCCTGCCATTTTCCTGTATTGGTGACATCAGGCACCTTCGCTTCAGCTGCTAGGAACTTATGTAAAAGTTTCGAGTGAGCATTGACCGCATCCGAAGTTATGTGCGCCCTGAATCTGCTGTCTGATTCGAGCTTACTCCGAATCACTACAAGCGATTCGGAGCCCTCCTGTTGGATTATCCTTTGTTCAGCTAGAATAGCTGCGCCGCCCGGCATGAGCCCCATGGTTATTTGGTTCGCTATCACAGCAATGCGGATCATCGAGAAAACCTCAGCCACACTGTTCACATCAGGCATGGAATCAACCCTGAGGACCACGCAAGCCAATGGATGCTTGCGAGTTTCCAACAGACTTTTTTTCTCTACGAACTCTAACAGAGCAAAGATAATATCCCGAAAAAGTTCCCAGCTCTTTGTAGCAGATGAATCCCTTACCCAGAGTGCGTGAGCATCTATACTTGGTTGCACAAATCTACAGTATTCTGTTAATTTCATCTGACTAACTAGTCACATATTCTTTTAATCGATGCCAGCACCTCTCGTCTCAATAAAGATCACTCTAGTACTGGCACCATCACACCACAGTCCCACGCCGCCACGACTACATCTGTAGACAAGTAAGCATTGTAGCTCTTTTCATCTAGGACACCTGACGCATCTGTAAACCATATCGGCGTCAGTTTCCCATATCTTTGGTGATAATCTTGAATCCATTGGATGACGCCGAATCCACTGCCCGGCATGTGACCGATGTTTTCTACCACACCCGCTTCCTCCAGGAACGCAGCGTAGGCGTCCGGATCCTTGAGCAATTCATGCCACACTGCGTCGACGGCGCCGCTGAACATCTTGTATTTTTCCACATCAATCATATTTACTAATTGGAAGAATTTTTTAGTTCTTGCGTGGCTTGCCTACGCTGTTCTTGGGTAAGTTCTGCTGTGTTCCGGTTTGGTATTTCTGTTCTAGCCATGATTACTTCCTTGTAATACTTAGCCCAATAGGTTTAAGCACACCCTAGTTGACCTACCCCGGCCGGCAACAGGTATTTCCTGTGAAAGCCCTGAAAGAATCTTGCTACTCCCATGGGCTATGCGGAGTCGTCTGCTAGCGGCGGTGGCTAACAATTGGTTCGCGTAACACTTGTCGGAGTTGGAAGTTGCCAGCTGCTGTAGATCGTGTTCGTAGTGTGACTCGTCACGAGATTGTGCACCTGATCTCAAGAACTTCAGCCTTCTCTGATCTAAAGATTGAGTGATCTTGAGTCTGCTGATCAACGTGGAGGTGATGTGGTTTAAGCGAAGATCACCAGGATAACTGTGGTGCTTAACCGTACCGATGCACATGTTGGCTGTCGGGTCAGAGATTCTGATTCTTGGCGTCAGATGTTAGAGGGCCCGCTTTTCTTCATCAGTCAGCTGCTAGGTGTAGTTGGTCATGACGTTGTCGACACGGGTGTGGAGGCGTGAGGCCGGTGGCTGGTCACTGCAGGCGGTGTGGGGTCGATGATAGTTGTAGTGATGGTTCCAGGCTTTAAGAGCTTCTCGTCGCTGTTGTTCTGACGTGTAGGGCCGGGCATAGAGGCACTCGTCAGCCAACAGCCGGTTGTAGCGTTCAACTTTGCCGTTGTGTCGTGGCGTGTACGGGCGGGTGTGTTGATGCCGGCCG
>NZ_CAJGWQ010000011.1 GCF_904842695.1 Gulosibacter hominis | reverse complement strand
CAGTGCGATGCCACGATCGCGGTGCCCAACTACGGGCGTGCCGAATCGATGAACCTCGCCACGGCCGCGAGCGTGTGCCTGTACGAGTCGGCGTTCGCGCAGCGTTCGGCATAGTTTCACCGGTGGTCATCGCGCTATTTTCCTGGCGCTCGAGTGGTTCGTTACTTTTTGTTTCCATGAGCCGTTGCGTTGTGTGGTTATATGTCACCTATGAACTCGAACAATGATGTTGAGTCGACGCGGCCACTTGTAGAAATTAACGGCGTTAATAAGTGGTACGGGGAGAACCATGTACTGAAAGACATTAACCTCACCGTTAACCGAGGCGAAACGGTTGTGGTCATCGGCCCTTCCGGGTCGGGTAAATCAACGCTTTGTCGGTCGATTAATCGCCTAGAAACCATTGATCAGGGCGAGATTCTCATCGATGGCGTGAAGCTCCCCGAAGAGGGAGCCGACCTCGCCAAACTGCGCAGCGATGTGGGCATGGTGTTTCAATCGTTCAACCTCTTCCAGCACAAGACCGTGCTAGAGAACGTCACGCTGGCACCGGTGAAGGTGCGCAAGATGAACAAACAAGAGGCCGAAAAGCGCGCGATGCAGCTGCTTGAACGGGTCGGTGTCGGAGCGCACGCGCACAAGATGCCCGCGCAACTTTCGGGAGGGCAGCAGCAGCGCGTGGCAATCGCTCGTTCGCTAGCAATGGATCCGAAGCTCATCCTGCTTGATGAACCCACCTCGGCACTCGACCCCGAAATGATTAATGAGGTGCTAGACGTAATGGTCGAACTGGCACACGGCGGTATGACCATGGTGGTAGTCACCCACGAAATGGGCTTTGCTCGCAAGGCCGCCGACCGAGTTGTGTTCATGGCCGATGGGGCAGTGGTAGAAGAAGCCGACCCCGAACAGTTCTTTTCTCACCCGAGCAGTAGCCGAGCCAAAGAATTCCTCTCGAAGATCCTCGAACGTTAATTCTGAATTCCCCAAACCCCAACGACAAAGGAGTCACAGTGAACAAGAAACGCGGCCTACTTTCTGGCCTGGCTATTGTTGCCGCCACCTGCCTCGCACTCACCGGCTGCTCGGGATCGGGCAGCGAACCGGAGGTTGCCGAAAACCCCGAATTCGCCGACGGTACCACCATGGCGAAGCTCGCCGACGCCGGCACCATCACCATCGGCACCAAGTTTGACCAGCCGCTATTCGGTCTTTCGGGCCCCGACGGCACGCCCGAGGGCTTCGATGTCGAAATCGGCAAGCTCATCGCTGCTGATCTCGGTATCGCACCCGACAAGATCAAGTGGGTCGAGACGGTATCGCAAAACCGCGAAGCCTTCGTTCAAAACGGCACTGTCGACATTGTGATCGCCACCTACACCATCAACGACAAGCGCAAAGAAGTAATCGACTTCGGCGGCCCCTACTACGTCGCTGGCCAGTCGTTCCTGGTGCCCACCGGCAACCCCGGCGGCATCACCACCGAAGAAGGCAAGATTGCTGACTCGCTCAAAGACAAGACCGTCTGCACCGTGGTCGGTTCAACCTCGGAAGAGAACGTTCGCGAGTACACCGACAAGGTCATGACCGTCGACAAGTACAGCGACTGCATCGAACCGATGCGTTCGGGACAGGCCGATGCGCTCACCACCGACAACGTGATCCTCGCGGGGCTCGCCGACCAGAACAAGGGCGAGTTCGAAGTGGTCAGTGGCACCTTCACCGAGGAGCCCTACGGTATTGGTGTGAAGAAGGGTGATGACGAGTTCCGCACCTTCATCAACGACACCCTCGAGGCCGCCTACGAGGATGGCCGCTGGGAAGAAGCCTGGAAGTCAACCGTTGGTGACAACCTCGAGCTTCCCGAGCCGCCCGCCGTCGACCGCTACTAGGCCGACTCGAAGCAAACTGACCGTTTCGGCTCGGGCACCAGCTGAACTCGCGCCCGGGCACGACATTCATCCCGAGCTGCGTGACACCGCCACGCAACTGTTGCACCGGTGTCACGCAGCTCACCACCACAGGAAACATCAGGATGCAGGCACTCTTTGAGAACATTGACCAGGTGTGGGCGGCGTTCCTCAACACGTTGCTCCTGCTCGCCGTGGGCGGCGTCGGCGCGTCCCTCATCGGCACATTCGTGGCCCTGCTACGAATTTCACCGATCCCGGCGCTGCGGATGATCGCCACCGTCTACACCGAGCTGGTGCGGAACACGCCACTGACGCTCGTATTCTTCCTCGTGATCGTCGTGCTGCCAGTGCTCAACCTGGGGCTCGACTCAATGGCCGGCGCATTTCTCGCGCTGTCGATCTACACCTCACCATTCATCGCCGAGGCACTCCGCTCGGGTGTGAATGGCGTGCCGATGGGGCAGGCTGAGGCGGCTCGATCGCTGGGGCTCAATTTCAATCAGACGATCCGGCACGTGATCTTCCCCCAGGCGATGCGTATGGTTGTGCCGCCGCTCATTAACGTGTTCATCGCACTCACCAAAAACACTTCGGTGGCATCAGGCTTTTACGTCGTTGAACTGGTTGCGCAATCAAAAATTTTGGCCAACGCAAACGGTGACCAGGTCATGTCGATGCTGCTCGGGATCGCACTCTTCTACCTGATCATCACCGTGCCGCTCGGTCTCGTTGCGGCACGCATCGAACGAAAGGTGGCGGTGCTTCGATGAGCGCATCAGTTCTCTATGACGCGCCCGGCCCCAAGGCGCGGCGACAGTCACGCATCATTTCAGTCGTGGCTACCGCCGTCATCGTGGTGCTATTGGGCTGGTTCATCTTCGAGCTCGGCCAGCCGCGAACCGCTGCCACGGGAGCAGAACTTACCGGCTTGTGGCACCCCGACCGCTGGGATATTTTCACCGACTCGCGAGTCTGGGAGGGGCTGCTGTGGCGTGGACTCGTGATGGGTACGCTGCGTGCGGCGGCGCTCGCGGCCGTGCTCGCGATTGTGCTCGGCGTTTTGTTTGCGCTCGGGCGACTGGCACGCAGCCGCTGGATACGCATCCCGGTCACTATTGTGCTCGAATTTTTCCGCGGTATGCCGGTGCTGCTGATGATGCTGTTCATCCTGCTCGGCCTTAAAGTGGGTGACTACTGGGCCGTGGTTGGCGCGCTCGCGCTGTACAACGGTGCCATCATCGGTGAAGCACTGCGCGCTGGTATTACCTCGCTGCCACGCGGGCAGCAAGAAGCGGCACTATCGCTGGGAATGACCCGGATGCAGACCCGCTTTTTGATTGAGCTGCCGCAGGCTTTCCGGCAGATGCTGCCGATCATCGTGGCACAGACCGTGGTGCTACTGAAAGACACTTCACTGGCTTACATCGTGTCGTATCCCGAGCTGCTGCGAGTATCAAACCAGCTCAAGGACTACTACGGATCGGGCAACTACTCGTTCTCGATCTTCTTTGTGACGCTGGCGATCTACCTCCTCGTGAACCTCTCGCTCAGCGCGTTCGCGAGGTGGATCGCGCGCCGTTCAGGGCCGCGGGCTGTGGGCGCGACCCGACGTCGTACCCGCCGCGGGGGAGACGCGTCGACGCCGCCGCGCGGTCAGATCGGCACCGATACCTCGCTGCTGTCGATCGGTAAAGCAGAAGGGATGACCGGTCGCACCGAACAAACCGGCGGTAGGTCACGCTAATCGGTGGCCGTGGGTGGGATGCAGCGCGCGTCCCGCCCACGATGTCACTAGACTTAACCCTTGTGTCAGACCTAAATTCGCCAGAGAACCCGATTACCCCGGCGGCGGTCGAAGCGGCCGAGCAGGCCGCGCTGGCTGCTATCCCCGCGGCAACGAGCACCGCCGAGCTCAAGCAGGTGCGCAGCGACCACCTTGCCGAAGCATCCCCGCTCGCCGAGCTCAACAGCAAGATGCGCGCAGTGCCGAAAGAGCTGAAAAAAGAAGCCGGCAAACTGATCGGTGGGGCTCGAGGACGAGTCAACCAGGCGTTTGCCGCCCGCGAAGCAGAAATTGCTGCCGCCGAAGCCGCCGCACAGCTCGAAGCTGAACGGGTCGATGTCACCGCCGCACCACTGCGTGAACGTGTCGGTGCCCGGCACCCGCTCACCATGCTGCGCGACCGGGTCTGCGACATTTTTGTTGGGATGGGTTGGGAGATTGCCGACGGCCCCGAACTTGAAAGCGAGTGGTACAACTTCGACTCGCTCAACTTCGATGCCGACCACCCCGCACGCGCGCTGCAAGACACGTTCTTTGTCGAACCGGTTGAGCGCCACATGCTGATGCGCACCCACACCTCACCGGTGCAGATGCGCTCAATGCTCGAGCGCGGTGTGCCGCTGTATGTGCTCGCCCCCGGGCGCACCTACCGCACCGACGAACTCGACGCGACACACACCCCGGTGTTCATGCAGTTCGAGGGCATCGCGATCGACAAACACCTCTCGATGGCACACCTGCGCGGCACCCTTGAACACTTTGCCCGCAGCATGTTTGGCGAGGATGCCCGCATCCGGTTGCGGAACAACTATTTCCCATTCACCGAACCGAGCGCCGAACTCGACGTGTGGCACCCCGGAGCCAAGGGCGGCCCGCGCTGGGTTGAATGGGGCGGTTGCGGCATGGTGCATCCGAATGTGCTGCGTGCCGCAGGCGTCGACCCGGAAGAATACCGCGGTTTTGCCTTTGGAATGGGTGTCGAGCGCACACTCATGTTCCGTAACGATCTCAGCGATATGCACGACATTGTTGAGGGCGACGTCCGTTTCAGCCAGCAGTTCGGGATGGTGATCTAGTTATGCGTGTACCTCTCTCTTGGATCCGCGAATACGTCGAGATTCCCGCCGAAGCAACCCCGCGCGAGGTGCTTGACGCATTCGTGCGCGTTGGGCTTGAAGACGAAGCCATCCACGCCACCGAAGCATCCGGCCCCATCGTCGTGGGTGAGGTGCTCGAATTCGTTCCCGAACCGCAAAAAAACGGCAAAACCATTAACTGGTGTCAGGTGCGGGTTGCGCCCGATGGTGCTACGGCAGCCGACGGCGGCGAGGCTGTGCGCGGCATTGTCTGTGGCGCCCACAACTTCAAAGTCGGCGACCAGGTGGTTGTCACCCTGCCCGGAGCGGTGCTGCCTGGCGACTTCCGCATCTCGGCACGCAAAACCTACGGCCACGTGTCTGACGGGATGATGGCTTCGGTGCGCGAGCTCGGCATCGGCGACGACCACGACGGCATCATCGTGCTGGCAGACCTCGGTATCGAAGCAGAGGTTGGCACACTCGCGCTGCCGCTACTGGGTCTCGACGATGTTGCGGTCGAGGTAAACGTCACCCCCGACCGCGGCTACGCCATGTCGATGCGCGGGCTCGCACGCGAATACTCGAACTCAACCGGCGCTGCACTCAGCGACCCCGCCGAGCGCGACGAACTGCAGCAGATTCTTGCGGCCGGTGTGGCGACCGACGCTGCCGATGTACGGGTGCCGCTGTCGATCAGCGATGAACTCGGTGTGCGCGACCAACCACTGGCACCGGTGTTTGCCGGGCTGGTGGTCACCGGCGTCGACGGGCATCGCCCAACCCCGGCTTGGATGGCGCAGCGGCTACGCCTCGCGGGGATCCGCTCGCTCGGACTGCTGATCGACATCACCAACTATGTGATGCTCGAACTCGGCCAACCGATCCACGGATACGACCTCGACAAGCTGCGCGGCGGCATCCACGTGCGCCGCGCCAAAGCTGGCGAGCGGCTCACCACCCTCGACAGCAAAGACCGCGAACTGTCGCCCGAAGACATCCTGATCACTGACGACCGCGGCCCGATCGGCCTCGCCGGCACGATGGGCGGTGAAGAAACCGAACTCACCGACGACACGGTGAACGTGTTCATCGAATCGGCAAACTTCGCGCCAATCTCGATCGCCCGCACTGCCCGCCGGCACAAACTGCCGAGCGAAGCATCCCGTCGTTTTGAACGAGGAGTCGACCCGGCGGTCGCACCCGCGGCGGCGGCGCGCGTGGCCGAACTGCTGGTGGAACTCGCCGGCGGCAAGGTCGAACCGGCCGGTCAAATCATCGGCTCGGTGGTGCCGCGCGACGAGATCGCAATGCCCGTATCCCTACCCGCAACCCTGATGGGTGTCGACTACGGTGCCGATGAAGTGCTGGATGCACTACGCGCCGTTGGCTGCGAGGTGCGAGTGGACGGCGACACGATTTATGCACGCCCGGCCAGCTGGCGCCCCGACCTCACCAGTGATGTGAACCTGGTTGAAGAAGTTGCGCGACTGCTTGACTTCGATCGCATCCCCGCTGAGCTGCCCATTGCGCCCGCGGGCCGCGGATTCACTCGCGAACAGCGCCTTCGCCGTCAGCTTGCGGATGTGCTCGCCGCCACCGGTTGCACCGAGGTGATGAGCTACCCGTTCGTGAGCGCCGACGACGTGGCGACGTTTGGTGCGCCTGAGGCTGACACGCAGCCGGCGATGAAGCTTGCGAATGCGATGGATGCGACTGTGCCCTATCTGCGCACAAGCACGCTGCCGGGGCTGATCGGGGTGGCGCACCGCAATGTTTCGCGCGGACTCACCGATATTGCAGTGTTTGAACTTGGCCGCGTGTTCCGTCCCGAGGCTGGTAAGCGGTACGGTGTCGACTCGCTGCCGCCGGTGGGTGAGCGCCCGAGCGACGAGGTGCTTGCCCAGCTGAACGACGGGCTGCCGCCGCAACCGCACTATCTTGGTGCACTGCTTGTGGGGGAACGCACGTCGGCGCAGCCGGGTGTGCGGGCCGTGAAATTCGGATGGCAGGATGCGCTTGAACTGGTGCACCGCGTTGGTGCGGCAGTGGGTGCCGAGATCGTGGTGCGCCAGGGGCGGCACATTGCCTTCCACCCCGGACGCTGCGCTGAAATTTCGGTGCGCAACACCGCTGGTGATGAGCGGGTGATCGGCTACGCGGGTGAGCTGCATCCCGAAATTGCTGCCGAGCGCGACCTGCCGCGAGTGGTGGGCGCCGTTGAAATTGACGTGGATGCGCTGCTCGCGGGCACCGACCGGCATGTTTCAGCGGTGGTGATCGCGGGCGTGCCGGCAGCCACCCAAGACCTGTCACTCGTGGTGCGCGAAGAGGTTGCGGCCGGTGAGCTGCGGGATGCGGTGGTTGAGGGCGCCGGTGAGCTGCTCGAAGACATCCGGCTCGTCGCTGACTACCGCGGTGAGGGGCTCGAGCCCGGCACGAAGTCGGTGACCTTCGCGCTGCGGTTCCGCGCGAACGACCGCACTCTGACCGCTGCCGAAGCCACCGAGGCGAAAGAAGCCGGTGCCGCAGTGGCCGCTGAACGCTACGGAGCCAGCATCCGCGCCTAGCTAGGGTCGCAGTTGCTGCCCGGAGCTGCCCTGCAGCTGTCGCCCGTCTCCTTCGGGCGGCAGCTGCTTGCTTTTGTTGCTGGGGTGTTGGGTTGCTGTTTTGCTGTCTTGCTGCTGGCCCGCATCCCCTGCATCCCCTGCGGAATTTTGTTTCCTGACTTCATCCCGGTGATGATTTTTGTTTCCTGGCTGCAAAACTCGAGTTTTAGGTGCCATTTGGGCTGGATGGGGGCAATTTGCAGCCAAAATTCTGAGGCCAGGAAACAAAAATCTGCATGTGCTCGGGGGTCAGCCCGCTTTCGCGGGGCGGTATCGAGTCTGCAGGCAAAAGTCCGCACGCGCGCGAGGGGCAGCAGGTTGGGTGACTGGGATGCGCATCCCGGGGCGGGGAGGCACGCTTCTCAGATCGGCAGGATGCGCACTTCGCAGACCGGCAGGATGCGTCGCGTCTCAGGCTGGCACGATGTGCCGCTGCCCGAGCGCCGCAAGAATGGTTTGCGACACCGCAGGCCAGTTGAAATACACATCCTCATAGGTGACACGAATGACTCGATACCCGAGCGCGGACAGTTGCTGGTCGCGCGTACGGTCGCGCTGGTAGTGCAGTTCGCCGGTGTGATGCGCGCGACTGTCCACTTCGATGACCACGTTGTCTTCGACGAGAAAATCCACGCGCGTGTTTAGCTGTTCCACCACGAACTGCGGCACGAAACGGAGTTTTTCGGCTTCGAGCCACATGCGAACGAGAGTTTCGGCGCCCGATTCAGCTCTGCCATCCACCCGGGCGATGCGGCTGCGCACCGACTGCGGATAATCCTGGACGAGTTGCTGCATCTCATCGCGAGAAAGTAACTGACGCTGAACGAGAGAATCGCCGACGACTGTGCAGGTTGCCCGGTCGCTTGTCAACACCATGACTTGAAAAGCAACCTGTAGCGAATCCACCGACTGGAGGATCGGCGCATTTTTTCGTTGCGGGAGAGCGACAGGATGCACACCGTCGCGCTGCTGAATGCGGTGGACGTAGGCGGCGCGCACCGGGATCTCGGGGCCTCCCGAATCCCAGGCTCCGCGCAGGGCGAGCGCGCGTGCGCCAGTGAGCACGCCTCCGGCAGCGACCGCCGTAACCACGTCGGGATTGGGAGTCATAAATCCTGGTGCTTGAAACCAACCGTGGCGGATGCGTTTCAAGACGCCGCGTCGCAGGCCGCGGTCGACATCGTGCGATCGGTAGCCTGCGTTCAGTAATTGGAACCTTGCGACGACTCCGAAATTTGCTTCAAGCAGTTCTTCTATTGATTGCATGCTGTCAGGTTGGCAAGACATCGCGTTTTGTTCCGGGCCCAGGGTGGTCTCTGGGAATAACTCATTATCCACAGCAGCTCCGGTCTGGTTTGCGGTGCTCAGCTCATTGGCTCGGTGTCTAGCCGGCCGCCGCTCCTGTTCAGATAGTGCTGCTGCGTGCTTTGGTAACGCCGCCTCGCGGCTGGGTAGCCTCACCTCGCGGTCGGGGCCTGGCCCAGCTGCCGCCAGCTGCCTGGTGCGAAATTTGTTTCCTGGCTGCATCCTCGCTGTTGAAATTTGTTTCCTGGCTGCATCCCGGCGGGGGAGTTTTGTTTCCTGGCTGCAGAATGCTTGCAGTTGAGGCTAAACCGGCCTGATTTTGGCTTATTTCTGCGTGGATGCAGTCAAAAATCAAAAAACAGGAAACAAAATTCTGAGGTCAGGAAACAAAATTCTGCAGGCAGAGGCTGGACCCGGCGCAGAGCTAGGCGCCGGGCGCGGGGTCGGTGAACTCGGGGGCGGTGAGGGTGCGCGGCGCGACGCCGAGCGGCGGCGTGCTGGGCAGCTGCTTGGCGGCCGCATCAAAATCGGCGAGGCGCCGCGCGGTGGGCAAAACTCGCGCTTCGAGCGAGCCGATCAGCTGGTCGTAGGCCTCCACCGATCCCTGCAGCTGCCTGCCAAGTTTGGAGAGGTGCCCGGATGCGGTGGCAAGTCGGCGGTACAGCTCGGCTGACAGTTCAAGCACCTCGGCAACTGAATCGCTGACTCGCTCCTGCTGCCAGGCCGCTGCGACGGCCCGCAGAATCGCCCAGAGCGTTGTGGGCGAGGCGAGCGCCACATCGCGGCTGAACGCGTAGTCGAGCAGCGCCGGGTCGGCACCAACCGCCGCCGATAGCGCCGCTTCGCTCGGCAGATACGCGATCACCAGCGGCGCAGCCCCGGAAACCGCCGCCGGATAGTCGCGGGTGCGCAGCGCATCCACGTGCCCTCGCACCGCACGCGCGTGCTCGAGCAAGAGCCGCTGCCGCTGTTTTTCATCCGCCGCATCCCCTGGGGCTGGCACCGCCAGCGCCTCCAAATACCGCGCCATCGGCGCCTTGGCGTCAATGATCAGTTCGTGTTCGCCGGGAAGGTGCACGAGTGCATCCGGTCGTGCCCCGCCAGAACCTGACGCCACCGTCACCTGGGTATTGAAGTCGACATGCTCGAGCATCCCGGTTGCCTCGAGGAGGTTGCGCAGCTGCGCTTCACCCCAGTTGCCGCGGGCGCTGCTCGAGCGCATCGAGGTGGCCAACTGCTCGGTGGCGGCTCGAAGTTCGGCATCGGATCGCGCCTGCACTCGCAGCTGTTCGCTCAACCGGCCGTGCAGCTCGAGCCGCTCGCCCTCAAGCTCTTGGACCACGACACGCAGCTGCTGCAGTTCTCCGCGCACGGGTGCCAGTTCGCGAAGCACCGCAGTGTCGCCGCGATGCCGCGCATCCTGCGTTTCGAGCGCGCTGCGCAGTTCAGCGACCCGCGCTTCGGCAGCGGCCGCGCGGGCACGGTTGACGAGCAATCCGATGGCGATGCCGAGCGCGACGCCGAGGATCAAGCAGAGGATGAACCAAATGGGATGCATGGGTGAACTTTCGCATGAGCCTCCGACATTTTCGGCTCAACACCGGCCAAAGGCCAAAAACTATCCCTGCCGCACCATCAGCACGATCGCGATCACTGGCGAAACCAACAGCACCGCCAAGCCAACCCACAGCAGCCACGTAATCGGCGATGAGAGCAGCGCTGCTGTGATTCCGGCGTAGACCAGCTGCATCCCAACCCCAACGAGCACCAGCAGCTGGTAGCTCAGCGCGTAGAGGCGTGCAGCGTTGTCGGCAGTCACGGGCACCGGATAATTCACGACGCGTGGCCGCGCCGCGAACCAAAAAATGAGCACCGTCGCTGCGAGCATGATTGCGATGAGCACAAACACGCTCGTTTTCGGTCCGAAGTTGTCGGGTGCACCGTTGAAATCGAAGTGGATTGGCACGATTTCCGGCAGCGAGGGGTAGGCGGCGAGCAACGTTGCCGAAATCGCGATTGCCGAAATCAGTGATGCCCACCGCAAGATCCGCCAGACGGGGCCAATAGCGGGTGCAATGCGGGGTCGGGATTCCATAGTGATCTCTCCAGCGGGCCGCATCTAAGCGGCGCTAGTTGCCGAAGAGTCTACCGAGAAGTCCGCGGCCGCGGCGGGCGGGCGGCTGCGCTGCCGGCACGGGGTCAACTTCGGGCAGCTCGTTTTCGAGCGCCCAGCTCGCAAAACTTGCCCACTCGAGCGCGAGCGTGTCGTCGTTGGGGATATCGAGTGATTCGGCGATGCGGTGCGCGATGGTCATCGTGTCGTCGGCCTCGTCGACGACTTTGGCGAGTGCTGCGCGGGCTTGACTGCCGGGGCCGGTTCCTTCGTATCTGGCGAGCAGGCCCGACACGTGCATCCCGTCGAGCACGAGTTCGACGCGTTTCAGCAGCGGCGGCTGCACACCCGCAAGTCGCCGCCGCCGAGCAGCCAGTAGTTGCACTGCAAGTCCCGAAGCGGGCACTTCGGCGCGGGCTATTTCGAGCAGGTGCGTTTCGGCGGTGTTGCCGACGGTTGCTTCCAGTGCGCGCAAATACTGTTCGGCGGCCATGCTTGAGCTGGTCCACCCTTCGCGGTGTCCGTGGGCGACTTCGATGACTCGATCGGCAAAGGCGGCATCTCGGGTGCGGTGGATGAGTTCGCAGGTGGCGGTCCAGGATGCGGGCTGTTCGCCCGGTTGCGGTTCGCCGGTGGGCACTGCATCCAGTGGCTGTTCAAGCCCCCAGTACGACAGTACGGTGTTGCGCACGTCGGGCCGGTCGGGGGTGGCGGATGCTGCTGCAACGAGTAGCTCGTCGGTGACTCGTTCAACGGCCGGGTCGTTGGGCTGTGGCGCGGCTTCGGTGAGGTCGCGCCGCAACTGCAGGTACACTTCGCCGCGGTCTTCGGCGCGCAGGGCCCTTGCCGATCGCGCCAAATCGAGGGGGAGTGAGTCGGCATCGTGTGCGACAAGCCAGGTGCGCAGCTCTTCGATCACTTTGGGGCTGAATGCTCGGCGCACCGGTTCGCTTGCTGGCTGCAGGTAGCAGCGCCAGGCAAATTCGTCGGGGAATGGTGCTGACCAGTTTTGGGCGATGTATTCGACGGCGCGGTGGTCGTCGAAGCTGTGTGCCAGCATGAGCGCGAGTCCGGCGACCAGGTCGCGTTTGCCGCTGTCACGCATCCGCACCCATTTGTCGAGCAGCGCCCGGTAGGCTTTTTCGCCGCCGTCAGCGACAAGGGCAGCGTACACACCGTTGGGGTCGGCCTGTTCGGCGTGATCGAGGGCGTATTTCCAGAGCGGAGTTTGCGCTGCGGTCATGCCGTCATAGTAGGCGGCCAATCTTGCGGCAAACTCAGTGCGGCACTGTCAGTGCCGCGTTGACGGGATGCGTGCCAGAGCCGGCGCTAGAAGGTTGCTTTTCGTTCGAGTGCGGCGAGTGCGTCAGCATCTTCGGCGGGGATTTCGCGGATGAACACCGCGGTTTGTTTTGATAGCTCGGCGAGCGTCGCGGCCTCCATCCGTCGGGCGATGTCGATGACGATTGCCGCGCAGGCTTCGGCGTCTTCGAGCGGGTCGTGATGGTTTTGCAGCTCGTATCCGGCTTCGCGGGCGGCGTTGGGTAAGCGGTATGACTGCAGCTGATAGCCGCGTCGGGCGAGCCGTAGCGAACAAAAGTATCGCACGGCGGGCACGGGCAGTGCGCAGGCGCGGGTGGCGGCAACGAGCACCCCGGCGTCGAAACCGGCATTGTGGGCGACGATGATGTCGTCACCGACGAAGTTGAGGATGCGTTCGAGTGCTTCGGGCCATTCGGGTGCGCGGGATACTCGCTCGCGTGAGATGCCGTGCAGCTGCACGTTGAAGGGGGTGAATTCGTCATGCCCCGCCGGTGGGCGGATGAGGAAGTGTTCGCGGCCGGTGATCTCATTGCCGCGCACCCGAACCATCCCGACGGCGCAGGCTGATGCGGGGGAGCGGTTGGCGGTTTCAAAGTCGAGCGCGACGAAATCGGGCATGGCAACCATCCTTGCAGGTGCCACCGACTCTCGCCGAGCCCGGCGGGGGTGCGCGGGCGGGTAGAATCGGTGCCTATGGCTCTTACTCTCGGAATTGTCGGTCTGCCCAATGTTGGTAAGTCGACGCTGTTCAATGCCCTGACCAAGAACACCGTGCTCGCGGCGAACTATCCGTTCGCGACGATTGAGCCGAATGTGGGTGTGGTTGAGCTGCCCGATGACCGTCTCGGCCGGCTCGCCGAGATTTTTGGTTCGGAACGCATCCTGCCGGCGACCGTGTCGTTTGTAGACATTGCCGGCATTGTGAAGGGTGCTTCGGAGGGCGAGGGGTTGGGGAACCAGTTCCTTGCAAATATTCGCGAGGCGGATGCGATTTGCCAGGTGGTGCGCGGGTTCAGCGACCCGGATGTGGTGCATGTGGACGGCAAGGTGTCGCCGGCGAGCGATATGGAGACGATTAATACCGAGCTGATTCTTGCCGACTTGCAGACGATCGAGAAGGCGCTGCCGCGCTATGAAAAGGGCGCGAAGCACAAAACGCTCGACCCGCAGATGTACAGCACCGCGAAGGAGGCGCTCGCGGTGCTTGAAGAAGGCAAGCTGCTGTCGATGAGTGATCTTGATCTTGAGCCGATTCGTGAGCTGGGGCTGTTGAGCGCGAAGCCGTTTATTTACGTGTTTAACGTGGATGAGGATGCGCTGGGCGATGAGGCGAAGCTCGCGGAGCTTGCCGCGCTGGTGGCGCCGGCGAAGGCGGTGTTTTTGGATGCGAAAACCGAGTCGGAGCTGATCGATCTGCCGGCTGACGAGGCGGCTGAGCTGCTTGCCTCGCTGGGGCAGGAAGAGTCGGGGCTTGACCAGTTGGCGCGCGTTGGGTTCGACACGCTGGGTTTGCAGACGTATTTGACTGCCGGGCCGAAGGAATCGCGCGCGTGGACGATCCGCAAGGGGTGGAAGGCACCGCAGGCTGCGGGTGTGATCCACACCGATTTTGAGCGCGGGTTCATTAAGGCTGAGGTCGTGTCGTTTGATGACCTGGATGCGGCCGGTTCGATGACGGATGCAAAGGCCGCCGGCAAGGTGCGCATGGAGGGCAAGGACTACGTCATGCAGGATGGCGACGTGGTCGAGTTCCGTTTCAACGTGTGATGCGGGGTGTTAAGAAGGAGATTGTTTCCTACCACTGACAAGCTCCCCCGCCCGTTGGTCAGCTCGCGGAGACACGACTGGGCGGGCATGTGCCCGGTGAGGTGAGAAGCGACACGGAGCGTTGCTTCCGGGAGACTATGGAGGGATGACCGAGTGGCTGAGCATCACACGGCCATCGTCGTCGGTGGTGGCCAGTCCGGCCTAGCCACGTCGTACTACTTGCGGCGCTTCAAAGTGGACTTCTTGGTCCTAGACAACCAACAGGAACCCGGTGGAGCGTGGTTGCACACGTGGCCGTCACTGACGCTTTTCTCCGCCGCGGAGTTCTCCAATCTGCCCGGCTGGCCTATGCCGCGGTACCCGGGGTACCCGCCGGCAAGCCATGTCATCGACTATCTGGAAAACTACGAAAAACGCTATGACCTCCCGGTTAGGCGCCCGGTGCACGTTCACAGCGTGTCCCATGAGGAAGGGATGTTCTACCTCAGTACGAGCGTCGGTCAATTCACAGCGGAACACGTTATCGCGGCTACCGGCACGTGGTCCGCGCCCTTCGTGCCCCACTATCCTGGCACCTTCCAGGGACGCCAGTGGCACTCGTCGATCTACCCCGGTCCCGAACCATTCTGCGGCGCGAAGGTCGCGGTGGTCGGTGGGGCGAACTCGGGTGCCCAGATCGCCGCAGACCTCATTGGGACGTCGGAGGTCACATGGTTCACACGTGAGCAACCGCGCTGGATGCCTGACGACGTCGATGGCCGCGATCTCTTTCTCAGCAGCCGCCGCCGGATTCTCGGTGGCGATTCCGGCCCGAACCTCGGGGACATTGTCGCGCTTCCTCATCTACGTGAGCTCCACGACTCCGACCAGCTCACCGCTACCCCCATATTCGATAGCTTGAGCGAGCTCGACCACGACCATCTGATCTGGTGCACTGGTTTCCGCCCGGCCCTCGGCCCATTCCGCCACCTCATGCGTGGCCGCGAAACCGCGGTGAAGAATCTGCATCTAGTTGGTTACGGCAACTGGACCGGCGACGGCTCGGCAACCCTGATGGGTGTCGGGCCCTTTGCCAAACACACTGCCCAGGTAGTCGCGGGCCGTGTCGATGAAGCTCGGCAGCAAAAGTTTTGAGATGACGCTTGGTCCCTGAGCAGCTCGATCCTTCGAAGATTCGCGTTGGAGGGCCAGCGCGCTGGGCGAAGGTGTGTCTCAGCGGTTCGCTTGCGCAGCCCGCAGGCCGTTCAAAATCACGATGACTTCGGCGACCTCGTGAACCAACACGACGGCGGCGAGGCCCAGCACACCGCTGATCGCCAGCGGCATCAACACGATGATGATGGCCAAAGACAGAACGATGTTCTGGTTAATAATCCTGCTGCCTCGGCGGGCGTGCTGCAGCGCCTGCGGGATCAGCCGGAGGTCGTGGCCGGTGAAGGCGACGTCAGCGGACTCGATCGCGGCGTCAGAGCCGGTCGCTCCCATCGCTATGCCCACCGTCGCGCCCGCCAACGCCGGCGCGTCGTTGATGCCGTCGCCGATCATCGCCGTCGGCGTCTTGGAAGAGAGTTCGGCGACGATGCTTGCCTTGTCCTCCGGGCGAAGCTCGGCGCGCACGTCGTCGATTCCGGCGATTTCAGCCAGCGCCCGGGCAGTGCGGGTGTTGTCGCCGGTGAGCATGCTCACTTCCACGTCGTGGGCGTGCAGGGTCTGCACGGCTTCGGGCACTTCGGGCCGCAGCTCGTCGCGCACCCCGATAGCCCCGGAGAGGGCATCATCGACGGTGACAAGGACGCAGGTCTGGCCCTCGGACTCCATGCGCTCAACGTCTGCCTTTAGTGGCCCGGCGTCGATCCACCGGGGGCTGCCCACCAGCACCCGTCGACCGTCGACGGTGCCGCCGATGCCATGTCCGGCTTCCTCGCTGATGTCCTGGGCGGCGGGCGCTTCGGGCACCGCTGCCGCGATCGCCGCGGCGAGGGGGTGCGTCGATTGCTGCTCAACTGCCGCCGCGAAGGCAAGCACCTGGGCCCGATCGAATCCCACTGCCGGGACCACGCCGGTAACCTCGGGCTGGTTGCGGGTGAGGGTTCCGGTCTTGTCCACCGCCAGGTGACGGATGCCGCCGAGCCGCTCGAACGCCGCGCCGGATTTGATGACCACGCCAAACTGGCTGGCCGCGCCGATCGCGGCCACGACCGTCAGCGGCACGGAGATTGCCAGCGCGCACGGCGACGCTGCGACCAGGACCACCAGTGCACGGGTGATCCACGTCTCGGGGTCGCCGAGCAGCGAGCCGATCACGCCGACCAGTACCGCGAGGATCATCACTCCGGGCACGAGGGGACGGGCAATCCGGTCGGCGATCCGGGCGCGGTCGCCCTTTTCCGCCTGCGCCTGCTCGACCAGGTCCACGAGTGTGGTCAATGAGTTGTCCGTTCCAGCTGCGGTCGTCTCGACCTCCAGCACACCGGCGGAGTTGATCGCTCCCGCGGGCACCTCGTCGCCGGGCGCGACCTCCTCCGGAATGGATTCTCCGGTGATCGCTGAGGTGTCAAGGCTGGAACGTCCAGACCGAATGATGCCATCCGTGGCGATCCGCTCCCCGGGGCGCACGAGCATCAACTCGCCAACCACGAGGTCCTTCGCTGCGACCTCGACCGCCGTGCCGTCGCGCAGCACCGTCGCGGTCTGCGGTACCAACTTCAACAGTGCCCGCAGCCCGCTCTGGGCCCTGTCCATGGCCTTGTCTTCCAGTGCCTCGGCGATCGAGTATAGGAACGCTAGCGCCGCGGCCTCTCCGACGAAGCCGAGGATTACCGCGCCAACCGCACTGATTGTCATCAGCAAACCAATGCCGAGCTTGCGCTTCGTGACAAGGTTCCGGATCGCTCCAGGTGCGAACGTGTATGCGCCCAGCAGCAGGCCAACCCAAAACAGTACCGTCGCGGGCGTCTCCTGCCCAGACCAGTCCAGCGCTAGGCCTATGCCGAGGGCTACGCCGGAGAAGATCGGCAGCAGCAGCTCGGGGTCCTTCCACCATGGTCGATCGCGCTCTTCGATCTCTTTGACGGGTTCGTGTTCGCATCCACACGCCGTGCTCATGCGTCCGCTCCTTTCACGCTGCAACCGGGCACCGAGCACTCAGGGTCGATGCACGGGGCGTTTTCGTCGACAGCCAACGTCGCGTTCACCAGCGCGTCGAGCGCTGCCGCGAGGTGCGGATCGGCGAGTTCGTAGCGAGTCTTGCGGCCCTCTGGCTCGGCGACGACGATGCCGCAGTCGCGCAGGCAGGTCAGGTGGTTCGAGACGTTCGAGCGGGTCAGATCCAAGCTGTCCGAGAGCACGGCCGGGTAGCTCGGGCCGTCAAGTAGGGCCATCAGGATTCGGGAGCGCGTCGGATCGGCCATAGCTCGGCCGAGCCGGTTCATGACGTCGAGGCGTGAAGCAATAGTCAGCATATGCTGAACTATACAGTATTCCCTAAACTATTCAGCACTCACTGAACTGACATCGAAACGAAGAGCTTGCGACCTGCAGGAATTACTCGATGGGGTAGCCGGTAACTGGGCTTTTGTGGTTCGGCTGCCAACCCAACGCGGGGGCGAGGTGCGTGGCGAAGTTGTCCAAGATCTTCACGTTGACGTCCACGCCCATCCCGGTGGGGATGATGTTGAACAGGGTGTCGGCGGACATGACGGCGGCGTCGGCTTTGAGCTGCTCAATGAGCTTGCCGGGCTCAGCGGCGGGAGTGTCCTGAATGCCATCGACCCAGTCGTCGAGCACGATGGTCCACTCGACGTCCTGGTCCCCAGCGTCTTGCGGGTCACGGATGATCAGTGGGGCGTGGAGGCCGCGATCAAGCTGCAGGCCGGTGTGGGAATGGTAGAAGTAGGTGCCGCCGTGGGGGACTTCAAAAACATAGGAGAAAGACTCGCCAGGTTCAATGGGGTCCTGGGTCATGTCGGGCACACCGTCGGCTGCGTTGTGGAGTGCGATGCCATGCCAGTGGATGGAGGTGCTCTCAGGCAGTTCATTGGTGAAATCGACCTGCAGGACGTCGCCGGCGGTGGCCTCAATGGCCGCATCCCCAGTGTCAGAGACGTATCCCCACGTGTTGGCTTCAATGCCCCCCGATATCCAGGGAGAGGGGCCGGGCGGTCAATGTCCGGCGCACCGTCGGCTCACCGAGCGCAGTGGGGGCGGGAGTGGGGCGAAGGGAGGGACCTGGTGCCGAGGCAGCGGGTCCAGGGTCGCAGGTGCAGGCGGCCACGGCCCCGGTGCCGGCGAGGACGAGCCCGCCGAGCAGAAACTGTCGTCGGGAAAACGCGTTCGTCATGATTTAACCTTCCTGGTGTAAGAACTCAGTGACACGGGAGACAGGCGCAGGTGAGGACCCTGCTGAGCCATCACGTCAGGCGCAGGTCTGTGACACAGGTGGCACCGTCGTCGGTGGTGGAAAACTCCGTGGTGCCGGTACGCCCCTGGTAGCTGACCTCAATCAGGCCGGTGATAGCATCGGGAAGCCAGAAGCCAATAAATCCGTTGTCGAAGGTGGTTGTCGCCTCGTCCACCAGCACCTCACTGGTCGCCTCATCGGTGATCGTGACCTGGATATCCTCATTGCTGAGTTCCCCCAGGCAGGTCGTGAGGCTGTGGTAGAAGCAGTCGTGGGTGGAGGTGAGATAGGGTGCGATCGAGACATACGTCTGATTGTCGGGAAGATCGACCACGACTTCCTGGTCACCGCTCGAGAGCAGCAGTTCATCGGCACGCACTGAGGCGATCAGATCCGTGGGACGCTCAGTGACCTTCTGCCGGTCGAGGTGATCAATGATCTCCACCGCGTCCATGTCGGCCAGGCCATGGGCAGTCAGGAATGTATCCTGGGACACCGTCCCGTCGGCCGTGGGTTCCGGGTCGGCGGCCGAACACCCCGTGAGGGCGAGGGCAAGGGCGGCGGCTGCGATCGCTGCTCGTTTCACGTCAATCTCCTTGGATCGTGGCAACACTGTGAGAAGACACCGCCTCAAGGTCGATGCCATACCTTTATCTAGCACGGGTGCCGGACGGACTAGAAATCAAAAACCCTGCTCACAGCCTTATAACAGGGCGAAAAGGGGGTGAATTCGGTGGGCTGGGTCACCACCGGAACACCACCCCACAGCCGTGGGCGATGTCCTTCCACCCGCCCCGGGTATGCGGTGTAGGCAGTGAAATCCCTGGTGGCGCCTGCTGAACCGACCAGGGAAGGCGATGCCGCCGGCCCGGGGTGGGGCACAGGGGTGACGGCGGTCGAAGGGCGATATTTGAAGATTTGATGAAGACTTCCCCGCCGGGCACTGAGCGAGGGTGGTATTCCCCCTGCCCGGAGCGATACTGGGGTCTATGGCTGACCACACACCGACCACCGCCACGCCCCCGGGGCGGGTGCTGGTCGTCGATGATGAACAACCCCTGGCTCAGATGGTGGCCTCCTACCTCATCCGGGCAGGCTTCGACACCCGCCAGGCGCACACCGGCACCCAGGCCGTGGACGAGGCCCGTCGCTTTTCCCCCGATGTTGTGGTGCTGGATCTGGGGCTGCCCGAACTCGACGGTCTGGAGGTCTGCCGACGGATCCGCACCTTCTCGGACTGCTACATCCTCATTCTCACCGCGCGTGGCAGCGAGGACGACAAGATCAGCGGTTTGACCCTGGGGGCGGATGACTACATCACCAAACCTTTTAGCATCCGGGAACTGGTGACCCGGGTGCATGCAGTGCTGCGCCGCCCGCGCACCAGCACCACCCCACCGCAGGTGACCACCCCCTTGATCGTTGGTGACCTCATCCTTGACCCCGTCGCCCATCAGGTGCGGGTGGGGGAGACGACCGTGGAGCTCACCCGCACGGAGTTCGAGCTGCTGGTTGCCCTGGCCCTGCGCCCCGGTCAGGCGCTGACCCGCCACGACCTGGTCACCGAGGTCTGGGACACCACCTGGGTCGGTGATGAACGCATCGTCGATGTCCACATAGGCAACTTGCGTCGCAAGCTCGGCACCGACACCCGAGGCCGGGGGTTTATCGACACCGTGCGTGGCGTGGGCTACCGGGTGGGGCAGCCATGAATCACGGACCCGGCCTGACCTTCCGCTTCCTGGCCGCCCAGGTGTTGGTCGTGGTGATTAGCCTGCTGGTGGCCGCGGCCGTGGCCACGACGGTGGGCCCGACCCTGTTCCATGATCATATGTTGATGGCCGGCCGGAAGGACCCCTCGCTAGAGCTGTTCCATGCCGAGCAGGCCTACCGGGACGCCAACCTGATCACCCTGGCCGTCGCCCTGCCCACTGCCTTGATCAGCGCCCTACTGGCCAGCCTGTGGTTATCGCGTCGCCTGCGCACCCCCCTGCAGGATCTCACCCGCGCCGCTACCAGCCTGGCGGCCGGTAACTCCCGTATCCGCGTGCCCGCCGGAGAAGCAGGCCCCGAGGTCGCCACCCTGGCGCATGCCTTCAACACCATGGCCGACCGGCTGGAACACACCGAACAGGTACGCCGCCAGATGCTCTCTGATCTGGCCCACGAAATGGGCACCCCCTTATCGGTGCTCACGGTCTACCTCGATGGTCTCCAGGACGGGGTCGTGGACTGGAATAATGCCAACCACACGATCATGGCTGACCAACTCACCCGCCTGACCCGGTTGATGGGAGACATTGACGATGTCTCCCGGGCCCAGGAACACCGGATCGATTTGGACCTGGCAGAGGAAGGGCTCGGGGATCTGCTCCATACCGCCGCTGCTGCCACGGGGGAAGCTTATGCTGACAAAGGCGTCGATTTACAGGTCGAGACCATTACGGACACCGCCCGGGTGGTCGTGGACCGGCAACGCTTCGGCCAGGTGATGAGCAATCTCCTGTCGAACGCGCTACGGCACACCCCGGCCGGCGGGCAGGTCCGGATCAGCGTCCACCGACAGGGGGCGTCCACCGCGCTCATCCACGTCGCCGATGACGGCGAGGGCATCCCACCTGGCCAGCTCGGACACATCTTCGAACGCTTCTACCGGGGGGATGCCGCCCGCAGCCGGGACAACGGCGGGTCCGGTATCGGTCTGACCATCTCCAAGGCATTGATCGAGGCCCACGGCGGCACTCTCACCGCCACCTCCCCCGGACCCGGTCGCGGAGCGGTGTTTGTCCTCCGCCTCCCGCTGTCCCCTCCCGACAGTGAGGAGGCTGCTCAGTGACCACACCCTGCCCCGCGTGAGAGCCGTGCCGTCCACTCCTTGAAAGGGGTATATGCCAAAGAGCGGCATCGCCGCACCCCACCGAACCGAAGGAGCTTTCCCATGATCACCTCCCCGCCCCGCCTCTTGCCGATGGCCTCCCACGGCTGCAGCTGTTGCGGACCTGCCTCACGTGCCGACACCGCCTCCATCCCTGCCGCCAGCGACTCGTCAGCAGGAGGGGCCTCCCCTAGCTACCAGGTCACCGGCCTGACCTGCGGCCACTGCGCGAAAAGCGTGACCCAGGCCCTTCAGGCCCTCCCCCAGGTCGACGACGTCCAGGTTGATCTCGCTGCTGGTGGTGTTTCCACCGTCACGGTCACCGGTGTCGTACCTCCGGAGATGGTTCGCCGGGCCATCGAGGAGGCCGGCTACACCGTCTTATCCTGATCAGTTTTACCCATCATCTCGACCCCGACCGGGTTGAGCGAAAGGAACGTCATGAGCACTCCCCACCATTCCAGCAAGCACCATGGTGATCACCCCGCTCCGGAAACAGGCCACACCCACCACCCGGATCATGCCAGCCACGAACACCACGCAGATGCCGACACCCACGGCCAGGCGATGCCCCACGATCACCCGCACTCCGCCATGGACGAAGACCACCAAGTTCATAGTCACGGCGAACACGCCGGACACAGCACCGCAATGTTTCGGGACCGCTTCTGGTGGTCGCTGATTCTGTCCATTCCCGTCATTATTTTCAGCCCCATGGTCGCCCAGCTGCTCGGCTACCACCTCCCGGCATTCCCCGGATCCACCTGGATCCCCCCGGTGCTGGGCACGATCATCTTCGTCTACGGCGGAACGCCTTTCCTCAAGGGCGGATGGAAAGAATTGAAATCCCGCCAACCCGGGATGATGCTCCTGATCGCCATGGCCATCACCGTGGCGTTTGTCGCCTCCTGGGTCACCACTCTGGGGCTGGGCGGTTTTGAGCTGGACTTCTGGTGGGAGCTGGCTCTGCTGGTGACCATCATGCTGCTGGGCCACTGGCTGGAGATGCGCGCTCTCGGGGCCGCGTCCTCCGCGCTTGACGCGCTGGCTGCCCTGCTGCCGGATGAGGCCGAGAAAGTCATCGACGGGACCACCCGCACCGTGGCCATCTCCGAGCTGGTCGTCGACGACGTCGTGCTGGTGAGGGCCGGTGCCCGGGTGCCGGCCGACGGTACCATCCTCGACGGAGCCGCCGAATTCGATGAGGCGATGATCACCGGCGAATCCCGTCCCGTCTTCCGCGACAC
Organism: Gulosibacter hominis; assembly: GCF_904842695.1. Taxonomy (GTDB): domain Bacteria; phylum Actinomycetota; class Actinomycetes; order Actinomycetales; family Microbacteriaceae; genus Gulosibacter; species Gulosibacter hominis. The sequence continues at coordinate 52,769 of NZ_CAJGWQ010000011.1, read as the reverse complement.
TGGTGACAAGGTGGTCGCCGGTACCGTGGCCACCGACAACACCGTCCGCATCCGGGTGGAGGCTACCGGCAGGGACACCGCCCTGGCCGGGATCCAACGCATGGTTGCCGACGCTCAGGAGTCCTCCTCCCGGGCCCAGGCCCTGGCGGATCGGGCGGCGGCGTTGTTGTTCTGGTTCGCGCTGATCTCCGCTCTGATCACCGCGGTGGTGTGGACCATCATCGGCAGCCCGGACGATGCCGTGGTGCGCACGGTCACGGTGCTGGTCATCGCCTGCCCGCACGCCCTGGGCCTGGCGATTCCGCTGGTCATTGCGATCTCCACCGAGCGGGCCGCGAAATCCGGGGTGCTCATCAAGGACCGGATGGCGCTCGAGCGGATGCGCACCATCGACGTGGTGCTCTTCGACAAAACCGGCACCCTGACCGCGGGTGCGCACGCGGTCACCGATGTCGCGGCAGCTGTCGGCGTCACCGAGGGCGAGCTGCTGGCCCTGGCTGCCGCTGCGGAGGCCGACAGCGAGCACCCCGTGGCCCGCGCCATCGTGGCGGCCGCGGCCGCCCATCCCGAGGCCTCCCGTCGGCAAATCCGTGCAACTGGTTTCAGCGCCGCCTCCGGCAGGGGAGTCCGGGCCACTGTCGATGGCGCTGAGATCCTCGTGGGCGGGCCGAACATGCTGCGCGAGTTCAACCTCACCACCCCGGCCGAGCTCACCGACACCACCAGCGCCTGGACCGGGCGTGGGGCCGGTGTGCTCCATATTGTCCGCGACGGTCAGATCATCGGTGCGGTGGCCGTCGAGGACAAGATCCGCCCCGAATCCCGCGCCGCCGTGAAAGCCCTGCAGGACCGCGGGGTGAAGGTCGCGATGATCACCGGTGACGCGCAGCAGGTGGCCCAGGCAGTTGGCCAGGACCTGGGGATCGATGAGGTCTTCGCCGAGGTCCTGCCCCAGGACAAGGACACCAAGGTCACCCAGTTACAGGAGCGTGGCCTGAGCGTGGCCATGGTCGGCGACGGTGTCAACGACGCCCCTGCTCTGACCCGCGCGGAGGTCGGTATCGCCATCGGGGCCGGCACGGATGTGGCCATGGAATCCGCCGGAGTGGTCCTGGCCAGTGATGACCCGCGGGCGGTGCTGTCGATGATTGAGCTCTCGCAGGCCAGCTACCGCAAGATGATCCAGAACCTCATCTGGGCCTCTGGCTACAACATCCTCGCCGTGCCGCTGGCCGCCGGCGTGCTCGCCTCGATCGGGTTCGTGCTGTCCCCGGCCGTGGGCGCGATCTTGATGTCTGTTTCGACCATCGTGGTGGCCCTGAACGCCCAGCTGTTGCGCCGCATTGATCTGGATCCGGCTCACCTGGCTCCGGCCGAGTCGAAGGCTGAACACACCACGCCTACTCCGGCATCCACCGCTGTCCACTGATCCACCACTTCTCTCCACTGCCCCCATATGACCCTGAACGGCTCGACCATGAAGCGCACCCTTGTTCTTTCCGCTATCGCCGTGGCCTCCACCCTGGCGCTGGCCGCCTGCGGTGAGGCCACCGAGTCAGGCAACACCGACGCCACCACCTCGACCACCAGCACTGCGACGACTAACGCTGAGACGACCGAGACCACCACGGCGAAGACTGAGGCGGACGGGGAGATCTCCGACGATCACAACGACGCGGACATCATGTTTGCCCAGATGATGATCCCTCATCACCAGCAGGCCGTGGAGATGAGTGAGATGCTCCTGGCCAAGGAAGGTATCCCCGCCCAGGCCGTGGAGTTTGCCCAGGGGGTTACTGACGCCCAGGGACCGGAGATTGACCGGATGAACGCCATGCTCGAGGCCTGGGGCCAGCAGCCGGTCACCGACTCTGGGGCATGGGCACCATGGACGAGATGGGTGGAATGGATCACAGCGAGATTGGTGGCATGAGCGGGATGATGAGCCAGGAGGATATGACAGCCCTTGAGGAGGCCCAGGGCACCGAGGCTGCCCGTCTATACCTGGAGCAGATGACCGCCCACCACGAAGGTGCGGTCGACATGGCCCGTGACGAGGTTGCTGACGGCCAGAATCCCCATGCGATCACCCTGGCCGAACAAATTATCAACGACCAGGAGGCCGAGATCGCCCAGATGCAGCAGATGCTCACCGCCCTATGACAGGTCCCCGTCTTCTTCTGATCCCGAGGACAGGCATCTGAAAAAGAGGGATAAGCGTGACGATTGCCACCTGCTGTGGGCGATGGGTCGTTGTCACCGCAGCGGGTGCACCGGGGTGGATGTTTTTTCTCCCTCTGGTCGCACCACTGAGGAAGGGAAAGCTCCTGTGTCCAGACCCTTGGAGGACTACGCATTATTGTCCGATACTCACACGGCCGCCCTGGTCTGCCGGCAGGGCAGCATTGATTGTTGGGGGTGTCCCCCGAGTAGTGGACACGGCGTTGGTGTGGAGTTCCGCTTCAACGTGTAGCGCGTCATGTCGACGTACTGTCAGGTCCGGTACCCTGGAAGCATGTTTGAGACCGTCATGACGCCCGAGTCGCTCGCGCTGCGCGAGCTCCTCGCCGCGCGTCGTGACGAGTTCCAGATGCTCCTCGACCGCTACGGCGCGACTAACCCGAAGCTGTTGGGGTCCGTCGCCCGCGGCACCGCGACTGCAGGATCGGACATCGACATCCTCGTCGAGATGGACCCTGCCGACGGGAACGTTCTGATGCGTGCATCCGGTCTGCTCGAGGAGACGCGCGCGTTGTTCGGGCGCGATGACATCGACGTGTTTCCTGCCCAACTGCTCAAACGTCCGGTCTCTGCCTCGGCGCTCGCCGAGGCAGTGCCACTGTGAGTCGCAGTCCGGAGCAGCCTATCGCTGATGCGCTAGAGGCAGTCGAGCGGTGCCAGAGGTACGTCGCTGCGCTGGACCGTGAGAGTGACATCGCGGAGATGGCAGAGGATGCGATCGAGCGGAATCTGCAGATCATCGGCGAAGCGGTGAACCACCTTCCCGATGAGATCACCGGGTCACACCCTGAGATCGCCTGGCCTCAGATTCGGGGTTTTCGCAACATCCTGGTGCACCAGTACTTCGGAGTCGACATCGACGTGGTCCGCGATGTCGTCGAGACTCATCTGCCGCCTCTGGCCGAGGCGTTGCGTGGGCACATTGCCACCGATTGAAAGCGCGGACCCAAAGGTTTTTCGGCTACCGAACGTGGTCGAGTTCCGGTTCAACGTGTAGCCGAGTGCGTCGTTCAGCCTCTGGCTGATCGGCTGAATGGCCGCTTGAGGGCGGCCCCGGAGTTCTCCGGCACCGCCCTTGTTATACTGCCGGGCGACGATGCCATCCATCTTTGGAACCACTAACTCACTGGGGCTCAGCCCGTCGAACTGGTTTTCGACGACCAGTCTCCGGTCACGGATGAGTAGGGGAAAAATCATGAGGTTGATTGATCCGAACGAGCTTTTCAGTTCTCTTGAGCAGCTTGATCCCGCCATCAAAAACAAAGCCAAGATCCCTGACATCGATGCAACGTACACCGAGTTCATTCATCGTTATGACGGGGTAAGTATCACGCCGGACATTGTTCTGTATGGCTATCAGAAGGTGCTCGAGTGGAATCGGCGAGCATGTGGCGACGGTTTGCCCGAAAATCTGTGGCTTATCGGGCAGTCGGGGCAGGGCGATGAGTGGTTCTTGAGTGCACTGCACAAGACAGTGTTCTTTTTCGACCACGACCAGGGGGAGTACGGAGGGCCAGAGAGCTTCCTCGATCTGAAAATCGACTTCACTGGTTTTCTCAGGATGGGGTTCTTGTTGTCGGAGCTGGAAGAGAAGCTTGATGAGGGGCAGGAGATCAATGAATACGAGCAGGAAGTTTCGGACCTTCTGAACAGCATCCATTCGCAACTGAGTGAGAGGTATCCCTTCAACTATTTTGAATGATTGCACCTTGGTCTCAGTTCACGGTCGTTAGCGGAGACACGATGTCGACGCCTGTGGCAAGTGCGCGGGTGTGGGCGTCCTTGACGGCATCGACCAAAACAGAAGTATCGCGGTGCTCGGGATCTGTGGCGCCGAAAAGACGTTAATCAGCTTGGGAACGTCGTCGAGCTCCGGTTTAACGTTTAGCGATCTTGGAGCGTCTCGTCGGCGACCGGCGCGGGCAGTGCAACATCCGCGTGCACGCACAATGGTGTATGTGCTTCGCCGGGAGGGATGGAGGTGCAGACGATGCCGAACTCGTCGAAGGCCGACCTGATCGAGCCGGTCCACCCGGGAGAGATCCTGATGGAGGACTTCATCGAGGGGCTCGGCATCACCCAGCACAAGCTCGCCGTTTCGATCGGGGTGCCGCCCCGTCGGGTCAACGAGATCGTGCATGGCAAGCGCGCCATCACTGCTGGCGGCGTCACCAACCGCGCAGTTCTTTGCCCCGACGGTGTATTGATCTCGGTCGATGCGAGACATCGGTCGGACTTGACAGTAAACCTGTCGTGACCGAGCCTGGCTCACCGTTCTGCTGGTAGGTGACGTTCGTATACTGGCCCCATGACTGTCACTGCAGGCATGGATCTCGACGCCATCCGTCGCGCCGCTGAGCGCCACGGCGTGGCAGAATTAGCACTGTTTGGATCCGTCGTCACCGGAGACTTTGGCACCGACAGCGACATCGACTTCCTCGTCGACTTCCTTCCCGGACGGCCGGATCCGTTTGAAGACTTCTGCGCGCTGCATGACGATCTTCGTGCCATCGTTAAGCGCGATGTCGATCTGGTTGTGAAGCGAGCAATCCGCAATCCCTACTTTCGTGAGTCGGCCCTCGGCCAGGCAGAGACTGTCTATGTTGCCGACGTCTAAGGCCCACTTATGGGATGCCCATCCGGCATGCTTGGCTGCGCTATCCTTCGTCGAGGGGATCGTCATTATGTAGCGCAAGCTCGCTGTATGCATTGTGTCGAGTCGCTAATGGGCAACTTTTAATTATTCTTCAACTGTTGCTCTGCCGCTTGCAAAGCTTGTTTCAGAATGGTTATGTCACTTTCCGGAACTTTCCAAGTGTTCGTCATCTTTGGATGATCTAAGCAGCGATTCAAGGACTCGATGATCAGTTCAAGTCGTTGATTGTAATCACCATCGAGGAAAGACTGATAATCGATTTTCAGTCGAAACTCAAGATCCTGTTGTTTATTGTTGCGTCGTGCAATCTCGGGGAGTTTCATCGTCTTCATAACTGGCCCCTCAAGCATTGCGATGTATGACCAGTACCAATCTTTATATGCATCAGAAAATTGTTTGCCCTCAATATATGAGTTAACTATTCTCTCAATCTCATTTGCGATCTTGCTATATACGTGCCCTGCGGTATGCTCTGCTTCAGCGGAATTCCACAATCTCATTTAGCGTTGCCTCTGGTGTCTTTGTGTCATGCTGACGTGAATTGTTTAATATTGGTCGAAAACGATGGGTATTCGTTTTGATTAGGTGTTGCGTTATGTTGCCATTGATATGTTCGTTACACTTGAAAACTTCACAAGCATCCCTGGCGTGCGTCATATGGTTGTCACGCGTAGCAGCGTAGGGGTATTTACTCCACGTGCGTAGTAGTGTCCTATAAGTGTTCCAAGCAGCGTTGCCGTCAGTTGATTGGTGGCAATGTAGCAAATGAATTTGCGGTGAAACTTTGTGGAGTCTTGCTGTAGTATGCAGCTGGTGCTCACCGCTCGTCCTTGAAGATGAGCCTGCTAAGTGAAGGAATCGCCATGCTCGACATCGAACGCCTCATCGCCGTCGACGATCCGGCCTGGCCCCATCTTCAGCAGGCGTTAGCCGAATCCGACGTCATCGCGCTTCCCGTCGACCCGGAGCGAGGGCAGCGTTCGCTGTGGGGGTTGCAGGTCAGTGCCGCGTCGACGATGGGGGCCGTCGCGCTGCACACCGGGGGCATCGTCGCCGACCACGGTTGGGTTCGTTTGTACGGCGGCGGCAGCGAGCATCTGCTGAGCATCGCTGAAGCGAACGGGCTGAGCGGCCCCGTTCCAGAACCGCCCGGTGCGCTCGTTGTCGGGCATGACGTCTTGGGTGGCCTGTTCGCCATCGACGGCGGTGCGCTGGGTGTTGCGCCCGGTGAAGTGTGTTACTTCGGTCCGGACACCCTCGCATGGGATGGACTCGGTGGCGGTTACTCGGCATTCCTACAGGCTGCGCTGAGCGGTGCGCTCGACGTGGTGTTCGAGGGGCTGCGCTGGCCCGGTTGGCAAGGCGAGGTGGCGCCGTTGGCGTTGTCACAGGGCATTGCCCTCTATCCTCCGCCCTCCACCGTTGAGGGCAGTGACGTGAGCAAGGCGTCAAGGTCGGTTGTCAGCATCCAGGAGTTGCTGGGTACTGCGTGACACGAGGGGCGGCGCTTCGTGTTCGAACTTAAGTACGTCACCCCGCGTGCTGGAACAGGGCACGATCGACCGGGCAAACCGGGTGGCATAACCGCGTGCCATGATTAGGTGACGGCCCTGATCTGAGGAACACACATGAGGCCCATTGACCGCTCGGTACAGATTTTTAAAGACCTCGGCTGGGACACAGCCGCTCGCGAAGATGCCCCCATCCTTTCGCTGGGGACAAATGACCAACAGCGTGCCGCGCTCGCGGGCCTGCAAAAGGGAGCTCCAAGCGTGGACGTTGACCCTGGGATGCTCGGCATGTTCGCCATTCGGTTGGGAGTGAACGGGCGGCGGGCAGCAGAACTGGCTAAGGGGTCAGACCAAGCGCTCTTGGACTGCCTTCTACAACGTGATGAGGACTTTGCGCTCGCATTTGCTGAACGCGCGTGCTGGCTGTGGGCGAATGCGGATGCAATGAGCGAAAACGTGGCCGTGGGTCTGATCCTCAAACACGGCTTGGAGATGCCCTACACACTTCCGTGCCTCGAAGCCTGGACCGTGACGGCTCACCAAGGACTCACAGGTCAAACACCTGGGCGCGGCTCATGGATTCCGTCCCTCGACGACCTGCGCCCATCATTTGCCACTCACCTGCGCGCCGCACTGGAGCTGGGCGGCTCCGTGGATGGCCCGTTGGGCGCAGTGCTCCTCATGGGGGTTCAACAGGGCCTCATCAGCCGTGATGACGCCCTGCAACTCGCCATCACCGGACTGGACACCGCCCCCAAGCCCGGGGACCGCAAGGAACTGGTGCGGATTATCAAGGAGGAGTTGAGCGTCCGCGATTCCGAGCTGTTGGACCGGGTGGCGGTGTTGGTTCCCGCGATCAGCGTGGGTGAGGGGCCGGTGGTGGAGGCGCTCGCACCTCGGCTCATTTCATTCGCCCCTCCCGAGGTGGTTGCTGAAGTGGCTCTACCTGCTCTGTACGCCAAAACAGTGAAGGCAAAGCGCGCGGTAGTTGAGGCGCTGGCAGGCAGGAAAGACTTGGAGTCTGAACAGATTCACCTGCTGGCAGACCGGGTGGGCGAGCTAGCCGTGGAGAAGAATGCGGCGCTAGCGAAGCAGGCACAACGGGTACTAGACGCCTGGGGAGTAGCGGCCCCCGAACCCGCTGCTGAAGAACTCCCCACGCGCAAGGCTTCGGATTCTAAATCCGAAGAGTTCAACGCCGAAGAACTTGACGCAGAGGAATTTCACCGCGTGTGGCCACCTGATGCGGGAACCGCTTCCCGCATCGATGACGGCGCCCAGATCAGTGCACACTGGGACGATCCTCATGCGAGTCACCGCAGGTTGATGTGCCACCTCACACTCCCCACGGGCCAGACAGTGAAACTCAGCACCTTCACGGGTGCATTCCTGAGTGAAGGATGGGTGCTGTCTACCGAGAATGAGCGAGTGTTCTTTGACGGCAAACAGATGGTTGCTGAACCGTTCGGCAATAAGGAACGCAATGCGTGGCAACGCCGGAAGAACAAGCGAATTACCGAGCAAAAAACGCGTTCAGACTCATTGTTTGGTGTGTGCTTGACCGATCTTGCGACCGACGGTGACGTGACTATCCCGCGCAACGACGTAGAGCAGTTGGTCGTCTCGGGAAAGCTCGGATGGGCCACCGTCCGAGCCGTGGTACCCCAACTGATACCGGGTGGGGCGTGGAGCCCCGCACGCGCCATTCACGATCTTGAGACGAAACCGGAACTCCTGCCCGCGTTGTGGCCGATGGTCACCGAACCGCTGGTTTTTGCTGCCGAGCACACGCCTGTGCCCAGGTGGGTTAACCGGGTGCTCGACGTGGTAACTGTGCACCACCAAATCCTTGCTGAAGCTACCCGCCGTGGTTACATTCCCGCGGACGCGTGGGATGGTCTGCACGCCTTTGCCTCGCAGAAAGGTTCGAGTGCTGCACTCAAAAAAGCGAGAACTCTCAGCGATGCACTCCACTCGCACTTGTGACGTTCTTATAGGTCACCCACTGGAAATTAGCCGCAATCCCAGTAAAAAACAGCACCATCCGTCGTGCCAGTATTTTCGGAGCGGTACACCACGGCCTCGCCCTCGTGCATTTTCTGCAATGCGTCCGGGTGCAGAAATACGTGGGCCACACCTAGATCGCCCCACATCGCTTCGAAGGGAAGCTCTTCTTCTTCCAGATATGTGGAATCAATCTCCAGGAAGTGAACGTACCCATCAGGCTGCGTAGGGTCTTGTGCGAAGGCTGGGAAACCGCCAAGCATAATGTTGCTTTGGTTACTGGCTGCGGCTCGCAACTCAACTAGCTCGTCAAAGTAGTCATCGTTATCAAAAAAGTCATCGTCCTTTTCGGACTCCCAAGCCTCGTACACTGCTTGGTCAGTGGGAGGGATCATTGCCACTGCGCTCGACAAAGAAATCGGCGAGTTCATAACCTCCCCAAGATCCTTGCTAAACGGGGAGCAATAATCCTCGTCCTGTTCATCGAATGCGGCAGGCTCCGCGGTATGAGGTCCAGGAAAGCTGTGGTTGCCAAACCCTTCCGCAGGCTCAGGGATGTAGCGAATTTCCATGCCGTCGCCAGACGAATTCGAATCAAATCCGCCATAGAGCGGATCAGCACCGACAAAGAGTTGAAAAATTCCTGACCCCGGAATCAATCCGCCGAGAGTTGCTTCGCTTTCCGATGCTCCCTCCGCACGCACATGACGGACAATATCGGCAAAATTTAGCTGAATGACATGGAGCAATGGCTGACCGCTCTTTGCGACGGGCCAGGCCGAACCTTCCGGAAGATACGGCCTGCCACCGAAGTACGAACCATGCTCGGTAGGAGTGCTGTTGGAGTAGGGAAGGGTTACGGCTGGTTTAGCAAGTTGGATTAGGCCATCAGCGTCTTCGGAGATGAGCTCTCCCGACTCGATCAGTGACCGTAGCGCTTGAACCTGTGCTGAGAACTCTGGCATGGTGGCTGGTTCTTCCTCTAGGGAAACAAGGTGGTTGATCAGGGATTGTACTTAAAAGAAAGAACGCTGCAGTAGATAGCCAGGGTTGTAAGTGGGATGCGGTGGATGAGCTACTGGAATGTCCCTATCCACCCCGTCGTGGTGCCTGTCCTGAGTCTGTTAGAGGCGGCGTTCTTTGCTCTGGGCGGGCTGTGTCTGGGGTGGTCGGATGGTTATAATCCGCACCGTTCGGGCCGGGGCACTCGTGGCAGTGCCGCATCCAGGTCGGGCAATTGCTTGACGACGGCCTTGGCCGCGACATCCGCGGGCTACGTGACTATTTTGCTACCGGTGGAAGCTACCTCGGAATCTGCATGGGCGCATATCTCGCGGGGAGCTCGCGCGAGCTGCTGCCAACGGCGCAAGCGTTACCGGGATATCGGGTGCTACTCGTGGACCAGCGGGGGCACGGTGCGAGTACACGGCTTCCCAATGACTTGTCGCGCGATGCCTTCGTCGGAGACGTCGTCGCAGTGCTCGAGGAGCTCGTCCCTCGGCAGCGCGCGGTGCTCGTCGGGCAGTCGATGGGAGCCCATACCGCGTTCCTCGTCGCGGTGGCACGACCAGACCTGGTCAAATGGCTCGTGATGCTGGAAGGGCATGTGAAAGGCAGCGGTGATCGGGAAGCTTTGATTCGGCGCAGGTCCCAGACCGACAGGATTGATCTCGATGGCGGTAGCCATGACGCGCACCTCGACGCCTTCGACATGTGGATCGACGCGCTCAGTCGCTGGCTGGACCGCCAGCGAACCGATGCCACGCACGACCACGGGCGCTGATGGTTCCCAGCCGGAGCTCGGTCGAGTTCCGCGTTAACGTGTGAGTCCCTGCCCCTGAGGGCTTCTCGACGATGGCCGACTCAGTCCTCATCGTGTCGCGTGTACCCGTAGGTGTCGGTCTGAGTCTCGTTGATCCAGATCTCAGCCTCCTGGCGGGGATCGTCCGGATGCTCCACGTGCAGGGTCCGGCCGTAGGCCTCATCCACCAGGGCCACGCGGAACCCGGCCCCTTCCAGCGGCTCCTTCAAGGCCTCCACATCCGCGGCCTCAAAGGCTATCACCGTGGACTCCTCCCGGCCGATATGCACACCCACGATCCCGTCGCCGACCAGATCTGCCCAGTCGCCGCTGTCCGAGGTTAGCCGCCTCTGCAGCCCCTGGCCCGCGAGCATCTGCGCGGTCTTCTCGACCTGCGGTGTGCACAGCAGCGGGGCCACCTGCACGGCACCGCTTTTCACCGGTAGCTCGCCTCGGACCTCTTCGAGGCCGAACTCCACGCCGGGGGAGTCTCCGGAGGTGACCGAGAGCCGACCGCCGGCGAACTCGGCCAGGTGAGTGCCGTCGTCGTGAGTGGACACCGAGGCGCCGAGCGCCTTCAGCAGTGCGATCCACCGCTCCGGGTTCGGGGTGGTGATGACGGGGTGCACGATCATGACTGCTCCTTCTGCAGGTACTCGGTCAGTGCCTTCTCGACGAGCGCGGACAGGCTGGTGTTCTCATCTACGGCGCGGTGCTTCACCTGTGTGACGAGCTCGCGCGGCAGATAGACGTTGAACTGGGACTTCTCGGTCATGGATAGGATGCTAGCACACTAGGTTTTGGGGTGGGCGCTGCACTGAAGTGGCGCCTCGGCTGCTGGGCTAACGCTCGCCACGGGGTCGCAGGCTCTTCGGACCCGCGACGCCATCCTCGTGGTGCCCGGCCACCGAGGTCCGGTCCGAACCATGCTCGGTGGGAGTGCTGTTGGAGTGGGGAAGGGTTACGCCTGGTTTAGTAAATAGGATGTGGTGCATGAGCTACAGGAATGTCCACATCAGCTCTGCTGCGGCGCTTGTCCTGAGTCTGTTAGGGACGGCGTTCTTTGCCATGGGGCGGATTATGTTCGGGGCGGGCGGCTGGATGGTGCTCTTCTCACTTCCAGTAGGGCTAATCGTTGCAGTTTCGCTTATTGGTCTGTGGTGTATCCCCGTGCGCAGCGTAAAGGAAAGGCCGTATAAGACCTTCGGGTGGCGCGAGTCCTGGGCCTTCATCGCGATGACCGTGTTTCTCTTCCTTGCTGGATTCTTCATCGTTGATGGCGGTGACACCCAGGAGAGCGTGAAATCCGCCTTCACTGTGTTTGTGGGGCGGGAGGCGCTAGAGCTTTCCTCAATATTGTTTTTGCTGTGTGGCCTTGGGGTGATTGTGTCCTACATCGTGGGCGTTGTTGTCGCGGTGATAGGACGCAGGGATGCCGCTAAAGAACGGACGTCGCTTTCTGGGTCTGCCGATTAACGCTGCTTGGCGTGGATTCGCTACGTGCGGTCTGGTGAAGCGTACTCGCTATGCTGTTGAGCATTCAATTAGGAGGATCGTGAAGCGCTTTGGATTCCTGAGTTTTGGTCATCACGGTCCGGAAGGTGACTCGTTTGACGCTCGAGCGTCGTTGCACAGCGCCATTGAGTTGTCCGTCGCCGCCGATGAGCTGGGTGTCAACGGCGCCTACTTCCGCGTGCACCACTTCGCCAGGCAGGCGGCCTCGCCGATGCCACTGCTCTCGGCGATCGCGGCGCGCACCACGCACATCGAGGTCGGCACCGGCGTGATCGACCTGCGCTACGAGAATCCGCTCTACTTGGCCGAGGAGGCTGCCGCACTCGATCTCATCGCCGACGGCCGCGTCGCCCTGGGCGTGAGTCGCGGGTCGCCGGAGCCCGCCGATCGTGGTTGGGAGGCATTCGGCTACACCGGCTCGACCGACCCGCGCGGGGCGGACATTGCGCGCGAGAAGTTCCCGCTGTTCATGGCGGCGATCCGCGGCGAGAAGGTGGTCGATGCCGATCCGAAGCAGTTCCCCGTCGGTAGCCGGCTCGGCATCCAGCCGCATTCGCCGGGCTTGGATCGTCGCATCTGGTGGGGTGCCGGAAGCCGGGACACCGCCGTGTGGAGTGCGCAGCAGGGGGTCAACCTCATGAGCTCGACGCTGCTTACCGAGGCGACCGGCGCGAGCCTGGGCGACCTGCAGGCTGAGCAGATCCAGCAGTACCGCGACGCTTGGGCCGAGGCCGGGCACGGGTGGGAGCCGCGCGTGTCGGTCAGCCGTTCGGTGTTCCCGATCGTGAGCGACCTTGACCGTCGTTACTTCGGCAGGGGCGGCCAAGGCCGTGACCAGGTGGGTGTCATTGACGGCTACACGTCGACGTTTGGCCGTACCTACGCGGACGAGCCGGACAAGCTCGTCGAACAGTTGCGGGCGGACGCAGCGGTGATGTCGGCGGACACACTCATGTTGACGATTCCCAACCAGGTCGGCACCCAGTACAACCTGCACGTGCTCGAATCGTTCGCGAAGTACGTTGCGCCCGAACTCGGCTGGGAGCCGGCGAACGCGTCGTCGAATCCTTGACGCCGCCCGCGTTTGACCTCCTCGATGGTCGCCTCGTGGACGTCTTCAGTCAGCTCCGCGACTTGGCTGTGCCAAAGTCTGCGGCCAGCGCCCGGGCCTTCTTCAACGCCGCGGACGAACCCTTCTTAGCTGCCAGCACGCCGATTCCGTCCCACGCGTCAGCCGGGACGTAACCTCGGCGGGTGGCTTCGAGCAGGAACTCGGCGTGCAGCGTCACAACGTCGAGGACACGGTTCACCCACTTCGGTACCGCCTCCTGGTTCCCGGCGAACCGCAGGGGTTCGCTCAACGTTGGCCACAGGAACGGCAGCAGTTCAGGCTGCTTCTCCAGGATGTACACCACTCGCGCCGGGCTCCACACCTCGTGGTACGTCAGCAAACCGATCGTGGCGGCTTTTACTGCTGCGGAGCCGTAGGCCCCTTTCTCGGCCAATTCTTGCAGTCGTTCCGCCGGCCATTCCCGCTTCTGGTGTGCGTCGTCGGCGCGCACCGCCAGGTAAGCGATCAATACCGCAACCAGCGCGTCGGAAAGCTCGGGTGTAGCCCCGCTCTGTCGGTTCTTCGTGCCCACGCTCCGGTTCTTGAAATCGTTGGTCACCCAGGCTTTGCCGTCCCAGTGCAGCCAGCATTTCGTGCCTTCCGGCTCGTCCTGGCTCACGCGCTTGGCAATGGGCTGCCTCTTCTCCGCGATGTCGTGGAACAGTCTGGTCGGGCTTTCAATTTCGAATACGGACGCCGGGTAGCTGGGAACAACCATGTCGAGTTGCAGGTGGGGCTGCTTTGTGTTCGAACTCGACTCGCGCAGCGAGTACGTCGCCCCATCTGGGATGTTCGGTTTGGTCCCGGCCGTCGCCGGCCAGATCCGTTCGAACCGCGCTACGTCGAACGTAGGCGTAGCAGGCTGCGGAGGTTCCACCTGCCGGTCGGGCAATTGCTCGACGACGGCCTTGGCAGCGACAACCGCCTTCGACGACCCGCTCCGAGCCGCCAACGCACGTACCCCCGGCACCTCCAACGCTGACGCCGGTGCAACACCCGAGGTGACCGCAGCCAGCACCTCGCCAACATAGTCTTGCATCGCCTGCGCTGCCTCGGCGGTGCCTGCCAACATCCGCGGGGCTTTGAGAGAGGCGAAGAGCACGTCGTCCAACACCGGCCAGACAACCGACAACATGCCACGATCCGCTGCGTCGCGCAACGACTCAACAAATGATGCGATGTTGCTCAGCTGAGCATCCCAGTCGAGGTAGTCGATGTCAGCAACGCCGGGCACTAAAAGCCCGCGCTCCCAGGCTTCTTGTAGCGCTAACGCTGACTCGGTGGCATACTGCGGGCGTCCGTGACGTTGCACGGCCAGCAAATTCACCGCCCCGCCCGGCCCAAGCGGCTTGGCGCTGCGAGCTAACTGCCGAGCCATGACCGATGCATAGTCCGGGTAGAGTCGTCGATCAAGGTCGATATTCAGGGCATCACCCCAGTTGGGGAATACCCCGAAGCAGTTCTTGATCCGGTTATTGACGATCATATTGCAGTCCAACCCAACCAACGACTTGGGCCAGGCCAAGTTGCCATTGCGGTCTGACAAGGCAAAAGGCGCCTCCATATCGACGAATGGTCTCTTCAGGTAGGACATGATTACTTGGGCTGTGTTTCGAAGTAGCAGCCTGCCGTTTGCCAGCTTCACCGGAACCTCGGGCAGGCTGGCTTTAGCGTCCGCCTTCGTCACGTCGAGGCGAGCCAGCGCCATAACCAGGTCAGCCTGCAGCACCGGGACGTTTGCGGCGGCGTACTTTTCCAAGGACGCAACCAGATCGTCGAACTCGACACTCAGATCAACCCGCGATGGTTGCGATAACAGACAGGGGATCTGCCCGAGGTGGTCAAACGTGCTTTCAACACGCATGTACCACAAGAAACTTCCCGCTTGCCAACGGGGACGCGCCGGGTCCCCCGCCAACCAGTTACGGACGACCTGTGCCCAGAGCGCCGACGAGATCCCACTGAGCGCCCTTCGGGTGTCGTCCAGGCTGTGGTTAGCCAGTGCGACCGCCAGCGCCAGGAATCGTTCTGCGTCCAAGTCGAGCACAGCAATGTCACCGCGAGATGTCAACACTCGAAGCGCTTCGGTCAACGCCTCCGGGGTGACCTCACCCAGCTCAAACCTCGGGACGCTCCACAGCTCTGGAGTTGGCTGCCACAGCCCGGTGACCTCGGGCTCTTCGCTTGCGACCGCGGGGGTCACGTTCCAATTCGCCAGCACCGCCTCGGCCAGCTTCGCCGTGGCTTTGTCGCGGGACTGGGCAAGTTCACTCAGTCTGTCGTATAGCAGTTCTGCACTCGCCTGCCCCGGAAAGTCGCGCTGCTTCAAAGCAGTCAACACTTGTCGCACTGCCTTCTGTGTCTTCACGTACAGGCAAGCCAGAGCCACTTCTCCCACCAGGTCGTCGGCTACGTTCGCGATCAGTCGAGGGCCGAAGCTCTCGACGATCGGCCCTTCGCCGTGACTCAGGACGGGGATCAGCGCATCGACGCGGGTCACCAGTTCATCGTCGGTCACCGCGATGTCGTTCACGATCAACGACGTGAGTGCTTTACGATCACCAGGACGCACCGCCGCATCCAAAGACGCAAAGAGCTGCTCCATCCCCGCGCTGCGCTCGATTAGCCCTGCTTTGACCGCAGCGGAAAGAAGCTTGCCCAAAGGCCCCGTCATGGGTACACCTGAATGCAGTGCTGCCCGCCAGTGCTCGTCAAATGAAGGGCGCAGTTCTTCAAAGGTCGGGAGCGCATGTTTTTCAGGCCATGGGATTTCGGCGACGTCACCGGTAAGCGCCGCAAGCGCCACCACTGCCCAGTCTTTGAGGTAGTCGATTTTTTCCGGGACGGCTAGCCCGAGGTCGCACACCAACCGGACGGCCGCCTCCCCATGGGCGGACAGGGAGTGCTCAGACGCCCTCAGGAGCGGCAGGCACACTTCATCAATGAACTCGGCGGCGTAAGCCTCGCCGCGTTGGGCGACACACCTGGCCAAAACAACATCGTCGGCATGCTGCAGCAGCCACAATGCCCTGTGCGGGATCACACCGAGCCGCAACTCAAACAGCGCCAGCATGGTTTCATCGACGTCCACCGCGCTGATCCAGCCGTAAGTGTCCGGCCCGACCTTCCCGTACTCGCCCCAGTCGCCGGTTCTCAGACCGGCTAAGGCCACCTTCTGTTGTTCTTTCGTGCCGAGCGGCAGCGTTGGCGCATCGGCAACATCAGCCGTGTCCCAACCTAATTCACGGAAGATTTCAACGGCCTCATTCAGCCTCGGATTCACTGCCATTCGAGTCCCTGTCGTTCGGTGGGGCTGGTCGCTTCTTTTGCCTACGCATTCACTGACTGCTGGTTCGTCGCCGATTGGCTGCGGGTCAGCATAACTGCGAGAACGTGCTTGCACGGCCCACGGTCGCCGCCGTGTGAGAGGTACCAGGTGCAGCTGCAGGTGGCGCCCTTCTCTGGGATGGCAGCATCGGAGCCGAGCCGCACGCCATATTCGGCGTCGCCTGATGTGACGATCCAGGCATCCGAACCGGCGTTCCGCACGGCGCCGGCGGACACGAGCTTCTGCGCTGCAGTCAACCGTGGGTTGTCCTTTTCGACCCGTTCGGGCGAGTCAGGCAGTTCGCGATGGAAGTAGGCCTGGTCGTTGACGTCCCAACCCACACGGCCCGAGGCCGCGAGCAGCGCCAGCGCGGACTTTACCCGGGCCTCGGGTAGCGCGGTGTCATTGGAAAGGCGGTGCACATCGATAACCGGCTCAAAGGCCAACATGGCGCTCACCAAGTTGGCGTCCTCCGTGACGTTCGGTTCTGCCAGCGAGGCCAGTAGGGAGCCTTCGCCGGAGTAGCCGCGCCATTCCTTATCGGTGAGCCCGAGGGTGAGCCGGGCGTCCGGAAGCAGCAGAGTGATCATCGCGCCAACGATGTGCTCGTCGGCGGGACCGTGGACAATGAGTCCTTGCACGTGCGGCATCAGCCGTTTCAGTGCGCTCAGCCGCTGCAGACCACTGACCAGTACCGCCCCTGGCGTCGCCACCGCACTGGCGTTGACCGCGCCGCGAGACGAGGACAGCCAGGCAGAATGCCCGGACGCGCTCGCAGGAGGTAATCCGGCAAGGAACCGGCGCGCACCCGAGGCCGGCACCCGGAACGCCTCGACGAAACCTTGCTGCGACTGCGCCGCGTTGCCCAGCGCGGGCAGCCAGCGTGACGGCATCGTCACGGGACGCTCAACCGTGGACGTCGTCAGCGTCGCCGCCCGCAGACCCTCTGCGCCGACGTCGAGATGCAGGAGTTCATGGCGCGGCAGATTGGACAGCATCGCCCTGGACGCGGGGCCGATGTCGACGTTGGTGGTGCCGCGTCCGATGTCGCCGCCGTCAAGGCCCGAGCCCATCAACTCGAAGCATGCGTAGACGGCGTTGCATCCCGAAAAACACTCGGCTCGCAGTCGATCGCCGTGTGCGGAAAGGATCGGGTCGCGCTCCGACATCGGAGTGAAGTTGTAATAGCGGGTGGCGGTGATGTCGGCCAGTGTCACGAGCCCGCGGGCGAGCACCTGCGGGTGGGTTGCGAAGCCGTGGAAAAAACTGGGGGATGCGTTGAGTCCATCAGGATCCAGCCCGGGCGCGAGTGCGAGCCTGAGCCGGTTGTCCACGAGAGTGGTTTCTGCGGAGAAGATCCTTTCCATCTACGCCTCCAAGCCGGTGCCTTTCGTCGCTAGCAAGCCGTATTTGACGCTCAGCCTACTTGACCTCGCGTGGGTTGCCGGAAGGTGGCAAGGAGACCGCTTAGCGGTGAGGTATGTGGAGCGGCGTGCTGTTGTGTCCGGCATCTGAGTATTGATAATTGTCGCCAAGGGACAGGGGCTTCGAGTAGCCTGGGCGTGTGGCTTTTCCTGTTGATGAATCACGCATCCTCGCTGCTGAGGAAGCATTGGGGCGCACCTTCCCGGACGTTTTGCGTCAGCGCCTGATGTCAGAGAACGGCGGTGAAATCGACGACGCCGAGGAGGGATACTGGTTCCTCTACCCGGTGTATGACGATTCCGACCGGCGCCGGCTTGGCCGCTCGGCGAATCACGTGGTGAAAGAAACCGAAACGTGGCGCACCCAGGCCGACGGATTCCCGCAGGATGCCGTTGCTGTCGCCGAGGACCAGGAAGGCAACGCTATCGTTCTGCTGCCCGGCGACGACCGCTTCTATGTTTGGGACCACGAGCTGCGGGAAACGGAACCAATCGAGCTGCTTTTTGACGAGTGATGCTCGTCGGCCCTAGCCCTGGCGCCTGGTGCTTCGATTTTTTGGTGAGCAAAGCTCCCGCTATTGAGCATCCGCTCAGCTGAAGTGCACAAAAACGCGCACCTGTTCGCTGAGATCGCCGAGGTCGCGGGTTTCGGTGAAGCCCATGGCTTCGTAAAACGACCGCGTGGCCTGCCCGCAGTCGGTCATGAGCACTTTTTGGCGCACCTTGGCGTAGGGCTCGAATGCGCGTGAAAATAGCTCGCGGCCAATCCCGCGGCGATGGTGGCTCGGTCGCACGAGGATGTCCTGCAAATAGGCGATCGTGAGCCCATCGCCGACGATGCGGGCAAGCCCCACGAGTTCGCGGCCAGCTCGCGCGGTGACGACCCGAAGCGAGGCGCCAATTGCTGCTTCGAGTCGTTCGGGGGTGCGGGTGTAGACCGTCCAACCGACGGAATCGTAGAGCGAAACCAGTTCTTCTCGCGTGGGCACGTCATCGTGCATGTAAGTCACGAGTTCCATGTCCGCGAGCCTAATGCAGAAATCAATGAAGACCCCGGCTGGTCGCACACACGGGAGCTTTTAGAGTCTTAGCTCTGCACAGCGGCTCAGACGGCGTCGCCCCTGCTGATGCCCTCAGTTCCAACGCCGTTCGCAGTGATTGCATGTGTGCAATCGTTTCTGGAGGTGGGCACTATGGCATCGATTGTCGTCAGGGGTCTTGACGAGTCGGTCAAGGCTCGGCTTGCTGCTCAGGCAAAAAAGCGTGGGTGCTCCATGGAAGCTGAAGTTCGAGAGATTCTGACCCGGGCTGCGACGCAGCCGAACATTGGTTTGGCGCTGTTGCGTGCAGGCCAGTCGGTTGGTGGGGTTGAGGAGCTGCCGGTTACTGAGCGATCCGACCGCGCCCGCGCAGTGGAGTTCTCGTGATTGTCCTCGACGCCAGCGTGGTCTCAGAGGTGCTCCGACCTCATCCAAGTGCCCAGGTCGTAGCTTGGCTGGAATCGGTAACCGATGACGTGGCCATCACTGCCATCACTCTTGCGGAGCTGCTGGCCGGACTTCGCCGGCTCCCGAGTGGCAAACGCAAGGCTGTCCTCACTGAACAGGTCGAAGGTGTCCTGCGGCTGTATCGCGATACGGATGCGATCCTCGCCTTTGATGACTTGGCGGCATCGCACTATGCCAGCATCTTTGCCGAACGAGGATCTGCCGGGCTGCCGATTTCGATGAGAGATGCGCAAGTAGCAGCGATCTGTCGCGCCCGAGGCGCAGTCTGTGCGACTCGTAATATCAAGGATTTTCTGGGAACTGGTGTCTCGCTAGTTGACCCCTGGACAGGGGCTTCGCATCCCGCTTCCTAGTCGACACGACTGCACCTGACGAGGAACTACAACTAGGTGTGGTTGGTCATGATTGCAGTGCATGTGAAAAGCGGGTTGCATGATTTGTATGTCCAGCCCGCTGGGGATCCGCGCCGCGTTCGTATCTGATCGAGGGCCCACGATAGATCGTCCAGCGTCCACATCATGACTTCAGACTGCAACTCACACTTCAAATTTTGGAGTCTGAGTTGCAGTCTGCGTCCTGGTTGGGGGCCTAGGGTCACACTCCGCTCCCGGCAGCCTGAGCATCGGATGACTCCAATGAAGGTCACCGCGAGGCCGGTGAGAGTCTCTCGCCCAGACTGCAAATGGCCTGGTGGCGCGTCCGTTGCACGACACACTCGCTGCTGCGCTCAAATATGAAGTGCAGCGCGGTGGCCCGACGCAAGCCGGGCTCAGTGACAGCAAAGAGCGTGAGATTCGGGTCAGTCTCGTTTCATCCCGTGGTTAGGGTCTAGAGGTGCAGTCCACGGGGCTTGCCCCCTGCCGACGTACTGCCGGTGCTTGTTTGTGCGGCCTGAGTAGGCCGTGGCATTCTGATGTGATGAATTTGACGCTCAGGCCGATGGTGCCCGCCGATCTTGATTTCTTGTGGACTTGGATGCACGGCACCCCGGATGCGGAATGGAAGCGCTGGGATGGCCCCTATTTTGAGGCATCCGCAAGCCCCAGCAGGGATGAGTTCGACCGGCAAGAATCGGCCAGTTTCGAAAGCCAAGACCGTCGCATCATCGAGGTTGACGGTGAGCCTGTTGGTGTGGTCACGCGTTTCGAAGGGGCACCTGCTGGCGGCGGTTGGTGGGAGATCGGCATTACCATTTTCGATCCGCGCTGGTGGGGTAGGGGAGTCGGTCGGACGGCGCTGACACAGTGGCTGGCGGCGACGTTCGATGAGACGGATGCGCATGTTGTCACGTTGCAGACGTGGTCGGGTAATGAGCGGATGATCGCGTCGGCGAAGCGCTGCGGTTTTGTTGAGTGTGGCCGGGTTCCTGAGGCACGCGCCTGGGATGGTCGCCGCTGGGATAGCGTCAAAATGTGTGCGTTGCGGCCGCAACCTTCCCACTGACAGCACCGTCGAGATTCGCGTGTCGCAAGAGAGGACGCGCGCATGCTCGAAACAGATTCCGAACACGAGTGAGCTTCGGAATAACGCCCTCTTGAGCTGCTTGCGTGCTCGCGCGGCGAGCTCAACGCGGTAGCTGCCGGACCGGGGTGACATTAGTCGAGCTCGGCGAACACTTCGTCGATGCTGAAGCGTTCGCCGGAGTCGCGTGCGATTGCTTCGCGTAGTTCTTGGAGGTCGTAGGAATCTTCGATCTTTTCCAGGATGGCGGTGCGAGCGAAATCAGAGATCGTGACGCCCTCGAACTGTGCGAATTTGCGCACGAGCGCAGCGTCTTCTTCGCTCATGCGCACTGTCACTGTGCTCATCGTTTCTCCGTTTCACCGCGCTGAATACAAGGTATTCACGGTCGTGGGCTGCCGGCAAGCGCCCCTCCCCCGGGCCAGCCAATTTCGGTAGCGTACCGGCATGGCAACGATTCTCGTGACCGCATTTGAACCCTTCGGTGGCGAAGACCGAAACCCAGCGCTCGACGCAATGCGGGCCCTGCCCGAAACTATCGCCGGCGCCCGCATCGCCACCTGCGTCGTGCCAACCGAATTCAACCGGTCAATCCGGGTCGTCACCGAAGCGATCGAAAAAACACGGCCGGTCGCCGTGCTTGCGATCGGCCAGGCTGGCGGGCGGGCAGCGGTGACCCCAGAACGTGTCGCGATCAACCTTGATGATGCGCGCATCCCCGACAATGCCGGAGCCCAACCGCTCGATCAGCCGATCGTTGCCGATGGGCCCGCCGCATATTTCTCGACCCTGCCGGTCAAAGCGATGGTGCAGGCAATCCGAGCCGCGGGTGTTCCCGCCGAACTTTCACACACCGCCGGCACCTACGTCTGCAACCACCTCATGTACGGCATCCTCCACCACCTTCGTGATTCGCACACGCGCGGCGGATTTGTGCACGTGCCATATGCATCCGAGCAAGTTGTCGGTCGCACAGATACCCCGTCGCTACCGCTCGAGAGCATCGCTACCGCACTCACAGCGGCCATCGAAGCGATCGTCGAAAACGACGAGGATATTGCGCTTATCGCCGGCACCACGCATTAGGTCTGCGGCGGCGCTATCGGGCGCCAGCGCCCCCGAAGGTGCAACCGGCACCGAAAGCGCATCAGCGGCTACTCGACGGCGAGCTCTGCCATCGGGCCCCAGCCCTCATCGCCCTCAACCTGGCGCGACACGATCTGCGGGGTTGCCGCGAGATACTGCGGAAACTCCCGCTGCATCTGGCGGAAATGCTCCGACTGCACGTGCGGGGCGGCACCGTCATCATCGAACGCCTCGATGAGCACGAACGTCGACGGCTCTTCCAGGCTGCGCGACCACTCAAACCAACGGTTGCCGGGTTCTGCCCGGGTCGCCTCGGTGAAGGGGCGGACGATTTCTGGCCAGCGGTCAACGAACTCGGGTTTGACGTTGCATTTCACGTTGATGATGATCATGGAACTGTCCTTTCACGAGGCGTGTGCTGAGCGTAACCCGCGCCGCTGATGAGCGCACTCATGGCAGCTGCAAATCGATGTGTGCCCCGTCCCATTTTTCGATCAACCAGCGGTCGTGAGTGGCGACCACCAGAGTTCCGTTCCACTCGAACAAGGCAGCTTCCAGGGCCTCGATAGTGTCGAGATCGAGATAGTTGGTTGGTTCATCAACGACGAGAACCTCTGGTTGTTGCGCGATCGCAACGGCGAGTTGGGCGCGGCGCTGATTCCCCTCCGAAAGGCTGGAGATCGGGGTGTGCCACATTGACGGATGCAGCACGCCGGCCCCAAGTTCACCGATTCCGATTCGCCACACGGTGCGGTCGAAGCCTGCGTCTCCCAGCTGAGGGAGCCGCTGTGGCACAGCCGCCAGATGCCCGGCCACGGTGAGTGTGCCACTGGCTTCGCCGGGGGCTGTGCCCTGCACCAGCCACGTGAGCAGGGTCGATTTCCCCGAACCGTTCGCGCCAGTCACGAGCAGGCTCTCACCGTGTGCCAGGTCGAATGTCGTCGAAGACAATCTGCCGCGCACTTCGGCAGCTCGCGCCATCACCGCCAGCCCGGTTCGGGATCTTACGGGATGCAGTGAGAGTTGAAGTTCGTATTCCCGGGGCCGCCTCACCTCGTGTGCTTCGAGTTCGCGGAGCCGGTGATCATCACTGCGGGTGCGGCGAGTGGCGGTGGTCGCTGCTCGATCAGCGAAGAACTTGCGTTCCTTGCCCTCGGCTTCCGCAAGTCGAACCCCACCGTGGGCGATTGACGAGCTCTCGCTACGGTGCAACTTCAGGTTTCGTTTTGTGGCCTGCTGTTCGCCGTGTAGCTGTTGGTGGGTGGCTCGGGCTTGCTGTTTCGCGACCAAATAGTCGCTATAGGTTCCCGAGCATCGATATATCCCGGGGAGCGCACCGGTGCCCGTCGCGGTCGCGATGGCCTGCCAGGGTGCGATATCGAGGTCGTAGATGACGGTCGCCACCGCGTCGACGAACTTGCGGTCATGGCTCGCCATCAACAGCGGGCCGGGATGCGCCAGGAGCAGTTCGGTGAGGAACTCGACGGCTTCCTGGTCGAGATGGTTTGTTGGTTCGTCGAGGATCAGCACCTCGGGGTTCGCGAGCAGTGCTGCGGCAAGCTCGATGCGTCCAACCTGACCGGGAGAGAGCGTTGACAGTGACCGGTTCTGCCCGTCTCCGGTGAGCTGGTCGATACCGAGCCCAGCAAGGGTTTCATTGATGCGTGCATCCAGCGACCAAATATCGTGCGTGGTCATCGCGGCAAGAAGGGCATCATACTCAACCGCAAGCTGTGGCGAATCGGTTGTCTCGGCGAGTGCGGCAGTTACCGTGGAGAATCGCGACTCGATTTTGCGCAGATTATGCAGAGCGATATCGAGATAGCTGCCGACAGTCTGGTTGCTATTGACCGGTGGCGAGAGTGTCGCGAGCTGAGCCCCTCGAATTTGGACGCTGCCCGACTCTGGATCGAGTGTGCCGCGCACGAGATCGAGCAGGGTTGATTTGCCGCAGCCGTTTGGGCCGATGAGACAGGCACGTTCACCGTCGTCGACGCTGAACGTAATGCTTTCAAGTAGCGGTGCAGAAGTGTGGGAAAAACACAGGTCGTTGATTTCGATGGCAGACAAAATGATCTCCAGATGTGTCGAGCAGATACGACGTCTCGGCACGGCCGAGTAGAGATCACAGGCTCATCGGAACAGCACATCCTTGGTATTGAATAACAACGAACTCATGCGACCCTAGCATGTTCGCGGTTTCAACAACGACCTACAGACTCGGGAAAACGAAGCAGCAGCCATGACCATCCAGCCCGCGCCGAAGGTATTGCCAGCGGCAGACCCGCAGGTGGCGCAGCTGTGCGCTCGCGGCTGGAAAATCACCGAAGAATCGTTTGGTGCCGAGCTGCAAATTACGCCCGGGGTGCGGCAACAACTGGCGCGTATCGATACATCGGATCTCGGTATCCGGCCGCTTGTTGTCGACGATTTGTCGTGCATCCTGGCGCTCGATGCGCTGACGCTCGGCGACTATCCGGGCGGTGTTGCCACCGCGCACGCGCCGCTCACGAGAGAAACCGCCTGCCCGACGCTGGCCCGGCGAGCCTGGGGCGCTTTTTACGACAGTGAACTTGTGGCGATGACGTGGTTCGACATGGATGCATCGGGCACTTTCGCCGAGATTGACTTCACCGTTGTTGCGCCGCACTGGCGCGGGCGGGGTGTTGCTACCGCACTCAAAGCTGCTGCCATTGTTGCGTTCGCAAATGCCGGCGTCGAACGGGTGCGCACGGGCGGGTCGATGCGCAACACCGCGATCATTCGCACTAACGAGGCGCTCGGGTTTGTGATCGACGAGCGCTGGGTGACGCTGGAGGCGTGAAATGTCTGGCCAGAACCGCTCTCGCTGAGTGAGAGCGAACGGCACATTCGGGCCGGGCCGTCGCGATCACATCTGCATCTGGCACATTGCGCTCGAACGAAATGCCCAGCTCGGCTTTGGCGGTGACAATGTTGACGCTGCTTTCCCGTTAGCACCGGGCTCACAGCGCGCCCAACTAGCGTCGGTGAGATGAAGATTGTCAGCGCACGAGTACGTGACGAGGATGCTCCGGTGGGAACCCGAATTCTCGTCGATCGGTTGTGGCCGCGCGGCGTCAGCAAAGAACGCGCGAGGATTGATTACTGGGCCAAGAGTTTGACCCCGTCAACGGAGTTGCGGCGCTGGTTTCACGCCGATCGGGATGCGCGATACGACGAGTTCGCGGCACGCTACCGAGCCGAGCTTGACGATTCCGACAGCGCTGAAGCCGTCAGCGTAATTCGAAAACTCGCCGCAGACACGCAAATCGTGTTGCTCACTGACGCTAAACAACCGGCCAAGAGTCATGTGCCGATCTTGACGGAATGGCTGCGGGAGCAGCTAGATTCCCAGCACCGCCTTGGCGATGAGGAAATACACAATCAGGCCTGATGCATCCACGAGGGTGGTGATGAAGGGGTTGGCGAATACTGCCGGGTCGATGCCGAGCTTCTTAGCGACCATTGGCATCCCGCCACCGACCGTGGCCGCTAGTGTGCAGATTGCGGTGAGGGTGAGCCCGATCACCGCGCCCACATCCCAGCCGTAAAACAGCCCCGCGACAACAAAACCGAGGGTGCCGAGCAAAACTCCCAGGAGCGCGCCCACCCGCACTTCGCGCAGCAGCACCTTGCCAACGTCTCGATTGTGCACATCACCCACGGCGAGGGCGCGGGTTACGGTGGTTGCGGCCTGATTACCGGTGTTCCCACCCGTGCCGATCAGCAGCGGCACAAACATCGAGAGCACCACCATCTGCGAAATCGTGTCTTCAAACGCCTGCAGCACCTGAACGGTGAGCGTCGCGCCGATAGCGAGCACGAGCAGCCACACCACTCGCGAGCGCACAATCTCCACAATCGGGGTGGCGAGGTAGGGGCGACGCAGCGGCTCAGCACCACCCATGCGGGCCTGGTCTTCGGCGTTGGCGTCTTCGAGAATTTGCAGCGCATCGTCGACGGTGAGGAGCCCCACCAGGCGGTGCTCGCGGTCGACAATCGGCAGCGCCAGGTGTTTGCGGTCGGCGCAGCGTCGAGCGGCTTCTTCGGCCGACTCGTGAGCAACCGCGAGGTCGGCTGGCTGCATGAGATTTTCCAGCAGCTCATTGGCCGGTGCGCGCATGAGATCGCGCAGGCTGAGCACCCCCGCCAAGCGACGATCAAATTCGACAACCGGCAGCGTATAGATGGATTCGGCATTGTCGAGGTGTTTCGTCACCGCTTCGAGTGCCGCCTGGACGGTCATATTTGGGTGGAGCGTAATCAGCTCGGGGCTCATCCGGCGACCGATCGACCCCTCTGGATAGCCGAGCACGATACCGGTGAGCTCGCGCTCGTCCTCCGATAGTCCCGCCAGCAGCCGCGTTGCCACCGATGCGGGCAGCTCGTCGAGCAGCTCGGCCCGGTCGTCGGGATCCATCTCTTCAAACACCGCGGTGACTTCGGGGGCGAGTAGCCCGCCGAGTAGGTCGGCTTTTAGCGTGGCATCGAGGTCGTCGAATGTTTCCACGGCGGTGTCTTTGGGAAGCGTGCGATACAGCAGGGCGCGGTGCTCGCGGTGGAGTCGCCCCATAAGCGCGGATGCGGTCTTGGCGGGGCAGTCGCTCAGTATCGCCGAGAGTTTTGGTACGTCGCCCTCGCGCAGGGCCGCATACAGCTCTTTTTCGTTAATTAGCGTGTGGGGTGTCGAAGACATCGACAGCTCCTTCCTGCGCGGCGCCAAGACCCGGTTGGGGCTGAACTGAACACAGCCAGGCTCGAATATAGCCCGGTCAGTGAACTAATACCGCAGTTTGCGCTGGCGACCGTAAATTAGTGCTCGGTGCCGCGCATAGTGCGTTCCCAGTGTTCGACGGCTTCGGCGGTGCGGGCCACGCTATAGGCATAGATGAGTTCGGCGGCACCTGGATGCGACTCGCGCAATTGGGCAACGATGGCGAGCCACTCGGCGGCGTCTGCGGTGGCGCGAAACACATCCTGCATCTCTCGCACCGATACCTGGCTGTCGCGCGTGGCCGAGCGCATGGTCTGGGTGGTGGTGTCTTGGATATCAAAATTGGTTTCGGCAATAACCGCGACCCGGGCATCCACCTCACCCGGCGTCACTGCGCCATCGGCAACTTGCTGGGCCAGCAGATGCAGTTGCTGCAGGCGTGCCAGTGCGCTGGGGTTGCCAATTTTTGCTCGTCTGGCCGCTACCAGATGCGAAAGCATCGGCACCGAGAGCCCGATGGTGCGGGCCACCTGCGACTGATTGATCCCCAAATATCGGGTGATGTGCGCGACGATTTCGGCAACGCTCGCGCCGTAGAGTTCCCGCTGCCGAGAGCTGTTTTCCGATTCGATGGGACCTGTGTTCACACCAAAAGAATACGCTGCAAACACTTGACATGCATCCATCAGTAGCCCAGACTTTCCATGTGTAAACACAAGGAGGGGAAATGAAACACCTGCGAACACTGCTGGCAGCAGCAGCAATCTCAGCGCTGAGCTTCACGCCGACACTCGCGGTCGGTGCTGCGACCGCCGCGTCACCCGCGCCGCAAATCGAACAACAGAAGGTGCAAAAGGTGCACCTCGTCATGGACTCGTCGGGTTCAATGGCCGAACCCACCGGCGGCGGCAAAAGCCGTATCGACGCGGCAAAAGACGCCCTGAACTCGCTGGTCGACAACGCCCCCGAAGACACCCAGCTGGGCCTGCGCGTTTATGGCAGCTCCGCAACTGCCGAGGGCAGCGACGAGTCGTGCCGCGACTCAAAACTGGTCGTACCGATCGGCACCGGCAACCGGGATGCACTGCGAAAAGAAATCGACAAATACACGCCGGTTGGCTGGACCCCAATCTCGTACGCCCTCGAACAGGCCGGTGAAGATATCGGCAGCCCAGGGGAGAACGAGGAGCACACCATCGTGCTCGTATCAGACGGCGAAGAAACCTGCGTTCCCGATCCCTGCCCGGTTGCCGACAAACTTGCCGCAAAGGGCATCAACCTAAAAATTAATGTGGTCGGCCTCAACGTCGACGGCAAGGCCCGTGAACAGCTGCAGTGCATCGCCGATCACGGTAACGGCACCTACTTCGACGCCGAAAACGCCGACGAACTCGAAAACGCGATCAACGATGCGGCGATGCGCACCGGCCAGCACTTCGCGCAGGACGGCAAACCCATCACCGGCGGCGACCAGGAGGGAAGCGCGCCCGAGGCAAAGCCTGATGTCTACACCGACACCCTGCAGGACGGCAAAGACCGCTGGTACCGCATCCCAAAATCCGCTGACGACTCAACCATCTGGGCGGGCGCGCTGATTCAGGCCGAACGCGCCGTCGCGAGCATTAATTCTTTGCGGCTGACCTTTGTCGACCCAGCCACCGGCGAAAAATGTGCCACCGAAGCCGACTCGACCACCGGCATCAGCCCGGTAAGGCTGCACGCCGTGAGCCTCGCCAGCACCGAGTGTGAATCGGCATCTGAACTGCTGTTGAGTGTCAATCTCGAGCTTGAGAGCGCGAAAGAACTGCCATTCCGGCTCACGCTGATCGAAGAAGCCCCCGCACTCAACGCCGACAGCCTGCCCGAGCCGGCCGAAGACCCCAAGTGGGAAGAAATGCCGCCCGCCTCGGCAACGGGCGAGGTAGAGTACGGCGCCGCCAATTTCGGCGATGCCCCGGTGCTCGAGCCGGGTAGCCACTCGGTGGCGCTCACCGAGGGTGAAGCGCAAATCTATGCGGTCGACCTCGACTGGGGGCAGCGCCTGCAGGTGCAAACCGACCTCAAACTGGGCGACCGCAGCAGCGTCTACTGGAGCACCGAGCTGAT
This sequence comes from Gulosibacter hominis, assembly GCF_904842695.1. Lineage (GTDB taxonomy): Bacteria > Actinomycetota > Actinomycetes > Actinomycetales > Microbacteriaceae > Gulosibacter > Gulosibacter hominis. Next base: position 24,282 of record NZ_CAJGWQ010000011.1, on the reverse strand, counting down.
TTCGCCCCTGGGCGTCGAAGCCGCCACCCTCGAAACCGACAGCTACGGCTCGTCGAATCAGGGATCGGTTTCGATGAAAGCCACCACGACGGATATTCGCTACAACAACCGCGGCAAGATCGGCGCGGCGGGTGAAAACGCGCTGCCCGGCCGCTACTACATCCTCGTGTCGGGTGGCGATCCAGATGCGATCGACACCAAGCAGGAAGAGTGGAAGGGTACGATGCAGATCAATGTCGTCGGCGAGGCCGGCGACGGCGCTCCCGAATATGCCGAAATGACCGCGCCGACCACCGCCGCTCCCACCGAGACCTCGGCAGCAGCGGACACCCAAAAGCACGACAAAACAACTCAGGCGTCCGAAGACGGGCCGAACTGGCCGCTTATCGGCGGGCTCGGCGGCGGTGCCCTGCTGTGCGCGGCAGTGGGTGTGACCGCAATCGTCCTGCTGCGCAAAAAGAACGCCGGAATTTAGCGGCCAGCCCGGCAACGAACCGAGAACTACAACAGCGCCACGACCGCGGACGCAGCTGCCAAAAGCGTCGCCATCGTGATCGAAACGATTGCGACCACGCGCAGCTTGCGTTCGCGGTCGGTGGTTGTGGATGCATCGGCAACGGGCCCATCGTTGGCCTCGGCATCGGTTGCGGCCGGTTCGGCTGCGGCCGGCTCTACAGACGTGAACGCCACGGTTTGCGCATCCGGCGCACCAAAACGCTTGGTCATTTCATGCCCGGTCATACGGACTTCGCCTGCCCGTGCATCCAAGCCTGCCCGTGCATCCAAGCCTGCCGGTGCATCCAAACCTGCCGGTGCCGCGCCGCTGTCGAACTGATCGAACACGAATGGCGCGTCTTCCTCGCCCTGCCAAGGAGTCCCATCGGGAACCAACTGTTCGGCGGCGAGCCGCTGCAGCACCTGGTGAGCGGTGTGGGGGCGCCGCTGCGGATCGGCCTCGGTGAGCCACTCCAATATCGGCCACAGCCGCGAAGCATGTTCGGCAGGGAACTCGCTCGGCCGCATCCCAGTGACCAGCCGCTTACCCACCACCCCGGCCGCGTAAAGATCGTGATGCGGGGCGGGTTCGGCGCCGGTCGCCGCATCCGGGGCAAGATATCCGGGAGTGCCGATGCTCATCCGGGTTTCAGTGAGTCGCGGCTCATCGCGCACCACGGCGATTCCGAAATCAGCCACCCGCAGCACGGGGCGCCCCGATCCGGTCGCCTCGAGCAGCAGGTTCGCGGGTTTGATATCGCGATGCACCACTCCGTGATCGTGAATTTCAGCCAGCGCCAGCAGCAGCTGCTGCAGCAGCACCGCGGCGAACGAATCGGGGAGGGCGCCGTGGTCGCGCACCAGCGTTTCAACCGAACCGCCCCGCACCAAATCCATTCTCAACACCACGATGTCATCGTCGGCCGCCCAGCCGCTGGGCGCGGCGATATGCGGGTGGCGAAAACGCAGCGCCTGTTCGCGCACAAAGCGCAACAGCATCCCCGCATCGTGAGCGCGCAGCTGTTTAACCGCCACCTCGCGCCCGGTTTTGCGATCGAACGCCCGCCACACTGAACTGGCGCCGCCCGAACCGATCTGTTCGCGCAGTTCAAATCGCGAAGCAAGCACGCGCGGCCCGGATAGGCGCGCGTCGGCCGAGTGGGATGCGGCGGGATCGGTGGGAAACATCGGGGGACAGTCTAGATGGCTTTAAAAACGTTGAAATATACGGCGCCAGGGCCATAAACACTCGCATAACACCTTGGTTTCGCTTCGGCGCCGCTCACGCTCGATGGGGCCGGGTGCAAGCAGACTGGCTATGCGCTCAAATGTCACACCACACCGCAATAAGGATTCGTTCAATATGACTTCGGCATGCCACCAGGAAGGCCGCACCCAGCGCTCCCGACATAACCGCAGCTACGCGATCGCGGCGGTGCTGGCAGTGGTCGCCCTCGTCGCCGGCGGCGCCTACGCGCTATGGAGCGGCAAATTCGGCGGAATCATCGCGCTTGCGCCAAAGTCAGCACAAGACACGCTGACCGAAGCCATGACCGCCGACCCCGCCGCGATCGTGAAAACCGTGTTTGACCAGATTGGTGCATCCCCGAGCGATGGCGAGCTCGCGGCTGCCGGGTCACTGCGCCGCGAACAGGGTGTCGAGGCCGATCTCAACGGCGATGACCGAGGCGACTATCTCGGCATTTATTCGGTGCAGGATGCCGATTCGCGCGACTTTTTTGCGGTGGCGGCGCTGACACAGCCTGAAGGCGACGCGCGCATAACCGGCGGTGCGTTTATTGGCACCGACCTGCAACTGGACGCACCCAAAGCTAGCGGCGATCAGGTGCGGATCACCGGCGCTGTCACCACCGCAAATTCGGTGGCTGCCGCCGGAGATAACCCCGGCGAAGCGCGGTTGTTCGAAGAAACGATTTTGACCAACGAAGCCGGCGAGCTGCGGGTGCAGCTGGAAAAACTCGGCGAGCGCGCCACCGGAAAGCCCGCCGTTCGCGCAGCCGAGATCGGCCAGGCTCGCGCCGAAAGCCGCACCGATGCGCCCACGTTTCATGCCACCGGCCCGCTGCGTTTTGGGCAGCCGGTGGAAATCAGCGTGCACGTGCCCGAAACCCACAGCCTCAGCATCACCAATGAATCGGGCGAACCCATTAGCGATCTCGCGATCACCGTAGTTGACGAGCAGGGGCAGCTACAGCACCCCGATGAGTTTGGTGAAGTGCCGGCGGTGGGGGATGCGCGGGTACGGCTTGGCAGCGACCATGCGCCGGTCACCATGATGGATGTTCTTGTTTCGGTTATTCCCGACTCGCTGCCGTCGATGCCGAGCGCGCTCGACAATCTTGCGAGCTACGACGACAGCGGCCGGCCGGTTGTGTATCTGACTTTTGATGATGGCCCGAGCGAGTACACCCCGCAGGTGCTCGAGGTGCTGGCCAAACACAATGCCCACGCGACGTTTTTTATGATCGGCGCGCAGGCTGCCAACCAGCCGGCCATGGTGCAGCGCGTGCGAGATGCCGGGCACACGGTTGGCAATCACAGCTGGTCGCATCCCGATTTCACCGAGCTGAAAGATAAAGAGCTGCGCGCGCAGATTACGCAGACCGATGAGGCAGTTGGCGGCGCTCGGTGTGTGCGTCCGCCCTACGGTGCCACCGATGGGCGCGTTCGTGATGTGCTGAGCTCAATGGAAAAATCGCAGGCGCTGTGGACGGTCGATTCCGAAGACTGGCGACGGCCCGGCGTCGACAGAATTGTCGACCGTGTGCTGGGCGATGTGGGTCCCGGCTCGGTGGTGCTCATGCATGATGGCGGCGGTTCACGCGAACAGTCGGTGGCCGCGCTCGACAAAATTCTCAACCGGCTCGACTCAGAGGGATACGTGGTGCTGGCGCTGCCAAGTTGTTAGCCAGCACTCCCTTGACCAGCCCCATTGGCGCTGCCGGTTCGCGCTATCGGTGCCCGGCCCGATACGCTTCAGCAATGCCATTCAACGTTGAACAGCTGCGCCGCTACCCGGTTAAATCCATGGGAGGCGAGGCGCTCACGAGCATCGAACTCACCGCCCGTGGTTTGGTCGGCGACCGTCGCTACGCGGTTCGCGACGCGGGCGACCACCTGGTGTCGGGAAAAAATTCGAAACGTTTTCGACGGCACGATGAAATTTTTGAATTTCGAGCCTCAACGGTCGGCGGCGAGGTGCTGGTGCAGCACGGGGATGCATCCTGGCCTGCCACCAGCCCCGAACTGGCTGGTTGGCTAACCGAGCTGATGGGCGAACCGATGCGTGTGGTCGAGGATGCGGATGCATCCCACTTCGATGAGGGATCGGTTTCGCTGATCGGCACGGCGACGCTTGAGTGGTGGCGGCAGCGGGGGATCGATGCCGATCCGCGACGGCTGCGGGTCAATATCGTGGTCGAGACCGATGAACCGTTCGAAGAAGAAAGCTGGGTTGGGTCAGAACTGGTGGCTGGCGGGGTTCGACTGCGGGCGGTGAAACGCGTGCCCCGCTGTCGCACGGTCGATGTGCCGCAGGACGGTGCGGCTGCCGAACAAAAATGGTTAAAGTCGCTGGCTCAAGAACGTGACATGTGCGCCGCGATCTATGCTGATGTGGTTGCGCCGGGATTGGTGACTATTGGCGACCGCTTGTCGCCCGGACACAAACGCACGTGAATGGTTGTGTGAGCTGCTAGAACTCTTCAATCTCGACATCGGCAGCCTCGAGGCGTTCGCGCACCTCGGGCTCGATGTCACCGACATAGACCAGTTCATTCAGGTTTGGGAAACGTTCGGGTGTGACATCAACCCAGGTTTCCGGGATGAATAGATCATCCTCACCGCTCCACGACGGGGCAAGCAAGCCATAGATCTCGTTGCCGCCATCGAATCCCAAATATTCAATGGTGTTGAGCTGTTCCTGTGTGAGTTCGATGTTGCGTGCCCATTCGGCGGCTTCCGGGATCAACTTTTCGAAAAGATCGTCATACAGCAGCTCTTCTGCCGCATCCCAATCAATATTGCGTGCCGCCATAAGCCAATCGTGACCGGTGGCGTGAGGTGGGTCGATGATGTCTTCAGCAATGAGTTCTTCGAGGACCAAGAGCTTGACGTTGAAGTCAACAAATTCCATGGTGATTCCCTTCGCGTTTCAGTAGCAAGCTAGTACGTATTCCAATGAACGCGTCGTGAATAATTCGTTGCACTGAGCGCTTGCTCAACACCCTGCTCTCGACCTGCCCCGACTGTTCACGAAAGGGATACCTCCATTGTCGCCCGGAAACTCCGGGAACCCCTAAGCTGTCGGCTATGTGTATTTCGGTGCCGCGAATCATCGACTCGTTCCTTGTCGTCGACGGCCGCGCAACCGGGATTTTGACGCATCAACAGCGTTTTGTTACCGCCGTGCGTGATTCCTATGGCGAGACACGTGCCGGGGAAGCCGAAGAGCTGTACGCCCAGCTCGGCTCACGAGTGACCGCGGGCCGTCGTTTTCCCAGACTTGAAGCGACCGTAAGCGGTGTGACCATGGTCGATCGCCCAGCTCCCGCGCAGGGAACGGTGCTTGAAGTGCAAGACGAACCGGTTGTTGACGAGCGGCAATGGCCTGAACTCAAGGGACCCGAGCTCAACTGGCTGCAGGATGCGGCCCGCGACGGTGAAGTGGTGCTTTTGCGCGGAGGCGCGGTGGCCGAAACCACAACCGCAGCGATCGTGCTGCTCACCGAAACCGGCTTCGTTGGCCCGGATGCTCCGGCACTGAGATCGACCACCCGCCACTGGTTTTCGCAGGCGATCGGGCCAGTTCATTCGCGCCGCATTGAAGCGGCCGAGCTCTACCGGGCAATGGCCGAGGGACGCGCGTTTGCGCTCAATGCGTTGCACGGGGTACGACCTATAGTGGCCGCCGGCAGTGCCCGGAACCGAGCCGCAGTGCAGCAGGCAGCACAATGGCGAGCACGGTGGTTGACGGACGCGGAGCCACTTCTGTGACCCGCATTTTGCTCATCGATTTTCACGACTCATTCACCTACAACCTGCGCGACTTGGTATTTCGTGCGATCGGGGTGTTGCCGGATGTTGTTCGCTACGACGACCCCGATGTGGGGGACAAGCTCATCGCAGCATATGACGCGCTCATCCTGTCGCCAGGCCCCGGTAACCCGAACCGTGCGAGCGATGTGGGGGCCGTGCCTGAGCTTGTAGCCCGATCATCGCAACCGGTGCTCGGCGTCTGTCTCGGGCATGAGATTTTGGCGCTGCTGAGCGGCGCCACGGTGGCTCGAGTTAAGCCGTGTCACGGACAGCTGTCGACACTGGCGCTGCAGCATGGCGACCCCGCACTGGTGACAAACGGAATGCGGGTGGTGCGCTACCACTCGCTGGCGATTCACGAGCCCGGTGATCGGTTGATCATCGATGCGGTTTCGGAAGACGGGGTGATTCAGGCCATCCATGCCAGCGACCGGCCCTGGTGGGGTGTGCAGTTCCATCCCGAATCGGTGCGTACCGATAACGGTGCCGCGATCATCCGGTCGTGGGCGCAGCTGGTTGGTTTGCCGATTGTTTCGGCACCTGAACCGATTCGTGACGCATCCGAACCTCCGCGCCTCGAAAAACCCCGCGTGCAATTGCGTGCCGTCGAAATTGCAGTGCCGGATGCGGCCGGCGCATTCCGGCTGCTCAGTGATGGGGCTCCGTTTGCGTTCTGGCTCGACAGCGTGGTGGGCACCGCCGGCGAGCGCCAGTGGTCATTCCTTGGTGCTGGCACTGAAGCGCTGATCGCGGACGCGCGTGAAGTGCGCCGATACGACCACTGCGGAAATATCCAGGAGCATCTTCCGGGTGGCATGCTCGCTGCGCTGCGTTCCCACTCGTTCACCACCGAAGTGATCGACCCGGGCGCAGAGTCGCTGCCATTGCAGGGCGGCTGGATTGGTGTGCACGGCTATGAAGCGCGCCACGAACTGGGTTTTGAAGTGCCGTGGGAAGCCGCCGAACCAGAGGCAATGTGGATGCGCGCGGGACGCTATCTTGCCATCGATCATCACGCCGACCGTGCCTGGCTGGTTGCTGAAATCGACGGTCATGAATCTCACTGGCTGCGGGAAACCCCTGCGCTGCTGGCTCAGGCAAGCCCATATGAACGCACGCCGTTGTCGACCGAACTTGAGACCGCGCTCGCGTCGCTGCCCGACCATCGCCGCAGCAGCGACAGCGACTACCGCGCCCGGGTGCGTAAAGTGCACGAATATTTGCGGGCTGGCGAAACCTATGAGGTGTGCCTGACAACCCGTGCCGAGATCGGGATCAAGCTCGACGCAGATGAACTCACCGAGCTGTATCTGCGTCAACGCGAGGCAAATCCTGCGCCGTATGCGGCCTATGTTCGGGTGTTTGATACCGCCGTACTGAGCTCTTCACCAGAGCGTTTTTTGCGGGTGGAGGCCGGTCGGGTCGAGACCAAACCCATCAAGGGCACAACGGCACGAGCTTCGGATGCGGCAATGGATGCACAACAGCGAGCGCTGCTACTCAGCGACGCCAAAACCGGTGCGGAACTGCTCATGATTACGGATCTGCTGCGCAACGACCTCGCGCGTGTTTGCGTTCCCGGCACTGTTGCCACTCCCGAGGTGATGCGAGTGGAATCATTCGCGACCGTGCATCAGCTCATGTCACGTATCACCGGCACACTCGCCGGTGAAGTTGACGGCATCGACCTGCTTGCGGCTACGTTCCCGGGCGGTTCGATGACCGGCGCGCCGAAAGAACGCACCATGAGTCTGATTTCGCAGCTCGAAGGGCATCCGCGGGGTCTCTATTCGGGAGTGCTTGGCTTTTTCAGCGGTAACGGCAATGTCGATCTCAGTATTGTGATCCGCTCGCTCATCTTCAGCGCGGGCACGCTGTCGGTGAGTGCTGGGGGAGCGGTCGTTCTCGATTCAACGCCGCAGGGTGAGCTTGACGAAATGCTGCTCAAGCTGGCAGCGCCGATTCCTGTTTCGCACCAAGGCAATGCACAGCCAGCAATTGATGAGAATGGATATCGCTAAGCTATTGGCTGGTCAAAACAGGGGGTCGCATGGCGTCGAGCGAAATCGAAGAGGTGTGGACGAGTAGCGAGTACGCACCGACCGCCAATCGGCTGGCCCCCATCGCTGTCGACATTGCGCGACGTGCCCTGAACGCGACCGCATCGGGCGACACCGTTGTTGATCTCGGTGCCGGACACGGACACCTCGCTGCCGAGTTGCGACCCGATTCTCGCCATGTGGTGGCCATCGAACCGGTTGCCCGGATGCGAGACATCGGGATCAAACGATTCGGCAACCGCATCCAGTGGGTTGCCGCTACGGGTGAGTCGACGTCACTTCCCGACCAGAGCGTCGGCGCTATTGCGAGCAATTTCGGGTCGATGTTTTGCGACCCGGAAGCGGGCCCGCGCGAGTGGTGGCGGATTCTGCGGCCCGGCGGCTCACTCATCATGAGTGCCTGGGGAGTGACCGGGTTTTTGGCAGAGATGACACTCGTGGCACAGCGGGTGTTTATGCCTGGATCTGCACTCCCTTCCCATATGCGTTGGGGTGACGAAGCCGTGGCACGAGATCGCTTGCAATCGGTCGGGTTCGCCGACATCGCATTTGAGCGGCACACGACAACTTGGAATTTCGGCTCGGTGGCACAGGGGATGCGCTACTACCTCGAGGGCAGTCCACCGACGGCCTATCTGGTGAAACTTGCCGGCGACCGTCAAATGGCGCTGCTGGAAGCACTCGAGCAGCACTTGCGTGAATATGCCAGCCCGGAAACCGGCGAAGTCGTAACCGAAACTGACTATGTGATCATCACCGCACGCAGGTGATCTTGCACCGGGTTCAAGTAGTCTCGAAGTATGGTCGCGATTGCATCTCAACAGGTGGGCAGCGGCCCGCAGCGGGTCGTCTTTTTGCACGGTCTGATGGGGCGTGGGCGAAATTTTTATACGATCGCGAATCGACTCGGTGACGACTATTCGAGCCTGTTGATCGACGTGCCCAACCACGGTGAATCGGGATGGACTGACCACTTCAGCTATATCGAACTTGCCGATACGATCGCCGAATACCTCGCCCGCGATTTTGCTTACGGCGGCCCGGTACACTTGGTGGGGCACTCGATGGGCGGAAAAATTGCGATGGTGCTGGCGCTGCGGCACCCGCAGCTCGTGCGAGGGCTGGTTATTGAAGACATCGCCCCGGTTAACTCGGCAACCACCGGCAACCAGTTCAATCACCTGATTGGCAGCGTGGCCGCAATCGACCCGACGGCAGCGAGCGGTCGCGCTGAAGTGGATGCCGAACTCGGCAAATCGGTACCCGACCCGCAGATGCGCGGCTTTTTGATGCAAAATCTGCGTCGGCGCGCCGACGGTGGTTATTACTGGCAAGCAAATGTGCACGTGCTGCTGCGGGATCTCAGCGCGGTGGTTGGTTTTCCGATGCTGAGCGAACCGCCCTTCCCGAACCCCACGCTTTGGGTCGCGGGCGGTAATTCACACTATGTGCGCCGCGAAGATCTTCCCCTGATGCGCGAATTGTTTCCGGCGGTGCGCCGCTTGACGTTTCACGATGCCGGGCACTGGGTGCACGCCGATCAGCCCGAGCGCTTCGTCTCGATTTTGCGACAATTCCTCATCCTTGCCGGCTAGCAGGCGGCCGATCACCGTTCGAAAAAGGAGATGCCATGGTTCAGAAAATGAAACTTCGCGACTATATCGACAAGCTGCGCACCGAGGGATACAGCGTCTCCGGCGCCGAAGAAGAAGACCCGGTGCTGATCGCGCCCGATGGCAGCGCGGTCGAAACCTGGCGTGAAAACTATCCCTACGATGAGCTGCTCGACCGCGAAACCTACGAGCGCGAAAAATACCAGCTACAGGTGGAGCTGCTGAAGTTTCAGTACTGGAGCCAGGATGTGGGCGCCAAGCACATCATCATCTTCGAGGGCCGCGACGCCGCCGGTAAGGGTGGCACGATCAAACGCTTCACCGAACACCTCAACCCGCGTGCGGCACGGGTGGTGGCACTTAACAAACCCTCGGATGTCGAACGGGGCCAGTGGTATTTCCAGCGCTATGTTGAACACCTGCCCACCGCCGGTGAAATCGTCATGTTCGACCGCAGCTGGTACAACCGCTCGGGCGTTGAGCGCGTGATGGGGTTCTGCAGCGAAGACGAATACCGGCAGTTCATCCGCCAGGCACCACGCTTTGAACAGATGCTCGTTGAGTCGGGGATTACGCTCACCAAGTTCTGGTTCTCGGTCACCCAGCAGGAACAGCGCACCCGGTTCGCGCTGCGGCAGATCGACCCGGTGCGCCAGTGGAAGCTCTCACCGATGGATCTTGAGAGCATCGACCGCTGGGAGGACTACACCGAGGCAAAAGAAGCGCAGTTCGAATACACCGATAAGCGCTACGCGCCCTGGACCATCGTCAAATCAAACGACAAAAAGCGCGCCCGCATCAACGCCATGCGTGCCTACCTCAACCAGTTCGACTACGAGGGCAAGGATGAATCGGTCGTGTACGCACCCGACCCGCTGATCGTGTCGCGTGCAAAGCACACCGCCGACCGCGACTAGCAGTACCGACAGGCGCGCGCCGACACTTCCGGTCATCAATTTGCCGATGGTGAGGTTCACCAGGCACGATAGCTTGCTATGAGTCCATCGAGCGCACCATCTCGCAATCTGTTGCCGGCTATCGGCGCGCTCCTGCTCGCCGCATCCACCCTGCAATTTGGGTCGACGCTCGCGGCGATGACCTTCGACCGCGTCGACCCGCTGGGCATCAGTGCCTGGCGACTGTGGATCGCCGCGATCGTGCTGCTGGTGATTACCCGACCGAAAGTTCACCGCTGGAGCCGCGATCAGTGGCTCGCATCGGTGTGGCTGGGGCTGAGTCTCGGCGCGATGAACGTCACGTTCTATCAGGCGATTGAGCGGCTGCCGATCGGTATTGCGGTGTCGATCGAGTTTCTCGGGCCACTGACGCTTTCGGCAGTGCTGTCAAAACGCGCCCGCGACTTCATTTGGATCGGGCTCGCGTTTGTCGCGATGGTGCTGCTGGCCGTGGAGTCGTTTGTGGGGGTGAGCTCGCTCGATCCGTGGGGAGTGGTGTTTGCGCTCGCGGCGGGCGCCTGTTGGGCGCTGTACATCATCGCCGGCACCAACGCGGGCGCAAAGATCGAGGGCACAGGCGGCCTTGCCATGGCATTCGCAGTGTCGGCTGTGGCTGCGGTGCCGTTCGGTGGGGTAGCGGCGCTCGCGGCATTCGGCAGCGGCGAACTGGTGGCCATCATGGTGGCAGTTGCGATGCTCGCCTCGGTGATTCCCTTCACCCTCGAGTACTACGCGATGCGGCGAGTGCCGAAACCGGTTTACGGGGTGCTGACCAGTCTCGAACCGGCGGTGGCGACGGCGTTTGGTTGGCTCATCCTGCACCAGGTGGCGGGGCCGCTGCGGCTGCTGTCGATGCTGCTGGTGATCGGTGCGAGCGTGGGGATCACGCTCGGTGCCCGCAAGGTGGTTGAGGTCGATCTTGATCCCGGCCCCGGAACCGATACCGCACCGATCACGCTGCCGATTCTGCCGAGCCGCCTGCAGGCAAACGCCCGCGAAACGCATCGCCTGGTGAAACAGCGCACCGCCTATAAGCGGCGCGTGGGCGGTATTGCTGGGGCTCGTGCGCGTGCCTCGCGGGCGATGTTCCTTGAGCCGGGGATGACCACCGAGGCGATCCCGATCATTCAACAGCGGGCCGCAGCGGAACAGCGCTCGGCAAAACAACGCCCCGCTGCGGCGGCTTCGGGCGAACACACAAGTTCACCTGTGACGATGAACCACATGGCAAATGTGACTCTTGAAGGTTCCACCACCATCAACCTCGCCCACGACCTGCCCGCAGTCGGCAGCAAGGCACCCGATTTCACTCTCGTTGGCACCGACCTCGAACCGGTAAAGCTGAGCGACTTCGCAGGTAAGCGCGTTGTGCTCAACATCTTCCCGTCGATCGACACCGGCGTGTGCGCCGCATCGGTGCGCCGCTTCAACGAGCTGGCAGCAGGCTTCGACAACACTGTCGTGGTTTGCGTTTCAGCCGACCTGCCCTTCGCACAAGAACGCTTCTGCGGTGCCGAGGGCATCGAGAACGTGGTCAGCGCCTCGACGTTCCGCTCGAGCTTTGGTAACGACTACGGCGTGCTCATGGTCGACGGCCCGCTCGAAGGGCTCCTGGCCCGAGCCGTCGTAGTGATCGACACCGACGGCACCGTGCGTCGCGTTGAGCTCGTGCCCGAAATCGGTCAGGAACCCGACTACGACGCCGCCAAGGCTGCGCTGAGTGCCTGAGCGCCTAGAGCTTAGGTCTCGCTAAGTGATCCTTAGCGCGGTGTGCTCCTTCGAGTTGTGGAGCACACCGCGTTTTGTTGCCGTATCTCGACTTGGAATGCTGCTTGTTGCTGCGCAGTGATTGCCGTGCGGGACATGGGAATCATGGCTCCCCCTATCGATTCAGGGGCGGGGGTAAAGTGGCTAACATCACCGGATAGATCAAAGCGGATAAACCGGCGTGGCAAGCGGGCCCTTGCTCGTGAACTAAGTGATGGGCCTGAGGGGAGTTCTGTCGTGGGGCATCGTCAATTGCGCCTGCTGCGCCGGGCACAAACATTCATGGTGCTCGGATTCATTGCCTCGTATATCGGTTCCGAGCTTATTGACGGTGCCGTGTCGGGGTCGGTGGCACTGGGCGCGCTCGCGGTGATTTGGGTGCCGTTCTACCAAACACTGACTCAGGCCGAAGACATGCTTGCGGTCGTGGTGACGCGGTGGTTGGAACGTTTTCCGCCGACCCGTGTACTGTTCGGCATCGAAGCGATCGACCTGCTCGTCACCGTTGCGGCACTTGTCATCGTGATGATTTTCCCCGAAACGGCACTGTGGGTGCTCATCGGATATCTGGTTGTCGTTTCGCCGCTGCCGCTTTTTGTGGATATTGCCGAGGAACTCTACCTCAACGACTTAGGACAATTTGATGAGAGCGTTGTGTTGCGTGGGAATGTGCTGATCTCAACAGCAACCGCAATTGCCGGCAGCATTATGGGGCGGCCACTGGGCGTCGTACTCGGCGCGCTCAGCGTGATGGTGTTGCTCGCCTTGAGCGCGCTCATGTCGATTACTGCACTGCTGCTGCGTCACTTTTCAGTGCGCCAATTCGACCCATCCAGCAGCGCTAAGAAATCAACTGATCAGGAATCCGATAGTGCCGAAGAATTCAGCTCAGCCAAGCGCGCACGAAAACAGTTGTCGTTTTGGCAGCGGGCACGCGTTTGGCGAGCAGAGCTCCTCAGCGGGGGATACCTATCTGCCACAGCAGCAGGCTTCTGCACACTCACGCTGGCGGTAACTGGCAGCTATCTCGGTATCTGGATTGCGCGCGGTGCTCAACAAACAGAAATTACGATACGGATGAGTGTGGTCATGCTGCTTCTGGGTATCACCGCCGTGGCGGTGCCATTGGTTAGCGGCTGGTTTATGAAGCGGTGGAGCGATGCAAAACACAGTCTCGCCTATTGGGTGCTCGTTGTCGCGACCGCGGGATTCATCCTGGCGTTTATCGGTGCACTTTGCAGTCAGCATTGGGGCTGGGACCGGATGCTCGTGGCGCCAGGATTCTTGGTAATTACGGGCGGCCTGATGGCGTTCTCGTTTATATCATCGACTGCTCGGCAGGCCGTCTTAAAAACTGCGCAATTTCGGCGCGTCATCGGTTGGGTTTTCACGCTCTCGGCACTTGGGTCATTCATCGGCGTCTGGCTCGGGTTTCTGTTTCAGGTTGTCGAGAACCCGATTCCAGGGCTGTTGCTGAGCGGCCTTATCTGCCTGGCACTCACCGCCGTGGCGCGCCCCCGAGCTGCCCACATCGAGACGTAATCAGTCCGCACTTTTGGGACATATGCTCGCGCAGCGCGGCCTCCACCGCCACCCACGCCAACATGGCGCACTTCACCCGCATCACGTATTTTGCGGCGCCCTCAAATGCGACCGCATCACCCAGCAGTTCAGCCTCGCGGGAATCTTCGTCATAGCTGAGCTTGCCGCGCGAACGCATCATCTCGCGCATTGTCGCAATCGCTTCGCCGGCCTCGGCAATGCTGCGGCCGCGCAGCTGCTCGACCGCAATCGACGTCGACGCCATCGAGATTGAGCAGCCATCACCCACCCAACCGATCGCATCAATTACCGCATCCTCGCCACTTCCCGACAAACGCAGCCGCACCCGCAGCTCATCCCCACACGACGGGTTTTTCTCGTAGTGTTCGCAGTCAAACGGGTCGAGTTCACCCTCACCGTGGCGCCGACGCGACGCATCCAAAATCACCTGCTGGTACAGCTCTGCAAGCTCGCTCATCAGCGCGCTCCAAACCAGTCAATTGCGCGGCCCACCGCGTCAACCAGGTGATCAATCTCATCACCCGAGGTAGTCAGATAGGTCGACGCGCGAGTCGATGCGGTGAGCCCCAGTCGGCGATGCAGCGGCTGGGCGCAGTGGTGCCCGCCACGCACCGCAATACCCTCCGCATCCAAAAACTGCGACAGGTCATGCGGATGAAGCTCCGCCACCGAGAACGCCGCCAGCCCAGAGCGCGGCACCGACGCATCATCGCCGAGCACCCGCACACCGGGCAGGGCCGAAAGCTCGGACACCAGCCGCGCACCGAGCGCTTCCTCATGCGCCGCAATCGCCGACATGCCAACCGCATCCAAATAGTCACATGCCGCAGCCAATGCCACCGCCTGCGAAACCGGTTGCGTGCCGGCCTCAAAGCGAGTGGGGGCGGGCAAAAAAGTCGACTGCTCCATCTCGACGATCTCAATCATTGAACCGCCGGTGCGTGCCGGCGGAAGCTCGGCAAACGCATCCCGGCGGCCATACAGCACGCCGATACCCGTCGGGCCGCACATTTTGTGGCCCGAGAACGCCGCAAAATCAACACCGAGCTCGTGCACATCCACCGGGCGGTGCGGCACCGACTGGCAGGCATCGAGCACCACGATCGCTCCCTTGGTGTGCGCGAGCTCAACCAGCTCGGCAACCGGTGCAATATGTCCGGTGACATTCGACACGTGCGCGAACGCAAACACGCGCGTGCGGGCCGAAAGCTGCGCCCGCGCATCCGCCACCGACCAGGTGCCGCGCTCATTCACCGGCACCCAGCGCAGCTTCGCGCCGGTGGCCTCGGCAAGCTGCTGCCAGGGCACGAGATTCGCGTGATGCTCGGCCTCGGTAATCAAGATCTCGTCGCCGTGCTGCAACGCAAACCGGCCGGTGCCTGCCAGCGACGCACGCAATAGTGCGAGCGTCACCGTGTTGAGCGCATCGGTTGCGTTTTGCTGCCAGGCAATTTCGTCGGCATCGGCGCCGATAAACGCCGCCACCGTCTCGCGCGCCGTTTCAAACCCATCGGTGGCCAGTGCCGCCAGCTCGTGTGCGCCACGATGCACCGCAGCATTGTGTTCGGTCAAAAACTCGAGTTCGGCATCGAGCACCGCCTGCGGGCGCTGCGCGGTGGCCCCAAAATCGAGGTAGGTGAGCGGTTTATCGTGCACTGTGCTCGCGAGAATCGGGAAGTCGCGACGCAGCTGGCGCGCCTGCTCATCGCTGAGGGCGGCCTCGGGGTGGTGAGAATCAGTCACGGTGCTCATATTTCGAGCGTACGTGAGCCGCCCGAAAACACGCGCCGCATTGCGAAGTGCTACGCGCCTGAGGCGCGAAATCGGGGTGTGCATTGGCCGCACTAGGATAGGTACATGACATTTACCGCAGCAGTAGCCGGCGCATCCGGATACGGCGGCGGCGAACTGCTCCGTCTGCTCGCTGCCCATCCCGAAATTGAGGTGCGCACCGTAACCGCCCACTCGCAGGCGGGGCAGCGGCTGCGAGAGGTGCATCCGCATCTGGCGAGCTACGGCGATATGCAGCTCGCGCCAACCAGCGCCGAAACCCTCGCCGAGCACGACATCGTGTTCCTGGCGCTACCGCACGGCGCTTCGGCCGAAATCATCAAGCAGCTCGATGAATCGGCACTGATTGTTGATGCCGGCGCCGATTTTCGACTCGAACGCGAACAAGACTGGCGCGACTACTATCCCGGCCCGTGGGCGGGAACGTTCACCTACGGGATGCCCGAACTGCCGCTTGCATCCGGCGGTAAACAGCGTCGCCAGCTGCGCGACGCGCGACGCATCGCGGTGCCCGGATGCAACGCCACCGCGGTATCGCTGGCGCTCGCCCCGGCAATTGCCGAGCGGCTCGTAGACCCCGAAGACCTCACCGCGGTGCTTGCCGTTGGCCCCTCGGGCGCCGGGAAAAAAGCATCAGTGGCAATGCTCGGCAGCGAACTGCTCGGCAACGCCGTGCCCTATAACGGCTATGGCAGCCACCGACACATTCCCGAAATCAAACAAAACCTGCGCCGGGCCTCGGATCTCGACAGCACCCTCGCGTTCACGCCGGTGCTCGTGCCGATGGCGCGCGGTATTCTGGCCACCTGCAGTGCTCGACTCGCACCAGGAGTCGACCTCGATCGGATCCGCGCGGCCTACGAAGCCGCCTACGCCGACGAAACTTTTATCGAACTGCTCGACGAGGGCGCCTATCCGCGCACCAGCGATGTTGTCGGCTCAAACCGGGTGGCCATCGGCTTCGGCATCGACGAACGGGCGGGGCGGCTCATCGTCATTTCGGCAATTGACAACCTCGTTAAGGGCACCGCCGGTGCCGCCATCCAATCGACCAATATTGCCCTGGGCCTGCCCGAACAGCTGGCCCTCCCAGTGAACGGAGTTGCACCGTGAGTGTTCTCGCAGCCAAAGGATTTCGCGCGGCCGGCGTTGTTGCCGGTATTAAATCGACGGGTAAGCGAGACGTCACGGTCGTCGTGAACGACGGCCCCTCGGCGGCAGCGGCAGCCGTGTTCACCAGCAACCGCTGCCAGGCCAACCCCGTGATCTGGTCGATTGAAGCGATCGCCGACGGCACCGCATCCGCCATCACCCTCAACTCGGGCGGCGCCAATTGCTACACCGGCCAGTTCGGCTACGAAACCACCGAACGCACCGCCCAGCGCACCGCCGAACTGCTCGACCTGCAGCCGAGCGATGTGCTCGTGTGCTCTACCGGGCTCATCGGAGCCGGTGACGAAATTTTCCGCGCCAAATCGCTCGCCGGTGTCGAAGCCGCCGTGAACGAGCTCGGCAGCGACGAAACTTCGGCACACAACGCGGCCGAAGGCATCCTCACCACCGATAGCCACGAAAAACTCTCGCAGCGCCAGGGTGCAGGCGGATACGTCATTGGCGGCATGGCCAAGGGCGCCGGGATGCTGGCACCGGGGCTTGCCACCATGCTCGTGGTGATCACCACCGATGCCGATCTTGAACATGCAGCGCTCGACCGCGCGCTGCGAGCCGCCACCGCCGTCACCTTCGACCGCGTCGATTCCGACGGTTGCATGTCAACCAACGACACCGTGGCACTCATGGCATCGGGCGCTTCGGGCATCACCCCCGACGAGGCCGAGTTCACCAGCCAACTCATCGAGGTGTGCGCCGAACTCGCCAAACAGCTGCAACAGGATGCCGAGGGCGCGAGCCACGACATCACCATCACCACCGTGGGCGCAGCCAGTGTTGAGGATGCGGTGGCAGTTTCGCGTGCCGTCAGCCGCTCAAACCTGTTCAAGGCAGCAATCTTCGGCAACGACCCCAACTGGGGGCGCGTGCTCGCCGCAGCCGGCACCACCGACGCGATCTTCGAACCGCAAGAACTCGATGTCACCATCAACGGCGTCATGGTCTGCAAAGCCGGAACGCCGTATGAACCCGTTGATCGCGTCGATCTCATACCCCGCGAAACCACCGTGCTGATTGACCTGCACGCGGGCGAGTGTGAAGGCACGATCCTCACCAACGACCTAACCCACGACTACGTCCACGAAAACAGCGCCTACAGTTCGTAGGCGCAGCAACGGCAGATATTGTGACCGATTTTTCGAACCTCACCGATAGCAAAATTCCGGCAACCACCGGCGCCATCCCGGCACTGACCGAACAGCGCGCAAGCGAGGCGCAATACCCCGATTTTGATCCCCGCTACCGACCCGCAGTCGCCAAAGTCGAAACCCTCATCGAGGCACTGCCCTGGATGCAGCGCTACCACCAGCAGATTGTCGTGGTGAAATTTGGCGGCAACGCCATGATCGACCCGTCGCTGCTCGACGCGTTCGCCGCCGACATCGCCTTCCTGCGCTACGCGGGCGTGCGGCCGGTTGTGGTGCACGGTGGCGGACCGCACATTAGCCGGATGCTTGAACGTGTCGGCATCGAATCCGAGTTTCGTGCCGGCTACCGCTACACCTCGCCCGAGGCGATGGAGATCGTGCGCATGGTGCTCGGTGGCCAGGTGGCGCGTGAACTCGTGGCCGCCATTAACGAGGTTGCCCCGGTTGCCACCGGCGTATCGGGTGAGGATGCGAGCCTCTTTCAGGCGCGCCGCAAGACCAACGACGCGATGGGCAACCCCATCGATCTCGGCCTGGTGGGGGAGATCGAACGGGTGAACCCGCAGGTGGTGCTCGCCGACATCGCCGCCGGACGCATCCCCGTGGTGTCGACCATCGCATCCGATATCGATCACCCGCGCAAAGCGCTCAACATTAATGCCGACCGGGCAGCGGCGGCGCTCGCGGTGGCGCTCGGCGCCAAAAAGCTGGTGATGCTGACCGATGTGGAGGGCATTTATCGCAACTGGCCCGACCGCTCTTCGCTCGCATCCTCGCTCACCCCCGAAGAGCTGCGCGATATGCTGCCAGGCCTTGCTTCGGGAATGATCCCGAAGGCCCAGGCCTGCCTCGAAGCGATCGATGGCGGCGTCAAACAGGCCACCATTATTGATGGGCGAGTGGCGCACTCGACACTCATGGAAATTTTTACCCACGACGGCTTCGGCACCGAAGTGAAGGCCGACTAGGCCACCCGAAACAATCGAACAGACCTCAACACCGAGCAGAAATTAGGTTCCAAATGATTCGCCACTTCCTCCGTGATGACGATGTCACGCCCGCCGAGCAGGGAGAAATTCTCGACCTGGCCGAAAAACTCAAGCGCAACCGTTTTGCCGCCCGCCCGCTCGAGGGCCCGAAATCGGTCGCGGTGATTTTTGACAAGTCGTCCACCCGCACCCGGGTGTCATTTCACGTGGGTATCTCAGAGCTCGGCGGTAGCCCGCTGATCTTCACCACCGCAACCAGCCAGCTCGGCGGGAAAGAAACGCCCGCCGACACCGCGCGGGTGCTCGAGCGCATGGTAGAAGCTGTCGTGTGGCGCACCTATGCCCAGGAGGGCCTCGAACAGATGGCCGCGGGCACGCGCATCCCGATCATCAACGGGCTCAGTGACGACTTTCACCCCTGCCAGCTGCTGGCCGATCTGCTGACTATTCGTGAACACAAGGGCGGCACCGCCGGACGCACCATGACGTTCATCGGCGATGGCCGCAGCAATATGGGGCACTCATATTTGCTCGGCGGTGTTACGGCCGGGATGCACGTGCGGGTCGTTTCGCCCGACGGTTACCTGCCGCGCGAGGATGTGGTTGCGGATGCACGCCGTATCGCCGCCGAAACCGGGGGATCGGTGCTGGTCGGTTCAGACATTGTCGAGCTCACCACGGGCGCAGATATTGTCGTCACTGACACCTGGGTGTCGATGGGATTTGAGGCCGAAAAACAGCGCCGCCTGGAAGCGTTTGCCGACTATCGCGTCACCCGCGAAGTTATGGCGTACGCCGCTGATGACGCGATTTTTATGCACTGCCTGCCTGCCGACCGCGGCTTTGAAGTTGACGCCGACGTCATCGACGGGCCGCAATCGGTGATTTTTGACGAGGCCGAAAACCGCCTGCACGCACAGAAGGCGCTATTGGCGTGGCTGCTGGCGAAGGCCAAGAACGAAACGGTGCTGCTGCGCGACTAGGCGCGAGCCATACCCAACGGTGTGCAACACGAGTGCACGCGGTGTGCAGCCAGCCGTAACTAGACTGGAACCAGTGGCAGACCGCGGCCAGTAGCACCGAATAATTTGGCGCTCGACTCGGCGCCCTGCTGGAACCGGTGCCCTGCTGGATTCCGGCGCATCTGCTGGAACGGTTTGTAAAACGCAACCGGACGATAACGAAGAGGAGCTGCAATGACCGATCGCATCGTGTTGGCATACTCGGGTGGTCTTGACACGACTGTCGCCATCCCGTGGATCAAGGAACGCACCGGTAAAGACGTGATCGCACTGGCGATCGACGTGGGTCAGGCCGGTGAAGACCTCGAGCAGGTGCGTGAGCGCGCACTCGGTTCGGGTGCTGTCGAATCGGTCGTGATCGACGCTCGCGACGAGTTTGCCGACGACTACCTGGTGCCCGCGCTCAAAGCCAATGCGCTGTACCAGCGCCGCTATCCGCTGGTGTCGGCGCTGTCGCGCCCGCTGATTTCGAAGCTGCTGGCCCGCACCGCCCGTGAACTCGGCGCCAACTCGATCGCGCACGGCTGCACCGGTATGGGTAACGACCAGGTGCGTTTCGAGGCGGCCGTGTATGCGCTTGCTCCCGAACTGAACTCGGTTGCCCCCATCCGTGACCTTTCGCTCACCCGCGATGTGGCCATCGAATATGCCGAGCAGCACAAACTGCCAATTCGCCAGTCGAAGAGCTCGCCCTATTCGATCGACCAGAACATGTGGGGTCGCGCGGTTGAAACGGGCTTCCTCGAAGACCCGTGGAACGCTCCGATTGAAGACCTGTACGAGTACACCCAAGACCCGACCGTCGACCGCGAACCCACTGAGGTGCTCATCACCTTCGAAACCGGTGTACCGGTTGCCCTCGATGGTGAGCGGCTCACCATGCGCCAGATGGTTGAAAAACTCAACAAGCTCGCCGGCGACCAGGGCGTTGGCCGCCTCGACATGGTGGAAGACCGCCTGGTCGGCATCAAGTCGCGTGAAATTTACGAGGCCCCGGCAGCCATCGCCCTGATCGAGGCGCACACTCACCTCGAAGACCTCACGCTCGAGCGTGACGTTGCCCGCTACAAGCGGCAGGTTGAGGTCGAATGGTCGAACCTCGTGTACGACGGCCTCTGGTACGGCGGTCTCAAGCGTTCGCTGGATGCATTCATCGACTACACCCAGCAGAAGGTTTCGGGCGATGTGCGTCTGAAGCTGCACCAGGGCCGCGCTGTTGTCACCGGCCGTCGCTCAGATGAGTCGCTCTACGACTACTCGCTGGCGACCTACGACACCGGCAACACCTTCAACCAAGACTCGGCTCGCGGCTTCATCGACATTTGGAGCCTGCCGTCGCGCATCGCTGCTCGTCGCGACAAGCCGGAGCTCTAAGCAGATGACGGGTCAGTCGAAAAACCGTGCCGGCGAAGACGGCGCCCTTTGGGGTGGCCGCTTCGCCGGCGGCCCGTCGCCGGAGCTCGCGCTGCTGTCGAAGTCGACGCACTACGACTGGAAGTTTGCGCACTACGATCTGGCAGGTTCGCGCGCGCACGCGAAGGCGCTCGCCGCAGCGGGTTATCTCAGTGACACCGAGCTCGACGGGATGCTCGCGGCTCTCGACGAGCTGGAGCGTCGCGTCACCGACGGCTCGTTCGTGGCAGCCGAGGCCGATGAAGACGTGCACTCGGCGCTTGAGCGAGGGCTGATGGAAATCGCCGGTCACGAACTCGGCGGCAAGCTGCGCGCCGGCCGCAGCCGTAACGACCAGATCGCCACGTTCATCCGCATGTACATTCGCGATAAGTCGGCGGGGCTCGCTGAACTCATCGGGCAGCTGATCGATGCGCTCGGCCGCCAGGCCGAAGCAAATCTCGACGTCATCATGCCGGGGCGCACACATCTGCAGCACGCGCAGCCGGTGGTGCTGGGGCACCAGCTGCTGGCTCACGCCTGGCCGCTGGTGCGCGACCTTGAACGCATCCGGGATCTTCGTGGCCGCGTTGACGAGTCGCCCTATGGAGGGGGCGCGCTGGCCGGGTCTACCCTCGGGCTTGACGCGCAGCTCGTGGCGCACGAGCTCGGATTCAGCCAGTCGTCGCCGAACTCGATCGATGGCACCGCCTCGCGTGATCTCGTTGCCGAATTTGCCTATGTGCTGGCGCAGATCGCGGTGGATGTGTCGCGCTTGAGTGAGGAAATCATCCTGTGGAACACGAAAGAATTCGGGTTCCTCACGCTCGACGACTCGTACTCCACCGGTTCGAGCATCATGCCGCAAAAAAAGAACCCGGATATTGCCGAACTCGCCCGCGGTAAGGCCGGGCGTCTGCTCGGTAATCTCACGGGGCTTTTGGCCACGTTCAAGGCGCTGCCGTTGGCCTACAACCGTGATCTGCAGGAAGACAAAGAGCCGCTTTTTGATTCGGTTGAGCAGCTCGAGGTGCTGCTGCCGGCTTTCATTGGCATGATTCGCACGGCCACCTTCCACGGTGACCGGATGCGTGAGCTTGCGCCGCAGGGCTTTTCGCTCGCTACCGATGTTGCCGAGTGGCTGGTGAAGCGTCACGTGCCGTTCCGGGATGCCCACGAAATTGCCGGTGGTTGCGTCAAGCTCGCCGAGTCGAAGGGTGTTGACCTTGACGGGCTGAGCGATGACGACTTCGTGAGCGTCTCGCCGCTGCTCACTCCCGAGGTGCGCGAGGTGCTCACCGTTGATGGCTCGGTTGCCACTCGTGACGGTCGCGGCGGCACCGCGCCGGTGCGGGTTCGCGGGCAGCTCGATGAACTGCGTGCCCGGCTCGACACACTCGCCACCGAATTGCGCAACTAATTCGTTGTCGCTGCCGTTCGCACTGAACTCGCAGCGCTTATCGCGTGAAGCCGCGCCCCGATTGCCGGGGGTGCGGCTTCACGCTTTTGTGTCTGTCGTGGGAGGTGCGAGCGTGCATCGGCCGCCGCTTGGCCGCGGCACGGCCGCGCGATGCGGGGGAGCGGGTCATCTGTTGATACGGTTGACAGCGTGACAGTACGTGATCTTTCTTGGCAGGCGAACGACAGCTCGTTCGACCACATTCTCGATGAACTGCAGTGGCGCGGATACATCCACGTGTCTACCGACCTGGATGCGCTGCGCAAGCGTCTCGACGAGGGCCCGATCACGTACTATTGCGGCTTCGACCCGACCGCCGCATCCCTGCACCTCGGACACCTGGTGCAGCTGTTGCTGCTGCGCCGACTGCAGCTTGCCGGCAATAACCCGATCGGCCTTGTTGGCGGTTCCACCGGTCTGATTGGCGACCCGCGCCCCACCGCTGAGCGCACGCTGCAATCGCGTGAAACTGTGGCCGGCTGGGTAGAGAAGCTGCGCGGTCAAATTGAGGGCTACCTCGACTTTGAGGGTGAGCACGCCGCGCGGATGGTCAACAACCTCGACTGGACTTCCGAGCTCACGGCTATCGACTTTTTGCGCGACCTCGGCAAGCACTTCCGTGTGGGCGCCATGCTCAAAAAGGATGCGGTTTCGGCGCGGTTGAACTCGGAGGCCGGTATTTCGTACGCCGAATTCAGCTACCAGATTTTGCAGGCCTACGACTTTTTGCAGCTGCACGAGCGCTATGGCCTCGAACTGCAGACCGGTGGTAGTGACCAGTGGGGCAACCTCGTTGGCGGTGTCGATCTCATCCGTCGAGTAACCGGGGATGCGGTGCACGCCCTGGGCTCGCCACTGATCACCAACTCGGACGGCACCAAGTTTGGTAAGTCGGAGGGGAACGCCATCTGGATTGATGGTGCGCTCACCTCGCCGTACACCTTCTACCAGTTCTGGCTCAACACCGACGACCGCGATGTGGTTGATCGGCTGAAAATCTTTACCTTCTTCACGCGCGCCGAAATTGAAGAGTTTGCCGCAAAGGTTGAAAACGAGCCCTTCAAACGTGAGGCACAGCGCGCGCTGGCACTTGCCGTGTGCAGCATCGTGCACGGCGAAGCGGCAGCGACCGCAGCCGAGGCAGCATCACAGGCGCTATTTGGCCGCGGTGAATTGCGGGCATTGGACGCGGATACGCTGCGGTCTGCCATTACCGAACTGCCGCATGTCGAGGCCAAGCTCGGTGACGATATTGCCCAGCTGCTGGTTGCCACGGGCGCAGTCGACTCATTGAGTGAGGCTCGTCGTGCGATCAAGCAGGGCGGCGTTTCGCTCAATAACGAGAAGGTCGATTCCGATCAGCGTGTGCTTGAGGCGGGGGACCTGCTTCCCGGCAACACGGTGGTGCTGCGTCGCGGTAAGAAGACGCTCGTTGGCGCGATTGTCGACTAGGGCTTAGGGATGCGCGACACGCCCGGGATTCAGCACGGGCTTGCAGTTCTGGTGAACAGTGCGTAAAGTTACATCTTGTCGCCGCACGGAACGCTGAAACAGCGGTCATCACCGCGAATCGCGGAGCAGCGACATCGACATCAGGGCGGAGCTTCTACAAGCACCAGCTCTGAACAACAGGGTGTTCAGGCGAGTGTGAACTCGCGTGATCATCTGAAATAGAACTACCACTCCCAGTGAAGCTGACATGGTTTGTTGTGTTGGTGGGTTTGGGGTGTGTTTGGTCCTTGAGAACTCAACAGCGTGCACTTTTTTGAATGCCAGTTTATTTTTTTGCCTCGGCATGA
>NZ_CAJGWQ010000010.1 GCF_904842695.1 Gulosibacter hominis | reverse complement strand
CGCTTACCCCTCGCCGCCTCCCCGCTTACCCCCCTGATCCCCGGAAAAGGCACCGCGGCGGCGCCTCACCTCAGCAAATGACCCTGTTGTTGGCAAGTGACCCTGCTATAGCAGGGTCACTTTGCAGTTGCAGTGTCACTTCGGGGAGGAAGCAGCGGGCTGGCTGGGGTGGTCACCTGGGGGAGGGGCAGCTGGCTGGATGAGCGGGGCCGTGGACGAGCCGGACAGCGCAGCTACCAGCGCAGTTGCGCAAGCGGCACAACTACCCGAGCAGCGCTCCGGCCACAAAGGCCGCGACATAAACACCGAGCAGCCCCGCGCCAAACCACCAATCGCGCCGGCGCAGCGGCACCGGGTGGCGCTCGGTGCGCCACGAGCGGTAGCCGAACCCGCGTGCATCCATCGCCAGCGCCACCCGATCAGCGTGCCGCAGCGCCGCCGCCATCAGCGGTACCAGCGTGGTCAGCTGCCGCCGCAGCCGCGCTCCAATCCCCTTGCCGGTGGTAATACCGCGCGCCCGCTGCGCCTTGCGGATCGTCTGCAGTTCGCGCTGAAACCGCGGCACGAACCCAAAGGCCGCGAGCCCCGCGTATCCGAGCCGATAGGGGATGCGCAGCTGCTGCACCGACGCACGGATCAGGTCGGTGCCGGCGATCGTCAGCCCGCTCAGCATTGCTAACACCACGATCGCAGCCAGTCGCGCCGAGGTGATCAACCCCGACAAAAACGCGCCGAAACGAAACTCGTAGGCTCCAATCGCGAACAGCAGTGGTGTATCCGCCACCCGCGCCGGCTCAACCCACAGGCCAATCGTCACCGCCAGCACCACCGTCACGAGCGGCAACCCAACCAGCAGCGTCAGCCACAGCCGGCGCGTGAGCTGCGCACCGGTCATCAGCAGCAGCAAGGTGATCCCGCCCACCAGTAGCGGTGTGTACAGATCGTGCACAAAAAACAGCGCCACTAGGGCGAGCGTGGTGGGCAGCAGCTTCGCTAGTGGATGCAGGCGGTGCAGATAGGGCAACCCAAACTGTTCGGCCTGCCGCATGGTTGGCCGCTCGACGACAGCGTTACGACTCTGAATGCTCACCGCGCGCTCCGCTCGGCAGCAAAATCGACCAGCTGCTGCATCCGGTACATTCCCCGCAGCGGCGCGGGTGCCTGCGCGAAAACTCGCGCGAGCGGCGGCATCCCCAGCCCAACCTTTTCGAGTGCACCCGATTCGAGCACGGTGGCCGTAGGGCCGGCGGCGGCGATGTGTCCGTCTGTCATCACAACCAGGTGATCGGCATGTTCGGCCGCCAATTGCAGATCGTGGGTGGCCATCAGCACCGTGGTGTCGGCGTCGTTGAGCTGCTGCAGCACCGATACCAACTCGCTAGCGCGGTTGCGGTCTTGCCCGTAGGTGGGTTCGTCGAGAATCAGGCACTGCGCACCCGAGACGAGTGCCGTCGCCACCGAAAGGCGGCGTTTTTGGCCGCCCGACAGTAGGAACGGATGCTCATCGGCGTGTTCGGTGAGCCCGAACCGCTGTAGCGATTCGGCGACCAGCGGCGCGAGCTCGGCGTGGGTCATCCCTCGCGCGCGCAATTCGAGTGCGAGCTCATCAGCAACTGTGGTGGCCAAAAACTGGTGCTCGGGGTTTTGAAAAACGTAGCCGATGGTGTCGCGCAGCTGTTTGCCGTGCAGTCGGTGCACATCCTGCTCGGCCACCGTCACGGTGCCGCGAGGTGGCGGTTCAATGCCGGCAATTGCCTGCAAGAGCGTCGTTTTGCCGGCGCCGTTGGGGCCGATCAGCGCCACGAACGCCCCGCGCGGGATGTCGAGACTCACCGGGCCGACCAGCTGCCTGCCGCCGCGGGTGACGGTGAGCTGCCGCACTGAAATCAGCGGCGGGGACGCTGCAGGTAGCGGCGGGCGCGTTTCAGCTGGCACGTCTGCATCTGGCAGCACTTGTTCAATCTGCGCAACCAGTTCGGCAAGCGAAAGGGGATGCGCCACCGGCAGGCCGGCCTGGCACAGCTGTTCGGCGGCGAGGCTTGCCAGCGGCTGCCAAACGCCGAGCTCATCGAGCAGCGCGGCGTTGTCGATAAACACTTCTTTGGGGGTGCCGGTGCACACCTCGCGACCCTGCTGATCGAGCACGAGCACGCGGTTGACGATGCGCAGCGCCTCGTCAAGGTTGTGTTCAACCAGCACGATGCCGAACTCACCCGACTCGGTCAGCTCGGCCAGCACGTCGTACACCTCGCTGGAACTGCGCGGATCGAGGTTGGCGGTGGGCTCATCGAGCACGAGCAGCGGCGCACCCTGGACGATGGCGGCGGCGATTGCCAGGCGCTGTTTTTCACCACCCGACAGCACATCGGGATGCTCGTCGCGCCGCTCCCACAGCCGCACCCGCCGAAGCGCGTGCTCGATGCGCCGCTCGATCTCAGCGGCCGGCACTCCGAGGTTTTCGGCACCGAACGCCACCTCATCCATCACCGTGGTGGTGACAATTTGTGCATCCGGGTCTTGAAACACCATCGCGACCCGGGCGGCGGGTTCGCGCGCCGGTAGCTCGCTGATGCGGTCGCCACCGAGCCACACCTCGCCCTCGATCGCTGCCTCGATGCTGTTCGGGATGAGGCCGCTCAGCGCCAGGGTGAGGGTGGATTTACCGCAGCCTGAGGGGCCGAGCACCAGCAGCACATCGCCGCGCTCCACCTCGAGAGAGACATGCTGCGGCACGGTGCGGGGGCTGTCGGGGTGGGTGACGGCGAGTGCATGGATGCGCGCCAGCTGCGCGTTGCCGCGCGGCTTAGCGTCGGGCCTGGATGCGTGCTGCAAATGGCTCCTACTTGCCCGTCGATTCGGTGGGGTCGGTGGGCAGCGGCCGGGCTTCGCTGCGGCGCAGGCCGCGCGCCACCCCGGCCTTTGCCAGCGCATCCGCAAGCCACAGCGCGACCGCGGTGAAGATCGGTGGTGAGATGAAGAACGAAATCACCACCAGGGTGGCGCCGAGCGCCGAGAGTTCACCACCACGCAGGATGCCGAATGCGGCCCCGGTGACCAGCAGGCCGTACGCGAGCCCGGCCACCCAGAACACCCAGCGTTTCCAATAGCGATAGCCGGAGACCACAAAGGGCAGTTCTTGCGCGACGCCGACGGCGAGGCTGATGAGTAGTGCCTGGAAACCGATCAGCTGGAAGGGGCTCGCCACGAGGCCTGCGAGACCGGTGGTGAGTAGCGCCACGCCCGGCCGTCGGAAGAGCACCTGCGCGAGCGTGCCCGGCAAAAAGTAGATGCCCATGGTGAGGCCGTAGAGAAACGGAATGGTGTTGACGGTGAGTGCGCCCACCCAGGCGTGTGCGGTAAATAGCATCCCGCCGGCGACACCGAGGGCGGCGCAGGCCATGAGCAGGCGCGTACTGACGTTCTTCACTGTGGGCTCCTTATAGCCGCCCATTCTATCGGCGCCAAGCCGAAGGGCGGCAGCGGGCCAACCCCGTAGGCTCAGCCGCGGCGAGGGGCTGTTCAAGGCTAAGGCGCGGCGTCTCGAGCCAATACAGTGCCTCGAGGCGCCGCGGGCCACTAGGCGGAAAGCGCCTTGAAGTGTGCGATCACTTTTTCAACCCAGCGGTCGATTGATTGCTGGGTGCTGGCCTCGGTGATGCTGCCGTCGGCGAGGAAGTGGTTGTCGTCGAACTGCACGTAGAGCTCGGCAGGGGCTACGGGCATCCCGATCGCCGAGAGGTTGGCGCGCAGATGCTGCTGGGCACCGATGGTGAGCAGTCGGCCGGGAGTGGCGCCCGTGACCGCGGCGGGTTTGCCGGGCAGCGAGGCGGATGCGGGCGGGCGGGCACCCCATTCGGTGGCATTTTTCATTGCGCTCGAAAAAGTGCGGT
Source organism: Gulosibacter hominis (assembly GCF_904842695.1). Lineage (GTDB taxonomy): Bacteria > Actinomycetota > Actinomycetes > Actinomycetales > Microbacteriaceae > Gulosibacter > Gulosibacter hominis. The sequence continues at coordinate 73,016 of NZ_CAJGWQ010000010.1, read as the reverse complement.
TGTATTCGGGCGTCACGAACACGATTCCGTCTTGGGCATCAATCGCGGCGTGATACTCGGCCACGGCCTTCGGCATCGGGTCTTCGAAGTCGCGGTTGTACATCGGGAGCGCATCGATGGGGATTTGGGTGACCGTGGCGCCGCGGGCTTCGAACCGCGGTGCGAGCGCGAGTGCGAGACGACGATTGATGGATTCGCGTGAGAGCGAGCCGACGATGATGCCGATGTGCATAGAGTCCTTTCACCACAATTTACTTGCATATACATCTTTTCACAGTCGGTTATGTGGGTCGCGACCTATCGCCGTTGCTGGGACGGGCGAAGGCGCGGCGCGAGGTGTGGCAGGTCACGTGGATGAACGGATGGTGACGTTCTGCGTCAATTGCCGGTAACCATTACCCGTTATGTTCGTCGGCATGCCGAGCTCGTGGAGCGGTTGTGCGCAGCGCGGATAGATATGGAGGCCGAGATGGCGCGGATCGACGCGGTCATTGCTGACCAGCATCATCTGGTGCGGGCGGGATTTTCGCTGATCCTGCAATCGCTGGATGGTGTCAACGTCGCCGAAACTGACTCGGTGGCCGATGCGGTTGACCTCGTGACGAAACACCGCCCAAAGCTCGTACTTGTTTCGGTGGGGCTCGGTGAGAGCGGCGACTTTGAACTCACTCGCCGCATCCGGCAGCTCGGTGACCCGCAGCCGTGCATCCTGATCATGGTTGGTTCGCGCGATGGCGATGTGGCCGAGCTCGTCACCCGGTCGGGAGCCGACGGCACGGTGGCCAAATACGCCACTCCCGAAGACATTGTGGCGTCGATTCGCAGCGCGGTGGCGGCATAGTCGCATATCGCGGAGCTGCTGAATGCGCGGTGAACTAACGCTGAAAAGCCGACTTGCTCGCGTGCGTTAGCGTGAAACCTGTTCAATTTCACATCACGAAAGCACACCACATCACGAAAGCAGGGCCCGAATGATTGAGATTCGCAATCTCAGCCATCAATACGGCGACCGGCAAGTTCTCAAAAATGTCTCGTTCACGGTTGAACCGGGGAAGTTGACGGGATTCGTCGGGGCGAACGGTGCCGGAAAAACGACGACGATGCGCGCGATGCTGGGGCTTATCCGGCCCACCAGCGGTGAGGTTCTTTTGAACGGTCGGCCGATTACGGCAACCGATCGCGTCGGCATTGGCTATATGCCCGAAGAGCGTGGCCTCTACCCGAAGATGAAGCTGCACGAGCAGATCGTGTATTTCGCGCAGCTGCACGGGATTGATAAAGCGGTTGCGAACCGACGGGCTGATGAGCTGCTCGACCGACTGGGGCTCGCTGAACGCCGCGACGAAATCGTTGAATCGCTTTCACTCGGTAACCAGCAGCGCGCCCAGATCTGTGTGGCGCTGGTGCACGAGCCGAACATCCTGGTGCTTGACGAACCGTTTTCGGGGCTCGACCCGATCGCGGTTGAAGTGGTGCTGGATGTGCTCAATCAGCGCGCCAAGATGGGGGCACCGGTGCTGTTCTCGTCACATCAGCTTGAGGTGGTTGAAAAGCTCAGCGACAACCTGGTGATCATCTCGCAGGGCGAGATTAAGGCCGCCGGCACCCGTCGCGAGCTGCAGGAAGCCCATTCGCGTGGGCTCTATCGAATCGGTGTCGACGATCACACCTGGCTCGCTCAGCAGCCGGGTGTCGAGGTGCTCGAACGTCTTGAAGACGGCGTTGTGGTGCGTATTGCGGGGGAGGCGGATGAACCCGCCGCGCGTGCCCAGCAATTGCTGCGCGACGCTATCGCGCACGGTCGGGTGACCGAGTTTGGTCGCCACCTCGTTCCGCTCACCACGATTTTCAAGGAGGTGCGCTAATGACCGCACCAGTTCAAACCACCGCGTCGAGCGATGCGACCGGACTCAGCACCTCGCAGGGTGCGATGCTCGTCGCCAAGCGCGAAATTGTTACCACCGCCCGCAGCAAAGCCTATATTTGGGGGCTGATTGTGACGATCGCAGTCATCGTGCTGGTGATTGGCGGTCAGAAACTGCTGGGTTCGCTTTTTGCCAGTGCCGCCGGGGTGAATTCGGATGAGCGGGTCGTGACCACGCTCGATACCGAGCAGCTGAAACAGGTCGGCATCGATGCTGAGCGCGTCGATTCGGTGGAGCAGGCGATCGAGAAGGTGCGCGCTGGCGATGCCGGCTCGGCCATTGTGTCGGGTGCTGAGGCCAGCGGTGCCACCCTCTATGACGATAGCGGCGAGCAGGTGCAGTTCACCGGTGAAGAGCCGGTGGTGGTGCTCGCCAAAGACGGCACGCCCCACAGCATCATTGATGCGCTGACCATCGCCCCGGCCACCGCGATGGTCGATGAACCGGATACCGAGCTGTCACCGATGGTGACCTATGTGGCGGGGATCTTCCTCGGCATGCTCTTCATGACGGGTGTTGTGGGTTACGCCGCGCGCATCGCGCAGAACGTAGTGGAAGAAAAGGCGTCGCGCATTGTTGAGTTGCTGCTGGTGACGGTTCGGCCACGCACTATTCTCGCGGGCAAGGTCATTGGTGGCACGGTGCTTGCGCTGGTGCAGGTGGCGGCTGTGGTGGTCGCCGCGCTTGTCACCATGGCGGCAACCGGGCAGCTTTCCGGGGGCGACTTCGGCGACCCGGGTGCGCTCACGGTTGGGCTGATCTGGTTTGCGGTGCTGTTCGTAGTGGGATTCATGCTGTTCGCGGCACTGTACGCAGGGGTTGCCTCAACCGTCTCCCGACCAGAGGATGTGCCCAGCGCCACTTCGGTGCTCACTTTTGTGGCGATGGTGCCGTACATCCTGGTCATCATGTTCAACACGAACCAGACAATGCTCACCTGGTTGAGTTACATCCCGATTTCCTCACCGGTGGCGATGCCGCTGCGGCTGTTTGCGGGCACAGCTGCCTGGTGGGAGCCGCTGCTGGCGCTCGCCGTGCTGGTTGCCACGACGGTGCTGTTCCTGTGGCTCGGGGCGCGAATCTATGAAAACACGGTGCTGCGCAGCGGCCGCGTGAAACTCAAAGACGCGCTGCAAGAGGCATAGCGCCACGCTGCGGCTGCGCATTGCGGGAACCCACACTGGGTGGGTTCCCGCGATGCGTTTGCGGTCTATTTGCGCGAACCCTACAAGCTGGCGGTTCGATTGTGGAGGGTAGCTTGTGTTGGCGGGCAAAACTTCCCCGTTCACCTGTGGCGACGGTCATAGCGTGATTCCGATAACGCAATGGTGCGTGAACGGAGGCTCGATATGTCAACGCAACCAGGCGCATCCCGGCCACAGACGGCCGACTCAGCAACCGAAGACCTGTCAACTACTGAAGCGGCCGTGGCTGCCGATTCACTCGAAGACCCCGAACTCGATGCGGCGGCAGCCGGCGGCCGAATTGACCGCGAGGCCGTGTATCAGGCCCTGCTCGGCAGCTGGCCAAAAGAGCGGTTGGCGGGGCGCCGCAATGCCGCCAACCCGGCGTTCTGGCGTGACGACAGTCTCGGTATGGATGCGCATCGCGAGCGCGTGCTCGAACAGAGCCGCAAGCTGGTCGAAACCGGGACGCCGGCGCTCGCATATCCGGTGAAGTATGGCGGTGGCAACACGGCCGGCGGCAATATCGCCGCGTTTGAAGAGCTCGTGCTCGCCGACCCCAGCCTGCAGATTAAGGGCGGTGTGCAGTGGGGACTGTTTGGGGCCGCGATTTTGCATCTGGGCACCGAGGTGCACCACGATCGCTGGCTGCGCGAGGTGATGAGTCTCGACCTGCCCGGCGCGTTTGCGATGACCGAAACCGGGCACGGTTCGGATGTCGCCTCGATTGGCACCACCGCCACCTACGACCCAGAAACCGAAGAGTTCATCATCCACACCCCGTTCCGCGGCGCCTGGAAAGACTATTTGGGCAATGCGGCGCTGCACGGCCGAGCCGCGACCGTGTTCGCGCAGCTGATCACCGGGGGAGTGAACCACGGTGTGCACTGTTTTTTTGTGCCGCTGCGCGATGACGACGGTAATTTTTTGCCCGGCGTTGGTGGCGAAGATGACGGCCTCAAGGGCGGTCTCAACGGTATCGATAACGGCCGCCTGCATTTCACGAATGTGCGTGTTCCCCGCGACTATTTGCTGAACCGCTATGGCGATGTTGCCGCCGACGGCACCTATAGTTCGCCGATCGAATCGCCCGGCCGACGCTTTTTTACGATGCTCGGCACGCTCGTTCAGGGGCGCGTTTCGCTCGACGGCGCCTCGGCGGTGGCGATGCGCGCCGCTACCGCGATTGCGGTTACATATGGCAATCAGCGGCGGCAGTTTGCCGGCGGTGACGGCGACGAGGTGACGCTGCTCGACTATCAGCGCCACCAGCGCCGGCTGCTTCCCGAGGTGGCGCGCGCCTATGCGGCAACCTTCGCGCACGATGAGCTGCTGCGAAAGTTCCACGAGGTGTTCCAAGACATTGCCGACACCCCCGAAAACCGTGCCGATCTCGAAACCCTGGCGGCGGCACTGAAACCGGTCGCCACATGGCAGGCGCTCGACAGTCTGCAGATCGCGCGTGAGGCATGCGGTGGTGCGGGATTCCTCGCCGAAAACCGCTTGGTGGGGTTGCGCGCCGACATGGACGTATACGCCACCTTCGAGGGCGATAACAATGTGCTGTTGCAGCTGGTGGGTAAGCGTTTGCTTGACGATCATCTTGCCCGTTTAAAACAGGATGCGGTGCGCACCGTCGCCTCACAGGTTGGGTCGCGCGCCTACCGCGGTATTGGGCTGGCGCGGCTGGGGGCCAATGTTGGTGACTTTGGCCGGTTTGGTCGTTCGGTGGGTTGGTTGCGTGACCCCGTGCACCAGCGGCAGTTGCTCGCCGCGCGGGTGGAAGAGCCGATCGGTGAAATTGCGACGGCGCTCGCGCGGGTGCGGAATGAGTCGAAGCAGGTGCAGCGGGATGTGTTTAATCAGCAGCAGCACAAGCTGATTATGGCGGGGCGGGCCTACGGCGAATTGCTGCAGTGGGAGTCGTTTACGCGCGCGCTTGACCGTTTTGATCCCGCCAGCGATACCCATCGCATCCTCACCGCCCTGCGTGACCTGTACGGGCTCGAGGTTATCGAGCGCGACCTCGGCTGGTATCTCATGTCGGGTCGATTGACGGTGCAGCGGGCGCGGATGGTGTCGTCGTATCTCAATCGGCTGGTTGCGAAACTGCGCCCGCACGCGCAGGATCTCGTGGCGGCATACGGGTATGAGGATGCGCATCTGCGCGCCAAGATTGCCACCGGTGCCGAAGCCGAGCGGCAGGCTGAAGCGGCGGAGTATTACGAGCAGCTGCGTGCATCCGGTAACGCCCCGGTGCATGAAAAGACCCTGCGTGCACAGCGCGATCGCCGATAGTTATTGGATGCTGCGGGGTTCGGCCGCCGGGTCGGCCCCGCAGCGTGTTTGGGCTTTGGCTGCGTGTTGCTGCGTAACGCCGATAGATTAGTGGCATGACGTTTAACGACAATGCGAATTTTGATTCGCGAAATGTGCGGCGCCGCCGCGGTGGAGTTGCTGCGGCGGGTGGCGGTGGCGCGCTGGCGCTGATCCTGGGATTTTTGTCGATGCAGTTTCTTGGCGTTGACGTCACACAGTTTTTTGTGCCGAGCGCGGGCAGCTCGCAGCAGCAGGAAGAGAACCTGCAGTGCACCGGGGCCCAGGCGAATGAATCCATCGACTGCCGCATGGAGGGTGGGGCGGTTACGCTCGAACAGTTTTGGGCCGCCGAAGCTGCCAGCGTGGGGGTGCGCGACTATCGCGACCCGTCGGTGATTCTGTATGACAACTCGACCAATAGTGCCTGCGGTGCCGCATCGAATGCGGTGGGGCCGTTCTACTGCCCGGCCGACGAGTCGATCTACATTGACGGTGCGTTCTTCCAGATCCTCACCGACCGGTTTGGTGCATCCGGCGGGCCACTCGCTGAAATGTATGTGTTGGCGCACGAGTGGGGCCACCACATCCAGCACCAGCAGGGCATCCTCTCGCAGGTCGACCACCGAGATCTCGGACCCACCGGCGGTATGGTGCGGCTCGAGTTGCAGGCCGACTGCTATGCGGGTGCCTGGATGGGTGGTGCTACCCGAGCCACGGATGCGCAGGGCAACCAGATTTTGCGGGAGCCTACCCGTGAAGAAATTGCGCAGACCATCTCGGCGGCGCAGGCGATTGGCGACGACACGATTCAGCGCCAGTCGGGGATGCGGGTACAGCCCGAAACGTTTTCACACGGCACCAGCGAGCAGCGCACCCGCTGGCTCATGACCGGGTACGAGCAGGGCGTTGGTGCGTGCAACACCTTTGAAGTGCGAGGCTCAAAACTGTGATGTCGTTTTTGAGCCTGTTCGTCAAGCAAGCCGCGATGTTTGTGTTCGCCAGCGTGCTGATTCTGGCGGGCGTGCTGCTGATCGGTTTTGGGGTGGCGCGGCTGCGGGCGCTGAGCCGCCCCGCGCATCCTGTTTTTGGATCGGATGCGGGTGACAGCAGCATCGATGACGGGCTGGAGGTGCCGGCCAATTTCGACAACCAGCAGCGCTGGGTGCACGGACTCGAAGACGAAAAACTGCCCACTGTGGTGAGCAGTCATAAGCCCGAGAATGAACGGCGGCCGGCGATCGCGCTCATTGTCAGCGGGGCCGTGCTGTTTTTGGCCGGTGCGGCGCTGTTTTTTATTCGGATGAACTTCTAGCGATCCGGTTGAGCGCACAGTGGCGGTGCGCAGGCAGGGGCCGTGTGTATTTGCTACTCCTCAGATGAGGGTGTATATTGGTGCTTAATAAGACCGGTTCCGCTGCCCGCTGTGCGGGGAGTCCAGGGCCGGTCCTTGTTTTAGATAGTGCTTTTCGTCCGATGCTGTACGAGAGAGGCAGCCAAACAGTTGACTCCGACAAAGCATTTCAAAACGTACTCCGAACAAGTCGAACTACTTCGCGCTCGCGGTATGCGGGTCGAGGGGGAATCGAGAGCCGAACACCTGCTCGCGCGGCTCAACTACTACCGGCTGTCCGGATATTGGTACCCCATGCGCCGCTTTCCACAAGGAGATGGGCCAGCGTTAGACGAGTTCCAGCCCGGTGCTTCATTCGAACTTGTTGTGCAACTCTATGAATTTGACGAACGGTTACGACACGGTGTGTTCATTGAATTAGACCGTATCGAAATGGCGATTCGAGCCATGCTCGGGCATGAGCTTGGTCGGTTGGATCCGCTCATCCACCTCAAACCAGACAGGCTTGGTCCGAAGGCACGACAATTAGGTAGGAGCGGTAGGACTGTGCACGCAATCTGGTTGCGTAAGTATGAAAGCAAACTGGAGACCTCTCAAGAAGACTTTGTCATTCATCACCGCGTCAATTACCGTGGCGAAATGCCGATATGGGCTGCCGTAGAAATCATGGATTGGGGCATGCTTTCGTACCTGTATGAAATGGCGCCACAGACTGCCCGTGACAAGATCGCATCTCGATGCGCGCTGACCGGCCCGCAACTTCAGTCGTGGCTGAGGTCACTCAACGTCTTACGGAATCTTGCGGCCCATCATGCGCGCATGTTCAACAGGGTTTACGGTATGCAACCCAAGTTGAATAACGACCAGCGTTTAGCACCAATGCGTGACGTAATGAACCGTGCATTCGGACAGTTGACGTTGATCCAGTACTTACATCGACAGCTTGACTTATCTCCGGCAGTTGAACTACCGGCTGTAATGCGCAGTTACCCGCACAACGACATGGTTCCGTTTTCCCGAACCGGTGCCCCGGCGGGGTGGTCAGACGTTGAGTTGTGGGTTACTTAGGTGCCCTGCTGGAGGGCAAGCACTTCGAGCACTTCGTCGCCGTAGTTTTCGAGTTTGCTGCGACCCACACCCGAAATCTCTGCCAGCTCGGCCGTGGTGCTCGGCCGTTCGATTGCGATCTGCCGCAGGGTCGCATCCGTGAACACCACATAGGCCGGCACTCCCTGGGCGCGGGCGATCTCAAGCCGCCATTCGCGCAGCGCATCGAAGCGCTTGCGCTGATCGGTAGATAGCTCCTCCAGGGCGCTCGATACGCGGCGGCGCGGAGTCGCCGACTGGCGTTTCGGATCCTTCCGCAGCGTCACCCGCTCACGGCCCGAAAGCACCTCGCCACCGCGTTCGGTGACCACCAGCACGCCGTATTCGCCTACCGCATCCACATAGCGCTGCGCGAGCAATTGCCGCACCACCGCACGCCAACCGGCCTCATCCAGCTCGCCACCGATCCCGAACGTCGACAGCGACTCGTGGTTAAAACGCTGCGTGCGATCGGTTTTGCGGCCGAGCAAAATATCGATGCTCGCCCCGGCACCAAAGCGCTGCCCGCGCTCGGTGTTGAGCCGGACAACGGTCGACATTAGCTTCTGGGCCGCAACGGTGCCATCCCAGGTTTCGGGCGGCTGCAGACAGTTGTCGCAATTGCCGCAGGGTGCAGAATCCTCACCAAAGTAGGCGAGCAGCATCTGGCGACGACAACCGGCGGTTTCGCACAGCGCCAGCATCGCATCCAGATGCAGTGACTGCTGGCGGCGATAGAACTCGTCGCCGGCACCCTGATCGATCATGCGGCGCAGCTGCACCACATCGTTCAAGCCGTAGGCAAGCCAGGCCGTGGCCGGTTCGCCATCTCGGCCCGCGCGGCCGGTTTCTTGGTAGTAGCCCTCCACCGACTTCGGCAAATCAACATGCGCAACGAAGCGCACATCGGGTTTGTCGATCCCCATTCCGAACGCGATCGTGGCGCAAATAATCAGCCCCTCTTCACGCAAAAACCGCGCCTGGTGTTCGGCCCGCGTTTCGGTCGGTAGCCCGGCGTGATAGGGGAGCGCGGGTAGGCCCGCGGCGGTGAGTTTGGCGGCGAACTGCTCGGTTGATTTGCGTGACAGACAGTAGACGACACCCGAGTCGCCTGCGTGTTCGCGGCGGATGAATCGGATGAGCGAATCGGTCACCCGGTCTTTGGGGACGATGCGGTACTGAATATTTGGCCGATCGAAACTCGAAATAAATCGGCGGGCCCCGGTCAGCTGCAGTCGCTCAACAATTTCTTCGCGGGTTTGCACCGTGGCCGTGGCGGTCAGCGCGATACGCGGCACATCGGGCCAGGTGTCGCCGAGAATGCCCAGCTGCAAATAGTCGGGGCGGAAATCGTGCCCCCACTGCGAAACGCAGTGCGCCTCGTCGATTGCGAACAGCGAAATTTTGCCGCGTTGCAGCAGCGGCAGCGACTGCTGCAATCGCTCGGGTGCCAGGTAGAGCAGATCGAGTTCGCCGGCCAAAAACTGCTGTTCGACCGTTTGGCGGCTGGGTTGATCGAGCGTCGAGTTGAGGTAGGCGGCGCGCACGCCGAGCTGCGCGAGCGCATCCACCTGGTCGTGCATGAGCGCGATCAGCGGCGAGATCACCACCCCGGTGCCGGGGCGGGCGAGCGCGGGCACCTGGTAGCACAGCGATTTGCCGCCGCCGGTTGGCATGAGCACGAGGGCGTCACCGCCGGCGATGACATGGTCGATGATTTCGCGCTGATTACCGCGAAAATCGGGATAGCCCCACACCCGCTGCAGCAGTTCACCAGCCAGATCACCCATGGCGTTCAGCGTAGCCGGTCGCTAATTCGTGCTGTCGGCCGCGCGCACCGCCGCGTCCTGAAGCTGCAGAAACCGCATCCGGTTGACGGGGAACATTTCGATGATGCCCGAAAAATACACGAAGCTCAGATCCCGATCGGGGTCGTGCCAGGCGGTTGCCACATTTGAACCGTTGTGACCCCAGGCGCGTTCGGAGGTGAGCCGGCCGAATGCCGAGGCGTTGACCGCGTGCGCTGCCGGGTGCCCCAGCTGCACGCCATGTCCCCACCAGGTGCGCGAACCCGCGAACGGGTCATATTCGCCGTCGTTCGACGGGGCGATCAGCTGCGCCACATGTTCTGGACGCAACCCCAGCCGTTCACCGCCCGCGCGCAGTTCGCGCAGCAGCCGCAGGGCATCGTGGGCGGTGGTTGAAACGCCACCGGCGGGAATCACCGCCTCGCGCACGCGGGCGCTATTGAGCACCGTGGCAACCGGCAGTGTTGCCGGGCCGCGAGCGGTCATCGGCACCGCGCGCCAGCGTTCGGTGGCGGGCAAGCCCAAAAACGTGTCGTGTGCCCCAATCGGGTCGAGCACGCGCTGCCGCAGCAGTTCGGCAAGTGGGCGCCCCGCATCCCGTATGCCGCTCGTGCCGGTGGCGCGGCAGGCCAGTTCACCGAGGATGTAGCCCCACGCCAGCCACTCATAGGCGGGTCGGCCGCTTGGTGGGCGAATGGGGGATGCGGCTTCAATTTGCCGGATATTGCGGGCGTAATCTCCCAGCGCCAAAATTTCACGCGCCGGACCGCCCGGACGCGGCAGCCCGGAGCGGTGCGTGAGCACATCCATCACGGTGATTGCCGATTTTGCCTCGGCTGCCGGGCTGGCGCTCGCGAACTCGGGCCAGTGCTCGACGATGGCGGTGTGCGGATCGAGTGTGCCGTCGGCGATCAGCGACCACACCAGCGCCGCAATGAAGATTTTTGACACCGAAAACGGCCAGAATGCGGCCCGCGGGCCAACCCCGATGCGGTGGTCGACAACAATTTCGCCGCGGTGCTCAATGAGCAGGTGCGCCGGCCCACCGCGTTTGGCGGCGAGCTGGCACACCCGCTCGAAGCCTGGCAATGGGCTAGCCGCGTTCAACCGGCAGGCCGGCTGCTTCCCATGCCGAAATGCCGCCCGAAACATTGGTGGTTTCGATGCCCTGCTGGGCGAGCAGCTGCACGGTGCGGGCCGAGCGGCCGCCACCGTGGCACATGATGTAGGGGTTTTCGCCGAGCTCATCGATGCGGGCATCGAGCTCGCTCAGCGGAATGTGCTTGGCGAACGGCACGCGCACCTCGTCGTGTTCGTAGGGTTCGCGGATATCGATCAGGTTGATGTTTTCGCCGAGCTTACCCAGCTCGTCGACCGTGATGTTCTGCATACGGCCACGATACGGGCAGCGGCTGACTGACACGCTGAGATGCGCGATCAATAGCGAATCGCGTCGATGATTTGCACGCGCGTGGCTTTGAACGCCGGCAGCGCCCCGGCAAGCGCACCCACCACGGTGGCTGCGGCCAGGCCGATCAGTGCTGGCACCATCGGGAACGGTGGCGCCTCAACCAGCCCCATGTCGCGGAAAAACCCGAGCGTCAACGGGTTTTGTAGCGCGATCACGGTGAGGGTCACACCGACGATGCCGGCGATGAACGTGGCGACCACCGATTCGAGCAGCACACCAAAAAAGATGCGAGCACTGGTTGCCCCGTAGCTGCGGCGAATACCGATTTCGCGCACGCGCTGCTGCATGGTCACGATGTTGATGTTGATGAGTCCCAGCGCGCCGAGCGCGAACATTCCGGCGGCGGCTCCGATTACGAGCCAGGTGATCACCGCTGTTGATTGCGCGGCCTGCTGTCCCCAGTCGCTGCGGAAGGCGGTCATCCCACTCGAACTGAGCTGTTCATTGAGCTGATAGGCGAGCTGGTCGCCGATCTCGGGCGGCACCCACATGAACAGGTTCACGTTGAGCTGATCGGGCTGCACGCCCGGCATGAGCTCCAGCTGGTCAAACAAAAACCAGGCGCGTGGCTGTTCAAACTCGCCAAACTCGGCTTTGGCAACGCCGACAATGGTGAACAGCTGTCGCCGGTCGCCGTCACGAAAATCGACCGTGGCACCGGATGAAATATTTGGTTCGCCGAGCACCTGCCACAGCTTTTCATTGATGACGATGGCGGGCGCCAGCAGGTCGGCATCTGACTCCTGCAAAACCCGGCCCTGGCTGATTGGCTGCCGGAAAATAGTGCTGTAAACGGGATCGATGGCATACAAATCCACCGGAATTTTTTGGCTCGGAGTCCAGGCGGTGCCATTCGCTTCGGTGTGCATCGAATGGTGGGTAACCCCGAAATCGTTCGGCAGTCGCTGCAGCCGATCGAGCTGTTCGGGCGTGTATCGACCCGTCACCTGCACGGTGGCGGTGCGTCCGCCGCTGCGTTCACTTGTCTGTTGGGTGACGCTCGCGGCAATCTGCCCCACGCCCAGCGCGCCGGTGAGCCCAATCACGGCAACGGTGATGCCGATGAGCGCCAACAGGATGCGCAGCCGGTTCACGCGCAGCTCATGCCACGCATCCACAATGAGCGCCACAAACCCAGTGAGGCGGGCGCCTCGCTCATTCTCGCGCGGCTGCCGAGCCCTGATCCGCTTGCGTTCGGTAGTCATGCATCCACCTCGCTGTCGGCTGCGGGGGCTGCAGCTTTTACCTGCTCGGTGAGCAACCGCTCGGCCTCAGCCACCGTGCACTCGGTGAGCACACCATTTTGTAGCACCAGGATGCGGTCGAATTGTGCCGCCACCTGCAAATCGTGCGTGATGGTGAGCAGCGCCGCACCGGTGTGTTTACTGCTCGATTTCAGCAGCGACATCACATCGCGGGCGGTGCCAACATCGAGCGCGCCGGTGGGCTCATCGGCCAGCAGCAGCTGCGGTCGGCGCACGATCGCGCGGGCGATAGCAACGCGCTGCTGCTCACCACCCGAAAGTCGGCGCGGTAATTGGTCGGCGCGATCAGCCAGTCCCACCTGCGCCAGCGCCTGGGCCGCGAGCGCCTGCCGGTTCCAAAACTGCCACGGGGTGCCGTAGTGCAGTGGCATCATCACATTTTCGAGCGCGGTGCGATTATCGAGAAGGTTGAACTGCTGGAACACAAATCCCACCGACCGGCCGCGCAGTTTGGCGAGTTTGTTTGCGGGAAGCCGCGATGCATCCCGGCCGCGGAACACGATCTGACCGCTGGTGGGCTGGTCGATCATCCCCAAAAGGTTGAGCAGGGTCGTTTTTCCGGCACCCGAGCGGCCCAGCACCGCGACACGATCGCCCGCGTACACGGTGAGGTTCACCCCGCGCAGGATGCGTAGCTTGTCACCGTCGGGAAGGTCAACCTCGCGGGTCACCTCGATCACCTCGAGCACCCGCTCGCGTGGCTCGGTCACCAGCCCGGGTCCTCTTGATACATGGGCACTTCGCTCGGCACATATTCGAGCACCGTGTCGCCCTCGTTGAGGCCCGACTTAATTTCGATCATGACACCGTCGGTGAGGCCGAGCTCAACGGGCTGTTCGACGGGGTCGCCAGAATCACTCGGCAGGTACACGATGCCGGTGGCGTAATCGCCGCGCACCGCGGTCACCGGCAGCACGAGCACATCCTCGGCGCTGCCCGAAACCACCGTGATTTCGGCGCTCAGCCCGGCGAACACTTTTTGATCTTCAGGCACGGCGCAGCGCAGCTGGCCAGTGACGGGGCTGTTGCCGCCCTCCGCCGGCGGGGCGTACGGGTCGTCGGCATACATCGGATCAGGTTGCGCCGCATCCGGTGCCTGGTCGCCCTCGACCGCACCGATCTCGATCTTTCCGCAGTCGAACGGCGCCGGACCACCGGCAATCGAAACTGTGGCCTGTGACGGCTGATCGAGCATCCGGAACTGCAGATCGGCGCTGATATTCGCAACCGCGGTGAACGTGCCGGGGCCGACCTCGCCGATTTCGTCGCCCACACCAACCTGCATTTTTGGTAGCGGGGTGAATTTGGTCAGCACACCCGAGGCGGTGGCGACGATCTCGTGGTACTGGTAGATCGGCTCGGGAGTCGACATTTCGGGCGGCTCGGTGCTGGTGGGGTCGGGCTCGCCAATCGGTTCAGGTTCGGTCTGGCCGATTTCTTCACGCACTTCGAATAGCGGCTGGCCGCGTTCGACGCGGTCGCCCTGCTTGACGAACACCACGGTGACCGTGCCCTGGTCGGTGGCTCGCTGGGGTACGCCGGGGTCGGCGGTGAGTGAGCCGGAGGCGGTGAACTCGTTGATGACGGTGTCGCGCGTCACCGTCACCGTGGGCGAGGCGAGCGAGCCCGAGGGGGCGGCCGCATCGGCTTGGCGGCTATTGAAAAACGCGAGTTTTACGAGCGACACCGCCACGGCGACGCCAACGATGAGCCAAAGCGACGCGAAAATCATCTGTCGCACTGTGGGTTTTTTACGGGACAGGATCGGTGCACTGGCCGGTTGCGGTGCTGTTTCGCTGGCCGGTTGCGGTGCTGTTTCGCTGGCCGAGTGCTCCGGGGCGTCAGGATGCATGGTGTCTCAAACTTTCGGGATGCATGATGCCGAAGTGCCGAAGGCGGTTTTCCACACAATAACAGTTCTCAACTGCGTGATACGCACCGGCGAAACTGTTGCATACGGAATAGTCAACGACGAGTCTTGTTGTCATAAATAACCCACACGGCGCGATCCGATAGGAGGCAACATGATTACCCAGCTCAACATCACCGGTATGACCTGCGGACACTGCGAGATGAGCGTGCGTGAAGAACTGAGTGAAATTGACGGTGTGACGGTGGTTGCGGTCGACCACAACACCGGCGTCGCTGAAATTTCGAGCGAGGCACCGATCGACCCGCAGCTGCTTCGCGATGCAATCGCCGAGGCAGGGTACGAGGTGACATCGATTGCCTGAACCGGCTGCCGACACGATCGAACTCGATCTGCAGGGTATGACCTGCGCGGCCTGCGCGGGCCGCATCGAGCGCAAGCTCAACAAAATGCCGGGTGTGACCGCATCGGTGAATTTTGCGCTCGAGCGTGCCAGCGTGAGCGGCAGCGCCGATGTGGATACACTCATCGCCACCGTGCGCGCCGCCGGCTACGACGCCACCGAGCATCGCGAACAAGCGACCGAGCCCGATAACGACGAGGCGCGCGCCTATCTGCGCCGCTTCATTATTGCGGCGGTACTCAGCGTGCCGGTTATTGCGGTGGCGATGGTTCCCGCGTGGCAGTTTGCCGGCTGGCAGTGGGTGTCGATGGTGCTCACGCTGCCGGTGGTGACCTGGGCGGCGTGGCCGTTTCACCGCGCGGCGTTCGTGAACGCACGCCACGGCACCACGAGCATGGACACGCTCGTATCGCTCGGGGTGAGCGCGGCAACGCTGTGGTCGCTGTACGCGCTCGTGTTCGGTCATGCCGGTGAGATCGGGATGCGTCACGGTTTCGCGTGGCAGCCCACTCCCACCTCAGGGCTCGGGAATGTTTATTTTGAAGTCGCTGCCGGCGTCGTTACCTTCCTGCTGCTCGGGCGCTATTTTGAGGCGCGCGCCAAACGGCAGGCCGGTTCGGCGCTACGGGCACTGCTGAGCCTGGGCGCCAAAGAAGCCGAGCTCGAAGACGGTCGCCGGGTGCCGGTTGCGCAGCTGCGGGTGGGCGACCGATTTGTGGTTCGCCCCGGCGATCGCGTGGCAACCGATGGCCGCGTGGTCAGTGGCCGAGCCGCGCTCGACACCTCGATGCTCACTGGTGAATCGGTGCCGGTGCAGGTTGGCGAGGGCAGCGAGGTCATCGGCGCGACGGTGAACACCGACGGTCGCCTGGTGGTGGAAGCCACTCGCGTTGGTGCCGACACCCAGCTGGCGCAGATGGGGCGGATGGTCGAACAGGCACAGAGCGGTAAGGCCGCGGCGCAGCGTCTTGCCGACCGCATCTCGAGCGTTTTTGTGCCGGTCGTGATCGGGCTGTCGCTTCTCACGCTCGTGGTGTGGTTGTTCGTTGGTGGCGGGGTTGAAATGGCGTTCACCGCCGCGGTGGCGGTGCTTATCATCGCCTGCCCGTGTGCGCTGGGACTTGCCACGCCGACCGCGATCCTTGCCGGCACCGGCCGCGGCGCGCAGCTGGGCATCCTTATTTCTGGGCCCGAAGCGCTTGAGCGCGCGCGGTCGATCGACACGATCGTGCTCGATAAAACCGGCACCGTTACCGAGGGGCAGATGCGCGTGGCTGACGTGACTGCCGCCGACGGGTTTGATGCGGCCGAGGTGCTGGCCATTGCCGCATCCGTCGAAGAAGGCTCCAAGCATCCGCTTGCCATGGCGATCGTTGACGCTCATGATGGTGCGCATCCTGTCGCCACCGATTTCACCAGCCAGACTGGCCATGGCGTGAGCGCGACAGTGGCCGGGATGCGGGTGTCAGTGACACGCCCCGCCGCTGATCTTGGTGGTGCGCTCGCCGATGCCGTGCGCGGTCACGGTGAGCGCGGCGAGACAGCGGTGATGGTCACCATTGATGAGCGGCCGGTTGGCATCATCGGCATTGCGGATGCGGTGCGCGATACTTCAGCGGCGGCGATTGCGCAGTTGCGCGAGCTGGGGATGCATCCGGTGCTGTTGACCGGCGATGCCGAACCGGTGGCGCGTTCGGTCGCCAAACAGGTGGGCATCGACGAGGTGGTGGCCGAGGTGCTGCCCGAGCAGAAGGTGGCTGCCATCGCCGAGCTGCAGGCGCAGGGTAAGCGCGTGGCGATGGTGGGCGATGGTGTGAACGATGCTCCGGCGCTGGCCACCGCCGACCTCGGGATCGCAATGGGTGGCGGCACGGATGCAGCGATGCAGGCTGCCGACATCACCCTGGTGCGGGCTGGGCTTGACGCTGCGGTGGATGCGGTGCGGTTGTCGCGGCGCCTCAACCGCGTGATCGCCGAAAACCTGGTGTGGGCGTTCGGATACAACGTGCTGGCGCTGCCGCTTGCCGCATTCGGGATGCTCTCGCCGATGATCGCCGGCGCCGCGATGGCGTTTTCGAGTGTGTTCGTGGTGTTGAACTCGCTGCGCCTGCTGCGGTTCCGCTAGCGCAGGCGCGGTAGCGGCGGCAACGCGACTTCCGGCGCAGCTCAGCGCGGCGTGCGCACCAGGCGAACATCGCCGCCGCCGTGCTGCAAGCCCAGCGGCAAATCCACAACAAATCCGTTGCGGCGATGGAAGCCCATCCCGCGGCGGTTTTCAATCAGGCACCACAGGTACGCCTCGCGATCACCGAGCACCGCATCCGTGAGCGCCTGCCCCAGACCACTGCCGTGGGTTGATTGCAGCGTGTAGAGCATCCAAAACTCGTACTCGACCGGCGCATCCGCATCCCGTGCCGGGCCGGCGCAGGCAAAACCCACCACACGGCCATCAACCTCGCCGACAAACACCGTGGCCTCGCTGCCGGGTTGCAGCACCTTGGCCCACATTGCGGCGCGTTCGGCGCGGTCAGAACGAGCCGTAATCACCTCATCCGGCAGCAGTCCGGCGTAAGTTTCGCGCCAGGCATCAATGTGCACGGTGACGATGCCATCGACATCATCCAGCGTGGCGGGACGGATCAGCCATTGCGTCATAGTCGCATCCTAAGTGCCGCACCGCTGCCCGACAGCCCGGCCTAGAGCTGCACCGTTTCGCGTTTCGCCGGCACCGTGACCATCAGCAGAAGCCCCAGCGCAAACACAATCAGGATGCCCCACACGCCAGCTTTTGGATGCGCCAGCCACGTGATGAACGCAAAGTACAGCAGGTTCGACAGCCAGCCGGCAGCGCGACCGGTGGTGGCATAGAGCCCAAAAATTTCACCCTGCCGGCCCTCGGGTGTGTACCGGGCCAGATACGAGCGTGAGGCCGATTGCACCGGTCCCACAAACAGGCACAGCAGCAGTGCGAAGACCCAGAAGAATAGCTTGTCGTTCGGGGTCATCATCATGACGAGCCCCACTGTGATCAGCGACAGCAGCGAACCAATAATCACCGGTTTGGGGCCGAGCCGGTCATCCACATATCCCGAGGCGAGCGTGCCCACACCAGCGGCGAGGTTGGCGGCCACCGCGAAATAGATCACCTCGGAGCTTGAAAAACCGTATACCTGCGCGGCGAGCACTGCGCCCCAGGCGAACACCGCGCCCAGGCCGTCGCGGAACACGGCCGACGCGAGCAAAAATTGCAGCAATTTGCGGTCGCCACGCCACAGCCGGCCAATAGTGGCACCGAGTTCGCGGTAGGCGCCGAGCAAACTCACCCGCTTTTCGGCGACGTTCGGGGCGGCCTCGGGCACGCGCCGCATGATCGGGATCATGAACAACAAAAACCACACCGCTGAAACCAGCACCGTGAGGCGAATGTTGAGTGCATCCCCATCAGCCCCATCCGGAACCCCAAGGATGCCGGCGCCCGGTGCATCCCCATTGAAGTTTTGGATGAACAGCACCAGCACCACCAGCAGCAGCACGATCGATCCGAGATAGCCGAGCCCCCAACCGGTGCCCGACACTCGCCCGACGTTTTCGCGCGTGGCCACCTGCGAAAGCATCGCGTTGTAGTTCACTCCCGCGAGCTCGGAGAACACGATGCCGATCGCCATCAATAGCGCCCCAAAAAAGAGGAACTCGGCGCCGGGGTACACAAAAAACATGGCGAACATTGCGACGATCGTCACCATCGAAAACGCCACCATGAGGCGTTTGCGGCGGCCGCTGCCGTCGGTGGCGCGGCCGAGCGCCGGTGCCAGCACCGCCACGATAATTGCGGCGGCCAGATCAAGGCCCGAAATCACCTGCTGCGAACCGGCCTGAGCTGCGCGATAGACGGGGTTGTCGGGATCGGCAGCGCCAAGCGCCACCACCTCGGGGTCGAGAAACAGATCGGATGCGAGATAGGTGGCGAACACGAACGTCACCACGATCGCCTGGAACGCTGAGTTGGCGACGTCGTACATCTGCCAGGCGCGGGCGCGGCGGCGCTGTTCTTGGCGGCTGAGCTCGGTGCCGTCGAGCATCGTCAGCTGGGTGTTTTGAGCGTTTGCGGGCTGGTTCACGTGCCGCAGTGTAGGTGGCCGAGGTTGCCGATGCGTTACTGGCGGGGCTTGGGGGCGCTTAGTGCTGCTTCAAGCTGCGCTGAACCGAGCCGAGCACTTCAGGGTCGATGGATGCGCCGGTGCGCAGCACCGAGACCCGACCATTGGGTTCGAACACCGCAAGCTCCACCTCGCTGAGCTGGCGGATCCCGGCCAGCCGCAACGAACTGGCCAGTTCATCCCGTGACATATGCGCCCGCTGTAGCCCCGCATCCAAAATTTCGCCTGCATCGACGAGCACGATCGGGCGCTGGTTCACGACCCGATCGGCGCGGGTGTGGCGGCCGAGCTGGCCGATCGTGACCTCGAGCAAAAAGAGCGTGCCGAGGCCCAGGATGCCGGCGGGGAGCACCGGGGTGTCCATCAGGATGACGCGGCCGGCGATCGCGCCGAGCATGATGGCCACGAGCGCGTCGAAGGTGGATAGCTGCGAAATCACGCGGGCGCCGAATAGTCGCACCAGCAGCAAAAACACGAGGTAGATCGCCACGGTCGAGATGACGACCGCGGTGGCCTCCTGCCAGCTGATTGCGAAGAGTTTGGTGAGCGCGTCCATATGGTCCTCCCTCGTGCATCCCTATTGTTGCAGCGCGCGGGTCAGGACGGCTGCCCCGGTTGCCCGTTCGGATGTGTGTGTCTCCGCGTTATTTGTGTGTGTTCTGCCACATACAAATAACGCGAACCCACACACAACGTGGATGCGGTGGTGGGTGGCTCGTGCTGTGCCCGCCCCACCGCACCGGCCGCGGGCGCGGAAAACGAAGTGGGAGCCCGCGCCCTCGGCGAGCTCCCACTGATAGCTAATGGTTAGCTGTCGGCGTTGCGGCGGCGCAGCGTGAATGCAACACCACCGGCAATTGCCGCAGCTGCGGCTGCGACCAGCATCGGCAGACCGGATGCACCGGTGGTCGCGAGCCTGCCGGCTGCATCCTGGCGACCGTTGTCAGTCGCCGTGGGCTTCGGCGTAGCGGGTGCCTCTGGGTCCGCGGTCGCGGTGGGCTCGGGGGCGGTGGTCCCTTCCTCGTCGGTTGGCAGCGGAGTCGCGGTGGGCTCCGGAGTTGCGGTCGGCCCCGGTGTCCCAGACGCTGCCGCGGGGAACTCGAAGTTCACCCACACGAGGCGGTGGTCTGAGGTGGGGAAGGGGTATTCGCCGGTGAGGCGGAACAGTTCGTCGTCGCGCGTGGGCCAGAACACGCCAGCATCCACAGCCGTTGCCGAGCTATTTGCGAGCACGTAGTCGACGCGCAGGTTACCGGGCGAGGGCTTGTCGTTGAAGTCGGCCGTGTCGTATTTCGGGTCGCTCGCGTGGGTTTCGTTGGCGCCGCCCTGAGCCGCAGCTTCCTCGCCGCCTGCCGAAGTGGGCTTGGGGTCGAGGATGTTGTCGTTGTTGAGCAGCTGATCAATCGCACCCTGCCACGAGTCACCGTCGAAGGGGTCGGCGTTGTAGTCGCCGACGATCACGAAATTGGCGTCGGATGCGAGGCCACCGGTTACGCCCTTGTCGTCGTAGAGGTAGTCGGCCTTGCCCGAGACGTAGTCGCTCCAGATGCGGATTTCGTCGTGGTTGCGTTTTTGGTTGCGCTTTTCTTCACCGTCGAACGAGGGCGGGGTGGGGTGTGCAGCGAGCACGTGCACGGTGGTGCCGTTCAAGTCGACGGGGATGTCGGCGTGAGTTTTCGACGACAGTCGCATCGCCGCGAGTTCTTCTTCGCTGTACCACGGGGTGCCGTCGGCGTTTTCGGGCAGGTAGGCGTCGGGCATGTCCTGCCACAGGAAGTTCTGGAAGGTGCGCACATCCTCGGCGTTGATCGGGTATTTCGAGTAGACGACAAAACCGTACTGGCCGGGGAACATGCCGAACCCGAACGCGTCGTCAGGGCCGCCAATCTCGCCGTCGTTATTGAGGTCGAAGCCGCTGGGCACACCGGTGTTCACCGGGCCGCTCCACGAGTAGGGGTAGTCGATTGCGGGCGCGCCGTTCTGCGACTGTTTGAGGTAGTTGTCGCTGAACAACTGCACCGATTTACCTTCGGCGTCGTAGTCGAACTCGTTGATGAGCACCACATCGGGTTCGGTGCGCTGGATGGTTTCGGCGACGTTTTTGGCCTGCTCGTTGTCGGTGGTTGCGAGGTCGGTTTGCAGCTGGCCGGCTTCGTTGCGGTTGAGGCTGGCGTTGAAAGTAGCGACCTTCAGGGTTTCAGTGCTGGATGCGGATTCTTCAGCGACCGCGGTGGTTGCGACGCTCGAAAGTGCCAGTGCTGCGGCGGCAGCAGTGAGCACGGCGGTGCGGAGTTTCACGGATTTTGTCCTTTGACGCTGCTGGTTCGGGATGCGCTCGACTGGGTGCGCAGCTGGGGCGCCGATGCGAGTGCCTGGATGCAGCATGGTTGCCGCAGGTGAACGGCGGGCGAACGAGATGGTCAGGACTGTTGCAGGCGGTCGCCGTGTGCCACAGTAAAACCATGAACAACGACACGGCACCCATCGAACACACACCAGAACAGCAGGCGGCCCTCGAGCGCCTGGGCATCGCGCAAAACAACCTCGTCAAGGCCCGCGCCGCATACGAAAAAGCTGCCGAGGGGCTCAAGGCCATCGAAGCCTTCAACGAGGCTATGCAACCCCTCATGGCCTACTACGACAACGGCTGGCTGGCCGACGTCAACGCAACCGACTCGATCTACGAGCGGCCCGAAGCGGCTGGTGAAGACGAAATCTGGAACATGCACGGCGGCCAATACGAGCTCATGCGCGAACTGCTCGCCATCTCGTCACGCTTTTTCGTGCAGGTCCCCGAACAAGTACCCGGCGAGGAAGAAGACAACTAGCGCGGTACTTTCAATATGCGATTGGGCCCACCGCATCCAATGTGATACTTGGCGTATGGACAGTTCACCCGAACTCAAGCGCAAGCTCGGTATCGCGGTGCTCTGGGTTGCGGACCTCAACCTTGCCTACTTCGGCGTCGAGTTCACCATGGCGCTCAAACTCGGGTCGGTGTCGCTGCTCGCCGACTCCATCGACCTGCTCGAAGATGTCGCCATCAACACCTGATCTTCCTTGCCCTCGGATGGTCGCTGCACGCCCGCGCCGTAACCGGCAAAATGCTCGCATTCCTCATCTGCATCCCCGCACTATTCGCCGCCGGCGAAGCGATCCGCAAAGTCATCAACCCTGACGCGCCAGATCCGCTCCTTCTCGCCATCACAGCGGGCGGTGCCGGTATCGTCAATCTGGCCTGTGCGCTCATCCTGGTGCCCTTCCGAAAAACCCAAAGCTCAATGGCGCGCGTCGCCTATCTGTCGGCCCGCAACGACGTCATCGTAAACATCCTCATCATCCTCATCGGATTCATCACCGCACTCACCCGATCAGGCTGGCCCGACATCATCCTCGGCGTCACCATCATCGCCATCAATGTATTTGCCGCCAAAGAGG
Source organism: Gulosibacter hominis (assembly GCF_904842695.1). GTDB lineage: Bacteria > Actinomycetota > Actinomycetes > Actinomycetales > Microbacteriaceae > Gulosibacter > Gulosibacter hominis. The sequence continues at coordinate 50,739 of NZ_CAJGWQ010000010.1, read as the reverse complement.
TGTGGCAGATTGCCCACCTCGAGCATCTCGAAGCCCGTGCGCTCGCGGGCAAACTCGACGAAGAAGATCTACTCGACTAGTTCGCGGCACCGTAGAGCCGCGCGCTCGTTCGTGAGATCCGCGCCGTAAGTTGCCCTGCATCCACGCCCCGCAGCCGGGCGAGTTCGTTGACGGTCGCGCGCAGGGATGCGATCACTTCTTGCGCCGGGTCGGTTGCAGTACCGGATGCGGCGGGCAGGTCGGTCTCAAGCAGCAGCCGACCCTCTGGCACCTGCGTGGCATAGGCGCGCCCACGCTTAGTGTCGAGCATTTGCGTGCCCACCGAAATGAATCCGCCCGCGCGCATCAACCGCGTCAGCTCGTCACTCGTGCCGCCGAAGCGATGAAAAACCGGCACGATCGCGGCAGTGTCTACCCGGCACTCCGCCAATAACTCAAGCACCTCGGAGGCTGCGCGCACCGCGTGAATCGACAGAACGAACGGCCGACCAGACACCGTCTGCTGTATTGCCTGCAGCATCCGGCGCAACACGTCGAGCTGTGTTGCAGCCGGCACCGCAGCCAGCCGCCGCGGCGCGAAATCGAGCCCGATCTCGCCAATAAACCGGGTTCGGGCGAGCGCATCCTGAAAAACCTCGAGCTCATGCTCGGCATCGTCGCCGATATACCAGGGATGAAAACCGAGCGAAAGAAGCGGTGCCTTCGGTTGCTGGCTGCTGGGATGCATCCCCAGACGCTGACGCTCATCGGCCTCAAGCCGCACGAAACCCGACGGTGTGACCGTTTGCGCAACCACCGTGATCCCCGCATCCGCCAGTTGCTGCACGAGCGGCTCGCGTGACGGCGGCGGCACGAAATCGTAGTGAAAGTGGGTGTCGAGCAGCGCTGTCACGACTCTGTTGGGGGCTGGCTTTCGTCGGCCGGGTTGCCGATGCGCGGGGCGAGTGGAGTTTCTTCAAGCCCAACCAGGCGGCGGATCACCTTGCCGGCGAGCATCTGCCCCATAATCGGCGGCATATAGCTCATGGTGCCGAGCGTTTCGGCTTTGGTGCCGCTGCCCTTGTCGGCAATATTGACCGGCACTTCGGATGAATACAGCACCTCGAGTCCGCGGATGCGTCGGCGGATGCACACCTGTCGGATCGCCTTGGCGAGCGGGCAGAGTTTGGTTTTGTGGATTTTCGCGAAGCTGAGGTAGCTCGGGTCGAGTTTGTTGCCGCCGCCCATGGACGAGATGAGGTGCACACGGTTTTCGGCGCACCACTGCGCAATTTCGATTTTGCTGGTGACGACGTCGATGCAGTCGATCACGTAGTCGGGGCGCGGGAACTGGGCGAATTCGGATGCGAGATTGTCGCGGTTGAGATACACCTGCTTGGCGTGGACGGTGCAGTCGGGATTGATATCGGCGACCATGCCGGCCATGACTTCAGCCTTGACTCGGCCGACCGTCGAGACGAAGGCGATGGCCTGCCGGTTGATGTTGCTGGGTTCGATGGTGTCGCGGTCGAGCAGGATGAGCGTGCCCACGCCGCCGCGCGCGAGGGCTTCGGCGCAGGACGAGCCGATACCGCCGAGGCCGACGACCATGACCGTGGCGTTCTGGAGTTTTTCGAGGCCTTCGTCTCCGAGTAGCAGCTTGAGCCGCGCGAACCGCTCGTTCGTCATGGTTGTCTCGATTCTGTGGGTGGGGGCTGGATGCTGGTGGTTGCGTCTTGTGTTCGCTTGCCGGTGTTGGTGTGGATGCGGGTGTCGCGCCCGCGTCGATGCGCCACCCGTCAGAATAGTGCGTCGCGCCGCTGTCGCGTGGGTAGTCGCCGCCCCGCTGCCCCGCCTCCCGCTTCGCGCACTCCACCCGAGTGCAACCCACCTAGCCGTGTTCTGTGTGGGTTCGCGTTAATTGTGTGTGTTGTGCCACATGCAGATGACGCGGAGGCATACAAATCCGGGTTGCGGCGGTGATTGAGGCGCCGGCGGGGTTGCGTTGAGGGCGACGGGGCGGCGATCGGGACGGCGACTGGGGGAGTGGAGGCGCCGCACTGCCGTGCTGTTGCGTTTGAGAGCCGCCGAAAGTGCTCGGGTACACCGCTATGACGGTGTACCCGAGTGGTTGCGGTGTACCCGGGCGGCCGTGTTCGTCTGTGCTACGCGGCGCTGCGCGCATCCTGCGCACCAAAGTTGAGCCGCTCACACTCAACTCTCAGGTTTGCAGACTTGACACGGGTTGACTCAGGTGTATTCTTGAGTCAGATCGACTCAGGGTTTGATCTGGGGTTTTCGAGAGAAGTGCTCGCAAAAGGCACTCAGAAGAAAACACTCACCACGAACCCCGATCGAGAACTTTTCATCCCAAACCCCAAAACAAAAGGAGCCCAACTATGTCTCGTGCCGTTGGAATTGACCTCGGTACCACTAACTCAGTCGTGTCCGTCCTCGAGGGTGGCGAGCCGAAGGTCATCGCCAACGCCGAGGGCGCTCGTACCACCCCCTCGGTGGTTGGTTTCACCAAGGATGGCGAGGTGCTGGTCGGTGAACCGGCCAAGCGCCAGGCGGTCACCAACGTCGACCGCACCATCGCATCGGTGAAGCGCCACATGGGCACCGACTGGACCCAGGAAATCGACTCGAAGAAGTACACTCCGCAGGAGATTTCGGCCCGCATCCTCGGCAAGCTCAAGCGCGACGCTGAAACCTACCTCGGCGACACCGTCACCGACGCCGTGATCACCGTTCCCGCCTACTTCAACGACGCCGAACGTCAGGCCACCAAGGAAGCCGGTGAGATCGCCGGTCTCAACGTGCTGCGCATCGTGAACGAGCCCACCGCCGCCGCGCTCGCCTACGGTCTCGACAAGGGCCAGGAAGACGAGCTCATCCTGGTGTTCGACCTCGGTGGCGGTACCTTCGACGTTTCGCTGCTCGAAGTTGGTAAGGACGACGACTTCTCGACCATCCAGGTGCGCGCCACTGCAGGTGACAACCGCCTCGGTGGTGACGACTGGGACCAGCGCGTCGTTGACTACCTCGTCGGCGAGTTCAAGAGCCAGACCGGTGTTGACGTTTCAAACGACAAGATCGCTCTGCAGCGTCTGAAAGAAGCCGCTGAGCAGGCCAAGAAGGAGCTGTCGAGCTCGACCAGCAGCAGCATCCAGCTGCCCTACCTCTCGCTCACCAACGAGGGCCCCGCAAACCTCGACACGACCCTGAGCCGTGCGAAGTTCCAGGAGCTCACCGCCGATCTGCTCGAGCGCACCAAGAAGCCGTTCAACGACGTCATTCGTGAAGCCGGCGTCAGCGTCAGCGACATTAACCACGTCGTGCTCGTTGGTGGTTCGACCCGTATGCCCGCCGTCACCGACCTCGTGAAGGAGCTCACCGGTGGTCGCGAGCCCAACAAGGGCGTGAACCCCGACGAGGTTGTGGCAGTGGGTGCCGCCCTGCAGGCCGCAGTGCTGAAGGGCGAGCGCAAGGATGTGCTGCTCATTGACGTCACCCCGCTGAGCCTCGGTATTGAGACCAAGGGCGGCATCATGACCAAGCTCATCGATCGCAACACCGCGATCCCCACTAAGCGCTCGGAGACCTTCACCACCGCTGAAGACAACCAGCCTTCGGTGCAGATCCAAGTGTTCCAGGGCGAGCGCGAGTTCACTCGTGACAACAAGGCGCTCGGCACTTTCGAGCTGACCGGTATCGCCCCGGCCCCACGCGGTATCCCGCAGATCGAGGTCACCTTCGACATCGACGCCAACGGTATCGTCCACGTGTCGGCCACCGACAAGGGCACCGGCAAGGAGCAGTCGATGACCATTTCGGGTGGCTCGAAGCTGCCGCAGGAAGACATCGATCGCATGGTCCGTGAGGCTGCCGAGCACGAGGCTGAAGACAAGAAGCGTCGCGAGGCTGCCGAGCAGCGTAACGTCGCCGAATCGACCGCCTACCAGGTTGAGAAGGTCATCAACGAGAACGAAGACAAGCTGCCCGCCGATGTGAAGAACTCGGTGCAGGAAGATGTCGACGCGCTCAAGACCGCACTCGCTGGCGATGACGACGACGCCGTGAAGGCCGCGCTCGACAAACTCAACGAATCGCAGCAGCAGCTCGGACAGGCCATCTACGCTGCCAGCCAGGAAGAGGCTGCGCCGCAGGCTCCCACCGACGGCGCCGCTCCGGCCGATGACGAAGACATCGTCGACGCCGAGGTTGTTGACGACGAAGACGAGCAGAACAAGTAAACGGAGAAGAAAACGCCATGACCGACGAGAACCGCAACCAACCCGAGGGTGACGAGGTTCGCGACGACATGGCGGCGGCCGGTGCAGCGGATGCATCGGCCGCCGGCCGTGACGGCGTGACCGAAGAACCCAGCGCCGCCAGCGCGGACGCATCGGATGCTGAGGCACCCGCCGCGGATAACGCCGACGATCTGCCCACCATCAGCGAGGACGATCTGCGCGATCTGCTCAACGAGGCGATGACACCGCCGGCAACCGACGGTGACGAACCGGCCGAGGCTGCCGAAACCGAGTCGGAACACCTCGAAGATCTGCGCCGCGTGACCGCCGAGTATGCCAACTACCGCCGCCGCACCGAGCGTGAAAAAGCCGAATTGCGCAGTCACGCCACCGCTTCACTCGTGAAGCAGCTGCTGCCCGTGGTTGACGACCTTGGCCGCGCCAAGCAGGCCGGCGACCTCGAAGAGGGATCGGCAATGCGCGTCATCGCCGACAAGCTGCTCGGCATTATCGAGCGGATGGGCGTGGAAGCATACGGCGCCACCGGCGAAACCTTCGACCCCACGATCCACGAAGCGATCGCGCAGCTGCCCAACCCCGAGGTTGAGGTAGAGACGATCGCCGATGTGGTGGAACTCGGCTACCGCATCGGTGAGATCGAGCTGCGGCCGGCCAAGGTGGCCGTGTTCGTGCCGGCATCCTAACCAACACAGGCCTGGGGCGTGCCGGCATCCTAACCAACACATCTCAGCGCACAGCGTGCGAAACTCACGCACGCTGTGCGCCCACAAACTCAATCAACAAACACAGCGAAAGTGGGTGACGAACTATGGCGAGCCAAGACTGGTTTGAAAAAGACTTTTACAAAACGCTCGGCGTGAGCAACGATGTCTCGGCTGCAGAGCTGAAAAAGGTCTACCGCAAGCTGGCGCGCAAGTACCACCCCGACTCGAACCCTGGCGATAAGGCCGCCGAAGAGAAATTCAAAGAAATCTCTGAGGCCTACGATGTGCTTTCTGACCAGCAGAAACGCAAAGAGTACGACCAGATTCGCGCGATGGGATCCGGCGCCCGCTTCTCGGCGGGTGGTCCGGGCGCAGCGGGTGGTTTTGAAGATCTTTTCGGAGGCCTGTTCAATCAGGGCGCCGGAAGCACCGGCGGCAGCTGGTCGTATTCGACCCGAGCCGGTGGCGCCGGCCCCGGCTATGAAGACCTGCTCGGCGGCCTATTCGGCGGCGCGGGTGGATACGGCCCCGCCGGTTTCGGGGGCCGCGCGGCCCCGCAGCGTGGCCAGGACCAGCGCGCGCAAACCACGCTCGATTTCACCACCGCGGTGCTCGGCGGCAAGATCGACCTCACAACCGGTGACGGCCGCAGCTTCACCGTGAACATTCCCGCCGGAGTGAAGGACGGGCAGAAGATTCGGCTGCGCGGTAAGGGCGCACCGAGCCCCACCGGCGGCGAAGCTGGCGACATCATTCTCGAAATCTCCGTGCGCTCGCATCCGGTGTTTGAACGCGACGGTGACAATCTGCGCATCAAACTGCCGGTAACCTTCGCCGAGGCCGTTAACGGCGCCACCGTTGAGGTGCCGACGCTCTCGGGGAGTCCGGTGAAGGTGCGCGTGCCGGCCAACTCGAGTGGTGGCCGCGTACTACGGGTCAAGGGCCGCGGTGTCGCAACCAAGAAGCACACGGGTGACCTGCTCGTCGAACTGCAAATTGCGGTGCCCAACCGCCTGAGTGAAGAACAGCAAAAGGCCCTGGATGCGTTCATCGCAGCCTCGCCCGCTGAAAACCCGCGCGAAGATTTGCTTCGCTCGGCATCGGCGAGGTGATGGGCGTGGCGAAAATAACCGACAAACAATTCGGTGAAGATGACCCGGTATTTCCGATCGCCGTCGCCGCCGAACTGGCGGGGATGCATCCGCAAACTCTCCGGCAATACGACCGCCTCGGTCTCGTGGTGCCCGCGCGCACCGCGGGCCGGGTGCGGCGCTACTCAACCGCCGATGTGAACCGGTTGCGTGAAATTGGCGAGCTGTCTGCCGCTGGCATTGGCCTGGAGGGGATTTCGCGGGTGGTGCAGCTGCGACGCGAGGTGTCGGAGCTGCGCAAGCGCGTGCGTGAGCTCGAATCGGCGCTCGCGGATGATCGGCTGGCGCGGCAGTCGGGCCGTGTGTTTGCGGCCGGTCACGGCGAGATCGTGGCCCTGCGCCACGGCACCCGAGTGCGGGCGCGCACTGAGCTGGTGCGCTGGTATCCGCCGGCCGTTTCGGATGATGCTTGAGGTCGATTTACTGGGGATCTCGTCGTGGCACTTACTTTGCCGCGACGCCGGTGGCAGACTGGTGAGTATCCGCGCGGTGTGCGGCAACCGGGCGATGATTTTCGGTGAGGGGATGCTTGGTGGCGGATTTCGAAAAACTCGAGACGGCTGACGAGGCGACTCACTCGCACAGTGCACATGAGATTGCCGTGGCCGTGAGTGAGCGTAAGCGCGCTCGGCGTAAGCAGGGCATCGGGTTGGCGATCGCGGTCGTCGTGGCCTGCGCGGCAGTCGGTGGCACCGGCGTTGCGCTGGCAGGTGTTTCGGGGCAGCACGACGCGATTGTGGTTGCGGTGCCAAGCGGCACGACCACGCCCACCGCAACTCCAACGCCAATCAGCGCACCAACATCCACGCCCGCGCAGCCGAACGGGTCTACCCAGGGGCTGCAGATCGACATCGACGATCCAAATAGCATCACCGCGCTCGTCAATAAGCAGCGACCGCTGGCAAAAGACTTCGTTCCCAAAAATCTTGTCAAACTCTCGAGCGTGGGTGTTCCCTCGGTGAACGACCACTCGATGCGCCGCGAAGCCGCCGACGCCTCGCGCGAGCTCTACGATGCGGCTGGTAAAGCCGGCCATCACCTCAACTTCGCCAGCGGCTACCGCAGCTACGAGCTGCAGACCGAGCTTTACACCGAATACGTTGACCAGCTCGGGCAGGAAGCGGCGGATGCAACCAGCGCCAAGCCCGGCTTCAGCGAGCATCAGACCGGCCTGGCAGTGGATATTTTTGAAACCAACACCGATTGCATCCTCGAGGGTTGTTTTGGCGAGACCAAGCCTGGCAAGTGGCTCAAAGAAAACTCGTGGAAGTACGGATTCATCCTGCGCTACGAAAATGGCACCCAGGATGTGGTGGGTTACGAGTATGAGCCGTGGCACTTCCGCTATGTCGGTAAAGATGTGGCCGCGGCCTACCACGAGTCGGGTGCGCGCACTTACGAAGAGTTTGTCGGCGCCCCGGCCGCGCCCGACTACAAGAAGCCCTAGCCCGGCTTGGCCCTGGTGGCACTGGTGGGAAGTGAGCGGGGGTTTGAGTTAATGACTGCTCGTGAATCTTTCTTGCGGAGGTCTGCCGCGCTCTTGCTGGGGGCGTCGCTGTTGCTGGCGGGGTGCGCATCTTCAAACTCTGCAGATCCATTACCGACCGGTACGGATTTGTGGGCCGGTGAGCCGATTGTGGATGCGCAGAGCGCGAAACGTGTGATCTCGAGTGTGCTTATTGAACTTATCGAGCTTGCTCCTGAAGATCAGATGCTTCCTGCGGAGTTGCAGGCTCCGAAACCTGGGACAACGCCACAGTATTTAGTGTCGTGCAACAAGCGCAATCACTATTACTATCCCGCGGCGACCGCGGTGTTCTTCAAGGATGAGGCGTCAGCTCGGGCCTATGAGTCGGTGGTGCGTGAATATCTGGGGTCTCAGGATGGTTGGGAGGCGCGGCAGGTGACGAACTCCACCGGCGGTATTGAGACGGTCTTTGTTTCGGCGAATCGTATCGTGTTGACGGTTGAATACGATACCTATCGAGGGCGGCAAGAAGTGGTTATCTGGGTTGACGGTCCGTGTTTTCCGATGCCGGAAGATTTCAACTCCAATACCGAACGGATCTAGCATCGGCTACGGGGTCACGCGGCTTTAAGCCTCATCCAGCAGCGCCGCTGCTATAAGCAGCCGGCCAGCACCTCTCGCATCGCCGCATCCTCGGCCTCGGTGACCCACAGCTGATAGGTGGCCTTCACCGCGATCTGACGCGATACATACGTGCAGTGATACGTCTCGTCCGGCGGCAGCCATTGGGATGCATCCGATGACATTTTTTCGTCGTTCACCCAGTCTTGGGTCGCCTGCAGGTTGAGCGGGTCGTTGGCGAATGCCACCCGCTGCTCGTAGCTCAAATCCTGTGCGCCGGTGCGCCAGGCGTTATACACCGCGACGACGTGGTCGATCTGCACCCGCTCGCTCGTACCCTGGCCGCGCTGGAAGCTAACCGTTTCACCGGTGTAGGGATCTTCGAGCACGCCGGTGTCGACGCGGCAGTTGTCGCGCAGCAATTCAACCTGTTCGAGCTGTGCTTCGAGTGTTTCATTGCGGGTATTGCAGCCGTCGTCATCGAGGTCGGCCCAGCCCTCACCGAAATGTGCCGCGCGGTCGAATGGGCCATCCCACTCGGTGCGTTCGGCCACCGGGATGCTATCGAGCACTTCGAGCGCGGTGGCGGCCATCTCGGCCTGCTCGTTGCCCGCATCATCGGGATGCGCCTGCGCATCCTCGACCTGACCGGCCAGTTTGGGGTAGGCCTCGGCGGTTGATTGTGGGCGATCTGCGGGTGCGTCGAGGTCGCCGGCTGCCGCGCATCCGCTCAGCAGCGTGAGCGATAGCAGCCCCGCGGCGCATCCCAGTAGCCGCGGCTGCCGGTTGCGCCCCGTCACAGCTGCACACCGAGAATTTCGGCCAGCTGCGCGGCGGTGTTCACCACCGCGACCGCGCCATCGTCTTCGCCGGTGCGACCGTATCCCCAGGTGACGTACACGCAGGGCACTCCGTGCTGGGCCGATCCCTGCACGTCGTAGTAGCGGTCGCCGATCATGAGCACATTCGACAGGTCGACGCCCAGCGCATCCAATCGTCGCAGCGCCTCGGCCACAACATCTTCTTTTTTGGAACGCGACTCGTCTTCGCTGGCGCCGGTGATCGCTTCGAATTCGTTGAGCAGGTTGTAGTGGTGCAGCACTCGCCGGGCCGCCGATTCGGGTTTGCTGGTGGCGGTTGATTGCGGCATCCCGGATGCGTGCAGCGCGCGAATGATCTCGGGGATGCCGGCGAACGGCGGGGTGCCGTCAAGGCCGATCTCATCGTGGATTTCGCGGTAGGTCTGCAGCGCGTGCTGCACCTCGATGGCATCGTCGAGGTGTTCGCGTTTGAACGAGTCGATGATTGGCGGTCCCACATAGCTCAGCAGCGTCGCGTCGCTGGGGATCGGCATCCGGAAAGTGTCGAAGGTTTTGCGCAGCGCGTCGACGATGCCGGCGGCCGAGTCAGAGATAGTGCCGTCGAGGTCCCAGAGCACGGCGGTGTAGGGGCCGGCGCCGGTGCCGCGGGCAAAATCGACCGGGGTGACCGGGCGGAACAGGGGCTGTGACGAGTCGGCTTCGGTTTCGACGGCTTCGGGCTGTACGACGGTGATTGAGGCGGGCGAAAAGTTGCCGGCCGCATCCCCATCGCCCGATCGTCCTCGGGATGCACCACCGGTTGCTTCGCGGGCCGCGGCCGCTGTTTCGGCGGCGTCGGTTGCGGGATGCGCGTAGTTACCTTCGGCTTCGCGCGCGGCCTCGCGCAATTGCGCCTGCGGGTCGACTTCCTCGAGCAGAGGAGCGTCGGGGGCGACCTCGTTCGCGTCGAGGTCGGCTGAATCGTCGTAGTCGTTACGGAAGTCGGTCACCCTGCCAGGGTAGCGGGGCTTGGTGCTGGATTGGCTAACGGTCGCGGTTGGCGTGAAGTTCGCGGGCTGCGTGCAGCAGCCGCCGGGCCGAGTGTTCCCACGTGTACTGGCGCATATGTTCGCGCCCGGCGGCGGCTGTGGCGGCGTAGTTGTCGGGATGCGAGAGCTCGCGCACCCGGGCGGCGAACGCATCGGGGTCGGTGGCCGAAAAATATTTGGCGCCGGGGCCGGCAACTTCGTGGAAGATGTCGAGCTCACTCACCACCGCCGGGGTGCCGAGCTCGAGCGCTTCGGCAATCGGTAGCCCGTATCCCTCATCCAGCGAGCCGGTGACGAGGATGGCGTCGTCGGCAAGCAGCCGCGCATATTCGGCGTCCGAGACGCCGTTGTGGAAGGTCACCCGGGCACCCTGGGGGATGAGCGCTTCGAGTTCGCGGCGGCGATCGTCGCGGATGCGGCTGAGCAGATGCAGGCGATGCTGCGGCAGCTGCGCCATACCGCGGATGAGCGTTTCGACGTTTTTGTAGGGCATGAACGAGCCCATGTAGACGAGGTTGCGGCCGCGCAGGGTGGCGCTTGGTGAGGTGCTCGCGGCTTTTTCTGGGAGCAGCGCGGCGAGGTCTTGCGGGGCATTGGGAATGACCACGACCTCATTGCGGGTGAGGCGGTGTTCGAGAATTTCGCGACGCGAGGTGTTTGAAACGGTGGCCACGAGGTCGGCTCCGTTGAGCGCCCAGCGCTGCGGCCAATAGGTGAGGTGGTACAGCCGCCAGCCCAGCCGCAGCAACGGATTGAGGTTGGTTGGGGGCTTGCGGTGGCGGTAGTAGATGAGGTCGTGCAGCGTGAGGATCGCGGCGTACTTGCGTCCGGCGGTGCCGATTGTTTGCAGCGGCGAAAACAGCACATCGGGGCGGTATTTATTGAGGCGGAGCGCGGCGATTGGTTCAAGCGGCGATTCATTTGATTGAAAAAGCAGCCAGCGGGCACCTTCGGGCAGGTGTGCGAGCTGACGTTCATCGTGGATGAGGAAGGTCACCTCATCGGGTGCCAATCGCTGCACTGCACTGCCGAGACCGGCCGTATATCGGCTGATCCCGTCATGAAAATCGGTGCGGATATACCGCGCATCAAAGAAAAACCGCATCCCTGGCAGCCTACGCGGTGCATCCCACGCGCGAAATCAATTCGACTAGCCTGTCGGGATGCGCCTTGTTATTGCCCGCTGCACGGTCGACTACACCGGTCGGCTCACCGCCCACCTGCCCGAAGCCACCCGCCTGTTGATTCACAAGGCCGACGGCTCGCTACTGGTGCACTCGGATGGCGGTTCGTATAAGCCGCTCAACTGGATGTCGCCGCCGGCGGTGTTTGAGCAGCTCGAGCTCGATGAACAGCAGCGCGAGGCGGGCATCATCGAGTGCTGGCAGGTGACGCACCGCAAATCGGGTGATGCGCTGCGGGTGAATATTTTTGAATTTATTGACGACAACACCTATGAGCTCGGTGAAGATCCCGGCCTCATGAAAGACGGCGTCGAAGCGCACCTGCAGGAGCTGCTTGCCGCACAGATTGAGCGCGTAGAGGAGGGTGCCACCCTGGTGCGGCGCGAATATATGACCGCGATCGGTCCGGTGGATATTCTTGCGCGGGATGCGGCGGGCAGATCGATCGCCATCGAAATTAAGCGGCGCGGTGAAATTGATGGTGTGGAACAGCTCACCCGCTATCTCGAGCTGATGAACCGCGACCCGCTGCTGGCACCGGTGGCGGGAGTGTTTGCGGCGCAGGAGATCAAGCCGCAGGCGCGCACGCTGGCCGAAGACCGGGGGATTCGCTGCCTGGTGCTCGACTATGACGCCATGAAGGGCGAACAGGTCGGCGCGCCGACGCTGTTCTAGTTGGCCTGATTGGCCGCGCCGCCGAGCCAGCGCTGCGTTCGCACCCGCAGGCTGAGTGTCACCGCGCGCGAAATCATAAATCCGCCGCCGTATGCGGCCCACAGCGCGATCACGCCGGTGGTGCCGGTGGGCTGCAGCAGCCACACCACCGCCGCACATCCGGCAAACACCGCGAGATTAATTACGCCCACCAGCGCCAGGTAGGCAATATCGCTGGCGCCGATCAGTACACCGTCGAGTACGAACACCAGCGCACTCACCGGTAGCGCAAGCGCGAGCGCCCAGAAACCGGCCGGCAGCAGCTGCAGCACCGATTCATCCGAGGTAAACACCCGACCGAGCACCGGCGCGAGTGCGGCAACGATGACGGCCAGCGCGCATCCGAGCCACAGCCCCCAGCGCACGAGCACCCCCACGAGGCCGCGCACCGCACCGGTATCGCCGGCGCCGAGATCGTGTCCGATCATCGCCTGCGCGGCAATTGCCAGGGCGTCGAGGGTGAACGCGAGCAGGTTAAACACCGTCACAAGCACCTGCAGGGCGGCCAGTTCTGACACCCCGACGGTGCCGCCGAGCAGCACCAGCAGCAGCACCGCAACGCGCATAGTTGCGGTGCGCGCGATCATGAGCGACGAGTCGGTGAGGGCCTGGCGCGGGTCGCCAATACCCGGGCGCAGCGATACTCCGTGCTTTCGGGACGCGCGCACCGCGATCACCACATAGGCCACCGCCATCAGTGTTTCGGCCAGCGCGGTGCCGAGCGCCGATCCGGCGATGCCGAGGCTTGCGGGATAGATCAGCAAATAGTTGAGCACCACATTGATCGCGGCGCCGACACTGGCGATGATGAGCGGGCTGCGCGCATCCTGGAGCCCGCGCAGCAGCCCGGTGGCGGCAATCACGGTCAGCATCCCCGGCAGCCCCCACGCTGAGATCGTCAAATACTGGGTCGCTGCCTGCTGGGCAAGCGCATCATCGGTGAACACCGGTACGATCAGCGGCCCGATTGCGAGTGTTGCCAGCAGTAGCACCACACCGCATCCGAGTCCGAGCCAGATACCGTCGATGCCCGCGCGGATCGCGCCGGGGCGGTCGCCGGCACCCAGCAGCCGAGCAACGCGTGGGGTGGTGGTGTAGGCGAGAAACACCATCAGTCCGGTGACGGTGGTGATGATGCTGGATCCCACCGCGAGCCCGGCCAGCAGCTGTTCGCCCAGGTGCCCGACCATGGCGGTGTCGGCCAGCACCATGAGCGGCTGGGCGATGAGCGCGCCGAGCGACGGGATAGCGAGGGCGAGGATGCGCCGATTGACGGATGTGGTCACCTGGCTATTGTCTCGGATTCTGTGCTGATGCTGCTGGCGCAAATCTGGCGCCGATGGGGGATGGGTTCGCAGGCACAACTGCGTAGGATGCCAAACATGACTGATAACAGCACGCAAGCCAGCGGTATTGAACTTGAACAGCTCGACGATCGGGTGCGTCCACAGGACGATCTCTTCCGCCACGTCAACGGCAAGTGGATTGCCGAAACTGAGATTCCGGCTGATAAGTCGTCGTACGGTTCGTTCTACATCCTGCGCGATGAGGCAGAGGCGGCCGTGCGCGAAATTCTGGATGATTCTGCCAGCGCTGAGGCCGGTAGCGAACAGCGCAAATTGGCGGATGCGTACGCGGCCTTCATGGATGAAGATCGGCTCGCGCAGCTGGGTGCCGACCCGATCATGCCCGATCTGCGGCAGGTGATGGCGGTCGACAATCTGCCCGAACTGATGGAACTCATCGGTCGCCACGAGCGCGACGGTGTGGGCGGGTTTTTTGGACTGTACGTGATCGGCGATGTGGCTGACCCCGACACCAACCTGCTGTACATCGAACAGGCCGGACTGGGGCTTCCCGACGAGGCCTACTATCGCGAAGAGCAGTATGCCGAGATTCGCGAGGCCTACCGCGCCCATATCGAGCGGATGTTTGAGTTGGTGTCGGTGCCGGGCGCTGCCGAGCGTGCCGAGCGCGTGTTCGAGCTTGAAACGGCGATTGCCTGCCACCACTGGGATGTGGTCCGTTCGCGCGAGGCCGACCTCACCTATAACCCGACCACGTTCGACGAGCTGCGCGGCAAGTTCGATGGGGAGGGGTTCGCGCGCTGGTTTGCAGCGCTCGAGGTGCCGGCTGAGGCGTTCGCGCGCTTCTCGCTTAACGAGCCGAGCTTTGCTGATGGTCTGGCCGAGCTGCTGGTCGACGAGCAGCTTGAGCACTGGCGCGACTGGCTGCTGTGGCGCATCGTGCTGGCGTATGCGGCGGTGCTGTCGCCCGAGATTTCGGCCGCCAACTTTGCATTTTTTGGCACCACGCTCACCGGCGTGCCCCAGCAGCGCGAACGCTGGCGGCGCGGTGTGGGGCATGTTGAGTCGATGCTCGGCGAGGCGATTGCCCGCGAATATGTGGCGCGGCATTTCAAGCCCGAAGCCAAGGCGCAAATGGATGCGCTGGTAGCCGATCTGCTCGGCGCTTACCGAGACTCGATTTCGCAGCTGAGCTGGATGAGCGCCGAAACTCGCGACCGGGCGCTCGAAAAGCTGTCAAAATTCACGCCCAAGATCGGCTACCCGGTCAAGTGGCGCGACTATTCGGCGCTGCAGATCAGTGCCACCGATCTGATCGCGAACGTTCGTGCATCCGCTCGCTTTGACGCCGATTGGGAGTGGTCGAAGGTTGGTAAACCCGTCGACCGCGACCTGTGGCTGATGACCCCGCAGACGGTGAACGCCTACTATCTGCCGCATCAGAACGAGATTGTTTTCCCGGCCGCTATTTTGCAGCTGCCCTTCTTTAGCCCCGATCGGGATGCGGCCGCCAACTTCGGTGCGATCGGTGCGGTTATCGGTCACGAGATCGGGCACGGTTTTGATGACCAAGGCTCAAAATATGATGGCGATGGTCGCCTGATCGACTGGTGGACCGACGCCGACCGGGAAGCATTTGAAAAGCACACCGCCTCGCTGATCGACCAGTACAACGGGCTCTCACCCGAGGGTGCGGACGGTGAGTGCGTGAACGGTGAACTGACCATCGGCGAGAACATTGGCGACCTGGGCGGTCTCGGTATCGCCTGGAAGGCATATTTGCGTCACCTTGACGGTGCCGAACCCGAGATTATTGACGGGCTCACCGCTGCGCAGCGGTTCTTCTACTCGTGGGCGCAGGCGTGGCGCGACAAGAAGCGTCCCGAAATGACGAAGATGCTGCTGGCGGTCGACCCGCACTCGCCGGCGGAGTTCCGTTGCAACCAAATTGTTTCGAACCTCGACCCGTTCTATGAGGCGTTTGACGTGCAGCCCGGCGACAAGATGTGGCTGGCGCCCGAGCAGCGCGTCGAAATTTGGTAGTCAGCATTCCGTTGTATTCAGCCGGTAACCTGGTGTGGTCAAGCCGGTCGGCACGTTTACATTGACGCTGCCGACCGGTGACCATGACCCCGCCTGAAGGAGACCCAATGAAAACCGCATCCAAAATCGCGCTGTTCGCCGGTCTCGCCACCGGCTATGTGCTCGGCGCGCGTGCCGGACGTGAGCGCTATGAACAGATTGCGCGTCAGGCCGGCAAAGTGTGGAACTCCAAGCCTGTGCAACGGCAGGCCGAACGAGTTCAGCAATTGGTCGACCGCTACGTGCCCTCGGTGGTAGAGCAGGCATTTGGGCTGCTTGGTAAGGGTGCTTCGGCGCTCACCCGTGCGGCTACTGGTGCCTCGCGCCGCGAAGCGCAGCGCAAGGCCGGAGCCGCGGCTGCTGAGCGCGATACTGTCCCCGAGGGCACGGTTTCGAACCCCGCCTAGCAGGTTTATTGTGCCGATCGCCGAGCAGGGCGTAGAAAGGACACTCGGATGAGCGATTACGACAAGACCCCGGCTGCCGAAGCCAGCGGCCCCTTCCCCAATGTTGAAGAACCGATGCGCATCGGCAAGTTCAACCCCAAATCAAAGCAAAAAACCAGCCGGCTCGTCGGCTCGGTGCCGGGTCTGGTGACCAACCTGGTGAAGTCGGAGCTCGAGCAGGTCAAGCTCGAGATGAAGTCAAAAGCCATCAAGGGTGGCACCGGCGCTGGTCTGTTTGCGGTGGTGGCGTTTTTTGCCGTCACGCTGTGGGCCGTGCTCATCACCGCGGCAATTCTCGGCCTGAACACTGTGTTTGCGCCGTGGCTGTCGGCCCTGATTGTGGCCGGTGCACTGCTGGTGATTATGGTGATCGCGACCATCGTGGCCATCACAATGTTCAAAAAGATGAACGGTGTCGTCCCCACCGAGACACTCGACTCGGTGCGTCAAGACCTCAATGCGCTGAAAGGACTCGGCAAATATGAGTAACGAAAACACCACCCCCGAACAGCCTGTCAAGCGCAGTGCTGCCCAGGTGCGTAGCGATATCGCTCAGACCCGTCGCGAACTGGCCGAAACTCTCGACGCGCTCGAATACAAGTTCGACGTACCGAGCCGGCTCGGTGACTGGGCCGCCGACCGCAAGACCCAGGCGCAACGTCTCTGGAATGACAACCCTGCCCTAACCGTGGGAGTGCTCGCGGGTACGGTTGCCATCATCGGCGGCATCATCGCTGGTGCCTTCATGCTGCCGCGACGCGGGCGCTAAGCGAGGCGATTGTGGCAGACCAGATTGCAACCTCAGACACCGCTTCGGCGGTGCCTGAGGTTTCGTATTCACTCATCTGCACCCTGGCGAGCAACGGCGAGTTGCAGCGCACCGGGGGCGCCGGTGAGCAGGCAGTGCGCGCCATTGAACAGCTCGATGGTGTGCTTGCCGAGCTGCGAGACGAGGGCGTTGAGCTGCGCGGCTGCTACGACCTCACCGGGTTTAACGGTCACGAGGTATTGCTCGTGTGGTTGCGCGGCAGCTCAATGACCGATCTGCAGTGGGCACAGCGGCAGCTGCTGCGCACCGAGATGTTTGCGGAGCTCGACATTTTCGACCCGTACGCCATGGTTGAGCTCACCGAGCTCGAGCCCGAGCCGCGACGCTGGCTGAACCTGCTCGAAGTCACCGAGCCCGACCCTGACGAGCTCGCGTTTGCCGACGATGATCTTGATGAACTCGTTGACGGTGAATTAGTTACCGCCGATGTCGACGATTTCGATCAGGCCGAACTCGATGCTGCCGACCCCGAACTCGGCCTCGAAGACGATGCCACGCTGCTGCGCGGTGACGCAGTCGTGTCGCTGCACAGCGAGCTCGGTATTGGTGAAATGGGATTTTTCGTGGTGGCTGAAGCGGATGAGCCGGTGGCACTTTTGGGCGACCTTGGCCAACCGTTCGGAGACGATGTGGAAATTGGTTCGGTGACTTCGCTGACGCTGGGTCGGCTGGTGAGCCCCGCAGAGATCTATGAGGTGCTCCACTAGGCATGGTGGGGTCAACGTCTCGACGCTTTATTACTCGCGACCCAGAGCGGCCACTGCGGGGCATGAAAATTCTCGTGCCCCGCGGCGGAACTTTCGGAAGTAACGCTGCTGAAGCGGTGCGCGCTCGCGGGGCATTCCCCATCGTCGCGCCCCTCATCAATTTTGCGAGCCCCTCGCCGCAGGATGCCCCCCAACTGCACGAGGCGCTCGCCAAACTCGAACGCGGCGACTATGAGTGGCTCGTGGTGACCAGCCAGACCGCCATCGATGTGATGCACTCGATGAATGTGCGCGTCCCGGCCACCACCAAGATCGCCGCTGCTGGTGAAACCACCGCGCAGGCGCTGGCGAGCGCCGGCTACAACGCTGACTTTATCCCCGTCTATGACGACTCGGCCAAGGGCCTGTTGGTGGAGTGGCCGCAGGCCCAGCGGCAGGCACCCGAGCGGGTGCGGGCGCTGTGGTTGCGCTCAGAGCATTCAAAACCGACACTCACCAACGGGATGCGTCGCCGCGGACACCACGTCGACTCAGTGGTCGCCTACCGCTCAGTGGGGGTTCCGGCGGCCGACTCGATCCAATACGACATCCGACACTCGCGCATCCGCGCGGTGCTGGTCACCAGCGGCTCGGTTGCCGAGCAGCTGGTGAAGCAATTCGATCACATCCCCGAAGACATCATGCTGGGTGCCGTCGGCCCCCGCACCGCAAAAGATGCCCGGGCGCTCGGCCTGCGCATCGATGTCGTCGCCAAGCAGCGCTCAGTGGGTTCGCTGCTGGATGGGCTCGAGTGGTTGCTCGTAGGGGAGCCGCTCCCCGAGACTATGGCCATTGATCTCAGTGCCCTGCGCGAACTGCAGGCGAGCGGGCGATATGTCGCCTCGCAGCAGGTGCGCGACGAAGACGTGCCGGCGGTTGACGAGGCGCGAAACGACAGCGATATCGACTCTGACCAGTAAAGTTTTCACGAACTGACAGCTTCGGTTCGTCGTAACCTAGCGTCACGAGATTTCGACAAAAGAATCAAGGTGATCAGAATCAGGTGACCTGAACCTGGAGGAAACCTGTGATCACCATCGAAAGCGTGAGCCGTTCATACGGCAGCGGCGAGCGCGCCGTCCACGCGCTGCAGGATGTGTCGCTGCACGTTGCCCGCGGCAGCATCTTCGGTGTCGTTGGCCAATCGGGCGCCGGTAAATCGACGCTGCTGCGCTGCGTCAACGCGCTCGAGCGCCCGGATCGCGGCACGGTCACCGTCGGCGAGCATCGCATCACCGAACTCGACGGTAACGCGCTGCGCACCGCCCGGCACGACATCGGCATGGTGTTCCAGCACTTCAACCTGGTGGGCAACCGCACGGTCGCCCAAAACGTCGACTTCGCGCTCGAGGCGGTGGGCACCCCGCGTGCGCAGCGCCGCAGTCGCGTGCTCGAGGTGCTCGACCTCGTGGGGCTCGCGCATCGAGCGAACGACTATCCACGGCAGCTTTCGGGCGGGCAGCGGCAGCGTGTCGGCATCGCTCGCGCCCTCGCCAGCAACCCCAGCGTGTTGCTGAGTGACGAGGCAACCAGCGCGCTCGACCCGGAAACTACGCGCAGCATCCTCGACCTCATTAAACGGCTCAGCACCGAACTCGACCTCACCGTGATGCTCATCACCCACGAAATGGATGTGGTGAAACGCATCTGCGACTCGGCCGCGCTCATGGAACACGGCCGGGTCATTGAAACCGGCACCCTGCCCGAGCTGATCGCCACCCCCGGCAGCCAGGTGGCTGAAGAGCTCTTCCCGGTGGGTGCGTTCAGCCGCATCCCCGGCTACGAGATCGTCGACGTCACCTACTCGCAACTCCAGGCTACGGATGCGGCGGTGGTGCGCTTGGCACGCACCCTCGACGTTGACGTGTCGATTATTGGCGCCACGCTCGAAACCATCGACGGCGTGCAAATTGGCCGCACCCGGCTCGCGGTTCCCGGCACCGTCGCCGACGCCGAGCGCGTGGTTGCCCACTTCATTGCCGATGGGCTCACCGCCTGGCGCGTTACCGACCCCGCGGAGGTGCAGTCGTGACCGATATCAACAATCCAGATTTTTGGCCCGAGCTGTGGCAGGTGCTGCTCAAAGGCACCGGCGAAACTCTCTATATGGCATCGGTTTCGATGCTCATCACGCTGCTGATCGGCCTACCGCTGGGCATCATCCTGGTGGCAACCGAGCGCGGCGGCTTTTTGGCCAAACCCTTCGGTCAACGCTGGCTCGGTGCCACGGTCAACACGGTGCTGAGCTTCATCGTCAACATCGGCCGCTCGGTGCCGTTCATTGTGCTCATGGTGGCGCTCATCCCGGTCACCCGTTGGGTGATGCTGATGCTCACCCAGCGGCCAACATTCATTGGCACCGAGGCCGCCACCATCCCGCTCACGCTCGTGGCCATCCCGTTTTTTGCCCGCATGGTTGAGATCGCAGTGCGTGAAGTTGACGCCGGGCTGCTCGAAGCCGCCGACTCGCTCGGCGCCTCGCGGTGGCTCACCGTGCGCCGAGTCATTCTGCCCGAAGCAACTCCGGCGATCATCCTCGGTGTCGCCACCACGCTCACCTCGATCATCAACTTTTCGGCGATGGTCGGCACCGTGGGCGGTGGTGGGCTCGGCCAAGTGGCAATCTCCTACGGCCACGAGCGCTACTCACCGATACACATGGTGGCCGTGATCATCATCCTGTTCGTATTTGTGCAGCTCATCCAGACCGCACTCACCTTTATCGCCAAGCGCTACGGCCGCGAACGGCCCAAACACCGCACACTGTTCAGCCGCGAAGTGTAGCGAAACCCCGCAAGCTCTCCATCCCGTCCCGTTGCTCACGCAACCGGGCAACCCCACCGAAAAGGAACTATCAATGCAAAAAACGATTCGTCGCATCCTTGCCGTCGGTGTTGCCGCGGCCACCGCACTTGCTCTTTCGGCGTGTGCGGGAGCCGCCCAGACACCCGAAGATGTTTCGCTCGACACCCCGCTGCGCGTGGGTGCGCTCGCGGTGCCCGCCGGCGAAATGCTGCAGTTCGTGCAAAAAAATCTCGCCGAAGAGGCCGGCATTCAGATCGAGTTCGTTGAATTCTCTGACTACAACACCCCCAACCCGGCACTCTCAGACGGTTCGATTGACGCGAACCTCTTCCAGCACCAGGCCTTCCTCGACAAGTACAACAGCGAAGCGGGTGATGATCTCGTCTCGCTCGGTCAGATCTATCTGCCCGCCGCGGCTTTCCACTCAAAAAAGCACAAGAGCTTCGATGAGCTGCCCGACGGTGCCGTCATCTCGATTCCAAAAGACCCCTCGAACGAGGCTCGTGCGCTCGAACTGCTCGCGAGCGAAGGCATCATCGAAATTGCTGATGGCGCCGACAACATCTCGGGTATCACCGCGAACCCCAAAAACTACGAGTTCCAAGAGGTTGATAACGCCACACTGGCACGCACCCTCGACGACAACGATGCCGCGTTCGTGACCTCGTCATACGCGATCCCCGCGAAACTGACGAGCGAGACCATCCTGCTCGCCGAAACGGAGGGGTCAAAGTACTACAACGTGCTTGCCACCCGACCCGAGCTGCAGGACGACCCGCGCATCCAAAAACTGCACGAGCTGCTGCTGTCACCCGAAATGGCCGACTACATCAATGAAACCTGGAACGGCCTGATCCTGCCCGGAAACAAGCAGTAGCGCTCACGCAATAAATCGTGGTCCACGACGGGCGCGGCACCCGGCCAGCGAGTGTTTGCATCGCTAGGCTGCAAACATGCACAACCCGCAGGGTGACCGCGCCCCCGAGGAGTCGGGGCGCGACGAAAACCGTAACGAGTCGGCGCTGCGTCAAGAACGCGCCGACCTCGTTCGCGGTGTGCTCGCGCGCCGCAGTCAAGACCCAGAATCAGACACGAATCTCGCCGAACCAATCGACGTCGGCGAGATTCGTGCGTCGCAACCCGAATCGGCCGCGCTGCCACAGCTACCAAAGCCACCGCAGTCACCGGCGGTTGCGGCAGCCGCTGAAGCGGCCGAAGATCAGGCGAGCCGCTTTTCGGTAACGGTGAACGACGTCATCCCCGAAACACTGGCGCTATTGCGGCAATGGGATGCGGATGATCGCCAGCGATACGGCGACACCGAAGCGGGTGCACAGCCAAGCGATAGTCAGCTCGACGACCGTTCCGAACTCGACCGGCTGCTGCGTGACCCCGCCGGAGCGACCTTCCTGCGACAGCTTGTTGATGATGTCATCCGCCCCGACGACCGAGTGACCGCCGGCAACGGTCTCGGAGACCTGAACGGCCGCATCCCCGAATCGGTGACCGGTACATCCCGACGGCTGCTGAAACTCGGCACGTTTGCCGGTGCCGGCGCGCCCTTTATCGCTGTACCGCTGGCAAAACGGGCGACGCATCGGCTGTTCGACGCCGACCTCGTGCGCGCCGGCAACCTCAGCGAGCGCATCGACGCGGTGCACCGAGACGGCTACGCGGCGCGCGTGCGGCCACTTTGCGAGCCTGTGCTCGGTGAAAACGGCTTCAATGCCCTGCAAGAACGGCTGCTCGAACTCGCCGGCCATGACGACCTGGTCGAACTCGAAATGGCGGTCGACAACCTCGACTATCTCGACAACGATTGGGATTTCGACGGTAACGCCGACCGCGCCGCCATCCGCCTCGCCGCCATTCTGCTCGCCGCAGCCGAAGGCAACACCCCAACCTATGTGCAATTGCGGGTGACCAGCGCCAGCCGACTCGAGCTCGCGGTTGAAACGTTCATGCGTGCTCTCGACGTGAACGGGCTTGAACATGCGCGGGCCGGAATTGAAATCCCGGCCGACTATCCCGAATCGGCGCCG
Organism: Gulosibacter hominis; assembly: GCF_904842695.1. GTDB lineage: Bacteria > Actinomycetota > Actinomycetes > Actinomycetales > Microbacteriaceae > Gulosibacter > Gulosibacter hominis. Next base: position 28,535 of record NZ_CAJGWQ010000010.1, on the reverse strand, counting down.
CTATTGCGACGACTCGCGGGATGGGCACATCTGCGGCGCGAAGACGGTGGCTCGGCCATTCGCGTGGCCGTCACCCGTCGCCCCGGCGTGCGGGCCGAGCTGGCCGAAGCGAAACTGCGCTCAATGCCGCCGCTGTGCTACACCAAACCCGAAGAGGTCGACGCCAACGCGGTGCACCTGATTGACGAAGTGCTCTCGCCCGAACACCACGGCACCCTCGAACTCGAAGTTGGGATCAACAGCCGGTTCGATGCCGCGCTGGCGCTGCAGCTCGCCCGCAAACGCGGTGCACTCGCGGCCGTTTCGGTGCTCGTTCCGGCCGGAACACCCCGGCATCTGATCGAGCAGCTGCGTGACGCGGGCGCGGCCATCCGAGTGAGGCTGGGGCTGCTACCCGAAAGCGGTCTGCGCGCCGGCACCCGCTATCTGCGCTCGCTACTCGCCGAACGTGAACTGCAGCGAGCCGACACCGAGGCGAGTGTCGACGATGACCTGTCACCGGCCGCGCAGCGACTGCTCGCCGCGGTCGACCTTGCCGATGAACTGCCGGTGGGACGCACGCACGTGCAGCAGCGAGTGAACCCCGAGGATGCCCCCAACGTCACCGCCTCAATACCCTTCGATATGTTCCCGCCCGGGCTGTTCAGCGACGAGCCCGAAGCGCCGCGCCCCGACTGGTCGGAATCGTTCGTGGCGGCCCGACCCATCACCATCGACGGCGATGCGAACGCAACCACGGTGCTTGGCCGCATCCACAATCAACCGGCAGCAAACAACCGCACCCAGACGCACACCGACGCAGATACTGAAGCCGGTACCGAGCTGACCGTGGCCGCATCCGGCAACCGCGCAACCGACAGCAACGAAACCGCCATCGTCAACCCGGCAGATACCGGTGCCCAACCCGACCTCACCGAAGTGGTGCTCGGGCTGCGCCGCGGCCGGCCACTGCGCAACACCTTCCGCAACGAACCCGTCTCAGACCACACCCAGGCATCGGTGCGCGAATGGGCCGGCCGCATCATCCGCCGCGTCGCTCACAGCGAACTCGGCATCACCGAAGCGGCCGCCGATATGGTCGAGTCGACCGAAGCAATCGGTACGATACTCGACGAAGCACACCGGGCATCCGAAACCTGGTCAACAACCAGCGGTTGGGAACGCGCCGCTCGCCTCGACACCATCGCCCGCGCACTCGAAGCCAACCGTGCGCGTCTCATCGAGGTGGCGATCAGCGAAACCGGTTTTACCTTCGCCGAAGCCGACCGTGATGTCAGCGACGCGATCGACCTCACCAATCACGCCGCCCACCAGGCCCGCCAGCTCGACCGGATGCAGGGCGCCCGATTCGAGCCGGTGCGCGTGTCACTCGTGGTGCCCGGCTGGATTCCGCCGGTGGCGTCAACCTGCGGCGGGATTGTCGCGGCGCTCGCGGCCGGCAGCGCCGTAGTGCTCAAGCCATCACCGCGCACCCCGCGCACCGCCGCAATTATTGTGCGAGTGCTGTGGGCGGCGGGCGTGGATGAACAGCTGCTACACGTCGCATCATGTGATGAACGGCTGCTCACCGACGAACAGCTGGGTGAACAGCTCATCACCGACCGACGTGTCGAACGAGTGCTCATGCAGGGCACCTATGAAACCGCGCGCAGATTCCTCGAATGGCGGTCAGATCTGCCGCTGGTGGGGATGTCTGGTGGAAAATCATCGGTGATCGTGACGCCCTCGGCCGACTACGACCTGGCCGCATTTGAAATTGCGCGCTCGGTGGTGGCTTCGCTCGGACAGCGCGCGGCCCGACCCTCGAATGCGATTCTCGTGGGTGCGGTGGCGCGTTCGGCGCGATTCACCGCCCAGCTTGCCGACGCAATCGCGGCGGTGCGCATCGGCTATCCGTCAGACCCCGCCGTACATGTCGGCCCGCTCGTCAGCCGCGCCACGGTGAAACAGGTGGAGGCGCTGACCGAACTGGCCGAGGGGGAGCGCTGGCTGCTCGAGCCGCGTGCCCTCGACGATGCCGGCAGATTGTGGACCCCCGGTATCCGGGCCGGTGTGCAGCCTGATTCGCCATCGGCCCTGCAGGATGCACCGGTGCCGGTCATCAACCTCATTACCGCCGATTCGCTGGCCGCGGCCACTGAAATTCAAAACCGTATCGATTACGGGCTGAGTGCCGGGCTATTTGCGCTCGACCGCGCCGAAATCGCCGAATGGGTGCAGCTGGTGAAGGCCGGCAACCTCTACGTCAACCGCGAAATGATCGACGGCCGTGTGCAGCGGCATCCCACCGGTGGCTGGGGTCGCTCAATGATCGGCACCAAGATGAAATCGGGTGGCCCCAACTCGCTCGTGCATCTGGGACGTTGGCGGGCCGAGCCGGGTGAGCAGTCACACACGCTGCATCTGCGCGGGCTCGAAGACGACAGCCAGCGGCTGATCGAGGCGATGCAGGCGTCGCTCGACTTTGACGCGTTCGAGCGTGTGCGCACCACCGCGGTGAGCTGCCAGATCGCCTGGAATGAAGAGTTTGGTGAGGTGGTCGATCGCGCCAACCTCGGGGTTGAGCGCAATCTGTTCCGGTATCGACCCACAGAATGTCTGATTCGTGCCGCCGACGACGCCTCGTTTACCGAACTCGCGCAGGTGCTGGTGGCGGTGACCGTCTCGCGGGCTCCGGTGCTGCTGTCGCTCAGCCGCGAGTTGCCCCAGCAGGTGGCCGATGAATTGGCGCGTCGCGGCGCCCGGGTGTGGATTGAAAACGACGAGGCGTTCCTGCAGCGGATGCGGCAGGAAGGGCTTCGGGATGCACTGCGGATGCGACTCGTGGGTGGATCGCGCTCGGCGGTGTGCCGCGCCACAAAAAATATTGTCGATATTGCGCTGTTCTCAGACGATGTCACGCTTGCGGGCCGGATTGAGATGTTGCCATTCCTGCGCGAGCAGGCGATTTCGATCACCGCAAACCGGTTTGGGTATACCGACGACCGGGTGATGGGGCTCTTCCCGCACGAGCGGGAGGCGGAACAGCTCTAGCGCGCATCCGGGTAGTCTGGCGCGCACCAGGCAGTTGGGCGCGCATCCGGGCGATGGGCCACGTAACCTGCCAGCCGTAGCATTGTGGCCATGTTGCAGGTGCTTGATCGTGGGGCCCACGCGGTGTCGTGGGAGGTGGCCGGTAAGCCGGTGCTGTTTTCGAGTTCGCTCGCGACCTCGAGCGCCGAAACCGCCTGGCGCGGTGGGGTGCCGATCTGCGCACCGTGGTTTGCCGCCGGCCCCGACGGGAACCAGCGCCCGAGTCACGGCCCGGCCCGCACGAGCCTGTGGCAGCCGCTTGAGGTGAGCGAAACCGCCACCCGGCACCGGCTCGAAGTTGACCGGGATGCCGCCGGCAACGATGCATCCCTTGAACTTGTGGCCGCGGCAACGGCCGCCGACAATACGCTGGTGAATGAGGTGACAATCACCAACCGCGGCGAGCGCGAGGCGCTGGTTGAGGCGGCCCTGCACACCTATTTGCAGGTGTCGGATGTGACCGCAATTTTGCTGCGCGGGCTCGAGCACTGCCGCTATTTTGACAAGGTTGCACAGCGCGAGTGCGAAGCAGAACCGACTATCGAGTTCGGTGCGCTGGTCGATCGCATCTATGAATTGCCGGGTGGTGATGCCGGCGAAATTGTCGTCGCCGATGCGGCGATGGCGCGGCAGCTCAAATTGCGTTTTGATGGCGCTCGGCAGGCGGTCGTGTGGAACTGTGGCCCGGATGCATCCCCAAGTGACCTCGGTGCGGGTGAGTGGCGCAATTTTGTGTGCGTCGAAGCCGCCGCGCTCGGCGGCACTCGTCTTGCTGTGGGGGAGCGGCTCGTGTTGCGCAGCCGGGTCACGGTTGCTGAAACGATGAACGCGCCGGTCTAGAGCGCTGCGTTACCCCAGAAGTCAGCTGTCGCGGCAGCCCGTGCGCGACTCATTAAACTGACCCTCATGCTTGATGGGTTGTTTGCCGCCGTCCCCGGCCGAGTGCGCACCGAACCGGAGCTGCTCGATCAGCTACGCAGCGACCGCTCGGGGCTGCGCAGCAGTGCGGCACCGCTGGCGCTCGTTGAGGCCGAAACAGTCGCCGATGTGCAGGCCACCTGCCGCTACGCCAACGAGCAGGGCATCCCGGTCGTAACCCGTGGCGCCGGTACGGGGCTCTCCGGCGGCGCCGTTGCCGGGCACGGTGAAATCGTGCTGTCGACGGCCAAGATGACCCGCATCCACGAAATCTCGCGTGACGACCTGCTGTGTGTGGTTGAACCCGGCATTATCAATGGCGACCTCAATCGCGAACTCGCCAAACACGGCCTGTGGTGGTCGCCCGACCCCGCCAGTAAAGACCTGTCGACCGTGGGCGGCAATATCGCCATGAACGCGGGCGGGCTGCTGTGCGCCAAATACGGTGTGACCCGCGAATCGGTGCTGTCGCTCAAAGTGGTGCTCGCCGACGGTGAGCTGATCGAAGTGGGACACCGCACGGTCAAGGGCGTCACCGGCCTCGACCTGTGTGCGCTGATGATCGGTTCGGAGGGCACGCTCGGCATTATTGTCGAGGCGACACTGAAACTTCGCCCGGCGGTTGCCGGGGTGGTGCCCACTATCGGCGCCTATTTTGACACCGTGGCGGATGCAGCTGCCGCGTCGGCTGCGATCACGGCGGCCGGTTTGCAGCCGGCGATACAGGAGCTGCTCGACGCCAATATGCTGCGGGCGGTGAGTGATCACACCGGCGTTGATCTCGCCAGCCAGGGCAATGTGTATTTGCTCATTCAAACCGATGGCAGCGATGCCGAGCGTGAGGCGCGGCTGGTGCTTGAAGTGGTCGAGCGGGCCGGCGGGCGGGCCCTGCTCACCACCGACCCCGAGGCTGCCGCATCGCTCGTGGATGTGCGCCGGCAGGGTTTTCCGGCGCTGGACGCAATGGGGGCAGTGCTGGTCGAAGATGTGGCGGTTCCGCGATCAAAAATGGTCGACATGTTCGCCGAAATTGATCGCATCGCCGCGAAATATAATGTGTTTATTGCCTGCCCGTCTCATGCCGGTGATGGGAATTTGCATCCGACCTTCGTATTTGAGGGGTCGGCGGATGCGGTTCCCGATCATGTTTGGGAAGCAGCCAGCGAAATGTTTCATGCCGCGCTTGAGCTTGGCGGCACGCTTTCGGGTGAGCACGGCATCGGCCTGCTCAAACGTCGCTGGCTCGGCGACGAGCTCGGCGATCGGCAGTATGAGCTGCAGCGGCAGATTAAACGCGTCTTTGATCCGAAAAACATTCTCAATAGGGGCAAGGTGTTTTTCGAATAGTGATTATTGGGTGACCTTTGTGAATTGTTGGTGGTGCCGGTCCGTTAATCTCTCATCGAATCTGAAGATAGCAAGGTAGCTGCAGGAGTACGCTGAGCTTGGGCGTTATCGTCGCCGATCGGCGCGTGATCCGTGCCGACTCATCTTCCAATCAGGAGGTCGTAATGAAGGCAGCACGCTACTACGGAAATCACGACATTCGCATCGAAGACATCCCCGAGCCGGCGGTTACCCCGGGCACAGTCGGCATCGACGTTGCCTGGTGCGGTATCTGCGGCACCGACCTGCACGAATACCTCGACGGCCCCATTTTTTGCCCGCCCGCGGGGCAACCGCACCCCATCTCGGGTGAAGAGTCGCCCGTCACGCTCGGACACGAAATGTCGGGCGTCGTCTACGAGGTGGGCGAGGGCGTTGAAGGGCTCGAAGTTGGCGACCACGTTGTCGTTGAGCCCTACATCATCGCTGACGGTGTCGAAACCGGCCCCGACAGCAACGACTACCACCTTTCGAAAGACATGAACTTCATTGGCCTCGCCGGCCGCGGCGGTGGCCTGTCAGAAAAGATCGCCGTCGAGCGCCGCTGGGTGCACAAGATTTCGAAGGATATTCCCCTCGACCAGGCCGCGCTCATCGAACCCTTCTCGGTGGCCGTGCACGCGGTTGAGCGCTCGGGTGCCAAGGCTGGCGATGTTGCTATCGTCGGCGGTGCTGGGCCGATCGGTGTGCTCTGCGGTGCCGCGTTGAAGGCCATCGGCGCCACCGTCGTGGTGTCTGAGCTGAGTGAACTGCGCCGTCAGAAGGCGCTTGACTCGGGTGCCGCCGATTACGCCTTTGACCCGCGCGAGGTCGACGTGGTCGAGAAGGTGCGCGAACTCACCGACGGCAAGGGCGCCGATGTTGCCTTTGAAGCCACCAGCGTGCAGGTCGTGCTCGACACTCTGATGGATGCGCTGCGCCCCACCGGTGTGCTGCTGATCGTCTCGATCTGGGGCCACAAGGCCGACTTCGACATGCACAAGCTGGTCATGAAAGAGATCGACATGCGCGGTTCGATCGCGTACGTCAACACGCATCCCAAGACCATCAAGATGGTTGAAGAAGGCAAGGTCGACCTGAAGCCATTCATCACCGGCAAGATCGGTCTCGACGACCTCATCGACAAGGGCTTCGACACCCTCATCAACCGCAACGAAACCGCGGTAAAAATTTTGGTGTCGCCCTCGGGTGAGGGTCTCGAATAGTCCCAACGAAGTGTGTGCATCCTGATGGGCACGCTGAGCGGCCCCGCAGTTTTGTTGCTGCGGGGCCGCTTGTTTCGGTGCCGGTCGGGCTGCTGGGGCTGTTTTGTGACACTAGGCTTGGAGCATGTCTGAACTGTCTTCGCGCGCATCCGCAGAAATTGAACTCGTAAACGAACACGGCACCAACAACTACGGCCCGCTGCCGGTGGTGCTCGCCGAAGGCAAGGGCGCCTGGGTCACCGACGTTGACGGCAAGCGCTACCTCGACGCCGTCATGGCATACTCGGCTGCGAACTTCGGTCACTCGAACGACAAATTCATCGACATCGCCTGCGCCCAGATGCGTAAGCTCGACGTCACCTCGCGGGCGTTTTATGCCACCGGGTTTGGTGAGTTCGCCGAGGCGATCACGAAACTGTCGGGCCTCGATCGCGTGCTGATGATGAACACCGGCGCCGAAGCGAATGAGACCGCGATCAAAGCCGCCCGCAAGTGGGGCTACAAGGTGAAGGGCGTGGCCGCCGACCAGGCCAAAATCATTGTGATGCACGGCAACTTCCACGGCCGTACCACGACCATCATGTCGTTCAGCGATGACGAAAACGCGCGGGATGGATTCGGTCCATTCACACCCGGATTCGTGAAGGTGCCGTTCGGTGACGCCGACGCGATTGAAGCGGCCATCGACGACAACACCGTCGCCGTGCTGCTCGAACCGATCCAGGGTGAGGGTGGCGTCGTGGTGCCGCCGGAGGGCTACCTCAAGCGGGTGCGCGAGATTACGCAGCGGAATAACGTGCTGATGATTTGCGATGAGGTGCAGACCGGGATGGGGCGCACCGGAACGCCGTTCCGCTTCCAGGCCGAGGGCATCCTGCCCGATATGGTCACCTGTGCAAAATCGCTGAGCGCCGGTCTCTACCCGGTGTCGGCGGTGCTCGGCAGCGACGAGGTGATGAGCGTATTCACGCCGGGAACGCACGGTTCGACCTTTGGTGGGAACCCGGTGGCAACCGCGCTCGGTAAAGCGGTGTGTGACGAACTCGCCACCGGCAAGTGGCAGGCGCACGCCGAAGAACTGCATCCGGTTCTCTTTGATGGGCTGCGCGCGCTGCTCGGGCGCGGTCTCACCGAGGTGCGCGGTGTGGCGCTGTGGGCGGGTGTTGATATTGACCCGGCAATTGGCACCGCCGCCGAGGTGGTTGCGGAGTTGATCGAGCGGGGGATTCTGATCAAAAACACCCGGCCGCAGTCGATCCGCGTTGCGCTGCCGATTGTGGTGAGCCGCGAAGAGCTCGAACTGTTCGTGCGTGAGTTCACAGCGGTGATTGAGCGCCGCTGGAACGAACGCCAGGCCTAGTTGCCGAGGGGCTGGGGGTGTGCGTCCCCAGCCCTGTTTGTTTTCCGGTGCTGTCTGCATCCGGTGCTGTCTATCTCTGGAGTGCTGCCTGCATCCGGTGCTGTCTGCATCCGGTCTGCTCTGTCTGCATCCGGTCTGCTCTGTCTGCATCCCGGCCGCTGCCTCTGCACCTGTGCCCTGCGATTTTTGTTTCCTGGCTGCATTAGTGGATTCGGGCTCTGATTTTTGGCTGCAGAATGGGCGGGATAGGTGCCAAAACCGGTGAATTCTGGCCTTTTCCTGTCTCGCTGCAGTCAAAAATCAGGAAACAGGAAACAAAAATCCGCAGGAACCAGCAGGAACCAGCAGGAACCAGCAGGAACCAGCAGGAAGCTGCAGGGAGCCGCAGAAAGCTGCAGGAACCCGGGCATAGGCTGGAAGCTATGACTCCTCGACCGGTAGCTGAACGTTTTTACATCCCCAAACAAGACACCAGCAATGATGGCTTCAGGGTTGACTATCTCGAACACCAGGTCCGCATCCGGGGGATCAACGTCCACATCTACGAGTGGCCGGCAAACCGTCGCCGTCCGCACGCGATCGTGCACATTTCGCACGGTGCCGGCGAGCACGCTCGTCGCTACCAGCGTCTCGCCAACACCCTGGCCGCCGCCGGCTACACCGTGATCGCCGACGACCACTACGGGCACGGTCGCACCGGCGTCGGCGCCTACGGGCTGGGGCAGCTCGGCCCCGATGGAGTGCCCGGGGCCCGCCACGCCGTGCACGAAGTGCTGCACCGCATCCGCGCCGAACACAGCGGGTTGCCGATCATTGAGCTCGGCCACTCGTGGGGGTCGCTCATGGCGCAGCAGCTATTCCGCACCGACCCCCACCTCTTCGACGGGCTCGTGCTTTCGGGCACCACGCTCGCGCAGCCGGGCCTGATCAATGTCGGCAACTACAACGCCGCGTGGGAGCACCTGAAAAAACCGCACGGGCTCAGCTGGCTTTCGCGCGACGAAGACGAGGTGTATCGGATGCTTGACGATCCCTACGGCTTTGACATCGCCCACTCGTCGGTGTGGTCGCCGCTCGGTGCGCTTGGCCTGCTGACTCTGCCGCCGCTGCCGCGTAGCGGGCGGGATGCACGCCTGCCGGTGCTCATTCTCGGCGGCGATCACGATCCGCTCAGCTATGGCGGTCGGGGCGCTCGGGCGCTTGCCTGGGCATATCGTCACGTTTCGCGGCTGCAGGATGTGGAGCTGCGCATCTACCCGGGTGCGCGGCACGAGGTGTTTAACGAGCTCGACCACGAAACCACCACAAACGACTTGCTGCGCTGGCTGGCGTTCCGATTTGAAACACCAGCCAGCGCAGCAGCAGAACAGCTTGGTTAGTCGTTGATTCCCTCGCCGACCACATCAATGTTGTGGGTCAGCGCCTCGGCGTCGATACGACCACGCACCACGAACCAGCCGATGAACATCACCACGAGCGCGATGCCGAACAGGCCGAGCGTGAGCGGGCCGATTTCACCGTCGAGGCCGATCATCACGACCACCGACACCAGGAACACCAGCGTGAGCAGGTTGACCCACGGGGCAAATCGCAGCTGGAACTCGGGGCGCTGCAGCTTGCCCTGGCGGGCGCGCCGCACCAGCGCCCAGTGACAGAGCATGATCGATGCCCATGCCGAGACGGTGCCGATACCCGAGAGGTTGAGCACCACCTCGAATGCCTTTTCGGGCATGATCATGTTGAGGAACACGCCGAGGATACCGACGGCGCAGGTGATCAGGATGCCGCCGTAGGGCACGCCCGCCTTGTTCATCCGCTTGGCAAATTTTGGTGCGGTGCCGGCCATTGCCAGCGAACGCAGGGTGCGGCCGGTGGCGTAAAGCCCCGCGTTGAGGCTCGACATGGCGGCGGTGAGCACCACGAGGTTCATCACATCGTCGGCGGCGGGGATGCCGATTGCGCTGAGCACGGTAACGAACGGGCTCTCGCTTGACGAGTAGGCATCCCACGGCATGAGCAGGGTGAGCAGCAGCACCGAGCCGACGTAGAACAGCAGGATGCGCCACACAACCGAGTTGACCGCGCGCGGGATCGACTTGTGCGGGTCGGTTGATTCACCGGCGGTGATACCAACCATTTCGATACCAGCGAAGGCGAACACCACACCGAGGGTGATGGCAAATAGCGAGCCGATACCGTTCGGGATCAGGCCACCGTGTTCGGTAATGAGGCTCAGGCCCGGCTGGTAGTCGCCGACGGCCTGTCCGCTAATCAGCACCCAGATACCGATGATGCCGAACAGGACGATCGCACCAACCTTGATGAATGCGAACCAGAATTCGAGTTCACCGAATAGGCGCACCGAGATCAGGTTCATGGTCATCACGACCGCGAGCGCGATGAGCGCGAGCACCCACTGGGGGATCGGCATGAAGATCGACCAGAAGTGTGCGTAGAGCGCTACCGCGGTGATGTCGGCGACGACAGTGGCGGCCCAGTCGAGGAAGTACAGCCAGCCGACGGTGTAGGCGCCCTTTTCGCCAAAAAACTCACGTGCGTAGCTCACGAAGGCACCCGATGATGGGCGGTACATGGCGAGCTCGCCGAGCGCACGCACCACCATGTAGGCGAAAACACCACAGATGGCGTAGACGATCGCGAGTGCCGGACCGGCGATTTCGAAACGGCCACCGGTGCCGAGGAAAAGCCCCGTACCGATCGCGCCGCCGATGGCGATCATCTGGATGTGACGGTTCTGCAGACCCTTTTGATAGCCGTGGTCGCCGATATCGACGGTGCCCGTGTTGCTTGCGGGAGCTGCGGAGCTGTCGCTATTTGTCTTCTTTGACATCTTCTCGCTTCGGTTAGGGCTGCGGAATCGGCACCGGGATTAGGGCGACTCGCGCAACCGACATTCAGTATTCGGCAGTCCGGATGCGCGCAGTCGTCCCCTTGGTGGAGGAACGCGGTCGCATCTGAGTTAGTTGCACTCAGTCATCATGAACTGCTCGGTTACGAGTCGGAATGTCAAGTTTGGTGACGGGCATCATATTGGCTATGGAGCTCGGTTTGCTGCTGCCCACCTAACGCACAGCTAACGGGATGCGCGGGCTAGGGCACCCGGAACGTCCACTCGTCGCTGGCAAACTTCGTGTCGGCAAGTTCGCGTGCCCGCTGCAGCTCGGCCGGGGTCACTTCGCCAAATTCGGCGCGGTTCTCGGCCATGAATGACCGCGTGAGCGAGCTGATGATTTCGTCGCGGGGCATACCGGTTTGCGATCGCAGCGGCGACACTCGTTTTTTCGCTGAGCGGATGCCCTTATCACTGACCTTTTCGCGGCCGATGCGCAGCACCCTGGTCATCTTGTCGGCGTCGATGTCATACGACAGCGTGGCGTGGTGCAGCACGCCCGCGCCCATGCGTTTTTGTGCGGCGCCGCCGATTTTTCCGGCCGGTGAGGCAATGTCATTGAGCGGCTGGTAGGTGGCGTTCACGCCAATTTCGCGCAGCGCTGTCAGCACCCATGAGTCGAGGTAGGCGTATGACTCGGCAAAGCTCATCCCCGCCACCAGTTCGGTGGGTACGTACAGCGAATAGGTGACCACGTTGCCGGCCTCCATGAACATGGCTCCGCCGCCCGAAACGCGACGGATCACCTGGATGCCCTCAGCCTGTGCCGCATCCAAATCGACCTCATTGCTCACCGACTGGTACGAACCGAGAATCGCCGCTGATTCGGTCCACTCCCAAAACCGCAGCGTGGGGGCGCGGCGGCCGGTAGCAACTTCTTCGGTGAGCACCTGGTCGAGCGCGACGTGTACGCGCGCCGGCAGCGGGCCCGGATGCACGACCTGCCAGTCGTAGTCGTTCCATTCGCGCGCTCCGGTTACGGCGCGGCGCACGACGGTGGCGATTGCGGCGGGGCTGACGCCCACCAGGTGTGCGTCCTCGGGGAGTGCTGACTGTATGGCGCGCGTGATTTCGGCCGCCGTCGAATCGACAGGAAGTCCCGTCAGCGCGGTATTGATCGCGTCGAGTGCTTCATCCGGTTCGAGAAAAAAGTCGCCCGCAACCCGTGGATTGGTGATGCGATCATCCCGCACCTCAAAGTCGATCACCACGAGTTTGCCGCCGGGTACCTTGTATTCGCCGTGCACTACTGGCCCTTCTGGTCGATGCCGAACTGCTCGCTGCTGCTCGGCTGGGTTGCCGCAGCGGAATCGTCGCCGAGCGACGGCGTCACCTTGGCGGCGTCGAGCAACTTGGCGACATCTTCCGCTGTGGACGCGGCGGGCTCGGATGCACCGGTGCCGCGGCTGGTGAGATGCGCAAACTCGGGGTGGCGGCGCAGCCACATCGCCACATATGAGCACTCGGGGATGATCGTCGCCGTCGTGGTTTCGGCAAGCTCGCGCATCCCGTGGGCAACGAGCCGTGAGGCCACGCCGCCACCCTGGTGGGCCTCATCGACGACCGTGTGGTCAATGATGATGCGGTCGCCCCGGTCGACGAACGACATGAAGCCCACGAGCTGATCGCCGTGGTGTGCCACGAATCGTGAGCGACTCGCGTCGCGGGTGAAGGTGTAGCTGTCGGAATCACTCATGCCAATAGTGTGCCGAAACGGGCTGGATGTTTCCGCAAGCCGGTGGTCGATTATGAGCGTTCCGGTGGTTTTTTTCGACTCCGGGATGCAGCGCTGTTGTTCGCGTTGTCGTCGGTTTTTGGCAGCACGATCGGAATGGAACCGGTGGGTGCATCCCCGGCCGTGCTCGGGGGTGTGATCTGGCTGCGGTCGTGCATTTCTTGCAGTGCTGAGCGATCGCCGAGGCGCGTGTCGGGCAAGAAAAGGGACAGCGCTAGTGCGGCCGCCACCATGGCGAGACCGAACCAGAAGGCCTGCACGGTCGAGTCATTAAACGCCCACAGGAAGGGCGCGGCGAGCTGGTCGTTGGCGTGCATCAAAAACGACGTGTCGCCGTGCAGCGAGTTCGCCGGGTCGCCAGATTGCGATTGCAAAATTTGGATGAGCGCGGCGTTGTCGGGGTCGGCGCGCACCTCTTTTTGCGCCAGCGCCTGCTGTACACCGGCGCGCAGCTCGGGGCGGTCGAACGCCTCGGGAATCGTGATCGAAAGCGAACCAAACAGTACCGAAAAACCGATCCCGGTGCCGAAGGTGCCGCCGATTGAGCGGAAAAACGCGGATGCCGACGACGCCACACCCATCTGCTCGGGCGCGACCGACGATTGCAGGGTGAGCGTGAGCGATTGCAGCAGCGCACCCAGCGCGACACCGAACAGCACCATTGGCAGATACAGCCGCCACAGCGGCTGGTCGTATTCGCTGGTGGTGAGCAGCCAGTAGGCCACCAGCATCAGCGCGGTGCCACCAACAACCAGTGGTTTGGTGCGGCCAAGTTTTGCCACCACAAAGCCCACCACCATTGATGAAATGAGCTGCGCAAACACCTGCGGCAGCAGCGCCAACCCGGCGGATGTGGGGTCGAGGCGCAGCACGATCTGCATGTAGAGCGGCAGGATGATCATGGCCAGGAACATCCCGAATCCCACCAGCACGCTCACACCAACCGCCACCGAGAAGGTTGGGATGCGAAAAAGGCTCAGCGGGATGATTGCATCGTCACCCATATGCCGTTCGACGAAAACAAAAACAATCAGCGATACGACGGTGGTTACGTAACAGGTGATGGCGGTGGGGGAGGTCCAGCCCCAGCGCATCCCCTGTTCTGCAACGAGGATGAGCGGCACCACGATGAGCACCACGAGTGCCGAACCGAACCAGTCGATACGCGCGCTGCCGTGCACTTTGGGCAGGCGGAGGTGACGCCAGGTGAGGATGAATGCGATCAGTCCCAGCGGCACGCTGATGAGGAACACCCAGCGCCAACCGGTGACGCCGAGGATTTCGTCAATGCCGGCGAGCAGGCCGCCGACGAGCGGGCCGGCCACTGAGGAAACCCCGAACACTGCCATGAATAGGCCCTGCACTTTGGCGCGCTGGGTGGGTGAGAGCACATCGGCGATGACAGCCAACGGTAGCGTCATCAAACCGCCCGCGCCCAGACCCTGCACGCCACGGTAGGCGGCGAGCTGGATCATATCGACAGAGGTGGTGGCCAGCAGTGAACCGCCCACAAAAAGCAGCATGGCAGTGAGCAGCAGCGGCCGGCGCCCGAAAATATCCGAGAGTTTGCCATAAATGGGTGTGCTCACCGTGGATGCGATGAGGAAGGCGGTGGTGACCCAGGCCTGCATGGAAACACCGCCGAGATCGTCAGCGATCGTGCGCATGGCGGTGCCGACCACGGTTTGGTTCAGCGATGAGAGGAATAGCGCCGCGAGCAGGCTGATCATGATCAACCTGATTTCGCGGGGAGAAAGCAACGGCGCTGTTCGTTTGTTCAAGTGACCCACCTTCGCTGTCGGCGACGCGTCGGCTGGAACGTCAGTCGACTAACGACAGCCCGCCTAGCCTACGCCTTACTCACACCTGAAACCGGTAGATTTCCGACAAAGCCTCTACTTCGGGTCTGTACGTAATCCACCCAGTGCGGAGTGAATCATGAACAAGTGTTCTCAATGCGGAGCTGTAGCAGCCGCCAGTCAGCGATTTTGCGGTGAGTGCGGTGCCAGGCTCGTGGCGCCTCCGAGCGGTGAACGAAATGCCGTGATGCACCGTCCGGGTGGCGGCGTTCCCGACCCGTTCACGGTTGGCGGCAGCGATGACGCGGCGAGTGACGACTTTTTTTCGCAGTTTGTGCCGAAGTCATCAATCGACTCGGATGATGCGCCACAGCCCCCGCAGCAACCCACTCGGCGAGCTCGGCGTCGCTTCAACCCGAGCCTTTATGACACCGGTGAGGTGCCGACCACACTGCCGAAGCTTGAAAGCGAGCCGGCGCCGCAGCAGCCGTCAGCAGCTGAGCGGGCCACGCCACCCGTTGCGCCCGAGCCCCCGACGCCGGCTCAGCCCGAACCCCCGGTATCGGGCGAGGCTGAGCCAGAACGAGTGAATCGTCCACGGCTGCAAGCCGCCGAACCTGCCGTGCCAGCAACTCCGCCGCAAGCCGCCGAGCCTACGGCGCCGGCACCCGAGCAGCAGCCCGCAGCTGGCGAACCCGAACCGCCGACCGCGCCGGTGCAGGTGCCACCCTCTTTCCTCGACGACGAACCAGAGAATCAGCCGGAAGCCGAACCGAACGCATCCGATACCAACACCGTCGAACGACCCACCGGGTCGGCGGGTGAGTCGACATTCACCTCGCTCATTGTCGGGCTGGACAACGACCCGGCCGACCGTCCGATTAGTTCCCCCGCCTTTAATGAGACGGGTGTTGTGCCGCTGCCGCGGCAGGACCCGGCGCCGATTGACCCCGAGGTCACGGCGGCTCGTGAGCGTGCAGCCGCATTTTGGAGCGGAAACGGTGGCGGACAGCCGGCTGACGCGGCGCAGCCTGCCGACCCAGCTCAGCATGATCACCCAGACCAGCACGGCACTCCGGTTCAGCACGAGACCACGATCGACGAGCCGGATCACGATGACGAGCCGGATCACGACGACGATCAGTACACCAACATCGACGGGCTCTTTGCTGAGCCCGAGCCGGTTGAGCGATTCGCCGATGACAGCGATGAGCAGCCAGTGGCCGATGATCCGGATGCGACCCGTCGCCACGAGCCGGTAGTCGTTGCCCAGCCATCTCCGTTTGCACCGCCGGCTGCCGCAGCTGGTGGCAGCGAGATGCCGCCGCTACCGGGGCTGCCGGGGAGGTCGGAAGTGGCCGATGGCCACCGGCAGCAGGATGCGCGGCGCGATTCGGCAGCTGCCGGTGCTGATGCTGGTGCCGGTGCCTTCGGTGGCGGCGGCTTTGCTGGCGGCGGAAAAGATGGCGCTGCTGGCAGTGGTGGCGGGGGCGAGCAGGAGCAACAGCGCCGTGGCGTGCGGGTGATCCTCGCGGCAGCCGCGGCCGCACTGGTGGTGATCGGTGGCGTATTCGGTGTGACTCGCCTCTTTGGCGGTGGCGACGACGGCGGCGAGGCCGCGGCAACGACCAGCGCTTCGGAGGCCCCGGCAACAGTGACGGCCCCGAACCTCCCCGAGCGCGAGACCGAGAGCCCCGCGCCACCCACCGAAGAACAGCCACAGTTTGAACCGGTGGCATTCCAAAGCGAATCGGGCAATATTCGCTGCCAGATCACTCCCGAAAACGGGGTGGCCTGCCAGATGCTCAGCCCCGCCTTTGCGCCCGATGAAAATCAATGCGATGGAGCTTTTAGTGGCGCCGCTGTCGGGATCACAAAAGACGGCGTGAACTATCCGTGCCTCGAGGGCGATCTTGCCGGGGGGCAGGTGGTGGCCTACAACGAAGTGATCTCGGTCGGGGAATTCAACTGCGTCATCGACTACGAGCTCGGCCTCAGTTGCAATAACAAGGCGGTGGATGCGTTCACGATGGAGTACTCCGACGGTATCAGCAGCTCGGGTAACGTCGCCGCCGATAAAAACCCGACGGTTCCGGTCTACGTGCCGTAGCGACGCATCCTCATTGCCAGCTGGCAATCAAAAAGTTGCGGGGTCGAGCAGCAATAGCTGCCCGGCCCCGCAACTCTATGGCCTTCGTGGCCCGCGCTAGCCTCCGAGCGCCTGGTCCACAATCGCCTTCGCCTCGGCCTGCACCTGCTTCAGGTGTTCGGGGCCCTTGAACGACTCGGCATAAATTTTGTACACGTCTTCGGTGCCGGAAGGGCGTGCCGCAAACCAGGCATTTTCGCTGACGATCTTGACGCCACCGATCGCGGCACCATTGCCCGGAGCCTCCGACAGCCGCGCGATGATCGGCTCACCAGCCAGCTCGGTGGCGGCAATCGAATCACCCGACAGTGCTTTCAGTACCGCCTTCTGGTCGGGAGTCGCCGGCGCATCCACACGCTGGTAGGCGGGGTCGCCAAACTGTTCGGTGAGATCGCGATAGTGGTGCGAGGGCGACTTACCGGTAACCGCAATGATTTCGGCCGCCAGCAGCGCCAGCAGGATGCCGTCCTTATCGGTGGTCCAGGTGGTGCCATCAAATTTCAAAAACGCGGCACCGGCCGACTCTTCGCCACCAAACACGACCGTGCCATCCGAAAGGCCAGGCACGAACCACTTGAAGCCCACCGGCACCTCGATGAGCTTGCGTCCGTGCGATGCAACCACCCGGTCGATCATCGAGCTCGACACGAGCGTCTTCCCGATACCGGCCTCGGGTGACCAATCGGGACGGTGCTGCAGCAGGTAGTTGATCGCCACTGCGAGATAGTGGTTCGGGTTCATCAGCCCCGCCGAGGGGGTGACGATACCGTGGCGGTCGGCATCAGCATCATTACCGGTGAGCACGTCGTACTCATCCTTGTGTGCGAGCACCGAAGCCATTGCCGACGGCGACGACGGGTCCATCCGGATCTTGCCATCCCAGTCGAGCGTCATGAACGGCCAGCGCGGATCAACTACCGGGTTGACCACGGTCAGATCAATACCGTAGGTCTCGGCGATACGCTGCCAGTACTTCACGCTCGAACCGCCGAGCGGATCGGCACCGATGCGTACACCCGCGCGCTGGATCGCCTCAAAATCAATGATGTCGGCGAGATCGTTCACATAGTTGCCGAGGAAGTCATACTTGCCGATCTTGCCGTCAGAGTTCACCCGCTGCACGTCATCGAGCCCCGCGGCAATGAGCTCATTGGCGCGGTTTTCGATCCACTTGGTGGCGTCGGTGTCAGCCGGGCCGCCGTGGGGTGGGTTGTATTTGAAACCGCCATCCTGCGGCGGGTTGTGGCTCGGCGTGATGATGATGCCGTCCGCAACATCATCGTGACCTCCGCTGTTATAGGCGATGATGGCGCGCGACAGCGACGGCGTGGGAACCCACGAATCGTCGGCATCGGCGAGCACGGTAACCCCGTTGGCGGCCAGCACATCCAGAGCGGTTTTTTCTGCCGGCTCTGACAGTGCGTGGGTGTCGCGGCCAATAAATAGCGGACCGGTGATGCCCTGCCCGGCGCGATACTCGCAGATTGCCTGTGTGATCGCCAGGATGTGCGTCTCGTTAAATGACGATTTGAGGCTCGAGCCGCGGTGCCCCGAAGTGCCAAAAGCAACTCGTTGCGTTGGCTCGCTCACATCGGGAACATTGCGGTAGAAGGCGCCGACCAGAACGTCAACGTCGATGAGATCTTCTGGAAGGGCAACTGTGCCAGCTCGCTCATGCATACTTCCATCCAACCAGCTACTGGTGAACGTCGCCTTACCGCCTCCAACCTGCCACCCGGCATGAGCGCGCACGGTTAGCTCTAGGCTGGATGCATGGAGACGATCTCGTTCCTCGGCCCCGCCGGCACCTTCACCGAAGCCGCACTCAAGCTCGCACCCGACGCGGTGGGCAAACACTGGAAGCCGGTAACCAATGTGCTCGAAGCGCTCGACGACGTGCGCACCGGACGGTCGGTGGCCGCGATGATCGCGCTCGAAAACTCGATCGAGGGTGGCGTAACCGCATCCCAGGATGCCCTGGCCACGCTGCCAAAGCTGCGCATCTCGGGCGAGTATGTGGTGCCCATCCGTTTTGGTCTGGCTGTGCGACACGGAACCGCACCCGGCCAGATTCACCGCATCGCCGCGCATCCGGTTGCCTACGGCCAGTGCCGCCGCTGGCTGCAGCGCAACGCACCCGGCCACGAACACATCGTCGCCGTATCAAATGTGGCAAGCGCCCACGATCTCATAGACGAAACCAACCGCATCGACGCCGCAATCACCCCGATGACGATCACGGAACACGTCGATGTCGAACTGCTCCACGGCGATATTCAAGACAACCAAAACGCCTTCACCCGCTTCGTGCTGGTCACCACCCGCACCGATGTGCCGGCTCGCACCGGGAACGACAAGACCAGCCTGATCGTCGAGCTTCCCGAAGAGCGGCCCGGCGGGCTGATGTCGATGCTCGAACAGTTCGCCACCCGCGGCGTCAACCTGTCAATGATCACCTCGCGACCACTGCCCGACCAGCCCGGTCGCTACCGCTTCGTGATCGACCTCGACGGGCACATCCACGATGCGCGCGTGCACGAGGCACTTTTGGGGTTGCGGCGATTCAGCCCGCGCGTCACCTTCCTCGGCTCATACCCGCGGGCAGTGGCCTCGCGCGTGGAAATCAACCGGGCCTACTCAGACGAAAATTTCGCCGAGGCCGAAAAATGGGTGGCAGGGCTCGACAGCTAGCGCGCCACGCGACCGCGCAACCCAAAAACCAGGCGCGCGGTTTCATCGACGGCGGGCGCCCGCACGTTGAGTGCATCGTGATGCACCACCACCAAACCATCGCGCACCCGACCAAGCAGATCCCCATCCAGCTGGAACGGTTCGGCATCTGAATCAACGGCGAACGAAACGCCCGCGCCCTGCGCGCCGGTGATGGCACGGTTGCCGCTATAGCGTCGCGCCACCTGCTTTTCAGCATCCGACTCCAGCAAAATCTCGCGCAGCGGCGGCACGACCGTCGAAATACTCCGCAGCATCCCCTGGCCGAGCAGCTCGAGCCAGCCCAGCGGGCCACGCGGTCGCACGATCACCACATCGAGCATGCCGTCATCAAAGGTGGCATCGGGTGCGAGCGTGATTCCGCCCTGCAACTGGCCACAGTTGAGCAACAGCATCGAAGCGGCCCGCACCCCGTAGGTGGATTCCGAATCCACGCGATAGCGCGCGGTGAACATCGGCTGTTTGCGCAGCGTGCGGGCAACTCCGCCGAGATACGCGAGCCAGCCGAAACGCTGCTTTTTGTCTTCGTCGGTGAACTGAATCATGCCGGCATCGATGCCCATCCCCGCCATCACCATGAACCACTCACGAACCCGGTTGCCGTCATCGAGCGTCGCGGTGAGCTCGCAGGCGTCTAGCGGACGTGTGGTGCCGCCGAAAGCGATCTCGAAATGAGTTTGCAGCGGCTGGCGTGGGTCGATACCGAGATTGCGTGCGAGCAGATTGCCAGTGCCCAGCGGCACAATGCCCAGTGCCACCGGCGCCTTTGTTTCGGCAAGCGCCGCAGCCGCCTCACGTACCGTACCGTCGCCGCCGCAGGCGATGACGAGATCGACACCATCCGCAATCGCGTCTGCCGCGGCCTCGGCTGCCGAATAGTCGGGCCGGGTGGGAATGATTTTTGAGGATGCGTAGTCATTCGCGCGCTCGGCCGGCAGCAGCGCAGCGGAAAGCTCCGACTCATCGATTTTGGTGGGGTTAAAAATAATCGCGGCGCGCACGGTGACTCCTCAGATCGGGTTCAACGGTCCCGTTCACGTGGCGAGTTTACGCGCCAAGTACGATGGCGAGGTGATCGATGTTCAAATTCTGCGTGACCAGCCCGAAATTGTGCGTGCATCCCAGCGTGCGCGAGGTAATGACGAAGCGACGGTAGACGCCGCCCTGGCTGCCGACACCCGTCGACGCGAAGCGATTCGAAATTTTGAAACGCTGCGCGCCGAACAGAACGCACGCTCGAAAGCCATCGGTAAAGCCGCCAAAGAAGAACGCCCGGCCCTGCTCGCCGAGGTAAAAGAGCTCTCTGAGCAGGTGAAACAGGCCCAGGCCGAAGTAACCGCCGCCGAGAGCGAGTTCACCGCAGCAGCCGCCCGCATCGAAAACCTCGTCGCCGACGGCGTACCGGCAGGTGGCGAAGACAATTTCACCGTGCTGAAAACTGTCGGCGAACGCCCGACCTTTGATTTCACACCGCGCGATCACCTCGAAATTGGTGAGCTCATCGGCGGTATCGATATGGCGCGCGGAGCCAAAGTATCGGGCTCACGATTCCACTTCCTGCGCGGCATCGGCGCCCGACTCGAACTCGCCATCATGCAGCTCGGGCTCAACAAAGCACTCGAAGAAGGCTTCGTGATGCTCACCCCGCCCACTCTCGTAAAACCCGAAATCATGCAGGGCACCGGTTTTCTCGGCGAGCACGCCGATGAGGTGTATCTGCTCGAACGCCAAGACCTTTACCTCACCGGCACCAGCGAGGTGGCGCTCGCGGGCTACCACGCCGACGAAATCATCGATGTGACCGAACCGCTGCGCTATGTGGGCTGGTCGACCTGCTACCGCTCCGAAGCGGGATCGGCCGGTAAAGACACCCGCGGCATCATTCGCGTACACCAGTTCAACAAGCTCGAAATGTTTGTCTACGCCGACCCCGAGATCGCGCAGGCCGAACACGAGCGGCTGCTGGGCTGGCAGGAATGGATGATGAACGCGCTCGGGCTGCACTACCGCGTCATCGACACCGCCGCCGGCGACCTGGGGTCGTCAGCAGCTCGCAAATATGACGTCGAAGCGTGGGTACCCACGCAGGAAACCTTCCGCGAACTCACCTCGACCTCAAACTGCACCACGTTCCAGGCTCGCCGCCTCAACACGCGTTTCCGCAGCGAGGGCGGCCGCACACAGCCGGTGGCAACGCTGAACGGCACACTCGCCACCACGCGCTGGCTGGTGGCGCTGCTCGAAACGCATCAGCGGGCCGATGGCTCGGTGGTGGTGCCCGAAGCGCTGCGTCCCTACCTGGGCGGCCTGGAAGTTATCGAACCGGAGGCGTAGCGCGATGACGACCGGACGGATGCTGATTGCCCTCGATATTGACGGCACGATTCTTGATTCGTCGGGTCGGATACCCGACGAAACGCATCGTGAAGTTGCGCGCCTGCGCGAATCGGGTCACGAGGTGATGCTCGCCACCGGACGTTCTCCATCCGACACGCTGCCGGTGGCAGAACGCCTGGGAATTATCTCCGACTACATCGTGTCGGCAAACGGCGCGATGACACTGAAACGGGATGCATCCGGAAACTATCGCGCCGAATGGGTCGAAACCTTCGACCCCACTGAGACGCTGCTGTCACTGCGTTCGGTGCTGTCGGGTGCGAACTACGCGGTGGAGGGGCCGGACGGCGTGTTCCGCTACGCCGGCACCTTCCCCGAGGGATCGTTCGAGGCGCAGGGAAAACAGGTTGAGTTTGAAGAGCTGCTGCACCAGCAGGTCACCCGTATGGTCGTGGTTTCGTTCGACCAGACCACCGAAGAATTTCTCGCCCAGGTCGAAAAGGTCGGCCTACACTCGGTGAGCTACTCGGTGGGTTGGACCGCCTGGCTCGATATTGCGCCGTTCGGTGTCAATAAGGGTGTGGCGCTTGAACGCGTGCGGCAGCAGCTCGATATCCCGCGCGAGTCGGTGTTTGTGGCCGGTGATGGTCGCAACGATATTGAGATGCTCGAGTGGGCGAAAACCGGTGGTGGCCGCGCGATTGCGATCGGCGGAGCGCCACAGGAAGTGATCGATGCGGGAAATGAAATTGCCGCCGATTTCAACCACGAGGGGCTCGCAAAAAAGCTTGCAAGCATCCCGAGTTTGGGGTGCTGAGCTGGCATTTTTCAGAATGTCTCGTTTTTATCACGAAACGTCGAGTAGGATGTACAAATCGACTTGCGCCAACCGGTGCAAATCGACTGGAGGGCTGTCCGAGCGGCCGATGGAGCTGGTCTTGAAAACCAGTGGGCAGCAATGTCCCGTGGGTTCGAATCCCACGCCCTCCGCACAGGCCAATAGCAATCGCACCGAGGGAAGCGCCGCCGAGTGGAATCAGATTTCGATCGCGCCATAGCGCCTCGCCGGGGGCGCCGAGCTGCGACAATGGCGCGGCACGGGCGGCTGCGGCAGACCGGAGCCGCTGCATCCCTCGCAAAAGGGTTGGCGATGCTGCTGGGCACCGCGCTGGTGTCGGTGCTCGTGTTCGGTGCGATTGTCTACACCAATCTGCGCTCCGGAGTTGAGACCTTCGAGATCGCCGAAGAAGCGCCGGTCAAAAACCTCGCTGCGATCGAGGGCGGTGTGAACTTCCTGCTGGTCGGCAGCGACGACCGCACCGGTCAGGGCGCTGAATTTGGTGAGGGAAGTGAAGACGCCGAGGGCGTGCTCAACGACGTCACGATGGTCCTGCATCTGTCGGAGGACCATAAGCACGCAACCGTAGTGTCCATCCCTCGCGACACGCTCGTCGATACCCCCACGTGCATCAGTGACGAGGGCGAAGAGATTCCCGAACAGTACGGGGTGCAGTTCAACTCGCTGCTCGGCAGCGGTGGCATGAACTGCGTTATTTCGACAGTTGAACACATGAGCGGACTGGACATTCAGTTTGCGGCCATGGTGAAATTCCGTGGCGTTATCGAGATGTCGAACGCGGTGGGTGGCGTCGAGGTGTGTGTTGAGCAGCCCATCGACGACCCCTATATCGGGCTGCAGCTTGATGCTGGCTATCACACGCTCAAGGGTGCGGATGCGCTGGCTTTCCTGCGCACCCGCCACGGCGTGGGCGACGGGAGTGACCTGTCACGCATCTCGAACCAGCAGGTGTTCCTCTCGGCGCTGATGCGCACGCTCAAGAGCAGCGACACCCTGACCGACCCGACGAAGCTCTACGGAATTGCGCGCGCGGCAACACAAAATATGGTGCTTTCGAGCAACCTGAACAATCTGGATGTGATGGTGCAGATCGCTGTCGCACTGTCGGAGGTGCCGCTCGACCAGATCAGCTTCGTGCAGCTTCCCGTGGTGACTTCGGACTACGACGCCAACCGTGTGGTGCCCGATGAATACGCCAGTGAGGCGCTTTGGGAGCTGCTGCGCAATGACCGTTCGCCGAATGTTGCGCCGAAGGGGTCGGAAGCCGCCGGCGAAACGGACGCGGCGCCCGAGGGCGAGGCCGGTGCTGAAGGCGAGACCGGTGCTGAAGGCGAGGGCGCGGAGTCGGAAGACCCCGCAGCCGGCGAGGGCGAGCCTGAGAGCA
The DNA here is from genome assembly GCF_904842695.1 of Gulosibacter hominis. Lineage (GTDB taxonomy): Bacteria > Actinomycetota > Actinomycetes > Actinomycetales > Microbacteriaceae > Gulosibacter > Gulosibacter hominis. Next base: position 4,690 of record NZ_CAJGWQ010000010.1, on the reverse strand, counting down.
GCGGTGAGGCCACGCCCGATTCCGGGCCAACGCTGACCGGGCAGACCGCCGACGATGTGCGCTGCTCAAACTCCGACTCGATCTTCTAGTGTCTTCTTGTGTCTCCTAGTGCTGCGCTTTTGTGCTCACGGCTGGGTAGCGGGCATTGGGGCTCGAGGCGTGAGTGTGCTGCGGTCTTGTGCCAATGGCCGTGGGGAGCGTGTACACTAGGCAAGTCTGGACACGTGCGAGAGCGGCCGAATCGGCCACCCTGCTAAGGTGGAGTCCCGCGTTAGTGGGACCGTGGGTTCGAATCCCACCGTGTCCGCCAGACTCAAGCCCTCGACCCCGTTGCAATCATGCGGAGGTCGGGGGTTACTTGTTTCCCTCGTTCCCGCCAAATGACCCTGTAACTGCCAAATGACCCTGTTACTGCAGCGGCTCCGCCAACGCAGGCCCCCAACTACCGCCAAATGACCCTGTAACTGCTAAGTGACCCTGTTATAGGAGGGTCACTTGCCACTAACAGGGTCACTTGTGCACGCGGTGAAGGGCAGAAACGTTCGAGGCCGCTTCGCCGCAGCGCCCCTTCACAGCCAGACCTCGTCACCGCTGCGCCCTGCAGCACCACCCCGTTACTGCAGCACCCCTTTACCGCTAAATGACCCTGTTAGCGCAGCGACTCTGCCAACACAGAACTCCTTGGCCGCTAAGTGACCCTGTAACTGCTAAGTGACCCTGTTATAGGAGGGTCATTTGGCACTAACAGGGTCACTTGTTGAACAAAATGAGGTGCCACACCTAGTGCAGCTCAAAATGCTTCACCACCTCGAACGTGAAGCACACGACGGGAGTGTTATCGGTGAGCTCCACCTGACCCACCTCCGCAACGTACTCGGGTGAAGTCCAAAAGCGTTCGTGGCAGCCTCGCCACTCGGCAGCGTCGCGATAGCCCTCGCCCTCAGCAACGGCATGCGCATCACTCACATCGGCAAGCCGCATCACGCACACGCTTGTCGTCTGCGTGATGCATACCACTCGGTCGTGCGAATCGACTACCGCCTCAAACGTGCCAAACTCTGCCAGCGGGTTCTCACCCAGCTTGTACTCGGCCAGCAGACATGCGGTGGACGTCTTGGTGCCGTCGAGAATCGCTGACACGAGCCGGTCGCGGAGCGGACCCGGGAAGGCATACTCGCCGCGGCGAAGCCGCTCAACCGGTGGCAAATCAGTCATGCGGCGATTGTGGGACGGGCCAGATAAACCGTGCCTAGGCACGTTTCGATGCGCGGGGCGGCAGCTTTTTGCGCGGCAGTACGATCATGGCAACTGTCGTGGCGATCACGAAAATTGTCGCGATCATCCCAATCAGCGCCGGCCATCCGAGCGACTGATAGAACAGTCCACCCACAAAGCCGAACACGCTCGAGCCGATGTAGTAGCTGAAGTTATACAGCGCGGTCGACTGCGCCCGGCCAATTTTGGGATGCGCACCCGCCCACCCGGATGCGGTGGAATGCGCGCCGAAGAACGCGGCGGTAAACACGATCAGCGCGCCGATCGAAACAGCAAGCGACGGCACCAGCAGCAGTAGGAGCGCGGCCATGGCGATGGCGTCACTGATGAGCATCACGATTTTGCGGCCGTATTTGCCCGCCAATCGACCGGCGATGGGCGACGAGAAGGTACCCGCCAAATAGGCGAGGAACACGAACGACGACACCCACACCGGCAGCAGGTAGGGCGGCGCGGTGAGGTGCGAGCCGAGATAGTTGTAGAGCGCAACAAATCCACCCATCATCATGAACGGCTGCAAATAGAGCGCCAGCAGCACCGGATCAGTGAGGTGGCGTGCCGAGTTGCGCAACGTGTCAATGATCGACTGTTTGATCGTCACACCCTGCGCACCGATGGGTTGGAATCCGTGCGGAGACGGTGCCAAAACCACAAAAAGCGTGGCGGTGAGTACCGACATCACTGAGATCGCGAGAAAACCCGCCTGCCACGATCCGGTGAAATCACCTACCGGGCCCGAAATAATGCGACCCGAGAGGCCACCGACGGTATTACCGGCGATGAATGTGCCAACCGCAGCGGCTGCATCCAGCTGGTGAATCTCTTCGTTGATGTAGGCCATCGCCACCGCGGGAACGCCGCCGAGCGCGAATCCTTCGAGCAGTCGCGCCGCGAGCGCCAGCTCGAAAGTGGGCATGAGGGTCACGATGATGCCGAGCACCGTGGCCGCGGTCACGGCGATGGTGATGGTGCGCTTGCGGCCGATGCGGTCGGCGACGAGCGACCAGGGCACCGTTGCGAGGGCGAGCCCGCCGGTGCCCATTGACACCATCAGTGATGATTCGGCGAGCGAAACCTCGAACGCCTGCGCGATCTGCGGCAGCACCGCCTGGGGAGCATACAGCTGCGCGAAGGTGGCGATGCCGGCGAGCAGCATGGCCAGTTGGATGCGCAGGTAGTGCCGCGAGCCGCGGCGATGTCCCAACCAGGTCGTGCCTGTCTCAGAAAAGCCGGGAATCGAGTCACTCACACGGTCTAATCTACTCCGCCGAGCGCGGCTTGCTTCCGCGTCAAAGTCTGTGCTAATTTAGCTGAGTCGCCCGCACGGCGGGAAATGGCAGCTGCGCCCGTAGCTCAATGGATAGAGCATCTGACTACGGATCAGAAGGTTAGGGGTTCGAGTCCCTTCGGGCGCGCATCGGACGCCCCGGCACCATCATCAGGTGCCGGGGCGTTGTTTGTTTCGCCCGTCATCAGCCAATGCACGTCAACGCCGCAAGCGAATGCCCACATTGATAGGGTCGCGCGGTTTGGTGTGGCTAGGCCGCGCTCGGCATTCGAGATTGTGGCGCGGCTAATACCAGCTCGCTGCGCTAGCTCGCTCTGCTCTAGCCCAGCGAACTCGCGCGCCACGCGCAGGCGCGTTCGTAGTGTGATCTGCGGAATTGCACCGCCGTGGATGGGCTGCATAGTCATATCTGCAACGTTACGCATTGCAGACATATGCCTCAAGTGTCTATAGCGAGTTTGACAGCCAAAGCTAGGCATATGCGTAATGATGCTGTACGGTTAGTCATATGCATAGCTCTGGATACATGTCTACGCGCGATGTTGCGCGGGTGCTCGGACTGTCGCACCAATATGTAGCGCAGCTTGTGCGCAGTAAGACGCTACGGCCAGCGCTGAAAGCCCCTGGCCGCCGTGGTGCCTACTTCTTTGATCCTGCTGAGGTCGCCCGCTTCAAGACCGAGCGCGCTGGTGCTCACAAATCGAAGTAGGGCATCCAGTCATGTTCGCCAAGCACAAGCTCAGCAGTGGCCTTGAGATCGTCATATTCGCGATCCTTACTAATCGCCACCGTGCCGACGTTCACACCGCCAACGACGGCGGCGTGCAGCTCGCGAGCCTTGGCGAACGCTGCTGGACGCAGCCAACCAAGCGTGCTCTCGCCGCGCTTGACCAGCAGCATCGGCTCGCCCTTGTATTTCCCATCAGGCGACGCGATGACCTCCAGCTCGCACCACAGCCACTTACGGCGCTTACCGTCGGGTATCGCCTTAAGCCGCTCAGCATTCGCCACCGGCTGAAGAAGCACCTCGATGCGCTCGCCATCCCAGCGCTTGAATTGTGCAAGGCGAGCCTCACGCGCCGCCAACTCAGCCGCTTCGCGAGCTTCCTGCTCAGCCGCTTTACGAGCGGCTCGCTGTTCACGTCTCTGCTTGAACCATCCCATGCCCACAGCCTAGGCGGTGATGCCTAACGCACCACGCCACCTATCTAGCCGCCGGTAGCGCGCGGCGCACCAAGCGCTACGGCAGTGCAGCGATACACGCGGGACTGCCTCACCAACTCGACGGCCTTGATACGCCACCACATTGGCACGTGGTGCCCAGAGAGGTGGGGAACCAGCTAGTCACGACTGATCCCCGTGCTAGCAGGAACGCCACAGCGCCACACCCCCAAAACGGGATGGCGCTAATTGGCGTTGCTGACGGCACAGTTTCGAGGCTTGCCGGGTGAATTTGCCTTGGGGAGTGGGGCCGCACCGGCACAGGTGCGCCAGCACTCCAATCAGTCACCCGGCCAGCTACCAACTCAAACCAACAAGAAAGACCAGAGCGCATGACAACCGAACAAGTCCACCGCCGCCAACTCACCGCCCTACTCGTTGAAGCTCACCGCGAACTACAGCGCACCCGCTCAACAAAGCAGCTCGACCGCCCCGGCATCCTCATGCAGCGACAAGCCCAGTCTGCCCGCGCCATGATCGGCCTAGCCGGCTCAGCCGTCGCCGACGCCATGGAAGCCACAGCTAACAACGCCGTCCCGCTCGCCTTCGCCCAAGACGTAACCGAGCACGCGCTACAGCTCCAGCGACTCGCTCTAGAAAACACCGACCGACTCATGACAAAACCATGACCACACCAACCCAGAAGCCCAGCCGCCCAATGTTCGCCGTAGTCGCGGCCTGGTCGCAACTACGAGACACCGCTTACATTCTGCGAAGCGCAGCCCCGCTGTATCGACCAGGAATGCGAGCCCGCATGATCGCCGCCGCCGCCCAATGCGGACGTGCAGCCCGGCTACTCGCCCAACGCGAGTACTGCCTGGACGAAGCCCTAGCCATACTCGACGCCGTGCGTCCACTAATCGAAATGATCGAGCGCCATGCACCCCCCACCCCCCGAAAATGACC
>NZ_CAJGWQ010000009.1 GCF_904842695.1 Gulosibacter hominis | reverse complement strand
CCCCCACTCCGCCCGGCCACCGTCGGGCCCTTTCGCGTACCCAAAACCACCCCAGCCACCCCGAAAAGCGGCCACGAACACCGAACCCCGCCGGCTTCGAGCACGGCCCGAAGGGCCGCGCGCAGAAACGGACGGGGCCAGGCCGCGCGCAGCGCGGCCCTTGATGGGGTAAAGCAATCCTCAACAACGTGAGGTGTGGGTATGAGGTACCCACCCAGGAAACCGACCACCCCCAGGGAAGGAACGTTGAGTAACTGTTGAGGCCACGGGCAGTGCGGGCAGTGCCGGGGGTGCTACGGTCACGGGCGCACAGGAGGGGCGTAGGAATGGAAGCCCCGGCACGGGTTCCCTGCCGCCGGCACCCGGAACCGGTATGCGCCCGCATCGGTCAACGGAACTTCACGCCCCGCACTGGCCGGAGGCAGGGGCCGGGGCTGGAATGACAGCCGGGCCGCATCGGGCACCGAACCTTCACGTAGTCGCATCACGCGAAGGCCTCGCCCAGCACCGCAGCCCGGCGGTAGCCTCTCCTGTTCGCCCCGCGCCCGGAGTACGCCCGCCACCGGGCACACCGGGCATGGCCTTGGCAGTTACTTGGCGTTCCGCGGTTCCCCAGCATCATCGGGCCGGTAGGTGTCCACGGTAATCGACAACCGGCGACCAGCCACCGGCTCCGGACGATAAGCAGGGTCATTCCGGTTCTCCCACGCCGCAGTGCTGGCCGCAGCAACTTCCGGCAACCCGGGCCATCGACTAATTCGGGAATCTCGGGCTTGTCCTGCTGCGGTAGCAATCTGCCCACCGGAATAGTCGAACGACTGTGCAATACCTCCCTCCCACGATCGCAAGTCGTAGGTTGCATCAATCAGTGCCGCAGCAAGCATCACCCGAACCAGTGGCCGGAAGGCCGGGTCATCAGTTAACGCTTCTGCTTCTGCATGAATAGCAGCCCGCAGACCATTGGCCGTATCCAGCAGCCACGAGTCAATCGCTTCACGGTGGGCAGCTTCCCAAGCACGAATTCTGGTCGGGGTTGGGGGGCGAGTGTCGGGGTAATCAGTCATGCCACCAGCCTATGCGCTGGTGCACCAAAACCCCGGTATCTGAGAAAAACCTGAGAACACCAAAAAGTCGTGCATTCAAACCCCGCTTTTGTGTTAGATTCAAAACGTACACAAAAACCCCGGTGTACTAACCATGGAAAAGGAATTCAAAATGAACTCGCTCACCTTCCCCCTCCCGACCAGCACCCCGACGCAGATCATCCCCGCCACCACCGAAGCCCGCCCCGTAATGAAGTATGTCGATGGTAAGCGCACCGACACCCCCGAAACCAACAGCAAGGGGGAACCGCTCTACGCATTTGATGCGATGCTGCACCACGCCTCACTGCCAGAAGCCATCCCCACCGTCCGCATCAAGACTCCGACCCAGCACCTCCCCAAGGTCGAATTCGGGGGCGTGCTCACGCTCAAGGATGCCGTGCTGACCGTGCGCAACAACAACGGCGGATTCAACCTCGCCGTTTCCGTAGAAGCGACGGCCGTTGTTGGCGGGGCACCGCTCCCCACCCCCAAGAACGACTAACTCACAAATACTTACCAGGCCCCGCGCAGGCGTTCATCCCGCCGGGGGTGGGGCGTTCCTGCGCGGCGGAATGGGTGCCACGCCCCACCCCCACCCCAAATCAAATTCAAATTGAACCGACAAGGAACCCAAAATGCAGTACTACGACACCCCCGCAATCCAACGGGAACAACTTCACGCCCACCACCGGCAACGCCGCAACGAATCATTCGGCATCTGGCTGGCACTACTCCCCGTCAAACTCCTGTGGGCGCTGCGCATCACCGTCGCCTGGTACGCGGTGCTCCTCATTCCTGCCTCCGTGGTTATTTCGTTTACCACGCAAGAAAACAAGGCCGACTTCCTCCCCCACACCCTCGCGGTGGCCCTCGCCTTCCTCATTCCCGTTGCCATCATCGGCATTCACCCGCCACTCGTACGACTCCCCGCCACCTTCTCCAACTGGGCACCGGTCACCGGCGACGTACTCCGCTGGGTAGGTCGCACCCGCGGCGACCGCCTCAACAACTGGCTCCGCGAAATTGGCCTCGTCGCCCCGAACGACCCCACCCGCTACAAGGGCACCCTTAAGACGCTGCGTGGTATCGGCACCGACATTGTGTTCCAATCTCCGCGTTCCCTCTCGCCCGAGCAGGTCGCGGAGATCGTTGAAAACTCCAAGCATCACCTGCGCTGTGAATGGGTCTCTACTGAACCGCTCCCCGGTGGCAAATACCGCGTGCAATACCGCGCCCTCGCCCCCGTTGACCCCCTTGCAGATGGCCGGAACGCCACTCCCGAATCCCTCGCCCACGCTGTCACCGGACGGCGAAGTGATGGCGAAAACCTCACCTTCGATTTCATCGGAGATTCCTGGCACACCGCTATCCAGGGGCAAACTCGCTCTGGCAAGTCAGTAGCGATGTACGCGATTCTCGGTGCCCTCGCCCCGCTCAGCAAACAGGGCCTCGCCATTATCGGCGGAGTTGACCCCACCGGAATTCTCCTCGCCCCCTGGAGTAATCACCCCGGCCAGCAGTACCGCGCCCTCGGCCTCGCCGACAAAGACGCGATTCTCGGAGCCCTTGATAACGCCGTTGCCGAAATGGACCATCGCATTCAGCAGATGATGCATCGCGGCATCGACAAAATCACCCCCTCCGAAGAACTCCCCGCCCTAATCATGGTGATGGAGGAGTACCCCGGCCTGATCGCTGCCCTCGACACCGATGACAAGGCACTCAAGCCCGCCGAACGCCGCCTTCCCCGCGTGAAAAGTGCGGTCCAGCGCCTTATCCAAGAGGGGGCAAAAGCGGGCATCCGCGTCATCCTTATGGCCCAACGGATGGATGCGTCCATCGTTGGCGGCTCCGAGCGCGCGAACCTCGGCACCCGCATTACCCTGCGCGTGGATAACGCCGATGCAGTGCGGATGCTCCATCCGGACTCGACCCCCGAAATTGTCGAGCAAATTCACGCTTTCCCCGCCGGCTACGGCTATTTGGAATGCCCCGCCGAAGCCCCCGTCACCATCCGTTTCGATTATCTCGACTATCCCGACTACCGCGCCCGAGTCATCGCGTTTGGAGGAGGTGAACCCGATGACCACAACCCCCACCCCGCCGCCACAGCCACCGAACCCGTGGGATGACCCTGACCTTTGGGAATCCCCGCCACCAGTGCCCCCGCGTCCCTACGCCCCTTGAAAGGAGGTGAACCCGAAGTGTCCACCCTCGCCGACCTCTACGCTGAGTACCAGGCGCTCCTCTTCGACGGCCTCGCCCTCAACTCACGCGCCGCCTACCAACGAGCGTGGGCACTTCGGGTAGCCCCCACCCTCGGTGATCGGGAAATCACCACCATTACCCCGCTCGACATCATGGCAGCCGCCGCCGAATGGTCAGGCAGCCGCTCCACCCGGCAAGATGCGCTTGCTCTCGTCTCGAAACTCTGCAACCTCGGGGTGCTCTCCGGCCAAATCCCCCACAATCCCGTGCGATCCATGCCACCCCGCCGCACCCCACAAGTCACCGATGTCGCCTCCCGAGCACTGAGCGACGCTGAAGCCGTCCACATGCTTGCGCTCACGGCGCATCATCCCCACGCTCACCGCATCCTTGCAGCGTTGCTCTATACCGGGTGCCGACTTGGGGAAGTAATGGGCCTCGAACGCGGTGACATTGACGGGAACGTGTTGCGCATCCGCCGTTCCCTCTCCCCACAAAACGGGGTAATGACTGTAGGCCCCACCAAAGGCCGGCAAGCACGCGCCGTGCCCATCATCCCCGCCATGCGTGAAGTACTCACCGAAGCGCTCGACAACCCCGCCCATGAGTCCCGCCTGTTCACCGGCGCAAAAGGCGGCCCCATGTCATCCAGCAACCTCACCCGAGCAGTGAACTGGCACCACATCCGCGACCAGATCAAAACGTTTCCCGCTGACCAGCCTGCGCTGCGGTTTCACGACCTCCGGCACACCGCCGCAGTTAACTTCTTCCGCGTCGGCCTCTCAGCACCCGACGTGCAGCGCATCCTTGGGCACAGCTCGCTACAAGTGACCGAACAATACGCCCGATCAACCGATGCCGCCGCCCTCAGAGCCGTAGCAGCGTTTTCCGCTGAGCTCACACCAGGGGTGTCGGCATGAACCGAAACAACCAGAAAACTCCCGATAAAAAGGGCTTGACATTTCGATACATGTGTGGTAGCAGGAGCGGGGCTCGAACCCGCGACCTCACGATTATGAGTCGTGCGCTCTCACCAACTGAGCTACCCTGCCAGGGTTCACAGTCACCGGTCGAGCAACTGAGAGAGCCCCGAGCCAGGATTGAACTGGCGACCCCTTCCTTACCATGGAAGTGCTCTACCACTGAGCTATCGGGGCAAGTCCGCTGCGATTTCTCGCTTGGGCACCAGGAGAGCTTATCACACACTCCCCCGCCGCGCGCAAATCGCAATGTGTTGGATTTTTAATTAGTTACCGAAGGTCTCATCAACGAGCTTGTGGCTCTCTTCAACGCCTCGGCGTTCAGCACCAAGAGCAACACCACCGGTCGGCACTTCTTCTGGAACCTTCACGTCGACACCGGCGACGTTGAGCTTTTTCAAGAAGTACATCGGGTCGACAGTGCCGCCATCGATGAGGGTTTCGAGGTGCAGGTGCGGTCCGGTTGATGCGCCGGTGTTTCCAACCTTTGCAATCTGGTCACCAACCTGCACAACATCTCCGACCTTCACCGAAATCGAGCCCGGCTGCAGGTGCGCGTACTGCGAGGTCACTCGCTCACCATTGATGACGTGCTCCACCTCGACATAAATCCCGTAGGTGGTGCCGCTCTCGCTGATGTAGCTGACGCGGCCATCCGCGATCGATCCGATCGGTGTGCCTTCTCCGGGGGTGAAATCAACGCCACCGTGCCAGCTCGAACCGCCACCAAAGGGCGACACTCGCGGGCCGTAGGGGTCGGTGATCTGAACGCCCTGAGGGAACGGCCACTGCACATTGGCGGTGATGTCATTCGTGTAGGCGTTCGAGTCAGGCAATTTGACCCCAGCCGCAAGGTTGGCGGCGTGCGCGGTACCGATCGAAGTGACTGCGGTCACCTCAGAGCGGCGAGTCGCAGCAACCGAAACCGTCTCTTCTTGCGACACCTTCAGCGTCTGCGGCGCCGGCTGATCGGCATTGGGCTCGCCAACTTCGGCTGCACCCTCATCGGCCGCGGCCGCCGCGCTGATCGCTGCAGCCGAACCGGTACCGAGCGCCACGGTGCCAGCAATGAGCCCGAATGCCACCATCGAACCGCCCACTCGGCTGGCACGTCGGCCGCCATCACTGTGACGCACGCGGCGGGTTGCCTTCAGACTGCCACCAGAAGCGAATGCGGCGGCAAACTCGATCTTCGGTTCGTCAGCCGGGGCGACCGGAATACCTGCCGGTGCCGCCGTGTTGGTGGCAACTACTGCAGCCGGCTGTGCCGACGTTTCAGTAGCGGCCTCGTCAGCGGCGGCGAAAACTGGTGCTGTCGCCGGACGGCTTGCGACGTTCGGGATGGGATTGATCGCGACCCGGTGAATCTGCACCTGGGCGGCAACCGAAGACTTAGTTTTTGCAGCACGATCCGCGAAAAGCTCGGGCGATTGCGTCGCTACCTGCTGGGCAGCAATCTGTGCCTGTTCGGCACGCTGGTTGAACTCAGCGAGTGCTGCGGCCCGCTCTGCTTCGCGACGTTCGCGGCGCGAAGTGAACTGCTGGCCCTGAGCCTTTGCAGCGGCCTGGGTCCTTGCATCGACACTGGCTGTTTCAGCATCCTGAGCAGCCGGCGCTACCGAAGCACTTTCGACCGGGGTTGCACTGTCAGCGGCTGCTGCAGCTCGAGCCGCCTGCTCGGCGGCGATTCGCTGCTGTTCAGCTCGCCGCTCCTGCTCGCGAAGTTCGCGGCGCGTGAGCGGGCGCTGAACGTTTACGCCTTCCGACATGTACACCTCCTCAAAAACTCGAACGGATTCGAGTGTAACGAAGAGATCACGAATTAGCTAGCAAAAATCACAGTTTTATAAATTTCCCTGATCAGAGCAGATGTGCCGGCAGTGATTCCAGCAGCAAATCGTGCAGTTGAGGCATGATCCGGGGATGGCCAGCAACCAGCATAGCCCTACTTTCACGCGAATCGCGTGACACACCCACAACTTCAGCACCCGCCTCACTGGCAATGAGCGCACCGGCAGCCCAATCCCAGGGTTTAAGACCAAATTCGTAATAAACATCCACCTGCCCGGCCGCCACCGCACACAAATCGAGCGAGGCCGCCCCGTTACGGCGCATGTCCCGCACCCGGTCAGCAAGCGCCAGCCACACCTGAGCCTGCAGTTTGCGGCGCTCGGCCCGATATGAGAAGCCGGTAGCAACCAGCGTGCGCGCGATATCTTCCGGACCCGAACCAACCACTATCGGTGCATCATTTCGGGTGGCACCACCACCGCGCATCGCCGCGTACATTTCGCCGAGCGCCGGTGCGAACACCGCACCGGCAAGCATCGTGAACTCCGTCGGGTCGGCAGCCGGGTCACCCTCAACCGCAGCAATTGAAACGGCGTAGTGCGGCAAACCGTACAAATAGTTCACGGTGCCGTCGATGGGGTCAACCACCCAGGTAATCCCCGAACGCGAACGACTCGGATCGCTCTCTTCGCCATAAAAACCGTCATCCGGACGAAGTTCACGGATGCGGTCACGCAGCAATTGCTCACACTCGCGGTCGGCTGCGGTCACCACATCGACCGTGCTCGTTTTTGTGTCGGCGACAGCAACTCCCTGTCGCCGCCGCTCAAAAATCAGTTCGCCAGCTTCGCGTGCCAGTTCAGTAGCCAGGTGCAAGAGTTGCTCATTGCTCATACCGGTGACGCTAGCAGTGCCACATAACGAGCGAATCTGGTGTAAGCTTTGCTGGTGCGCTTTTTAGCGCGCCTGCTCGGCGAGATACCCAAGCGGCCAAAGGGAGCTGACTGTAAATCAGCCTGCATTGCATTCGGGGGTTCGAATCCCTCTCTCGCCACCAGCCGAAGTCCCGGACACTGTCCGGGACTTCTCTCGTTTCCAAGCATCCGAAGCACCGGATGCATCCCTACAGCAACACCAGCGAAATCCCCATCACTGCCATCCCGGCAACCAGACCGTAGATCGCCCAGTGGTGTTCGCCATATTCCTCGGCCGTGGGCAATAGTTCATCGAGCGAGATGAACACCATTACGCCGGCAATCGCCGCAAACACCACGCCGAACAGGCCATCCGAAATAAACGGCATCAACAGCAAATAGCCGACGATCGCGCCAGCGGGCTCGGCAAGACCCGACACGGTCGCCCAGCGCAGCGCCTTGCGCCGCGAACCGGTGGCCTGATACACCGGCACCGCCACTGCCAGTCCCTCGGGAATATTGTGAATGGCGATCGCAACTGCCACCGCCACCCCGATCTCCGGATTTTGTATCGCCGCGATAAAGGTCGCGAACCCCTCCGGGAAGTTGTGCACCCCGAGCGCTATGGCAGTGAGTATCCCGGTTCGCATCAGCGCCCGCTGCCGCGCCCGATCGTCGACCGTACCCGGCTCGTGCGGGTTGATTTCTTCGGGAACCAGCCGGTCGATCAACGCAATTACCGCGATCCCACCAAAAAACGCGAGCAGCACCAGCCACTCGCCGGCCGCATCCCCAAACTCAGAGATAAGTGCCTCGCGCCCCTTCGGCAAAATTTCTACCAGCGAGACATAGATCATCACACCGGCAGAAAAGCCAAGACCCATCGACATCAACCGCCGCGAATCACCGCGACCGGCCACGCCAATCATCCCGCCGATCGAAGTGGCGAGCCCTGCCAGCACAGTCAGCACCAGTGGCACCCAAATATCTGTCATCGCAGCCTTTCTCACCCACCCACGTGGCACTAACAGTAGTCGCATGCTGCGGCTCGCTCGCCGCTGTCAGCCGTTGTCGCCTACGCTTATCACCATGGCTGATTCTTCATTTGACGTGGTAAGCAAGGTCGATCCGATGGAGATCGACAACGCGGTCAACCAGGCCGCGAAAGAAATTTCGCAGCGCTACGACTTCCGAGACACCGGTGCCTCGGTTGAGTTCGCTAACGATCGGTTCATGCTGAAAGCAGTGAGTGAAGATCGCGTCCTCGCGGTGCTCGATGTGCTGCAGTCAAAACTCATCAAGCGCGGCATCTCACTCAAATCAATCGAGACTGGCGACCCGTATGTTTCGGGCAAAGAAACCCGCCTCGAAATCGCCCTGAAGCAGGGCATCGACCAGGCAAACGCCAAGAAGATCTCAAAACTCATCCGCGACGAGGCCCCCAAGTCAGTCAAATCGCAGATTCAGGGCGACGAGCTGCGCGTCAGCTCGAAAAGCCGCGACGATCTACAGGCCACGATCCAGCTGCTCAAGGCGGCTGACTTGGATGTAGACCTGCAGTTCGTCAACTTCCGCTAGTCGCGGAAATGCTCGACATCTTTGGTGAGGGCTGGCTGTACGTCACGGCCGCCGCAATACACGTCATCATCGTCGTTATCGCGGCGTTCACGCTCGGCCACAACCGCCGCCCCACCACCGCCGTCGCCTGGCTGCTCACCATCGGCCTCATCCCCTATATCGGGCTGCTGCTGTTTTGGATGTTCGGCTCAACCCGACTGCCCGAGCATCGCCGCCGCAAACAGGCACAGTTCAATCAACTGCTGCACGAATCCACCGTGCAGCTCGAGCAGCGGGTGGGGTTCACCAAGCTCCCCACCCGCTTCCAACATCTCTCGCAGCTGGCGCGTGAGCTGACGGCCATCCCGCACCTGCCGGGCAACCGCATCCGTATCACCACCAGCTACGACGCGACCATTCGCGAAATGGCCGACGAAATCGACACGGCACAAAACTATGTGCACCTGCTGTTCTACGCGCTGGCTGCCGACGAGGTGACCGAGCCGGTATTCGTTGCCATCGAACGGGCCCTGCAGCGCGGCGTGAAGGTGCGCGTCGCCTACGACCAGTTCGGTTCGATGCGCTACCGCGGTTATCGACACATGAAACGGCGCCTGCAGGCTGCCGGATGCGATTGGCACCAGCTGTATTCGATCTGGCCCTGGCGCAACGGCTGGCAGCGCATCGACCTGCGCAATCACCGCAAGCTGCTCGTGGTTGACGGCCGAGTGGCATGGCTGGGGTCGCAAAACATTATCGAGCGCGGCTACCACCAAAAAGCCGACCGTGACGGCACACGACTGCTGTGGAAAGACCTGATGCTGCGGCTCGAGGGGCCGATGGCGGTGGGTGTCGACGCGGTGTTCCGCAACGACTGGTTCGACGAGACCGGCTACATTCCCCGCGACGGTGGCGACCCATCCGCCGCGCAATTTGAGGCCGAACTCAATGAGGCGCAGCGACTCGCGGTCGATTCGGTACCCACCTACGACTGCCAGCTCGTTCCATCCGGCCCCGGCTACGAACACGAAAACAACCTGCGGCTATTCGTGCAGCTGCTCTATCAGGCTCGCGAGCGCGTGGTGATTTCGTCGCCCTATTTCGCGCCCGACGACTCTATGCTCTACGCCCTCACCACTGCGGCGCAGCGCGGTATCGAGGTGGTGCTGTTTGTCTCCGAACGCGGCAACCATTTCTTTACCCAGCACGCCCAGCAGTCGTACTACGAGGCGCTGCTGCGCTCGGGGGTGCAGATCTGGCTGTACGAACAGCCGTATGTGCTGCACTCGAAATACCTCACCGTCGACGGTGAGGTATCGATGGTGGGGTCGTCAAATATGGACATGCGTTCGTTCACACTGAACGCCGAACTCATGCTGATCGTCTACGGCAAACAATTCGCTAGCGAACTATCGGCGGTCGAGCGGGAATATTTTGCCAAGTCGCGCCAGCTCACCCTCGATGAGTGGCTCACCCGCGGGCGGATGCAGGTGGCGATTGACGATCTGTGCCGGCTCACTTCGGTGGTGCAGTAAGCACCATTCGCCGTAGCGTCCGGCGCTATTCGCCGCGTGAAATGCGGGTCATCTCGTCGCGATCAACCACCTTGATGCGCTCGCGGCCCGCCGCTTCACCGAGCTGACGTTCGTGTGCATCTAGCCGGTGCCAACCGTCGAGATCGGTCACCGGCACATTGCGTTCGGCAAGCAGTTTGACGATCGATTCGGTATCGGTGTCGGCCGGCTGCCACCAGTGTTCGGGGCCACCGAGCAGGTTCGCGATCGTTTCTTTTGCATCCGATTTGGTGTGGCCGATAAGCCCCACCGGGCCGCGCTTGATCCAGCCAGTTGCGTACAGCCCCGGCACTTTTTCGCCGGCCGCGTCGATGACAACGCCGCCCTCGTTGGGGATCACACCGCGGGTCTCGTCGAAGGGAACTTCATCCAGCGGCGAACCAAAGTAGCCGACCGCGCGGTAGATCTGCCCCACGGGCACTTCGGTGAACTCTCCCGAGCCCATGACACCGCCGTCACCGTTGGGGTTGTTGCGCTCTACGCGCAGTGCGCGCACGCGACCGTTTTCATCGGTGAGCACCTCACTGGGTTTGGCCCAAAAATGCAGGTGCAGTCGGCGCGATGCCGTGCGCGGTTCGTTCGCTCGCTCACGCCACTGCCCGAAGATGCGGTTGATCACCAGGCGCTGCTTGTTTTTGAGCGATTCGGCGTCGGCTTCGGGGTCGCGATCAAAATCGGCCTCGTCAATAATCACGTCAACATCGGGCACTTCGCCGAGTTCACGCAGCTCAAGCGGCGTGAACTTCACCTGCAGCGGTCCGCGGCGACCAAAAACGTGCACATCGGTGACCTTGGATGCGCGCAGGCCCGCCTCAACGTTTGCGGGAATTTCGGTGGGCATGAGGTCGTCAGGATGCTTGGCAAGCATGCGAGCCACGTCGAGCGCCACATTGCCGTTACCGATCACGGCCACCGATTCACTGTCGAGCGGCCAATCGCGCGGGTGGTCGGGGTGTGCGTCATACCAGTGCACAAAATCGGCGGCGCCGAATGAACCCTCGGCTTCAATTCCGGGAATATCGAGGTGCGCGTCGCGGCTGGCGCCGGTGGCAAAAATCACCGCGTGGTAGCGGCTGCGCAGATCATCGAGGGTGAGGTCGGTACCAAAATCGACGTTGCCAAAAATCCGGATGCGACCGGTGTCGAGCACCTCGCGCAGCCCGTTCACCACGCCCTTGATACGCGGATGGTCGGGGGCGACACCGTAGCGAACCAGGCCGTAGGGTGCGGGGAGACGGTCGAACAGGTCGATCGATACCTCGTGCTTGCCTTCGGCCTCCTTCAGCAGGATGTCGCTGGCATAAATCCCAGCGGGGCCGGCACCAACTACAGCTACTCGAAGCGTTGCCACTGTCTTTCCCTTTCAGTGCGTTTGTAATTCATGTGGGTCGCATCCCGGGTCTACCGGGGCGACACCCTAAAAGTCTCGTTCGACCAGGCGCCGGGCGAATTCCCGCAGCGCCTCGCGCACCACACCGTCTGGCAGCTGGTCGAGTGCGTCGACCGCGCGGCGCACATATTCGTGTGCGGCCTCGATGGTTTCGGCGGTGACGGCGTGATTGCGCAGTTCGGCGACGATCGCATCCACCTCTGCGGGGTCTGATTCGACGGCGTCGCAGCGCGAGAGCGTCGGGTCGGCGCTTCCGGGCGCGGTGCCGGCGACGCGGGTGCGGATGCGGTGCAGCAGATCGGTTGCCGCTGCATCCCCCGCTTCACTGTATTTTTCAAGCAGCAGTACGGGCAGCGTTTCAACCCCGGCGCGCAGGTCGGTGCCGGCGAGTTTGCCGGTTTTGTCGCTCTCTGGTGACAGGTCGATGACATCATCGACCAGTTGGAAGGCGATGCCCACGCTCTCACCGAAGCTGTGCATCGCTGCCTCGTATTCGCGTGGTGCTCCCGAGAGCATGACGCCCAGGCGTGCCGCCGCCGAGATGAGCGAGCCGGTCTTGTCGGCGAGCACCTGCAGGTAGTGGGCGATGCGATCTTCACCCTCACGCGGACCGATAGTTTCGCGCATCTGCCCGAGCACGAGGCGTTCAAACACCTCTGCCTGCAACTGGACTGCCTCGGTGCCAAGTGTCGAAAAAATTTGTGATGAGCGGGCGAAGAGCAGATCACCGGCGAGAATCGCGGTGGAGTTCGACCAGCGCAGATGCGCGGCGGTCACTCCGCGACGCAGGGTCGCCTCATCCATGACATCGTCGTGATAGAGCGATGCCAGATGCGTGATTTCGATCGCTGCAGCGGCCCGGTCGATTTCCGGGGTGGCCGGTTCTGGCCCCAGTTGTGCGGTAAGCAGTAGCAGCATCGGCCGCAGTCGTTTACCGCCCGCGTTGAGCAAATAGGTGGCGGTTACCTGCGCCACCTCGTCGGCGAACCGCACCTCTTCTTTCAAAACCTGTTCGACGCGTTCCAGCCCGGCATCGAGCGTCGCTTTGAGTCGCCGTTCGGCAGGTTTTGCGAAAAGCTGCTTGGCAAACCCTGCCCCTACGGTGCTGTGTGCGGGACGGCGTGCCGCTGAAGTGTGAGTCACTCGGTGGGCTCCTCGCTGCGGTTGGTGGGCTTCACGCCGCGGTGCAGTGCGGCAATTCCGTAGGCGAGGTTGCGGTGGGCAACTTTTTGGTAGCCAGCTGCTCGCAACCAGCCTGCAAGTTCACGCTGATCGGGCCACGCCTTGATCGAGTCAAAAAGATATTCGTAGGCTTCCGGATCGCTCGAAACGAGGTTCACGACGACGGGGCGCACGGTGGTCATATACCAGTCGTAGAGATTTCCAAAGACCGGATTCGTGGGGGTCGAAAACTCGCAGATGACGATCTTGCCGCCGGGCTTGGTGACCCGGTGCATCTCGGCCAGCGCGCGTTTTGGTTCTTGCACATTGCGCAGCCCGAAGCTCACCGTGGTGGTGTCGAAAGTGTTGTTGTCGAAGGGCAGCTGTGTGGCGTCACCCTGCAAAAATTCAATTAGCGGGTGGCCGCCGTGCCGACGACGTGCCTCGTGGATCATGCCGGCCGAAAAGTCGAGCGCAACCACCGAGGCACCAAAATCGGCGAGGATGCGCGACACAGTGCCCGTTCCCGCGGCAACGTCGAGGATGAGGTCGCCCGGTTTCGGGTCGATCGCTTCGCGGGTGCGGCGCCGCCAATAGGGGGTGACGCCGAGACTGAGCACGTCATTGGTGAGGTCGTATCGAGTCGAGACGCGGTCAAACATCGCCGAGACTTCGTCCGGCCGTTTCTCAAGATCGACGTGATGCATGCTGTCTATCCTACGTGTCCGCGCGGGCGCTTGCCCGGCGTGCAGCTAAGCCGCTTGCGAACCGGGTGCTGAGTGACGGTCGTCCGCCGATACTCTAGAAGGCGATGGATGAGCTACCGCAGCTGCGCGTTGTGTCGCGGCCAATTGATTCGCCGGCCGAGCTCCTGCAATTTGCGGATGCACGGCACCCACTGGTGATGGTGCGGCGCGGCGAGGGGCTGGTGGGCCGCGGCGTTGCGGTGCGCGCCGAGTTTTCATCGAATGGCCAGGTGTCGCAGGCCCGGCAGTGGTTTGCGAAACTCACCGCAGCCGCGAGCGTTGATGATTCGGTGCGGCTGCCCGGTAGCGGCATGGTGGCGTTCGGTTCGTTCAACTTTGACGACCGCGATGCCGCACCATCGCATGTGGTGGTGCCCGAAACCATTGTTGGTCTGCGCGGTGGCCGCGCTTTTATCACGCGGATCAGCACCGCGGGTGCTCCAGCGCACACGATCGCGGCGCCGGCACAGCCGCTCGGCCCCGATCCGCGCTGTGATCTCGTAGCTCCGAGCGGTGAACGCGAACGGCACTACGCCGCGGTTGCCGATGCCATCGCCCGCATCCGCCGCGGCCAGCTGCAAAAGGTGGTGGTGGCACGCCGAGCAACCGGGCGCATCCGCCCCGATGCCGATCTGCGCCACCTGCTCTATCGGCTCGAAAAAAACTACGGCGACACCTGGATTTACGCGGTCGCCGGGATGATTGGCGCCAGCCCCGAAATGCTCGTGCGGGTGCTCGATGGCGAGGTGGCCGCGCGGGTGCTCGCCGGCACCACACCGCGCGGTAGTGACGCGGGTTCGGATGCGGCGGCTCGTGAAGCCCTGCGAGTATCGGCAAAAAACCGTGCCGAACACCGCTTTGCGGTCGAATCGGCACTCGCCTCGCTCGGCCGGCTCGACTCGCATGACGACCCCGCGGGCGGGCTCACCGCATCCCCCGAACCGTTCCTTTTGCAGCTGCCAAATGTGTGGCATCTGGCGAGCGATCTGCGCGGCCGGATGCCCGCGGGCGCGAGCCCGCTCGACCTGGTTGAGGCACTGCATCCCACCGCCGCCGTGGGTGGTACGCCCACCGCCGCGGCCATGGACGCCATCCGGGAACTTGAAGGATGCGACCGCGGCCGCTACGCCGGGCCCACCGGTTGGGTGTCGGCCGCTGGTGACGGCGAGTGGGTGGTGGCGCTACGCGGTGCACAATTTGCCGACGATGGCGAAGTGGTTGCTTTCGCGGGTGGCGGGATTATGGCCGCATCCCAACCCGATGACGAGTGGCTCGAAACCGAGGTAAAACTCGCACCGGTTCGGACTGCGCTCGAAACTGAACGCTAACGCCGGTCACTAGCGGCCGCGGGCTACGACTGCGCCAGCCGCTGCCGCTCAGTTTCTTGGTCGAAGCTCGCTGCGGGCCACTGCGGATCGATTCGGCGCAGCTCGTGCTGCACGATGCTTTTTACCGCCAGGCGCGCGTACCACTTTTTATTGGCCGGAATCACGAACCAGGGCGCAACCGGTGTTGAGGTGCGCTCAAGCGCGATCTGATAGGCCTCGGCGTATTCATCCCAGCGGGCGCGCTCATCAATATCACCCGGGTTGTACTTCCAGTGCTTATCTGGGCGGTCGATACGCTCGAGCATCCGCTCGGCTTGCTCATCCCGGTCGATGTGCAGCATGAATTTGAGCACCCGGGTGCCCGAGTCGACCAGCTCGCGCTCAAATTTCACGATGGCGCCGTAGCGGCGATCGATTTCCTCAGCGGGCGCATACTGGTGCACCCGCTGCACCAGCACATCCTCGTAGTGCGAGCGGTCAAACACCCCGATGCGACCGGGCTTCGGGAGCTGTTTACGGATGCGCCAAAGAAAATCGTGCTGCAGTTCTTCCTCAGTGGGAGCCTTGAACGAGGCGATCTGCAGCCCCTGCGGATCAACCGATCCGAACACGTGCCGCACAATGCCGCCCTTGCCGGCCGCATCCATACCCTGCAACACCACGAGCAGGCTCGGGGCATCGTCAAGCCCCGCACGGGCGCGCGCATACATGCGTTCCTGCAGGTCAGCCATCTCGGCATCCCGGGCGCTGAACAATTGCTGCCCCTCGAGCTTGGCATCGGCCCCGGTGAACCCCGGAGTCGAGTTCGGGTCGATATCGGCCAGACGGAAGCCGGCTCCCACCTCGAGCTCGCGCAGCTGCGAAAGATCGACGGGAACATCCATACCTTTTTTCTTAGCCACCCTGCGATTCTAAATCGCCGGTCACCGGCCAGCCTGGCGACGAAAAGGGTCGCTAGCTGTACTGGCCGGGGACGTTGGTTAATCGTGAGAAGGGCGGCTGGTTGCCGCAGGCTGTGTGTGGCCGGTGGTGGTCGTAGTAGTGCAGCCAGCCGTCGAGTTCTCCGCGGCGTTCGGCCTCGGAGGTGTAGCAGCGGGCATAGGCCCAGCCGTCGGCCAAGGTCCGGTGGAATCTCTCGATCTTGCCGTTGGTCTGCGGCCGATACGGACGGGTGCGCTTGTGCTTGATCCCGAGCTCGGCACAGGTGTCTCGCCACAGGTGTGAGCGGTAGGCGCCACCGTTGTCGGACAGGACGCGCTCGACGGTGATGCCGCGGGCGTTGAACCACTCGACAGCCCGCACCAGGACCGCTGTGGCGGTGATCGAGATTTCGTCGTCGTGGATCTCGGCGTAGGCCACGCGGGAGTGGTCGTCGATGACAGTGTGGACAAAGGCCTTGCCCATCAACGGGTCCCGGTACTTGTTTCTGGGTTTGTCGGGGGTGGCGGCTCGGTTCTTCTCGCCTTGTCGTCGGCCGACGTAGCGCCAGCCTCCGCCGTCGGGGATGTTGCCGAGCTTCTTCACGTCGACATGGAGCATCGCGCCGGGATGGTCGTGCTCGTAGCGACGGACCGGCTCACCGGTGGCGCGATCAACATGGGACAGCCGGTTCAGGTGGGCGTCGGTCAGGATCCGATGAACCGTCGACGGCGCGATCCCCAGCCGACAGGCCAACTGCACGGGACCTTCCCTCAAGCGGAGCCGCAGCTGGATGCAGCGCTTCGTCGTCTTCGTATCGGTCTTGTTGGGCGAGTGGTGTGGGCGCGAGGAACGGTCCTGCATGGACTCGCCGGTGCGGTAGCGCTCTGCCCAGCGCTTCACGGTCGGCCAGGAGACCTCGCTGATGGGCCAGCCCTCGTCGACGACGAGGCGACCGACGATCAGTCGATGCCGTAGGGTGAGTGCGGCGTTGGCGTGTGACACGGTGTCCTCGGGGGAATGAGTAGGAGGTCTGGTGATGGATGAAGTCCTCAAAGGAGTCGGTCCTCGGCTGCGGAGCATCCGCCTGTCGCGTGACCTGACGTTGGGCGACGTGGCCGAGGCAACAGGCTTGTCGGCCTCGACATTGTCACGACTGGAATCAGGGGGCCGGAGACCCACACTGGAGCTGCTGCTCGCGTTGTCCGCCCTGTATGACCTACCCCTGGACGATCTGGTGGGAGCCCCGCCAGTGGGAGATCCACGGGTCTATCCGCGTCCTCTACGGCGCAACGGCATGACGGTGGTGCCTCTGACGCACTTCCCGGGCCCGCAGCAAGCGCTGAAGATGGTGATTCCCAGCACGAAGTCGACGCCCGCCCTTCGCCGACACGATGGCTACGAATGGCTTTACGTTCTGTCTGGCGAACTACGGCTCATAGTCGGGGACCATGACGTGTTACTCACGGTGGGACAGGCAGCTGAGTTCGACACCACCACACCGCACTGGTTCGGTAGCACTGGGACATCGGCCGTGGAGGTCCTCAGCCTGCTGGGACTCCAAGGGCAGAGAATCCACCTCGCTGGCTCGGTGGAGGCCAACTCAGGCACGGCGATGCACAACCGCGTGGACGAGCTGCCCTGACAGCCAGATGCCCACTCCGTAGGAAGTGTGGGCGCGCAGGCTGCCGAGCCGTGCTTGCTTGGGATTGGGGGTCTTGGCCGCCGCCACGCCCATCCCGAAACAAGGCTGCATGAGCAGCCAAGGCGCCCCCAGCGTGGCCAGTCCCCATGCTACCGCGGGTATGAAACGCGGCCGCTCGAGCCAGCCTGGATCAGCGGCGGCCAGCGCAACGGCGAAGCCCGTCCCGATGGCGTAATGGGCCGCCCAGCCCAACTCCTTCTCGTGAGGGACGGGCTCGGCTGCCATGATCGGATCGTGCCGGAAGACACCGGCGGGCATGTGCCCAAGCCATCGACCAACCATCGCGTAGTCCAATGACCTGGAGCCACGAGTACGGCGCAGCATCTCCGCCACCCCGTCCATCACGATGGTTGCTCCCACGCCGACAGCAGCAGCTTGGACAAGTTCTCCGACACCGATACGCATGACCTGCACCTCTCGTAGACAGTTCCATTACCGCACACGACCAAAAGAACCAGCAACTGTTCTTGCTGATTCAGCAAACTTGATCAACGTGCCCGGTCAGTACAGCTAGCGCGGCAGCGGCACGGCGATAATTTTGCGGGCGGAGCGCTGATCGGTCAACGCTGCTTCGAGCGTGCCGCGGGTATCGGCGAATTCGTATTCCCAGCCGTAGGCCCTGGCAACTGCCTCAATATCAAGAGTGAGCGGCGTGAATTGCACCCGCTCGTAGGCCGCGGCCTCGGCAGTTTTATGCACCTCGAGACTGTCGAACAGGCTACCGCCGCCATCAACGCCGACGATGATCTGAATCCGCGGCGCAGGCTCGCCACCCTGACCTATGAGCAGCGACGAAGCGTCGTGGGCAAAGGCGATATCGCCGATCAGCAGCCGAGTGGTGCCGGTCGCAGCGCGTTCGTCGCCACCGAATTGGCTAGCCGTCGCCACCCCGAGCGCGGTGGCAATCGTGCCGTCGATACCGGCGAGCCCGCGATTGGCGTGCACTCGGATGCGCTTACCCGGCACCTGAGCGTCGAGATCGCGAATCAGCCGCGAGGCCGCCACCACCAACCGGTCGTGCGGCCAGGTGACCCGCCACACCGCATCCGCCAGCATCCGGCGGTGCACCGGTTCGCGAGACACCGCGAGCTCGGCACGGCCAAAGCGCGCCCGCTCGCGCGAATCGCTGCTGCGCGAAGCGGCAATATCCGGCGCTTCGGGGTCGGTGTCGCGGGCGAGTTCGAGTTCGCGGGATGCGTGCAGCCAGCCCTGCAGCCACTCATCGGCCTCGGCCCGCAGCTCCATCGCCTCGCCGCGCGAAAGCAACCGGGTTGCCGCGAAGGCGGTTACCCGCAGCAGGTCAATATGTTCTTCACCGCCCGGTCGCAGTGGTGGCACCGCCGGGTCGTCTACCACCACCACGCGCACGCCGGGGCGCTGTACGAGCGCATTGGTTTCGCGGCTGAGAGTGGGATGCCCATAAACGATCACCAGGTCGATGCTGTCGCGCAGCCCCGGAATCGGGCTGTTGGCGCCGAGCAGATCACGGTAGGCAACCACCACGTTGCGACCAAATCGGGCACCGCTCGACACCTCAGCGATGAGCGGCCAGCCGCCCTTGCGGGCAGCCTGTTCGGCTTCGGCACCGGCCCGGTCGCCGGCGATTACGATTGCGCGCGGGTAGTCAACCGGATCAATTTCGAGGATGCGTTCGGGGTCGGGCTGACGTTCAGAGACAGGCTGAGTTTCGGAGGCAGTCGCTGGCGAGCGGTTTGCAGAGCCGTGCGCCAGCTCACGGGTGATGGCAGCGGCCAGTTTGTTGCTGAGCCCGCGCGGCCCGGTGCCAAAGTGGATGCGGCGGTCACCGTCTTCGGGAAGATCGTGCGCGGCCGGTTCGGCGGTGCCACGGAACCGGTTGGGGGTCGACAGCTCGGGAATTGCCCCCGAGAGCGGTTCGCGCATCGCGAGATTGCAGTGCAACGGGATGCGGGTGCTGGCGATTTGTTCGCCCAGCACCCGCCAGTCGGCAAAGTCGTCGGCTGCGTCAGCTTCGCTCGGTGCCGCGAGCGATCGCGTGGGGAGCAGCGGACCAAAAATACCGGGCTGGGTGGTTGTCTGGTTGGCTCCCGTACCGACGAGTTCGGCGGGCCGGTCGGCGGTGATAGCCACCAGCGGCACCCCGGCGTGGTGGGCCTCGAGCATCGCCGGATGCAGATTGGCAACGGCCGTACCAGAGGTGACGATCACCGGCACCGGCCGCTGTGATTCGCGGGCGAGCCCGAGCGCAAAAAACGCCGCCGACCGCTCATCCAGGCGCACGTGCAGGCGGATCGTACCGAGCTGTTCGAGTTTGGCGGCGACCAGCGCAAAAGCCTGTGACCGCGACCCCGGACAGACCACCACATCATGCACCTGATCGGTGGCCGCGGTGAGCAGCGCCACCGCAGCGGCAACGGCAGGAACCGTCATTGGCGTTTGGCCTCGTCACCCGCGTCGCCATGGCCCTCTTCGTCATCGCTGGGCTGCTGATCCATATTTGAGGGGTGATTTTTCATGGTGTCGCGTCGAGCCTGCTCGATTTCGGCGTCGAGCTGGCGCATCTGCTCTTCAAGGTCACGGATACGCGCATCGTGCTCGGTGTCGCGACGCAGCTGGTCGAGATAGGCGATGTCTTCATCCGGCACCACCGGCTGTGCGCCCGTGTCGGCAGACTGTTTACCCATGAACATCCACAGCAGCGCACCCACGACCGGCAAAAACAGGATGACAACCAGCCAGATCGGCTTCTGAAACACCCTGGTGCGACGTGCATCGGTCATGGCGCAGTCGACGATTGAGTACACCGTCAAGACGGTGACCACAACGGCAACCACAATGAGAGCACGAGACATACCGCCAGTCTACGAGCACCCGCCTGGATGCATCCGTCATACCTGCGCCCCGGTCGGCCGTTCATTTGCCAGGCCGGCCGGCCTGGGCGGCCGCGCACTGACCCGGCCGCGTAGACTTGCCGGCATGACCGCGACCCGCGCTTGGATTATCTACACCCTCACCCGACTGGGCAGCTTTGTCGTGCCGTTCGTTGCAATCATGCTCATCCTGCCCGATTGGCAGTGGAACTGGCTGGTCGGCATCGCGGTGGGCGCCGTGGTGAGCGCGAGCATTTCACAGATTTTTTTGTCGAAGCACCGCGCGGTGATGGCCGAGCAGATGGCCGCTCGCCGAGCCGAAAAAGCCGACCACCGGGCACCGATCGATACTGAAGAGGATGCGCTGCTCGATGAGTACGAAGCGGCTCAGGCCGAATCGGCGGCGACCACTCCCCCTGCCGCGGCAGACGAGGGCTCGGCCACCGACGAGGGCCCGACCACCGACGAGACCTCGGCCACCGACGAGGGCCCGGCCACCGATAACGATCGCTAGTACGGCGTCGGCGCGAACTGCATGAACGGCACCACGATGCCGATCGCCATCAGGATCGCCCACACGAGCGACCCCAACGAGGTGAGCTTGAGCGCCAACACGAGCTCGCGCGGCGAGCGACCGGTGAGGCCAATGATGATCGCCGGGATGAGGATCAGCAGCGAAAACAGCGACAGATACACCCGGGGGTAGAGCAGCCCGAACATCACGGTCGCGGCAAACGGCAGCACCGTCAGCACCGCAAAAGTGATGCGCGCCGGAATATCCCCGATTAGCACCGCCAGCGTGCGCTTGCCCGCAACCGCATCCTGCTCAATATCGCGCACATTGTTGATCATCAGCACGGCGCACGAAAAAAAGCCCGCCGCGGCCGCCAAAATCCAGGTGTCTTCGGGCACGACAAGAATCTGCACATAGGTGGTACCGACAGTTGCCACCAGGCCGAAAAAGACAAATACGAACACCTCGCCGAGCCCGTAATAGCCATAGGGATGCTTGCCGCCGGTGTAAAACCAGGCCGCCAGGATGCACACCGCACCCACCGCGAGCAGCCACCACTGCCCGGTCACCACGCACAGGGCGATACCAACCAGCGCGGCTGCCGCGAAGCATCCAAATGCCACATTGCGCACGAGTTTCGGCTCAACGCGCCCCGAACCGGTCAGCCGCGGGGGCCCCTGCCGATAGTCGTCGGTGCCGCGGATACCGTCGGAATAGTCGTTGGCGTAGTTCACCCCAATTTGCAGCAGCAGCGCCACCGCGAGCGCCGCCAGCGCGCGCACCCAGTGATATTCGCCGGGGGCAGCTGCCAGTGCCGCGGCCGTGCCGAGCAGCACGGGCACGGCGGCCAGTGGGAGGGTTCGCAGCCGGGCGCCCTCGATCCAATCGTCGATCGTTACCGGGCCCTGCTCGGCCGCCTTTTCGACGTGGCGTTTGCGCTGGGTGGGATTGTGCTTGTTTTGCTGGCTGCGTTTACTCACGGCAACGATTGTCGCACTCAGTCACAAAAATGGGTGTGCTCGGCTGCGATTTGTTCAAGCGTCCGGCGATCGGGTTTGCCGCTACTCAGCCGCGGCAGCTCGGGTATTTCAACCAGCAACGCTGCTCGCGCGGCCCGCCCGAGCGGCACACAGGCATCCCGCACCGGAGTCGGCACGGATGCGCTCGTTGCCGCAACAGCAGCCGGGTTTGGCACCACAATTGCTACCGACTGGCCCCATTCGGGATGCGGGGCCGGTACCGCAACCGCCTGCTCAAATCCCGGCACGGTCTGCACGGCACGTTCGACCGCGCCGAGATGCACTTTTTCGCCACCCGAAATAATCACCTGGTCGATACGTCCCGTTACCCGCACCCGCTGGCATCCGGATGCATCCCTAACCGTGCCGTGATCGCTCGTGCGGTACCAGCGCACACCGTCGACAGTCACAAAGCTGCGGGCCTGCCGCCCGGGGTCACCGAGATAGCCGAGCGCGAGCTGATCGCCACCGAGC
Organism: Gulosibacter hominis; assembly: GCF_904842695.1. GTDB lineage: Bacteria > Actinomycetota > Actinomycetes > Actinomycetales > Microbacteriaceae > Gulosibacter > Gulosibacter hominis. The sequence goes on along the minus strand of NZ_CAJGWQ010000009.1, from coordinate 65,211 downwards.
CAAATTTCGCCGTCAACTTCGCGCACCCGCACGCCAGGAAGCGCCTCGCCGTTATAGACACAACCGCCGGCGGTTTCGCTGGCACCGTAGGTGGTCACCACCGGCCAGCCGCGATCACGGGCCGCGACAAGCTGCGCGGGCGGGGTTTGCTGCCCGCCAACGAGCACCGCGCTAAAGCGTTGCATCACCCGGTCGATTTCAGCCGCAAACATCGTGTTGTCGGCAGCTGCGCCGAGTAGCCGCTGCAGCTGCACCGGCACGAGACTCGTATAGCGTGCGGCTGCGGTGAGCCGCTTGGCGGCGGCCACAAATGCGTCGGCGGTGAACCTGCCCTCGAGCACCACGGGCTGCGTTTTGGCGAGGATGGAACGCACCAGCACCTGGGCCCCGGCGATGTAGTGGGTGGGCAGGCACAGCAGCCACTGTCGCGATTCTGGCACCTTGCCTGCGCGCGCATCACACCAGCGATAGGTTGCTGCGGCGCTGGCTCGTAACGCTGCCGCGCTCAGCGCGACGCGCTTGGGTGTGCCGGTTGAGCCACTGGTTTCAATCACCAGGCCAATATCACCGGCGGCCGGATCGGCACTGCTGGCGGATGCATCCGCGCCGGAAGTCACCGCATCGGAAGTCGCCGCGCTCCGGTCGCGTGGCAGCACCGGCGCACCGCCGGCAAGCGCTTCCCGCAGCGCGGCAAACACCGCGGCGACGTCTCGCGAGTCGATTTCGCGTAGCGCCGGCGGCTCGCCGATCATTGCAGATTCGCCGAGCACTAGAAGTGCCAGGGGTACGGCGACCAGTCGGGGTCACGCTTTTCGAGGAACGAGTCGCGCCCCTCCACCGCCTCGTCGGTGCCATAGGCCAGGCGCGTCGCCTCACCGGCAAACACCTGCTGGCCCATCAGCCCGTCATCGGTGAGGTTGAACGCAAATTTCAGCATCCGAATGGCCGTCGGCGACTTGCCCAGGATGGTGTGCGCCATTTTCAATGCCTCGGTTTCGAGCTCGGCATGCGGCACGACCCGGTTGACCGCACCCATCTCGTAGGCACGCTGGGCATCATAGGTTTCGGCCAAGAAAAACGCCTCGCGGGCAAATTTTTGCCCCACCTGCTTGGCAAAATAGGCCGAGCCGTAGCCCGCATCGAACGACCCCACATCGGCGTCTGTCTGCTTAAAACGCGCGTGCTCGCGAGATGCGATGGTCAGATCGGTCACCACATACAGCGAGTGCCCGCCGCCGGCGGCCCATCCGTTCACCACCGAGATGACGACCTTCGGCATCGTGCGAATCAGCCGCTGCACCTCGAGAATGTGGAGGCGCCCCGAGCGGGCGGCATCGATCGAGTCAGCGGTGTCGCCGTCGGCGTAGCGGTAGCCGTCACGGCCGCGGATGCGCTGGTCACCGCCCGAGCAAAACGCGTAACCGCCGTCCTTCGGGCTCGGCCCGTTCCCGGTGAGCAGCACCACACCCACCCGGGGGTTGCAGCGGGCGTCATCGAGGGCCCGGTAGAGCTCATCCACTGTTTGCGGGCGGAACGCATTACGCACCTCGGGCCGGTCAAAAGCGATTCGCACCACCCGACCGGAAGTGTCGAGGTGATAGGTAATGTCGTCAAAATCGAAGCCATCAACCTCGCGCCAGCGGGTCGGGTCAAAAGTATCTGAAACCGGATGCGCCATAGCAACTACCGTAGCGGCAGTCGCCACCGCATCCGCTACCAGTCGATGGGAGCGTACGGCAGCTGGCCGCCGTTAATGATCAGCTGCCAGATGGTGTTGCCGACCAGCCAGGCCGGTGCCGCACCAAAAAAGAAACTCAGCAGGAATGCCGCGATACCGATGCCTCGGCCAGCGTTGAACACCACCGCATACAGCGCCAGCGTGATGGCGGTGAAGCCAAGCAGCCCGGCGACCAGCAGCCACATTGAAATTTCAAACTGGCGCGAGAGCCCAAAAAAGTTGAAGACATACAGCGCCACGATGATGTCGGCGACCATCGTCATCACGCCGAGGAAAAACGCCCAGTGACCGACTCGCCAGCTAAACGGGTTCAGCAGCTGCTCGGCCACCGGCACCGGCACCTCGGTTGCGTGCCGGTACTGTGGGCGCCGCTGGGCAGCTGCCTGGTCGATCGTTGTCATCCTTGAAAGTATAGTTCGCATGCTGATCGACCTGCCAGAGCTGCTCGCCCGCACCCATATTGTTTCGCTACCGCTGCGCACCCGGTTCCGCGGCGTGACGCACCGCGAAGCGGCACTGTTTGCCGGCACCGCCACGGTGGCGGGGCAGCCGGTGTGGTCAGAGTTTTCGCCGTTCCTCGAGTATGAGGTGCCCGAAGCGGCCACCTGGTTGGCGGCGGCGCTCGAATACGGATTTGACCCGGCGCTACAGCGTTTCGAGTCGGGTTCGGTGCTCGTGAATGCCACCGTGCCCGCGGTCACGGCAGCCGAGGTGCCGCGGCTGCTGGCCCGCTTCGGTAGCTGCGAGGTGGTCAAGGTAAAAGTTGCCGAGGCCGGCCAGCAGCTGCGCGACGATCTCGCGCGACTCGAGGCGGTGCAGGATGCGCTGCCCGGCGCTCGCGTACGAATCGATGCGAATTGCGGCTGGTCACTGGATGCGGCAGAGGATGCGCTGGTTGCCATCGCGGCAGCCGGCATCGATCTCGAATATGCCGAACAGCCGGTGGCCACGGTCAGCGAGCTCGCGCAATTGCGCGACCGGCTGTGCCAACGCGGTATCGCAACGCGCATCGCCGCCGACGAGTCGGTACGCAAGGCGAGTGATCCGCTCGCAGTGGCTCGCGCGGGCGCGGCCGATCACGTGGTGGTAAAAGTGCAGCCGCTGGGTGGAATCGCCCGTGCGGCAGAGGTGGTGGCACAAGCCGGGCTCAGCGCCACGGTTTCGAGCGCGCTTGAGACTTCGGTTGGCACGGTGATGGGCGCCCAATTGGCTGCCCGCATGCCCGAACCGCGATTTGCTGCCGGGCTCGGCACCGTGTCGTTATTTGCTGCCGACGTGCTCGAGCATCCCCGCGTACCCAAAAACGGCCGTATTTCGCTCGCGCCTGCCGTGCCCTCCACGGAACTACTGGCCGAGCATGCTGCCGCACCCGAGCGGCAGCAGTGGTGGCGCGAGCGCATCACGCGCTGCTATCAGCATCTCGCCGCGACCGAGTAGCGCGACCGAACGTGATTTAGAGCCCGCTGTAGGCGTGCAGCCCTTTAAAGAACACGTTCACGACTGCAAAATTGAATAGCACCGTGAGGAAGCCCACGATCGACAGCCAGGCAGATGGCTTGCCGCGCCAGCCGTGCGTGGTGCGGGCGTGCAGATAACCGGCGTAGACCACCCAGATGATGAAGGTCCACACCTCCTTGGTGTCCCAGCCCCACGGGCGGCCCCAGGCTCGCTCCGCCCAGATCGCACCGGCCACGAGCGTAAAAGTCCACAGGATGAAGCCGACCACGTTGACGCGGAAGGCCAGGTCTTCGAGCCGCACACTGGTGGGCAGAGCGGTCAGCGGGCCGCCACTGACACGGCCGCTACGCACGCGCGCCTCACGACGATGTTGGAAAAGCTGCAGCGTCGACAGCGAAAACCCAAGCGCCAAAAACCCGGTTGATAGCGTTGCCACAAACACGTGGATGACCAGCCACACCGACTGCAGTGCCGGCTGCAGCGGCGCCACCGGCACATAAAAACTGATGAGCGCGATGCCGAGAGTCAGTGTGGTGAATCCGGTAATGAACGCACCCAAAAACCGCAGGTCTTGCCACAGCTGCACGAGCAGGAACACCGCCACGATCAGCAGGGTCGCGGTGAGCCAAAACTCGTACATATTGGCCCACGGCACTCGTGCGGCGGCAATTCCGCGCAGCACATCGCCCACCAGGTGCAGCACCCAGGCGGCCACGGTGAGCACCATCGCCACCGGCAGCAGCTTGGTCGACTTGGAGTCTTTCCACATTGGTTCAGCGCTGCGATTGGCACTCACACCACTGCTCGCATCGTTACGCTTTGCCACCGTGATACCGGCGTCGCTCGCGGCTGACGAACCGCCGGCAATTGCGGCGCCCACGAGCTCACGCTTGCGGGCCGTGGCACCTGCCGCCGACGACTGCTTCGCAGCGGCTGCGGTCTTCGATCCGCGCATTGCAAAATCGAGCGTGAACGTGACGAACGCCACAGCGTACACCGCCATTGCGATGTAAACGAAAACGTCCGACCAGTCCGACAACACCTGTGTCACTGTGGATCCCTTCGAGAGTCTGCCTTCCAGGATACAAGCACCGCCGTGTGCTCGTCCACGAGTGAGTTGACCGCGCGAGCGAGCTGATGGTCTTCACCACGGGCAAGCCCGGCATATTCGACGAGCACACCACCCTCGTGTTCACGAGCCGCCACCCACACACGGCGACGCGGCACTAGCAGCGAACCGATCAGCCCGAGGATGCTCAACGCCACAAAAATACCGCCGGGAATGCGAGTGTGGTCGCTGTGCACGTCAAATGAGGCATAGCGGTGAATCTCGGCATCCATCGTGATGGTGCCGAGCCCGTTCGGCAGCTCGACCGTCTCACCGGGATGCAATTGCAGCGGCTTCACATCGAGATCGCGCGCGGCAATCGGCGTGAGGTTTTCGGTGTCGAGCGAATACACCGACACCGGCATTCCCGTGTCGAGACCGAGATCACCCGTATAGACATTGAGGGTCAGCAGCGGGTTGCGCAGGTCTTGATGATCGGATGCGAACGCACCCGACTCAAGTTCGTGAGCCGACGGATAAAAAAAGCCGAGCATCCCCACCTGCTCTGAAAGTCCATCCGGCACCTTCACCACACCGGTAGAGGTGAGGAACTGGTCTTGCGGAATGAACACGATCGGGTCGCGAAAAACCACCTCACCGGCAGGGTTGCGCACCGTGATGGTGGGCGCATAACCGTTGGCGAGCAAATAAATATCGTTGCCGTCGATTCGCAGGGGCGAGTTGACCTTGACGTTGTGTTTGCTCGGCTCCTCACCCGGCAGCTGCACCGTGACATGCGCGTCATAGTCAAGCGGTAGACCCAGATGCTCTTGGTCTTGAGTTTCGTAGGTGACGTCAAGTTTTTCGAGACGCAACGAAAAGGGTTTCAGCTGGTCGGGGCTAAAAAAACGATCGGGGCTGAAGGATGAATAGCTCACCAGGCCGTTCACGAACGTTTGTCCCTCAACCAGCACCCGCTGGCCGTGCCAGTTGAACCCAGAAAGCAAGCCGACCGACACGATCAGCCCGAGCATCCCGCCGTGAAACAGCAGGTTGCCGGTCTCGCGCAAATAGCCGCGCTCTGCCGACACCGAAACAGTCCCGCGCGACTCATAGTCGGCAACGCGATAGCGCCGCCGGCCCAATACCTCTTTTGCCGCCGCGACGATCTCGGCCTCGCGCCCGGCCCAGCGCTCATCCAGCCGCACTGTCGCATACGCATCCAGGCGCGATAGCCGTGCCGGGGTGCGCGGCGGAGCCGACCGCAGCGCCTTCCAGTGGTGCACCAGCCGGGGCACGATACAGCCGACCAGCGACACAAAAAGCAGCACGTAGATGGCCGAAAACCACCACGATGTGTAGACGTTGAACAACTGCAATTTGTCGAGCAGCGCTGCGATCTCGGGCTTGTCGTTAAACCAGGTGGTGACACCATTCGGGTCGCTCGAACGCTGCGGCACGAGCGACCCGGGCACCGCCGCAACCGCCAGCATCAGCAGCAAAATGAGTGCCGTGCGCATGCTCGTAAGCCACGCCCAGGCACTGCGCCAGCCGCGCACCAGCGGATTGTTCGTGCGGGATGCTCGCGCAGATTTCGCGGCCGAGCGTTCGACAGCGGGTGCGGAATCAGATTGGTGTGACATAGCCGGGAAGTACTGCTCCGAGTTGCGAGATGAGGGCACTCCAGGCGCCGGTCACCATCAGCAGACCGATGAGCACCAGGATGCTACCCCCGATGATATTGATGATGCGCACATGCCGCTTCAGCCAGCCAAGCCAGCGGGTCGCCGCCTGCCAGCCGAAAGCCGCCAGCACAAAAGGCGCCCCCAAGCCCAGGCAGTAGGCGAAGGCCAGCAGCGCGCCTCGCCACGCAGACGCCTCTTGAAACGACAGCGATTGGATGGCTACGAGCGTCGGTCCCAAACATGGCGCCCAGCCCAGCCCAAACACCATGCCCAATAGCGGCGCTCCCAGCAGCCCCGCGGGGGCGGCGCGCAATCGCAGTGTGCGCTGCAGTGGGGTCACCAGGCCGAGAAATACGACACCCATGAGCATGACGACAACGCCCAGCACCCGGGTAATCGGATCTTGCCAGCGCAAAAACAGCACCCCGAGCTGCCCGAAAGCGGCCCCCGTAATCACGTAGATCACCGAAAAGCCGAGCACAAATAGCAGCGACCCGAGCACCACCCGGCCGCCGTCGCGGCGCTGCTGCGTCACAGCGCTGGCGGCGCTTTTTTTAGCGCCGGTGTTGTCTGCATCCGATGCCGCACGCGCGACCGCGCCCTCGGCGGCCGCACCCTCGGTGGTTGCGCCAATCAGCCCCAGATAGGCCGGCACCACCGGCAGCACGCAGGGGGATGCAAACGAAACCAATCCCGCCAAAAGTGCCAGCGGAAGCGCCACCACAAGCTGCCCGCTGACGATTATTTCGCCGGGCGACGCAGCCAAAACCTCAATCATCAAGCAGCGTTTTCTTCGAGCACCCGATCAATCATCGCCCCGAGCACCGACGGATCGGCAACACCGCGGATCACCGCGGCCACCCGCCCCTCGCGGTCGAGCACGAGGGTTGAGGGGATCGCCTGCGGCGGCACATTATCGGCGAAAGCGAGCCGCACCTCGGCGTCATTGACATCAATGATCGACGGGTAAGTCACACCAAACTCGCTATTAAACGAATTGATGGTTTCGGCCTGGTCGTAGACATTGACCCCAACGAAGTGCACCCGCTGTTCGGCATATTTTTGATGCACCTTCTCGAGATCTTCAGCTTCTGCCCGGCAGGGAGGGCAGGCGGCGTACCAAAAATTGACCACAACCACATCGCCGGCGAGCTCATCGCTCGAGATCGTGGCGCCGTCGGAGGTGGTGCCTCCATACACAACCGGTGCGGCACGCTCGCCGGGAGCAAACTCCTGCCACGAACCGTCGCCGGCCACATATCCCTGCTCTTCCGAAGCAGCGTACTTGTCAGCGAGCGAGTCATTCGTACAGCCAGCGAGCGTTCCCGCGACCAGCAGCAGGGCGGCTGCCGCGCTCATACGGCGGGCGGTGTATCGGTTCACACGGCTCCAAGGTCAGTGGCCCCAACCAGCAGTTCGGCTGCGGGTTCGCAGTAATCGATTTCCTGCAGGTCGGTGGCGGGGTGGTACTGCAGCGTCGTCACGCTCGAAAGCGCGCAGCGGCGGCGACCCGGATGATGTGCCAGCCGCTGCTGTGTTACGGCGCGATGCACCATCCAAATCGGCAGTTGGTGACTAACCACGATAACATCGCGCCCCGCAGCCGCGACGGCCTGATCGCGCAGTGCCGTAAGCATCCGGTCAGCAATGCTGCGAAACGGCTCACCCCAGCTCGGCCGCAGCGGGTTGCGCACCAGTGGCCAATTGCGCGGCGATTTCAGCGCGGTGCTGATGCGAGTACCGGCAAACCGGTTCCACGGTTCAATAACCCGCTCATCTGCTTCAGCGCTCACTCCGAAGGCGCGTTCGATCGGCGCCATTGACTCACGGGTGCGCTGCAGCGGCGACACCACGAGTTTCGGATTCTCGGTGACGCCAGCCAGGTAGTCGGCCGCCAGCTGTGCCATGGCCGCGCCACGATCGCTCAATCCATAGCCGGGTAGCCGCTCGTACAGCACGTGGTCGGGGTTATCGACCTCACCGTGACGCACCAAAAAAATCCGCTGTTCTCGCATACCGATGCAGTCTAGATGTGCCACCGCCGACGCATCCGATGCACACCGCTCGGGGCGCCTTTTTACCAAGGATTTCCGGCCCGTAAGCGCGTAAACTAGAGCCGGAGGGCTTACGAGGCCATCCAGAGCATCCACAACGACGCAACGAGAGTAGTGATGCAATGACTCAGCCGCAGTTTTCTCACCTCGACATCACCACCGAACCAGCCTGGCGAGGCTTCGCCCCGGGCGTTTGGAACGAGTCGATCGACGTGCGCGATTTCATCCAGCGCAACTACACGCCCTACGACGGCGACGCGAGTTTCCTCGAGGGGCCAACCGAAAAGACGCTGCGCGTGTGGGACACGCTCGAGCGCGACTATCTGTCGGTTGAACGCCGCAAGCGCGTTTACGACGTCGACACCGACACCCCTTCGGATATTGATGCGTTCCCCGCTGGCTACATCAGCGAGGACGATGACGTGATCGTCGGTCTGCAAACCGATGTTCCCCTCAAACGCGCCATGATGCCGTTCGGCGGTTGGCGCATGGTTCGCACCGCGATCGAAGAGGCGGGCAAAGAGGTCAATCCCGATGTCGAGCGCATCTTCACCCGGTACCGCAAGACACACAACGATGCCGTTTTTGACATTTACACCCCGCGCATCCGTGCCGCCCGCAGCTCGCACATCATCACCGGCCTGCCCGACGCCTACGGGCGCGGCCGCATCATCGGTGACTATCGCCGCGTAGCGCTCTACGGTGTTGACGCGCTGATCGAAGAAAAACAACACGCCAAAGACGCGGTGGCAGACAAGCCGTTCAGCGAACACTGGGCCCGCTACCGCGAAGAGCACTCCGAGCAGATCAAGGCGCTGAAAAAGCTGCTGCACCTGGGCGAGATGTACGGGCTCGAGCTCGGCCGCCCGGCACGAAACGCTAAAGAAGCGGTGCAGTGGACCTATATGGCCTACCTCGCCGCGGTAAAAAGCCAGGATGGGGCCGCGATGTCGTTCGGCCGCCTCTCGGCATTTTTTGACATCTACTTTGAGCGTGACTTCGCCGAGGGCACCCTCACCGAATCGGAAGCCCAGGAAATCATTGATGCGCTGGTGATCAAGCTGCGCATCGTGCGGTTCCTGCGCACCATTTCGTATGACCAAATCTTTTCGGGCGACCCCTACTGGGCCACCTGGACAGATGCCGGTTTCGGTGAGGACGGCCGCTCGCTGGTCTCCAAGACCTCGTTCCGGCTGCTGCAGACGCTGATGAGCCTCGGCCCGGCACCCGAACCGAACATCACCATCTTCTGGGACCCAGACCTCCCCCAGGGGTACAAGGATTTTTGCTCGAAAGTATCGATCGAAACCTCGTCGCTGCAGTATGAATCCGATCGTCAGATTCGCGAGCAGTGGGGTGACGATGCGGCAATCGCCTGCTGCGTCTCGCCCATGCGTGTGGGCCGCCAGATGCAGTTTTTCGGCGCCCGCGTCAACGCCGCGAAGGCACTGCTGTACGCCATTAACGGCGGTCGCGATGAGATGAGCGGTAAGCAGATCGTCGAGGGCTACGAGCCGGTGCAGGGTGACGGCCCGCTCGACTTTGACGATGTGTGGGAACGCTATGAGCACATGCTCGACTGGGTTATTGGCACCTATGTTGAGGCCCTCAACATCATCCACTACTGCCACGACCGCTACGCCTACGAGGCCATCGAGATGGCGCTGCACGACAGCGAAATCGTGCGCACCATGGGATGCGGTATCGCCGGCCTGTCGATCGTGGCCGACTCGCTCGCGGCAATTAAGTACGCCAAGGTCACCCCCGTGCGTGACGAAACCGGGCTCGTGGTCGACTACATCACTGAGGGAGAGTTCCCGGTGTACGGCAACGATGATGACCGGGCTGACGATATTGCCGCCACTGTCGTGCACACCATCATGAGCAAGCTCAAGGAGGTGCCGATGTACCGCGATGCGATTCCCACGCAGTCGGTGCTGACCATCACCTCGAATGTTGTGTACGGCAAGAACACCGGTTCGTTCCCCTCAGGGCACGTGGCCGGCACCCCGTTCTCGCCGGGCGCCAACCCCGAGAACGCCATGGACACGCACGGCATGGTCGCGTCGATGCTCAGCGTCGGCAAGCTCGACTACAACGATGCCCTCGACGGCATCTCACTCACCAACACCATCACCCCGCAGGGGCTGGGACGCACCCCTGACGAACGCGTACAAAACCTGGTCGGCATCCTCGACGCCGGCTTCGTCATGCAGGATTAGGAGAATCAACAATGTCGGTTAAAAGCTTTGATGAACGACTCGCCTCGATGCGCGCGAACCGCGCTGAAAACAATATGGAGTCGGGTCTCTACCACGCCAATATCAACGTGCTGAACCGCAACACGCTCGAGGACGCCATGGAGAACCCCGAGAAATACCCCAACCTGACGGTGCGCGTTTCGGGTTATGCCGTGAACTTTGTGAAGCTCACTCCCGAGCAGCAGCGCGACGTGCTCAACCGCACCTTCCACCAGCACGCCTAATCGGTTCGCTCGTGGCCATCAACATCACTGAATTGCCGCAGGGCCCGCGTCGCGTTGGCGCGGGCCTTGACGGCGTTGACGACCTCGATCTTGAACGGCATGAGCGGCTGTCAACGATCCGCGCTGGTGAGCTCGGGTCGGTTCACTCGTGGGAGCTGGTCACCGCGGTAGATGGGCCGGGAACTCGGCTCACGATCTTTTTCGCGGGATGTCCGCTGCGCTGTCTCTATTGCCACAACCCCGACACGCTGTACGCGAAAGACGGGCAGGATGTGGCGCTGGGTGAGCTGGTAAGCCTGGTCAAACGCTACCGCACCGTGTTCAATGCCACCGGCGGCGGGATCACGCTCTCGGGTGGTGAGGTGCTGCAGCAGCCGCAGTTTGCGGCTCGACTGCTGCGCGAGGCAAAAGCGCTCGGAGTGCACACCACCATTGATACATCCGGGTTTTTGGGGCGCAATGTCACCGATGAGATGCTCGCAGACATCGACCTGGTGCTGCTCGACGTGAAGTCGGGGGATGAAGCCACTTACGAGCGCATCACCTCACGCCAGCTAGCGCCCACCATCGAGTTTGGTGACCGGCTCGCGGCGAGCGGCACCGAGATCTGGGGCCGATTCGTGCTGGTTCCTGGCTACACGGATGCGTTCGACAACGTTGAGCGTGTGGCCGACATCATGGCGCGCTGGTCGACGCTTTCGCGTGCCGAGGTGCTGCCGTTTCACCAGATGGGTGCGGACAAGTGGAAGCGGCTCGGCCGCAAATACCAGCTCGAGGGTGTTGAGCCGCCCTCGCTTGAGCTGCTCGAGCGGGTGCGCGGGCAGTTCCGCGAGCGCGGCCTCACCGTTTACTAGCGGCATTTCGGCATTTCGGCATTTCGGCATTTCGGCATTTCGCCGCTTCGCGCAGCCCCGCGCGCATCCCACTCGCGCTTTTCCCGCTAGTGCCCGCACTCTGCAACCTTTCTGCCACTGCGGTACACCCAAAACACGCAGAGACACCGCCACTGCGGTGTACCCGAACATCCGCGGTGTACCCGAGCGTCGCGCTGCATCCCCCGCGCATCCCGCTGGTGGCCGCGCGTTAGCGCCCGCCCACGCGCACCCGTTCCGCCTGAGGTACACCAAAAAGACTCAGAGACACCGCTATTGCGGTGTACCCGAGCATCCGCGGTGTACCCGAGCGTCACGCGCGGTGCCATTTCCCGCACCCGCGCGGCGCCGCCAGCTTTTGTGCTCACGGCAAGATGCAACCACTAGGCTTAGGTGCGTGACTGAACGTACCGTGATTTCGGCGCTTGCCGCCCTCGAAGAAGGCCCAGTAAAGGTTCAGGGATGGGTTGACACCGTCCGCGACCAGAAAAAAGTGCAGTTCATTGTGCTGCACGACGAGACCGGCGCATGCCAGCTCGTCAACCCGCGCACTGAAGATCGCGAGCACATTAGCGAGGTCATCTCGCCGCTCGCCAAGGGCACCATGCTCACCATCGAGGGCGATCTCAAGCACGATGAGCGCGTGAAGCTCGGCGGCCTCGAGGTCAAGATCTCGTCGATCACGGTTGAGTCGGCGGCACTCCCCGAAACCCCGATCGCCGACGATTCCGCCATCGATGTGCGTCTCGACTGGCGCTTCCTCGACCTGCGCACCGAGCGCAATAACCTCATGTTCCGCGTCCAGACCACGTTCGTTAACGCGATGCGCCAGTACTGGATCGAGAACGACTACATCGAAATTTTCACCCCGAAACTCATGGCCTCGGCATCCGAAACCAAGGCCGAGCTATTCGAGGTCGGCTACTTCGACCGCAAGGCCTACCTCGCGCAATCACCGCAGTTTTTCAAGCAGATGGCGCAGTCGGCCGGCTTCGGGCGAATCTTCGAAATTGGTCCTGTGTTCCGCGCCGACCCGTCGTTCACTTCACGTCACGCCACTGAGTTCACCGGCGTCGATGCCGAGGTCTCGTGGATCAACTCGCACGAAGACGTGATGCAGATGCAGGAAGAGCTCCTGCGCACCGCCCTCACCGCAGTCAAAGAAAAGCACGGCGATGATATCGAGCGCGTGTTCGGTGTCGAGATCAAGGTTCCCGGCCCCATCCCGCGGGTGCCGCTGCTCGAAGCCCGCAAAATTGTCGAATCGCGCGGCCACAAGTTTGAACGCCAAGACCTCGACATGGATCCCGAGGGCGAGCGCGAAATCGGCCGCTGGGCACTCGAAGAGCATGACTCCGAGTTCGTGTTCCTCACCGACTACCCCGCCTCGATCCGGCCGTTCTACCACATGCGCCATGACTACGATGCATCCCTGACGAAGTCGTACGACCTCATCTGGAACGGCGTCGAAATCTCCACCGGTGCGCAGCGTGAGCACCGCATCGATGTGCTCGAGCAGCAGGTTGTCGAAAAGGGGATGGATGCAGACGAGCTCGGCTTCTACCTCGACTTTTTCCGCTACGGCGCACCCCCGCACGGTGGTTTCGGTATGGGACTTGCCCGCATGATGATGCTCATGCTCCACCAGCCCAACCTGCGCGAGGTCACCTACCTGTTCCGCGGCCCGAACCGCCTCCAGCCGTAGACATCCGAACCGGCAAGATGAGTGCGTTGGCTGCCGAGTCTGATAGCAACGGGCCCACGCATCGTGTCCGCCGTCCCCACCACAGGGCGACGGCGGACACGGGCGGGCAGCTAACCGGCAGCAGCCAGAGCGTTAAACCGCGCTGGCTCGCGAAAGAAACTCCCCGGCAATATCTCAGCTCTGCCGCCGCGGTGCTCGCGATCGTGCCACTGGCGGTATTTACGGGCATCCGTTTCGATATCGCCGAGGGGATGCCCCGCTACCTTACGCAGCTCATCTACATTTACGCGGTCATCATGATCGTGTCGACGCTGGTGTATGTGCCGCTCACGCTGTTCGCTTTTCGAAAACTTTCGGGGTCGGCGCTGAGCCAAGTGGCCGCGTGGTCGTCACCTCGATCGGAAGCCGAACTGGCCAACCAGCGACGCCGAGGGACCGGCGAGGTGGCCCAGGCAGTCGGTTCAGCTTTTGTTTCGCTCGCAATCGTGGTGATGCTACTGAGCTCGACACAGCTGCGTGGCGACCTGCTGCTCTCGGTAGCGGCCCTCGCCGGGGTTGCCTGCTCTTGGGTGCTCATCCTCGTCTCGTTTGCGGTGCGCTATCTGCGCGAATGGGCCCTCGGCAGGCTCCACTACGACTTCGGCGAAGAACCACCGGTGTTCTCCGACATGGTGTTTCTCTCGCTGCAAATGTCGACCGCCTACAACCTCGCCGGCGCCCAGCTCCGCACAGCGGCACTGCGACGAGTCGCCACCGCGCACAATCTCTTGGCGTTCGTGTTCAACACCGTGATTCTTGCGCTGCTCATCTCGGTGGCGCTCCCGTCGCTCGTGTAGCGCGCCTACAGGTCGGCGTGCAGCAGCACCGGGTTTTCGATGCGGTCGGTCACATAGGTCAAAAACGCACTGGCCGTATCCCCGTCGCACACCCGGTGGTCGAACACAAAACTCACCGTCATCACCCGGCGCACCGTGAGTTCACCATCCACCACCCACGGGCGTTCTTTCAGCCGACCGAGCCCGAGCATCGCGGTCTGTGGCAGGTTGATGATCGGCGAGGCACCATCCACACCGAACCCGCCGTAGTTATTCAGCGTAAAAGTGCCGCCGCTAAGCTGCGCAGGCGAAAAATTGCCGCGCTTCGATTCGGCAACCAACTCGCCCACTGCATCCCGTAGCTCGCGCAGCGTGTGCCCTTCGACCCCGTGCAAAACCGGCACCATCAAGCCTCGCGGGGTCTGCGCGGCCAGCCCCAGGTTGATCGCGCTGTGCTCCACTATGACGCCCTCGCGCGGGTCAAACGACGAGTTCAGTCGGGGATGCTCGCGCAACGCCGCCACCACGATACGGGCGATCAGCGTGGTGAGGCTGAACCGCTCATCGGTGGCGGTCTGCAGCTGCTGCCGCAGCTCGAGCAGCGGGGTTGCATCCACATCCAGCCAGATGGTCGCCTTGGGTACGGTCGTGTGTGATTCGACCATGTGGTCGGCGACCAGCTGCCGCATCCCATCAAGGGGGATGCGCCGATCACCGGCACCGGTCGCGCAGCTTTCGCCGCTGCCGCGCTGGTCGCAGGCAGGCACCGCCGTTGCGGTGTCGCCGAGCTGCTCGATTGCCGCCCGCACATCCGCGCGCAGCACCAGCCCGCCGCGGCCCGAACCGGCGAGGTGACGGGCATCAAACCCGGCGGCTTTTGCCTCGCGACGCACCAGCGGCGACATAACCGGTGAGTTTCGGGTCGGATCCAGCAGCTTCGATGCACCCTGGGGCATCCTGGCCGCTAAATCTTCCGCTGAACTCACCGTCGCCGCGGCGCCGCGGTTCCGGAACCGCCCGCCTTCGGGCCGCCGCAGCCGCGCCTTCGATTCGTGCAGCCCGTAGCCGGTGAGCACGGCACCCGAATATTCCGACGACTCGGCATCGGCGGGATCAGCATCCGCAAGGTGCTCGGCCACCTCGCGACCCGCATCTGGCTGGGTCGCTGGTAGCTCAGCCTCGCGGCCGTCGGGGGAAATCTGACGCACCCGCACCAGCACATCGCCCAGCTCAATGGTGTCGCCGGGTTCGCCGCACAGCGACTCGATGATGCCCGCAAACGGCACCGGCAGCTCCACAACCGCCTTCGCCGACTCAACATCGACGATCGGCTGGTCAATCTCTACCGCATCCCCGACGCCGATTTTCCACTCGACGATTTTTGCCTCGGTCAGTCCCTCGCCGAGGTCCGGCAACAAAAACTCACGAACCAGCACGGTTACCACTCCCAGGTGTCGAGGGCGGCGAGCACCCGCTCGGCCGTCGGCAGGTAAAACTCTTCAAGCTTGGGTGACGGATACGGCACGTCAAACCCGGTGATGCGCAGCACCGGCGCATCCAGCCAATAAAAACAGCGCTCGCTCACGCGCGCGGCCACCTCGGCGCCATAACCGCCGAACTGGGCTGCCTCGTGGATCACCGCGGCGCGCGAGGTCTTTTTAACCGATGCGGCCACGGTGTCATCGTCAAACGGCGAGAGCGTGCGCAGGTCAATCACCTCAATCGACAGCCCCTCGGCAGCGCCCGATTCGGCGGCCGCGAGCGCCGTGCGCACCGTCGCACCGTAGGCGATGAGCGTCACATCCGTGCCCTCACGCACCACTTTGGCGCCGTGCGCGCTACCTTCGCGGCGCACTTCGCCACGCATCCAGTAGCGGCTCTTCGGTTCCATAAAAATCACCGGGTCGGGTGAGGCGATCGCCTGCCGCAGCATCGTGTATGCATCCTGCGGTGTGGCCGGCTGCATCACGGTCAACCCGGGCGTTGCCGCCCAATAGGCCTCGGATGAGTCGCTGTGGTGTTCTACCCCGCCGATTGCACCGGCGGTTGGAATGCGAATCACCATTGGCAGCGCAACGTTGCCGCGGGTGCGGTTGCGCATTTTGGCGACATGCGACACCACCTGCTCGAACGATGGATACGAGAAGGCGTCGAACTGCATTTCGACCACTGGCCGCATCCCCGCCATGGCCATACCGATGGCGGTGCCCACGATGCCCGATTCGGCAAGCGGCGAGTCCCACACCCGATCGGGCCCAAACTCGGCGGCGAGTTTGTCGGTGACTCGGAACACGCCACCGAGGGCGCCAACATCCTCGCCGTATACGACCACGCTGTCGTCAGCTGTAAGGCTGTCGGCCAGGGCCGCGTTCAGGGCACCTGCCATGGTCATAGTTTCGACGGGCGCCGGTGCGGTTTCGGATGCATCGACAGTTGCGGTTGGCGGTGCCGGCTGGTCGTCGAGGGCAGCGCGGGCCGCGTCACGCAGCTCGTCGCTAAGGTCTTCACGCTCGACCATCTCGGCCGCGAGTGCTCGGCGCTGTTCTTGCAAGGCAGCACGGGGTTCGGCATAGACGTGGTCGAACAGCTCGAGCGGGTTGAGCTCGGGCTCGTCGTTCATGACGTCGCGGGTGGCGGCGGCCAGCGCCTCGGCCTCGGCGGTGAGTTCGGTTTCGATCTCATCGGTGAGCACGCCCCGGGCGCGCAAATAGGTGGCCAGGCGGCTGATGGGGCAGAACTTCTCCCAGGCAGCCTGTTCGTCGGCGGTGCGATAGCGGCCGGGATCGTCGCTATTGGTGTGGGCTTCGAGACGGTAAGTGCGCGCCTCAATGAGAGTCGGGCCCTCACCCCGGCGGGCGCGGGCGACGGCCTCACCGACCACGGCAAGCACCGCGGCCACATCATTGCCGTCGACCCATTCGCCCGGCATTCCGAGCCCCGCGGCACGGTCGGCAATTGAGCGCGAGCGGGTTTGCTGCTCGATGGGTACCGAGATGGCGTACTGGTTGTTTTGTACGAAAAACACGGTGGGGGTTTGCCAGGTGGCGGCGAAATTGAGGGCTTCAAATGCGTCGCCCTCGCTGGCGGCGCCGTCGCCCAGGTAGGTGAGTGCCACGGTGTCGCGGCCGCGCAGCCGCTCGGCGTGTGCAAACCCAACCGCGTGCAGGGTTTGGGTGGCGAGTGGCGTGGCCTGGTTCGACACATTGTGGTCGTAGGGGTTGTAGGCCACATGCCAGTCGCCACGGAAAAAGGGCAGCAGCTCGCCGGGTTCGATGCCGCGGGTGAGTAGGGCGAGTGAGTCGCGGTAGGTGGGGAACATCCAGTCGTGCTCTTCGATTGCGAGCACCGACCCGATTTCGCTTGCTTCTTGGCCGAGCCCGGAGGGGAAGGTCGCGAGCCTCCCCTGCCGGGTGAGCTTGGTGACCTGAGTGTCCCAGCGTCGGGCGATCACCATGCGGCGGTAGGCGTGCAGCAGGGTGTCGTCATCGGGCAGATCAAGCCCGCCGGCGAGTTCTGGGTCGGCCAGGGTGCCGTCGGGCGCGATGAGCTGTGTGGGTTGCGCTCCTGGCAGCTGCGCCAGCATCATCTCGTGGGCGGCGCTGGCACTCGTCTCGTCAAGCTCGGGAGCACGTCGAGCGACTTCGTTGTCGTTCATGTGTCGATAGTGACGCGCCGGGCGGTATCGGCGCCAGATGCTGCGAGCAACTCCGGTCAACCGGCGCCAATTGTCCACATTTTGCAGACATTTGGCCTACTTTCCCTGCCGGATGCAGCCATTTGGCTGCCGGTTTTGGGGCGCCGTGAGTTCAGCGGAAGATTTCGACCCCAGGATGCGCTGAGCAACATCCTGCACCCAAATTGTTCCGCTGAACTCACCCTGAAACATTTATCAACAGGTCGACCAAAGACGAACTATCCACAGATACCTCACCGACGCCAGCAGTGCACGGCGAAAGCAACCACTGTGCTACGCATGAAGTTATTTGAACTTTTTCATCGCCACTCGGGCGTAGTGAGCACGATCCAGTTCGCCCAGGCCGGGATCCCGGCCAATGCGCTTACCCGCCTAGTAAAAGTGGGCACAATTCGCCGCGTGAGACGTGGCCTGTACACCTGCCCAGAAATACCGATCGGCCAAACCGGCCGCGCTCGACTACTCGGAGGCGCCATCAGCTGTATCACTGCGCTCAAAGAGCACGGCTTCTGGACGCCACCCAGCCGGGCCACACATCTCCGTCTCCCCGCAAAACGCTTCACAGCTCATCAGCGGAACCAGGTGACGGCAAAGCTGTTCGCTTCGGCGGTCACGCACCCGACCACCACCGAGATCACTGCCAGCTATGACGGCTGGCAAGATGCACTCCAATGCGCCTCACAGTGCTGCTCGCGGGATGAACTCGTGGCGATCATCGACTCTGCTCGACGACACCAGATTGCTGCCACCGGCGACATCATTGCGGCATGCAGCGGCAGCAGCGCGCTGCTTACCGCCTGGGAGCTGAGTGACGCCCGTTCAGACTCGGGCATTGAAACACTGGTGCGGTTGCGGCTGCGCAAGTTGAAGCTGCGCTTTTCAATTCAACACCAGATTGGCCGCTGGCGTGTGGATTTCCTCATCGGAAACTGCCTCGTTGTTGAGATTGACGGATTCGCTTACCACTCCGACGTCGAAGCATTTGCCCGCGACCGCGAAAAAGACCGCTACCTACAAGAGCGCGGCTACACCGTGCTGCGCTTCACCTATTGGGATGTTATGCACCACTGGCGCAGCTGCGAGGAGCAGATTCTGGGGTTCGTCCGCGCGAATCGGCACCGTTCGCAACCGCGGCAGTGAGTTCAACGGAACATTTCGATCCCAGGATGCGCTGAGCAACATCCTGCCCCCAAAATGTTCCGCTGAACTCACGGTGACCTACGCTAAACCCATGCGAGAACTCGACGAGATCGACCTGGCGATCGTGCGCGAGCTGCACAATGATGCGCGGCTCTCGGTGCGGGCGCTCGCCGAACGCGTGCACATCTCCCGGTCGAGCGCGCATGCACGGGTGCAATTGCTCGAGGATGCGGGTGTCATCACCGGCTACCGCGCCCAGGTTGATCTCGCCAAAGTCGGCCGCCCGGTGCGCGCGATCCTGGTGATCGACACCGGCGCCTCCCCCGCCGGCAGCGAACTCGCCACCGATCTCGCGGGCGTGCCCCATGTGGTGCGCACGCTCACCATCGCCGGCGATATCGACTACGTGGTTGAGGTGGCCGCACCCTCACACGCCGATCTCAGCGCCACCGTGCTGGAGGGCGTGCTGAAACTTCCCGGCGTGGTATCGGTGCGCACGCACCTCATTATTGGCGAGCACCGGGGCGAACCGGATGCATCCCAACCGACCACAACCGGCTAATGGATGAGCGCCGCCCGCAATCGCCCGGCGTCAACAAACCACTGCGAGTGCTGCTCACCGTCAAGTTCAACCACCGGCACCAGCTCGCCGTACCGTGCCTGCAGTTCGGGGCTCGCGTCAATATCGTGGCGCACCACTTCGGCACCGGCGGCAGCAGCCTCGGCCAGCACCACTTTGAGCGCGTCGTCGCAGAGGTGGCAGCCCTGGCGTTCATAAAAATCGATGCGGGTCATGGCAGGAATGCCTCGTCTTCATCAAGCTGCTCATTAACGGCCGCCTTTGCTCGCAACCGCAGCGTCACCGCGGCGATGGCTGCCGCCGCGATCGATCCGAACAGCACGCCGAGGTGCGCGTAGTCAGTGAATTGTTCCTGGCTGCGGAATGCAAGCTCGCCGATGAGCAGCGACACGGTGAACCCGATGCCCGCCAGACCGCCGAGCGCGGCCACATCTGCGAGGTGCATATTGTTGTCGAGTTTGAACATCGGCAACCGGTGCAGCAGCAGCACGGTGAAAAAGATGCCGATGGGTTTGCCGATGAGCAGCCCCAGGAAGGTGCCGAGAAATACCGGATGCTGCAGCGCATCCAGCATGGTGCCGCTGCCGACCGCCACCGGCACACCGGCCGCGAAAAACGCGAACACCGGCAGCGCAAAACCCTGCGAGAGCGCGTTCCAGTCGTGTTCCATATCTTCGGCAAACGAAATCTCTTGGCCGCGTTTCGGAAGTGCCGGCACGACAAGCCCCAGCAGCACGCCAGCGATCGTGGCGTGCACACCCGAGCAGAGCATGAAGTACCACGCCAGCACGCCCAGCGGAATCAGCACCACCGCGAGGTTGATGCCGCTGTTCACCACCAGCGCGTAGACCATGATCGCTGCGATCGCTGCCAGCAGCCACCAGAAGTTGAGGTGCTGCGTGAAAAAAATGGCGATCACGAGGATGCCGAGCAGGTCATCCATCACCGCCAGGGTGAGCAAAAACACGCGGAATGGTGATGGCAGCCCCTTGCCGAATACGGCGAGCACGCTCAGCGCGAACGCAATATCGGTGGCCACCGGCACCGCCCAGCCCTGCATCGCATCCACGCCGCTTGTCGCAACGACAATGGCATACACGGCTGCGGGCGCCACCATGCCGCCCACCGCGGCAGCGATGGGGAGCGCCGCTTTGCGGGGGTCGCGCAGTTGTCCGGTGACGAATTCGCGTTTGAGTTCGAGCCCCACCACAAAGAAGAAGATGGCCAGGATGCCGTCGCTGGCCCAGCGAGCGATCGGCATGTCATCGATGCCGAGGAATGGGATTGGCAGGTTGAAATTTTTCACCGCCGTGTACGACGGCTCGAGTGGCGAGTTTGCGAAAATAAATGCCAGCAGTGCGGCGAGCAACAGCAGCACCCCACCCACTTTGCGGGAGCCGAGTCGTTCTTTCAGCGAGAACGTGTCGTCCGGGGGTCGATTTCGCAGCACTGCCATGCGGTACATGGTACGCCGCTGCAAAAATCCTGGGAAAACGGCGATGCCCCGCCGATAAGCGGGGCATCTGCATAGCAGCGCTACTTCTTGTTGCGGCGCTGGTGGCGAGTCTTACGAAGCAGCTTGCGGTGCTTCTTCTTCGACATGCGCTTGCGGCGCTTCTTGATCACTGAACCCATGGGCTCTCCCAACTATCTGGAAAATGTTGACGAACTCACCGATGAAGCGCATCGGCGAAAATTTGCGCTCATACGAGCTTACTACGCACTACGCGTTCCGGTCGCACCCGAGATCGCTTCTTGCACCGACGATTCCGGCACTCGGAACGAACGACCAAATTTCACGGCGGGTAGCTCGCCCGCATGAATCATGCGGTACACGGTCATCTTCGAAACACGCATTAGCTGCGCGACCTCGGCCACAGTCAGGAAACGAACGTCTTGCAGGTCGTTCGCTGCGCGCTGTTCTGGCGTCACCGCAGGCTCACTTTCTGTGGCAGATGTAAACACGTGATAGCTAAACCCTAGAGTGTCGCCGCCAATTCTCCAAGTGCTGGCACTAAGGTTCGCCCGCGAACGAAGCAAATCGCACCGCCGGTGGGCGTGCTTCTCAAACGCGAGTAGCATCGTAGATATGCCGTTGCTTCAGCGTTGGCGCCAGGCAATCTCGAGAATAAGTTCGGCTTCGCCGAGTCGGTTTGCGGTGCTGGTGTTCACTTCGATCATTTTTTTGTGGTCGTTGTTGCTCACGCTACCTATTTCTTCGGCCGACGGTACCCCCACGAGATATTTGGATGCGCTGTTCACCGCGGTCTCAACGATCTGCGTGACGGGCCTGTCCACGGTGGATATGGGCACGCACTGGTCGCCCTTCGGCAATGTGGTGATCTTCCTCGGCATTGAGGTTGGCGCCATCGGTGTGTTGACACTGGCATCCATTCTCGGCAGCGTGGTGACCCGCAAACTCGGGCTGCGACAGCGGCTTATCGCCGCCTCAGACGGCAACGCCCTGCGATTGCATCGCGGTGCGGTCTCCGAAAGTCAGGCCGTTCGCCTGGGTGAGATTGGTGGGATGCTCGCCACAGTGGCGCTGTCGCTCGTCATTATCGAGACGATTATTGCGCTGTTCATCCTGCCGGTTTTTTGGGCTTCCGACCTGGTGACCCACTGGTGGGATGCTGTTAGCTATTCGTTCTATTACTCGGCCAGTGCCTTCACCAACACCGGTTTTGCACCGAATCCCGGTGGGGTTGCCGAGTTCGCTGATAATCGCTGGTTTTTAGGATGCTTGGCTGCGGCAACATTTCTCGGCTCGCTCGGTTTTCCGGTGCTGTTCGCACTGGTTCGCTGGGCGCGCGACCGCTCCAAGCGTCCCGGTGTGCATGTGAAGCTGACGCTGGCGGCAACGCTGGTGCTGTTTGTGCTCGGCGCGCTCACGCTGTGGCTGCTCGAAAGTGGGAACAGTGACACTTTCGGTACACGATCTCCGATCGAGGGGCTGCTGGGTGGCTCGTTCCTGTCGGTAATGGCCCGCTCGGGTGGTTTTTCGACAATCGACATTAATGCGATGAACGACTCGTCACTGCTGGTGCTGGACGCCCTCATGTTTGTGGGTGGCGGTTCGGCCTCAACCGCCGGCGGCATTAAAGTGACGACTCTGGCGGTGCTTTTCCTGGCGGCGGTTGCTGAAGCCCGCGGCAGCTCGGATCTGCAATTGTTCCGCCGCCGCATCCCGCACGATGTGTTGCGCCTGGCCATTGCGGTGGCGCTTTGGGGTGCCATGGTGGTGGGGCTCAGCTCCATCCTGGTGATGTCACTGAGCGGCGCCGGGATGCGCGAGGCAATATTCGACACCATCAGCGCGTTCGCTACCGTTGGCCTATCGACCGGGCTGACCGAGTCGACCACCCCGGCGGCGCAGCTGGTGCTTGCGGTGACCATGTGGCTTGGACGCGTGGGGACTGTGACGATGGCAGCGGCAGTTGCTTCGAGCGAACGAAAACAGCTGTATCGACTTCCTGAAGAGAGGATCATCGTTGGTTGACGCGAACAGCAAAAATTCACCGGTGCTGGTGATCGGCCTGGGCCGATTCGGTGCCGCTACCGCCGGACAGCTGCAGCGGCAGGGCCGCGAGGTGCTCGCCGTAGACACCGACCCCGATCTGGTGCAGAAGTGGGCCGAGCGGGTCACTCACGCCGTGCAGCTGGATGCGCGCAATATTGAGGCGTTGCGACAGATCGGTGCGCAGGAGTTTTCGGTGGCGGTGGTTGCCGTGGGCACCTCGATTGAGGCGAGCGTGCTCGTGACCGCAAACCTGGCGGATCTAAAAATCAACCAGATTTGGGCCAAGGCCATGTCGTCCACGCACGGCCGCATCCTCAAACGTATCGGTGCACACCACGTGATCTACCCCGAAGCCGAGGCCGGTGAGCGCGTGGCGCACCTGCTCGGTGGCAAGATGCTCGACTTCATCGAGTTCGACGACGAATTTGTGATGGCGAAGATGTATCCGCCGAAGTCGATCCGCGGCAAGTCGCTGCGTGATTCACAGGTCCGCTCGAAGTACAGCGTGACTGTGGTGGGTGTGAAATCTCCCGGCCAGGAATTTACCTACGCCACGGCCGACACCGTCATCACCAACTACGACGTAATTATTGTGGCGGGCACAAGCGATAGCGTCGAGGCCTTTTCGGTCGTGACGTAGGCGCCGCTTTTAGCTTGTTTCAGCGCTAACCCCGGCGGTGTCCTGTGGCGGCAGTCGGCACCACGATTCAGCGATCAGGCCGGCAACCAGCAGCACGAGCGCACCGCCGCTCGAAAAAAGCGTGAGCAGCGCACCCGAATTGACGACAGTCCGCGAAATCAGCCACAGCAGCGTGCCCCCGGTGAAGCCCAAAAAGAGCGTGCCAACCAGACTTGCAGCCTTGGCGAGGGCGAGCGCAAACACCGCTCGGAACGGGTTCACCCGGTGCGCGGTGGCCTGCTTTTCGGCTGCTGCGGCTGCGTGCTCAGCCGCCGTGTGCCCGGCCGTGCCGGCCACGGCATCGGATGCCTGCTGGCGACGGCGCACGGCTTCACGCAGCCGTGAGGTGTATCCGCGCACCGGCCACGCCACAGCCAACACCGCCAAACCGATCACCGCGAGAGTGATACCCAGCAGCGGCGACGGGATGAACGCTGCCGAACCGGTGCTCACCAGCCACAGTTCAAAGGCCCAACCGACCACGCCACCGGCGATGACCGCGAGCACCAGAGTGAGCGGATTCGTTGGTGTCACCCTCGATACCTCCGCACCTCATCCGTGGTTTGAGTGAGTAGCGCGGCGATTGCGCCACGGCCGGGGATTGTGGCGGTGGGCTCAATTTCAGCCCACGGCGCCAGCACAAATGCGCGCTCAAAGGCGCGCGGATGCGGCAGCTCAAGGGTTTCGTCGGCAAATTCGAGCCCGCCGTGTTCGATGAGGTCGAGATCGAGAGTGCGACTCCCCCAGCGTTCGGCGCGCACTCGGCCGTGCTGGTCTTCGATGCGCAACAGTTCACGCAGCAGCGCGTGGGGTTCGAGATCGGTGTGCACGGTCATGACGGCGTTGAGGTAGCTCGGTTCGCTGTCATCCACTCCGTGCGTGGTCAGCGCCGGGGTTTCGTAGAGTCGTGAGCGGCGGTGCGGCCACACGCCCGGCAGCGCTTCGATTTCATCCATTGCCTGTCGGATTGCCGCTTCACGATCGCCGAGATTGGCGCCGAGCGCGATCACGGCGCGAGCGGTGGGGCGCCGCAGCGCCGTCGGTTCGGGGCCCTCCGGGCGGTAGCGCAACACGCTCACCGACACATCCTCAAAGCGCAGTTTTACGGGCGCCTGCGGTTTGTGCACAGTGATGCGCACCGCCTGCGGGCCGGCAAACGCGAACGTGACCGCGGCGAGGCGTTCGGCGAGGGTTTCAAGCAGGTCGACCGGCTCATGGAGCGCCACCTCGTAGAGTGCCCGCATGAGATGACCGTAGTGCAGGGTGTCGACAATATCGTCGCTATCGGCTGCCGCGCGGGTGTCGAGCCACACCTCGGCATCGATGTAAAAATCTTGACCGTTTGCGCGCTCGTGCGCAAACACTCCGTGCCGGCCGTGCACGTGCAATCGTTCAATATGGATGCGGTCGAGCTCGGGAGACGGTAGTGCCGGATGCGCTTCGGGGCCGGGTCGATTGGGCATCAATTCGAGTGCCCGAGCAACCGGATGCTGCCGGGTCATTGCTGCTTCCCTGCCCGCCACGACCGCGCCACCGCTATTGCGGTGGCGCTGGCCGCGACATTGTGCACCCGCACGCCCCACACGTCCCGCTCGGCGCACAGGGCCGATACCACTGCCGTGGGCAGATCGCGTTCAAGTATGGGCGCGGTTTCAGGCAGCAGCGCGCCCATGAAGCGCTTGCGACTGACGCCGATCAGCAGCGGGTGGCCGAGCGTGAGGAAGTCGTCGAGACGCTGCAGTACCGCCCAGTTATCATCGTGGTCTTTTGCGAAGCCAAGCCCGGGATCAAGAATGATCTGTTCGGCGTTCAGCCCGGCCGCCAGCGCGCGGTCACGCATCCCAATCAATTCGGCAAGGATTTCGCTACCGGGGTCGTCGTAGTCGGCGAGGTCGTTCATCACCACCGAGTGGCCGCGCCAGTGGCTGAGCACATAGGTGGCGCCGGTTCGGGCCACAAGTGGCAACATTTCGGGGTCGGCACGCCCGCCCGAAACATCGTTGATGATGACGTCGCCAAGTTCGAGGCAGGTGGCTGCGGTGGCAGCGTTCATCGTGTCGAGCGAGACCCGGATGCCGCGGGCCAGCAGCTGCTCAACCACCGGCGCGACACGCTCCAGCTCTTCGGCCTGTGGGATGCGCTGGGCACCCGGCCGGGTGGATTCGCCCCCGACATCGATGATGGTGGCGCCTTCGGCCACCATGCGTTCGGCGGCAGCGACGGCACTCGCGCAGCGCTGTTGCGGTTCGGTGGCCTCGTGTGTGCCGCCATCAGAAAATGAGTCGGGGGTGACGTTGAGCACGCCCATGATTTCAGTCACAGCATCTCCTCGCGCTGGTCGTCAGCGCCGTGCTCAGCGCCGTGTTCAGCAGCGCCGAGGGCGATGAGCCGGAACACTTCGGCTCGCGCTTCACCGGCCACCAGCGTGCCGCGCGCAGCCACCGAAACCGAATCGGAATCGCGCTGTTTGGGGCCGCGGGCGGCGACGCAATCCTGCCGAGCTTCAACCACCGCGAGCGCCCCGCGGGCGTCGAGCCCGGTGATCAGCGCATCAACGAGCTGTTCGCCGATGCGTTCTTGCAGTGCCAGGCGGGCGGTGCAGGTGGCGACCAGGTCGTGGATGCGACCGAAACCGGTGATCCAGTCGCCGGGCAGGTAGGCCACGTGAATCCAGCCGTCGAATGGCAGCAGGTGGTGTTCGCATATCGAGCTGAAGCGAATATTGCGCACCAGCACGAGGTCGTCATCAGCTGCCGGGATGCGGCCCTCACGCAGAGCCGGTACTGGGTCGACTCCTTCGCCGGCCAGGAGCTCGGCTGAGGCGTCAGCCACCCGGTCGGCGGTGCGCTCCACGCGCGGGTCGCCGGCCAGCCCCCAGGCGTCGATGAGTTCGACAATCGCTGCCCGGGTTCGTTCGCGGTCTACGGTCATGACGCGCCTATTCCGCGACGTTCGGGTTGGTGTTGGGGCCGCCGTGCGCGGTGCCCGGTCCCGAGCCGTCCATCTCATCGGCGCGCAGGTGTGGTTTGAGTTCAACCGGCGGCTGGTTTGAAATCGGACGGCTTGGGCTCGAAAGCCACTGTTCGCGTGGCGGCAGTTTGGTGATGTTGGCGAACATTTCGTCGAGTCGCTCGTGGCCGAGGGTCTCGTGTTCGAGCAGTTCTGCGGCGAGCTGGTCGAGAATCTCGCGGTTGGCGGTGAGCACCTCGTAGGCCTCCTGCTGCGCGTTTTCGAGCAGTGCTTGCACTTCGGCATCAATCTGCGCGGCAACCGCTTCACCGTAGGGTGCACCCTGGCTCTGCGCGTAGGGCGAGTCACCCTCGCTATCGCCAAATTTCACGGCGCCGAGCCGGTTCGACATACCGTATTCGGTGACCATCCGGCGTGCGGTCTTAGTGGCCTTTTCGATGTCGTTCGAGGCGCCGGTGGTGGGGTCGTGGAACACGATCTCTTCGGCGATTCGGCCACCCATCGCGTAGGTGAGCTGGTCGAGAAGCTCATTGCGGGTGATCGAATATTTGTCTTCGAGCGGCACCACCATGGTGTAACCGAGCGCGCGGCCGCGAGGCAGGATGGTGATCTTGGTCACGGGGTCGGTGTGGTTGAGCGCGGCTGCAGCGATCGCGTGGCCACCCTCGTGGTAGGCGGTAATGAGCTTTTCTTGGTCGTTCATCACACGGCTGCGGCGCTGCGGGCCGGCAATAACGCGGTCGATCGCTTCGTCGATGGCACGGGCGTCAATGATTTGCGCACCCATTCGAGCGGTCAGCAGCGCCGCCTCATTGAGCACATTGGCAAGGTCGGCACCGGTAAAGCCCGGGGTCTTGCGGGCAACGACAGCGAGATCAACATCGGATGCGATGGGCTTGCCTTTGGCGTGCACCTCAAGAATCTGCCGGCGACCCTCCATATCGGGTGCGTCGACACCGATCTGGCGGTCGAATCGACCGGGGCGTAGCAGTGCGGGGTCGAGCACATCCGGCCGGTTCGTGGCGGCAATCAGCAGCACGTTCGTGTTGTTATCGAAACCGTCCATTTCAACCAGCAGCTGGTTGAGGGTCTGCTCTCGCTCGTCGTTACCGCCGCCGAGGCCGACGCCACGCTGGCGACCAACCGCGTCGATCTCATCGATGAAGATGATGGCTGGCGCGTTTTGCTTGGCCTGCTCAAACAGGTCGCGCACGCGCGAGGCACCCACACCGACGAACATCTCAACGAAGTCAGAACCCGAAATCGAATAGAACGGCACCTGTGCTTCACCAGCAACGGCTCGAGCCAATAGTGTCTTACCGGTTCCGGGAGGGCCGTACAGCAGCACACCCTTGGGCACCTTGGCACCCACAGCCTGGAATTTTTGCGGCTGTTTCAAGAACTCCTTGATTTCGCCGAGTTCTTCGAGTGCTTCGTTAGCACCGGCAACATCGGCGAAGGTGACCTTTGGGTCTTCTTTGCTGACGAGTTTGGCGCGTGATTTACCGAAGCGCATCACTCCGCCGGCACCGCCCTGGGCGCTCGAGAGCATCAGCCACACAAAAAACCCGATCAGCACCAGCGGCAGCAGTAGTGATAGTGCGGTGCTCAGCCAGTTGGGCCCGGGAACCTCGTCGTTATAGCCGCCGGCAGGCTCGGCCTTGTTCACCGCATCCACGACCGCATCGGCGCGCGCGGTGACGAAGTAGAACTGTACCTGCTTGCCGAATTTTTCGTCGGGCTTGGTGAGTTCGACATCGACACGGTTTTCGCCGTCGACGATTTTCACCTTCTCGGCCCTGCCTGATTTGATCAGCTCGATACCCTCTTGCGTGGTCACCTCACGGCTGCCCTGCATGTTGATGAGGCTGAAACCAACCCCGATGAGGATGACAGCGATGAGCACGATGGCGATCGGGCTCTTAAGGAATTTTTTCAGGCTCTTCATGTTGACTATTGGGAACTTTCGGTTCGACTTTGTCACTCACCGGCAGGCGGCGGCGACAAAATTGCTGGCGCTCGCTGACTGAACTCTACCCGTGCCGGATAGTGTTCAGCCGTGAGTGGGCCGCTTGATCGCCGAGCGCGTATTTGCGTACGCAGCTCGCCAACGCACACCCGTAAGTAAGACATCCGGAAGTTCTGGCAGCAGCCACAAAACTGCTCCGTCAGCCGGCAACTCGCCCCCCCACCGAGCCGTGCCTTGCAGTTACACATAGTTACAAGCTTCGTGCGCTTAGATTGAAGTTCATTTATTCTTCACTAAGATTGACCCGCACTGCATACGACCCCAGATGGATTTTTGGGTCGCCAGGCGAAGAATATTGGTGAACACCGACTAGGATTGGTATAATTTTGCCCCGCATTTCCGAAGCTCAAGCCCAAAGCGGTACCGGGCCTGCTTCTAAAATGGTCCGCCTCACACTGTCAGCCAACCTACTCGACCGGTTTCTCGACCTCGCAGATCGTCTGCAGCTCGAACGGACCGACCTCATCGACCTGTTGGTGATGCGCGGCTGGCCGACTGAACTTGAATCGGGGGCGCTGCAAGAAGCCGACACCCGGCGCGCCGAGCTCGCCACCGAGCTGCTCGAGGGTTTTGCCAATGGCAAAGCACTCAGCCGATTCGATGTTGAATCCCGCATTGAATCACCCGTCAACGTCACCGCGCTGCGCATGGCCGCACGCCGTGAAATCGATCCGAACGAGGTCGATCCCGGCCAGGGCTTCACCCGCACCCACATGGGAATGGACCTGCTTGACAGCCCCGAAGAGGTCTGGTCGCAGGCACGCGGATACTGGACAGCCCAGCCCGACGCTGAGTACCTCATCCCAGTTCGCCTCGGCTACGCCCCCTACGTTTTCCGCACCAATCGCTGGCAGCGCACCGAGGGCAGCGTGCGCCGTGTCTGGGCAACCAGCGGACACTTCATCGACCTTGAAAAACAACTGGCGGTGCCACTGGTCGACACTCCAAACTTCGACGCCCCAGCAAAACTCGATTATTCGTCGGCAGCCCCGGCCAGCGAGCTCGACCTCCAGGTCGCCAACGCACTTGCCGGCCACATGATTGCATTCACCGTTGGTGCCTCAAACCCGGTGGTGCGACTGCGCCAACGCGGCCACAGCCTGAGCTAGCTGTATCACGTAATGGCCGGGCATCCCCGATCGGATGCCCGGCCATTACGCGCTAAAACTTCAGCTGCGGCAAAAGCTACGGTGTCGGCAGCCCCGGGTTGACCACTCGGCGGGCGGGTTCCACCGGCGCATCAATCGTCTCGCCACCAAACACCTCCGGCCGCAGCACCACAACATCACGCAGATTGCGGTATCGCTCGTCATAGTCGAGCCCGTACCCCACCACAAATTCGTTCGGCACATCGAAGCCGATGTATTTGACGAACACATCCGACTTCAACCGCGTCGGCTTCCGCAGCAGTGTGCAGATCTCTACCGAAGCAGCCCCGCGCGAGCGCAGGTTTTCACTCAGCCAGGTCAGCGTCAGACCCGAGTCAATAATGTCTTCAACAATGAGCACATCGCGCCCCGACACATCCGTATCGAGGTCTTTCAGAATGCGCACCACGCCCGACGACTCGGTGCCCGAACCGTACGACGACACCGCCATCCAGTCCATCTCGAGATCGATGTTCATAGCCCGCGAAAGATCACTCATCACGTACACCGCACCCTTGAGCACACCAACAAGTAGCGGATTACGACCGCGATAGTCACTGTCGATCTCACGGGCAAGCTCGGCCAACCGGCCGCGAATCTCGTCTTCGGTAATCAGAATTTCACGGATCTGATCGTGAATCTGTTCGGCGCGCATGCCTGACCTTTCTCAGTCGCTTCGGTGGTGATGGCTCAATTCTCGGTTTCGGATGCCTCGTGGTCGGCGCCGTCAGAGCGCACGGCCCCAAAAAAGAGCTGTCCGGCCGAGCGCTCAACGCGAATGCCCGGCAGATCGATCGGCCCCTGCCCGCGCCACTCGGTGGCAAGCGCAGCCACAGCCATCGTGTGCGCCCGGCTCAGCGACACGCCAAAGCCCTGCTCGGCAACCAGTCGGCAAATACGTTGCCGCAGCGCGGCCGGTTGGGTTACCAGACCGCCGACGTCGAGCGTAATCCGCCCCTCAGCATCCACATCAACGATTTCCCGCGCCCACTCGGCTGCCAGTGCATCCAGAGTTTCGGCATCCTCTCGCAGCGTCGTCGCGGTACGCGCGAGCGCCTCGGCAATTCCCGGACCCAGCTCGGCCTCGAGCATCGGCATCACGGTTTTACGAATCCGCACCCGCCGGAATCGCTCATCGTCATTCTGCGGATCCTGCCACGGCTCCAGTCCCTGATCCGCGCAGGCCTGCTCGGTTTCGCTGCGGCGCATCCCGAGCAGCGGCCGCACAAGATTGCCATTCACCGCTGCCATGCCGTGCAGTGATTTACCGCCCGAGCCTCGAGCCAGGCCAAGGAGCACGGTTTCGGCCTGATCGTCGAGCGTGTGGCCAAGCAGCACATACTTTGCATCCACCCGCTTACAAACTCGCTCAATCGCGCCATAACGCGCCGCGCGAGCCGACGCTTCGGGCCCCGCCCCGTCATCAACGACCTCGACCCGCTCAATAATTACTGGGTCAAGCCCGAGTTCACGCGACTGCTGGGCGGCGCGTTCAGCCTGCTCGGCCGAACCCTCCTGCAGCTGGTGGTCAACGATCACACTCCCCACCCGCAAACCGGCTCGCGGACATTCGAACGCTGCCGCAGCGGCAAGCGCGAGCGAATCGGCGCCACCTGATAGCGCAACAAGCACGAGATCGCCCTCGCTGGCGACGCCCCGCAGCGCATTACGAACCGCGCGGCGAGCATCCGCTACTGGAGGGGTGAGACGGGGACGAACTGACACGCTGCCAGCCTACTGTGCCCGCGTTGGACATGCAGTATCTATTGCAGGATGGATCGCCGAGTTTTTGCGCAGTTCGGGTAGCCACTGCAGCCACCCGGCAATTGCGCGCGGTAGCCTAAACGCAAGCATTCGTTCTATTTCCAAGGAGTACCGATGGGCGCATACGACGTTGTCATTGAAATCCCCCGCGGCAGCCACAACAAATATGAGGTCGACCACGAAACCGGTCGGGTCTACCTCGACCGCGTACTGTTCACGCCGTTTGTTTATCCCGTCGACTACGGGTACTTCGAAAACACTCTCGCCGACGATGGCGACCCGCTCGACGCCCTCGTGATCCTCGAATACCCGGTGTTCCCCGGGGTTGGTCTAAAGGTGCGCCCGGTCGGGGTGCTCCACATGTCAGACGAGGCTGGCGGCGACGACAAGGTGCTGTGCGTGCCCGCCAAAGATCCGCGTTTTGCCCACATCCAAGACCTCGAGGATGCACCGGAAGACATCCGCAACCAGCTCAAGCACTTCTTCGAGCACTACAAAGACCTTGAGCCCGGCAAGTGGGTCAAGGTCGACTCGTGGGGCAACGCCGCCGAAGCCGAGCAGATCATTGAAAAGTCGCTCGCCGCGTACCAGCCCGCCAAATAACGCAGCTTCGGCAGTGATCCAATGACTGCCTGACGCACTGAGGGCCGAGCACCATTACGGTGACTCGGCCCTCAGCGTCTCAACACCGGGAGCGGAGTTTTTGCACCCGCCTGCGCCGCAACGCATCCTGTCGCGAGGCACCGCAGGCGCAGGTGCCCAGTAGTAGTAACTAGTAGTAGTAGATTCCGCGAGCGGCAAACCAGGGCTGTGGATCAACCAGGTTCCCGTACTCGGTGATCTCGATGTGCAGGTGGCAGCCTGTTGACGGCCCGGTCGTACCCGCATAGGCGATGACCTGACCGGTCGAGACGTGCTCGCCCCAGCCGACCGCAATACCGCCCGGCATGATGTGTGCGTAGCGGAAGGTGTTAACGCCATCATCCGAGGTGAAGTCGACCATGTTTCCATAGCCGTCGGTCCATCCCGCGTAGGTTACGGTGCCCGAGGTGACGGCGTAGAGCGGCGTACCGCAGGTACCGTTCACCACGAGGTCAAGCCCCGCGTGCAGTCGCCAGGTGCCATAGACCGGATGCAGGCGGTAACCGAACGGGTCGCTCACCCAGGCGCCGGCACCGATCGGGCCGCTGATGCCTGATGACGACTGTGCTCCGCCGCCGCCACCACCGCCACCGCTCGGCGCACTGGGAGCCGGGCTACTCGCGGCAGCTGCGGCCGCAGCCGCGCGCTCTTCCTCTGCCCGCCGGCGACGCTCTTCCTCTTCACGACGACGCTGCTCTTCGATGCGTTTACGCTCAATTTCGCGCAGTCGCTCACCCTCGCGATAGTCGGCTTCTACGACATCACGGCGCTCTTCAAGCGGCGCCAGCATCGCCTCGAGCTCGGCACCGCGCTCGAGGGCGTGGTCGCGTGCCTTCTGCGCCTCAGCCTGCGCCTGCTGTGCCTCGCGGTATGCGGTCTGCGCCTCGGACTCAAGCCGCTGACGCTCTTCAAGCGCCACCTTCGCCTGCTCGTTCAGCTGGTCGGCATTATTGCGCTCGATCACGGCCGATTCATAAACGGTGCCGCTGTGGCTGCCGAGCTTTGACAGCGTCGACATGCTCTTCAAAAAATCATCAGCTTGTTCGGGCTGGGCAAGCAATTGCAGGGTGGGATCGTTTGAAACCCGGTTTGCCATTGCGGCCGTCATCGAGCCCGCTTCAGTTTCAGCCTCGGATGCTCGATTTGCGGCATCATTCGCTTGTTGCTCGAGCGTGTACTGCTGCCCCGCCGCTTCGTTGGCGGCCTGCTGCGCCTGACTGTAGAGGTTGCCTTTCTCTTGGGCCACCTGCTCAGCCTCGGCCACCTGACCCTTGAGCTCCTTGATTTCGACGTGGATCTCATCGATGAGCTTGTTTTGCCGGTCGACATCACCCTGTGCGGCGACGACGTCATCCCAGGTTGCGTACTCGTCGAGCGATTTGGCGAGCGCGCTGGGACTCGAACCAAAGTGCATCCCGGCCAGCACGAGCGCGCCGGTCATCGCCGCTGCGGCGAACGTTCGACGGAATGTCGCGGCGTACTTGGCGCGCATGCGTTCCTTTCGGTTCTTCAACTTCGGATCCAAGCCTCGGGTCCCAAGCCTCGGGTCGAAGCCCGGGGTCGAGGCCATCTTTAGTAGTTCACATTCGACACATCTGCCACGTGTTGCACAAATGTAACAAATGCCACACTGGCCACAGTAGTGTTCCTGCGCGCCGAATGTAACCCCTGCGATGCAGGTAATTAGCCATGACGCGCCGTACCGACACGACTCGACTTGCACAATGTGCTGAATGTGTTCTAAGCTCTTACCTCGGCGGTCCGCATGGACAGGGCCTCGGCCCCATCGTCTAGTGGCCTAGGACACTGGCCTTTCACGCCGGCAACACGGGTTCGAATCCCGTTGGGGTCACCGCGACAGCTGTCGCAAGACCTGTTATGCTAGACCGTCAGTAAAAATAAATATGAGGCCCTGTAGCGCAGTTGGTTAGCGTGCCGCCCTGTCACGGCGGAGGTCGCGGGTTCAAGTCCCGTCAGGGTCGCGAGTGACGCCCTCTTCGGAGGGCGTTCCACTTGAGACACGCAAGTGCCTCGGCTCTGTAGCTCAGTTGGTAGAGCGTTCGACTGAAAATCGAAAGGTCACCGGATCGACGCCGGTCGGAGCCACTGAAACCCCCGGAGATCCGGGGGTTTTGAGTTTTCCGAGCCGCCACCGCACTGCCACCGTGAGTTCAGCGGAAGATTTCGTGCCTTCGATGCGCGCTCAGCCATCCTGGGCCGGAAATCTTCCGCTGAACTCACCACCGCTCACGTGCGAGGCAAGCATTCGCAGGCACTAAGCAGCAAGCGCCTCAGTCGGCGACACCTGCGCCGCCTTCATCGCGGGGAGCATCCCGGCAACAGCACCCACAACGATGGTCACCGCCACACCCAGCAGCGCAATCAACGGCGGCACAGTGGGCGTCCAACCGTTGAGCAACGACACCGCGACAGTACAGCCCACACCCAGCACGAGCCCGGCAAGCCCGCCATAGGTCGCGAGCATCACCGCCTCAACCAAAAACTGCTTGCGCACATGCGCGCGCGTCGCCCCCAGTGCCCGGCGCAAACCGATTTCACGCCGCCGCTCAAGCACGGTAATCACCATGGTGTTTGCCACGCCGATACCGCCCACCAGCAACGCAATCGACCCCACACCCACCAGCAGCCCGGTGAAGGCCGTGTCAATGGCGTGCTGTGCCGCGAGCGTGTCGGATGGCCGGCTGACACTCACCTCGTTGGGTGATTTCGGATTAATAGTTGCCGGGATGAGTTCCCGCACCGACTCAACCGACGCATCCGTCGAACGCTCGTAGAGCGTGGTTGGCGACCCGGTGAATCCGAGGCGCTCAGTGGCATGCGACGCACCAACCAGCACCGAAGTATCAAGCTGTGGCGCGAGTGCCGAAGGTTTCAGGATGCCCAGCACCGTGTGGTTCTGGCCGTCAATATTCACCATCGAACCGGGCGAAACAATGCCCAGCCGCTTGGCTGCGGTTGCCCCGAGCACCGTGGTCGGATACTGCTCGGTCGCGTCGTTGAACCAACTGCCGGTTTGCAGCTCGCTTGACGTTGCCGAAAGCAGCCCGGTGTCGGTTGCTGCCACCGTCAAGCTGTTGGTGGCTGCCGGGTCGATATAGCTGCTGCGATAGGCAGCAACACCAGACAGGTTCGCCACCCAACCGACCTGCTCCACACCCTCGATGCGGTGGAGCCGCTCGGCCGAGTCGGCCGGCAACCTGGTCGATTCGCCACTGAACGTCTTGCCCGCCGTTACGGTCAGCAGGTTCGTGCCCAGCGATGCCAGTCGCTCCTGAATTTTTGCCTGGCTCGACAGCGAGATGCCGATCACGGCAATCATCGCGGCAATACCGATCGCAATTCCGAGCGCCGATAGCGTTGCCCGCACGGGATGCGCGCGCAACCCCTGCCAGCCCAGGCGCAGTAGATCATCCTGGCGAAGGTGTGAGCGAGATTCTTCCCGATCGAATGTCATGCGACTCCTTCCTCCTGCTGGCGGATATCAGACTCGAGCACACCGTCGCGGATACTGATCTGTCGCCGAAACCCGGCCGCCAGTTCGCGGTCGTGAGTGATCACCAACACCGTCGTGCCGGTGCGGTTGAGGTCTTTCAAAATCTCAACCACCTGGGCACCAGAGCGGGTGTCGAGCGCGCCGGTGGGTTCATCGGCGAGCAGCAGCGGCGGGTCACCCACAACGGCGCGAGCAATCGCCACGCGCTGTCGCTGCCCACCCGAAAGCTGTCGCGGAGTGTGGTCGGCACGGTCACCCAGGCCCACTCGTTCCAGCGCTTTGCGCGCGCGTTCACGGCGCTCTTTTAGCGGCATACCCGTGTAGAGCAGACCCGTGGCCACGTTATCGGTGGCGGTCTGCGCATCCTCGAGATGATATTGCTGAAAAACAAAACCGATCAGGTGCGCCCGCAGCGCCGAAAGTTTTGCATCGCTCGCTTCCGAAACAAGGTGGCCGGCGATGGTGATCTCGCCCTCGCTGGCCCGGTCGAGTGTGCCGATGAGGTTCAGCAGCGTTGATTTACCAGAACCACTCGGCCCGGTGATCGCCACCATTTCACCGGCATCGACGGTGAAACTCACGTCGACGAGCGCCGTTGTTGGTGGCGAGCCGTATTTTCGCGACACCCCGCTCAGCGTCAAAAGTGGGTCGGTGGGGCTCATTCGCCCACCACCACTTTGTCGCCCTCGTGCAGATCGCCGCTGGTGATCTCAACAAGGTCGTCGGCAAACGCACCGAGCTCTACCTGCACGCGGGTGGGCACGCCGTTTTTGATCACCTCGACAGCGTATTTACCGCCGGGTTCGGCAAGCAGCGCCCGCACCGGCACCGCAAGCACGCCGGTGGCGATAGTGCGGGTGGTCGCCACATTGACAGTCACATCAGCGTAGGCCTCGGCGGCAGCCGGGTCGGTGAGCGAAAGCTGCACCGGCACCTTCACAGTTTTTTGCCCCGATTTGTCTTCTTGTTCAACCGGCGGATCAACCGATTCCACAACCGCCTGGGTGGTTGTGGA
Organism: Gulosibacter hominis; assembly: GCF_904842695.1. Taxonomy (GTDB): domain Bacteria; phylum Actinomycetota; class Actinomycetes; order Actinomycetales; family Microbacteriaceae; genus Gulosibacter; species Gulosibacter hominis. The sequence continues at coordinate 28,656 of NZ_CAJGWQ010000009.1, read as the reverse complement.
ATCGGGCAGTTTCACATCAACCTTGGCTCCCACCGGCAGCAGACTGCGCATGTTCGAAGGCACTTCGGCGGTCACCACCTTTGACGTGCCCGTAACTTCCAGCACCGAGGTGCTTGCCGCGTCACCGACCTTGGCCTGCTGTGCGCTCACCTGCACATCACCGGGGACAAACACGACCCGGCCAAGTTCGAGCGTGGTGCTCCATTCGAATCCGTTGTCTTTTTGCCACTGGGCGACGGCGGATGCGGTTGCCCAGCCATAGTGCTCATCGGGTTCGTCTTCGAAGTAGCCGAGCGCCTGCAGGTTCTGTTCAAGCTGCATCACATCGTGACCGTCTGACATTCCCTCTTCAAAGTTCCGCCAGGCGGGCACCTTGCCGTGCATCGTGAACACGGGACGCTCATTCACACGCATCATCTCGGTGCCGACCGATAGTTTGGTTCCGGGCGCGGCTAGCGAAGTGATGGTGCCCGTCAACTGGGTGCCGTAGGTGGCCGCTTTGCCGTGATTGAGGGTGCCTTTTGTTTCGACCCGTTCAACGAGGTCGGTTTTGGTAACGGTGGCGGTTTCGGCGGCCGGTGAAACGGTGTTTGTTGATTCGTCGGTGTTGGCGTTGTTCATCAGGGTGAAGCCGGTGACACCGAGCGCAATCGCAACTACCGCTGCGGTTGCGGCGATAACAATTCGCTTTTTTGGCATCAACAGCCCCTACTCGCCCTGGCTGATGAGACCAGCCTGCTGGCTGCAGCGCTCAACATCAGCCGGGTCGGCTTCGGGGCCGCCGTTCTGCTGCACGACGAAACCGTTTGCATCCGCCTGCGGGTCGGGTACGTCATAGCCGGCTTCACGCATGCACTTCGCGTAGGCGAGCAGCTGCTCGTTCAGCTGCTCATCGGTCACCGAGTCGGCGCTCTGCGGAGCCGGCCCCACCTGGTCGGCGCAGTTCTGCAGCACCGCCGCTACGTCGACGCCGTCCTCGTTCGTTTCGATGGGCGAGCCATCGGGGTTGACCGGAATGCCGGCGTTCGCCGAGTCGAGACCGTTCTCTTTCAGGCAGCGGTCGAAGTCGTGCTGCCACTGCTCCATGCTCGCGGCCTCATTCTGCTGCAGCTCGGGTTCGTTTGCCGAACATCCGGTGAGCGCGAGCATTGCGCTCGCACCGATCATGAGCGCGGTGACAGCAGTGCGTGAAGTGCGTGTGCGGAACATAGTGAGATACCCTTCGATTTCTGAATTATGTTGTGGGCGTCAAGATGACGGCCCGTTCAGGACATGTCCCAGTTCACGCGGGTGAGGGTTGCGGCAGCGTAAAAGAAAACACTTACGTTTCTTTTACCCACTGCGTGCCAAACTGAGGCTGTCAGCGACCGCTGGGGCTGCTAGCGACCACTGGCCACAATCTGAGCGGCCCGCAGCCAGCCCCGGGAGGAATCATTCGCGTACTCATCGTTGAAGACGAACCGTACCTCGCCGAGGCAATTCACGACGGACTCGCACTGCACTCCATTTCGGCCGACACTGTCGCCGATGGCCGGGATGCACTTGCCGCCATCGATGTCAACGACTACGAGGTCGTGTTGCTCGACCGCGATATTCCCGGGATGAGCGGCGATGAGGTTTGCCGGCTCTTGAATCTGCGCGAACAGCGACCGGCGATTTTGATGGTCACGGCTGCCCGACGCACCCAGGAAAAAGTCGACGGGTTCCAGCTCGGCGCGGATGATTACCTGGCGAAGCCCTTTGAGTTTGCCGAGCTCGTGGCTCGGGTGCGGGCGCTCGCTCGGCGCCAGTTCACGACTCGACCAACCCGTTATGAAGCCGCCGGTGTCACGCTCGACCCGTTTCGCCACGAGGTCACTCGTGACGGCCGCTATATTCGCCTCAGCCGCAAGGAGTTCGCGGTGCTCGAGTCGCTGATGCGTGAACCTGGCCGCGTGGTCAGTGCCGAAACGCTCCTCGAAGAGGCGTGGGATGAAAACGCCAACCCGTTTACGCAGTCGGTGAAGGTCACCATCAGCTCGCTACGCCGCAAACTTGGCGAGCCGTGGGTGATTCGCACCAAACCCGGTGTCGGCTACACGATCGAAGCGGCCGACGATGATTAAGTCGCTTTCATCGCTCGGCCACCGCCAGCAGCGCTTCACCGCCCGCACTCGTTTGGCGTTTTGGTATGCGCTGCTGATGATTCTGTGCGGTGGTGTACTGCTGACGCTGATCATGCTTTTTATCGGCTATGTGCCCGACTACGGGTTCAATTCTGGCACTGTCGACAGCACCCAGGGGCCGCTGGTGATTGCCGTCGATGACCCGGAAATTGTTACCGGCGATGTCAAAATCGCGGTCAAGAGTCAGGCCGATTTGCTGACGCTTTTGCTGCAGGTGTCGATCATTGCGTTGATCGGCTTGGTCGTGCTGAGTTCGGTGGCTGCGTGGCTTTTGGCGGGCCGGATGCTGAAACCGCTCGCGGCCGTGAACGAGGCCGCCAAACTGGCCGCGGATGGGCGACTCGACCATCGCATCGGGCTCACCGGCCCGCACGATGAGATCACCGAGCTGGCACAAACCTTTGACGAGATGCTCGAAAATCTTGAGCGTTCCACTGCCGCGCAGCGCCGCTTCACGGCGAACGCCTCACACGAACTGCGCACACCACTTGCCACGACGCGGGCGATTCTCGATGTGCAGCTGTCGAAACCCGGTGCGGTCGACCGTGAGGTGTTGCAGAAGTTGCAGCGGGTAAACGAGCGCAGCATCCGCACCGTTGAATCGTTGCTCGATCTCGCTGAGCTTGAGGTGGGCAGGGTCGAACCAACCGAGTGTGATCTTTCAAGCGCGGTTGCCGCTGTACTGCGTGAGTGTCAGCCGGAGTTTGCCGAACGCGAGCTGACTGTCGAGCGTGAGCTGGCACCGACGACCGCGTTCGGTGACGAGCGATTGTTTCACCAGCTCGCGCAAAACCTGATTCAGAATGCGATTCAGCACAATATTGATGGTGGCAGCGTGACGGTGAGCACCCGGATGCGTGATGGCGGTACCCGCGCCGAGCTCACGGTGCAAAATACCGGCGAAAAAACTGATGCGGCACAGCTGGGCCAGTTGACCGAGCCGTTCAAAACCACGAAGGGCCGCACCGGTGGCACGAACCGCGGTCTCGGGCTATCGATTGTTTCGGCAATCGTTGAGCGCTCGAACGGTTCGCTCGACCTGGCCGCGAACGACGGCGGCGGTTTGCGCGTCACGGTGACGCTGCCGAGCCAAGCACCCGCGGCCTAAGGGGCCTGGCCGCGGCGATATCAGCGCGCCGCAGCCGACGTCCTAGCCCTCGTGCCCGGTCTGTTCGCGCGGCAGCAGCGGTGCCGAGCTCGCGGTGATACCGGTGTGGCTATCCGCCTTCACCGTGGCCCACACATAGCCGCCGTTGCGTTCATCCACCCACACGGCACGTTCAATATCACCGACACCGAACCCGCTGCGCTGCGCCCGCGAAAAACCGAGCGGCGGGAAGATTCGGTTACCGATTTGAATGATCGTCTCGATCGGCATTGGTTGGCCACGCACGGGGCTCGTGTGCACCACCACCGCCATGCGCCCATCCTCAACTCGCGTGGGGGTCAGGTATTGCGGCGGTTGGGTGATATCACGCAGCCACTCGCCCGCACCGCTGGCACTCACGCGCTTTTGGAAGCTCTCGATGCGGGGCACAATCTGCTCGAAATACTCCTCAGCGCACTGCCGATTGGCGAGATCAATATCGTCGCCAAAGTCACCAAAAAGATCGTTGTGAAGAGTTGACATCGCCTATTTATTCCCTGCAATCACGGCTGCGAAGTCTGACAGGATGCCCGTGGAATCTTGCCCCTCGGGAACCCTCAAGTAGGTGGAGTGGCGTGAAAACGGGTTGAGCGACCAGTGGTTACGGATCCCGTCATCATTCGACAGATGCTCAATCCCATCAACCTTTGTCGGGTTTTTCCCGAATGTGGCGTCGGGCCCAACTCCCTGAACCCAGTCGTGGCTGTCAACGGCCGACACATAGGTCTGACCGGCAACGTTATATTCGCGCACATCCTGCACGCCCGACCCCGGCGACCCGAACATCACCAGATCGTCCACGACCCCGACATTGACGTCACGCATCCCCATACCCGCGGTGGTCGAGCCATATGAGTGCCCGAAAACGGTCATCCGGGGATCGCCGTGGTCTCCATAGGCGCGAGAGGCGTGCATTCCCTCAACGAACCGGTTCAGGTTTCCGGCGCCGTCGTGGGCCCGGCCGGTGAAGGCGACCTCCCCTAGCGTCTGGGGTGCGTCATAACCGATCCACGAGACCATCGCGATGTCTTCGGTGGGGATGCCCTGTTCGATCGAGGTGATGTTTCGCAGGCGCGTCGTATCAGACACCATCCCCGCCATTGAATCGTGAACGTTTGTTGTCATCCCCGGCACGAGCGTGGCCACATATTTGGCCGAATCGACGTCGCCGGTGGCGATCGCCGCACGCACACCTTCGGGGCCCGAGGCGTCAAGCAGCAGCAATTGCCCGCCCGCCGCGCGCGTATCCCGAATTGTGTAGAGATCGTTGAGCCGGTCCTGAGCGTCCTGAACCGCACTGTTTGCGGCCGCTAGCCCCGGATACGCGACGCTCCGCCCCTTTTTCGCCTCGGCCAGCTCTTTTTCGGCCTCTTCGATCAGTTTCGGTAGCCGGTTCATATTGGCTTTGTCGCGCGAACGACCATCAATACCGTCGAGGTTGCCGATGGCATCGGGATGCTTGTCAATGATCTGCTGCTGCTCTTCGACCGTGAGCGAGTTCCACCAGGCCGCAACCTCCCGGTCGCTCCACCCCGGCTGCGGTAGATCGGGCAGCCCCTGCGCAAACGCATCGGCGCGCTCGGCCGTCACATCGCCGCGTTCAACCGCCGAGAGCCGGCCGTGGTAGGTGTTGTCCACTTCGACGGCACGGCGAACCGAGTCGGTTACCTCGCCGCTGAGATGGTCGCGATCACGTATGGCCTGGTTCTGCATCACGAACCCGGCCGTCGCGTCAATCCGGAACATCTCGTTGATTCGCTGCTGGCGAGGGGCCGCGATCGAGACGATTCCGGCCGTGTGAATCACCAGCTCCTTGATCGCTTCCAGGCTCTTGCACTCGTGCACGCGGGTTTCGACATCTGCGACTCCGCTGGATGCCTGGGCCGTTGCCATACTCAACTCGCTCAGCAGCGACACCGAAACGTTGGTATCGGCCGAGTTTTTTTCGGTTGCCCGCTGCGCTGCGCTCACCGTTTCACCGCGCGACTGCAGCGCGGTGCGGGCATCGTCGAGGTGATCGGCCGCGTCACGCAAGCCGTTGCCGCGCTCATTGAGATCGCCGACGGTTGTGTCGAGGGCGGCGGGATGCCATCCAAGAATGTCGTGCCAGCTGACCATCGCTATGTCTCCGAGTTCTGATGTCCGCGCTAGTACTGGTAACCGGGTGCCGTGCACACGGCGGCAAATTTGCCACCAAACGCTTCGTCAGCCGTGGTGAAATCGCTGTCGGCAGCCCGACACGAGACGCCGTCGTTGCTGAGCCGGTCTGCAATAGCCTCGCAGCGGTCATCCACCGATCTTCCGGCAGCTACTGCTTTGCTGCCAGATTTTGCACCCGGCATGGCGGTGGCTACCGATCCGAGCAGCGTGGCAGCGTCGGCCGCTTTGCGGATCGCCGCGCTCGCTGAGTCAAGCTGGCCGGCAAGCCGGGGCAACTCGCCCGCAATAATTTCGACATCCGCCATTTGCTTTCTCCTTCTCGGCACTGCGGCGAGATTATAGCCCTAACGCTTAGCGCGGCCGTTACAGCTGTTCACCGAGCAAAATTTCGCGGATGCGACGCTGGTCTTCCATGAGCGAACCGATCAGGATCCAGTTTTCTGATTTCGGTGGCCGGATTTGCAGGGGCGCGGTGAGGGCCGGGATGGCAGAGGTAATCGGCTCGGGGTTCACATCCGCTTCAAACACGGCCAGGCGTACGTCGTGTGCTTGCCGGCGCAACTGCTCGGCGATCTGCGCGGAAGCGGGTTCGTCGATGAGCGAATCACTGTAGTGGTCGAACACCGCGCGGGTCATTCCCACCACGCGGTTCACGATGGGGCTGAGCTGATCGTTGAGCAGCTCGCGCATCTGCTTGAGGTCGCGGTGGTGTTTGGAGCGGCGCGGGTTCATGGTGAGCGACTCATCAGCATCCGCGATACGTTCGATGGCGTTGTCGCGCATCGGCCGCAAGAGTCGCGCCTCAATCATGAGCCGCTGCAGCTGCGCTTGGCTCTGTTCGGCGGTGAGCGCATCTGCCAGACGGTTGAGTGCCTGGGCAACTTCGCCGCCGAGTATTCGCAATTGGTCGCGCGCGGCTTCGGTCTGCAGCGGCGGCACCAGGAGCGCGTTGATCGCCAGCCCGATGATGGCACCGAGCACGGTTTCGAGGATGCGGTCGAGCGCGTAGTTTGCGCTGGTTGCGCCGAGTGCCAGCACCAGCAGGGCACTGATCGCGATCTGGTTGCTCGTGGGTGGGGTGGCGCGAATCGCCCAACCCACACACAGCGCCAGCACACAGGCCGCGAGAATGGTGATGCCGCTCACACCGAACACCGCACCCAACACGCTCGAGATCAGCACCCCGAGCACCACTCCAATAGTGCGCTCGATGCCTCTGGTGAGCGACTGGTTGACGCTCGGGGCCACAATCAGCATCGCGGCGATGGCTGCGAACACCGGTGTGTCGGTGCCCACCAGCCACTGTGCCACATACCAGGCGGCGATTACCGCGATCGCGGTTTTCAGCACCTGAAGCAGCGGGCCGCGACGTTTGACACGCAAGGCAGTGGCCAGTTGCTGACTGCGTCGCTTATTGGTGGCTGACATTGTTTCTACTGTAGCGATGCCCGCCGGAAAGCGAGCTCGGGCCCAGCTCCGGTTGGAGGCTGGGCCCGAGCCGCGTGTTACCGGCTTTTATTGCTGGTTTTTACGAGCGTCGAGGTACTGCTTGACCGTCGGGTCACCGGTCTGCTCGAGCCAGGCGAGCAGTTCAGGCGAAGCCGAGGGAGCTGCAGCCAGGTAGGGCCACAGTTCACGGTGGTTTGCCATCGGGTGCAGCTCTGCCGCGGGCGTGTTCGGGTCGAGTGCGCGCCGAGCCATCGCGGCAAGATCAACATTGCCGTTCGACTGGGCAGCGGGCTGTGCCTCGGCTTCCGGCTGTGCAGCCGAAGTCACCGATTCGGATGCAGCGGGCTCTGGCCGCTGCGAAGCATCCTGTTCTGCGGCGCTACCGCCGGCGGCCGGCTGCTGAGCTTCGCTATCGCTCGGGCTAGCACCTTGTTCAGCGGGCTGCTGTTCGGCAGGCTGCTGATCGCCCGGGTTCGACTGGGTGTAGCCAGTCGACTGCTGGGTCGAGTCGCCGTTGCCGTACTGGCTGTCCTGGCCGTACTGGTGCTGCTGGTTCTGCTGGCCCGCATCCTGCTGACCATACTGCTGCGAGCTCTGCTGACCCCAGCCCTGCTGATCAGCCGCCTGCTGACCGTACTGGTTCTGCTGCTGACCGAAGTTAGCCTGCGCAGACTGGTGCTGCTGGCCGTACTGCTGAGCCGCATCCTGCTGGCCGTGCTGGTTCTGCTGGGCCGCATCCTGCTGACCGTACTGCTGCGAGCTCTGCTGGCCCCAACCCTGCTGATCGGCCGCCTGCTGGCCCTGCTGGCCGTAGCCCGGCTGCTGACCGTACTGGCTCTGCTGACCGTACTGGTTCTGCTGATCGGGCGCGCCGTACTGCTGCGAGTTTGACTGGCCCCAGTTCTGCTGGCCGGAAGCCGACTGGCCCTGCTGGCCATAGTCCTGCTGCTGACCAAACTGGTTCTGCTGGTGGCCATAGTCACCCTGCCCGTACTGGCCCTGCTGCTGGCCGAACTGACCGGGCTGACCCTGCTGGCCGAAGTTGCCCTGACCGAACTGGCCCTGCTGCTGACCACCGGCGTTCTGCAGCTGCAGTGCCAGGCCACGCGACTGGAAGAACTCCTTCATCTGCGGCTGGAAAAACACACCAGCCAGCACCACCAGCGGCAGCAGCACGAGTGCTGCGAGCAGGTGCACCGGAGCCGCTGCAGGGGTACCGAACATCAGCCCCTGGAAGTCGTGAAGCTGGATGGTACCGATAATGACCGCCACCAGACCGAGCACGGCGGTGGCGCCGAGCACAATGAGCAGCATCATCTGCTTGGTGCTTTCACGGCGCTGCCCCAGCAAAATGTTGCCGAACACTGCAGCACCACCCGCGAGCAACGCGAATACCAGCAGCACAATCATGAGCGCCGGCTCGTTAGCGCCCGAAGTCAAAAAGCCGACTGCCGAGAGCAACACCGACGCGGCCACACCGGCACCGGCGAGCAGCGCGAGGCTAGCACCCGAGAACCAGCGAGCGGTCTGGTCCATCGGTTTACGAGTGGCGATGGTCGCGGGACTAATCGCAATTGCACCAGCAACCGCGGCCATAGTGAGCGAGTAGCCCGAGTTCAGCACCGAATCAATACCGTCGGACGAGAACAGCAGACCGAAGGTACCGTCGAGCAGCAGTGCCACACCGGCAGCTGCACCGACCGAGAGCATGGCGAGACGACCGGCTTCGGATCCCATCACCATCAGAATCAGCGGGAACCCGACAACAGCCACCACCAGCACCACGCCGGCAATCAGGTTGAAAAGCAAGTAGCCGGTAGCGCTATCGGCGTAAGGGGTGGTGGCGTTCATCAGGATGACATTCACCACGATGCTCAGTAGAACACCCAGGCCGGTCACAGCCACTACGGCATAAGTGCCAATTTTGTTCACCAGGCGGTGCAGGCTTGCCGCCGGCGACTGAATACCACCCAGCGCAAGCATTTCGTAGTCACGCGACTGGATGATGAGCGCACTACCGGCCAAACCGATCGCCATACCCGCACCGATACCCAGTTGGCCCGGGCCAGCGCTGTTGCCGCCGCTAACAATAAACGCGGTGACGATTTCAAGAATCATGTAAACAAGCGCCGCGATGATGAACGGCGCCTGCGAGGCCAGTCGAATCAGATGCGCAAGCTTCGGCGCCACCGGCACCATGCCGAAACGCACGAGCATCATGAAACCGCCACCGGCCGCTGCCACAATCGCGGTGAGCACACCGGCGATCGAAGTGGCCGTGAGCACCACGCCATAGCGGCTCGCACTGACGTTCCACACCATGACGAGCGCGATCAGCAGTAGCGCCGGACCGCCAATGTCACGCACCCAGTCAAGCCAGGTTGCACCCTGCATCGGCTGCGCCGGCGGGCGCTGCGGCGCCTGCTGACCGTACTGCTGCTGACCATACTGCTGCTGACCATACTGCTGCTGACCATACTGCTGCTGACCGTACTGCTGCTGGTCAGGGCCCGCCTGCTGCGGCTGCTGGCCGTAGCCGGGGTACTGGCCGTCGCCACCGCCCTGGCCCGCAAATTGCGGCTGCTGGCCGTAGCCAGGCTGCGGCTGTTGACCATAGGGCGGCTGGCCCTGCTGGTAATTCGGGAAATCATTTGACACGGCTGAGTCTCCTTCGCGCTATTGGCAGCCCTGTTGAGGGAGTCAGTTGGAGCCTACCGGTTGGGATATAAACAAACCGAAACTCAGCCGAGATTTACAACGATGGATGCATCCCAATTACCAATACAGCGGGGTGAGGAACCCAAACGCCACCAGCTCGCGGATATTGCCATCCAGCTGATCGCGCAGCTGCGCATCCGAGATCTCAAGCAGCCCCGACAGCGCAGCAACAATCTGTGCACCGGTCAATTCGCCGTCACACACCGAAACAAACGCGGCCAGTTCGGTTGACAGCGGATAGGTGCGCCGAAATGATCCGCCCTGCCGCAGCAACATGGCATTGGGATGCTCAGAATCGGGCAGGCGGTGCCGTTCTTCGGTCACATCGGCCGCCACCACAAAAGTTTCGTCAAACAGGTCCTGTTGATCGCGCTGCCGCAACCAATCATCGGCAGTGAACGCCACCCGCACGCTCGGGCCAAGCGGCTGCGCCAGCTGATGTTCAAGCGTCTCAAAGCGGCGCACCGGCTCGGTAACCGCCGCGTCCGGTCGATGCAGCATGAGCATCCCCATCCCCACCGATTCAACCTCGCGCGCCGCAAAATCATCGAGGTAGCGCAAAAACTGCTCGCGCCACGATTTCAATTCGCGATTTTCTTGCGCATCCTTGAGCCACATATCGGCATACTCAATGCCGGTGGCGCGCTCACGCTGCACCACCCAGCAGTCGATATCGGCGGGCAGCCAACTCTCGATCCGCGAATGCCAGGTGTCATCACCGCGATGAATTTCCCAATTGCCGAGCATCACCGCAATACCGCCCGGGCGCAGTTGCGCGCCGAGACCACGCATCAACTCTTCAACGAGCCGGTCGCCGGGACGGCCACCATCGCGATAGGTGTACTGGTCGTGATGCTGTTCGCCATCGGTGCGCGGCGTGATGACAAACGGCGGATTCGACACCACCAGGTCAAAAGTTTCACCCTTTACCGGCTCAAGCAGGTCGCCGATGCGCAGCTCTACCCGATCTTCGAGCCGCTCGGGGTCAATGCCGAGCGTGTGCGCATTGAACAGCAGATTGAACCGCGCGAACGCAATCGCGCGTTCGGAAATATCGGTGGCCACGACACGGCGGGCGTGACCCAGCAGGTGGAGGGTCTGCACGCCCATCCCCACGCCAAGATCCAGCGCTTTTTCGACCGGCTCTCGCGGTGTGATCTGTGCCAGGTTCGTGGTTGCGGGGCCGATACCAACAACATGGTCGCGACGCAGGGCCCGGTCGGCAGCAATCTGCAGGCCGCCCAGATCAGATGCAACCCACAGGTTGATATCGCCTTCGGTGCCCGCAACCGCGTAGGGGCGAATATCAATGCGCGCCCGCACCCGGCCGTCGGCTGCGGGTTCAAGCAGCCCGGCCGCGAGCTGATCTGCAGCAGCCGGCATCTGGTCGGCTGGCACCGACTGCGCCAGCAGATAAACGCGGATCAGCGCCGCGAGCGCATCCGCCGGGCCGCGATCAACCGCGACTTCGGCGGGCACCAGCAGGTCGCGGTGGAGTGCCGCGGTGGGTTCTTCGCCGAGACGCTCACGCACCCCGTCGACGGTGTATCCCGCCTCTTGCAGCGCGCTGTGGATGCGGGCCAGCCGGTCGAGGTCGCTGGCGTCGGGAGCGTCGTTGGGATCGTCAAACATGTTGGTTGTTTCGGTCACCCTGCCATTCTGGCAGCCCGCCGCATCCCGCTCACCTGGTCCTGCCAGGCCGAGATGCGCTGCCAGGCCAAGCCCTTCCCCGCCGTGCCTTGCCCGGTCGCACCCCGCCACCTTGAAGATTTTTGTTTCCTGGCTGCATCCGCCTTGCTGAAAATTGTTTCCTGACTGCATCCCGTGTCTGAAAATTGTTTCCTGGCTGCAGATCGGCCGGATGCACGCCAATTTCAGCCAAAAACAGCCAAAAATCAGCAGGATGCAGCCAGGAAACAAAAATCAGGAAACAAAATTTTGAGGCCAGGAAACAAAAATCTGCACGGCACTGCACGCTGCGGCAGCACAGCAGGGATGCAGTGCAGGACCCGGTCAGCGGCGCGGCAGGCGTGCGGCGCAGCAGGGATGCAGCGCGGGCGGCAGGCCGCAGCCTGGCTACTGCTGCAGCGGCGCGAGCGCCGACAGGGTTTCGAGCCGGTCGACAAGCGAGTAGGCGTTAATCGCCAGCAGCAGCTCATCCGCACCGGTGCGCTCAACGAGTTCGTCGAGCCCGCGGCGCACAGTTTCGGCGGTGCCGACATACTGGTTCCCCTTCGAGCGCTGCCACAGCTCGGTGTGCTCGACCTCGGTGGCAAACTCGGCAGCGGCCTCAGGCGAAAGCAGCTTGTCAAGCTTGCCGGCAAGCAGTTGAAAACGAGACACCCGCTGGGTCATGTCGAGACGCTGCGCCTCAGCTTCAGTGCCCGCAACCACCACCGATGCACTCACCATGAACTGCGGCTGCTCGTACCGTGCCGAGGCACGGAAATGCCGGCGGTAGTGGTTGGCGGCACTCATCGCATCCCCTCCCATATTGAAATGGTTGGCGTACGCATACGGCAGCCCCATCATCCCGGCCAGCTCCGCCGAATAGAGGCTCGAACCGAGCAGCCAAAACTCAGGCGCGTGGGGAATATCGGCAGCCGCGCGCAAGCGGTGGCGTGAGTTCGCCGTCACCGTGCTGTTAGCCGGGTCGAGATAGTGCATGATTTCGACCACATCGCTCGGGTAGCGCTCCACGGCCTCCTGCGAAGTGTCACGGCGAAGCGCAGCCGCGGTAACCGGGTCGGTGCCGGGCGCGCGCCCCAAGCCCAGATCAATTCGGTCGGGATACATCGCCTCAAGCAGCGCGAATTGCTCAGCCACCACAAACGGGGCATGGTTCGGCAACATCACCCCACCCGAGCCGAGGCGGATGCGCTCGGTATCGGCACCGAGCCAGGCAAGCGTCACCGCGGGCGAGGTTGAGGCAATCGCCCGTGTGTTGTGGTGTTCGGCAACCCAGTACCGGTGATATCCCAGCCGATCAGCGGCAAGTACCAGTTCACGCGCGTCGCGTAGCGCGTCGTGCGGGGTTTGGTCTTGTGTCAGCGGGATGAGGTCAAGCAGTGAGATTCGAGGCATGCTTGAGAGCACATCACGAATTGCTGATTGCATCTCGAGATCGATGCGCAACCTAACGCGCCTACGATGGAGTAGTGAAGCGGGGATACCGCCCCGTGAATAGGTTTTCGGAGGATGTATGGGCGCTCGCCACCTGCGCACCGCGCTTGCCGCCGTAGCTTCGCTCGTGGCCCTAACCCTTACCGGCTGCTCCACCAGTTTTTCGGTGCAGGCCTCACCGGGTGGCTATCAGCCGTTCTTGCCGGTGCCGAAGAGCACCGATTCGGGTCTGCGTGAAGAGTTCAAACTGTCGCCACAGGAATCGCACGAGTTTTGGAGCGACCCGAACAAGCTTCGCGATGCCGAGGGGATGGACTTCCAGGCTCCCGATAACGGTTTGCCTTCGGGCCCCGGCGATCCGGCAACCGGTGCGAGCCGTGCCGCGACCTCGCCGATGCCAGCCTCACCGAAGGGACTGGGAGTGATTTCGGATGCAGAAATTTACGACCGCGCGGGGCTCGGTGCGAGTGCTTTCGGGCGCCTCTACTTTTCGTTTGACGGTGTCGGCCTGAACGTCTGCTCTGCCACCGTCGTGAACTCTGACTCGGGCGACATCGTCGTCACCGCCGCGCACTGTGTGGTGTCGACCGACGGCAAGGGCACGCTCGCCGAGTCAATGATTTTTGTGCCCGGAGATCGCAATAACGCTCAGGAAGCTCCCTACGGCAAGTGGGCCGCAGTGAGTGTCTCGGTGCCGCAGGAGTTTGTCGACAAGGCAATCACCGACGATAGCGGCGTGCTGACTTCAGAAGAGGGCTGGAACTACGACTTCGCGTTCCTCAAAATGGAGAAACAGGATGGCCGCTCAATCCAAGAAGTGACCGGTGCGCAGGGCATCGCCTTCGGCATCCCCACCGACACCCTGACGCAGGTGGGATACCCGTCGGCACCCCCATTTGACGGGCTCGATGAGTACGTCTGCGCTTCGACCGATTACGCGTCGAACTGGCAGGGCGGTTATGCGCACACCTGCGATATGACGCAGGGGTCATCGGGTGGCGGTTGGCTCACCAAGTACGATGCCGAATCGGGCACGGGCTATGTGGTGGGCGTCACCTCAACCGTGACGCTCAACAACTCCACCGCTAATGCTTCGGTGCTGGGGCAGACCGCATTGAATCTCTACCGCGACCTGGATGGCCAATCATGATGCGCGCATCCTGGCGTCGCGGCACCGTGACCGCGCTCAGTTCGGTACTGGCCGCATCCCTCTTGACTGGTTGCACCCCGGAATTTGAAATCAAACCGTGGGCGGTAGCTGATCACGACGAAAAGGTCGCCTATCACGCGGATGCAGGTGAAAAGCTCCTCAACCTGGATGCCACCGCCAGCCTCACCAAGATTGAATCGTTCCAGGCCACCGGCTACATGCATCTCGAATCTGATTCGAATGGTTCGGCACACTTCGAATACGTCACCTCGGTTGAGGGCGAAAGCTATGTTTCGCGTCGCGTTTCGTCGATCGAGGGCGACTCGTTCGACCAGTCGCATCAGGCCGGATCGGCGTACACCTACTTCTTGCTTGGCGACCGCTACAAAAAACAGGTTTCCGAGGGTAAAACCTGGGTGCAGCTGCCGATGGGTGATCTCGACCGGATGCGCAATCCAGAGTCGAATTGCACGCTCTACTCGGTGGCCTATATGTGTTACCTGGTTGATGCGTGGAACAACACCAGAGAGCAAGACGAAAACGTTCCGGTGCAGCTGTCACGCAGCGCCAGCGGCGATCAGCACTTCACCACAGCGGTGAGCTATCAGTCGCTGTCAGATGTGGGGCTGATTCCCGCCGACGGAAAGTTCGACGGCTTTCTCACCGACACGGCCCGCGCCAAAAAACTGCCGCTGCACCTGTGGGTGAATGGTGATGGCGCCGTCACCAAAATCGAAGTGAACGGCACGCTCACCGGCGATGACGATCACTCCCTGCGACTGCAGATCGGTTTCGAGATGACCGCAACGGCGCCCTCGGGCTCGATGAAGCCGGTGACCGACGATGCCATCCCCGGCAATGATGTACTGCGAATTACCAATCGGCAGCAGCTCGATGACTTCCTGCGCCGGCTCAACTCGATGTGATGGTTTGAGAGGAAAAACCGATGACCACTCCCCCAAATCAGCCGCAGGACCCGCGCTTTGGGCAACGCCCCCCGCAGCAGCCGCAGGGCAACGCATCCCCGCAGTCGTACGGCGGCACACACCAACCGGCGCCGCGCTGGCAGCCGGTGCCCAAGGCATCGTCGAACACTCCCCCCGCCGCCCCCGCACCGCTGAGTTCGTACACCACCGGCCAGGCGAACTACGGCACCCCCGCCCCGATGAAATGGGAAGAACCCAAAAACCGTGGTCGCCGCAAGAATCACAAGCCCGGACGCGGCGCCCGCCGTACCGTCGCGGTGCTCTCGCTGCTGCTGCCGTTGGGCATCGTCGGTGGCGCCGCAGCCGGTTTTTTCTTCGCCAACCAGGTGTTCAGCTACAACGAAAACAAGCTCGAATCAGAGGTCGCGAATGTGTTGCGTGATGATTTCGGGCTCACCGATGTTGACCGCGTGAACTGCCCGGCCTGGGTGAAGGTGGAGCAGGGCAATTCATTCCAGTGCGAGTTTGAATACAACGAGGGCACCCAAACCGTGACCGTCACGCAATCGTCCCAGTCTGGGCAGCTCATCGTCGGCGCACCGGAACACTAGCGGCCGGCTCACCGGCACGCTCAGTTAGCTGGCGCGGCCAGCTAACCGGGAAGCTCTGTTAGCCGGCAACTACACCGCCGAACGCCAGCCCCAGCAGGTACGTGACCGCGGCTGCGCCATATCCGATCAGCAGCTGCCGAAGCGCCCGTTTCCAGGGCGAGGCCCCCGACAGCACGCCCACCACACCGCCGGTGAGTAGCAACGCTGCGCCCACGACAACCGCAGCCACCAGCACCGCCGGCACCCCGTGCATCCCGAACAACCATGGCAGCACCGGGATGATGGCGCCGGCTGCGAAAAACAGGAAACTCGAGATCGCGGCGCCCCACGGCGTACCAATCTCCTCATGCGTGTCGGTGTGCTCGCTCAGTCGCTCAGCCGCATCCAGGCGAGCGAACATGTTTTTGGCGCGTGCGGCCGCTTCCTCACGGCTCATACCGCGAGCGCGATACACGAGCTCGAGTTCGTTGGCATCCACATCCAGCAGCGGAATCTGGTCGGCCGTGCCGGCACGAGGGGCGGATGCGGCCAGCAGTTCGCGCTGTGACGAAACCGACACGAATTCACCGGCACCCATCGAAAGCGCGCCAGCCAGCAATCCCGCGATACCGGTTGCCAGCACGAGTGGCGCCGGGGCGCCCGTCGCACCAATACCGAGCACCAGCGCCAGGTTTGACACCAGGCCGTCGTTGAGCCCGAATACTGCGGCGCGGAAGGTACCGCTCATCCGGGCCCGTGACCGGGTAGCGAGCGAGCGCACCACCTCTTCATGGATGCGTTCGTCTGCCGCCATCTGCGCGGTGGCGTCGGGGTCGGCTGAATAGGGTGAGCGCGCCTCGGCGTTCTGCATCAGCGCGAGTGTGAACACCGACCCAAACCGGCGGCTAAAGCGGGCAAATAGGCGGGTTGCCAGGTCTGCTTTTGGTGGCCGCGGTTTGGTTGCGTGTTCGCCGAGTAGCGCCATCCAATGCGCTTCGTGTCGGCCCTCGGCTTCTGCCAGCTCGAGCAAAATTTCGCGTTCTTCGCCGGTGCGTCGCTCGGCGAGCGCGCGATACGTGGCGGCCTCAGCGCGTTCGTTGGCGAGGTACCGGCGCCAGCACCGAATCTGCTGGGGTGAGGGGGCGGTCGACATGCGAACCTTTCACGAGGGCGGTCAACAACCTCTCTAGCCTAGGCCCTGCACTGGTGGTCGAACCGGAATTATTTTGTCGCCATCGCGCAGCTCACACAGCGGATCAGATGCGATCGCCGCCCGGATTGCATCCCGATGCACCTGACGCATCGGCGGCAGCAAATTGCTCGGCCACCAGCGCACCTGTCGCGATTCGTCATCCCCCACCCCGGCGATGCCGCCAAGATAGCGGCACCGAAACACCAGGCCGGTGTACTGCGCGATATCGCCGTTGGCGTGTGTGACCTGATCGGTGACGTGCACCTGCGCGAGCCGCTCAATTTTTGCATCCACGCGGGTTTCTTCGAAGGTTTCACGAACGGCCGCGGTCGCCGGATGCTCGCCGGGATCGACCACTCCGGTCACGGGCGCCCACAGACCGTCGTCGGCGCGCTGCACCAGCAGCACGTCTTCGGTGCCGTCACCCGCCGACCACCGCTGCCGGTCGACGGCTCGCAATCCCCGACCGACGCGCGGCGCCTGTGCGGCGTTCACTGTGCCGGTTGATCGTTCGGCGGTTTCAGCATCGGCGAGCGTTGCGGCATCTTTTGCATGGGGACGCAGCACCACTGCCGTGCAACCGATCAGCCACAGTGGTGCGTGGCCGATTTTGGCGCGCAGCTCAACAATGAATTCGGGGATGGGCATGGTGGCGAGCTACTAGGCGCCGCGGGCACCATCGGTGCGCTGCGAAACATCGACGGTGCTGAAATTTTGAAACGATCGGGATGCGGTCGGGCCACGCTGGCCAAAATACCGCGACTGGTACTGCTTTGATCCGTACGGCACTTCGGCATCCGACGAGAGCTGGAAAAAGCACAGCTGCCCGATCTTCATACCGGGCCACAGTTTGATCGGTAGCGTTGCCACGTTCGAAAGTTCGAGGGTCACGTGCCCCTGAAAACCGGGGTCGATGAAGCCGGCCGTTGAGTGTGTCAGCAGACCGAGCCGCCCCAGCGATGATTTTCCTTCGAGGCGCGCGGCGATACCGTTGCCGAGCGTGACCTGCTCGTAGGTGGCGGCGAGCACGAATTCGCCCGGATGCAGGATGAATGCCTCGTCGGGCGCGGTTTCGATGAGATGCGTGAGTTCAGGTTGTTCTTGCGACGGGTCGATCGACGGATACCGATGGTTGTCGAACAGTCGGAAGTATCGGTCGAGCCGAACGTCGACGCTCGCGGGCTGCACCATTTGTGGGTCCCACGGGTCGAGCACGATGGTGCCGGCATCGATGCCGGCGCGGATGTCACGGTCGCTGAGCAGCATAACGCCAGCGTAGTCACATCCGTGCCGGGATGCGCGAGCTATTCAGTTCTTATTCGGTCTCGGCGGGGACTATTCGGCTTCTGCGAGATTGGTGCCGCCCGGGCGCGAGCCAAGTTCTTGGTCGAGTTTGAGCAGGCCCGCGCCGTCGTCGCCGATGAGTTTCACGCGGCCGATGATTTCGCTGACGCTGGCCTCTTCTTCAAGCTGTTCGTCAATGAACCAGTGCAGTAGCGGCAGCGAATCGATATCGCCCTCGGCAGTGGCGATGCGGTAGAGGTCGCGGATGGCGTCCGAGACGCGCTTTTCCTGCGCGAGTGACGCCTCGAATGCTTCGAGCACCGTTTCGGCTTGCTCGGTCATCGCGTCAATTTGTTCGAGCTGGGGTCGACCGCCGCGGTCGAGCAGGTGCTGCGCAAATTTGGCTGCGTGCACGCGCTCTTCCTCCGCTTGGGCTCGGAACCAGCTGGCAATCCCCGGAAGATCCAGCGCTTCCATGTCGTACGAGAGCTGCTCATAGGCGAGTGCGGAATGCTGCTCGAGAGTGATCTGGGTGTTGATTGCGGATGCGAGCTTGCCTTTAATTTCCATGGTTGCAAGCTATTTCTTTGAGTTGTGAATCCGCTGAGTGTCCCGGTATCCGTCTGTAGTTGCATCCGGGTCGTTGCGTTTTGATCACAAGTTTTCGGGTCTTGCGCTCTCTACCTGGATCGGTAGCGTGGGCCGCGCAATTGATGCAAGCACGTCCCCAGGGAGATGTTAATCATGCGAACCCTCACAACTAAAGGCGCAGCCACAGCCTTCGGCCTGCTATGCGTTTCAGGACTTGCGCTGACCGGCTGCAGCAGTGACGCTGACGCTCAGAACACCGACCCGCAGACGGTCCCCTCTCAAGGTCAAACCGCCGACGCGGTGAACACCATGGAATCTGGTAGCGAAAATGGCTCGTCGGCCGTGAACCTGCCCGAATGCGATGCGATGAACGCATCGGCTCAGCAAGAGCACGAGGATTTTGGTCCCGACCAATTCACGTATGAGGCCGGCGAAGTCGAGCTACCGGAACTGTCGGAGCGAGTGTCGACCGACACGATGGAACCGCTCAACAAATACCAGCCCTTTTACAACAAGGCGAGCTCATCCCGCATCTGCTTCTGGCCCGTCAATTTTGAGGGCCACGTCGTAGAGAACGTTTCGGAAGTTGATGCGCGGGTGCGCGACGAAGCGATCGACCAGATGCGTAAAGACGAGCTGGCTGAGTCGAAGCTCGGCAATGTAACCGTGTTCCGCGAACTCGTGGTACCCGAAGATAGCAAGTCGGACACCAAGACCCACGTGTACTACATGTTCGTCGACGATGTGTGGATCACCGTTATTAACCACGGCGGTGGCGGCGAGTACAACTTCTCGGCACTCGACGGTGTTGTTGCTGCAAACCCTGAACTCGTTCAGCTGCCATAGCGGCGGTTGTTTGTCCGGCTGGGCCCCGCGGCCTCCGGTGCCAAGCGCGCCGGGGTGACCTCGGGGCCCGGTGCTGTGCATCCGGCATGGCACGGCAGCGGCGGTAGCGCGCCGGGATGCCGGTGAGGCCCGGTGCTATACTTGCCTTTTGCTGCGATGCAGCGTTCGGGGCTGTAGTTCAATGGCAGAACTTCTGCTTCCCAAGCAGACGGCGCGGGTTCGATTCCCGTCAGCCCCTCCACTCTTCGCACACGGCACGCTGCCGTCTCGCGAACACCGCCCCTCGCGCACCCGCGGGGTCACTTTCCGCACCGCACTCCCTGCATCGCCCCGCACTGCACTTCCGGCATCACCCCGCACTGCACACTCGGGATTCGTGTGTGTTCGCGTTAATTGTGCGTGCTCTGCCACATACAAATGACACGAAGGCACACAGAAGGCAAATATAGGCGCGGATGCGGCGGGGCGCTCTACATCATGTAGAGTCGTTGTAGATCTTTTGGGAGGCATCATGGCTGGCGACCGCACCCGCGAACGCGGTGAACTCGAGGGCGAGGTCATGCAGATTCTCTGGGCCACCGACGAACCAATCAGCGCCCGCGATATCCAAGACCGCTTCAGCGGCCACACCCCCGCCTACACGACGCTCATGACCGCGCTCGACCGACTCGAACGCAAGGGACAGGTGCAGCGGCAGGCCGAGTCACCCCGAAAAGTGCGTTTCACCCCCACCCACAGCGCGGGTGAACACGCCGGCGAGCGGATGCTCACCGCACTCAACAACACCGGCGACCGCGAAGCCGCGCTGCTGCAATTCGCGGGAAATCTCGATGACGCCGATATCGACCTGCTGATGACCGCTTTCAACCAGTCGACCCGAAAGCGCAAGCGCCGCTAACCAATGATTCCCGCAGCGATTTCGCTCGCATTCGCACTCGTCTGCATCCTGGCAGTGCCCCCATTGCTGAGTCGCGCAACCTGGACGGTCCACCGTCCGAAACTCGCGCTCTCAATGTGGTTCGCCACGTTTTTCACCGGTTGCGCACTCGTGCTCAACGCACTGTTCGCGCTCATCCTGCCAAGCCTCGACACCGCAAACATGTCGACGGTAACCGAGTCGCTCATCCTCACCGGGGCAGCGTGGGGCGCCCTGGCAATTGTCGGCGGCGCGATCGCGATCGTCGCGCAGATCGACGAGCCGCTCCAGCGCGCCCAAGACCGCGAGCGCATCGCGCTGGCCCGCACCGCGCTCGAGCTTGAGGAGCGCCGCGGGTTCACCCTGGCACGAATCGCCAGCGACTCGCCTTTTGCCTGCGCAGTTCCGGGCCGGGGCGCCCAAATCATGTATTCGACGGCCCTCGAAGCGCTGCTCAGCCCGGCCGAACTACAGGCGGTGGTCGCGCACGAATACGCGCACCTGCGCGGTTCGCATCCACGCCTGATGCGAATCGCTTCGGTGTCAGCACGCTTGCTTCCGAATTGGTTGCCCGCCGGCCGCGAGTTTAAACGCGCCACCGCGCTGTTGATTGAGCTGATCGCCGACGATACGGCCGGCAAGCAGGCCGGCGCCGCGAATCTCGCCAATGCGCTCGTCAAAATGGGGAATGCGACCGGGGATGCGTCACTTGAGGCGCGCGCCATGCGGCTGACGCTGCGCATCTGGCCAATGGGCCGTAAGCGGCACCTACCCGACCCCATCCGACTACAGCAATAGCAGGCGGCCGCCCTCGGAAAAGCACCCGGGGCCGACGATCTGGCGCTGCTGCCGCTCGATCAATCGGCCCCCTACGGCGTTGCATCCGGTAGTTATCGACTCTGGTAGCGGCGGGCTCCACTTCGCCGCCACCACGGTCTGCTGCAACCGCGGTGCTGCAATTTCAACGGGTCACTCAGCCATTGATTTTGCAGCGATCGGCAACTACTACATGCGGTAGTAGATTAACGGCACGGATGCATCCTGGTCAACGACAAGATGTAGACCTCCAGCAAATTGCCAGGCGAACGGCGCCGCACATCACTCATCGGCCAGCTGTGGCTCGACATACGCCACCTGAATCAACTGCCGACCGTTTGCCCGCGAGATCAGCTGGCCGCGACCCGCTGGCCCGGGCTGGAACTTAATCTTGCCGATAACCGGCCCCTCCTCGGGGCTACCGGGCAGCAGCAGCCCGGTGGCGCCCAGGTCGGTGAGCGCGCGAATC
Source organism: Gulosibacter hominis (assembly GCF_904842695.1). Classification (GTDB taxonomy): domain Bacteria; phylum Actinomycetota; class Actinomycetes; order Actinomycetales; family Microbacteriaceae; genus Gulosibacter; species Gulosibacter hominis. Next base: position 7,114 of record NZ_CAJGWQ010000009.1, on the reverse strand, counting down.
GCGGGATCGAACAGCGCCCGCGAAACACCACCCGAGCGGCGCGTAATGAATAGGTGCAGACCCACATCCCGCGCCTGCGGCAACAATTCAACGATCGGCGCCAGCGGATTACCCTGCGAAGTGTTCACGAGGTCGAGGTCATCAACCATGATGTAAAACTCCGGTCCCTGCCACCATGACCGGTCACGCAGCTGCTGCGGCGTCACATCCTTACCCGGCAGTCGCTGCTTCAGCAGCCCGGCAATTTCGGCCATCGCGGCGGTGGTCACCTGGTGGTTCGTGTAGTAGCCGGCGAGATACACATCCGGGATCTCCTGCAACATACTGCGACGGAAATCGACCAGGAAAAACTGCGCCTGTGGCGGCCGGTTCAGGCGCATCACCTCGTGCGCAATCAATCGCAGCACGCCCGTCTTACCCGTCTGCGAATCACCAAAGACAAACAGATGCGGCGAAGCTACCGGGTCAAAACCAATCGGTTCGAGGCGGGCCTCGTCAATGCCGAGCAGCACCCCGCCGGCAACCTCCGGTTTCGCCGCGGCACGCACCCGCTCAAGCGGCAGCAATTCGGGCAGCATCTTGAGCTTCGGACCCGGCTCACCCTGCCAAGCTGAACCGATCGCGTTCCAGGCATGGGCGACGCCATCGGCGAGAGTTTCGGTCTCATTTTTGCCATCGATACGCGGTAGGCCAGCCAACACGTGATGCTCCGAGGGAGCCAAACCGCGGCCCGGAGTCCCCTCGGGCACCAGTGCCGCCTTTTTGGCGTTGATGGTCGAGTCGCGCACCTCACCAAGCCGCAGCTCAAACACCGAACCGAACGCGCCCTGCAGCGCCTGACGCATATCGGCCTGCCGAGCCGTGGCAACCACCAGGTGCACACCCAGTGCCAGCGCGCGACCGGCAAGGTCTTGGATAGTGCGGTCGAGGTCGACAAAATCGGCCTTCATGTTGTTCCAGCCGTCAATCACCAGGAAAACATCGCCATAACCGTCGTCGTAACGGCCCGCATCCCGACCGCGCCGATAGGTGCCGATCGAATCAATACCGTGCTCGCGGAAATACGCCTCACGGTCGGCCATAATCGCCGTGATCTCGGCAATGACGCGCGCCACCACATCGGGACGGTCGCGGCTTCCCACCGCGGCCACATGCGGTGCGTTGCGGAAACCGGCAAAGGTACCGCCACCAAAATCAAGGATGTAAAACTGTGCCTCTCGCGGCGTATTGACGAGCGACAGCGCCATCACGAGCGTACGCAGCACCGTCGACTTACCCGACTGGGCGCCACCGTAAACCACGACGTTACCGGCACCGCCGGTGAGCTCGAGCACCATGTGTTCACGGCGCTGTTCACGCGGCACATCCTTAATGCCGATGGGCACGGTGAGCCGACCCTTCGCCCGCCAGCTGGGCGAATGCAGCCCGTAATCACGGTTGATCGCCAGGTCACCAAAGAGCTGATCGAGCGTGTCGGGAAGATCAAGCGGCGGCAGCCACACCTGATGCGCCTTCGGCTGCATCGGGAGCAGTTTTTGGATGGCAATATCGGCAATCGACATCCCCTCCCAGCGCTCGTCGCCCTCTTTCACCACGGTCTCGGGCTCGGCAGGTTCGAGGGTTGCCGGGTCGGGTTCACGTTCCAGCACCGGCGCCGCCGTAAATGGCAGGATGCGCGCCGCACTCGAGCGTTTCGGGGCGGCGGTTACCGATTCAGCGCGGCGCGGTTTCGGCGGCGCACCCACATAGGATGCACGGAATTGCGTCATTCCCTCACCGGCGGTTTTCAAAAACCCGACACCGGGCACCGCCGGGAGCTCGTATGCATCCGGTGTACCGATCACCGCACGCGAGTCTTGCGCCGAGAAGGTGCGCAAACCCACCCGGTATGACAAGTGCGATTCCAAACCGCGCAGCTTCGATTCCTCCAGTCGCTGGGTTGCCAGCAGCAGGTGGATCTCGAGCGAACGACCCAGTCGACCAATTGCCACAAAGGTGTCAATAAAGGCCGGTTTGGCACTCAACAGCTCAGAAAATTCATCCAGGATGATGAACAGTGCCGGCATCGGCGGATAGTTGTGCTTCCCCTCGCGGCGTGCCTGCTCGTACTCCCGCACGTTTGGATAGTTACCGGCCGCGCGCAACACCTCCTGCCGGCGCACCATCTCACCGTGCAGGGCCTCCTCCATGCGGTCAACCAGCGACAGCTCGCTCTCGAGGTTCGTGATCGTGGCCGACACGTGCGGCATCTCAGCCATCCCGGCAAATGTCGCGCCACCCTTGAAGTCGACCAGCACGAAGTTGAGCTGTTCGGGGCTGTGGGTGAGCGCCATCGCCGCAACGATGGTGCGCAACACCTCCGATTTACCCGAACCGGTCGCACCAATCAGCAGACCGTGCGGCCCCATACCCTGCTGCGCGTTCTCTTTAATGTCGAGCTTCACGGGCACACCCTCGGGCGTCACCCCGAACGGTACATTGAGCCGGTCACGCCCCTGGCGCATGACAATGTCAACATTCGGGTCAAAGTCGCGAATATCGCCCAGGTGCAAGAGTTCGAGAAGGTCGCGCTGACGAGTCGGGTCGCTGGTACCCCGCGGCGCGGCCGACTCGGCCAGCTCGTCAGCACCCGCCCCGCCGTAGCGAGCGAGCCTGCGCGCAACCGTCAACGCCAGCGCCCGAGACATCGCATCGGCGGTGAGCGTATTCGAACCATCCGCCAGCGTCGCAACCGTCAGCTCGCGAGTGCCGTCAGTGCGCGGCGTCACCACCAAACGCAGCGTCGTGTAGTCATCGAGCTTGCCCCACTCCTCGAGCAACTCGACCACGCAAATCCCCTGGCGCAGCAGCGCATCCCGTTCGTGAATCGAAAGCTGCACGCCATCAACAATGATGACCACCTGCGGCAACGCCACATCCGTCGCGCCACCGGGAACCATCCGTGCCCGTTCAAAAATGTCGTCGGGCAGCAGATCACGCACCTCGGCAAACGAGCCACCCATCATGCGCATCCCGCCCAGCGCATCCGTCTGCTGACTGCGAACGTGCGGCAGCCACTTGAGCCAGTCCCACTCTTGCAGGCCATCCTCATCGGCGATCAGCGCCACCTGAAGCAGTTCCGGACTCACCAGGGTGGCCAGCGAAGTAACCATCGAGCGCGCCAAATCACGAGCGTGCTCACGCTGCCCGGCCACCTCAATACGACCGTAGTGGGCGACACTCAACCCCACCGGCAGATCGTCAATGTGATCAAAAGTCGACACAAAACGCGTCACCGCCGAAAGACAAACCGGATCGGAGGTCGAAAGCGGCGACAGCTCCGGCTCACGCAGATCGAGCACGAGCCGCTGCGTCGAGGTGCCGATGCGGGCAGTAAACGTGTCGGCCACGGGCTCAGACCGCTCCCAGAGCCGCTCGCGCTGCTGCACAATCATCGGCAGCGCTTCAGGATTCGGCAGATTCCAGGTAGCGAAGGCCCGCTGATCGACCACCGCGCGGCGCACATCCCTGCGCAAGTCTCCCAAATAGGCCAGATATTCCCGCCGCTGATTGGTCACCTTTGTGCGGTGCTGCGAAATCTGACGCGCAACAGTGAACGCCACCATCGCGATCATCAACACCACCATCGTGCCGCCCATCAACAGCATGCGCGGATTCGCGTTGGCCGAAAAGGCCATGAACACCATGATGCCCATCGACCCAAACATCGGCACGACCATCGCCAAAATATTGCCGGGGCCAGCCCCCTCAACAACATCGGGCGGCGGCTGAATCGTAATGGTTCCCTTCGGAAGCCTCGGCCGCTCGACATTGCCTGATCGTGGAGTCGGCACTCGCACCCCCGGGAGTTGACTTAAGTTGGCCTGATCGCCGTTTTGCTGCCCTAGACTATAGCCCGTCAAAGCGGCGGGCAGATTGCCTGAACCGCAAGGTGTAACCCGCTGCGACCGCTAAAAATCCGTTCGAATCCGCCGGGCCGAAACGAGGTGCAGGGCGTGCCCGATAGCCAGACCACCGCAACTCTGTACCGGGGCGACCAGGTGCTCGATATTGCGGTGCCCGCACGCTCAACCGTCGCCGGTGTGCTCGCACAGGTGAGCACCGCATCCGACCCCGTGGATGCATTCGACGAACTTGGCCGCAAACTCGCCGAAACCGAGGTGTTCGGCACCACTATCCCTGCCGGCGCAACCATCTTCTTGCGCAGCAAACATGAGGCCAGCTCGGCCGAACGCACCGGCGCCGCGAAGGTCGCCGAACAGGTGGAGCAGCGTACTTCGCTGGCACCGCTAGCTGCGATCTGCATCCTGGCCGCCCTGAGCCCAATCATCAGCCTGCTGCTGAGCGATAACTGGCCACTACGGATCACCCTCGCCGCAATACTCGCCGCGGCCGCAGTATCGCTACTGTGGCGACTCACCACACAGCCAATCTGGCACGGCCTAGTTGCCCCGGTCACCGCCGCAGCCACCGCAGCCGCGCTGGTGCCGCATCCCACCATCGCCGCCGGCTGGTCGTACGCGCTTGTTTTTACCTGGGCCGGCGCGCTCGCGGCCATGCTGGTGCCAACACTGCACCGGCACGAACACTACGAGTCGGCAGTCCGGCTGTGGTTCATCCCCGCCGTCGGGCTCTCGATTATCAGCATCGCGCAAACCGATAACGCAGTTGCTGCCCCGCTGGGGGTGGCCGCGGCCGTGGCGATGCTCGGCCTCGCACCGTCGCTTTCGGTGCGGGTTCCCGACGAACAACTCATCGACATGCCCGCGGTAATGAGCACCGCTCCCTCGGTGCACGCACCCGAGACACACTCGCCATCCCGCATCACCTCGGCGCGCGTACGTCACACGCTGCGGCTGGCGAGCGGCCTCCACACCGTCGCCATCAGCACCGCCTGCATCGTGCTCATCGCCTCGGCGCCGGGTGTGATGGCCTACATCGGTGAGCCAACCATCGAGGGTTGGGCCGCGCTCGCGCTGGTCTGCATCGCCTTCGCGCACTTTTTGCTGCAGCCGCGCGATTCACGCACCGCCTTTGCGCGCTGGACCCCGCGCATGGTCGTGGTGGCGCTGCTGTGCAGCTTTCTTTTGCTGCGGCCGCCGGGCGATGAGCTGGTGTGGATCACCGGCGCGGCACTGGGCGCTGCAGGCTGCTGCGCGGTGGGAATTTGGATCAAAAAAGGCATGTATGCGCCGCTCATTACCCGCATGGCGGATGTGTTTGAGCGGGTGGCGCTCGGGCTGGCAATACCCGCCGCCATCGTCACCTGCGGCCTTTTTAGTGCGATTCGAGCCTCGGTATGATGCCCGCCGGAACGGTCGCATTTTTTGCGCCATACGAATACGAGAGGACCAGCCACCGTGGCAACACCGTCTGCTGATGCGCTCGAAACAACCGGGTCGGCACAGCGCCCATCGGGCCGCAGGCCTTGGCTGGGGATGCTCGTCGACCTCGTTTTTATTGGCGCAGCGGCAGGATGCTGCTGGTGGCTCAGCCGCGAATCGTGGCCGCTCACCATCATCGTCGGTGGGCAGCTGCTCGTGGTGTGGTGGTTCATCTGGCGCATTACTGGCGCTACCCCGGGCACCTGGATTTTGACATCGGTGTTCGGGATTGGCAGCACCCGTGACTCGAATGCGAGGCAGACGAGCGCGGAAGTACAGCAGGCGATCGAAGACCACGGGTTCGGCGCGTATCAATCGGTTCAGCCGTGGCATGAGACCGGCGCTGCCCAGCCGACACCGGCATCCCGGGATGCGGCCGGGGTGCGGCCGGATATTCCTGCGGGGGCTGCGGATGCGGTGCCCGCTGAGCGCGCCCGCGCCGGTATGGGTGCCGGCACTGGTGTTGGTGCCCGCGCCGGTGTCGTTGGGCCGGGAATTGCCGGCCCGGCCCCGGATGCATCCGTAGCTTCCCGGCCCACCGCTGCGGCGCAATCATCCGCGCGGCCAGTTGCTGCTCGTCCAGCATCCCCGCCGGTTGCTCAGCCAACATCCTCGACACAAGTTGCTCGGTCGGCATCAGCGCCGCCGGTGACCGAGGTGCCGCAGCGCCCGCAATCACGGCACGCATATCCGGTAGCACACCAGCCGGCACCGGTGCTGCCACCGAGTTCAATGCATCCCGGACCGGCGCTACCAAAGGGCCCGGTGCATCCCGGCCCGTCAGTCCAAGTTCCGGCCGCTCACGATCCGTCGCCAACCGCGTTTCAGCATCCCGAGCCAGAGTCTGTGCCCGAGTCCGAGCCCGAGTCGATCGATGACACGCACATCGCCGAAAAGGCTGAGGTGCCCGCTGCGCCGACGCAGCTGCTACTGCCGGATGGCCGTCGCGAGCAACTGGCAGGCCGGATGCTCGTGGGACGCAAGCCGTCACTCGATAACGGTGAGCAGGCCGTGACGATCGCGGATGAGCAACGTTCAATCTCGCGCACGCACTTTGCTATTGATGTGATTGAGCGCGCGGTGTTGCTCACAGATCTCGGGTCGGCGAACGGCACTCGCCTGCACCGAGACGGGCATGAGCTGACGCTGAGTGCCGATTCGCCGGTCGCGCTGCTGCCGGGCGATGAGATCCGCATCGGCCGCTTCACGCTCGAGCTGCGCTAGCCGCGCTGCCTCGGCGCTGCCCTGCGCTGCCCCTGCGCTGTCCCTGCGCTGTCCCTGCCTCCCGACAACCCACGGCCCCCGCGCCACCCCCGCGACAGGAAATGACCCTGTTAGTCACCAACTGACCCTCCTACAACAGGGTCACTTAACAGTTACAGGGTCATTTGGTGTTGAGATGGGCGTGGAGAGCCGGGGTGTGGGCGCTCGGCGCGGCAGAGATAGCTACAGGGTCACTTAGCAGTCGGAGTGAGCGACGAAGGCGAGCCACTACATCACGAGACGAGCGTGCCTCACACACGCGACCGCGGTTCGCACCCACCGCCCTCCATTTTGTCTTCACGCATCACACCCCCGCCACTCTCCCTCTGCACTGCCCCGCCACCGCGCTGCCCCGCCTCCCGACGCGAAGTGACCCTGTTAGCCACCAACTGACCCTCCTACAGCAGGGTCAGTTAACAGTTACAGGGTCACTTGCTGTGGAAAGGGGTGGGTGCAGGGAGGTGGGG
>NZ_CAJGWQ010000008.1 GCF_904842695.1 Gulosibacter hominis | reverse complement strand
CGCCACTCCACCGCATCGGCCATTCCCCACGCCTTGGGTGTGTTTCCGCGCTCCTTTCCCCGCTTCATGCCCCTCGTGTGTGCCTCCGCACTCCTTCCCCGCTTCATGCCCCTCGTGTGTGTCTTCGCGTCATTTGTGTGTGCTCTGCCACATACAAATGACGCGAACCCACACAACTGGCGTGATAGGAGGCTCGGGGCGAGTGGGAGTCGCCAGGGAAAAGGCGTCGTGACCGCGCGTCGGCGCGCAAGACGTCGCACGGCGAGGCGCTGCGCACTGCGGCGAGCGGGTGCGCCGCGCACCCACCCACAAAAGCGCGCGCACAAACGCGAGCGCCCCACGGTCGGGCACGAAGCCGGCCGTGGGGCGCAGAGCGTAGAAATTAGAACGCGGGGATGATCTCACCGTCCGGGTACTGTTCGCGGATGAAGTCGGCCACCTGCGGGTCGTGCAGCAGCTCTTCGAGCTTCGCAATCGCGTCGGCCTTCTCGGCATCCTTGTTCCAAGCGAGGATGTTCGCGTAGGGGTTGTCCTTACCCGATTCGAGCGCCAGCGCATCCTTTGCCGGGTTGAGTCCGTGCTCGAGCGCGTAGTTACCGTTGATCACGGCAATGTCGACATCCGGCAGCTGCACCGGAATCACGGCAGCCTCAGCCTCGGTGAACTCGAGGTTTTTCGGGTTGTCGGCAATTTCGTAGATGGTGGGGTTTTCGGCGCCGTCGAGGCCGATGATGCCCTCCTGCTCGAGCAGCTTCAGCGCACGGGCCTGGTTCGACGGGTCGTTGTTCACGAGCACCTTGCCGCCCTCAGGGATCTCCTTCAGGTCGGTGAGCTGCTTCGAGTAGATGCCGTAGGGCTCGATCTGCACACCTTCACCGTGCTCGAAGTTGTAGCCCTTCTCGGCCACCTCAGCGTCGAAGTAGGGCACGTGCTGGAAGAAGTTCGCATCCAGTTCGCCCTCCGACAGCGCCACGTTGGGCTGCACATAGTCGGTGTACTCAACGATCTCGAGCTTGAGCCCGGCATCCTCGGCGAGGTTGTCGTTGACGAAGTTGAGGATGTCAGCGTGCGGCACTGGCGATGCGCCGACCTTCAGCGTCACCACTCCGCCTTCAGCGGTGGTCGCGTCGGTAGTGGCGTCGGTGGTGTCACCGGCGGCGCAGCCGGCGAGTGCGAGTGCGGCTACTGCGGTTGCAGCAGCGATCTTGGCGATCTTTGTGATCTTCATGGGATTCCTTCGTTTGGATAGTTCCCGCGAACGGCGGGAATTGAATCGGGATGGGTTGTGCTTGGCCACTAATTGCCGGCCGGTGGCGCCTAGCGGTGATCCACCAGCCGGCTGAGCATGTCGCCCAGCCACTGCACGAGCTGCACGATGATCAGGATGATGACCACGGTGATGACGATGACGTCGAAGTTGTTGCGCTGATATCCCTGGTTGATGGCGAGCGCACCGAGCCCGCCGCCGCCAACCGCAGATGCCATGGCCGAGTAGCCGATGATCGTGATGGTCAGGATGGTGGTCGATTGAATCAGCGACGGTAGGGCTTCACGCACGAGCACACCCGACATGATTGCACTGCGCGAGGCGCCGGCCATCTGCGCCGCCTCGACCTTGCCGTGGTCGACTGCGAGCACGTTCGATTCGACCATGCGCGCCATATACGGCACGGCGCTGACGACCAGCGCGATGGTGAATGCTGGCCAGCCGATTGTTTTGAGCCACGGCAAATTGATGAGGCGGATGAAATACAAGACGATGACGGCAAGGATGATGAACGGGATGGCGCGGCCAATATTGACGATCGCCCCGAGCACCCGGTGCACGATAGGTTGCGCGATGAGCCCACCGCGCCGCGTTTCGGCGAGGATCACACCGGTGGGCAGGCCAAACAGCACGCTAAAAAACGTGGCTGCGCCGGTCATATAGAGCGTCTCGAGGATTGCAGTGACAAGCCCCTTTTGCACTGCCGGGCGGTTGAACCAGGTTTCTTCCCCGGCGGCGGCAAGCACATCCTGACTTGCCGAGGCGAACTGCTGCAAAATGTCGATCATGCGGCACGCACCTCCGCGTGGATGTTGTGGCTGGCGAACGCTTCGAGAGCACCCGCGACTGCGTCGGGAGCGACGGTTACCACGAGCCGCCCAACCTGAACGTCACCGACGGTTTCGAAAGTGCCCGCGGCAATATCACCCGACACCTGCTGCACCTGCGCCATCACCTTCGACCCCATCGGGTCGCCGGGATGCGAGGTGAAGAACAGGTCGATCGCGCGCTGGGTGCCCACCGCATCCGCACCAAATTCGGGCAGCGGGATGAGTTTGCGGGCGAGTTCAGAATTGGGGTTTGTGACCACATCTCGGATGCGACCCGATTCGCGCACGGTGCCGCGGTCGAGCAGCGTGACCGAGTCGCAAATCTCGCGTACCACCGACATTTCGTGGGTGATGACCACGACGGTCACGCCGGTGCGGTCGCGCACGCTTTTGAGCAGCGCAAGAATCTGTGCGGTGGTGTCGCTATCGAGTGCCGAGGTAGGTTCGTCGGCGAGCAGCACACCGGGGTCGTCGGCGAGGGCGCGGGCGATGCCAACGCGCTGGCGCTGACCGCCCGAAAGCTGCGCCGGATACGAGTCGCCGCGGCCGCTGAGCCCAACGAGGTCGAGCAATTCGTTGACGCGGCTTTCGCGTTCTATGGCCGGCACTTTGGCGATTCGCAGCGGATACGCGATGTTTTCGAATGCGGTGCGCGACTCGAACAGGTTGGCGCCCTGAAACACCATGCCGATGCTACGCCGGGCCGTGCGCAGGTCTTGGTTGCGCAGTGTGGTGAGGTCTTGTCCAGCAACCAGAATTGATCCGGAAGTGGGGCGTTCGAGCGCGGTAAGACAGCGAATGAGAGTGGATTTACCAGCACCGGATTCACCGACGATGCCGTGGATACTGCCAGCTTCTACCGACAGGCTGAGGCCGTCGAGTGCGGTCACGGGGTCAGCGCCCTTGCGCGTATACACCTTGGTTACGTCGCGCAGTTCAATCACGTGCTGGCCTCCATCGTTCCCGGCAGTAGCACCTTGCTTGCCAAGGTTGCTGCAGCGTCACAGAGCCGGGTCTCTCAGCTACTCGAGATGAATGCAGTTAGATTGGCACGAATCAGCGTGCAGTGCAAAACACTGCCGCACTATGTGACGGTTCATTACGCGAACATCGTGTTCGCATCCCGGTTGCTGCGCGTTCACATCCGTGAGCTCCAATATGACTTCATAGCGGATCCGGCGACGGTCTGCTCCAATCAACAGGGAGATTCCGGATGCACAGCACCGATTTTGCCAATCAACTCGACCAGCGTCTCGTAAAGATCCAACACTTCACTCCGCAGGTAGCGGTGCGCTCGCAATCGCTCGGCATTGACTATCGATACGGTGACACCGACCTCCCCTTCCACGCCACAAGCGTCGGCAAACTCATAACGACCGCGCTCGTGATGCAGCAGGTTGAGGCGGGCCGCATTGCCCTTGCCACACCGATTGCTGAGCTGCTGCCCGCATCCGAAATTGACGGCCTGTTCGCGGATGACGCCGCAGCCGAGGTGACCATCGAGCAGCTGCTCACCCACACATCCGGCTGCAACGATTTTTATGAGGGACGCACGAAATCTGGGCCGCGATTTGTTGCCGAACTCAAGCGCGACCTCGATCGCGAGTGGTCGCCGGCCGAACTGATCGCGTTCACGCGCGACCGACAGCAGCCGGTGGCTAGGCCCGGCGAGAGGTTCCGCTATAGCGACACCGGGTTCGTGTTGCTCGGTCGAGCTCTCGAAACAGTGACCGGCGAACTGTTCGGCGAGCTCGTGCATCACCGAGTTTTTGCACCGCTGGGTATGGGCCGCAGTTTCCTACCATTTCGCACTCAGCCTGCATCCGGCACCGACGAGATTGCGTCGCTATCGATCGCCGGAATTGATATCGGAACCCGCCGCGCAATCACCTGCGACTGGGCGGGTGGCGGTATTGCCGGCACACTGGACGATTTTCTACAGCTGATGGCCGGGATGCGTAATGGCAAGCTCATCAGCGCCGAGTCTTGGGCGATGCTGCAGGAGCCGCGACACCGCTTCCGCCCCGGACTCTGGTACGGTGCCGGCACCATGACGGTGCGGTTCGAGGGGCTCGTCCCGTGGGCACGCAACTGGCCGCGGCTGGTGGGGCACCTCGGCAGCTCGGCCGCGCACCTGTGGCACGACCCGGTGCATGACGCTGAGATCGCCATCAACTTCGGCTCATCGAAGGCCGTTTCACGCAGCTTCCGCACGCTGTTTGAAGTGGTCGGGCTACTGCGTCAGCTCTAGTTCTTGAGTTCGCCGCTGCGGTTGTTGGACGCGAGCTTACAGGGCGCTGCCTACGGCGTGCTCGCTCGTTTTAGTGCGGTGCAGCCTCGTTGGCTACCTAGACTGATCGCATGTCTTGCGCGATTCATCACATCGAGCTGTGGACGTCGAACCTGGCGATCAGCGAACTCGAGTTTGACTGGTTGCTGACGTCACTGGGTTGGGCAGCGACACCGGTTGATGGTTGGGATGCCGGGCGGGTGTGGACAGCTCCCTCGGGCGAGTACCTGGTGTTGGAGCAGTCTCGAGCACTTCGTGGCGAGCATGACCGAATGCGAGCGGGTCTCAACCACCTTGCGCTCTGCGTGCGCGACCGCCAGCTCTTGGATCGGTTGCGTAAAGAGGCACTGGCTCAGGGATGGCGGGAACTCTTTGCCGAGCGCTATCCGCACGCCGGTGGCGAGCAGCATGTGGCGCTCTATCTCGAAAACACGGAGGGGTTTGAGGTCGAGTTGGTCGTCGCCTAGTTCGCCGCTGCAAATTTCGCTCGAGGATGAGCTACCGCAGTGCACGCCCGTCCGCGAGCGCAAACAGCCGCTCGACCACGCGGCTGCCGCTCGTGCGCAGGCCGCTGTGCTCGTATTCGCTGGTGATCCACTGCTTGACGCCCGGCAGCAGCGCCCCGGTTTCACGCGAAAACTCGAGTGGTACATAAGCGTCGTTCACATACACCGCTGCCGCACCAATCGCACCACTGGCCTTGAGCGCTTCGGGATCGTAAAGCTTCGGCCACTCGTGCTTGGCGAGGATGCGCGTCACCTCAGCCCAAGGTTGGAACGCCGGCACCGTGTCGCACCATTCTTCTCGCACATGCTCACCGGTGAGCAGTGTCACGTCTTCGCGGAAGTCGTCGGGCTCGACGCGCTGTGCCGACCAGTCGGTGACGCAGCCATCGGCATACGACGACTCGTGGAACACGTAGTAGAGCGGGTTGCGGCCACCGTAGGCCATCGCGTTCGCCAGGTCGTGGCGGAATGCGTTCGAATCGGGGTCGAGTTCGAGCAGCCAGTGCAGGCGCGCCCAGCCGTTATCCGAGCCGAGCAGGTGGCCGAGGTTGCGGGCTCGGCTCGCCGAAAGCACTTCACCGTCTGGCAGCACGATTTCGCCACGTTCGGCGAGCTCGACCACGCGGCGCATCCGGTCGCGATCTTCTGGGAACCGGCGGTAGTAGGCCAACGAGAGTTCCCGCATCCGGTCGTAGCACAGCCGATAGACATCGTCGCAGTGGCGGCCCACCGCCGACAGGCCGCCGGTGAAATAGGCGCGCTCTACCGAGTCGGCAAAGTAGCTCAGGTAGTGCAGCAGCGTGAATCCGCCGAATGATTGGCCGAGCACCCGCCAGGTTTTTGCGCCCAGGTGCTCGCGCACCGCTTCGGCATCGCGCACGATCGAGTCGGCGCGCAGATGCGTGAGGTGCTCGGCGACCTCCTCGGCGCTGCGCCCCTCGAGAAAGCCGTCGCCGACCGGGGTCGAACGGCCGGTTCCGCGCTGGTCGAGCAGCACCACCCGGTGATCCTCGAGCGCGGCGTCGATCCAGGCGGCCTGGTCGGGACCGGGTCGCGGATCTTCGCTACCCGGGCCGCCCTGCAAAAACACCAGGTAGGGCAGGTCTTCTCCCCCGCTCCGGGTGACTACGCGAGCGAAAATATCGATCGTGCGATCGTCGGCCTCATCGCCGCCGGCAAGATCGGGCCACACCAGTGGCACGGTTAGTGTGTGTTCGGTCAAATTAATTGCGCCAAAGCTCATGTGCATGACCCTAGCGACCAATTATTGAGAACGGATGCAGCTTGCCGGCTCAGTCGTGCAACTCGTCACACCGCTCGCTGGCCGCAATTGCCGGCGTTTCAAGTTGGAATGTCGAGTGCACCACCGACACCGGGAAGTGTTCGGCCACGCACTGTTTCGCCGCCTGCAGAATCTCGATGGCGTGCAAATCGGTGAAACAACCGTCGTCGACCACCAGATGCGCCGACAAAATCGGCAGCCCGGTCGCGACCGTGGACGCGTGCAGATCGTGCACATCAATAACGTGGTCGATACCGAGCAGGTGTTCGTGCACATCGTCGAGGTTGAGCCCGTCGGGGCTGAATTCCATAAGCACGCGCACTGTTTCGCGCAGTAGTTTCACCGCGCGAGGCACGATCAGCGCCGCGATGAACAGGCTCGCGATCGCATCCGCTTGATAAAAGCCGGTGGTGGCGATCGTGATTGCGGCAATGATCACCCCGAGGGAACCGAGCGCGTCGTTGAGCACTTCAAGGAAGGCTGCGCGCATATTGAAATTTGCGCTGCGGTTCGACGAGAGCACGATGATGCCGATGAGGTTGGCGATAAGCCCCAGAACACCAAACACCAGCAGTTCGACGCCCTGAATCTCGGGCGGCTCGAATAGGCGGCGAACTCCTTCGACGGCGGCATAGGTGCCGACCACGGTTAGCAGCGTCGCCTGCGCGAGCGCCGCGATCACCTCGATGCGGCGAAACCCCCAGGTGTGGGTTGAGCTGGCGGGTTTGTGCATGAGACTGGCCGCGATCAGCGCCAGCAGCAGCCCGGATGCATCCACCACCGCGTGCACGGTGTCGGTAAACAGCGCCAGCGAGCCGGTGATGATCGAGCCGATGGCCTGGGCGACGACAATCGTCGCGGTGATCGAAAAGATGATCCACAGGCGCTTTCGCATACCTTCGGGAGCCTCTGCATCCAGATTGACATGCGCGTGATCGTGCCCCGCACCCATGTGTACCTCCCTCAGATCTCTCCCCAGCCCGATCCTATAACTTCCGCGGGAGTTTGGCCGCGGGCGAGGCGTTAACTACGGCAAGGGTTCTCGGCTGAGTTCGTTCGCGTCATGTCGCGGGCGATTTGCGGTCATCTTTGAGGCCCCGGCGCAGGACGACCTCATTGTGGTCACCTTCTCGACACACCTCGACATCAACGAAACCCAAACGTCGCGCGAGGTTCAACGACCGCGCATTGTGTTCGTGGATCTCGACCTGGGTTTCAGTGACCTCGTAGTCATCACGCAAATGGTCCAAGAGCCACTGTGTGGCTCGCGAGGCGATCCCCCGGCCCCACATTTTGGGCAACAGCACGTAGGCGATGGATGCACGCTGAGTTTTTTCATCGATGGTCGCCTGAAGTGTGCCAAGCGGCTTACCGCTCTCGGCATTCAGGATGATCCAGTTGAGCCACCTCTCGCCAAGCCCTGGCGGCGCTCCCTGGCAGAGCACCCCGTAGCGCTCTTGTAACCGCTCGAGACTCTCGGGAGGGCGTTGATCGATGAAGGTGTAGATGCGGAGGTCTTGGAGTTCGGCAAACATCGCGCGAGCATCAGACACCTCGAGCGGCCTGATCGTGATTTCGACTTCGCCTGCCATTGGCACCTTCCTAAGGCCAGCTCAAAAGGCTTGCGCCAAGGCTACTCTCGTCGCTCATCGCTTCGCCTGGACCACCGGCGGTCGACCATCTTGCGGCAAGACCGTGTTTATCGATCACCACCAAAAACCAGCCCCAGGCCACGCTCGAGATCGCTACGCAATTGCTTCAGCGTGGCGGCATCGGTTGGGGCGTTGAGATAGTCGAGCGTCAGACCGTTCACCAGCGCGGTTATGAGTCGCGCGCCGTCGTCCTCGCTAATCTCTGCGACCAGCTCCCCCGCATCCCGAGCCGCCCGCAATGCAGCTGCTACGCGCTCTTGAAAAAGATCAAGCTCGCGCGACATCACGCCAGCGAGCCAATCGCGAGTTGACGCGGCCGCATTGAAGGTTACCCACATCACCGCATCCTCTCGCTGTACACCACCGGTTGGCAGCAGTTCTATAAGGGATGCAGTCAGCCGGTCACGGATGCTGCCGGCGAGACGATGTGTATTCACGCGTTCGTGTTGCCGATATGTGGAGTACATCAGCGCTTTCGCGAGCAGCTCATCGCGCGTGCCCATGTGGTACTGCACGCTTCCCGCGGCAACTTGTGCTTCGGCTGCAACGGTACGCACGCTCACCGCGTCAAGACCGGAGTTCACGATGACACGAATGGCGGCCCGGGCAATCGAAACGGCCTGCGCGGTCCACGCACTTGGGTCTTGCATCCGCGCCTCCGCTCCGAAATTGAACACGTTGATTGCACCACATTGACGGACGTAATACAACTGTATTAACTTTTTATACGTTCGTATTACATCCCGCAGGAGCCTCCCGGATGCTCGACATCATCTCCCTTATCGGCCTCGCTCTCGTCGACAGCCTGAGCGTCGGCACCCTGGTGATCCCACTCACCCTGTTGCTGCGCTGGGGCCGACTGCGCACGATCCCCTACGCCACATACCTCGGCACTATCAGCGTCGCGTATTTCGCTCTGGGCATCACGCTGATGCTCGGGTTTGCCGGCATCGGCCCGATCATCACGGAAGCGACACAGACGGATTGGTTCCCCTGGGTCACACTCGTTCTCGGAGCCGCGCTCACTGCGTTCGGCATTTTCGCGCCGAATCCGAAAAAGCCCGAGCCGGGCGAGACGAACGTGCCCACCGACACGACCAAGATGCAGAAGGCCACCCGAGCTGGACTGGCAGGCATGGCGTCGCTCGCGCTGGGCGCCGCAGTGATCGAGGCAGCCACGATGCTTCCGTACCTCGCAGCGATTGGCATCATGCAGTCGTTCGAGATCACCCCGCTGCTGCGACTCGCTTTACTGGCGGCGTATTGCATCATCATGGTGCTGCCTGCGATACTCGTGGGCGCCGCCATGGGCCTGGTCGGCGACCGACTGGCCCACCGCCTGCAGCGATGGATTCCGCGACTGAACTACGAGGCGAAAGTGACGCTGCTATGGATTGCCGCGATCGTCGGCATCACCATGGTCTATCGCAGCGCCAATGCGCTCAAACTTTGGTAGGGAGCGACAGAGCTCCCCAAACGACCTCTCCGCCCGCATCGCCGTTTGCTTCGTCAAGATCCCCGGCGGCCTCCCAGCCAGCCCGAAGGAATCGATCGAGCACGGCGCAGCGATTCGTCCGGTGGTGCCGGAGCATGTCGCAATCGGCGTTTCCGGTGATGCGTTCGCCGCGACCGGTTTGAACGCCGACTGTGATGCGTGATGCTCGGTGATCGGCGGCACGCTGCCCGCCCCGGCCCTCGCCATCACGCGCGCCGCACAAGCGGGCCGCGGGAGCGAGGCAGTGGCAAAGTCGGAGCGCCTCGCACCCCTATGGGAATTGTTTACCGAATTTGAGGGAAGTCTGCGTGTGACTGCCGCGATCACTGAGCACCTCGGCTTGGCAGCGCACGGGTGCCTGCCGCTGCCAAGCCAGGGCCCCACCGAGGCGCAGCGTGCCCAGGTCGTGCAGGTGGTGGGCAAGCTCGGCCTTGCCTGACCAATCGAACAACGCCGCCGCATCCCGTGGCTCCGGGTCAGTGTTCGCCCGGTATGTGCTGGCCCATCAGGGATCGCCAAGGTTGACGCGGCAAGGTTGGGCGGAGTTGACCTCGTGAAGCGACTCGCTGTTGAAAAAAGGAATCCGCAGATGCGCATACCGCTTCTTGACACCGAACGGCCTATTGTTGCCGCGCCAATGGCGGGTGGCCCTACCACCGTCGCGCTCGCGACCGCTGTGGCAGATGCTGGCGGGTTTCCGTTTTTGGCGGGCGGCTACAAAACCGCCGCCGGGCTGCGGGATGAAATTGTTGCGCTGCGTGCGAGCGGAGCGCCATTCGGGGTGAATCTTTTCGTTCCCGGTGACAATGAGTTTGACCGGGCCGCGTTCGCTGCCTATGCCGCCGAACTTGGACCCGAAGCATCCCGTTTCGGTGTGTCCGTCGACCCCGAACCGGTGACTGACGACGATAACTGGGACGAAAAATTCGCGTTGCTGGTCCAGCAGCCAGTACCGGTGGTGTCATTCACATTTGGGCTCCCTGTGGCTACA
Organism: Gulosibacter hominis; assembly: GCF_904842695.1. Lineage (GTDB taxonomy): Bacteria > Actinomycetota > Actinomycetes > Actinomycetales > Microbacteriaceae > Gulosibacter > Gulosibacter hominis. The sequence continues at coordinate 96,552 of NZ_CAJGWQ010000008.1, read as the reverse complement.
GATATTGGCTTGCTGCGTGAGCGCGGCACGCGTGTGCTGGCCACCGTGACGACACCGGAAGAGGCGGCTGGGGCCACCGCCCGCGGTGTTGATGGTCTGGTGGTACAGGGTGCGGATGCTGGTGGGCACAGCGCCACTTTTGATCCGGAGCGCGACCCGGCACCGCTTGCGTTGACCGAGCTGATCGCCGGGGTGCGCAAGAAAAGCGAGCTACCGTTGATTGCTGCCGGTGGGATCACTTCCTCGGATGCGGTGCGCGAGGTGCTGACCGCGGGTGCGATTGCCGCCGCCGTTGGCACGCTACTGTTGCGCACGGATGAGGCGGGGACCTCAGCTGTGCACCGCGCGGCGCTTTCCGACCCCGAGTTTGACCACACCGTGATCACTCGGGCATTCACCGGGCGACCCGCGCGGGCCCTGCACAACGATTTCATTGCCGCGCACGGTGCGAACGCGCCGGTTGCCTACCCTGCCGTGCATCATCTGACCCGCCCCATTCGACAGGCCGCCGCCAAAGCAGGCGACGCGCAACGGGTGCATCTTTGGGCAGGTGCCGGCTACAGTGAGGCGCCCACGGGACCGGCAGCAGATGTGATCCGTGCACTATGGCCGAACGAGTGAACAAGGTTATGGGATATCCGATACCGTCGCTGTGCGAGTTCACCATCTACGACACGACATCAAGACCAACTACATCTAGTACGTCGAGTTCAGCTTCGACGCGATCGTGTTGAGGGCATTTTTATTTCTCTCGTAATTGCTAGGTTGTTCGCTATGCGTTTGGTTCGGATGACCGCAGCGGCCGGGATCGCACTGATGTTGACTTCGTGCGCCGCAACGACCGTCGAAGTAACTCCCACGGAGAGCAGCGCGCCAAGCACACAGCTACCCGACTACCGACAAGCTGCGCCACAACTGCCGCTACCTGATGCTGCCAGCATGTGCGCCACAGAAATCGATAGCGTGGTATTCCTCGATGTCATGCGCGATGGCGTATCAAACCGTGATGGCTTCGACCCGCACTACGACGCCGAACTGTTCAACGTGACAGTGGTGGGCGGCGAGTGGCACTTTGAGTTTCTCCCCACTCACGAAAACATCGCAGCGGCCACGTGCCACACCGACGGTGACCAGGTGGTTTCGATGACTCGAGCTGAATTCGAGGAAGCCATGAAAGGTCGCGCCTATGACGGGTACGTCGAGGTCACCGAATAGCCGATTCTCATTTGGATGCGGTTAGCTGCACTTTCTCGTGAGGCTGTGAGCACGGCCCGCGCAGACTTGGCGGCCGATACGGGCGCGGGGCGATGGCGCGTGTGGTACCGCCGGAGGTCTTCATCTGTCTACGAGTTGTTCACAGCATCCATAGGAACTACAGGTCCACGTCTACGTGCCCTGGTTTCGTAGGAAATGTGGGCAAATTGTGGGCACGGCCGGTTTTGGGGAAGAAGAACACCCCGACTTCCGCTTGTTTAAGCCGAATTCGGGGGTCCTGGGAGTGGACCTAACGGGATTCGACTCCCCATGGGCTCCCCCACGCGCCAACAGCGCGCGGGGCCCCTCGCCGACGGGGCCCCACTACGGGTTCTCATACCCTGCCAAATTCACTAATAAAAACGGCCCCTCGCTGGGACCGCTTTTATTAGTGGACGCCGGTGGACTCAGCCCGAACACGTGGGAGCGGATCGAACGACTGAGTTCCATGTGGGAGCAGGCGAAGCAAGGCGTCGGAAGTGAGAGACCACGAGCGGGGGAACCAAATTTTGGGATGGTGTTCAACCCAACGAGACGGTCTCGAACACCACTCACCGAGAACGAGGTGGGCGCGATCCGAGCGGCGCGGGAGGCTGGCGAGACCGTGACGTCAATCGCGAGGCGTTTCGAGGTGCACCGGTTGACGGTTTGGGAACGTACAAGAGACTTGCCTGTTTCGAAGTAGTCCTTTCAGCCGAAACACCTGCGTCCTTCGTTGGCGGCGTTCCAACACCGCGCACGACAGGCCGGCGCTCTAGATGTTGTGGGTCATGACGTTGTGGTCACCGGGGTGTGGGTAGAAGGAACGGGCCTCTGACCGGCACGATGGGTGGTGTCGAAAACATCCGTCGTCCGAAAGGAGACCCGTTCCATGACCCACCGTAACGCCCCACTGACCGTTGAGGGAAGACAACGAGCCGTAGACCAGGTCCTCAAACACCACCGTCCGATCGCGCACGTGGCAGCGCAGTTCCACATCGCCCGCTCAACACTGTCGAAATGGGTCGGCCGTTACCGCCAGTACGGACCGAACGGACTGCAAGACCGCTCCAGCGCCCCGCACCGGGTCCCGAACCGGCTGCCCGCACACACGGTCACGTTGATCGAACACTGGCGCCGCGAATACAAATGGTCAGCACGTCGCATCACCCATGAACTCGCGCACCAACACCACACCCACTGCAGCCAACGCACCGTAACTCGCTGGCTGGACCGGCTCGGACTCAACCGCATCCGGGACATCACCCCAGACGGGCAGAACCTCCGCCGCCCAGGAAAGATCACTGCCCGCTATCCCGGGCACATGGCCCATATGGATGTGAAGAAAGTCGGGAAGATCCCCGACGGAGGCGGCTGGTGGGCCCATGGCCGAGGCAGCCAACAAGCACTGGCTGCCAAACGAGCCCACAAACAAAAAGTTGGCTACACCTACCTCCACTCAATCATCGACGGGTTCTCCCGCCTGGCCTACACCGAAGCGCTCGAGGACGAAAAAGCGGCAACCGTGATCGAGTTCCTCCAACGAGCACAGGCCTACTTCGCCGCCCACGGCATCACCCACATCACCCGACTGGTCACCGACAACGGCCCCAGCTACCGCTCCGCCACGTTCAAAGCTGCGATCAAAGGATTCATCGGCCGGCACCAACACACCCGCCCGTACACGCCACGACACAACGGCAAAATTGAACGCTACAACCGGCTGTTGGCTGACGAGTGCCTCTATGCCCGGCCCTACACGTCAGAATAACAACGGCGAGAAGCTCTGAAAACCTGGAACCATCACTACAACTATCATCGACCCCACACCGCCTGCAGTGACCAGCCACCGGCCTCACGCCTCCACACCCGTGTCGACAACGTCATGACCAACTACAACTAGAGGCTGCCCTCGCACAGAGATAGGAACATATCCCTTCGATAGCGCGAAGTAGCGGAAGGCGGCACCACCTGGCAGGTCGGCCACGAGAGAGCACCCGAGCCGGAGACTAGCGTTGCCGGATTAAGCAGCGGGAAGTAGCGCCTCCGCAGCGGTGACACCGGGGGGCAGAAGTCGTACTGTCCGCGCCACCGTGTCATATTCGATGAGACGGCTCTGGTGTAGTTGTTTCAGGACATCTTTGCGGAAAGACGAAAGCCCGGGATGCTCAAGCCAGCGAAACAGGTCGCTTTCTTCGACGTCACCCACTTCGGTCAACAGCAACAAAAGGGTTTGCTGCTTCCAAGTGAGGCCCGTCCGCAGAACCCGCCTAATATTGTCGCGCGTCCACACCCACGCCACCTCACGCTGGATCAGGCCCTCCACCACGGCAGTGGCTTCATCCGTCGTCAGAGCGTGAAGCAGCCGCACCAACTCAGCAACGAGCCACTTGGCCGTGTAGAGCACTACGGTTGCGTCCATTTGGTTCGGGTCAACCTCGGAACCGGCGTGCCCCACGCCTCGGTTGTTCCGAACATCATAGAGCCCGATCATCATCCGCGGGATAAGAATGCGTGCAGAGCGGCTATTGGGAACTTGCTGATAGATGCTCTCCAACTCCCAACACTTTTGTGCAAAACGACTCGGTTTCTCTGCGCGCGCGGGATAAACCCCGCCCTCCAACCAACCCTTGCAAATGGTGTATACGACTTCGCAGAGCTTGCCACCGTTGAGCTCTGATGGTTCCCACCGATGCTCTCGATAGTTCTTGATGATCTCATTGAAGGCGGTGAGCAAGTCGTCGCGTAGAGTGTCAGGCAAGACAGTCAGCGCATCCCGTGGGGCGAGCCCCATTTCACTCGTCACTCTCGCTGTGCAACATGCCCTGAACATACGCAAGACCTTCGTGAGTCACTTTGTAGGTCTTGTTTGCCTGTCGACTATTGCCAGACTTCTTCAACTGAATCACGCGCTGCGGCTTCTTTCTCATGTTGCTGCTCAGCGCATCAGTAATATTGGGAATGGAGTGGCCTAGATTCTTGAGCTCAGCGTTGAGCAGGCGCGAGGCCCACGATTCATGACCCTCATGGACCTGAATCCAGTAGGCGGCGACGAGAGCCTTGTCCTCATTAGACTTGGGCGAAGCCGCAGCAAACAACTCCGCGAAGTGCTGGTAGCCGGGCACCTCTCCCGCGATCTCCTCTGCCGCCACGCGCGGGGAGCCTCCGTTGACGCCACCCCCGACCGCTTGACGGCCGCCAGTAGAAATAGTCACTCCGTAGCGGTCGGCAGCCCACCGCAGAACACGGTCGCGCGACTCCGCCTCCAGATCTGCGAGCGCGTCGGCAATTGCCGCCATCGCGTCGATCTCGGGGTCTCCCATTGACTCTCCTATTACTCAATGCACATCAAGAACTATGCCAATAGTAGCATCAGTGTCGTTCTTCAAGTCGACACAAGGGCTCCCGTGCTGCCGGGCATGCCCTGGATTCAACGCTAGGTCGGTCACTGGGGTCGGCCTCACGCGGCGGGGCCTCGATCAGGTCGGCCCTCAACGATTCAGCCGGTCCGCCAAGTCCACCAAGGCTGAATCGCGCATCCACTTAGCGGATCCCCCTTCCTGACAAGCACACCAGCGTCCGCTCACCCTCGATCTGCAAGACGCGTGGCAGCTCCATAGGAGGGCCACTCGCGGTGGTGTGGAGACTCGTCGGGCGCGGACGGCCTGTGACCTGGTTCTGGCCAGGGTGATCCGGATCTCCGCGTCTTTGGGCAGAGACGGGATATTGAGTCGCTGACCGGCAGCGGGGTCACCTATGCTGGTGGGCATGTTGTTCTACGGCACTGCTTCGCTGCGACTGCGCAGCCGCTAACAGCGGCGAGCACCCTCCACAGGTTGTTGCTCCCGCCCCGGTGATCACGGCCGGGCGGCTCTTTCAGCGTGCCCGGCTCCGCAACAACCATGGAGCAAACAGTGCCTACCTATCGAGGCGGCCGTCATGAGCACGGCCAGAACTTCCTGACTGACCCATCCACCATTGCCACGATCACACGACTCGTGGCTGCCACCGAGGGCCCGATCATCGAGATCGGCCCCGGTGCCGGAGCACTCACCACCCCGCTGGCCCGGCTTGGGCGACCGGTGACAGCCGTCGAGATCGACACCCGGCTCGCCCGACACCTGACCCAACGACTACCGTCGCACGTGGAGGTCGTCGCCGATGACTTCCTGGCCTACCGGCTTCCCACGTCTGCGCATGTGCTCGTCGGCAACCTACCGTTTCACCAGACCACGGCCATACTGCGCCGCATTCTGCACGCCCCGGCATGGACTGATGCAATCGTGCTCGTGCAATGGGAGGTTGCGCGGCGCAGAGCGGGCGTCGGCGGTGCCACGATGATGACGGCGCAATGGGCGCCTTGGTTCGAGTTCACGCTGCACAGTCGTGTTCCCGCTCGCGCGTTCACCCCGCGTCCGGGAGTCGACGGCGGAATCCTCACCATCCACCGTCGCGAACATCCGCTGCTGTCCCCGACACAGCGACGCCAGTTCCATGCCCTAGTCCACCGCGTCTACACCGGCCCCGGCCGCGGGCTGGCCCAGATCCTCGCGCGCACCACCTCACTCGGGTCACCACAGACCGCACAGGCGTGGCTGACACGCCACGGCATGACCGCTGCAGGGCTCCCGAAGGACATGCCCGTCGAGGCATGGGTGGACTTGTTCAAGACCACCGGTTCTTCACCGCCTGCACACCGTGCGCAGACGCAGCAGGTGAAGTCGAGGAGGCGCCGTCGATGACCATCGCTGCGCGGCACCAGGCCTGCCGCTACACGTCAACAGCTAGGAGTGCCACGGAGCAACGTTCCGGTGAAACATCCACAGAACTGGCAGCGCGGCTGCTCGCAGAAGCACCTCAACGGGATTGGCGGCTCCGTGACCTTGCCGCGCTGGTTCACCTCTCGGTGTCACAGCTGGGCAGAGCGTTCACACAACGATTCGGGATGCCGCCCATGCGGTACCTGGCTCACATTCGGGCCCATCGGCTGGCTGAGCTCCTGGTCGAGACTGATCTTCCAATCGGCGTCGCCATGACAAAAGTCGGGTGGCGCAGCCGTGGGCATGCCGCACGGCAGTTCACCGACGTCGTCGGAATCAGCCCGTCCGAATATCGGCGCACTGCGATTGGGCGCACTCTCACAGAGACCAGCCCGTGGCCATCAGCAACGCAGGGCAGCCCCGAATCAAAAGACCCCTCACGACAGGAGTGCCGTGATGCCGTCGGAGAGAATCTCGCGTGAGCTGATGTGGTGCGTCGCGTGGAGCCGCGCATAGGTAGGAGCTTGGTCAGGGTCAATGGCGACGCGCTTCTCGTCAGACGCCATGGGTGCGGTCAGCGAGGAGCCAATCACCAGGTTGGACAATCGGTAGGCAGTTCCCAGCGGATCCGGGGTACCCGCTTGTTCGAGCAGGACGCACATCCGCTCGGAAAGGGCCAGGTACGCCGGGCCCCTGGGAGCGCGCATACCGATGACCTGACCGGCCCACCGGTGGGTCGTGAGGTGCGCGAAGAAGGTGTGCATCAGGGCAGGCAGGTCGGCGTTGCGGATCGACTCGGACATCACGGGATCGTCTGCAAGCGCTATGTCGAGGGCGAGGTCGAACAGATCGTCGACGGATTCGACGCGGGAGTACAGGCTGGCTGGAGCGACACCCACCTGTTGCGCCACAGATCGCAGGGTGAGCGCCCTCAACCCGCCTTCGTCCAGCAGCCTCACCGATGCCCTCGCAACCTCCACGATGTCCACTGCGCGGAGGCGTCGCACAGGTTTGCGGTGTTCCCAGTAGCTCACCCCACCAGCCTAACCAAACACGCTTCAGTTAGCTATCCATTTTATGTTAGGTTTAGCGCATGCTGGATGCCACCACCCTTCCGATCACCTATGAGAACACTCGCCTACGCCCCCTCTCAGAGCTGGACGCAGACACGTATGCAGCCGGCACCAAGGATGAAGCTGTGCGGCGCTTCGGCCACCTGCCCGAGCCCGACTACACCCCCGAGTCCGTGCAACGCATGATCCGCGAAGAAGTTGCGGCGGGCCTGTCGTCGGGCACCTTGGCAGTCCTCGCACTTGCCGACGCCGAGACGGACCGGTTCGTGGGCTCCTTGGTGCTCTTCGACGTCAGCTCCCAGGCCGCCGAGGTCGGATTCTGGATTCACCCCGATGCACGCGGAGAGGGGCACGCCCGTCGAGGACTGGAGCTGGCATCGCGCTTCGCACACAACAGTGGACTTCGAACCTTGACGGCACGCACACTCCCGGAGAACAAGGCCTCCCAGCGATGCTTGACGACCGCAGGGTTCCGTGAGGTCGAGCGATCCGCAGGGACCACGCCCGCAGGACAGTGCGAGGAACTATTCCATTACCGGCGCGACCTCAAGCCCACCGCCCAGTGGCCGTTGGCGACGGAGCGGCTTCGGCTCCGTCCACATAACGCCCACGATGCCGAATGGCTTCACGAGCTGTACTCGCGACCCGACGTTGCCCGCTACCTGCTGGACGAGCCATGGACCGCGGAAGTCACCCACGACAAGCTCACCGAACGCCTAGCGAAGACTGACATCGATGGCGAGACTGGCGCGCTTGCGCTGGTCATCGAGCATGACGGCGTCCCGATCGGAGACGTCACGTTTGGCTCACCGATCACGAGCACCGTCAAGGCGAGATCGGGTGGGTTCTCGACCCGGCGCACGGTGGGCAAGGTTTCGCCAGCGAAGCCGTCCGAGCAGTGCTCGCCCTCGGGTTTGACCACTACCGGCTCCACCGCATCACCGCGCAGATGGATGCCCGAAACAGCGCCTCGGCAGCACTGGCTCGTCGTGTCGGGCTCCGGCTCGAAGCACATCACGTCCAGGACTGGTTCAGCAAGGGCGAATGGACCGACACACTCATCTTCGCGCGACTTGCCTCCGAGCACATGCGCCAATGATCGGGAGTCTGACTTTCATCCTCCCTGTACGAGGCTCCGAAATCTACCGCGCTCTGACGACGTATCGGCATATTGAAAGGCTGAGATGACTCAAGATCCCCCTGCGCCGGCCTCGCAGCGAACACGGTGGTTCGTGCTCATCGCCGTCTCTCTCGGTTTGCTGCTTGCAACGGTCGACACTTCGATTCTCTACGTGGTCATGCCTCTTCTGACGGACGAGTTGTCGGCGAGCGTAAGTGAGTCACTGTGGATCACCAACATGTAGCCCCTCGTCATGACTGGCCTACTGCTGGGCACCAGGACGCTCGGGGATAGGTTCGGACACAAGCTGGTGTTCCAGATTGGCATCAGCGCGTTCGGGATAGCTTCCCTACTCGCAGCCTTCTCTCCAAACGCGTGGGTGCTGATCGTCGCGCGGGCACTACTCGCGGTGGGTGCAGCACTGATGCTGCCCGCGACACTCGCGATCATCCGGTTCACGTTCGAGGACGAGGATGAGCGCAACGTCGCCATCGCTGTTTGGTCGAGTGTCTCGATCGGTGGCATTGCCTTCGGTCCGCTCGTTGGAGGCCTGCTCCTGGAGTGGTTCTGGTGGGGCTCGGTCCTCCTCATCAACGTCCCCTTTGCCCTCGTGACCTTCTTGTTGGCGGCCATCTACGCGCCAACGGCTCGCGCATCGGCAAGAACGTCCTGGGACCCAGGCGGAGCGCGTCCGGAAGGTCCTCAACGACGTATTCGACCAGCTCGAAGGATCCAGCAAGGACGAACGCAAGCTCCTGACCGCCCAGCGCGACAAGCTCGAAGCCGAACGCCTCAAACTCGTCCAAGCCCACTACGCCGACGCGATCCCCCTCGACCTCCTCAAAAGCGAACAAGACCGCATCCGCGCCAGCCTCGACCAGATCACCACCCGGCTCGACAACCTCACCGACACCTACGCCGACGCCCGAACAGGCTTGGACCAGCTCACCGAACTCCTCGTCGACCTCGACGACCTCTACAACAAGTGCGACCCAGCCGAACGACGCATCCTCAACCGCGCCCTGTTCACCCGCATCACCATCGACGACGAAGAGAACGCCACCTACACACCCGACGAGACCACCGCCAGCGTCCTTGCCCACACCAGCATCGACGCTCCGGCGCACGTCACCGCAGAAACAAAACTGCCCCGCCATCAGGCGGGGCAGTTTCGATTTTCTCATCTTACGTGGACCTAACGGGATTCGACTCCCCACGCCATCTCCACGCGTCGCAAACGACGCGCGGAGCCTCCAGCGACGGGGCCCCACCCATCAGCTCCCCCACGCGCCAGCGGCGCGCGGGGCCCCTCGCCGACGGGGCCCCACTACGGGTTCTCCCCAGCGCCATCTCCGCGCGTCGCACACGACGCGCGGAGCCTCCGGCGCTGTGGGCCCAACCCTGCCAAACTCACCAACGAAAAACGGCCCCCTCACGGGGACCGTTTTTATTAGTGGACCTAACGGGATTCGAACCCGTGACCTTCTCATTGCGAACGAGACGCGCTACCAACTGCGCCATAGGCCCGTGAGTATCCCTACAGCCTAGCACCGCTCCGAGGTGGCCCAGCTAACCACTGCCGCCGCCGATGATGCCGCTGGTACCTCCGCCACTGCTATCACCGGGCTGTGGTGTCTCGGGAGCCGTCTCGTCCGGTTTGTCAGGAGCGTTGTCTTCACTGGGCTGCGGCTCCTTCGTCTCCTTAGGTTCCTCAGTCTTCTTTGGAGTCTCAGTGGGCGTCGGTTCCGGCGATGGCGGCGGCGGAGGCGGCGGCACATACGACTGCGAGTACTCCATATGCTCGTCGCGCACCGCGCCAAGCGCCGCCCCGAGATCACGAACATTCGCGCAAAGCTGGTCGATTCGATCGATGCTCAGGTTCCCACGCAGCTTCTGCTCGGCCTCGCGAGCTTCCTCCATCGTCGACCAGTCAGCTTCGTACCACTCATCAAGCTTCGGCTCGACCTGGTCGGCAAGCCCGCGCGCATACTGCTCCACGAAGAACTTCTTCGTTTCATCAACCTTGCTCTGCGTGAACCCGGCATCGTTTTTGTAGACCGACTCGCTGGTTTCATCAAGCAAACCGCGCATCTGGTCACTCGCCTTCTGCGGCGCAAAAGTTGCCGACACCGCATAACAGCCAAAAAGCGGATCAACCTGCGCGCGTGCATCCATCACATCGTCGCCCAGCTGAATCACGCCAATGTTCTCGGTCGCCAACGCCTGAGCCCGCGCACGTTGCGCGGTGCCAACCACCGAAAACACCGTCGGCAACAACAAAAGCACCACAACCACAATCGCGGCCGCGGTAACCCACTGCAGCTGACGCTGACGAGATGCCGAACGCCAAACCGCTAGCGGCCCACCCCCACGGGCGCGGGCGCTTGTCGACCCGATGCGCGCGTGGTCATCACCCTCCGCTGAAAACTCGCCTTCGGGAACGTCAATGGCCTGATCGTCGGCACCCGCGAACGGGTCATCGATTTCGTCAGCCACTGCATCCCCCAGACATGAATCCCCGGAGCCGAACCGGGATGAAGACACTCAATTTTAGAGCACGCCGCGCGCTTTTCCCAATAAACGAACAGAGCCCAATAAACAAACAGGGCCCAATAACCAGCGCCCAGCAAATGCGCCCAGTGAACAGCGCGCCCGCAACAGCGCTCGCTACCCGGCGCGACGCCGGCGCAGCACCGCATCCAAATCGCTGCAATCACCTGGCTCTGCTGCGAGCGCTTCGAGCTGGTCGAGCCGCTCGTTCAGTTGACCATCAACCGTGATCGCTCGCATCGGCCGCAGCTGCGTGGCAAATCGATTGCTCTCAACCTGTTGGTGTGCCTCGCGCAGCGCCGCCGTCGACTTTGCGGCTTCCTCGTGCAGCAGCGCGGCCAGGTCGCGATCGAACTGCTCGTCGCGCTGCCCGCCGGGCCCGTCCGGGTCGGTCGGGTCAAGCTCGTCGGCCGTTGCCCGCTCAAGATACAGCGGCTTTGGCAGTTTCACCGGTGTCCACTCGGTACCCTTCGCCGGCGCCGGAGTCGACACGATGGGTTCAATATCGTGAACGATCGGTTCATCGTTTGCGACAGCGACGGCTTCCTGCGGTTCGGCAGCAGGTTCACCAACCGGAGCGGGCACACTAGCCTCTCGCAGCGCGGCCTGTGCCACACGATGGATGCGGTGCAGCATCCACGCTGCTCCTCCGATAAGCGCCAGCCCAAGCACCACGAGCACAGCCCGGGCGACACCGCCGAGCAGCAGCCATCCTGCGATCACCAGAATCAGCCCGACAAATCCCACGCCGGTGGATGCCAGCCGGCCGCGACGTCGACGGGCCGCCGCCTCGCCACGCGCATCGCCAGTGGGAATTTCACCGGTGCGACGGCGAGCGTCAGCGCGCTGCGCACCCGAGGCACCGTTGGCCCAGCGATCCTGTGCTGTGGCGCGGTCGGCCTGCAGGGCCGCTTCGCGTTGGAGTTCTGCTTCGGCTGCGGCTCGCGCGCGCGCACTTGCCTGCTGCCGTGCCTGTGCATCCACTATTGCTGCCTCCGCTCGCTCACGCTCGGTTTCAAGTTCTGCTTCGCGCAGTTTCGCCGCGGTGCGCCACGCCTGTTCGCGGATGCGTTGCTCACGCAGCTCCTGCTCAATCTGTTCGGTTTCGAGGCGTTGGCGCTCGCGCTGCAGTTCTACCTCTTGCTCACGCCGCTGCGCTTCGAGCCGGGCACGCTCCCGCTCGAGTTTAGCTTCGGCCTGGGTTGCGCGCCGCAGTTCACGCCGCTGCGCACGCACATTCCGGGCGCTGGCTTCGATATCCACAAGTTCGGGTCGTTCGCAGGTTTCGGCGAGTGCCCGCATGGTCTGCTGCAGCTGGATCGCGTAGCGCTGTGATTGGCGAGCGTTGTGGTCGCGCACCCAGCCGGGAACAAAAACGGCGACGACAAGCAGTGCGAGCAACACAATTGCCACGCCACTGATTCCCGTCAACATTTCCATGCCATAAAGCTAGGTACGGCTGTGACCAATGTGACGAATTGATACGGGTGTGTCCTAATTACTCACCCAAATGCGTCACAAAACTGCAAAATTCCTGTTTAAGTCGGCCAGGTCACGCGCGCCACCGACTCATCCACCCGGCCGGCGCGCCAGCGATTGAGGATGCCCTCGGGCACTTCCTCTGCCAGCAGTGCGAAACAAAAGTGGTCGCGCCAGTCGCCATCGATATGGATATAGCCGCGGCGATACCCCTCATATCGAAATCCCAGCTTTTGCACCACCCGCAGTGATGCGGCATTTTCAGGCCGAATACAAATCTCGATTCGGTGCAGCTTCATCTGTTGAAAGCAATAGTCGGTCGCCATCGCCACCGCCCTCGGCGTGAGCCCGCGACCGGCGAGATCTTTACTCACCCAGTAGCCGATTGACGCCGAGAGCACGGCCCCGTGCTGAATATTCGACACGGTCAACTGCCCAACGATGGTCTGGTCAATCGACATCACAAAGGGCAGCGCCAGGCCCTGCCCGGCAAGATCAAGCAGACTACGGATGCCCGCACGAACGTCCCAGCGTCCTTCATCCCCCGGCAGCGTTGCTTCCCAAGGTTGCAGCCACTCGCGGTCACGCAGCAGCACCGCTTCGAGCTCGCGCGCATCCCGCAGTCGCACGCACCGCAGCCGCAGCTCGCCGTCGTTGAGCACCGGCACGAATGAGCCGGGCAGCATCTGGATCATGCCTCGGGCGGGCCGGCGAGCTGATCGATGTTTTCGCGCAGCCAGGCTCGCAGCTCGGCACCAATATTCGGGTGCTGCGAGGCGAGCTCGAGGTTGGCTTTCACATAGTCGAGCTTGTTGCCGGTGTCATAGCGGCGCCCATCAAACACCAGCGCAATCACACCGCCACCGATGTCGGGATTTTTGGCGAGCACTTGCAGCGCGTCGGTGAGCTGAATTTCGCCGCCGCGGCCGGGTGCAGTTTGCTCGAGCACATCGAACACTTCGGGGCGCAACACATAGCGGCCAAGCACGGCGAGATTCGACGGTGCCTGTTCGGGTTCGGGTTTTTCGACAAGTTCAGCCAACCGCACGCAGGGCCAGCGGAAACCGTCCACGCGCTCGGGCTCGCCATCTACCAGGCGCGGGCTGACAACGCCGTACGAACGGACATCCTCCATTGGCACTTCTTGCACCGCAATCACACTGGCGCCGGTGGCCTCATGCACCCGGATCATTTCGCGCATCAGTTCATCGCCACCGACGATGATGTCGTCACCGAGCAGCACTCCGAAGCTGTCATTGCCAACATGCTGGTGGGCCCGCAGCACCGCGTGACCGAGACCGAGCGGGTTGCCCTGCCGCAAATAGTGCATATCGGCGAGCTCTTGCGGGGCACGAACCGCCGCGAGTTTTTCTTCATCGCCGCGCTGCGCGAGAGTCTCTTCGAGCTCGGCAACCCGGTCGAAGTGGTTTTCAAGCGGCGTCTTGTTGCGCCCGGTAACCATGAGCAGATCGGTCAACCCGGCTCCGGCGGCCTCTTCAACCACATACTGAATGGCCGGCCGGTCGACCACCGGCAGCATTTCTTTCGGGATGGCCTTGGTGGCTGGCAAAAATCTGGTGCCGAGACCAGCTGCGGGAATTACTGCTTTGGTTACGCGTCGAGCCATGGCGAGCATGTTACCCACTCATTGCAGCTTTCGACATGAACCCACGCCTACTCTGGAGGTATGAGCAGCTTCGACGCGCCCGAAACTCCCGACCCGATGGTTCCCGGATCGGTACTCGACACTCCTCCGGCTGATGACCCAATCGTGCAGGCAAAACGCGCTCTGCGAATCGAAACGCGCGAGCGTCGAATGGCCCGTTCTGAGGCTGAACGCAACGCGCTCGGCGACGCAATCACCACCCGGCTGCAAGAGCTGGTAACCAGCCGAAACGCAAAGCGGGTGGCAGCGTTTTTGTCGACCCCGCTTGAACCGCAGCTCGATCCGTTTTTGCGCTGGGCGCGCACGGCCGGCATCACGGTGCTGCTGCCGATCTCGCGCGAGGATGGGCTGCTCGACTGGGTGGTCGACACTGGCGAATATCGGCAAAATGAACAGTTGCGGGTTCCCGAACCGGTGGGAGTTCCCGTCGCGCCGATTGAATTCGACAGTGTCGATCTCGTGATCTGCCCCGCCGCCCGCGTTGACCGCTGGGGCGGCCGACTCGGCTGGGGCGGCGGCTACTACGACCGGATGCTCGATTCGTGCACGCAGTGCCCCCCGGTTTTTGCACTCATCCACGACGATGAACTGGTCGACTCGGTACCACTGGCCCCGCACGATGTCCGTGTTGATGGTGTGGTGACACCAACTCAGTGCATCGAATTCACCGGATAGTTGCTCAGCCCGCCTGTTAATGACGCCAGATCCACATAGAATGACTGACGTTCACTGTCTATCGAATGCAAAGGACCCCAGTGAAGGGCTTTAAAGAATTCATTATGCGTGGCAATGTCATCGAACTTGCCACCGCGGTTATCATCGGTGCGGCTTTCACCGCCATCGTTGATGCGCTGGTTGCGGGCATCTTTGACCCGCTGATCGCTGCCGTGTTCAACGCCGACAGCATCGCCGATGCGGTACTGCAGATCGGCCCCGTGAAGTTCGGTGTGGGTGCGGTTATCGCCGCCATCATCAACTTCTTGATCATTGCCGCCGTCGTCTACTTCGTGATCGTGCTGCCGTTCAACAAGCTCAATGAGCGCGCCTACATCATGCGTCACGGCCACAAGCCCGAGCCCGAGGCGGCAGCGCCTTCCGAGGCCGAGCTGCTCACCGAAATTCGCGACCTGCTCGCCGCAAACAAGCAGCAGCAGTAGCGTCGATATTTCTCTAGCTGGTCGCCACCTTCGTGTGGCGACCAGCTATTTTTTATCCGGATGCAAGCAGACCGCATCACCCAAAATCGATCGGATGCGCAACGACACTGATCTATATCGAGCGAGCTCAGTGTCGCTTCAAGGTATCCGGAGCCGGCACCCAGGCAAGTAGCGCCATCAGCAAAATCGCCGCTCCCATGGCAAATGACCACGAGAACCCGAACATCGTCACCACCCAGCCGGCAACGATGGGGCCAAGAATCTGCCCCGCATCCTGTGACATTTGAAAAGCCGCTAGCACCCGGCCGCCGGAGCGTTCCCGACCAATAATGTCACCCAGCGCCGCCTGTTCGGCGGGTGCGGCGAGCCCAGAACCAAATCCGGCCACTACACTCGCCACAAACACAAACCACAGTTCGCTGGTGAGCGCGTACATCACAAACCCGGCCGCAGCCACCGCGAGCCCCGCGATGATGAGCGGGCGTCGACCCAGCCGGTCACTCGCGCGACCGGCCCACTGCAGGGCGAACACATTGCCCATCGCCCCAACGGCAACGACGGTTCCAGCAACCCACGGCTCATCGGGCACGAGCGAAGCCACGAACAGCGGCACGACCGCCACGCGCATCCCCATCACGGCCCAACCATTAGCGAGTCCGAATATGAGCGTGGCCCGATAGGCCGGCAATTGCAGCGCCTCGCGAAATTTCATGGGCGGCGCTGCCTTGTCTTTGGCGCCGCGCTCATGTGCCCCGCGCAGCGCGAAGGCGACGATCGCGCTCGCCACCAGCAGCGCAAACCCGTAGGCCACAAAGGGCACGGTGATTCCGAGCTCGGCAAGTAGCCCGCCGATGAACGGGCCAGAGATACCGCCGATGAGAAACATCCCGGCCCACATCGAAGACACGCGACCCCGCAGCTGGGGTGGCGAATATTTCACCACCATCGACGCGGCAGCCAGTGTGAACATCACCGACCCCACACCACCCAGGCCGCGGAATATCAGCAGCTGCGTGTACGAACCTGCCATCGCGGTGGCAAAACTCGATGCCGCCACGATCACCATGCCGAGCGAATACATTGTGCGTTCGCCGAACCGGTCGGTCAGACGTCCCGCGATGGGCGAGGTGATTAGGCGCATAAAGGCGAAAGCACTCACCACCACACCGACGAGCAGTTCATCAACCCCAAAGGTTTTGGTGTACTGCGGCAGCACGGGCACAATCAGCCCGAAGCCGATGGCTACAAAAAACGTCGCCGATAGCAGCACCCAAATTTCGGCGGGGATGCGCACCGCCGGTTTCGCGTCAAAAATGATTGGGATCTGCCCGGTTTCGAGCGATTCCAATTGGGCGCGCTGCGCCTCGTGTGACTCGGGCGAATTATCGGGCCGTGGATTAATGCTCGACATTGTGTGGTGGAAGATCGGCCAGCAGGCGGGCATCGTTCGAGTCGCTGGTGTAATCGTCGCGCACCTCGAGTGAGCGGTCGGCGTCAAAATCACCCCAGCTGTCGAGTCGGTCTTCACCGGCCGGTTCGCCCTGGATGCGGGTAAACCCGTCGCGCTCAAAACGCTGCGGTGTGGGGTCGGCACCGGGAACTGGTTGGGTGCGCACCCGTCGCTGCGGTTTGGCCATACCGGTGACGCCTCTCTACTCGAACACTATTGGCACCCACTGTACGCTGCAGCGATCGGGCAAAACCGGATGCTGCTCAGCCGGGCCAATTAGCGGTCGAGATCCGTCAGCGCGGCCGACTCGGTATCGTTTTCGGCCGGTTCGAGTTCGCCAGCCACTCCGCCCTGTTCGAGTTCACCGCGCGGCGCTGCGCCGGCATCGGGCATCGGCACTTCCAGCGCCACCGCGATGCGTTCGGCCACATCCGCCGGGTTCGCAAACAGTTCAAATGCGTGCACCCGCAGGTAGTACCAGCCGAGGCGTTTGAGCAACTCGGGGCGCAGCCGCAGCTGTTCGCGCAGGGTCTGCGAGGCCGCCGGGCCCCGCACATCCAGATCGATCGCGATCGCACGGCTGCCATAGCTTGCCGCCAGCGGGATGCGACCGCGATAGTCGAACTCCACGCGCATCCCGAAGCTCGCCAGGCGACGCCCCAGGTCAACCAGCATTGGAGCATCCTCGGGGCTCACCTGCCGCCCCTGACCGGGCCGCTCGGTGCGTTCCTCAAGCTCGGTGAGAATTTCTGCCAGGCCAATCGTGCCCGCATTCATCCGCGCCAGATCAAACTCGGCCGGGCGCACGCAGGTGACGATCACCAGCGAACGACGAGCGCGAGTCATCGCCACCGCCAACGAGCGTTCGCCGTCGGCGCCGGCGAGCACACCAAATTCTGAAAGCACTCGACCGTGCGGGGTCTTGCCATACCCGAGCGAAAAAATCACCCGGTCGCGCGCCAGCGCCGCAGCACCCTCGATCGTGGTCACCAAAAACGGTTCGTTGCGTGAGCCGGTGAAAAAATCAACGACCTGCTGTCGGTGCGTGAGCGACGACCACACGGCCTGCTCAACTCGCTGCGCGTGCACGGCCGATGCCGTGACCACCATGAGCGACTCGCGCGGGCGGTGAATGGCGTGGTCGAGCACGAGTTCAACCACGCGTGTCACCTCGGCATCGGTCGCTTCAACCGCTCCCGATTCATCGTCGGGAAGCCCGGTGCCGCCCTCAACATACGAATAGGTCAGCGATGAGTGGCCCAAGAAGGCCCCGGCCCACGGCATCGTGTCAAGCCGACCGCCATAGAATCGCGCGTTCACCAGGTCGACAAGGTCTTCACCGCCGGTGCGATACGAGCGGGTGAGCGCCATCTTTGGTACGAACGCCGCCAGCCGAGCGAAGATTGAATCGTTCGCGCGTTCGGCCACAACCTCAGCCGAAACATCCGCTGCCTGCCGCTGCTGATGCGGGGTCTGCACCGCAATCGAGAACGGTGCCGGCACCTGCGTCACCGGGTCTCCAAAAGCCACCACCTGCGAACTGCGACGGATCGCACCGACAGTTTCGGCAGTCGACATATCCCCCGCATCCACGAGCAGCAGGGTGTCGAATCGGATGCGATCGTCAATACGCGGCACCTCGTACGGGTTCGCGATCCACACCTGGGCGATCGACCGCGACAGTCGCGGTGATTGCTCTACCAGCGCCTGTGAAGTCACGCCCGGGCGGCGAAGCAGCTCGCGCAACGCGTCTGCTTCGTCGGCGTAGTCGACCAGCCCCACCTTCCAGGCCTGCGAGAGCTGCCAAGCAAGTTGCTGCGCGCTGGATGCGGTGTGTGCCTCATCCACCACGCGGAAGTCGTTCTCGAGACGAGTGAGCACTCGAGTGTTGGCGTTCAACAACGCCTTGTGTTCTTGCAGCTGGAATTCGAGCACCGATTGCCACCACGACTGTTCGAGCTCGTGCTCGACCAGCTCTTCACCGACGCGGCGCTCGAGCAGGTCGTCGAGCAACTCGCCGAGCCCCTGCATCCGCAGCCGCTCGGTGAGTTGCAGCCGCTCGACAGCGTTGTCGAGCACCTCAGAACCGGCCGCAAGTGCTTCAAGCCGCGGCTGCAGTTCGTCGATGGGGCACTCCGTCAGTAGCGGGATGCCCGAATCGCCCAGTAGATCGTCAAGCGGGCGCAGCTGTTTGGCGATCGCGCGGTACTGTTCGCGCACCGGTTCGATTCCCACGGGCACGTTCGGCAGGGCGCCGTCTACCACGTGGCGGTGCCACAGGATGCGCTGCCGATGCACGAACTTCAGTGCCTCGTGCAAATCGTTCACGGTTACGCCGGGCCGCACGAGTTCACGGGCGGCGACCCGCAGTTCGCGGCGGCGGGATGCCGGCATCGAGTTACCGTCCCGGCGCGCGCCGGTTGCTTCGATGAGGTCGGGCAGATTGGCATCGAACACTTCAGCGCTGAACCGGTCGAGGGTTTCGCGAATATCTGCGAGCAGGCGCAGGTAGAGTCCGAGCTCTGCCAGCGACTCGGGTGGGGCCAGGTTGGTTTGTCCGACGATGCCGCGGCCGGCATTGAGCAGCTCGGTGATCCTGCCGTCTGCGAGTTCGCGGGCGGTTTGGTGCATTTCACCGACTTCTTCGGTGGTTGAAAACACCACACCGTACCAGGGTGAGTCGTCGGGGCCGAACCTGAACGCCCCGAGTTGACTGAGTTCGCGCAGCAGCTCGGCGATCTGTGCGCGGCGCTCGGGCTCGCGCAAATCAACCAGCACGTCGCGGCGCAGCCGGGCCGTGGTTGAGGGTGGGGTGTCGAGCAGTTCGAGGCTGCTGAGCCGTTCGAGCACGTCGAAGGGCGCCACCCCAAAATCGGGCGAAGGCTCGTTGAGCGCGGCGCGATAGTCGGTGAGCACGTGACGCAAGCGCACCAGTGCGTCATCAAGATCGCTCGTGTTGGGCCGCTCGGCGCGCTCGTCACGCGAGATGGCGGCCACGGTATCGCGGCGCAGGGTGCGTGGCGTTACGGCCAGACCAGCCAGCCCCGCGCGGCGCAAGCGGGCGCGGATTTCGCGCACTGATGCGGCGCGCGGGGTGACGATCAGCACCCGCCGATCGCGGTCAACGAGCTGTCCCACGGCGTTCACCACGGTTTGGGTGAGGCCGGTGCCGGGAAGTGTTTCAACCACGAGGTTTGAGCCGCCCAGGATGGCATCAACCACGCGCTCCTGCTCGGTATCGGCGTCAAGCAGCAGCCGGTCGGCGGCGGGGTCGCGCAAATCGGGGTCGATGCTCGTTTCAACGCGCAGGTCGCCACCCAGTCGCATCTGCGCCTGTTCGTCACCGGCGAGTGCTTCGAGCATCGGGTGGTCAAGTTCGGTGGCGTCGGCAACCAGCTGTTCGGCAACATCCCCGAAGGTCGACAGGAACGCGCGCGCATCCACATAAAAATCGGGCAGGGATGCGCCACGCTCACGAACCAGCTCAAATACCGCCTCGGGAAGCAGACTGCCGCTATCACCGACGGCATCATTGAGTTCGGACGCGCGCAGCGTCACGCCATCGTCGTAGAGCGCACGCAGCAGTGCCACATTTGGATGGGTTCGGCCGCGCAGTCGCAACTCGTAGTCACGACCCAATCGTTGCAGTGTCGCGGCGCGCAGCAGCACCGGACTGCGCATCTGGCCGGTTTCGCTGGTCCATGACGCCAGACCGATGGCGAGCTGCACGCAGCTAAGTCCGCGGGCCGACTCGAGTTCGGCACCCTTACGGGCAACGTGATCGGCCGCATCCAGTGCGTTACGGAAGGCGAGTGGCTCTCGCAGCAGGCTGGTGAGCATGACCGGGCGGCCGGCAAGCAGGGTTGCCACGCCCGATGGGTGGGCGGTGGTCAGGTCGATATAGGTGCCGCGCTCGCCACGAAAACGCGCGAGCGTGCTGATGCCGCCGGTTTTCGCAAGTTCGGCAAGCCAGCGTTCTTTCACCTCTTCAAACTCGGCGGAGCTGAGCGCCACCGGGTCATCGGGATGCTCGGGCATCTCCACCCGGGATGCGTGCTGATTCGCCGCATCCTGATTCGGTTCAGCTGCGTCGTCGTCAGCTGGAGTCTGATCTGCCTCGTTGCTGTCGGCTGTTTCATCAGAGGCGACTTCGTCGTCGCTCGCTGTGCCGGCTTCGTCACTGTTCTCGGGAGGCGCGAATGCCGAGTCATCGTCGCGGGTGGCGCGAGCGGCAATTGCCCGATCAACCCACTCCCCCGGATGCTCGCCGATTTCAACACCGTCAACCAGGTCGCGGTCTTCGCTATCGCGATCGATGTCCAGCTCTTCGGTGGGCTGGACACGCGACTCATCGACTGCCTCACGCTGCGCGTGTTCAGTCGACTGTCGCTTACGGAATAGACCCCACACGTAGCCCAACATATTGCAGATCCGCCGCACCCATGGTCAGCCTGTCGGGAGTTTCACGTATCTGCTAGGAATTCTCAGCTGGATTGGCACGGTACGATAGCTCAGACTGCCCCCGTAGCTCAGTGGATAGAGCATCCCTCTCCTAAAGGGTGCGCACAGGTTCGATTCCTGTCGGGGGCACCGCTGTGTTTGCATCCGGCTCACCGTGCGCAGTGTCCGGCCAGGCATACTGGATGCATGGCTCAACAGACCGAAGCAAGCGTTATCGTCCCGGTCGACATCGACACCGCATTTGCACTGGCACACACACTGGGTGATGATCGCACCGCGTGGGATACGCAGGTGGAGCGCCGCATGCTCATCCGTGATCATCGACGGGTGCAGCGCGGCGCGCAGGTGTTTGAGCGCGTCGATAATCGCCGCCGCGTCATCGTCGAGTACGACTCGTGGTTCCCACCGCAACAGTCGAGCACCCGGCTGCTGAAGGGCCCGTTCTGGCTCGCTGAATACGGTGAGGGCTGGCATTTCAGCCCGGCAGAAGCTGGCACGCGGGTCACGCTCAAGCTCACCTGGCGACACAGCGCACCACTTTTTGCTGAGGCTGCTGCCCGCACCCTTAAGCAGGCGTTCACGGCCGAGGTACAGCAGCGCCTGGCAGATCTACTCGCCGCATGCGAGGACGCTTCGTTCGTTGAGCGGGTGCGAGCACGGGATACCGCCGGCGAGCTACCGCCGAATGCCCGCCACCGCGACCAGACTCATCGCTCGGGTACACCGTAAACACTGAAAGCCACCGCTATAGCGGTGCACCCGAGCGGTAGCGGTGTACCCGAGGTCCACCGCTGGCTGCATCTAGCGAAGCATCAAGCGGTGCACCTCGTTCAGGTCAGGCTGCCGGCAGATATTCCGCCCACTCAGCAGCGGCCTCATCCACATCACGGATATGCCAGCGGCGCGCTGCCGGAGCGCTCGGTTCCCAGCGCAGCTTCCAGCCAACCTCTGCGGGTGTGCGGTCACCCTTAATGTTGTTGCATTCGAGGCAGCAGGCCACCAGGTTTTCCCAGCTGTCGCGGCCGCCTCGTGAGCGCGGCATAACGTGATCGACAGTGTTGGCGAATTGGCCGCAATAGGCGCAGCGGTGGTCGTCCCGGCGCAGCACTCCGCGGCGCGAGACGGGTGTACGCCGCACCATCGGCATCTTCACATAGCGGCGCAGCAGAATCACCCGCGGTCGCGCGAATTCGGCATTCACCGAACACAGCGGATTTTCAAGATCGGCTTCCAGCACCGATGCTTTTCCGCCCAGCACCAGGATGAGGGCACGGCGGTCAGATACCACCGACAGCGGTTCATATCCGGCGTTAAGAACGAGCGTTCGCATACGGGCGGTTCCTTCCGTTCAGCCACGTGGTTTCGTAGCGGACTGCGGTAGAGGTGTGATTGCTGCGGAAACACAAAACGGCACCGCCAATTTGGCGATGCCGTGCACTCGCGACGCAGACACTTTCGTGCCCATGCGGGTGAGTAGCGTCCGATATTGAAAATATCCGATGATGTTCAAACCCCGAGCAGCCCCCGCTCGGGCAGCGCGAAACATCCCTGGCGGGGATGCTGCGTTGCGGATGCACGTGAACTCCTCGGATATTGCGGAATCAATCTTTGGTGATATTACCGCGCGATCGGTATCGAGCGGTGGTCAGCCGAAGCAAAACGCCCAGCCGTCACGCAACGTTCATCTCGCTGTTGCTTGAGGGCTGGGCGCCGCGGGCGTGAACTCACGCCTCAAAGTGGCTAGTGAAGCCGGATGATCAGGTCGAAGTCGTATGGCGACCCCATCTGCGAGGTGACGACGGTGTCGTCTGCGTCACCGTTCCAACCACCGTGCATCGCGGTGTTGTCACCAAGGTAGATAGCAACGTGGTAGCCGTACGAGATCATGATGTCACCGGGCTGTGCTTGGTCGGGCGACACCGGCGAACCGAACTGGGTGAATGATTCAACACCCATGTCGTAGCCGCCCTGGTCGCGGCGGGTGGTGAGGCCAATTTCGGCGAGAGCGTTCTGCACCGCGTCGGTGCAGTCCTGCGTGATACCGACCTGGTTGTAAGCGGCAGCGGCAAGCGCTGCGCTGTGGCTACCGGCGGGAACGGTGCGCTGCTGCGGCGCGGGTGCTGCAGCGGCGTCTGCCGAAGCTTCTTCGTAATCAGCCGTGTCGGCTTCGGCTGGTTCGGTCGACACAGTGACGACTGCCTCGGCCGCTTCGGCGTTCGATGCGAGCGTGTCGGCACTGATCGCGGTAACCGAGGTGTTTTCGGCGGTGATTTTGACCGGCGCTGCGGCAGCGGCGGTTACAGCATCTGCCTTCACTGCCTGCTCGGGCAGCTGCGATCCGCCGCCGTTAACGGCTGCGGCCAGGCTGGCGAGGTGCTTATCGGCAATGTCGTGTCCGTCAGCGGTCGCACCCAGCGAGCCCATACCGACCGTTGCTGCGGCAGCTACCGAAGCTGCAGCCGCGAAACCGCCGATGGTGCGGCGACGACGCTGAGCTACGAGCACGGCGGGAACGGTTGCGCGCACGGTCAGCGAACGCTCGCTATCAGGGGCCTCTACAGCCTCAGTCTTGGGGGCCGGCTCGTCGCTCACTGCGGCGATGAGCTCGGTGGGCAGCACCGAAACCAGTGCCGTGACATCATTGCGCTTGATCTCACCGGTGTCGTGACGGAATGCTTCTCCCGCAGCCTTAACCGGCTTTACCGACTGGCCAGCGATCGGCCGAATGCCGGTACGACGTTCGATCTCGCGAGCCTGACGGCGCGTGAGCGGTGCATCGGTGATAGAAGTGACGTTGTCCAATTCGACCTCCCGCCGCTCACTCACTTGAGTGCCCCGCCCGCCAGTTGTCTGGTTGGGCTCAGCCGAGGGGCAGGGATGCGGCGCCTCGACGTGCGTTGAACACTTGGTGTGTTCGTCGACAGATAGAGACACTAACGAAAGATCACGGAAATGTCACGCCCTTATGACGGAAATCTCACGAATTGATAACGCCGCCGGCCACGTAAATGTGCTTGGCAGTGTCGATGCGCACCTGAATTGCCCGGTCAACACCAGAAACCGAAACCTCGATGAACCCGTTATCGAGTTTCCTTGCAATTACCTGAGAGTCGGGCCGGATGCCCGCCTCAACAAGCACCTCGAGATCGGCGCTGCTTGCCTGCACCGGCTCACCAATCCGCCGAATTTGCAGCACAGTCTCTCCGTCAAGGGGCGTCTGATCGAGCGAAACCACGCCAGATAAAAACGGCTCGGATGCGGACACCTCGAATTCTTCAAGCCCCGGAATTGGGGTGCCATAGGGAGATTCCTGCGGGCGACCAAGCAGCTCATAAATACGCCGCTCGGCCTCGTCGCTCATCACATGCTCCCAGCGGCAGGCCTCGTCATGCACCATCGACATATCGAGCCCGATCACATTGGCCAAGAGCCCCTCAGCAATGCGGTGCTTGCGCAGCACCCGCACGGCAATCGTTCGCCCCTCATCGGTGAGCTCCAGCCGGCGGTCACTCGCCACGCGCACGAGCCCGTCACGCTCCATCCGCGCGATAGTTTGCGACACTGTCGGGCCCGAATGTCCGAGCCGCTCAGAGATTCGGGCGCGCAGCGGCACGATCCCCTCTTCTTCAAGGTCAAGGATGGTGCGCAGATACATCTCTGTTGTGTCCACGAGTTGTGCCACGCCCATACCTCCTCTACAAGCATCCCGCCGCTGCGATGGTGATATTACGCTGCGGCCGTGACGACAGCGCTCCTCGCTGTAGCCTACCCGCCGTGCGCCGAGAGACCGGTAATGAGCCTAGGCTGGATGCATGCAGATTCCCGCACACCTCCTCCCCCGCGACGGCCGATTCGGTTCGGGCCCGTCATTGATTCGTCAGCAACAGCTTGATGAGTTGCTCGACCGCGGACGCCACGTTCTGGGTACCTCCCATCGCCAGGCGCCGGTGAAACAGCTCGTGGCTCAGTTGCGCCAGCAGCTCGCCGAACTGTTCCAGCTACCCGACGGCTACGAGGTGCTGCTGTCAAACGGTGGCTCGACAGCATTCTGGGATGCGGCCGCTTTCGGCCTGATTCGCGAACGCGCCCAGACCGCCGTCTTCGGGGAGTTCGGGGGCAAATTCGCAAAAGCGGCTGCGGCTCCGTGGCTGAGCGCGCCGGATGTACGCGAGGCGGCACCGGGCTCGGTTGCATTTTTAGAGGCAGCCGCGGACATCGACCTGTATGCAACCCCGCAGAACGAAACTTCGACCGGCGCGATTGTGCCGGTGCGTCGCGTGGCCGACGAGGATGCGTTGACCATGATCGATGCCACTAGCAGCGCCGGCGGTGTCGAAGTTGATCTGCGCGAGTGCGATGTTTACTACTTTGCACCGCAAAAAAATTTCGGCGCCGACGGTGGCCTGTGGGTGGCGATTGTTTCGCCAAAAGCACTGGATCGCATCGAAGAGATTGCCACGAGCGACCGCTACATTCCCGAGTTCCTGCGACTCGACACGGTGGTCACGAACTCGCGCAAAGAACAGACCTACAACACACCGGCCATCGCGACGATTTCGCTGTTTGAGTCGCAGGTGCGGTGGATGAATGAGTTCGGCGGGCTCTCGGCGATTGCCGCGCGCACCCGCGAATCGTCGCACCTGCTGTACGACTGGGCGGAGCGCACCGACTGGGTCACGCCTTTTGTTGCTGAGCCGGCCCACCGCTCACCGGTTGTTGTCACGCTTGACCTCGCAGACGGTGTGGATGGAAAACAGGTGAGTTCGATACTGCGTGAGAACGGGGTGGTCGATATCGATCCCTACCGAAAGCTCGGCCGAAACCAGCTTCGCATTGGCACCTTCGCAGCCGTTGAACCGGATGATGTGCGGGCGCTGATTGGCTGCCTCGAGTATGTGGTCGAGCGGCTGTAGCACCGACAACACGACCCCGTGCAATGAACCCCAGAACGGAGTTTTTTGTACGGGGTCGTTTAATGGGCGCTACTCGTCGTCTTCCGACTCAAAGTTGATGCCATCGAGCTGCTGATCACGCTCTTCGGCGAATTCGCGAATATCGTCGGCAACGGGGAGTTCGTCGTCTTCAGCGCTGGCAGCTGGAGATTTATTTTCGCCTGTCGCAGCAGCGCTCGTAGTGCGGTCGCGACGCAGCCGACGCCGCGTGCGGGTGCGGCTCGAGGTGCGAGTGCGAGTGGGAGCTGGTTCGCTCTTACCCTCCCCCGCTTCGATGGGGTTGCCGTGCGAATCGTGCGTGGCGTTGAACTCGGCCAGCCGTTCTGCCCAGGGAATCCACTTCGGCGCCACCAGCGAGTCGGGTCCGGGTACGAGTTCACACTCGAGCACGGACGGTGCCGCGGTGTCGCTCGCTGCATCCACCACCTTGCAGAGCGTGACGTTCCAGCGCCAATCGCGGTAGCCGTCGCCCAGGCTGGCGAAACAGAGCGAATACACGCCCTCGCCCTCATCCACAGCGCCAATCAGTTCACCAACAAGCTCAGCGTCGGTAATTTCGGCCAGCGCCGTTTCGGCAAGCTGCACCGATTCGCGCAGCTGGCCGGCCACATCCAGTTCGCTGACCGGTATGAATTCGCCCCTACCCGGGCTGGTGAACGGAACCGGCGCCACTTCGCTTTCGCCCACGATCCGGTACCCGACCGGGTCCGGCAGTTCATTGAGACGGTATTCGTTCACGTCGATCGTCGGGTCACTGTCCGAGTGGTCGTCGGCCGACTGGCTTTTGTGCTGGCTGTTGTTCTCGCCAGCGCCGGCTTCGGGTTGCAGTTCTGAATCAGGCATCAAGCTCATCCGCCACTCGACGCAGCATGGCCGCGATCTTGCGTCCCTGCTGGTGGTTTGGGTAGTGACCGTGACGCAGCTGACCGCCAACACGGTCGAGCAATTTCACGAGGTCTTCAACGATGATCGCCATGTCATCGGCGGGTTTGCGATGCATCTTGGTCACTGACGGCGGCGTTTCGAGCAACCGCACCGATAGCGCCTGCGCTCCGCGGCGGCCATCGGCAATCCCGTATTCGAGGCGGGTACCGCTGCGCAGCGAGGTCACGTGTGGCGGCAGCGCGGTTGCGTGCAGATACACTTCCTGCCCGTCATCGTCTTGGATGAACCCAAAGCCTTTGACTTCGTCATAAAATTTCACGCGTCCGGTCGGCATCTTTTCTCCTTCGCCACTTCCCGCGGCGGTGATCTGGGTGGTCAATTCGCACTTGCCCGATTGGCCAGCGCATCGAGTCGGATACGCATCAACCACTGGCAATTACGCGCGCGGTAGTTTCGACGCGCATTTACGGCTCAAGTCTAGCCGCCGCCACCGACACTGTTCGGGTCGACTAGGCTGGTGTGGTGGCCAACTCCCAATCTCCACTCAAAGCATCGCTCGTCGAGAGGACCCTCGCGATCACCGCGGTAACGCTCGCGGCCGTCGCGTTTGTGTGTCTGGTCGTGGTGTTTGCGGCCCCAATGTTCGGCGTTGAGTTCGGTACTCCGCCCGCCTGGTACTGGGATGTGCTGCTCGCCGTTGGCTACTACGGAATTCCGATTGCATTCGCATTGGTTGTCGTGGTCATTATTCTCCGCACGATCGCCAACCGGAGGGCCAACCGCGAAGTATGATCCCTGCCAAAATGCCCGATTCGCTCCACATTGTTGCCGGCCTCCGGCAGCTTGATGAGGCCGGGTATGTGCGGGTTTTTCAGACACGCAAACTCAGCCCCCGCGGCATTAATACGCTGCTCGACCTCTCGGAAGCCCTCGCCGCACCCGAACAGATCCGAGCATCCCTCACCCGGCTCGACTGGCCCACGCTCAGGGGCATACGTGTGGGCGACGCTGCAGCACTCAAAAGGGTTGCGGCCCAGCAATTCACGCGCCCCGACACGAATCCGCCTGTGCTGCTTGATTCGGTGACCGAACCGCTCGCGCAGCTGCTGCCAAACGTCCCCGACTTCACCGAGTTTGTCGCTGCCGATGCCCGCAACGGCTCCGAGGCAGCCAGGCTCATTGCCACAACTGCTGCCGACGCGATTGAACAGCTTGATCTGGCGCCGCGCACGGTTCGTCGCGGCCGTGGTGGCATCCGCATGAGCGGAGTCGAAGTGCGTCGCATCGCAGCCGACCTTGACCTCGACCCGGCCGTGGCCGGCTCGCTCTACCGCTGGCTCTTTGTTGGCGGACTTATCGCTCCCCTCGACGACATCTGGCTTCCCACCGTTACCGGTCGTGACTTTGCCGGGCTGCCGGTCATCACCCGGTGGCAGACGCTCGCAGCTGCCTGGATGCGGGGGCTGACCAGCAGCGCACTGGCTGAACTCTGCCTGGTAGCCGCTATCCCCGACCCGTGCGTGCCATTCAACGATTACGTCGACGCCACGCCGACCACCTCGGCAATTCAACTTCCCGGCGATTTAGCAGCCCGGGCCCGTTCAGCGGCAGCGCTCGGCATCATCCACATCGATCCGGCAGTTGATCTTGAAGCACCACTGGATGGCGTGGCGCAGCTCACCCCTGCCGGGGCGCTTTTACTCAATGATGACATCGCAGCCGCCGCGCAAACCCTTGCGGCCGAGTTTCCTACCGAGGTGGACCGCGTCTATCTGCAACCCGACCGCACCGTAATCGCACCGGGGCCGCTCAAGCCAGACGTTGAGGTGCAGCTGCGTCAGGTGGCTGATCTCACGCATCGTGCCATCGCCAGCGAATATCGGATCACCGAGCAGTCGCTCACCCGTGCACTCCAGGCTGGGATGACGGCCAGCCAAATTTTGGCGCTGCTAAAAAATATTTCGCTCACCGGCGTGCCACAGCCTGTGGCCTATCTCATTGGCGATCTCGCCGAACGTTACGGACAGGTGCGGGTGCGCGAGCACGGCGGCGGCACCATCGTGCGCGCACTCACCGATGAGCTGGCCGATCAATTGCTAGTGGATGCGTCGCTGCGACCGCTGCGGCTGCAGCCCGGTTCCGTTGGGCTCACCAGCGCGGTATCGCCCCCGGCGGTACTCACCACGCTGCGCGAATCCCGCTATCCGGCAATTCTCGAAAATCCGGATGGCAGCCCCGCCGAATCTGCCGGACAGCTCACGGCCGAACCGTTTGTTGCCGAGGTGCCCCCCAGCATCCAGTCAACCGCCGAAACCCTCGCGGAGCTTGCCGCCCGCAGCCGTGAAAATGATGACCAGGAGTCATGGCTGCGCCGCCGACTCGAGCTGGCGCGACGCGACCGCCAAGCCCTCGACGTGACTATCGATCTTGGCGGCGGCAAGTCACGCACACTGCTGTTGATGCCGATTTCGGTAACGCCACAGCGGCTGCGAGCGCTCGATGTGGATGCTGATGTGGAGCGTACGCTGCCGCTACGAGCCATCACCGAGCTCAGCGATGAGTAACCACCGCCACTGATACGAACTAGACTCGTCCCTCATGACTGGCCCACTAATTGTGCAAAGCGACCGCACCGTGCTCTTGGAGGTCGCGCATCCCGATGCTGCCCAGGCCCGTCATGATCTGGCGGTGTTTGCCGAACTCGAACGCGCCCCCGAACATATCCACACCTACCGCATCACCCGGCTGGGGCTGTGGAACGCGCGCGCTGCCGGTCACAGCGCCGACGAGATGCTGAACACCCTCAACTTGTACGCCAAGTTCCCACTGCCCGAGGCCCTGGTTACCGATCTGCGCGACACGGTGGCACGCTACGGCCGGCTCGTTATCGAACGCGACGATGAGGGGCTGGTGATGCACAGCAGCGATCCGGCCGTGCTCGAGCAGGTTTCTCGCAACAAGCAGATCGCGACAATGCTCGCTGGCAAGCTGGGCGATGACGCCTACCGGGTGGCAGACTGGGCGCGCGGTTCACTCAAACAGCAGCTCGTCAAACTCGGCTGGCCCGCCGAAGACCTCGCCGGATACACGCCCGGCACCCCGCACGACATCAGCCTCAATGAAGACGGTTGGCAGCTGCGCAATTACCAGCAGCAGGCGGTTGACCAGTTTTTCAAACATGGTTCGGGTGTGGTGGTACTCCCCTGCGGTGCTGGCAAAACTATCGTCGGTGCCGGAGCGATGGCGGCCGCCGACACCACCACGCTCATTCTGGTGACCAATACTGTCTCGGCACGACAGTGGCGTGACGAGCTATTGCGCCGCACTTCACTCACCGAGGATGAAATTGGTGAGTATTCGGGCGAATCAAAAGAAATCAAACCGGTCACCATCGCCACCTATCAGATCCTCACCTCGCGTCGAAAGGGCGAGTACACGCACCTTTCGCTCTTGGATGCGCTCGACTGGGGACTGATCGTTTACGACGAGGTGCATCTGTTGCCGGCCCCGGTGTTCAAGCTCACTGCCGATCTGCAGGCGCGCCGTCGGCTCGGGCTCACCGCCACGCTGGTGCGCGAAGACGGCCGTGAAAGCGATGTGTTCTCGCTCATCGGCCCAAAGCGGTTCGATGCGCCATGGAAAGAAATCGAAGAGCAGGGCTTTATCTCGCCGGCGGAATGCTTTGAGGTGCGAATCGATCTGCCCTACGAAGACCGGATGCAATACGCCTCCGCCGGCGACGATCAGCGGTATCGCATCGCGGCGACGGCGCCCGCAAAACTGGATGTGGTGAAACAGCTGGTGGCCAAGCACGCTGGCGAACGCATCCTCATCATCGGTCAATATCTCGACCAGATCGATGAAGTTTCCGCCGCGCTCGATGTGCCCGCACTCACCGGGCAAACTCCGGTTGCCGAGCGTGAAGAGTTGTTTGCAGCGTTCCGATCGGGTGCCGAGCCGGTGCTCGTGGTGTCGAAGGTGGCAAATTTTTCGGTTGATCTGCCGGATGCATCGGTGGCCATCCAAATCTCCGGATCGTATGGTTCGCGGCAGGAGGAGGCACAGCGCCTCGGCCGGCTGCTGCGCCCGTCATCCAGCGGCATCAGCGCGTCGTTCTACACGCTGGTTTCCCGCGACACGGTCGACCAAGACTTCGCGCAAAACCGCCAGCGTTTTCTCGCCGAGCAGGGTTACTCATACTCGATTCTCGACGCTGACGACCTCGGGGCGTAACGCAACGGGTCACGAGCTACCCGTCAGCAGCCCAACAGGGCACATTCAGCAACCGCGCGGAATAATGATCCACATGACTGATGGTGGACCCAAGATTCTGGTCGTCGACGACGAACCGAACATTCGCGAACTTTTGAGCACGAGCCTGCGTTTCGCAGGATTCATGGTGCGCACGGTGGGCAATGGCTCGGGCGCAATTGCCGCGGTAATCGATGAAGAACCCGACCTCATCGTGCTCGACGTCATGCTTCCCGACATGTCAGGTTTCGCTGTCACCAAGCGCCTGCGCGCATCCGGTTACACCTCGCCGATTCTTTTCCTGACGGCAAAGGATGACACCGACGACAAAATCGAGGGTCTCAACTCGGGTGGCGATGACTACGTCACCAAACCCTTCAGCCTCGACGAAATCGTGGCGCGTATTAAAGCCATTTTGCGCCGCACCATGCAGACCGAAGAAGAGGCGGTTATCCGCGTGGGTGACCTCACGATGGACCAGGACACGCACGAAGTGTTCATCAACGACGACCCGGTCGACCTGTCTCCCACCGAATTCAAACTGCTGCGCTACCTGATGCTCAACCCCAACCGGGTGCTGTCAAAAGCGCAGATCCTCGATCACGTGTGGGAATACGACTTCAACGGCGATGCGGGCATCGTCGAGTCGTACATTTCGTATCTGCGCCGCAAACTCGACAAGCACACCGAAGAGCCGCTGATCCAAACCAAGCGCGGCTTCGGATACATGCTCAAGGTGCCGGGCACCAAGGTATAGCACCGTGGCCAAGCGGCTGCCCCGCTGGGACCACATTTCGATGCGGAACCAGCTCACACTTGTCAATGTTGCGCTGTTAATGCTGTCACTCGTGGTGGCCGGAATCGGCACCACGCTACTGCTACGACCGACGCTCGTGAACCAGGTCGATAGCTCGCTGCTGGCGATCGCGGCCGACCCGTCGCTGGTTGTCGGCACCGATCTCACCACCGGCAGATTCGGCTACGACGATATCCAGACCGCACCACAGCCCTACTATGTTGCGCTGCTCGACAGCGACACCGGGCGCCTGCTGGTTGACAACCGCAGCTCAAATCGCGGCGAAGCAGCCCCGGATGTTTCGGGCCTGGTGACGCTCGAGCACCAACCTGACGGTCGCACCTACACCATCTTCGAGGTGCGTGATTCTCTGGGTTCGGCCTGGCGTACCGTCACCGTGTTCCAGCCCGAGTACGCCGCTGACGAGGTGCAGGGGGTGCTGGTGGTTGCCACCCCGATGTCGGCCGTGAACGCCACCATGGCGAGTTTTCTCGCAATTTTCTCGGGTTTTGGGCTCTCGGTGCTCATCTTCGCGGCCGCACTCACTCGACTGCTGGTGTCGATTACGCTGCAACCGCTACGCCAGGTGGAGTCGACCGCGATGGCATTCGCAGCCGGTGACTACGAGCAGCGGCTGCCAGAGCTGACCCCAAACACCGAGGTTGGGCGACTATCACGCTCGTTGAACACCATGCTCGGTCGCATCGACTCAGCTTTCGATGAGCGCGACCGCACGATTTTGCAGATGCGCCGATTTGTTGGGGATGCCAGCCACGAATTGCGCACGCCACTGGTGACCGTGCGCGGCTACGCCGAGCTGTACCGGATGGGCGCGCTGAGCGACGACCAAAAAGTCGGCCAGGCAATGGATCGCATTGAGGGCGAAGCGAAGCGCATGGCGGGCCTTGTTGAAGACCTGCTGCAGCTGGCACGCCTCGATGAGCACCGCGAGATGCCAAAAGACGTCATCGATCTCGAACCGATCGTTGATGATGCCGCGCTTGACACTAACGCGCAGGCTCCCGACCGCACGGTGCGTGTGCATCCAATTCGAGTGTTTGTAGCGGGCGACGATTTCAACGCCCAGCAGAGCGCCTTTGGCGCGCCCACAACCGGTGCCGCAGCACCCGATGAACCGGCTCCGAAGTCGGCGACCGTTGCTGCCCACGCTGCCGAGCGCCCGCAACGCAAGGGTGCCGGCCGCATCCGCATCCCCGGCCTGGGCCGCAAACGCCGCACACAGCCAGACGAGGCCGCCCGCGAGGCTGGCACCGACCAGGTGACCGAGCAGGCCCCCGAAACAACCGAGTATCCGGGTGAATCGGATGTGCCGGCAATGATCTACGCCAATAGCGACAAAGTGCGCCAGGCCGTGCAAAACATCATCGGTAACGCGCTGCGCTACACGCCCGCGGGATCGCCGCTCGAGCTCGGCATCGTGCTGAATGTGCCCGATAAACAGGCGACGGTTGAAATTATTGACCACGGTCCGGGTATTCCGGCCGAAACCCGCAAACAGATTTTTCAGCGCTTCTGGCGTGCCGACACTTCTCGCGACCGGCAGACCGGTGGCACTGGCCTGGGCCTGGCAATCGTGTCGGCGATCATGCAGGCGCATGACGGCACGGTGGATGTGGTTGAAACACCCGGTGGTGGCGCGACCTTCCGGCTGCACTTCCCGCTGTTGACCGCACCCCCTGTGGAAAGTGATGCATCCACAGAATGATCCAGGTCGGCGCCGCGCAAGTTGCGGCGCCGATACCTTTTTCGGTGTCACCCACAACGAGGGGGTGTGGGGACGCAGAGAAAGGGAATCTCATGGCACAGTATCGAGTCGACAGTGATGAGCTTGCGGGCGCGGTGGGCGCGACCCACTCGCAGATTGATCAGGTGCGCTCAGCAGCGGCACAGTTGACGGCAACACTCACCGCGCTCGAAAGCAGCTGGACCGGCCAGGGGTCGGCCGCGTTCCAAAACGCCGTTCAAGAATGGCGCACCGCGCAGCTGACGGTTGAGGATGCGATTGCCAGCATCAACCAGGCACTCGGACAGGCCGCCGACCAGTACGGCAGTGCCGAGGCCAACGTTGCCCGAATGTTCTCGGTTTAGGGGGCGGTCCGCTACTGAGCTCAGACGATTGATTCGCACAAAAAGCCGCGGGCGGCAGATGGGACCAAGCCATCTGCCGCCCGCGGCGGCTACCGCAAAGACTCGCTTAGAAGTCCATACCTGCGGTCGGGTCGGCGGCCGGAGCGGCGCTCGGCGGCACCGGCTTGTCGGCAACGACTGCCTCGGTGGTGAGGAACAGACCGGCGATCGAAGCCGCGTTCTGCAGCGCCGAGCGGGTCACCTTCACCGGGTCGAGGATGCCGGTTGCGATCATGTCAACGTACTCACCGGTTGCGGCGTTGAGGCCGTGACCGGTTTCGA
Organism: Gulosibacter hominis; assembly: GCF_904842695.1. GTDB lineage: Bacteria > Actinomycetota > Actinomycetes > Actinomycetales > Microbacteriaceae > Gulosibacter > Gulosibacter hominis. The sequence continues at coordinate 62,289 of NZ_CAJGWQ010000008.1, read as the reverse complement.
GGTTGCGAACCTTTTCGGCAACCACACCGGCTTCGAGACCGGCGTTAATCGAGATCTGCTTGAGCGGTGCGTCGAGGGTGGCGCGCACGATGCTGGCACCGGTTGCTTCGTCACCGTCGAGTTCGAGCGCGTCGATGACGGCACCCGACTGTGCGAGCGCAACGCCACCACCGGCGACGATACCCTCTTCCACTGCTGCCTTAGCGTTACGCACAGCGTCCTCGATGCGGTGCTTGCGTTCCTTCAGCTCAACCTCAGTGGCGGCACCGGCCTTGATGACAGCAACACCACCGGCGAGCTTGGCGAGACGCTCCTGCAGCTTCTCGCGGTCGTAGTCCGAGTCGCTGTTTTCGAGCTCGGCCTTGATCTGGGCGACGCGACCCTCGATCTGCTCCTGAGCGCCAGCGCCCTCGATGATGGTGGTCTCGTCCTTGGTGATCACGACCTTGCGAGCCTGGCCGAGCATGTCGAGAGTTGCGTTCTCGAGTTTGAGGCCGACCTCTTCCGAGATGACCTGGCCACCGGTCAGGATAGCGATGTCCTGCAGCATGGCCTTGCGGCGGTCACCGAAGCCGGGAGCCTTCACCGCAACCGACTTGAAAATACCGCGGATCTTGTTCACCACGAGAGTGGCGAGCGCCTCGCCGTCAACGTCTTCGGCGATGATGAGCAGCTGCTTACCGGCCTGCATCACCTTGTCAACGACCGGGAGGAGGTCCTTGACGTTCGAGATCTTGCTGTTGGCAATGAGGATGTAGGGGTCTTCGAAAACAGCTTCCTGACGCTCAGCGTCGGTCACGAAGTACTGCGAGAGGTAGCCCTTGTCGAAGCGCATACCCTCGGTGAGCTCGAGGGTGGTGCCGAAGGTGTTCGACTCTTCGACGGTGACAACGCCTTCCTTGCCAACAGTGTCGATGGCTTCGGCAATGATTTTGCCGATCTCGGGGTCGGCCGCCGAGATCGATGCGGTTGCCGCGATCTGGTCCTTGGTCTCAACTTCCTTGGCGGTCTGCAGCAGGTGCTCAGTAACAGCAGCAACTGCCTTGTCGATACCGCGCTTCACCGACACCGGGTCGGCACCGGCTGCGACGTTGCGAAGGCCCTCGCGCACGAGTGCCTGGGCGAGCACGGTAGCGGTGGTGGTGCCGTCACCGGCGACGTCATCGGTCTTCTTGGCAACTTCCTTAACGAGCTCGGCACCGATCTTCTCGAACGGGTCCTCGAGTTCAATTTCCTTTGCGATCGAAACACCGTCGTTGGTGATGGTGGGGGCACCCCACTTCTTCTCGAGCACAACGTTGCGGCCGCGCGGGCCGAGGGTCACCTTAACGGTGTCGGCGAGTACGTTCAGGCCACGCTCGAGACCGCGACGGGCCTCTTCATCAAAGGTGATGATCTTCGACATAAGTTATTGGGTCCTTTCCCGGACGGAAGCTTTCGGTCCTGGCAATTTGCACTCACAAGATCCGAGTGCCAGGTCCATATTTGCACTCGCTACCTGTGAGTGCAAGCCGAGCCATGAGCTTGCGCCGAGGGCGAACAGCGCGCCGCAGCCTCGCATCCAGACTGATATTTCCGGGCCGGTAATGACCAAACGCATTGCGGCTGGGAACGCAAAAATAAATCGGGCAGGCAAAAACACCCACCCGATTTCAGACACCGCGCCGCAGCCGCCGCAATTACGAGCTGGCTACCCGCACATCCTCGGCCTGCTGGCCCTTCGGACCGTCAACGATGTTGAATTCCACGCGCTGTCCCTCATCCAGGGTGCGGAAGCCATCCATCTCGATCGACCTGTAGTGCACAAACACGTCTGGCGCATTTTTTTCATCAGGGGTGATGAATCCGAAGCCCTTCTCGGCGTTGAACCACTTGACTGTTCCGGTTGCCATGGGGCCATCCATCCTGTCGTCTATTTTTTGCCACCGCACAATCAGCAAGCGGCACTAACAGGGCGAACGTATGCCATCCAGGTGTGCCGCTCGTGTCCATACGGCAAGCACCAGTTGAACGTTAAGAGAATCTCGTCGGGCGCTCGGCAGCGTCGCATCGAGCTGCCCGGGGAGCACTAGCCCGAGATCAGACCGAGCGAATCATCCCCGAGCACAACCACCACGGTGCCGGGCGTGGCATAGTCGGTGTTCACGGCAACCGCCCCAAACCCGAGCGTCGCAACAACGGCCTCTGCGGTGGGCAGTTCTTCTTCCGAAGCAACATAGACCATGGTGGTGGGGTTGTCGTAGCTATCGGCGTCACCCACATCGGCAATGGTCCAGCCATCGGCGGTCAGCAAATCGCTACCCGCGGTGGCCAGGCCGCCCGAACCCTCACCGTTGAGCACCGTAACCGGCATCGTCTTGTCTGGTTCAGGAGTGGTTTCGGTCGGAGTTGGCGTCGGCGTGGGGGTGGCCGACGCTGACTGCGTGGGCTGCGCTTTATTGCTGCCGAGCGAGGCGGTGAACTGCACCTGGCGGTCGATCGCCCACATGACTCCAACACCAATCGCCACCAGCACCAACACCGAGGCCAGCGCAATCAGCCACGAGCCAAGTTTCGAAAGCCGTGTGCGCGGGGCACGGTGGGCACCGCGCCGCTGCACCGACTTCGGAAACTCATCGAATCGATCTTTGGGGTAGTTCGCCAAGCTCGTGAATCCTTTACTGGGCTGCCTGATTATTGGGCTAACCGTGCCGAGGTGCCGAAACGGCGCGCACGCATTTCGTCTCGCCGTTGCTGCAAGCGGCGCACCAACTGCGGGTTGGCACGCAACGCAGCGGGCGTGTCAATCAGCGTACTCAAGGTCTGGTAGTAGCGGGCTGATGTAAGCCCGAACTCTCGCCGAAGCAGGTCTTCTTTTGCTCGCGTGTGCTGCGGATGCGACTCTTCGAAAGCGAGCAGCTGTAGTTCCAGCTCGGTTAATTCCATCGTCGCCTCCTTTCCGCGAGCATGTTTTTTGAGTTTACTCCGCACCGCCCGGCGCAAATCAATTGCCGCGCGGTATCGTGCGAAGCATCCATTTTCCCCCCTGCCGAAAGCGAGTGCCGTGAACGCATCCGAACGCACCGACGAACAGTGGCGCGAAATCCTCGACGCCAGCGCCTACCACGTGTTGCGTGAGGCCGGTACCGAGCGGCCCTTCAGTGGTGAATACAACGAACACTGGGAAGCGGGGCACTATGTGTGCCGCGGATGCGGCAATGAGCTGTTTCGTGCCGAAACAAAATTCGACGCCGGCTGCGGTTGGCCGAGTTTTTGGGAACCGCTGCGTCCCGAGGCGGTCACCGAGCACGAAGACAATTCGCTCGGGATGCGACGGGTCGAGATTCGCTGTGCGGAGTGTGGCGGGCACCTCGGGCATGTGTTCCCCGACGGTTTTGGCACCCCCACCGGCAACCGCTACTGCATGAATTCGGTGGCGCTGCGGTTTGTGCCCGATGGCGAGGTATCGCAGTAGCGGCGCGCTTAGCTTCGTTTTGACGCCGCCTTCGCTGGCCTTTCGCGTCCCCGGCGCGTGAGTTCAGCGGAAGATTTGGCCCCTTCGATGGCGCATGGCGCTTCGAAGCCTCAAAATCTTCCGAGTTCCTCACTGTGCCTACGCTTCCAGATGCTTGAATTGGCACATGTTGACGCTCGAAGATCTCTTCCCGCCGTACCAGCTACAGATCCGCTGCGGCGATGTCGAGATGCGAGTACTGCGCGACGACGATATTCCCGAAATTGTGGAGCTCATCCGCAGTGGGATCACCGATGCCAGCTTGCCGATGCCGTTTCTTGCAGACTGGCACGCGCTGCCGTTTCAGCTGGGGGTCGTTGACCAACAACCCGCTCACTCTCTGAGCTGGTGGTGGCAGCAGCGGGCAACGGTAGCTGCCGACAACTGGAAACTCCCGCTGATTGTGCGCCGTGGCGGAGTAGCCGTCGGTATGCAGGATGTGATGGCGGAAGACTTCCCGCAGCGACGCAGCATCGAGTCGGGATCATGGCTTGCTTCCAAGTGGCATGGACAGGGCATTGGCACGCGCATGCGGCAGATGATGGTGACGCTTGCTTTCGATGAGCTGGATGCACTCGAGTGCCGCTCCGGCTATATCGAAGGGAATGCCGCGTCAGCCGCGGTCAGCCGAAAGACCGGCTACGTCGATGTCGGTGCTCGCCGAATCGTGCAACGGAATGGTGGCGAACTGGTGGGGGTCATCGAGCATGAAGTGTGTGTGACGCCGGCGACGTTCATCCGCCCGACCGAACCGATCGAGATCAGCGGTGCCGACGCATTGCGCCGTTTTTTCAAAATCGAACGCTTTTAGGCCGCGCGATCTCGACTTTTTCTTGGAGCCCGCTACAGGACTCGAACCTGCGACCTGCTGTTTACAAGACAGCTGCTCTACCAACTGAGCTAAGCGGGCATCTCGTCAATATTAGCCCGTCTTGCGCGGCTTTCGTTACCAGCCGTCGACCACGCGCTGTATTACGCGCTCATGTAACAGCGGGCGCCGCTCAGGCCGGGGCCGCTAGCATGTATCCCTATGGCTGCAGTGACGTTCAAAGGCGTAACCCGCCGCTTTCCCGGCGCAAGCAAAAATGCCGTGGATGCACTCGATCTAGAGATTGCCGACGGCGAGTTTCTCGTGCTGGTTGGCCCGTCGGGATGCGGTAAGTCAACGACGCTGCGCATGCTTGCCGGTCTCGACCCAGTGGATGGGGGCGAAATTTTTGTCGGCGATCAGAACGTCACCGACACCGCCCCCGAAAATCGCGATATTGCGATGGTGTTCCAAAACTACGCGCTGTACCCGCATATGACAGTGGCGAACAATATGGGGTTTGGGCTGCGCACCCGAAAAACTCCGAAGGCCGAGATTGAGGCGCGCGTGCGCGAGGTGGCCAAGATGCTTGATCTTGAAGACCTCCTCGACCGGCAGCCGTCAGATCTTTCGGGTGGTCAGCGTCAGCGCGTGGCGATGGGTCGCGCGATCGTGCGCCGCCCGCAGGTGTTTTTGATGGATGAACCGCTGTCAAACCTGGATGCGAAACTGCGCGTGCAGACTCGCGCCCAGATCACTTCGCTGCAGCGCGAACTCGGCACCACAACGGTGTATGTCACGCACGACCAGACCGAGGCGATGACCATGGGCCACCGCATCGCGGTGCTCAATGACGGCCAGTTGCAGCAGCTTGGCACGCCGCGAGAGCTCTACGATTACCCCGCGAACGAGTTCGTCGGTCGGTTCATCGGATCGCCCGCGATGAGCGTGTGGACCGCTGAGATCCGCAACGGCGCCCTCAAATTTGGGGATGCATCGGTGCCGCTACCGGCGGGTCACACTGACGGTTCGGTGCGTGCCGGCGTGCGACCGGAAGATTTCCGCATTGTCGCCGCCGACGAGCCCGGTATTGATTTCACGGTTGAGATTGTTGAAGAGCTCGGATCCGTCGCCTACCTGTATGGCAAGGCGCAGCTGGGTGGCTCCGGCGAAGCGCCCACCGATGTGGTGGTGCGTCGCACCGGCCGCGACCACCCCGAACGGGGTGCGAGCGTGCGCATCGGCGTAGATCCGGAGCGGGTGCATCTTTTTGATGCCGAAACCGGCGACCGGGTCTCCCTCGCCAGCTAGCCGCGTTCGCTACTCGGCAGCGGCGCGCAGTCGAGACACCTCGTAGAGTGCAACCGAGGTGGCGATTCCCGCATTCAGCGATTCGGTGGCCGAATCGATCGGAATCGACGCGATCGCGTCGCACAGCTCTGCGGTGAGCCTGGAAAGCCCCTTCCCCTCCGAACCAACAACGATCAGCAGCGGCGAGGTCGCCAGGTCGAGCCCCGGCAGCTGCACATCTCCCCCGCCGTCAAGCCCAATCACGAACACCCCGGCGCGTTTGAAATCGGCGATGGTGTTGTTGAGGTTGCCCGCGAGCGCCACTGGAAGCCGCGCTGCCGCACCCGCCGAGGTGCGCCAGGCTGCAGCGGTCATCCCCGCTGAGCGGCGCTGCGGCACGATCACACCCTGGCCACCGAACGCTGCGGTCGAGCGCACAATGGCACCGAGGTTACGGGGGTCAGTAACACCGTCGAGCGCAACGAATAGCGGCACTTGGGCGCGCGAAATCGCATCCTGTAGCAGGGTCACTGGGTCGGCGTACTCGTAGGCGGGCACCTTAATCGCCACCCCCTGATGGATGGTGTCGAACGGCACCATCCGGTCAAGTTCGGGACGGGTGATTTCGAGCATTGGGATATTGCGTTTGGCAGCCAGCTGCACAATTTCGCGAATCCGGTCATCGACCTCGATGTGCTGGGCCACATAAACCGTGGTTGCCGGGATCTGGGCGCGCAGCGCTTCGACCGCCGCGTTGCGTCCGGTCACGAGTTCAGCACCATCGGGCATGGCGGGGCGACGACGCTGTGGACGTGCTTTAGCTCGCTCTTTCGCCTCGGCTGCTGCGCGGCGCCGACGGTCTTTCGCCCAGTGGCGGTCTTCGGCCCGCGGAGTTGGGCCGCGGCCCTCGAGCGCCTTACGGCCGTGACCGCCGGTGCCTTTGCGGGGCTTGCCTTTTTTGCCAGTGTTGCTCATCAGCTCACGCTCCAGTGTGCCCCGTTGGGGGTGTCTTCCACGTTGATTCCGGCAGCCGCGAGCGAGTCGCGGATCCGGTCGGCGGTGGTCCAGTCTTTATCGGCTCGGGACTGCGCGCGCTGCTCCAGCAGCGCCCGAACCAGGGTGTCGAGGGCGGCGAAAGTTGTGTCGCCGTCTTCGGATGCATCCGCCCATTCTTCCGCATACGGGTCGCAGCCGAGCACATCCAGCATGATCCGCACCTGCAGCGCCAACCGCGCAGCCTCGTCGGTGTTGCCAGCGTCGAGTGCCTGGTTCCCCGCCGTGACAGCCTCGTGAATCGCTGCCACGGCCTGCGGCACACCGAAATCATCGAACATCGCCGCGGTGAAGGCTTCGGGCACGGCGACATCGCTGGTGCGAAGGGACGCCTGGGTGCTCAGGTCGGCTCCCGCTCGCCCAGCACGTTCCAAAAACCCTTCGATGCGCTCGAACCCGGCCTCAGCTTCGCGATACGCATCTTCGGACAGCTCGATTGTGGAGCGGTAGTGGGCCGATCCAAGCAGATAGCGCACGATGATCGGGCGGTGCTCATCAAGCAGCTGCCGGGCAGAAACCACATTGCCCACCGACTTCGACATCTTGGTGCCGCCGAGCGAAACCAGCCCGTTGTGCAGCCAGTGTCGGGCGAACGCGTCGCCCGCGGCGCGCGATTGGGCGAGTTCATTTTCGTGGTGCGGGAAGCGCAGGTCGCGACCGCCACCGTGCAGGTCAAACTCACTGCCGAGGTATTTCGTCGACATTGCCGAGCACTCAATGTGCCAGCCCGGCCGACCCTCGCCCCAGGGCGATTCCCAGGCCGCCGACTCAGGTTCATTCGGCTTGTGCCCCTTCCACAGGGCGAAGTCTTGCGGTGAGCGCTTCGCCCGCACAGGCCCGTCACCGGCTTCCATATCGCCCACCTGCTGATGAGTGAGCTCACCGTAGTGCGCCCAGCTGGCGGTGTCGAAGTACACGTCTCCCGAGCCGTCCTCGGCCGGGTAGGCGTGACCGCGCTCAATCAGCCGCGCAATAATTGCTTGCATTTCTGGGATGGATGCGGTTGCCCGCGGCTCGTAGGTGGGTGCGAGCACCCGCAAGGCACGATAGGCCGCATTGAACTCGCCCTCGACTCGGTACGCGAGCGCCCACCAGGGTTCGTGTTCGGTGGCGTTCGCGAGGGTCTTGTCATCGATATCGGTGACATTACGCACGAGCACCACGCGCAGCCCGGTGCGTTCAAACCAGCGCCGGATCTGGTCGTACACCAGCGCCGATCGCAGGTGCCCGACGTGCGGGGCTGATTGAACCGTCGGCCCACAGACATACATCGTCACAACGCCCTCGTTCAGGGGCGTGAAGTCAACGAGCTGCTGTTGGCGGGTGTCATATAGGCGTTGCATCACGCAGCCGATTCTACTTGGGCACAACCGGCACCCGCGCGAGCAATCGCGCTATGCGCGCGTGATGGTGGCTACGGCCACAGCGAATACGCCCTCGGTGCGTCCGGTAAACCCGAGTCCGTCGCTGGTGGTGGCCGAAACCGAAACCGGCGCGCCAATATATTCGCTCAGCACTCGCCCGGCTTCAAAGATCCGGTCGCCAAATCGTGGCCGACGACACACCACCTGTACGGATGCATTGAGCGGTCGCCATCCGGCTTCGGCGAGCAGTTCGACCGTGCCACGCAAGAAGACTTCACCGCTGGCTCCCGCATATCGAGGATCGGCAGTACCGAATCGCGAGCCGATAGTGCCGAGCCCGGCAGCGCCAAGCAGCGCATCCACGATGGCGTGCGCCGCCGCATCCCCGTCTGAGTGACCGGAAAGCCCTGGCTCGTTGGGAAAGTACAGCCCGGCAAGCCAGCACTCGCAATCGGTGTCGAAGGCGTGCGCGTCGGTACCAATACCCACTCGCAGGGCAGCGAGCGGGTCGCTGGCGGTTTCGGGATGCGCGAGCAGTTGTTCTGCGCGGGCAAGGTCGGCCGGCGTGGTCACTTTGAACGCCAGCGGCGACCCGGCGATGGTCTGCACTTCACCGCCTGCCTGCGCAAACGTTCCGGCGTCATCGGTCGCCGATTGATTGTCGGCCAGTCGGTACGCTTCGCGCAGCGCTGCCGCGGGGAACCCCTGCGGGGTTTGCACTGCGCGCAGGGTTGAGCGGTCGGGGGTGCCGATCACGCGGCCATCGCCGGACACTTCTTTCACGGTGTCGTACACCGGCAGCACCGGGATGATTCCGGTGCCGGTCGCCCGCACCGCGCCCGCAACCTCGGCAATCAAGGACGCGGGGGTGAGTGCGCGGGCGGCATCGTGGACGAGCACCACATCGCATTCGGGCAGTTGCGCGAGTGCGAGCGAGACGGATTCGGTGCGGCTTTGACCACCATCCACCACCGCCAACGACTCGAGTCGCGCGCCCAGCGGCGCCAACGCGTCGGCCGCCAGCTGCTGTGCCAGTTCGGCAAGCGCGGTGTCGCCAGCGGGCACCGAGATGCTCACTGCGATGCGGCCGGGCAGCTGCCGCAGCCCGCGCAGAGTGTGCACCAGCATCGGCTCGCCGGCAAGCGGCACGAACGCTTTCGGCATCCCCGCCCCCAGGCGCGTGCCACTACCAGCAGCAACGACCACCACGCCGGTGCGCGGTGGTCGTTGCATTACAGCTTGTTTGTCCACTTGGTTTTCGAAGACTGAGTTCTCGAAGCCGGGTTCACAAAGCGGTTGTGCCTTATTGAAACTGCGGCCGGTTCAGCGAGCGATTATGACTCGAGAACCTTGTCGAGGTGCTCGTTCGCGGCTTCTTCGTCGGTGTCTTGTGCCAGTGCGAGCTCTGAGACGAGCACCTGGCGAGCCTTCGCGAGCATCCGCTTTTCACCCGCCGACAGGCCCTTGTCTTGGTCGCGACGCCAAAGGTCACGAACCACTTCCGAAACCTTGATGACATCGCCCGATGAGAGCTTTTCTTGGTTCGATTTGTATCGACGCGACCAGTTAGTGGGTTCTTCGGTAAGCGGCGCGCGCAGCACGTCGTACACTTCCTGCAAACCAGCGTCGTCGATCACATCACGCACACCGACCAGCTCGACGTTGTGGGCGGGGACCTCAATCGTCAGGTCGCCCTGGGCAACGTTCAGCTTCAGAAAGGTCACCTCTTCGCCGCGAATGACTCGAGTCTTGACTTCTTCGATTGTCGCCGCACCGTGGTGGGGGTAGACAACGGTCTCTCCGACCTCAAGATTCATAGACAGGGTCTCCTTCCTAAGTGGTCAATTTTACCACGAATTGGTGCTAGTATTCCCCGCCTGAATCAACCGCCCCAGCCGAACGACACGAATCGGTCACACAATCGGCTACGCTGAAGGTTGACCACGTGAGCGCGGCAGTTGAAGGTGTTGCTCGCTCGCACATTTCTACGGGAGGCTCCTGCAGTGAAGTTCCGCGCCGTCGCCGCATCCGCACTGGCCCTCGCCCTCGCGGCGGGGCTCACCGGCTGCAACCTCATCAGCCCACAGCGCACGACCATGGAATATGCCGCCAGCGACGGCGTGCACGCATCCGTTGGTGATCTCGAGGTTCGCAATGCGCTGCTCATCGTCGACTCCGACACTCAAGATGTGAACGAGGCCAACCTCGTGCTCAGCGTCATTACCGAGTCAGACACCCCCGCAACCCTCGAGGTTGCCATCGACGGCGGCTCAACCGTGAGCATCCCCGTCGAAAAGACCAGAACAAACAAGGGCCTGGTCAAGGTCGGCTTCGACGAGGCCGGCGCGCAGATCGTAACCGGCAAGTTCCGCTCGGGTGACACTGTCAATGTGACCTTCCGCTCGGCCGGCAGCGAGGCGACCGCAACGGTGCCGGTGCTTGGCGCTGACAACCCCGAGAATGTGCTCGACGAGTACAAGACTCTCGCCCCCAGCCAGATTCAGCCCAGCGACGCAGCCGAGACTGCAACCCCCGCCCCGGTGGCGACCGAAAATGAGGCTCCTGTTGAGGAGACTAACGAGTAGTCGATAATCACCTAAAACGCTGCGGGGCGCATCCAGTTCGGATGCGCCCCGCAGCGTTTTGCTTAGCCCTCGAAGCGATAGCCGAGACCGCGGACGGTCACCAGCAGTTTCGGTGATGACGGGGTCTCTTCAATCCGCGAGCGGATGCGCTTGATGTGCACGTCAAGCGTCTTCGTGTCACCGTAGTAGTCGGGGCCCCAAACACGGTCGATGAGCTGGCCGCGGGTGAGCACACGACCGGCGTTGCGAAGCAGATATTCGAGCAGCTCGAACTCTTTCAGGGGCATCTGGGTCAGCTCACCGCGCACCGTGACGGTGTGTCGGTCGACATCCATACGGATATCGTTCACTTCCACAATGCCGTCATTCTCGTCGTTCTCGGCCTGTTCACTGCGGCGCAGTACGGCACGGATGCGCGCGAGCAGCTCCCGAGTCGAGTAGGGCTTGGTGACATAGTCGTCGGCGCCGAGTTCGAGCCCCACGATGATGTCGACCTCGCTGTCTTTTGCGGTGAGCATGATGATGGGCACATTTGAAGTCATGCGAATCTGCTTGCACACCTCGCTACCGGGAATCCCGGGCAGCATGAGGTCGAGAAGCACCATGTCAGCACCGTCCCGATCGAACATTTCAATCGCTTCGGTGCCATCTTCTGCCACCTCTACATCGAACCCTTCCCTTTTCAGCAGGAACGACAGCGGTTCGTGCAGGGAGGCTTCGTCTTCAACAATCAGAATTCGTGTCACACAACCATTGTGCATACAGCAGGCTAACCGGAGGTTAATTCTGCCTTCTTCCGCGTGGTGTAATTGCCACCGGTGGGCAGTCGCGATGCCGGGTATGGGATGTTTACTGCTCCGGCACCGATAGCGGAATCGGATTGATCTTGGGCGCTTCCGCCGAGTCGCTGCCGGGCTTGAAAGCTTCGATCAGCGGCAGTCGAACCGTGAAGGTCGACCCCTTGCCCAACTGCGACCAGACGGCAATATCACCGCCGTGATTTTCAACCACGTGGCGCACGATGCTGAGCCCCAGTCCGGTGCCGCCAGTGTTGCGTGAGCGCGCCGAATCGACTCGATAAAAGCGTTCAAAAATACGCTTTTGATCCTCCTCCGAAATGCCGATGCCCTGATCGGTCACCGAAATCTCCACCACATCGCCCTGCCTGCGGGCGCCGACGCCCACTCGCGAGCCGGCCGGTGAATACGAGATGGCGTTGGTGATGAGGTTCTGCATACACATGACCAACAAGCGCGGGTCACCCCAAACCACCAGGTCGGGATCAACCCGCACGCTCACGGTGGCCGACTTACCTTCGGCGATGGTCACGGTCTGGTCGACGGCGCTTGAAACCACATCGGCGATATTGACGTCTTCAGCCTCCGCCATCGCATCGGTTGACTGCAGGCGCGAAAGATCGATAATTTCCCGCACAAGACGGGTGAGCCGGTCCCCCTCAATCAGCAGCCGGTTTGCAAAATATTCCACCTGCTCCTGGTCATCGGACGCCTCACCGATGGCTTCTGCAAGCAGTGTTACGGCACCGATCGGGGTTTTCAGCTCGTGCGACACATTCGCCACAAAATCGCGGCGCACCTCTTGCACGCGGATCGCCTCGGTGAGATCTTCAGCCAGCAGGATGAGGTAGCGCGGCGACAGCTGGTTGGCGCGGATGCGTACGGTAATCGCGGCATTACCGTAGGGGCCGCGCGGCAGCATTAGCTGCGTTTCACTGTGGTCATCGGCGCTCCAGGCGACCTGCGCCACCGCCTGTAGTCGCGGTGTGAGCCGGTTATCGCGGCTCACCAAACCTTTCACGGTCGCACCGGGCGATGCCCACACCACGTTGTATGAACGGTCGGTAACGATCGCCATTTGTGGCAGGGCTTTGAGCACTTCAATCACCGAATCGTTCAGCCGGGGTTCCAGCAGCTCGGCGAGGTTCTGCCGTCTGCGGTCCATCACCATGGTTACCGCGGTTGTGGCGACGCCAATGATCAGCCCAACAAGAAAAGTGATGAAAAGTGCGGCACCGACATGCATGTGGTCAAGGATACGGGCGACGTTTTCACCGAAACGTCACTTTGGACCGCTAACTTACTCCAGGTCACGGATTGGGCACGCACCATATGGGCTCACCGCATCCGTTGATGTCCAACATCGCAATCAAATGGGAGTTTTCAGTGCGCGAGGTTTTTCAGCAGGAACTAGCCAATATCCAGACCGGTCTCATCGAGGTTGCCGACGGTGTCGTGAACGCTATCCGTAACGCCACCCGCGCCTTCCAGACCTCGGACGTCGCGCTTGCCGACGAGGTCATCAGCAATGACATGAAAATTGACGAGGCCGCCGCACACATCGATGACCTCACCATCGAGGTGCTGCTGCTGCAGTCGCCGGTGGCTCGCGACCTGCGCTTCGTTGTTTCGACCATGCGTATTTCAAGCTCGCTTGAGCGTATGGGCGACCTCGCCGCGCACATCGCCCAGCTTGCCCGGATGCGGTTCCCCGTCGAGGTTTCGCCCGAGCCGCTGCGCGAACACTTCCGTGAAGCGGGCGAGCTCTGCGTCGCGCAGGCTGAGCGGGTGCGCAAGCTGATCGAGACCGAAGATTCGCAGCTGCTCGACGAAATTATCGCCAGCGACGACGCCAACGACGCCCTGCACAAGGAGGTGCTCAACGGCCTTTCGACAGTCGACGAGACAGTTCCCGCCGAGCAGGTGGTGGATGCGACCCTCGCGAACCGCTACTTCGAACGCTTCAGCGACCACGCGGTCGCCATTGCCAAGCGGATGCGCTACCTGCAGGAAGGCGCCGCAGCCGAGTAGGCAGCCACAACCATAGAAACGGCGGGTCCGGTTCAAGTTCGAACCGGACCCGCCGTTTTGGTTAGTATCGACTACTTCTGGGCACCCTGATTGGCGACAGCTGCGGCACCTGCCGCGGCCGCTTCGGGGTCGAGGTAGCGTGCCGGCGAGATCGGCTTGAGCGTTTCGGCATCGAGCTCATACACCAGCGGAATACCGGTGGGGATGTTCAGCGCCGAAATCTCGTCATCACCGATTCCGTCGAGGTGTTTCACGAGGGCACGCAATGAATTACCGTGTGCCGCGACCATCACGGTCTTCCCGGCACGCAAATCACTCACAATCTCCGACTCCCAGAACGGCAGCAGCCGCTCGAGCACATCCTTGAGGCACTCGGTGCGCGGGATGTCGTCGCCAAGATTTGCGTAGCGACGCTCGCCCACCTGCGACCACTCGTTGTCATCGGCGAGCGGGGGCGGCGGCACATCGTACGAGCGGCGCCAGATCATGAACTGGTCTTCACCGAACTCATCGCGCACCTCGGCCTTGTTCTTGCCCTGCAGCGCGCCGTAGTGGCGCTCGTTGAGGCGCCAGTCACGCTTAGCGTCGATCCATGCAAAGCCGGCTTCTTTCAGCGCAATATTTGCGGTGTCGATCGCGCGAGTGAGCAGCGAAGTGTAAAGAATGTCGGGGGTCAGACCCGATTCACGGATCAGCTCACCGGCGCGCTTCGCCTCGCCCCGGCCTTTTTCGGTCAGTTCGACATCGACCCAACCGGTGAACAGGTTTTTTTCATTCCATTCGCTCTGTCCGTGGCGGACGAGAATGAGCGTCAGCGGTGCATTCATGCTTCTAGCGTAACGGGGTCGGGGTGTCTGCGCATAGCGCGTACGTGATCTGCACCGGCGACCGCGGTTATCCGTCGCCGAGCCCCGGGTTGGCCTCGACCAGCGCCTCCAGCGCGCTCTCTGAAAAAACCTTGCCGTAGTTGTCGAGCGCCCAATCGCTCGCCGCTGCGAAGCAGATCCACATGTCGCCGATAAAGGTGTGAAAAACAGTTTCTGAGCCTACTCCTTCTTGCACCACTAAATACTCAAATTGCTGAGCTCCGTGCGATTCGCTTTCCATCTCGACAAAGTCGGGGTCGTCGCGCAGTGCCGCAATGAGTGCGGCTTTTGCCTCCGGTTTTAGTTCAGCGTCAATCTGGAACACCGGCGTGCCGAGTGAAAAGCCCCAGTGACACCCTCGATATTTTTCAACTGAAGCAAGCGCTTTTCCTGCCGCCGGACCAACCTTCTGTGAAAACTCTTCGCTGCTCACTTCTCTCGCGCGCGAATCGTATCTTCTATCCTCCGGCAGCCTCTCCATGAACTTATCGTGTTCGGCCTGGGCCAGCGGATTCATCTCGGGGCACTCGGGGATGATGATATCCGCAGCCTGCGCGGTGCTTTCGGTTGCCTCTGCATGATGCCCATCAGCACCTGTTGCCGCGCCGCCATCGCCGGGAGTTTCGGGCGCACCCGACTCGCTCTGCGTGGGCGGCGCGCTCACTGAGTTTTCGGCCGCTGACTGCGAGTCGTGCTGCTGACAGCCGCCGAGTGAAACCGCCAGCCCAATTGCAACCACACCGATAACAAATCGTTTGTAAACCATGTCGCCTCGATACCGCCATCGCCTACCGGGTTGCTTTAATGCTAGCTGCTACGCAGCATCCACTCACTATCGGCGGCTCGTGCCGCGTCGCACTCCGATTACACACAGCGCCGCAAAGATGGCGCCCCACACTGCCAGGTTGCACACCATCTGCCAGAGCTCATAGTGCACGGGCGAACCGTCGTTCCCGTCAAAATAGACGCCCTGATCGAGCGGATACGCCGACAAGCGCACCACTCCCCAAACCGGCGTGAACACCGACAACTGCAGCAAAAATCCGCTCAGCGGCACAAAGGCGTTGCCGAGAAACATCAGGATGACGACAATACCGCTGGCAGCGCCCACCGCAGCTTCACTGCGCAGCAGCAACCCGAAAGCGAGACCGTACAGCGCGAACACCATCGCGCCCACCAGCAATAGGCCGGCGGTTGCTGCCCACACCCAGCCGTCCATCTTCGCGCCAACAATTACGCCGGCGATGTACACGGCAGTGATGGCCAATATCGCGTAGCTCAGCGCAACGATCACCTTGCTGGTGATATAGCCTGCGTTCGAAAACGGGGTTAGCCCCAATTGACGCCCCCACCCCTGCTGCAACTCAACCGCTGCCGATCCGGCAAGCGATGTGGTGGCGGTGATCGCAGCGTACGCACCCATCGACACCATGATGCTCGCGGTGATATTACCGCGACCGCTTTCAAGCGTCGTGCTCGAAAAATCCGACATGGTGCCAAAAATGATGAACATCGCCACCGGCAACACGATCACAAAAAACAGGTTGGTAAACATCCGCAAATTGCGGCGCAAATCAAACCCGATATAGCGCAGGTTCAGCACTCGACGCGGTGTTTCGGTGGTCATGATTGCTCCCTGTCGTTGTGGGCGGTGAGCTGTTCAAAGGCCTCGTCGAGGCTGGCCGCGCGAATCTCAATATCGCTCGCGGCAGTGTTGGTGAGCAGATAGCGTGCCGCAGCATCCGCATCGTCACATTTGAGTTCGATGCGCTGCGGGTCGAGGCGCACAGCCCGCTGCACCCCGGGCACCGCCTGTAATTCCGCCTCGGTAACGCCAGCAAGCCGGGCGGTGAGCGATTTACCACCGGCCAGCTCGCGAATCTCGCCAACCGCACCGTCGGCGACGAGCCTGCCATCGGCGATCAGCACAATGCGTTCGGCGAAGTCTTCGGCCTCTTTCAAATAATGTGTGGCGAAGATGATGGTGCGGCCACGATGCGCTTCTGCCCGCATCGCATCCCAAAATTCACCGCGCGCATTAACGTCCATCCCCGCGGTTGGTTCGTCGAGCACCAACAGGTCGGGGTTGGGCAGCAGCGCCAATGCAAAACGCAACCGCTGCTGCTCACCGCCCGAGCATTTTGACACTTTGCGGCCGGCGATCTTTTCAATCCCCGCCCGACGCAACGCCTCATCCACCCCGATGGTTTCGGCATACAGGGCGCCGATCATCTGCACCGTCTCTTTGACGCTCAGATCGGGCAGCAGCGCGCCGGTTTGCAACACCGCAGCTACCCTCCCCTGCTGCACGATCCCGTCGGGGGTTTCGCCGAGCACGCGCACCTCGCCAGAATCGGCCTGCGTGAGCCCCAACACAATATCGAGCGTGGTGGTTTTACCGGCACCGTTCGGCCCCAAAAAAGCCACAATTTCGCCGCGTGAAACGGTCAGCGACAGCTCGTCCACCGCGCGGAACCGGCCACCGCCGGGTTTTCGAAACGACTTGACCAGGTTGGTAATTTGCAGCGCTGGCGGATGATCACCGGCGCTACCTTTTGGGCTCGCAGGACGTGCTGTGTCGCTCATAGTGCAATCGTGCACAGTGAGCGTAAACAGCGGCTGGACGAGCCACTACGAACGCCACAATGACTGTTTCAGGTGGATGACCGCCGCGCAGCACCCGGATGCGCGCGGCAGCTAGCGCTGGCCGCGAAATTTTCGACGCAGTTCGGCCATCTGGGCGGCGTCACCGGCATCGGGCGCGACAATCACCGTCTGGTACGCATCCACCTGTTCGGGCGCACCGGCCTCCGACTCGGCGACAGCACCGTCGGCGACCTGGGCGGCGAGGTCGAGATCAACCCGCAGCGCCGCCTGCGGATCGACGTTCCGTTTGAGCAGCGCCAGCGCAATCGGCCCCTCGTCGTAGTGCAGCACCGTGCTCGTGATGCGGCCGACGGGCTTGTCGCCGTCACGCACGAGCGCACCGGGGGCTGGGAGCCGGCCATCCATCCCATCAAGATCAAGAAATGCCAGGCGGCGCGGCGGATGCCCGAGGTTGTGCACCTTGGCAACCGCCTCCTGTCCGCGATAGCAACCCTTGTTGAGGTGCACGGCGCTGCGAAGCAGGTCGAGTTCATGCGGCAGCGCCCGCTCATCAACCTCACGCGCGAACCGCGGGCGCCACGCGGCAACTCGCAGTGCTTCGAGCGCGAGCATTCCGGCCATCGTCAGTTCACCCGCACGCGCTGCCGTCAGCAGCCGATCGCGCCCCTCGGCCGACACGATCGTGAACTGCATCCGGTATCGCGTGCCCGGGTGCTCGTCAGGTGCGATCTCGGCGTACTGCGTGCCGCCCGCGGCGATGCCGGTCCAGGGATCGTCCCAGACCACCGCATCCGAAATGCCGTCGAGCGCCGCCATCGCGCCCATCGATGCGAACACAAACCGTTCGCCCGATAGATCGGTAACTTCCACCTGTTTCATGAACCGCATCCGGTGAAGAAACTCAGCCAGCGGTGCCGCACCATCGTGTTCGGTAATCAGCCAGGTGCATTCGCCATCATCCGCGAACGCGAACTGATGTTCGATGCGCCCCTGGGGCGAGAGGATGAGCGACTCACCATGCCCACCAACGGTCAACACTTGCGTACAAAGCGAAGTCAACCAGTCAGCCCGATCGGGGCCCGCCACGCGCACGACCCCGAGGTGGCTCGCATCCACAACAGCGGCGCCGCGCGCCAACGCCCGCTGCTCACGCAGCGGTTCGCCGTAGTGCGCGGCCACACCCGCATCGGGTGCCACACCTTCAACAGCTCCGGGAAGCCGCAAAAACGGGCTATTGCTCACTCTGACACCCGCGTCAGCTGCGCCGAGGCGTGGGTTGCGAGTTCGCCGCCGAGAGCGGCAATATCCCACGCCCAAAACATCCGCCCCTGCACCAGGCCGTACATGCGGGTGGCCGAGCGGTACTCCTCGCTGCCGGATGAACGCACAACACCCTCGGTTGCCAGATCAACGCGCGGCCCGCGAATCATGCCGTAATACAGCTCACTCACGCCGGTGGGATGCGCGAGAGTCACCTCAAGGTCGAAACCGTTTTGGTTGTTGCGAAGCTTCTCGACCGCATCGGCATTCGGGTACGAGGTGTTATCGCTCGGCGGGAGCATCCCCGGGCCCACGTCGCCGGCATCGCGCGGGCGAGCCAGGCGCCAAAAACCCATTTCGCTGGTCAGGGGCAGCAGCCCGGCAAGCTCATCGGATGCGGCAGGGGTGACCGTCGGACCCTTGGGCATGAGCGCATCCATGCCCTCGGGAAGGAACGGTTTTTCGGTTCCTTCAGCGGCGCCATTTTCTGCGCTGGGTTCGCCGGCTTCGCCAGCGTCGCTGGATCCATCCGGCAACAGCCACGAACGCGAACGGTACTCGAGGAACGGCTGGTCATTGTGGGTGAACTCGACACGCTGGTGGAACGGATGCATCCGCAGCTTGCCGCCAACCTCGTACTCGACCATACCCTCGCCCTCCCAGGTGCCGATGAGCCAGGTCAGCGGCACAAGTTCGGGTGGCAGATCAGTGGGAATATCAAACATCGCTCATCCCAAAAATCTCATCCTGCACGCCGCGGTGCTACGTCGCGCGTGGTGGTGTGCGCGGTGAGTAAGCGACGTGACAGCCGGTAGTGATGCCTAGCTCTGTCCCTTGAACAGGCCGCGGATCACGGCAATCGAAACGCCAACGATGCCCACCATTGCGGCACCGAGCAGGCCCATGAACAGAATCTCAAAGAACATCGCTGCATCCATGCCTTCAGTCTAGCCGATGCCATGCCGCACCCTCCGCGCCATTCCCGCCCTGCATCCCCTGCGCCTGCCTGTGTCTGCCTGCAGCTGCCTGTGCTGCCCCGCTTCTGTCTGCGCCTGCCTGCGCCTCCCCCGCCTCACATGCGCGCCTGCAGCTGTCTGCTTCACATGCGAATTTTGTTTCCTGGCTGCAATTTGCGCCGGAGAATTGTTTCCTGACTGCAGTTTTTTGCGGAGAATTGTTTCCTGGCTGCAAAATGCAGCGATTCCGCCCAAAACGCCGTTATTCCCGGGTTTTGCAGCCAAAATTCTGATGTCAGGAAACAAAAATCTGAGGCCAGAAAACAAAAATCTGCAGTGCCCAGGCAGAGCAGGGCCGGGCAGGGCATCTGGGCAGGGATGCAGGGCAGGGCAGCTGGGATGCTGGGATGCAAGGCCAGGCAGGGCATCTGGGATGCAGGACAGCTGGGCAGGGCAGCTGGCTGGGATGCTGGGCAGGGCAGCTGGGTTGGGATGCTGGGCCGCGCTAGCGGGCGGTGACGAATCCGGATGCGCCAGCCAGCACAAACACCAGCGAGGCAAGCGCCAGAATCACCGCTGCACCAGCCAAACTCAGCGACATGCGGTGGATGAACCCGGCCGGTTTGGCGAGGATCAGCTGCAGCAGCGCCGACACAAACACCAGCATCAGCATCGCGATTGAAACCCAGGCAAGCTGACGGTCACGCCCCGCGAGCACCCCAATCAGAATCGCCGCGAGCAGCGCGATCGCCCACGCAATCCCCACGGATGCGCGTTCACGTTTGGTCAGCGGGCCAGTGTCCATACCGCAATTGTGCCGCACCGCCATGACCCACAACACCTAGCATGTTCACACCACCATCATTTCGATGCGAAGGAGCAGCACCTTGGCGCAGCATTTCGGGCAGCAGTTCACCATCGCAACAGCCGGCGAGGCTGCCGAACTCGCCACCGAGATCCAGCAGCTCACCCGCACGGCAACCGCGGCCGACGGCCTCCCGCCCTTCAACGAAGAAACCCTCCTCAAACTCGCACAGCGGCAGGCAGTTACCGCACGGGATGCATCCGGTTCACTACTCGGCGCCGCCCTGTATCACGTCGATACCGCGGCCCACGCCGAGGGGATGATTATGGCCGAGCTGGTCGTGCATCCCCACGCTCGGCGCCGCCGAGTCGGCACCGCCCTCGCTCGCGAACTCACGTCCCTACTCACCACTCACGCGGCACGGCAGCTACAGGTGTGGGCGCACGGCAGCCTGCCCGGGTCTCGCGAGCTCGCCGCCTCGCTCGGCGCCACCGCCACTCGCGAGCTCTATGTGTTGGCGCTGCCGCTGCGCGCTCCCCTACGGCAGCCAGATCTTCCGGCCGGGATGCAAATTCGCGCTTTCGATGCCGACCGGGATGCTCGCGCCTGGGTTGCGTTGAACGCCAAAATTTTTGCGGCGCATCCCGAACAGGGCCGGCTGCAGCTGGCGGATCTTGAGGCTCGGATGCGCCAGCCCTGGTTCAATTCGGCAGATTTTTTGGTGCTCACCGCCGACGATGAGCTTGCCGGCTATTGCTGGTGCAAAATCGACGGTGACGAATACGAGATCTATGTGGTCGGTGTCGCCCCGAACCTTGCCGGCCAGGGGCTCGGACGCACGCTCATGAACGCCGGACTCAACCGCCTGCTCGAACGCGGCGCGAAGCGCGCCATTCTTTACGTCGACGGCAGCAACACCCCGGCCATGTCGCTTTATCGCCGGCTCGGGTTTGTCACTGAGCGTCTGGATGTTCAGTATTTCCTCGACCGAACTACAGTTGAGACAAGCAGCGCCACGAACTGAAAGGACGCGCGGAATGACCCCGGCCGCAGACCGCCTCGAAGACCTCGGACTCGACCGCTACGTAGATCGCGAACTCAGCTGGCTGGCGTTCAACCAGCGCGTCCTCGAACTCGGCGAAGACCACAGCGTGCCGCTGCTTGAGCGAGCAAATTTTTTGGCGATTTTCCCGTCCAACCTCGACGAATGGTTCATGGTGCGAGTCGCCGGGTTGAAGCGGCGCATCGACCTGGGGCTTGCGGTGCCGACCCCCGCAGGTGTGCCGCCCGCCGCCGAACTCGCACAGATTCGCGCCCTGGCGCACGAACTGCAGCAGCGTCACGCGCGCGTTTGGCGCGACGATCTCGAACCAAAACTCGCTGCCGAGGGCATCCGCATCCTGCAGTGGGATGACGTGGATGAATCAAGCCGCAAACACCTCCACAGCGTGTTCACCACCGAAATTTTCCCGGTGCTGATGCCGCTGGCAGTCGACCCGGCGCATCCCTTCCCCTATATTTCTGGCCTCTCACTCAACCTGTCGGTGCGGGTGCGCAATCCGCAAACCGGCCGAGTCGAGTTCGCCCGCCTCAAGGTGCCGCCGGTGCTCCCCCGTCTCTACCCGCTGCGCGCACCCGACGGGCAGCACTGGTTCATCCTGCTCGAAGATCTCATCGCGCAGCATCTCGACGAACTTTTCCCGGGGATGGAGGTCATCGACTTCCACGCTTTCCGCATCACGCGTAACGAAGACGTCAATATTGAAGAGGACGAGACCGAAGACCTGCTGCAGGCGCTCGAACAAGAGCTGTTGCGCCGCCGATTCGGCCCGCCCATCCGCCTCGAGGTGTCGGACGATATGGATGCCGAGACGCTTTCGCTGTTGAAGGATGAGCTCGACATCACCGACACCGAGGTCACGGTGCTACCCGGGCCGCTGGATCTGACGGCGCTGTTTGCGCTGTCGGGCATTAAACGCCCCGATTTAAAATTCGCCACACATGTGCCGGTCACCGCTCCCGAGTTCCGTCCCAGCGAGGGTGCCGACCCCACCGATCTGTTCAGCGCGATTGCTGAACGGGATGTGCTGGTACAGCACCCGTACGAATCGTTCTCAACCAGCGTGCAGGCGTTCATCTCGCAGGCCGCCAGCGACCCGAACGTGCTTGCCATCAAGCAGACGCTGTACCGCACCTCGGGTGACTCTCCGATCATCGCGTCGCTGATTAAGGCGGCTGAAGCCGGCAAACAGGTGCTCGCGCTGGTTGAAATTAAGGCACGCTTTGACGAGCAGAACAATATTGTTTGGGCGCGCAAGCTCGAAAAAGCCGGGGTGCACGTGGTGTACGGGCTGGTCGGCCTCAAAACCCACTGCAAGCTGCTCCAGGTCATTCGCCGCGAAGACGGACAGCTGCGCATCTACAACCACGTCGGCACCGGTAACTATCACCCGAAGACCTCCCGCATCTACGAAGACATGGGTCTGTTCACCTGCGCACCCGAAGTGTCAACCGATGTCACGCGCCTGTTTAACCAGCTTTCGGGTTATGCCATCGAACGCGATTTCACCCGGCTGCTGGTTGCACCGCTGCATCTTCGCAAGGGTTTGCTCGATCTCATCGAGGGCGAGCGGCAGGCCGCGCTCGCGGGAAAACCGAGTCGGGTGCGCATCAAGGTCAATTCGATGATCGATGAAGAAATTATCGACGCGCTCTATGCGGCCAGTCGTGCCGGAGTTGTGGTTGAGGTGTTCGTGCGCGGTATTTGCGGCCTGCGCCCAGGCGTGCCAAATATGAGCGAGACGATGAAAGTGCGATCGGTGGTGGGCCGGTATCTCGAGCACTCGCGCGTGTTTTCGTTCTTGAACGGCGGTGACGAGCAGGTGTACATCGGTTCGGCCGACATGATGCACCGCAACCTCGACCGTCGCATCGAAGCGCTCGTGCGACTCACCGAGCCCGAGCACGTGCAACGCTGTCAGCGCATGTTCGATCTGGTTATGTCGGGCGAGGTGGCCAGCTGGCATCTTGATTCGGATGCGAACTGGCACCGAGTTGCGCACGGTGACGATGGCCAGCCGCTTGCCGAGCTGCACGATGTCATCATGAACGACTACGTGCGGCGGGCTCGTCCGCAAGCAATCCGCTAAGCACTGAGCCAGCAGAACCCTTGAGCTAGAAGAGGCCCGGACCCAGAAGAACCCCTGAGCCAGAAGAATCCCTGAGCCAGAAGAATCCCTGAGCCAGAAAGGCAATTATGCAGCCCGCAGCCAGCAGTCACGATCAAACCGTCTATGCCGCAGGGTCGGTGTTGTGGCGGTTCGATGGCAAAAAACTACGAGTGCTGGTTATTCACCGCAACCGCCACAATGACTACTCATTGGCAAAGGGCAAGGTTGACCCTGGCGAGTCACTGGCGCAAACGGCAGCGCGTGAAATCTGGGAAGAAACCGGTTACCGAGTCGATCTGGGTGCACCGCTAGGCATCATCGACTACACGCTGCCCAGCGGGCGCCCGAAAGAGGTGCACTACTGGTCGAGCGAGGTCAGCGACGAACAGTTCACCAAGCACAAGTTCAAGCCCAATAGTGAGGTTGACCGGCTCGAGTGGCTCTCGGTAAAAAAAGCGAAGCAGGTACTCAGCTACGACCGAGATAAAGAGCTGCTGCAATTGCTGGCCGAGCGCTACGAGCGGGGTATTGCCAGCACGTTCCCGATCGTACTGCTGCGTCACGCCACGGCAATTCCGGCGGCACAGTGGCCCGGACACGACGAAACTCGCCCGCTCACCTCACGCGGTCTGGAGCAGTCGCAGCACATTATTCCGATCCTGCGCGCGTTTGGCCCGCAGCGCATCCTGACCTCGACTGCGGCCCGCTGCCGCGAGACGATTGCACCGCTGGCGGATGCGCTGGGAATCTTTCCCGAAAGCCACGCCTCGCTTTCGCAAAACACTTCGTCGGGTGATGCGGGATTGACTGAGGTGTTGGCGGATGTGCTCGAGCGGCGCGAGCCCGTGGTGTTGTGCAGTCATTCTCCGGTCATGCCCGAAGTGCTCACCGTGCTCGCCGAGGCCACCAATACCCGACTGAGCGGCCTGTCGCGTCAGGCAATGCTGTCGACCGCCGAGTGCTCGGTGCTGCACGTACCGACTGGAGATGTGCGTCTCGGGATTGTGGCAGCCGAAACGCACGGTCCGGTGATTTAGGCGGCAGACTCGCTCGCATTTGGTTCAGAACGAATTGATTCAGAACGAACATCACCGCCTGAATGAATGCCGTTCACCAAGCGTTTACCTTCAGCACGATGTCACGTAACTCGCAGCGCATAGTTTCACTTCGAACCCCGTTCTGGTTCCACAAACCCCATCTATGGAGGAAACTCAATGAAGCTTTCGCGCGTAGGCACTTCTGTTGCCTTCTCGGCAATTGCCGCTCTTGCTCTCGCTGGCTGCGCCGGCGGCGGTTCGGACGCAGGCGAGACCGCTGCGGCTACCGGCAACGAGGGTGGCGCGTCGTCGTCGCTTTCGGGCACCCTCAGCGCTACCGGCGCTAGCTCGCAGGGCACCGCTCAGAACGAAGCTTGGGTCCCCGGCTTCCAGTCGGAGAACAACGGCGTGACCGTTAACTACACCGGCGAAGGCTCGGGCCCGGGCCGCGACAACTTCGTCGCCGGCACCTCAGACTTCATCGGTTCAGACCGCGCTTTCAAGACCGAAGAGATCGCAGAAGGCAAGTTCGGCAGCTGCGCCGAGGGTTCGGCTCTGGTCGAGTTCCCCGCATACATCTCGCCCATCGCTATCGGTTACAACCTCCCCGAGGTTGAAGAGCTGAACCTCGACGGTGAGACCCTCTCGAACATCTTCGCCGGCAAGATCACCAAGTGGAACGACCCGGCAATTGCCAAGCTGAACGAGGGCGTCGAACTCCCCGACACCGCCATCAACGCTGTGCACCGCGGTGACGAGTCGGGCACCACCGGTAACTTCCTCAAGTACCTCGAGGCTGCTGCTCCCGAGGCTTGGACCTACGGCACTGAGGACGCCTTCCCGAGCGACCTCGGTGGCGAAGCTGCCGACAAGACCGGTGGTGTGGCGCAGGCCATCGCCGCTGGTGAGGGTTCGATTGGTTACCTCGACGCTTCGGCCGCAACCGAGCTGCAGACCGCCAAGGTCAAGTCGGGCGAAGACTTCGTCGCCTACACCCCCGAAGCTGCTGCCGCAGTTGTGGCTGGCTCGCCGAAGGCTGAGGGCCGCGAGGCGACCGACGTGGTCTACGACCTCGACTACACCGGCGTTGAGGGTGCCTACCCGATCGTTCTCGTGTCGTACCTCATCGGCTGCCAGGAGTACGCTGACTCGGCCAAGGCTGAGCTCGTGAAGGCTTACTTCAACTACGTGATCAGCCCCGAGGCTCAGGATGCAGCCGCTGGCGTTGCCGGCAACGCTCCGATCTCGGACGAGATCCGCAGCGAGGCACAGGCTGCCATCGACACCATCAAGTAGTCATCTGCTACTTGAAGACGTTGAACTGATACGTCAAGAACAGTGATGTTGCCCGGCACTCCCCCAAATCGGGGTGCCGGGCATCATCCGTTACCAAACTCCCCTTTGCAACCCACCAATTTTAGGAAGGCAAGCAGATGACGAGCGCTGATACTGCTCAGGCTCCGCAGGTATCTCGCCCTGCAACCGTCCGCCGCGCGGGCGACACCATCTTCCAAACTATTTCGACCACGTCGGGTGCACTCATCCTCGCGATTCTGGCAGCGGTCTTTGTATTCCTGCTCGCCCAGGGCGCGCCGGCGATCGTCGAACCGCTCGGATCTCGAGCCCCCGACAACTACCGAGAGTCTGCGGGCGGTTTCTGGCAGTATGTTGCGCCACTTGCTTTCGGCACCATCTGGGCGTCACTGCTCGCAATGCTGATCGCGCTCCCGGTAGGTATTGGTGTGGCGCTGTTCATCAGCCACTTCGGGCCGCGCCGTTTCGCCGGGCCGTTCGGGTTTATCGTCGATATGCTTGCCGCGGTGCCATCGGTTGTGTTCGGTCTGTGGGGCATCATCGTGCTTGCCCCCATCGCCGGCCCGCTCTACAAGTGGCTCAACGAATACATGGCATGGTTCCCGCTGTTTAGCGGCAACATCGTTCCCTCGGGCCGTAACCTCATGACCGCCGCAATCGTGCTCGCGATCATGATCCTGCCGATCATCACCTCGCTCTCACGAGAAATTTTTAAACAAACCCCGCGTCTGCACGAAGAAGCCTCGCTCGCGCTCGGCGCCACCCGCTGGGAGATGTGCAAGCAGGCAGTATTCCCCTACGCCAGCTCGGGTGTGTTTGCATCCGGCATTCTCGCGCTCGGCCGCGCACTCGGTGAGACCATGGCCGTCGCCATGGTGCTCTCGGGCACCGGGGTCGTGAGCTTCCAGGTGCTCACCGCACAGAACCCCACCACCATCGCAGCATCGATTGCGCAAAACTTCCCCGAGGCGCACGGTATGAACAGCAACACACTGATCGCTAGCGGTCTGGTGCTGTTCGCCATCACCCTCGCGGTGAACTCGATCGGCCGCTTCATCATCGCTCGAAACAACAAGTAGGAGATGCCAAACGTGACTACTGCAACTTCTGCAACCAAACACACGGGCAAGAAAAAAGTAAACTCGCTCGCCGCCGGGCGCCTCAAGGATTCAGTCGCGCCGCTGCTGCTGGTTGCCGCATTCGTTGTTTCGGGCATCATTTTTGGCCTGATGTGGATGACCTCCGGCGACGAATTCTCGAAGGTCAACGAACGCACCGGCCAGCTCACCGTGAACTTCAACTGGGGCGGTTGGATGGCACTCGCCGCAGTGCTCTACCTGGTTGCGATCTACTGGGTTAGCCGTACCGTTGAGGGCGCCCGGCAGGCGAAAAATCGACTGGTTTCAGGCCTGCTGCTTACTGCCTTCATCCTGGCAATGATTCCGCTGCTGTCGCTCGTGTTCTCGCTCGTGGTCCGTGGTGTTCCCGGTCTCGGTCTCGAACACTTCTTCACCAGCGATGCTTCGCGCCCCGGTCAAAAAGGTGCGCTGCACGCTATCGTCGGCACCCTCTGGATCACGCTGCTGACGACGCTCATCTCGGTACCGATCGGTATTTTCACCGCGATCTACCTCGTTGAATACGGCAAGGGAAACTTCCTCTCGCGTGCCATCAACTTCTTCGTGGATGTGATGACCGGTGTTCCGTCGATCGTTGCCGGTCTGTTCGCCTACGCCCTGTTCCTGCTCATCGTGCAGCAGACGGGCGGTACTCTCACCAACATCCGCTCTGGTTTCGTCGGTGCGATCGCACTCATGGTGCTGATGATTCCCACCGTGGTGCGTTCAGCCCAGGAGATGATCCGCCTGGTGCCGCCCGATCTGCGTGAGGCGTCATACGCACTCGGTGTACCAAAGTGGCGCACCATCGTGCGCGTAGTGCTGCCCACCTGCCTCGCGGGCCTGGTTACCGGTGTGCTGCTGGCTATCGCCCGCGTGATCGGTGAAACCGCGCCGCTGCTAGTGGCCGCCGGCTTCTCGATCAACATGAACACCAACCCGTTCCAGGGCATCATGACCTCACTGCCGGTGTTCGTCTACAACCAGCACGGTGGTTCGTTCCAGCTCGTCGGTAACGCGAAGCACGAGGCCGAGATGCTCGCCTGGGGTGGCGCGTTCATCCTGCTGGTCATCGTGATCGTGCTGAACCTCATCGGCCGCGTTATCTCGCACTACTTCTCGCCCAAGGGCAACCGCTAACCGCGTGGCGGAACAACGTTAGAAAAGGAATTTCAATGGCTAAGCGCATCGAAATCAAAGACCTCGACATCTACTACGACAAGTTCAAGGCCGTCGAAGGCGTGAACATGACTATTGAACCGAAGAGCGTTACCGCGTTCATCGGCCCCTCGGGTTGCGGTAAGTCGACCGTGCTGCGTTCGATCAACCGTATGCACGAGGTCATCCCCAAGGCGTGGGTTGACGGCGAGATCCTGCTCGACGGCGACAACCTCTACGGCCACGGCGTCGACCCGGTGATTGTACGTCGCCACATCGGCATGGTGTTCCAGCGCGCCAACCCGTTCCCCACCATGTCGATTCGTGAAAACGTGCTCGCCGGCGTGAAGCTCAACAACAAGCGCATCTCGAAAGCCGATGCCGAAGAGCTCGTTGAGACTTCGCTTCGCGGCGCAAACCTCTGGGAAGAGGTGAAGGACCGTCTCGACGCTCCCGGCGCGGGCCTTTCTGGTGGTCAGCAGCAGCGTCTGTGCATCGCCCGCGCGATCGCGGTAAAGCCCGATGTGCTGCTCATGGACGAGCCCTGTTCGGCCCTCGACCCGATCTCGACGCTCGCGATTGAAGACCTCATCCACGAGCTCAAGACCGACTACACCATCGTCATCGTGACCCACAACATGCAGCAGGCAACCCGTGTGAGCGACCGCACCGGCTTCTTCAACATTGCCGGTACCGGTAAGCCGGGCAAGCTCATCGAGTTTGATGACACCCGCACGATCTTCGAAAACCCCTCGAACCAGCAGACCCAGGACTACGTGACCGGCCGTTTCGGTTAGGTCTTTCGGGTCAAGTCAACCTGGCCTCGCCATCTTCGGATGCGCGAGGCCAGTTACTTTTCCGCCGCATCCAATCGATGTCGGCTGAAATATGAACGGGATGCGGGAGGCTCCCGACGCATGCCGGCAATAAAAATACCGGGCCGCAGAACGCCTCTCGGCGGAAGGCCGCTCGCAGCGGCAAAAATTGGAGCCCGGGGTTACTGCGGCCCGGCGGGTCACCACGATACCGATATTCGAGTCGACTCGCCAGTGCTGATTTGCGAGCCGCACTAGTCGAGCTTTCCCTGCCGCTGCAGCGAGGCGGCAGCAGCTAAATCGCGACCGTACTCCAGGTAGCGGGCACCGCGGATCGCGGCTGCTTCAGCAAGTTTTTCTGGCTCGCTGGTGAGCCCATCCCCCGCATCAATATCGTCGGCGAAGGCTCCAAAACCGAGCGACATGACCATGCAGAAGGATGCGGCCCGGTCGAGTGCGTTCGCGAAGTCGCCGGTGAATGCGCCACGCAAAATCTCATCGGTCAGTTCGCGAATTTCTGCCGGCCCGGTGGGTTCTGGCGCGCCGGCAACCAGCGAATGAATTGAGCGGTCTCGCGCCACTCCCCTGCGAAACGCGATGGCCGCACTGTCGGTGTCGCGCGATACCGCCGCGTGTACGAGATACAGCCGCCACAGCGCGCCGGGCAGTGTGCGCGGCGCCGATTTGGCCCACAGTTCGGCCAAGTCAGACACACCGTGCTCGGCGGTGTAGCGAACCGTGCGTTTCACCACACTCGGGTCATCACTGCCGTGTACCCGGTGTAGGAGGGCACGGGCGGTTTCGTGTGCCACACGGCTGATGGCCGCCGGATCATCACCGCCGATGTAGTGGTCGAATGCCTCAATTGGCATCCGCACTGGTCGATGATGTCGTTCCACAGGGCTCGCTTTCTTGCATCCGGTATTTTTGCGGTCGCGCCGGCGCAACCTCGTCTGACAGTACCCCTAGGCTAGACGTCATGAGCCTGTCAGTTCACGACGCTAACAGCGAACCCACCGAACCGCTTGTCGATTCTCACCAGCAGCAAACGGCGCCGGGAGCCACCGTGAAGCGGGTGACCGCTGCGGTGCTGGCGCTGATCATGCTGGTTTCGCTGCTGCTTCCCTGGTGGCAAACGCAATTTGATTTCCGGGATGCGGTGGGCGGCCCACTGCATGGCTGGCAGCTCATCCAGATCGGTTTCGGGGCCGGTCACGCCGATGTGTCGGGGCTGTCGGCAATCGGCCGGGTGGCGCTGGGGCTAGTACCGACGCTGCCGCTGATTGTGTTGGCGCTGATGCTGGTGGTGCGGGCCGTGCGACCGCACGCCATAACCGCGCCGACGATCGCGATCTGGGCGGTGCTCGAACTGCTGGCAATCGGCTGGCTGCAGGTGCTGGGATGGGCGCAGCTCAATCGGTACCTGGGCGTGCATCCGGCGCTTTTTG
The DNA here is from genome assembly GCF_904842695.1 of Gulosibacter hominis. Taxonomy (GTDB): domain Bacteria; phylum Actinomycetota; class Actinomycetes; order Actinomycetales; family Microbacteriaceae; genus Gulosibacter; species Gulosibacter hominis. The sequence goes on along the minus strand of NZ_CAJGWQ010000008.1, from coordinate 32,314 downwards.
GCACGTTGATTGCGGCGATGGCGTGCCTGTTTGCGCTGATCGCCTATTTGAACTGGTGGCGGCGCGGCGAACGCGATCATTTTGCGGTGCAGGGCCCCGAGCAATCGGATGCGGTGGTCCCGCTTGGTGCGGATGATCTCGTCACCGAGCTGACCGATGGTGCGGATGTGGATGAGGCGGCCGAAGACGGCGCTGCGGACGCTGATGGTGGCGAGGATGTGCAAGGACGGGCAAAATCACGTTAGACTGCTCGTTGGGCCTATAGCTCAGTTGGCAGAGCAGTGGACTTTTAATCCATGGGTCGCGGGTTCGAGCCCCGCTGGGCCCACCAATAAAACACCAGATCAGCACCCGATTCTTTCTAGCTGACTCGATCTCCCGAGTGGATCATCCAGTCGTGTTGGCGTTGCCGATGCTCACTGAGTAGCTTGAGCACAATTATGAACGCCGCTCTTGCGATGGCCGGTCATTATGAGTTCGTGGCTCTTTACAGAGGTAGGGTGAGTTCATGCGTCGAAGCGTCGGCCTGGGGTTATTGGTTCTTGCGTCGGTGGCAGTTCTCGCTGGCTGCGTCAGCCAGGGCGGTGTGACTCCCCCGACGACGAATAGCGCGCCGGTTGACCTCAGAGAGAAAAAGCCGGAGCTCGAAATCACCGATGCAGCACAAAAGTGCGTCGTTGAAATCGACACAGTGCTATTCCTTGAACCACCCGGGATCCACGGTCGAGACGGTTTCTGGGCGCACTATGACCCAGAGCTGTACAACGCCAGCGTGGTTGACGGAGAGTGGCACTTCGAGTTCCTCCCCACCCACGAGGTGATGGCGAAGGCTACGTGTCACACCGACGGCACTGATGTTGTTTCAATGACTCGACGCGAGTTCGAAGACGCCATGATCGGGTACACCTACGAGCACTACCAAGAAGACCTTGTAACCGAGTAGGTACTGCCATCTCAGCCCCTCGATACGTGTGGTACCGATATGGTTGATGCCGCGCGGAACGATTGACGCCTCGATTGAGGTGTAGCCGTTTCCTCTCGGCAAACCGCGTTCCAATACCGAAGGGAACTCTCGATGTACACGGGTGATGATCTTCGGTTGCAGCGTGTTCTACAAGTTGGTCCGTCCGGCAAGGTGTTGGGTGAGTTTGCCATGGAGGTCAATGCTAAGGGCCACCTCATCAGTCGCGCTTGGGTTATACGGTCTGACAAATGGATCCCCATCGATGCCCACGAACTTTGGTGGGACACCCGCACCGACGCTCTCTACGACCTCGCCGGTGAATTCGACCCAAACCTCCGCCCCGACTGACTCTCCACCGACCCGCTGTCGCGCGTGGCCACTCACTAGCCGCGCCTAAGTAGGAGGTGGCTATTTGGTGACCTCGACGCACCCGTCATAGGTGCGGCCGTTCATGGCTGCCTCGAACTCGGCGCGAGTCATCGCGATGATGTTTTCACCGTCTGTCTGGCAGGTGAGTGTCGCGATGTCTTCGTGTGTAGGCGGAAACTCGATATACCATTCCCATCCACGAGGTTGGCTCGAGCGTCGCTGGTGCTGTAGTGGTCGCCAAATGAGTCGCTATACGGTGCTCCAAGCTCGGCTGCGGGGATATCAAACACATTCGCGGTGAGCCTGCTCGCGCAGTATTCAATCGCGAGTTCTTCACTGAGCACCGGCGTGCTTGTAGGACTTGATTCTGGAGTTGTCTTCGGTGATGCGGTGTGCTGCACCGGCCCGGTTTCCGAGCCAGCCTCGCTCGTCTGGCCCGCAGTTGGCGCGCTGCACCCGGCGATAGCGATGAGCGCGACAGCGATGACCGCGCCCGTGGTCAATGGTTTGCGTATAACAACCAGGCTATCTACTGAGAAACGAACACGTATTGAGCCGCCCCCTTCATTCGGTCCGGACGTTCTGTGAGTCGTCGGTTTCCATTTGATGGGTGCACTGCCGAGCGTACTCGGCTGGGGTTAGGTAGCCGAGCGAGGAGTGCCGGCGGTGGTGGCGGCCCAGCAGGAGCGCCCGCATGGTCGCGCTGGGCTCGAGTGCCAGTACGTGTGCCTCAGGGAGGCGCTCGAGAATCTCTACCGCAGCTGTGCCCGAGCCTGCCCCGATGTCGAGAATTGCGCCGACTTCGGGCTGAAAGTGGGGAAGTGCCTCGGCGAGTGCGGCCTGTTGAGCGGCTCGATATGGTGCCGCGAATAGGTCGTATGCGCCCGCAGCGGCGCGGTAAGGGTCATCGTGCATAAGGTCTCGGGCCCTTCTGGTTGCCTCGCTCGCTAGCCATTCTGGCAATGCGACTGATAATCGTTCGCAATAGTAGCAAGTCTTGAAGGAGAGCTAAGCGTGCACGAGGGCACCTGTGTCGTGTGTCGTGCTCAGCCGGAGGCCCGGTTCGTAGGCCGCTGGTGAGGTTTAGCGATCTCGAAGATTGGCTTAACCTTCGGCTTGTGCTGCAGATATTTCACGGTCACGCAGGTGCCAATGGGGTAGTGGTCGTCCATGAACTGTTCGGTGTACTCGCGCGCGTTGCCTGAGACATCGGTGAAGCGCACCCAGGCGAAGGTTTCGGGCCCTGAATCCCAGTTGTGATTGCACTTGATGATCGTGCCGGTTGTGACGGTGCCGTTCTCGAGCAGCTCAGTGTCTTCGGCTGCCTTGGCGAAGCTGCGGCGCCTATCAAGCTCGAGCAGAATGATGATGAAGACGCCCGCTACTGCGAAGAACAGGGCATCGAATAGGTCTCTCTCTTCGGGGCTCAAAAAGTGTCCAACGCCGTAAACGATGCCGAGTAGACCGAGGGGCGTCAGGTTGCGCTGGTCGAACTGAATCGGACGCCTAAGCTTTCTCGGCGAATACTCGTCATTATAAATTTCAGCGGTGTCGTCGAGCTCGCCAGCAATGATGGTGAGGAAGGGCGCGATACCGCCCAGCACAATTATCGGGGCCCAGTCGAATAGCCAGTGGACAATGCCCGGCAGCGTCACTCCAAACAGCGAATCCGGCCCGTAGCCATTGATGAAACCGGCCACGAGAGCCACGATCGTGAGCGGGTTTGCGATGCTGCGCAGGTGGAATGCCCAGCGCTTGAATCGAGCCTCTAGTTCGGATGCTTTTGTTGACCGGGCCACTTGAAACTGATCCTTTCGCAGCACGCTCTCAGTCGGGGTGAGCCGCCCCCTTCATTCGGTCCGGACGTTCTGTGAGTCGTCGGTTTCCATTTGATGGGTGCACTGCCGAGTGTACTCGGCTGGGGTTAGGTAGCCGAGCGAGGAGTGCCGGCGGTGGTGGTTGTACTCGTCCTTCCAGTCGCCGATGATGACCTGTGCGTGCAGCAGCGAGTAGAAGCTGTTGATGTTGAGGCACTCGTCGCGGATCCGGCTGTTGAACGACTCGACGTACCCGTTGCGCCACGGCGAGCCCGGAGGGATGTAGGACAGGCCGGTGCGGGTGCCAGCCCAGTCGGCCATCGCCTCGCTGATGAACTCCGGCCCGTTGTCCGACCTGAGCACCGCCGGGGCGCCCCGGGCGGCGACGAGGTCCTCGAGGTGGGCGGTGAGTCGGTCGGCGGTAATCGAGCGCTCCACGAGGCCGCCGATGCACTCCCGGGTGTGTTCGTCGACGATCGAGCAGATCTTGATCAATCGTCCGTGCTCGTCGGCGTCGAACTGGAAGTCCACCGCCCACACCACGTTCGGCGCGTCCGCCGTCGGCGCGTCGACGGTCGAGGACCCGACGCGCTTGCGTCGACGCCGCTGCGGGACCCGGAGCCCTTCGTCACGCCACAGGCGTTGGATCTTCTTGTGGTTCACCACCCACCCCTCGGCGCGGGCGTCGTGATACGCCCGCCGATACCCGTAGCGGGGATGGTCCTTCGCCCAGGCGCGCAGCCACTCCCTGAGCGCCCGATCCGGGTCCGTGACCGTGTCGCCCTTGAGCGGTCGCCGGTACGCGGAGCGGCTCAGCCCGACCAGACGGCACGCCATCCGTTCGCTCACCCGCAACTTGCGCTTGAGGTGATCGACGGCGGCGCGGCGCCTGTCCGGGCTTAGAAGTTTCCCTCAGCCAGCTCCTTGAGCGCGGCCTTCTCCAGCTCCGCTTCCGCGAGCAGACGCTTCAGGGTCGCGTTCTGCTTCTCCAACTCCTTCAGACACTTTGCGTCGTCGGCCTTGAGGCCGCCGTACTGGTTCCGCCACCGGTAGTACGTCTGCTCGGACACCCCCAGCTCCCGGCACACCGCCGCGACGTCCTGACCATCGGTGAGCATCCTGTCGGCCTGCCCGAGCTTACGGACGACCTGCTCCGGGGTGTGACGCTTCCTGCTGTTCGTCATGATCTGACCAGTCTCCCTGCCCGCGACCGCGGGCAACAGGACGACTCTCATAACGACTGGACCTACGAAACGGGGTCAGCCCAGTATCAAGTCGTGATTGAAAGGAAACACTCATGCACATCAACGAAATCATTCGAATGACCTCATCAATTTGCATGAGTTGTTCCTTTCGTTTGAATGATTAAGTAGGGTTGGGGTTTATGCGGAAGCTCCTTGTGCCAGCAGGTTTTGCGGCGGTTTTGTTCTTGGCGGGCTGTGCGCAAACTGATGCCTCGCCGGAAGACACCGGAGAAACTGAGCTGCCTGACTTCCGCGCGCAGGCACCAGAGTTGGGGCTGATGGATGCTGCCCACAAATGCGCCACCGCAGTCGACCGCACACTGTTCCTTGAACCCGAGGGGATTTCCGGTGGTGAAGGTCTGTGGCGGCATTACGACACAGAACTGTTTAACGCCACCGTGAAGAACGGCGAGTGGTACATCGAGTTCCTGCCAACGCATGAACGCATTGCAAAAGCCACCTGTCACACAGATGGCACCGAAGTCGTGCCGATGACGCGCCTCGAGTTCGAAGAAGCGATGCGTGGCTACACCTACGAAAACTACGAGGAACTCGTAACTGAATAGCCGCCCCGGAGCGCTTCAACTGGCACGCCGTGTTCTTTCGCGACCTGCTGCTTCCAGTCCGCAACCAGAATTGAATCGATTACTTGAACTCGGCAGCAGCTTGTTCGGTGTTTCGGCTCGAGCGATGGCTTTTTCGAGTTCGGTTTTCTGGGATTCTTGTAGCTGGTCGAACTGCTCTGCTTTCTTGCGGAGGTCTTGGTAGTCGGCGTATTTGGCACATTCACGGTTCAGGCGTTCCGCGATGATGCGGTCGAGGTCTGCTTGCGTGGCCGGTGGCTTGAACCCCGGCTTGTCCGCCTGTGCTTCGGTCTGCTGTTCACTCATGACAGTTGTGCTTCTCCCGCCCGTACGGGCGTCGTTGGCTGCTGACACAACCCCTCAGCGGAGGGAAGGGGAAAATGAAAACACCCGCCTGGGGTGGGTGTTTTATCGCTACACAGCCGATTTCAGTTAGCGGTAGCAGTTTGTGCTGAGTCGCAGTGGTTCGGGTGGGCTAGAGCGTCCTAGCTTGCAGTTGGTATTCGTCAACGAGATCGTCATATGCGACGTCATCGACACCAACCGATTCAGCAACCATTCGACGGACTTGAAGACGAACAGCGTCGGTTGCATGCGGGAAGGCGTCAGAATCTAAGAGCATCGCGACGCTTGGTTCTCCAGCATCGAGTGCCTCTTGTACATGCGTGGTTTGCTCAGCAGTCAGCCACGGCTTCAGCGCAACAAATACTACCCCCGCATTCTCTTGCACGTACGTTTCCATGTCCCCACTCTATCCCCGCTCTATCGGGAATGCACTCACCGCTTGTCCCCGGGGCGAGACCACAACTGCTACGTCGACACCATTAACGTTGCCAATTCTGTATCGACCGGTTTGATTTGACCGGAGCACTTGCTCGATAGCTTTTGCAATGCGATTCTCATCCCAATCACTGGGGAACTCACTGCGGTCATTTCTCCACCCGAAGCCATAGGCGTGACCACCAGCAGAACTCCCGTCTCTGCTTCGGTCGCCGTACAGGATGTGGTTCCACTCCTTCACACGGAGCTTTGGCAGTTCATCCGGCCACCAACCTGGCGGCTCGGAATGACGCGCAGGGGCACCGGAAACCGTTTCGTAGCCAACGCTCCTAGCCCCGCACGCTCTCGCATTGACTCGCGGCGATGCTGCTCATATTTCGCGAGTTGGAGAGTGCCATTCACCTGCCCCCCACGGTTAGGTCCGGACGCGGCCGTAAATGGGCTGACCAGGCCACCAAGTAACCGTGTAACGCAAGAACCCCGGGGTCTTTTCGAGATGCCCCGGGGGTCTTTATTGCGCGTTCAGGCACTACGCGACTGAGGCTATCACATTAACGTGTGCATTCGGAGACCTATTGAGGTCGACTATCCCGGCTTGCACGCCCGAGCATCTTACGTTGCACTTCAGGCGGAGTTGAGGCACTCACGCGATGACCATCCACTACCGGGTAGATCGGGCGATGTTTATGAAAAATCTCGTAGTGATGGAGATCATCAACCGATCGATGGCATAGATGCAGTTTCGATTCAAGCGTGAAACTGCCATGCAAAGCTGGTGCCATCTCCCGGTTTGTTACCCACTGATACTGCGAGTGCTCCAATAGCTGGTAGTCCATCGCTCGCCCAACGCACGCCGCTACCCAATCTGCAAATTGGATGTTTGCGCTCAGCTGGCTGTCAATGTGCATTGGTGGCTCTACGATTCGCCGCATCTCAATACGCCTAGTGCCACGTCCCAGAATATGTGCGTACATGCTCTGCAGTCGACTCTTGCGCTGCTTCTCGTCGACTTGATCCATCATCACCAACAGGTTTCTTTTCTTAGCTTCGGCATAGGTAGCCAACCTATTGAGAGTCTCTTGCATCGCCGCAGTTTCTCTATCGGCAGGATCCAGAACCGCCTGCTTTGGTGTCCCCCGTGATTTCTCATCGGCGTAGTAGAAGAGTTTTCCACCACGATCCGTCAGTAAGCGAACGAGTCCGTCAAATACACGAAACTGTTGCGGGTAACAGGCCATCGTCTTCCCGGTGAAGATCTCGGAGCCTTTCTTCTCCCATCTCCCAGCATCTCTGTCGCTTTCGCGTATCTCGTTCGCAAATAGTGCGGCTTTTTCCTGCTGAAACTTGCTCGCGAAGTAGCCAGCATCGTGATCATTGATGATGAACCCGGCGTACCCAAACGCAGGGTGGGTATTGAACCTCGCGTGATCCCTGCTGATAAAAGCACCGGGTTCGCCAATCTCATCGATGTAGGCAAGCAGCATTTGACTAGTATGCCTGGAAACGCAGAAACCCGTGCGAGATGCACGGGTTTCTCGAATTGACGCTCATGAGCACTGTTTCAGCCCCAGCTATCGCCACAACACTAGTCCATCTCAGATGTACTAAGCAACTCGTCACCAGCGATCACGCTTAGAGCAGGTTCAGGTTGCGCCTGGCAGCAGTCAATATCTTGTAGGCGCGGCACTCACCAATCTCTACCATGGTGACCAGCCGTTCCTTCTTGGTGTTGATCTCACCAGCCTGCACCCATCGTGTGATTGTTGACCGATCCACGCCAAGCACCAGTGCGGCGTCCTTGACCGGTACCCACACCTAGAACCGCTGCACCCGCCTCACAGCTCACATCGGAATCGCGCCCTCGAGCCGGTACCCCATGCCAGCTTCCGTCAAAATATGCACCGGTTTCGACGGGTCTGCCTCAATTTTGCGGCGCAGCTGCGATACGTACAGCCGCAGATATCCGGTGTCTTCCACATGATCGGTGCCCCAAATATTGGCCAATAGTGTCTCGCGAGTCACTAGGCAGCCGGCATTGCGAACCAGCGCCTCGAGCACCTGCCACTCGGTTGGGGTCAACCGAATCTGTCGCGGCCCGCCGTCACTCTCGCGAGTGACACTGTGCGCAGCCAAGTCCACCACCACATCCCCCAGCTTCACGGCTGGCTGTTCTTGCGAGTACGGCACACGTCGTGACATCGCCCGGATGCGTGCCAGCAGCTCATCAATCGCGAACGGTTTGGTGACATAGTCGTCAGCACCCGCATCGAGTGCCTCAACTTTGTCGGCCGATCCCGAGCGGCCCGACACCACCAGAATCGGTGCCTGCGACCAGCCCCGGATGCCCTGAATCACCTCAATACCGTCGAGCTGCGGCATGCCGAGGTCAAGCACGTAAATATCGGGTTTTTCGTCGATAGCTGCCGCCACTGCGGCCTTCCCATCGATAGCCGTGACAATTTCGTATCCCTTTGCAGCGAGAGTGATACGCAGCGCCCGCAATAGCTGCGGGTCATCATCAGCCACCAAAATTTTCATGCTGTTGTCCCTCCTGCTCACTGCGGCTCTGCCGGGGCGATGTGGTACTGACCCAGAGAGATCACCATAGTAAGACCGCCGCCGGGGGTTTGTTCGGGAGTGAGGGTGCCGTGCATGGCCTCGACAAACCCGCGCGAAAGCGCCAAGCCCAGGCCGAGCCCGCTGGAGTTATCGGTGTCGCCCAAACGCTGAAATGGCACAAAAATATCTTCGTGGCGGTCTTCGCTCACGCCCGGTCCGTGGTCGATGATGCGGATCTCGAGATTTTGGTCAAAAGTGCTGGTGGTCACTGTCACCGGATCACCTGGCGCTGAATGGCGCAGTGCATTGGTCAACAGGTTCACGATCACTCGCTGCAGCAGCACCGGGTCGGCTTCAACCAGCGCGTCACCGTGCCCGAGCCCAAGCTGCACCTGCGAGGGGCCGGCACCGAGTTCATCCAATGCCGGTGCGATCGCCTCGGCGGGGTCGATCGGAGAGGTGGCGATGCGCAGCACACCGGCCTGCAGCCGGCTCACATCCAGCAGGTCATTCACAAGATTACCGAGCGCAGCCAGGCTTTCATCAGCGGTTTCGATGAGCTCCTGCTTGTTGGCGGCAGACAGGCTGCCGTCGAGCGTGCGCAGCGCACCCACCGCGGTGGTTGCAGCAGCAAGAGGGCGGCGCAGGTCGTGACTGAGTGCTGAAAGCAACGCACCACGCACGCGGTCAGATTCGGCAATCGGACCGATCTCTTCAGCCGTGTCGCTGAGCCGCTGGTGCTCCAGTGCCGCCTCAAGCTGAGCCGTAATCACCGCGAGCAGGCGTCGCTCGCTCGAGGGCACTTCCCCACCGAACAGCTCAAATACGCCGCCGCCGGCCAGGTTAATGACGGTATGCGGGGCCGCACCTGCCGCCTCGCCAGCTGCTGCAATGACCCGCTCACCAACCCGCACGCGAACCGCATCCAGTTGGAACGCTTCGCGGGTGCGGTCAACCAGCGCTTCAATGGCGCTATCGCCTCGAATAACGCTGCCGGCGATAGTTTGGATGAGTTCTGACTCGGCTGCCGAACGCCGTGCCGCGCGCGTGTACCGCACCGAGCGGTCGACCACGAAACTCACGAGCGCGGCAATCAGCATGTACACCAGCAGCGCCACAACATGCGATGGGCTGGCGATCGTGACCGTAGTCAGCGGCTCGATAAAGAAGAAGTCGAGCGCCAGCCCGCACATGAGCGCCGCCAGCAGTGCGGGATAAATACCGCCAGCCAGTGCTACCACCACCACGAGCAGCTGGTAGGTGAGCACATCGGTGGTAATCGAATCGGCAGAGCGGTTAATTGTCAGCAGCGCGGTAAGGGCCGGGCAGCCAATCAGCGCTATCGCGTAGCCGAGCATTCGCCGGCCACGGCTGAGGGTGCCGCCCAGCGGTGGCAGCGAAAACCTCCCGGCGGCAGCACGGTGGTTGACGATGTGCACATCAATCTCGCCAGAATTACGAATCACCGTGCCGCTCACCGAACGCCCGCCGACGAGGCTCGAGAGCCAACCGCGGCGGCTCGCGCCGAGCACCAGCTGGGTCGCGTTCACCGAGCGGGCAAACTCAATCAGCGTTTCGGCAATATCGTCGCCGACGACCTGATGGTAGGTGCCACCAAGTTTTTCGACCAGGGCCCGTTGATTTGCCAGCGCAGCCGGGTTTTCACTTCGCAGCCCGTCCTGCACAGTGACATGCACGGCAATGAGTTCGCCGCCAGCCGAGCGCGCCGCAATTCGGGCGCCGCGACGAAGTAGGGTTTCACCCTCTTCACCCCCGGTGAGCGCCACGATTACGCGCTCGCGTGCCTCCCACTTACTGTCGATGTGGTGTTCTTCGCGATAGCGCTGCAGCGCCTGGTCAACCTCATCGGCTAGCCACAGTAGGGCCAGCTCGCGCAGGGCGGTGAGGTTACCGAGCCGGAAATAGTTCGACAGCGCCGCGTCGATACGCTCAGCGGGATACACGAATCCCCCACTGAGCCGGTCGCGCAGCGCCTGCGGCGCCAGGTCGATAACTTCAACCTGGGCCGCGTGGCGCAAAAAGCTATCGGGAACCGTTTCGCGTTGCGGCACCCCAGTAATCTGTTCCACCACATCATTGAGCGATTCGATGTGCTGGATGTTGAGTGTCGAAATGACGTCGATCCCCGCCTCGAGTAGCGTCTCGACGTCCTCCCAGCGTTTTTCGTGCTGCGAACCCGGCGCGTTTGTGTGGGCGAGTTCGTCCACCAGCGCCACCTGGGGTGCCCGTTCGAGGAGTCCATCCAGGTCGAGTTCTTCAAGCACAACACCGCGATGCGTCACCTGCCGGCGCGGCACCGTTTCAAGTCCGGCAGTCATCCGAGCGGTTGCTTCACGGCCGTGTGTTTCAACGATGCCGATCACCACATCAATACCGTCATCGCGTAGCTGCCGGCCGGTTTCGAGCATCGAATAGGTTTTACCCACGCCGGGAGCGGCGCCGAGCAGCACCTGGAGCCGCCCCCGTGCGGTCATGATTTAGTTACCTTTCAGCTCATCGAGCGCCAGATTGAGCTTGGCGACATTCACAACCGGCTCACCCAGGTATCCCAGCGCGGGCTGCTCGGTGTGGGCTGCCACGAGGTCTCGCACCTGCTGCTCATCAAGCTGGCGGGCTTTGGCTACTCGTTCGATCTGGATGTCAGCGTACGCCACGCTGATGTGGGGGTCGAGACCCGAGCTCGAAGCGGTAACCGCGTCGGCCGGCACTGCCGATTCTGCAACACCGTTAAACTCGGCGATCTGGCTGCGGCGCGCTTTTACTGTCTCAATGAAATCGGGGTTCTCGGGCCCCCAGTTGGTGCCCGACGAAGCGGTGCCGTCATAGCCGTCACCGGCCGCCGACGGGCGCGACTGGAAGTACTCAGCAATTGGCTCGCCATTGGCATCAAGGAATGATTGGCCGATAAGTGCCGAACCGCGAGTTTCACCGCTGGTGTCGGTGAATGTCGAACCGTTTGCTTGCGCTGGCATAAGCACTTGTCCGAGGCCGGTGACGAGTGCCGTGTAGGCAACGCCGAGGGTAAGCGTGCACACCAGGATGGTGCGTACCGCGGTGAACAGCGGGCGGATTCCACCCTGACCTGAAAACAGCATCTTTTTCTTTCGCTTTCGCTTTTAGAAGCCGGGGATGAGGCGCACGAGCAGGTCGATCAGCCAGATCCCAATAAACGGGGTGATGACGCCGCCGAGTCCGTAAATCAATAGGTTGCGGCGCAGGATACGGTCGGCGCTGAGCGGCCGGTACGACACGCCCCGCAACGCGATCGGAACCAGGAACACGATCACGATCGCGTTGAAGATGACGGCCGAGAGCACTGCCGACGCCGGTGAGTGCAGCCCCATCACGTTGAGTGCTGCCAGCCCGGGGATAGCGCCCATGAAGATTGCCGGGATAATCGCGAAATATTTGGCGATGTCGTTGGCAATCGAAAAAGTTGTGAGCGCGCCACGGGTCATCAGCAACTGCTTACCGATGGCAACAATATCGATGAGTTTGGTGGGGTCGGAGTCGAGGTCGACCATATTGCCAGCCTCTTTTGCGGCCGAGGTACCGGTGTTCATCGCCACACCCACATCCGCTTGCGCGAGCGCGGGAGCGTCGTTGGTGCCGTCACCGGTCATGGCTACCAGATGCCCGCCAGCCTGCTCTTTACGGATGTACTCGAGCTTTTGTTCGGGCGTGGCCTCGGCGAGAAAGTCGTCGACGCCAGCTTCACGGGCGATAGCGGCGGCAGTGAGCGGGTTGTCACCGGTCACCATCACGGTGCGGATACCCATGGCGCGCAGCTGTGAAAAGCGTTCAATGAGACCGTCTTTGACGATGTCTTTTAGATGAACAACCCCGAGCACCTCACCCTTACCGTCGCCGGTAACTCGAGCAACGGTCAGCGGCGTGCCGCCCGATTCTGAAATCTCGTGCACATACCCGTCGAGTTCGGCGAAGTGATTGCGAGGCACTTCGACACCTTCCGCTTCGAGCCAGGCGATGATTGCGGTTCCGGCGCCCTTGCGGATCTGGGTACCGTCCGGCAGGTCAATTCCCGACATGCGGGTTTGTGCGGTGAACGGCACGACAACCGACGCGGGTTCAGCTGCCACAACCACCTGCTGTTTTTCAGCCAGTTCAACAATCGACTTGCCTTCGGGAGTGGGGTCGGCCAATGACGACAGTGAGGCGGCGGTAATGAGTTCTTCCTCGGCGGTGCCGGTCATCGGCACGAATTCGGATGCGCGCCGGTTGCCGTAGGTGATGGTGCCGGTCTTGTCGAGCAGCAGTGTGGTGACGTCTCCGGCCGCTTCTACGGCACGTCCCGACATGGCGAGCACATTGCGCTGCACCAGGCGGTCCATACCGGCGATACCGATGGCCGACAGCAGTGCACCAATGGTGGTCGGGATGAGGCACACCAGCAGCGCGATCAGCACCGGAATGCTGACGGTGCTCGCCGGATACGAGGCGATCGGGTTGAGGGTGAGCACCACCATCAGGAACACAATCGACAGCGAGGCCAGCAGAATGTTCAACGCAATCTCATTCGGGGTGCGTTGCCGCGCCGCGCCTTCGACCAGCGCAATCATCCGGTCGACGAATGTTTCGCCGGGCTTTGAGGTGATGCGCACCACGATGCGGTCAGAGAGCACTCGAGTACCGCCGGTAACAGCTGAGCGGTCACCACCCGACTCGCGCACCACCGGAGCTGATTCACCGGTGATGGCCGACTCGTCAACGCTCGCGATACCCCAGACGATGTCGCCATCACCGGGAATGAGTTCACCGGCTGAAACCACTACGGTGTCACCCAGTTGCAGATCGGCAGACGAAATATCGCTGGTGGCGCTGTGTTCGGCGGCAGCATCTGTGTCTGCCGAATAGTTTTCGACTCGGTGGGCCACCGTGCTCATGCGGGTTTTACGCAGGGTGTCGGCCTGTGCCTTACCGCGGCCCTCGGCGAGCGCCTCGGCCAGGTTTGCAAACAGCACGGTGAGCCACAACCAAATGGCGATGATCAACGTGAACGACACCGGCACCGTGCTGCCACCAGATGATTCGGGACCGCCCATGGATGGCTCAATGATGGCGAGCAGCGTGGTAAGCACGGCACCAACCCAGACGATAAACATCACCGGGTTGTGCCACTGCTCACGCGGGTCGAGCTTTTTTAGCGCCAGCGGCAGGGCATCACGCACCTGTTTGAAACTGAACCCGTTTGGTTGTGCGGGAACAGGTGCGGACTCCGTGGCATCGTCGGCAACGGTTTCAGATTGAGTGAGTGAGGTCATTGTTACAACAGTCCTTCAGCGATGGGCCCGAGCGTCAGCATTGGGAAGAACACCAGGGCGGTCACCAAAATCGCGGTGCCAACGGTCAGACCGACAAAGAGCGGACGGTGCGTTGGTAGAGTTCCGGCCGTGACCGGCAGTCGATCCTGTTGCGCAAGCGAGCCGGCAAGGGCAAGCACCAGCGCAATCGGAATGAATCGACCGAAGAGCATGGCCACGGCGATAGCCGTCGTGAGCCACGGGGTGTCGGCGGTGAGTCCGGCAAAGGCCGAACCGTTGTTGTTGGCACCCGAAGCAAAGGCGTAGATCACCTCTGAGAGCCCGTGCGAGCCGGTGTTGGTGAGCGACTCGCTAATGATGCTGTCGCGCAGGGCGGGCACACCAAAGCTGAGGGCGACTCCCGCGAGTACGAGCACCGGCATAACCAGGATGTACAGGCTGGCGAGTTTCATTTCGCGCGGCCCGATCTTTTTGCCGATGTATTCGGGAGTGCGCCCCACCAGCAGGCCCGCAACGAACACGGCAATGATTGCGATGATGAGCATGCCGTATAGGCCCGAGCCGACACCACCCGGTGCGATCTCACCGAGCAGCATGTTGAGGGTCGTCATCATGCCACCAAAAGAGGTGTATGAGTCGTGCATCGAGTTAACCGCACCGGTCGAGGTGAGCGTGGTGGTTGTGGCGTACACAACCGAGTGCACAATGCCGAAGCGCGCCTCTTTACCCTCCATCGCAGCTCCCGCGAGCTGGGGCCCGGTACCACTGCCGATGAGCTCAACCGCCCCCAGAGTGACAACCGACACGAGGTAGAGGGTGGCCATGGCGCCAAGGATGGCGTAGCCCTGACGGTTGTCGCCGGCCATGCGTCCGAAGGTGCGTGGCAGGCTAAACGGAATCACGAGCACCAGGAAGCATTCAAACAGGCTGGTCCAACCGGTCGGGTTTTCAAACGGGTGTGAGGCGTTGGCGTTGAAGAAGCCACCACCGTTGGTGCCGAGTTCTTTAATGACTTCCTGGGATGCAACCGGGCCTCCGGGGATCGACTGAACACCGCCGGCCACCGTGTGCACGTCGACAAAGCCGTTGAAATTCTGGATGGCACCACCGGCGATCAGCAGCAGCGCGCTGATGATTGAAATCGGTAGCAGGATGCGGAAACTGGCGCGAATCAAATCGACCCAGAAGTTTCCGATCGTGCCGGTGCGGCGATAGGCGAAGCCACGCACGAGTGCGACGGCAACAGCGATACCGGTGGCTGCCGACACAAAGTTTTGCACGGTCAGACCGGCAAGCTGCACTGTGTACGAGAGTGTCTCGCCCGAGTAGGCCTGCCAGTTCGTGTTGGTAACGAACGACACTGCGGTGTTAAAAGCAACACCGGGTGCCACGTTTTCATTGCCGAGGGAATAGGGCAGCCACTGCTGCACACGCTGCAGCAAATAGAGCAACAGCACACCGCTCATTGAGAACAGCAAAACCGAGCGCAGGTATGCCGGCCATGACTGTTCTTCACGCGGTGCGACACCGATGATCCGGTAAATTCCGTGCTCAATTTTCCAGTCGGTATCGGTGGTAAACACGTGGGCCATGTAGTCGCCCAGCGGTTTGTATGCGAGCCCGAGCGCGAGCGCGAGGGTCGCAAGCGTCAAAAAAAGAATTGCCCACTCCACTAGAAACGCTCCGGGTTTACTAGCGCGAATACGAGATACGCGATACCGGCAATTGCCAGCACGCCGGCGATCAGATCAATGACGATCACAGCTTCTCGACCGCCTTCCCAATCAGACCGACGATCGCGAAGAGGACAACTACGCCCACCACGTAAATGAGGTCAAGCACTTCAAGGCTCCATTCGAATTTCCGCGGCAGCGCATCCGCCGCCGCACGCCTCAAACAGGCGCAAAATTCATCTGAGTCTTGTTAGCGACCACAAACAAGCGGCCTAACGGAATCCATACGGCCGCTCACCCAAACCTCACGATTTCCTTACACACAGCAAGTTCCGCATCCCGGCTACGGGGATGCGGAACCACGGCAACATCTCGAGGTTGAGTTTCGCTACACGAGACCGAGTTCGCGGGCCACGTGAACTGCGCGCGCCCGATTATCGACATCGAGCTTGGTGAAAATATGCACCAGATGGCTTTTCACCGTCGCCTCACTCACAAACAGGTTCTGCGCAATTTCCCGGTTCGACTCCCCCGCCGCCAGGTGCTGCAGCACCTCGGTTTCGCGTTCGGTCAGCCGCGGTCGAGGCGAACGCATCCCCTCAATGAGCCGGGCCGACAGGCCCGGGCTGAGCACCATACCGCCGTCCGCCGCACGCACAATACCGGCGACAATTTCATCCGGTGTTGAATCTTTCAGCAGGTACCCGGTGGCGCCGGCTTCAATCGCGCCAAGCACCTCAACATCGCGGTCAAAAGTGGTGAGCATGAGCACTGCGGGGGCCGGGTCGAGTTTGCGCAGCCGCGCGGTCGTCTCAATCCCGTCAATTCCGTCGCCAAGCCGCAGATCGCACAGCACCACATCGGGCCGCAATTCGGTGGCCAACGCCACGGCGTCTTCACCGGTGCCGGTCTCGCCAACTACCCGCACCGTCTCACCATCGAGCACCGCGCGCAGACCGCTACGCACCACGGGATGGTCATCCACCAGGAGCACCGAAATCGTCATTTGTCGTCCTTTCGCCGCGAGGATTCTGACTGGCTCATTGGTGCGACGCCAATGGGGATGCGCGCGCTCAACGCCGTTCCCCGGCCCGGTTCGCTACTGATATCGAGGGTGCCACCAAGCTGCTGCACGCGCTGCTGCATAAATCGCAGCCCGTAGCTCGTGGTACCGGATGCATCCGGGTCATATTGTCGCCAGGCAGCCAGATCAAAACCGCGACCGTCGTCGATGACATCGAGGATGATCGAATCGCCATCATCAATCAGGCTCACCACCACGCGGGATGCTTCGGCATGGGCGCGCACATTTGCCAGCGCCGATTGGGTGATCCGCAACAGCACCACTTCGGCCTCGGCCGGAAGCGGTGGTAGCGAACTGGCAATATGCGCCTCGGTGGCCACGCCCGCTTCGTCGTGAGTGCGCTCGAGCATCCCCTGTAATGCCGCCGCAAAAGCCCCCGCCTCAAGTTCGGCGGGTGTGAGCGCGTCGAGCACTCGCCGCACATCCACGAGGCTCTCGCGCGCGAGCGTCTCAACCTGCTCGAGCGTGCGTTTCGCCGCCGCATCCGAGGTGTGTTGCTGCCCCGAGTTCGCGAGCATCGTGATCGACGAGAGCGATTGCGCGATCGTGTCGTGAATATCACGCGCGATTCGGGTGCGTTCATCCACGGCACCGGCTTGCCGCTGCGCGATCGCCAGGTCTTCTTGCAGCGCGCCCAGATCACGCTGGGCTTTAGTGAGCGAGGTCACCAGGCGTTCACGCTCAGCGGCGTCCCGCAGCAGCTGCAGATAGCCTCGCGAAACCCCGAAAGCGAACACCCCACCCACGAGCGGTCCGATGATGTAGGCATAGCTCGTGGCACCGTGATGCAGTAACGGCGCCGTCACCACCGCGATAAACACGAGCGCCGAATACCCGAGCCCCCACCACAGCGGCAGCAGATGGCCCGCAAGTAGCCACAGCAAAAACGCCAGCCACACATATTCGGGTGAGATCACGATCGCCCCGAGCCACAGCACCCCGAAGCCGACCAGCCACCACACCCCAGCTCGGCGCAGCGACGTCAACCGCTGTAGCAGCTGCATCCCAAAAAAATTCCAGGCCGGGATGAGCACGGCCGGCACGACCGCCAGCGCCACCGGCACCCCGTCGCGAACCGAACGGTACACCGCGATTGCGCTGAGCAGCACCGCCATCGCGTGCTGGCCAATCAGCATCGCGCTCACCGTGCGGTGGCTCACCGCCGATTGCACCAGGCCGGCCGATTCACTCACCAGCAACGACCAGTTCGCTGTTGACGCTCTGTGTTTCATCTTCCATCTTTTGCGCGGCCGGCTCGCCTGCCGACACCGGGCTCTGTTTTTGTGGCCACCAGATCCGGTCGCCCAGCAGCGCGAACAGTGCGGGGACGATGACTGTTCGTACCACCAGCGTATCGACGATGACGCCAACTCCAACAATGAGTCCCAGCTGGCCGAGCGTGACCAGCGGCAGCACGCCGAGTGCCGCGAACACAGCGGCCAGCACGATGCCGGCGCTGGTGATAACGCCACCGGTGTGCGCGACCGCAGCCACCATCCCCTCACGGGTACCGCGCGTGCGCGCCTCGGATTGCGCTCGATGCACCAGGAAGATGGTGTAGTCGATACCGAGCGCCACCAAGAACAGGAAAGCCAGTAGCGGCACCTGCATGTCGAGCGCGGGCTGGTCAAACAGCATCCGACTCAGCCATGAACCGGCGCCGATCGCCGCCACCGCACTGGCGATATTCACCGCGATCAGCAGGATGGGTGCCAACACCGATCGGGTAAGCGCTGCCAGTACCAGCAGGCTCACGGCAATAATCATCGGCACTAGCAGCGCAAAATCACGCACATTACCGGCACGGGAGTCATAGTCGGTCGCGACCGCGCCACCAACCAACACCTCCCCCTCGGCCGCCTGTGAAAGCGCGCTGCGCAGCTCTGGAATTTGTTCGAGACTCTCGGGGGAACTCGGCGAATATTCACTGGTCACACTGATGCGGGTGAGGGCACCATCAGCAGCGGTACCGCTCGGCTGGGCCCGCAACACGCCTGGCACATCGGCAGCTGCCGCCACCACGGCATCGGTGTCGCGAGTTTGCACCACCACCTGAATCGGCTGGGCTTCGCCGGCCGGGAAATGTTCGCTGAGCACTTCGAGCCCGGTCGCCGACTCGGATTGCACCCGGAACTTGGCCAACTGGTCGAGCCCCACCGATGTGCCAATGAGCCCCGCCGCGAGCACAGCCAGCAGCGCCAGCCCTGAAACGAGACTCGTTGCGGGACGACGCGAAACCGTGGTTGCCACCCGCTGCCAAATATTGACGCGGGCGGGCCGGTGGTCGGGCCGCGGAATTACCGGCCAAAATGCCCCGCGTCCACACACCGCGAGCGCCGGCGGCAGCACCAGCAGTACGGCAGCTGCGGCGATGAGCAGGCCCGCAGCGGCCGCCATTCCGAGGCCGCGGGTGCTGGGAATCACCGCGAAAACCAGGGTGATAAGTGACAGCACAACGGTGAGGTTCGACGCAACGATCGCACCCAGGGATGCACGCCAGGCGGTCGCGAGCGCCACACGGTGGTCGGGTTCCTCGCGCAGCTGGTCGCGGTATCGCGAGATCAGCAGCAGGGCGTAGTTGGTGCCGGCTCCAAACACGAGCACGCTGATGATGCCGGTGTCAAAACCCAAGTCGAGCCAGTCGGCAAGTGCCGCGGTGACGCGCCCGGCAAGGCCGTCAGCGATCGCCACCACTGCCAGCGGTACCAACCAGAGGACCGGTGACCGGTAGGTGGCGATGAGCAGTGCCGCAACAATGCAGACGGTGACCAGCAGCAGGGTGAAATCGGCACCATCGAAGGATGCGGCAATATCGGCTCCGAAAGCGGGGCCACCAGTAACGTACAACTCCATTCCGGGCACGTCCGAATCTGCGAGTGCCTGACGCAGTGTTGAGATCTCCTCGGCAGTGTCAGAGTTCGATTCACCGGTGGTGATCGCCTGCACCATGAGTGCCGCTCGCCCGTCTTCGCTGACGATTGGCCCGCGGGGCGCGTCGAGGTTTTGCGCGGGCGACAGGGCCGCCAGCCGATCGATGTCAGTGGCGGTGAGTTCCTGCCGGTCGTCTCGTTCTGCGACGATCAGCACCGACTGGGTGTCAGCATCGGGGAATGTCGACAGCAGTTCGGCGGCGCGGGTCGATTCGGCATTACCGGCGGCGTGATCGGCTCGTGCCGGTGCCGGTGCGGATCCGAAAAGCCCGAAAAGTAGCGTGATTATTAGCAATAGTGAGCCGAGCGCAATCCAGGCACCGCGGCGGCCGAGCGCGCGCTGAGCGAATGTGGCGACAGTTGTTTGCATGTTTCAAGCTCAGCAATTGCCGAGCTGAAACTCATCGCCGGGTTGGTTGAACGCGATTTCAACCGTTTTATTGGTGTGCTGGTGCCGTTTTCGTGGTTGCTTAGGCCAAACCGTTCGCTCGCAGCCAGATCATCGGATCAATGTGCTGGCCGTCGACGAGGACCTCGAGGTGCAGGTGACAGCCGGTCGAAAATCCGGTGGTGCCGGTGAGTGCCACTGGCTGCCCGGCCCGCACCTTGTGTCCGAGACCCACGCCAATGCCGTTGTCTTGGATGTGCGAGTACGAGTAAACAAGCCCACTCGCGGTGGTGATCTCAACGTGGTTGCCGAAGGTGCCGAGCGCGCCCGCGTAGGTGACGGTGCCGTCGACCATTGCGTAGAGTGGCGCGCCGCAGGTGTTGCCGTTCACCACGAAGTCGGTGCCGCGGTGCATCCCCACCTTGGGTTCGGTGCGGTAGCCGTAGCCGTCGGTAACCCGCCAGTTTTCTAGCGGCTGGGCCACCTTCCCGTTGCCCTTGAGCTCGGTGTCGCTGAGGGCGCGCAAATCATTACGGGTTTTCAGCAGCCCCAGCAGCTCGCTCGAGACAGTGCCGCCGTCGTAGCCGAGTTTGGTGAGCACCTCGAGCAGCGCGCCTGAGCTGCTCTCGGCTTTTTTGAGCTGATTGGTGAGCCATTCCTGAGCAGCCACCGCCTCGCGTTTAGCTGCCGCAGCCTCAGATTCGAGTTGCTCGGCCTCTTTACGTTTGCGGTCGGCTTCCGGCAGCAGCTGCTCGAGCCGGTCGGCAGCCCGGGTTGCCCGCTTCGAGTTGAGCACCTGGTCTCGCGTCAGCGATGACACCACCCCGTAGCGGTAGAGCATGTCGTCGCCACCCTCGAGCACCACGTTGAGTTCGGGCGGTACCGAATAGGTGCCCTGGCGCATTTCGCGCACCATCAGGCCCACCACCTGATCTGATACCTCGGCGCTATTGCGTTCGTTTTCGATTCTGCGCTCGAGCCGATTCACTTCGGCACGGGCGTCATCGGCCTTGTCTCTCGCGGTGGCATAGCGCTCACCGGCCTTGTTGACCCGTTCGCGTGATTCTCGAAGCGCTTTATCGATAAGTTCGAGCTGCTCGAGGGCACGACCGGTGAGTTGGCTGCGCTGCGCCGGATCGCTGCCAGCGGCATCAACATCTTCCGGCGTGACAAAGTCAACACTGTCGAGGTCGTACTGCGGGGCGTCGGTTGCTGGCGCGGTTGGCGACGCGCTAGGTCGCGGGGTGCCCGGCTGGGTCGGGGTGTTCTCACCGGTGGGGCCGGGGGCACTCGTGTCACCGGGATCGGGTGCCGTGGTGCCGGGAGCAGACTCGCCGGGCGCCGGAGTGCTCGGATCTGGCTCAGTAGTGCCAGGTTCAGTCGTGCCCGGATCGGTAACGCCAGGGTCGGTGGGTGCCTCGGGCGTTTCCGGTTCGCTGGGGGTCTCAGGCTCGGATGGGGTCTGAGGCTCGGTTGGAGTATCTGTATCAACCGCGCGCACGGTGAATCCGTCGAGCGGCTGAGCGGTGGCCGAAAACACCGGTGTTACAAAAACGAGCGCACCGGCTACCAGCACACCGGCACCCCGACGCAAATTGTTTGCAAAAACCCGCATCGAGCGAGCACCCCCACTACCGACTCAGCATTCAAACTTGAGCGATTGCAGATCTCAAGAATTTCACTGCCGTGAATATCCCAGGATAGAGAGCACCGCTCCCATCAAGTATAGCGCGCAACACGCGCATAAGAATGCCCTTTTTGACCACTTCAGTGGTATTGGCAAAACGGCCACAATTAACATCGACCACTCGCCGTTGCAAAACGATGCTGTATTGGCGATTGAGTTACAGCACCTAGGCTGATGCCGGCAGATTCTTCCGATTCGGCATCCGAAAGCGAGGAGTTATGGAGCAGCCACGCGCTACCGAACCACAGTCTGGCGACGCCTGGGTATACGGCCCCGGAGGCAAACGGATGTGGGGACGCTACGGAGCCGCTGGCCTGGCTATTGTCGATCAGCAGCGCGGAATCCTGCTGCAACACCGCGCAGCCTGGAGCCACCACGGCGACACCTGGGGTATCCCGGGCGGCGCCCGCGATCGCGATGAAACTCCCGCCGCGGCCGCACTGCGTGAAGCACACGAAGAACTCACCGTACCGCCAGATGCAGCGCACATTATTGCCACCCGGGTGCTCGAGCTCGGGTTTTGGTCATACACCACCCTGATCGCCGAAGCACGCTATCCGTTTCAGCCGCGGCTCAACGACGCCGAGTCGGCGGATGCGCGCTGGGTGCCGCTCGAAAAATTGGCCGAGCTACCATTGCATCCCGGATTTGCCGCATCCCTCCCCGATCTCGATGCCGTCCTGCACGCTCGACCAGTGATCGTGGTCGACCTGGCAAACGTCATGGGCACGATACCCGACGGCTGGTGGCGCGACCGCGCCGCAGCCGCCCGCGCGCTCATGAATCAGTTCGTCGCACTGAGCCGCTCGGGTGTGCCGGCCCAACTACTGGGCCTGCCGCTCGAGCGAGTCTGGCCGCAGTTTGTAATCGTGCTCGAAGGAGACGCCAAAGCCGCCGCAAGCGATTCCGCTGCCACCTCGAGCGAGCTCATCACAGTGCGTACGGCCAGCGCCGCGGGTGATGATGAGCTGGTCGCCACAGTCGATCAGCTGCGCGAAAACGGCCCGCAGCAGTTCATCGCACTCGCCACTGCCGACCGCGAACTGCAGCAGCGGGCACGTGCCCATGCCACGGTGTCCCCCGCCGAGTTGCGCTCGCTGCTATCGGAAGCCCCAACCAGCACAGCGGGCCACTAACGAGCACCAACCCTCTGCCGCTTGCCGCCACGACCGCACGCAGCATCATGAACCGTTGACCAGTGCCGGATACGATAGAGACATCCGTAGTTATCGACGTAGGAAATTGAGCAGCTGATGCACCGCAATACGAGCGACGTCGTTCGCACAGGTTTCGCCGATGCGTTTGGTTTCAACCCCGCCGGAGTTTGGTCTGCCCCCGGGCGGATCAGCCTGATGGGCGACCACACCGACATCCAGGACGGCATCACCTACGGATTCGCCTATGGTGCCCGCTCGGCAGTAGCGCTCGCACCGCGCACCGACCGACTCATCCGTATCCGCACCGATCTGGTTGACGAGGCGATCGAAGTCGAGCTCGATGACATCGCTCCACCCGCCGCCCATGCGTGGCAGGACTATCCGCTGGGGCTGCTCTGGGTCATCCGCAATTGGCTGCCCGAGCACGTTTTCGATGACGACCGCCCAACACCGCAGCTCACGGGCCTCGACATGTTCATTACCACCGATGTACCGATCGGTGCCGGGCTGGCCTCGAGCGCCTCGCTGTGTGCTGCCCTCTCAACCGCGCTCAACGAACTGTGGAACCTCGATCAAACGCCCATGCGCCTGGCACGCTTCGGCTACGAGGTTGAAAACGACTACATCGGCGCTTCGTCGGGGATGAGCGACCACGTCACAGTGCTCCTCGCCGAAGAGCACCGCGATGTGTTCTACGATGCTCGCGGCGGTGATGCGACGGCCATCGATGTCAACCCGCTCTCGGCACACGGCTATGTGGGAATGATCGTTGAAAGTGGCGAAACGCATCGCAACTGGGCCGGTAAGGTAAACGATCGCCACGCCGCCTGCCGACGTGTTGCCCAGCAGCTCGGCTATCAATCGCTGCGCGAACTCTCCATCGAAGAACTCGAAGCCGCGCGCGAACAGCTCGATGAGGCCGACTATCGCCGTGCCCGCTATATCGTGACCGAAATTCAGCGTGTGCTCGACTTCACGCGGCTCAACCGCACCGAGGGGCTGCCTTCAGTACTACCGCTTTTTAACGAGTCGCAGCGGTCAATCCGCGACGATTTTGAGGTTTCGACCCAGCGCATTGATCTCATCTGCGATGTGGCTGCGGCAGCTGGCGCACCGGCGGCCCGCATGACAGGTTCGGGATTTGGCGGTGCCGTATTCGTCATCGTGGCGCAGGCAGACTACGACCGACTCGAAGCAATGCTGCGCGAAGCATTCACCGAGTATGGCTGGGATGGGCTGCAAATCTACCCGGCGGTAAAAACCGGGGCCGCCCGCCGGGATGCCTAACGCAAGGGTCGGCACGCCAAACAGCACAAAACCGGGGTGGCCTCACGATGAGGCACACCCCGGTTTTATGCGTAGCTAGGCTTGTTGTGCGGAGTTAATTAGCGCTCGATTCTCGGGCCGCGAGCGCACGCTCGGCAGTCTCGACCACATTTGCCAGCAATAGCGCGCGGGTCATGGGACCCACACCACCGGGGTTCGGCGAAACATGGCCGGCAACATCCCACACCGCGGCGTCAACGTCGCCGCGCACCTTCGACTTGCCGGTTTCGGGGTCGGGGATGCGTGACACGCCCACATCGAGTACCGCGGCACCGGGTTTCACCATGTCGGCAGTCACCACTCCGGGCGAACCTGCGGCAGCAATGATCACATCGGCGGTGCGAGCAATTTCGGGCAGGTTGCGGGTGCCAGTGTGAGTGAGCGTGACGGTGGCGTTGTAGCGACGGTGTGTCAGCAGCGGGCCGATTGAACGACCCACTGTGACGCCGCGTCCGAGCACCACCACATGCTTCCCGTCGAGCGAAATGTCGTTGCGTTCGAGCAGCTCAATGCAGCCGCGCGGGGTGCACGGTAGTGGCGTTTCGATTGGCGACTTGGCGTTGAGCACGAGTCGGCCGAGATTCATCGGATGCAGGCCGTCCGCGTCCTTGGCCGGATCGATACGCTCAATCAGCGCATCCTGGTCGAGGTGCTGCGGCAGCGGCAATTGCACGATGTATCCGGTGCAGCTCTCGTCGGCGTTGAGCCGATCGAGTTCGGCCGCCACCGCCTCGAACGTCGCGTCGGCCGGCAGCTCAACACGGATCGAGGCGATACCAATCTCCTCGCAGTCGCGGTGTTTACCACCCACGTAAAGCTTCGAGGCCGGGTCGTCACCCACCAGCACCGTGGCGAGCCCGGGAACAACCCCGCGTTCGCGCAGCGCCGCCACGCGCTCTTTTAGCTCGGCCTTGATTTGGGCCGCGGCGAGCTTACCGTCGAGACGTTCTGCGCTCACGCGTACACCAGCCCCGGGTAGAGCGGGAAGGCGTCCGCCAGGGCCTGAGTCCGTGCTCGAAGGGCCTCAATATCGGGGTTTGGCTTGAGGGTTTCGGCGATCACATCGGCCACCTCGCGGAACTCTTCATCACCAAAACCGCGGGTTGCTAGCGCCGGAGTACCGATGCGCAGCCCCGAGGTCACCATCGGCGGGCGCGGGTCGTTGGGCACGGAGTTGCGGTTGACGGTGATACCCACCTGGTGCAGCAGATCTTCCGCCTGCTGGCCGTCAATTTCGGCATCACGCAGGTCGACGAGCACCAGGTGCACTTCGGTGCCGCCGGTGGTCAGGGCCACGCCGTGTTCGGCCATGTCGGGCTGCGTGAGCCGCTCGGCGATGATGGCCGCGCCGCGCAGGGTGCGTTCCTGGCGTTCTTTGAACTCGGGGGTGGCGGCGAGCTTAAAAGCGGTGGCCTTTGCTGCCACGATGTGCATGAGCGGGCCGCCCTGCTGGCCGGGGAAGACGGCCGAGTTGATCTTTTTCGACAGGTCGGGGTCGTTGGTGAGGATGAGACCCGACCGGGGGCCACCGATGGTCTTGTGCACGGTCGATGAAACGACGTCGGCGTATTCCATCGGGTTGGGGTGCAGGCCGGCTGCTACCAGGCCGGCGAAGTGCGCCATATCAACCCACAGGTACGCACCAACCTCATCGGCGATCTCGCGGAACGCAGCAAAGTCGAGCTGGCGCGGGTAGGCCGACCAGCCGGCGATGATGACCTTGGGCTTGTGTTCGCGTGCGAGTCGGGCGACTTCTTCCATGTTGACGCGGCCGGTGTCGTAGTCGACACCGTAGGCGGCCACATCGTAGAGGCGGCCCGAGAAGTTGATTTTCATCCCGTGGGTGAGGTGGCCACCGTGGTCAAGCGAAAGCCCCAGGATGGTGTCGCCCGGAGTGGCGAGTGCGTGCAGTACGGCAGCGTTCGCGGTCGCACCCGAGTGCGGCTGCACGTTTGCAAACTTGGCACCGAACAGTTCTTTTGCGCGTTCGCGGGCCAGGTTTTCGGCCACGTCAACAACCTCGCAGCCACCGTAATAGCGGCGGCCCGGGTATCCCTCGGCGTACTTGTTGGTGAGCACGCTGCCGGCCGATTCGAGCACGGCGCGCGGCACAAAGTTTTCGCTGGCGATCATTTCGAGCGTGTTGCGTTGGCGCTCAAGCTCGCCTCGCAGCACCTCGAGGATTTCCGGATCGACCTGTGAAAGCGGCAGGTTCTGGTAGTCGGACACATTGACTCCTTGTTCAATTCAATGGCTTGTTGAACTGGATCGGCGAACCCAGGCGTGCGGCTCGTGTTCCTTCTGCCGCTTCCCGATGGTGACCCACCCGACGCCAGTCGCGGCTCATTCCATACTAGAGCGGGCAAAAGTTGACAGCGGCTCAGAATTCGGCGCGCAACAAAAATTCCGGGCTCACACCGCAGTCGGGGCCGCTTTTCGCTGCCGCCAATCAATCGCGATTGAGAGCGCGATCGCCAGCACCAGTAGCGCCATAAATGCCGTGCCGGGGGCCCGCATCCCGAACGATGTCAGCAGCAGACCACCCAAATATGAACCGGATGCAATACCGATATTGAACCCGGTGTTGTAAAGCGCCGCGGCCAAATCTCGCTGGCGCACCGACGCTGCCGCCAGCAACCGCGCCTGCAGCAGCACCGGCATGAATCCCATCCCGGCACCCCACAGCACAAACCCCGTGAGCGCCACCGGCTGCATCCCCGGGAAAAGTGTCAGCACAGCGCCACCGGCGAGCATGAGCACCGCCGTGAAATACCAGCCCGATTTGGGCCGGCTGGTGAACAGCATCCCGGTGGCCGTCGCCGCGAGCGCCGACGCGATGCCGTAGCCAAACTGCACCACCGGCAGCTGCGCCTCGGTAATCGCCACCTCCTGCAGCAGGTATGGCGCGTTATACGAGTAGAAGCTGTATTGCCCGCACATGACAATGGCGGTGAGGATACACACCAACGTCACCATGCGCAGGGAGTGCTGCGGACCCTGCAGCGCATTGGCCACGGCCTCGGTGTCGATCGCACCAGTGGTGACGGTTGGCTCTCCGGGCCGGCCCTTGGGGAGCACCGCGAGCAAGATGAGCACGACCACCAAACAGCCTGCCGCCACGGCAATGAACGCCGCACGCCATCCCAGCCACTGCCCCAGCGAGGTGCTGATCGGCACACCCAGCACGAAGGCGAGGCTGCCGCCACCGCCGGTGATCGAGACAGCTTTCATGACCTGTTCGGGTCGCACAATGGTTGCGGTGTAGGCGGTAACCGTGGCCCAAAACACCCCGTGGGCGACACCGGTAACCACTCGACTCACCGCCACGAGTGCATAGTTTGGGGCCAGCGCCGTAAAAACCGTGCCGATCGAAAAAATCGTGAGCACCACCACCAGCAGGGTGCGTTTGGGGATGCGGCTGAGCAGCAGCACCAGCGGTGTGGAGGTGAGCACAACAGTGAGCGCAAAAACCGACACCAGGTTGCCGATATCCGAATGCTGCACCTGCAGCTCGGGCGCCATCAGATGCATCAAGCCCGACGGCATCATCTCGATAGTGATCGACATGAACGAAGCCGTGGCGAGAGCAATAAGCGCCAGCATCGGCAGCGGGCGTTTGGTGTCGGGGCTGATATTCACTGACCCAGGTTACGCGGTGAAGCTTGGCTGGTGTCGTAGGCTGACTTGGTGAGTAATTTCTCGACGCAGCAGCCCAGCACCCCGAACGAACAGCAGTGGATTCTGACGCTAGTCGCCGACGACCGCCCCGGAATTGTCCATGCGATTACGGCCGCCCTGGTCGCGGCCTCGGGAAACATTCTTGAACTGCAACAGTTTTCGTCCACCGACACGGGTCGGTTTTTTCTGCGCCTGGAGGTCGCGACCCCGGTGACGCGAGGTGCGCTCATGGCCGAGCTCGAGCCGGTTGCGGCGCGGTTTAACGCACAGATCCACCTCGACGCTGCCGAGCGTCGCATCCGCACGCTGATTCTCGGGTCCAAGGCCGAGCACTGCGCCAACGACCTGCTTTTCCGGTATCACTCGGGCTATCTGCCGATCGAGGTGCCGATGATGATGTCAAACCACCCCACGCTCGCCTCGCTCGCCAAATTTTATGAGGTGCCGTTTGAACATCTGCCGGTGACGAACCCCGAAGAAAAAGCCGCGTTCGAGCGTCGGGTGCTCGAGGTGGTTGCTGAGCACGATATCGAGCTGGTGGTGCTTGCCCGCTACATGCAAATTCTCTCGCCCGAGCTGTGCGATGCGCTCGAGGGCCGCGCCATCAATATTCACCACTCGTTCCTACCCGGCTTCAAGGGTGCCAACCCCTACCGTCAAGCGCACGCCCGGGGTGTGAAGCTTGTGGGCGCCACCGCGCACTTTGTCACCACCGACCTCGACGAGGGGCCGATCATCGAACAAAATGTGCGTCGTGTCGACCACTCGCAGTCGGTCGCTGAGCTGCAGTCGCTCGGTCAGGATGAAGAGTCGCGCACGCTCACCCAGGCGGTGAAATGGTTTGCCGAGCACCGCATCCTGCTGGATGGCCAGCGCACGATCGTTTTTGATTAGCAAGCACGCCCGTTTTTGACTAGCGAGCAACCGGCCGGAGAGTGTCCACACGCTGTGACACTCCCCGGCCTCTTTTAGGCGAGCGCCGGCCCGCTCTTAGGCGAGTGCCGGTGCCGTTAGGCGAGCGCCGGCGTGTCCCACAGCGGCAGCAGGGTGCCGATGCCACGCTCGGCCGCGTTGCGGTAGATGGTGGTGCCCCAGGCGACATCCTCGATCGGCAGGCCACCCACCGAGAACAGCACGATTTCGTCATCGCTGCGACGCCCATCCGCGCTGCCTTCGACCACCGCGCCAAGCTCTTCAATATCCCAGTGGCGCATCTTGCCCTCCGACACCAGGTCGAGGAATTTGCAGCCGATAATGCCGACAAAATTGTGGGTGGGATATGGCGCGTCCAGCGCCCACGCCTCATAAAGGCCGTATGAGTCGACGACCTTGCGCACCGAAAGGTCTTCGAGCTCTTCGTCAATGTTGGCCGGCGCGGGCATGGCAACGAATGTGCCGTCGCGCAGCCACTCGCGCTTCAGCAGCGGATAGTTCTCGACGTCTCCCGCCTTGGCGGTGGCGCAATAGGCCACCACATCGCTATCGCGCACAGCCTCTTCGTTGGAGTAGACCACCTGAATATCGCGGATCTGCGGAACCCACTCGCCCACCCACGCTCGGAATTCGTCGATACCCGCCTGGCTGCGACCGCGCACCTTCACGGTGTCGAGTTCTGGCAGCACCGCGGCCATCGCGGCGAGGGTCGTGCGGCCCATCACGCCGGGGCCAACAACACCGGCCACTTTTGAGTCAGGGCGCGCAAAATATTTGGCGCCAACCCCCGAGACCGCACCGGTGCGCATCGCCGACAGCAGGTTCGCCGACATGAGCGCCAGCGGTGCCGCGGTGTCGGTGTCGTTGAGCATAAACATGAGGATGGAACGCGGCAGGCCCTTGTCGCGGTTCTCGAGATTCGAGCCGTACCACTTCATCCCGGTGGTGCCGAACGAGCCGCCCAAATATGCCGGCATCGCCGTAAACCGGCGCTCGTCGGCGTGTGCGGGCATGGTCGGAATCGCCGGGTTTTCGGGAAAGGTCATTCGAGCTCCGTGCGAATCATTATTCGGACCGGCCATCCGATAATCACCGCGCGCATACAGCTGAAAAGTCTCTTCCATTACCGCCACACACGAGGGCATATCCAGTACGCCGGCCGCGATGGTGTCGGGTTCGGAGAGGTAGCGGAACTCGATTTTGCTGCTCAACAAATGCCTTTCAGGCTCAGGCATGCACCCGGCCCGTTTGGGGCGCCGGTACACGCGGGTGAAATAGCGCGTGGTCAGCGCCGAAAGCGAGTGTAATCGAGCGCGACCAAACCCGGGGTGAAATGGTGGTTACGGTTTGACGCTCGACAGCTCGCGCGTGCGCCAGGCCCCTATGCCGGGGCGTCGCACTGCGCCAACACCGCATCAATAATCCGGTGCCCGGCCCGGTCGCGCAGCGTCATGAGCGATTCGGGGTGAAATTGCACCGCAAACCACGGTTTGTCGCGATGCTGAATGGCCATCGGGATGCCGTCTACATCGTTGGCAACCACGGTGAGGTTTTCGGGCATCGAATCGGGGTCGACATACAGCGAGTGGTAGCGCCCGGTGACAAATGTTTCGGGAAGCGAATCGAGAAAACCTGCGGCCACCACGCGCACCTCGCGTTCCTGGCCGTGCAGCGGATGTTCGAGCTGCTTGAGGGTGGCACCAAAATATTCGGCCATCGCCTGCTGCCCGAGGCACACCCCGAACACCGGCAGGCCGCGGCGATCAACTTCGGCAAGAATCTGGGCGTCCGCAAAGTCTGCGGGGCTACCCGGCCCCGGTGACATCACCACGAGCGTGGGCTGCTGCTGGTCGATCACCGCGGCAATAGCTTCCGTTTCGAGACCGCCCTTCGGCACTCGCACAGTGTGCACCTCGGCACCGGTTTCGCGCATATAGCCGGCAAGCATCTGTACGAACGAGTCTTCGTGGTCAAAAAACAGGATGCGGTGCCCACTGCCAGCCAGCGGCGCGGCTTCGGCTTCGGGTTCGTCGGTGTCGGCCGCGTCGATGGCTTCGAGCAGCGCCGAGGCTTTCATCTCGGTTTCGCGCTCTTCTTCTTCGGGAACCGATTCGATGAGGAGCGTACCTCCGGCGCGCACCTCGGCAATTCCGTCGCGGATCATTGCCGCGCGAATCGTGAGCCCGGTGTTGACATCGCCATTCGCACCGAGCACCCCGAGCGCGCCCGCATACCAGGTGCGCGGCGAGCGCTCGTGCTCGTCAATAAATCGCATGGCCCAAATTTTTGGCGCCCCGGTTACGGTGACCGCCCACATGTGTGTGGCCACCGCATCGATTCCGTCATAGCCGGGGCGCAGCGTGCCCTCGACATGGTCGACCGTATGAATCACCTTGGCATACAGCTCTACCTGGCGGCGGCCGATAATTCGCACCGATCCGGGTTCGCAGATGCGTGCCTTGTCGTTGCGGTCAACATCGGTGCACATCGTCAGTTCGGCACGATCTTTTTCGCTATTGAGCAGCGTGCGGATTTGTCCCTCATCTTCGATGGCATCGGCGCCGCGGGCGATCGTGCCCGAGATGGGTGCGGTTTCAATGCGGCGACCGTTCACCCGCACAAACATTTCGGGGGATGCGGTGATGAGAAATTCATTGCCGCCGAGGTTCATGAGCGCGCCATAGGGTGCAGGGTTATCGCGGCGCAGCCGCTGGAATACCCGTGAGGGCGTGGTGTGCAGGGGCCTGCGAAATGCCTGCCCAGGAACCACCTCGAACAGGTCGCCGCGACGGAACGAGTCTTTTGCTTCACGCACCAGCTGGGCATATTCTCCGGGCTGGTGGTCGCGGCTCGGCTGCGCCTGCGGGTCGGGGCCGTTGAAAGGTGCCGGCACCTCGGTGCGAGGGGTCCCCTGGGTTGATTGCCCGAGATATTCGAACTCGTAGTCGTAGCGGCGAGCATCCCCGCGCTGCCGGTCAACGGCCAACACCGAGTCGGGCAGGTAGACGACGAGATCACGCTGGTCACCGCCGGCGGGTTCGTTCAGCGCCTCGATTTGCCGCACCAGGTCGTAGCCGAACGGGCCGTACAGCCCCAGGTGCGGGGCATCCGACGGCAGTGCGGCAATGAGCGCACGCAGTACGGTGAACGATGAGCGGCGTCGGGTGCGGTCTTCT
Organism: Gulosibacter hominis; assembly: GCF_904842695.1. Lineage (GTDB taxonomy): Bacteria > Actinomycetota > Actinomycetes > Actinomycetales > Microbacteriaceae > Gulosibacter > Gulosibacter hominis. The sequence continues at coordinate 662 of NZ_CAJGWQ010000008.1, read as the reverse complement.
TCGGCCAGCAGCTCATCTCGCTGCGGGGTGATTTCGATCAGGTATTCGTGGCTCGATACGGCACTGAGGGTGATCCCGTCGATCTGCTGCAGCGCATCCACGAAGGCCCGCAGCGGTACAAGCCCGCGGTCGTTGAGTGCCTGCATCCGCAGCGAGAAACCGCGACCTTCGAGTTTCAGGGGCGGGTCGATGAAACCGAGATCCCACTGGGTGTAGCGGCCCGGAAATTCCACCCCGCTCGACAGCACCACCCCGGCGCGCCAGTCGAGCCCGGTGATGATGTCGGTCATCTCGGCGGGGTCGACGGCGTGCGTGGAGGTAGTGACTGTGAGCATACAAGCTAGGTTACTGCGTGGATGCGCCGCGGGGATGCGTGTGCGGTAACCTCCCGACCACTGCGGTGGGGATGCGCAGCAATAGTGACCGTTACCGGAAGGTTTTTTCTGCTGCCCGGTGCCATCGACTGCGCGGCTAGATGTTGTGGGCCATGACGTTGTGGCCACCGGAGTGTGGGTAGAAGGAACGGGCCTCTGATCGGCACGATGGGTGGTGTCGAAAACATCCGTCGTCCGAAAGGAGACCCGTTCCATGACCCACCGTAACGCCCCACTGACCGTTGAGGGAAGACAACGAGCCGTAGACCAGGTCCTCAAACACAACCG
>NZ_CAJGWQ010000007.1 GCF_904842695.1 Gulosibacter hominis | reverse complement strand
CCAGCGCCGCACACCCGCGCATCCGCAGTGGCCGCTGCATCATCCGCCGCGCATTACCTCGCATCATCTCCACCATGCACCAAGTGACCCTGTAACCGGCAAGTGACCCTCCTATAGCAGGGTCATTTCGCAGTTACAGGGTCACTTGGCGTGGGGAAGGTGCCCTGCCATGGCTAGTAGGTGGGTTGTGCTCGTGCCCCCGGCGAACCCCGCAGCTCGCGCGCTGCATCCGCTGCATCCGGCGCCGTACCCGCCACGCTCGCGCGCATGCGCACCAGCGCCGCACACCCGCGCATCCGCAGTGGCCGCTGCATCATCCGCCGCGCATTACCTCGCATCATCTCCACCATGCACGAAGTGACCCTGTAACCGGCAAGTGACCCTCCTATAGCAGGGTCATTCCGCAGTTACAGGGTCACTTGGCGTGGGATGGGCGCGCGCGGTGGGGGAGGTGCCTTGCCACGGGGAGGTGTTTTGTCGCGGGGCCGGGGCGGAGGGCCGATCATCTGCCGTAGTGATAGCGGCAGGCTGCGATGCGAATCTCGTCACCAACGCACTTGTATACCAGTCGATGCTCGTCGGTGATGCGTCTTGACCAATAACCCGAAAGTCCATGCTTGAGGGCTTCGGGTTTGCCGATGCCCTCGTTGCCGTTACGCGCGATGTCCTTGATGAGCTGGTTGATGCGTTTGAGCGTGCGGCGGTCTTCACTCTGCCACCACAAGTAGTCTTCCCAGGCGGCCTCATCCCAGACGAGGATCACGTCTTAGTCCTCGATGAGGTCGTGTTGTGACCCTCGACCCTGTTCCAAATTATCGATGGAATCGAGCAAGCGGCGAGCGTTCGCAGGTGAGCGGAGGAGATAAGCGGTTTCGCGGAGTGACTCATAGTCGGCGAGCGACACGATGACAACGGGTTCGTGGCCGGCGCGCGTGATGATGGCCTCTTCGCGGTTGTTGACGACATCGTCGAGCACTTGTGCATAATTGGCACGCGATTCGGTGTAACTTATTGTCTTCATCATCCACCTCCTGTACAGAAAACTGTACGTCTCTGGTGAGGGGTCGTCAACGTTGAGTCAACAACCAAAGCGAAACCTTGTACGTGCCGCGGTGCCCGCGGTCGCGCCCCCGCACCTCAACCTGGCGGCAAATGACCCTGTAACCGGCAAGTGACCCTCCTATAGCAGGGTCATTCCGCAGTTACAGGGTCACTTGGCGTGGGGAAGGGCGCGCTGTGGGCGCGCGGGGAGTTGGGCGCGAGTGCAGGGTGGTGCAGTGGGCGGGGCGGTGGTGCACAGCAGTCGGGCACAGCAGGGGTAGGGGCTCGGCTGAGGGGGTGTGGGGTGCGAGCCCCGCATCGCGCCGAGCCTCGCACCGAGTACCGCCTAGCGGCGACCGCCGCCGAGCAGACCGCCGATGGTGCCGAGCAGGTCGCCGAAGCGCCCGCCGAGTCCGCCCTTGCCGCCTCCGAGCAGCCCACCGAGAATCGAGCCGATGTCGAGGCCACCACCAGCGGGTTCGCGGCGATCCGGTTCGTTGCGGTTGCCGTCGAGCATGTCTTTGAGGTCGTCGAGCGAACCGTTGCCACCCCGTCGGCCCGGCTTTTGCTGCGGTGCCGCATCCCCACCAAACACCTGCTTACCGAGCCAGGCCATCACGATCGGCGCGAGGATCGGCAGCACCTTCTGGATGAGTGCGGGTGAGACACCGCCAAAAAGCGCCACCTGTTCGGTAACGGCTCCCTCGTTGTCGCCAAATACGTTGTGTGCAATTTTGGCGCCGTCTTCAGTGTCGACGCTCGCAGCATCGATGCCGCCATCGAGCAGTGACGATTCGGCGTGCGCACCCAGGGCGCTTGAAAGCGATGCCGCACCGGCCGCATCCGCCGCATTGGCCTGCATCCCACCAACCAGTGAAGGCAGTGCGGCATCGATTGCGCGACGTGCCTCATCGGTCGAAACTCCGAGCTGCTCGGCGATCTGCTCGACGGGGATTGAGTCGAGCAGCGAATTAAGTTCCGACATGGGTTTCCTTCCATCCAGGTGCTGTTAACTCACATCGAACCAGCAGGCGCCTGGAAATGTGCCCGCGACCCACAAGCAACCGAGACGTCCAGCAAGCCGCGGCTAGACTCGGAGGATGCAGATGTACTGCCAGGATGTGCATCCCGGCACACATCGAACCACCAGATCTGTACACCACCGAAGCGCAAAGGAGCTTTATTGATGAGGTTCCGTGTCGGCGCGTACGGGGTGATCGTGCGTGACAAGCAGATTTTGTTGGCGCATTGGAATTCGCGGGGGCGGTCGGGATGGACGCTCCCCGGTGGCGGCGTAGAACCGGGCGAAGACCCGTACGATGCCGCGATCCGCGAGATTGAGGAAGAAACCGGCTACATTGCTGAGATTGATTCGCTACTCGGTGTCGACTCGATCATCGTCAACGCCAACAATCGCCGCCGCAAGGGACGCCCGGCTGAGACGCCGCTGCAGAATGTGCGCATTGTGTACCAGGCGCATATCACCGGCGGCGAATTGCGGCCCGAGATTGACGGCACAACGGATGAAGCGCGCTGGTTTGATCTCAGCGAGGTGAAGAAGCTGCGCACGGTGTCGCTGGTGGGCGTGGCGATGCGGCTCTACTATGAGCGACCCCGCACCGGCCACCTCGAAAACCGGAAAAAGAAGCGGTAACGCGAAGGACCCCGGCACCGCAATGGTGTCGGGGTCCTTGGTTGTTGAGTTGACTATTTGGTCGCTCGGGCGAAATTATTCTTGTAGGTTTCAGGCATGGGAAGGCTTCAGTGTTCGTGAAAGCCGCGGGTCGAATGAAAGCAACGGTAGTGACGTTGTGGACGCTCACTGTGTTAATCGTCGTCTTCACTGTCGGAAGTGTGGTGTTTGGGGTAGCCGGAGAGTTTCATGCCTGCGAGCAGAATGCGCCCACGGGTAAATATGAACGCCTCGTTATTGAGCAAAAGGTGTCAGTATTCCCATTGGGTGCATATTGTGAGTACAGATACCGGGAATTGGATGGGCACGGAACACTCACTCTGATAGGTACACACCGATCAGGGCCCGAATTGAGCTTCAGAACCCTAGGTTTCATAGGTTTGACGGCTCTACTTGGCGGGACAGCAGCGGCGATGACGAGGCTGAATCGTCAATCGGTACCGCAAGGTCAAGGTTCACGACAGTGAGCCGCGTCACTCAGCGTGCATCCAGTGGATGCGTGCGCGTTGCTGCTGCCTGTGCCAGTTTTTACAGACTGCGAAACAAGTGAGCGGCCCCGCACCGGCCACCTCGAAAACCGGAAAAAGAAGCGGTAACGCGAAGGACCCCGGCACCGCAATGGTGTCGGGGTCCTTGGTGAGTCGTTGCGTTACTTCGCGACCGGGGCTTCGACCGAGGTGACGGGGGCGTCGAGTTCTTCGTCGGCGATCCACAGGTCGTCGTCGGCGCGGAAGGTCTGCCACAGGGCGTAGCCGAGCGCGGCGACCGCGGTAACTGCCGAGCCGATCAGGAACCAGCCGCCGAAGCCGAGACCCTTCTTCTGGTTGGTCTCCTTCTTGAACTTCTTCTCGGCCTTACGCTGCGCCTTCTTGGCCTTGCCGGTCAGCTTCTTGGCCTCTTTTTCAGCCTTCTTGGTTGCGTTTGCGGCAGCCTCTTTCGCCTTGTCGGCGACGGCCGCGATTTCAGTCTGCAGGTCGTTCATTCGTTTACCAGCTTCCTTGGTCAGGTTTTCGGTGCGGTCTTGCACGTTCTGAAGCGTCTTGTTGTTGTCGGTGAACTCGCGTACGGCACCGGTGACGCTGCCACCAACTGCCGCCAGTGCGGGCAGCACCTTGGTGTTAATGGTCTTCTCAGCCTGTTTCATCGCCTTGCGGCCGGTTTTTACGCCGCCCTCAAAAGCCGGGCGGACGTTGCGGTCGTAGGCTTTGCGCATCGGGGGGAGTACTTCCTCGTTGGTGACATCGCGACCAACTCCACCGGCCTGCGAGGCCAGGCGGCCGGCCTTCTCAAACACCACCTGCTGTTCTTGCCAGAGGCGGTCAGCATCATTGCGCAGCTTGGCGAGTTTCCGCTGGTTCTTCCGTGACAGTGCCATCACTTACCTCCGTATCGGTGGGATTCGTCACTCACCTTCAGTGTTTCACGCGCGGTATAAGGCAAGCTGAATTCCGCTGAGATACCCGGAGATTCAGGCGCAACATGACAAGATGTAGCCATGACGATTGCGACAGCAGTAATGACCCTGCACACCAACCACGGCGACATCAAGCTCAACCTGTTCGGTCACCACGCACCGAACACCGTGAAGGTCATCACCGGCCTGGCTACCGGCGAGCTCGAGTGGGTAGACCCCAAAACTGGCGAGACTCGCACGAACGCCCCGTTCTATAACGGTGTGATCTTCCACCGCATCATCAAAGACTTCATGCTCCAGGGTGGCGACCCGCTCGGCGTCGGCACCGGTGGCCCCGGTTTCACTTTTGATGACGAGATTCACCCCGAGCTCGACTTCACCAAGCCCTACAAGCTCGCCATGGCGAATGCCGGTAAGCGTCTGGGTCGCGGCACCAACGGTTCGCAGTTTTTTGTCACCACTGCGCCCACCGAGTGGCTGCAGGGCAAGCACACCATCTTCGGTGAGGTTGCCGATGACGACTCGAAGCGCGTAGTTGACGAGATCGAGCAGGTTGCCACCGATGGGCGCGACAAGCCGCTTCAGGATGTGGTGATTGAGTCGGTCGAAATCACCGAGCTCAACTAGTTTTTCGCAACTTCTGAGATGACCCCCACCGAGAACTACTGTTACCGACACCCCGACCGCCAGAGTTTCGTCCTCTGTCAGCGTTGCACCCGCACCGTGTGTGGGGAGTGTCAGACTCCAGCTCCGGTGGGGGTTATCTGTCCCGAATGTATGCGGGCCGACCACCAGGCACAGCCTCGCCGGGTGCGCAAGCTGCGCATGGCCGGGGTCGACCAGCCGATTGTCACCTATGTGGTGATGGGACTGTGCGCCCTCGTTTTTGTGGCGCAGTGGTTCACCGCCAGCGTGTTGAAAACACCGTACGTTGACTATTACGGCACCTATTCACCGATTTTTACGAGCGGGCAATACGGGGTTTTTGAACCGTGGCGGATGCTCACCTCGGCTTTCCTGCACGGTGGCCTGTGGCATCTGCTGATGAACCTGCTGTCGCTGTGGCTGTTTGGCCGCGTGCTCGAACCGATGTTTGGTCGGCTTCGCTACGCGATGCTGCTGCTGGTTTCGGCGCTCGGTGGTTCATTTGCCGTGTCGGTTTTGGCACCCACGACGGCCGTTATTGGTGCTTCGGGCATGGTGTTCGGTTTGATTGGTGCCTGGTTTGTGGTGATGCGCCGGCTGCAGCAAGACGTTACGCCGATGATCGTGTTGATCGGATTGAACGTCGTGGTGGCGTTCATGAACCCCGGTATTTCGTGGGAGGCGCACCTGGGTGGTGCGATTACCGGCGTGATCGTCGCATCAGCGGTGTTGCACGATCACGAGCGTCGCGGAACCTCAGGATCGCGGCGCATCGGTTTGGCAATTCCGGTGATACTGGCACTGGCCGCGCTGTTTATTGCACTTCCGCCGGTGCTCGGTTCGCTGCTGCAATAACTGCCAGGCGCGAACCGCCAGTCACCAACCGCCAGCTGCGATCTGCGCAGCTGACAAAGCATCCCGCCAGAGCGCAGCGTAACCCACTCGGAAACGCAAGTTATCCACAGGGCTATCCACAAGTGGGGATGAATTACACGGATGTTATTCACACTTGTGTAATTTGTGGATAACTCTGTGGATTACCTCACTTTTGCCTGGTGAGAGAACTATTTCCAGTTTGTCATCATCAGGAAGCCCACCAGTGAGATCCCGATACCGACCAGCAGGTTCCAGTCACCGAGCTCGGCAACCGGCAGTTTGGCACTCGACAGGTAATAGACGAGGATCCACAGCAACCCCAGCAGCAGGAAGCCGAACATGATCGGCTTAAACCACACCGGGTTCTGGTCATCGTCGACATTGTGTGTTTTTGGCTGCGAATAGCGCAGCTGCGCCTTCGTCATCGAGTCGCGCTTCGCCTTTTCGGCCTTCGCGTTCGCCTCTTTTTGTGCCTCATGACGAGCGCGACGACGCGACGCTGCGGACTCTTTGCCGCGCGCCTTCGCTGCGATCTCTTTTGAGCGCGCGATGCGCTCTTTTTCGGTCAGCTTTGCTGGTGTCTTCGACTCTTTTTTGTCGTCAACGGCCGCATCGGCTTCGGCAGTTTCAACATCATCGATAGTCGGCTCGAGTTCAGCATCCGACTCGTTGTTGACAGACTCTTTGGACATGGTGCTAATCCTACCGGCCTAGACTGTCGTCTATGGCCCGACGCCCACGTCACGCATCCGATAACCGTCACCGCGCCCCAAAAAGAAGGTCGCGCGTAACGGTGTCGAGCGTACTCGGAGAACTCTTCCTTACGCTCGGCGTGCTGCTGATCGGATTTATCGGCTGGAAGTTCTACCTCAACGACTACTTCATCGGTCGTGAAGAAATAACCAACTCGGCAGAGCTGAGCCAGCAACTTGAGAAGCAACACGCAACAATCGCACCCGCCGAGTTTGACGAGGATGGCGTGCCGGTCAGGCCGATTCCGAAAGAAGAAGCCACCCCCTACGGCATCATGTATGTGCCCGCCTGGGGAGAGGAATTTTCACGACGGATCGCATCCGGTATCGATCGCGATCTGACCCTCGACGCCGCATTTGTTGGCACCTATCTCGACTCGGCACCTCCCGGGGGCAAGGGAAACTACACCCTTGCCGCGCATCGCAACACCTACGGCGGTGCCTTCCGTGACCTCGACCGGCTCATGCTGGGCGACAAGGTCTATCTCGAAACCGTCGACGGATGGTACACCTACGAGTTCCGTTCGGGCGAGTATGTGGTGCCCACGGCGGTCGACGTACTGGCGGGAGTGCCCCACCACCCCGATCTGCCGAAAAACGAGCGCGTGCTCACCATGATCACCTGCAACCCTTCGTGGTCAATGGAAGAGCGCATCATCAGCTATTTCACGCTGGTCGACTTCACGCCGCGTGAGGATGGACCACCTGCCGAGATCAAGTACGCCTACGAGCTGCGCGAACAGTCGGGCGGTAAAGACCACGGCGGTAACGCAGACTAAAGAGGAGCATCACAGTTGTACGGAGCCATTTGGCGAGGCTTGCCGGGGCCATGGCCGGTGAAGCTATTGATTTTGCTGGCGATTCTGGCGGTACTGGTTTGGGTGCTGATCCAGTGGGTTTACCCGTGGGTCGACACCTTCTTGCCCGACCTGCTCGAGGATGGAGACCTCGGGGTTTCGGCGGCGCCGCCGCTGTCGTAGCTCGATTCAAATAGCAAGACCTCTCGTGCGTAATGGTGGCAAAAGTGCCCCAACTCGCACGAGAGGTCTTTCAGCTTTTATTGCGTCGTGTCACCGACGGTTCATCGACGCGACGAACTAATTGTCGTCGTCATCATCACCGCCACCGCCGGGTGGATTCGGCAGGGTTTCATTGTCGATGTCGGTCGGTTCGGGGTTGTCGTCACCGTCGCAATAGGTGAGTTTCACCTCGCTGGCCTGGTCAACGCGGCCCGGCCCCGGAGACATCTTGGTCACCGTGTATGACGGATCGGCCGGACAGCTGGTGTCGGGATCGCGGGTAATCATCAACCCGAGGCCACCGAGCACTTCCTCAGCGTCGGCAAGTGGCTCGTCGGTCACATCGGGGATGGTCACCTGCCCGTTTGACACCCACAGGTCTACGGCAGAGCCGGGGGCCGCGGATGAACCAATTGCGGGTTGGGAACGAACAACCTGATCTTTTGGCACGTACGGCGCGTCTTCACTGGTGATCGCCCCAACCTTCAGGCCGGCATCCTCGAGCGCCTTCTTTGCATCGTCGGCGCTCAGGCCGCTGAGGTTTGGAACCCTCACCGAATCAGGGCCGGCAGATACGGTGATCTTCACGGTCGATTCGAACGCTACGGATGCACCCGCCGGCGGGTTTGAACTCATCACTTCATCGACGGCCACATCGTCACTCGGCGAAGTGGCCACCTGAACCTTGAGGTCGGCATCCTCGAGCGCCTTTACCGCCTCGGATTTTTGCATCCCAACCACATCGGGAACGGTCACCGAAGCATCCGGCACCGAAGGCTGTCCAGAAATTGACATCACCCAAATGACGACACCAATCACCACCGCAGTGACCAGCGCGGCTGCCCCCCAAATCCACATGGCCGGGGGACGACGCTGCACCTGCGGGGCGCGGTCGTCATCGTCTCGCATCGAATTAAGGGCCGATTCGGTGGCATCCACCGCAGTGGGTCCGGGACCGAACAGCTCAGTGGGTGTTTGATCGACACCCTGCTGGGTGGCGTATGCCGGCATCACGCCGTCAAAGGCGGCCAGCAGATCAGCGCGGAACTCGGCGGCCGTCTGGTAGCGATCCTCTCGCCGCTTGGCGAGTGCTTTGAGCACCACGGCATCGAGAGCCGGGGTGACGGCGGGATTGACCTGGCTGGGCCGCTTGGGCGGTTCGGTGACGTGCTGGTAGGCGACCGCAACCGCCGAGTCGCCCTGGAACGGCACCTGACCGGTGAGCATCTCGTAGAGCACAACACCGGCCGAGTAGAGGTCGCTGCGGCCGTCAACGGTTTCACCGCGGGCCTGCTCGGGTGAAAAATATGAGGCGGTACCCAAAATCGCCGTGGTTTGGGCGATGGTACCGGCGGTGTCGGAGATCGCTCGGGCAATACCGAAGTCGGTGACTTTCACCTGGTCGTCGGTGGTGATCATCACATTGCCCGGTTTGATATCGCGGTGCACCACACCCGCCCGGTGTGAGTATTCGAGTGAGGTGAGTAGCCCCGCCATGTACTTGGCAATTTTTTCCGGCGTGAGTGCCGGGGTGCCGATGAGCTCTCCCAATTGCACACCGTCGATGTACTCCATCACGATGTAGGGCACGGTGACCTCAAACCCGTCTGCGCGCACGAACTGGTCTTCACCAGCGTCAAACACCCGCACGATGGTCGGGTGAGTCATTCGCGCGGCAGCCTGCGCTTCGCGGCGAAATCGGGAGCGGAATTCGTTTTCGGTGGCCAGGTTGGTGTGCAGCAGCTTCACCGCTACTCGACGGCCGAGACGTTCGTCGGTGGCCGCATACACCTCAGCCATACCACCGCGACCAATTCGTCGGCCGATGCTGTATCGACCGGCGAGAGTGCGCTCGCCCTGTATCACCGACTCGACTCCTTCAATTGCTGCGGCCTCCCGAAGTGTAACGGGAGGCATAAATAGCCATCCTACTGACGACAGCCACAGCCGAAAAGCGGAACGACAAACCTGTTACTACATTGGTGTGATGCAACAACCGGTGGGAAAGTTCCCGTTCAGGAACGTTCCCACCGGAATTGTCGTTATGGACGCTCGGTTTCAGGGGCACTCTGCGTGGGAACCGGTTGCGGAATCGTAAACTCGGCGCTCTCCGAAGCCTCCGATTCGGTACCCGAGCAGACTGCCTTGTAGGTGACGATCACCCTTGCTATATCACTGCTCACACCGATGCTGACCGAGGTGCCGGAGCTGTCGGTGGGGCCCGATTCGCCGGGGCGCTGGTTGCCCTGCGCATCCACGGCGTCAACTGTCACGACGTACTTGTCAACCGAAGTGCCATCCGGGCAGCTCGTGTACTCCGGCCAGCTCAGCTCTACCGAGCCCTGTTTCGGCGTGCCAGTGGGCTTTTCGGGCGCTGGCGGGGTTGCTAAATCGCCATAAACCGAAACCTGGATAGTTGAACCAAGCCGCACGTTACCGGTGGGGTTGATGCGCTCAACGGTGCCGACCTTGTCGGTTGAAGGCGCCGCGCCCGCAACCACTTTTTCGGGGAACAGCCCCATTGAGCGCAACCGTTCGGCCGCTGTGTCCCAGCTCAGACCCTCAAAGTCGCTGCCATCGAGCGCAACCGTTTCGGCCTGGGTGTTGGTGGGCGGGGTGGTGATGCTCGGCGGCGCCGAGGTGCTGCTCGTCGGCAGCGGCTCGTTATCGCCGGCGTTATTCATCATGGCCACCGCGAACAGCCCGATCGCTACGGCGAGTAGCAGTATGGCGCCCACGAGCACCCAGCGCCAATTGTCTTTTTTCTTCTTGCCGTCATCATCGAGCAGCCCTTCCGGCTGATGCTCCGCGGTTTCGTTAATGTCCTGGCCAGGGGCGGTATCGGTGGGGCCGCCAGCCAGTAGTGCATCAAAATTATCCCGCGGGCCATCATCCAGTACCGAGGTGGGCCGGGTGGGCTGCATGACCTGCGTCTGGTCAAGGGGCGCCGTGCTCGGTCCGGCGCCGCCCGGTGCCACTGCGGGTACGGCCTGTGCGGCCCGCTGAACATCACCATCCCGCAGCGCGCGGGCGGCTCGGGCAAACGCCTCGGCCGATTCGGGCCGGTCGGCCGGATCTTTGGCGAGGGCCGACATCACGAGATTGCGCATCGGTTCGGGAACCGTCACCGGCAGTGCCGGCGGCTCGTCATTGATGTGCGCCATGGCGATCGCCACCTGCGATTCGCCGGTAAAGGGACGGCGGCCGGCCAGGCACTCATAGCCCACCACACCGAGCGAATAAATATCGGTCGAGGGGGATGCGGGATGTCCGGATGCCTGTTCGGGCGAAAGATACTGGACGGTGCCCATCACCTGGCCGGTGGCGGTCAGCGGCACCTGGTCGGCGATGCGGGCGATACCAAAGTCGGTGATCTTGACCCGGTGATCGGGAGTGATCAGCAGGTTTCCGGGCTTGATGTCGCGGTGTACCAGGCCCGCCTTATGGGCGGCACCGAGTGCGGAAGCGGTCTGGGCGATGATGTCCATGACCTGCTCGCCCGGCAGCACTCGTTCGCGTTCGAGAATGGTTGATAGCGCTTCGCCCGGTACGAGCTCCATCACCAGATACGCCGAGCCGTCTTCTTCACCGTAGTCGTAGACGTTTGCGATGCCCTCGTGGTTAACGAGCGCAGCATGGCGAGCCTCGGCGCGGAATCGCTCGAGGAACCCGGGGTCGCCCATGTACTCGTCTTTAAGAATTTTGATGGCGACCTGGCGACCGATGACGAGGTCGGTGGCTTCCCACACCTCGCCCATGCCGCCAATGGCGATTCGGTTGCCGAGCTGGTATCGGCTCCCAAATGTCACTCCCTGACCCGGCCTCATACGCCAAGCACCGCCTTCATTACTTCTCGTCCAGTTGCCGCCGGCAAGCCATTGCCGTATCCCGACTGTCCCATTCCGCCACCATCTTCCAGCACCACCGCAACGGCGACCTGGCGACCATTAAGCTCCGCGTATCCAGTGAACCACAGCGTGTACGGGTCGTCGTCACCGTTCTCGGCGGTACCAGTTTTTCCATAAACTGCCACACCGTCAATTCGGGCATTGTCTGCCGCGCCATTGTCGACGTTATTGCGCATCATGTCTTGCATGAGCTTGGCATTTTCTTCGCTCATGACCCGGCCGTACTCCTTGATGCGCTGCGATTCAAGCACATCTAGCGAGGGAGTAAGCACCTCTTTCACCACCGTCGGCTCCATCAGTACGCCGTTGTTTGCCACACCGGCCGACACGAGCGCCATCTGCAGCGGGCTGGTGCGCAGATTGTCCTGCCCGAAACCGGTCAGGCCGAGCTGTGCATCATCCATCGGCCCCTCGGGGAAAACGCTTGCAGCCGACGTCATCGGCACGTCGAAGGTGTCGTTAAAACCGAAGCGTTCGGCAACGGTGCGCAGTCGGTCTTCGCCAATCTTGATTGCCAATTGCGCAAACGGAATATTGCACGAGTACTGCAGAGCGATGCGCAGCGTGGTGGTTTCAGAATCACCCCCACCGCAGCGCTGACCCCAGGAGGGGTTATTCACCACGTGGTTTGTGCCGGGCAGCTTCCAAGTTGGGGGGTTTGGAATTTTGGTGTCGGGCTTCACAATGCCGTATTCGAGTGCCGCCGTGGCCACCACAAGTTTGAACGTTGAACCGGGCGGGTTGAGCGAACCACCGATGGCCCGGTTAAAAAGCGGGTTGTCGGGGTCGGCTTCAAGCTTCTGATAGTTCTCGATAACCTGCCGGTCGTCGTGCATCGCGAGATTGTTCGGGTCGTATCCCGGCGTTGAATACATCGTGAGGATGGCGCCGGTTGCCGGATCGATCGCGATCACCGCACCTTTGAGGTCGCCGAGCATCTCGGCAGCAATGCGCTGACCATCCGGGTTGAGCGTCAACTCGACCGCGGCGCCGGCGGGTTGTTCGCCCGTGAACATGCTTCGCAGGCTGGTAAAAAATTGCGAATCGCTCGTGCCGGCAAGTTCGGCGTTCATGGCCTGCTCAATCCCCATCGAGCCCTGGGTGGCCGAAAAATAGCCGGTCACCGTGCCGTAGAGCTCGGGGTCGGTGTACACGCGCTGGTACTGGTATTGAGAATTGTCGGGTTGTGACATGGCGATTGGCGAGCCATCCACCAGGATCGGCCCGCGCTGCACCTCATAGCTGGCGAGTAGCGCACGTCGGTTGCGGCCGTCTTCGGCCAACGACTGGGCCTGAAAAACCTGGATGTAGGTTGCCGAGCTAAAAAGCGCGAGAAACATGACGAGCACAAAAATGCCCACCAGGCGAATGTTTTTACTCAAGCCGCACCTCCAATAGCTGGTACCGCATCGTCACGTCGGATCGTGTCGCTCAACCGCAACAGAATGGCGACGATGATCCAGTTGGCGATCAGACTCGATCCACCGGCGGCCAAAAATGGCGTGGTCAGCCCCGTAAGCGGAATAACGCGCGTGACACCACCGACAACAATGAACACCTGAATGGCCAGCGTGAACGACAGGCCGGTGGCAAGCAGGCGACCAAAATCATCCCCGCCGGTGTGACCGATGCGCAGACCGCGCGCCACCATGATCAGGTACAGCGCAAGAATCGCGAACAATCCGGCCATACCGAGTTCTTCACCGAGGGCCGAGATGATGAAGTCACTCTCAGCAACCGGCGTGAGATAGGGGTGTCCGAGCCCAAGGCCGGTGCCGATCAGGCCGCCGTTGCCGAGCCCGAACAGGCCCTGAACGAGCTGATAGCTGCCACCGGTGGCATCGTAGAGGGCGGGGTCGAACGGATTGAGCCAAGCTTCGAGGCGGCGCTGCACGTACCCCCAGCTCGAAGCCAGCACCAGACCGCCACCAACGAACAGGCCGACACCGATGAGCACCCACGATAGGCGACCGGTGGCAACAAAAATCATCACCAGGAACAGGCCGTAGTACAGCAGCGAGGTGCCCAGGTCGCGCTGGAGCACCAGAACCGCCATACACACCGCCCACACCACCAGGATGGGACCGAGGTCACGCATCCGCGGCAGCCGCAGGCCGAGGAACCGCCGCGACACCATCGAGAGCGAATCGCGCGCGGTAACGAGATAACCGGCGAAGAAGATGGCCAGCGCGATCTTGGCAATTTCACCGGGCTGGAAGCTGAACCCCGCAATCGAGATCCACACTCGGGCGCTCGCGGTTGAAACCCCCAGGCCGGGAATCATCGGCAGCAATAGCAGCACCAGTGCGGCAAAACCGAACACATAGGTGTAGCGCTGTAGCACGCGGTGATTGCGCAACAAGAACAGCACCGCAATGGCAATTGCGATGGCGAGCGCGGTGTAAACAATCTGTGCGGTGGATGAATTAATGACGGCGTGCTTGTTCGACTCGTTCACGAGGTCGAGGCGATAAATCATCGTGATGCCGAGGCCGTTGATGGTGGCGGCAATCGGCAGCAAAAACGGGTCGGCCTGCGGCGCGCGGAACCGCAGCACGATGTGCATCCCGAACATCAGCGCCGCCACCGCGCCGAGCAGTATCAGCACCCGGCTGTCGAACTCGCCGGTCACGCCCAACTGCACCTGCAGCAGTGCCGCCAGCACGATCACCATGGCGAAGATGAGGAACCCGAGTTCCATATTGCGCAGTCCCTGCTTGCGTTCGCGGGGTCGCTGCGTTGTGGGCGTCACTTGTGGAGCGGTACTAGTCGATTGCACGTTCGAGCCTTTCGACGAGTGCTCGCGCATCTTCAAGCGAACCGAACGGGATGGTCGAGGTCACCTGCATCTGCTGGTAGACGGGAAGCTTTTCAACTTCGAGGTTGGTTGATTCGACAACTTGGCTGAGCGAAACCGGGCCGAGCTGGGCGCTGACGCCCTGGTAGATGGCCACTCGATCGTTGTCGATGCCCACGTAGTACTGGCGCTGAGTCCAGTCGTAGGCGAGCGCCATGGCTCCGGCCACAATGCTGAGCACGAGCAGGAGGCTTGCTGCCCAGGTGACTCGACGCCAACGCCGCATATTGCGGTCTTCGGCGATGAGCCGGTCGAGGTATTCGTCGCTGGGCGCCACGAACTCTTCGTTTTCGGGGCGGGCGGCGATGCGGCGACGCGATTGCAGCACATCCGGCAGCATGCGACGCACGCGACGCTTGGGCTCGCTGGCTTCGTAGCGCAGCGGGTTGGCGGCCGAACCCACGATTTTCGGGCGGATGGGCTCGAGCTCGGTCTCACCGATTTCAAGCACGACGACGGTGACGTTGTCGGGTGCGCCGTTGTCGAGGGCGAGCTGGATGAGATCGTCACCGATTTCGCGGGATGATTCATTGCTGCGGCCGATCACTTCGCTGATGCGGTCTTCGTCGACATAGCCCGTGAGCCCGTCTGAGCACAGCAGCCAGCGGTCGCCGGCAACCGCGTCGAACACGTAGGTGTCGACATCCGGTTCGGTTTCGACATCGCCGAGCACGCGCATCAGCACCGAGCGGCGGGGATGCACGAGTGCTTCTTCGGGGGTGATGCGGCCAGCATCCACCAGTCGTTGCACGAAGGTGTGGTCGACGGTGACCTGGTGCAGTTCACCGTCGCGATAGCGGTATACGCGCGAGTCGCCAATGTGACCGATCACCAGCTGGTCCCCGACGAGCGTAATGAGGTCGGCGGTGGTGCCCATCCCGGCGAGTTCGGGATGCTCGGCAACGGCCTCGATGATCAGTTCGTTTGCTTCGTGCAGCAGCGCGGTGAGGCCCGTTTTGGCTTCTGCAACGGTTTCGTAGCGCTCTTCGTGGGCGGCGATGTGCTTCACGGCGATTGACGACGCAACATCACCACCGGCGTGGCCGCCCATACCGTCGGCAACGCCGTGCAGCACGGTTCCCACAAATCCCGAGTCTTGGTTATTAGCCCGCACTCGACCGACGTGTGAAACTGCGCCCGCGCGCACGAATTTGACCATAGTGTCGTTCACCGCACCTATTGGAGCTCAAACGAGGTCGTGCCGATGCGCACCGAGACGCCCCGGCGCAGTTCGGTTGGCTGGGATACTCGCTCGCCGTTGACGAAGGTGCCGTTAGTTGAGTCGAGGTCTTGTACCATCCAGCGGCCGTCCCAGTTGAGCAGGCGGGCGTGGCGGGTGGAGGTGTAGTCGTCGCTGATGACAAGGTCTGAGTCGCTTGCCCGGCCGATCGAGATGGGGGCCTGGCTGAGCGAGAGCTCTTCACCGCGGCGCGGTCCCGAGGTGATCACCAGGCGAGTGAGTTCGGCGGGTTCGCTGGCCGCAGCTGCCGGCGCGCCAGCACCAACCGCAACGGGGGCCTGTTGTGGGGCTGCCGCATAGGTTTGCTGCCGCGACTGCTGCTGTTCCATCGCCTTCTGGTAGTCCTGCGATCGGGAACCAAATAGATCGCTGCGCAGCGCGTAGATGATCGAAAAGATGAAGATCCACATCATCGCCAAAAAGACGAGGCGGATCACGAGCATCGTCAATTCACCGCTCATCGACGACCTCCCGGGTTGTGCATGTGACGGGTTGCAGTGCTCGGTTCAGCCTGGGGCACGATACGGAACTGAAGCTGTGTGCGGCCGATTTCAATGAGCGAATTGGGTTCGAGGGCGGCCTGCGCGATCCGCCGGCCATTGAGTTTGGTGCCGTTGGTTGAACCCAGGTCGCGCAGCCCCGCGCGTTGCCCATCCCAGATCACTTCGGCGTGACGCCGTGAGGCGCCGTTGTCGTTGATGGTGATGTGTGCATCACTGCCGCGACCGATCACATTCGACCCCGACTGGATGGGGAAGCGCTGCCCTGCCACTTCGAGCACCGGAACCCAGTTGACCCGGCCCTCGACCGAGCGTGAGTTCACCTCGAGCTGGCCCTCGCTGAGCTGTTCAGAAGCGATGAGCTGCACTGAAATCGGGCCGGCGAACTGATAGTGCTGTTGCACCGCATGCCGCTCGATCTCGTCGAGCAGTGAGTTCTGTAGCGAATTACCCAGGGTGTTGAGGCGGTCGTAGTCGCTGGCCGAAACGACGACCTGGAACTCGTTGGGAACCAGCACCCGATCACGTGAGACAACGGCGGCGCGAGTGTCGAGTTCGCGTTTGAGGGCAGCCACAATTTCTACCGGCTGCAGACCCGACCGGAACGTCTTGGCGAACGCGCCATTAAAGGCCCGTTCAAGCCCACGTTCAAATTTGTCGAGAAATCCCACATTCATCCTTCATGGCCGCAGCCGTCTCGGTGAACCTCGTGACCGGGTCACGAAGATGCTTTGCTCGCAGTGTAGTTGGATTGGCTGAAACCCTGGTGGTTTGGTGCGGGTTCATGCGAATCATTGTGGCTTCGAAACCTGGCAAGCGTGGATGCATTTCGCATTTTGGTTCAGTTAGTGGTAACGTTGTCAGTCGCGCGCGAGTGGCGGAATTGGTAGACGCGCACGGTTCAGGTCCGTGTGCCTTTGCGGGCGTGGGGGTTCAAGTCCCCCCTTGCGCACCATGTGAAATGACCCCCAACCTGGGATGTAATCCTCGGCTGGGGGTCATTTTGTTTCCACGATTATGCTCGCTCACTCCCCAGTGATGGCAGATGCAGAAGGTTCAGCCACAGACGCTTGCTCGGCGAGCGCCGCGCGCAGCTTGCGATGCGCATCCCAAATCTCGGCGGGAAGGTCGGGCAGTTCTGCCAGGTGTTCTTGCCGGTACTGGCACTCTTCCATCCAGCGGTCGGTGTCGATCTGCAGCAGCTGTTCGAGATCGGCCGCGGGAATCTCGAGTCCGCTGAGGTCGAGCTCGGCTGCCGTTGGGATAACGCCCACCGGGGTCTGCTGTCCGTGTACATCTCCCGCTCGGTACTGCATCAGCCAGTTGAGTGCGCGCAAGTTTTCGCGGTAGCCGGGCCACAGGTAGTGCCCATCTTCAGGGGCGCGCTGGAACCAGTTGACGTGCGCGAAAACGGGCAGCTGTCGCACCTGACTCAACACGTCGAGCCAGTGCTGGGCGTAGCGGCCTTCGGAGTACGAGAAGAATGGACGCATCGACATGGGGTCGTATCGCAGCTGGCCGTCGAGGCCCTCGGCGGCAAATGTTGCCTCGGCGCCCAGCGTGAGCCCGTCGTAGACACCGTCAGCAACCGTTTCGATCGCGCGAATGAGTGGTTCGCGGTCGCGGGTGCGGCCACCGAAGATAATGGCGTCCACCACCACACCGGCGGGGTCGGCGGCATCAGCAGCGAGGTTGGGGATGCGGTCGAGTGCCACCGTGAATCGGCTGTTCGGATGCGCCCACGGTGCGGATTGCTCTGCTGGTTGACGCTCGGCAATCGATGCGCCGGTCCAGTCGAGCCAGCCATCGAGGTTGGTT
This sequence comes from Gulosibacter hominis, assembly GCF_904842695.1. GTDB lineage: Bacteria > Actinomycetota > Actinomycetes > Actinomycetales > Microbacteriaceae > Gulosibacter > Gulosibacter hominis. The sequence continues at coordinate 100,069 of NZ_CAJGWQ010000007.1, read as the reverse complement.
GGTGGCTGCGGGGTGAGTCCCTCCCACCACACCTCGCCGGTGCGTTCGTTGTAGGCGGTGTTGGTGAAGATGGCTCCCGAACCCGGTGCGATTGCTTCCATTGCGGTCGGATTCGTGAGTTCGTTCGTGTTCTTGGCTACGCCAAAGGCGCCGTTTTCGGGGTTGATTGCGCGTAGGCAGCCGTCGTCATCCACCCACATCCAGGCAATATCGTCGCCGTAGAAGTCAACCCGGTATCGCTCTCCGAGTGCTTGGGGCGGTAGCGTCATGGCCAGGTTCGTTTTGCCGGAGGCGCTGGGGAACCCGCCGCAGATATGTGCGGTCTTGCCGGTTTCGAGGTCGCGAACGCCGAGCAGCAGGAACTGTTCTGCGAGGAATCGACCTGAACTGCGGCCGTCGTAGGAGGCTTGACGTAGGGCGTGCGCGATTTTGCCGAGGAGGGCATTGCCGCCGTAAGCCGAGCCAAAGTGGAGGATGGTGCGCTCGTCGGCAATGGTGGCGAACAGTCGTTGGTCATTGGCAGTGCCGTGGCCGAGTGCATCCGGATTGCCGGTGACCTGCACGCCGCGCACAAAGAAGTCGGGGTCGGTAAGCGTGGCGAAGTGGTCGATTCCCACGCGAGCCATGCGGATCATCTGCAGCACGACGCCGCGATTGTCGGTGAGTTCGACACCGGCGGCATAGGGAGCAAGCGGGCTACCGGTGGGTGCCATGAGGTAGGGGACGACATACATTGTCTTGCCTCGGGATGCGCCGCGCATCCGTTCGATGAGCTGCGGCTTCACTTCCGCTGTCGGCTGCCAGTTGTTGTAGCGACCGCGATCGGCGGGGTTGGAGGTGGCCACAAGCGTGCGCTCTTCAGAGCGGGCGGTGTCGCCCGGGTGTGACCGCGAATAGTAGCGGTTGTCACCGGCGGGAAAGAGCTCACCGGCAGCGAGCGCCTCATTGATGAGCCTGGCATCGTCGGCCGCCGAAACTAGCTCGATGCGCTCGGGTTCGGTGATCTTGGCCCATTCGGATACGAACGTTCGGATGCTCTCGTTGGAAATTTCGTCAGGAATTGGAATCCTGTTCGGTTCGCTCATCGCACAACCTCACTCGTTGACTTTCGGGCCGCGCACAGCCCGTGTGGAACCGCGAATCGGACGGTTCGCAGCCACCCTGATACTTGCGCCAACTCTAATGTTCGGCAACACGAACTCTCAAGCATGGGCGTGTCGTACTTGAGGGTGTACTGTTCAATCAGACACTAGATGTTGTGCTGATTGCCTGAATGCCCACTAGATGTTGTGGCGAGTTGGAGGGGGAGTGAAATGAGCACAGGTGCAAGTGTGCGCCGATCAGTTTGTACCACCCAGGACGTGCGGGTCTTGGAAGGAGCCGACTCACCCGACCTGGTGTACTTCTCGAGCGTTTCCGAAAACACCCGGCGGTTCGTCGACCGGCTTGATCGAGATGCGGTTCGCATTCCGCTGCGCCCCCGAGTTGAGGGGATGATTCGGGTCACCCGGCCGTTTGTACTGGTCGTTCCCACATATGGCGGGGGAGAACGTAGCGGCGCCGTGCCCAAGCAGGTGATCCAGTTTCTCAACGACCCCGCCAATCGCGCCCTCATTCGCGGCGTCATCACCGCCGGAAACACCAACTTCGGTGAGTACTACTGCCTCGCTGGCCCCATTATCTCGGCCAAGTGTCGGGTGCCCGAGCTCTATCGCTTCGAACTGCTCGGCACCGACCGGGATGTGGAGCGGGTCAACGAGGGACTCACCGAGTTTTGGGCGCGCATCCAGCCGAAGCCCATCGATTTGCGCGATCCGTCAGCTTCCGAACGCAGCCAACCATTGATCACCGAAGGACAACCTGTATGACCGACTCATCTGCATCCCCTCGACTCGTCACCGAACTCTCGGTCACTCCGCCGAGTTATCGGCATGACCCCACCGCGCGGCTGCGCCCCATCAACTGGAACCGCATCGCCGACGACAAAGATCTCGAAGTGTGGAATCGGCTCACCGCCAACTTCTGGCTCCCCGAGAAGGTGCCGCTTTCAAACGACCTGCCGGCCTGGCAGCAAATGAGCGAAGTGGAACGCACCCTCACCATGCGGGTGTTTACGGGTCTGACCATGCTCGACACCGTGCAGGCCACCGTCGGTGAGATCTGCCAGATTCAGGATGCGCGCACCGAGCACGAAGAGGCCGTCTACACCAACATCGCGTTCATGCAGTCGGTGCATGCCCGCTCGTACTCGTCGGTGTTCTCGACGCTCACCTCAACCCCCGAAATCGACTCGGCCTATCGCTGGGCAATCGGCAACGATCTGCTGCAGGAACGGTGCAAAAAGGTGCTGCAGCACTACTACGGGTCGGATCCGCTGAAGCGGAAGGTGTCATCGACGCTGCTCTCATCACTGCTGCTGTACGCCGGGTTCTATTTGCCGCTGCACTTCTCGGTGCACGCAACCCTCACCAACACCGCCGATATGATCCGGCTGATCCTGCGCGATAAAGCAGTGCACGGGTATTACTCGGGCTACAAATACCAGCGCGGGCTCGAAACCTATGGCGAAGCCAAACAGGCAGAAATGCACGACTTCACCTTTGCACTGCTCGAAGAGCTCTATGAACTCGAACTGCAGTACTCGGGAGAACTCTACGAGCCGCTCGGACTCATGGATGATGTCGCGGTATTTGTGCGCTACAACGCCAACAAAGCCCTCATGAACCTCGGCTATCCGCAGCGATTCACCGCCGAAGAAACGCAGGTAAAACCCGAGATCCTGGCTGCGCTCTCACCCGGCAGCGACGAGAATCACGACTTCTTCAGTGGTTCGGGATCGAGCTACGTCATTGGCAAGGGAGAGGACACCACGGATGACGACTGGAACTTCTAAGCCATCTCCCGAACCTATGCCGCGTCCCGACAGTGGCTCGTGGCTCGAAACCATCGCGTTGTTCGAGGCGATCCGCGAAGGTAACCAGCCTGCGGCCCATCGATTGTTGTGCACCAGCGCCAAACGAGATGCGGTGCTTGGCGGTCTCTTCTCGCTGCTCGGGGTCTTGTTGCGCGCGGAAGATGCCATGGACAGAGCCAAACTCGATCGCTTCATTGAGGTGTCCCACCGTGCAGGTCCGCCGCCAGCGTTTGGGGCGCGACCATTTATACCGCCTCAAAGCTGAGCCCGCTTCACCAACTGAGTCGACCGGCAACCGGCAGCGAACAGATGCTGCTGTGGCCAGGTGTCATGACCACTGCACTGCCACTGAACCCACCACCTACGAAAGTGAATCAACTCAATGACCAAGCACATCAGCGTAATTGTCGGCAGTCTGCGCCGCGGCTCGTTCGCGCGAAAGATTGCGCAGAACGTCATCCCGCTGTTCCCCGAGGGCTACCGGGTCAGCATCGTCGAGATTCGAGATCTTCCGCTCTACGACTTCGACTACGACGACCCTGAGGTCACCGACAAGCCAGTCCCCACCGAATACACCGCCTTCCGAAACACGATCAAAGCCTCTGACGGCATCCTGTTTGTGACACCCGAGAACAACCGCACGATTCCGGCGTGTGTGAAGAACGCAGTCGATATTGGTTCCAAGCCCAATAGTGATGTGGCCTGGAAGGGATTGCCGGTGGGCATCATCAGCCACTCGGTGGGCCGAATGGGTGGCTACTCGTCGCAAAAGAATCTGCGCCTGGCGCTCTCCTACTTCGATATGCCGACATTGGGGCAGCCAGAGGTGTTCCTGTCACAATCACCGGAGCTGTTCGACGGCGGTGACACGATCGTGCGCGAATCGACTGTGGCGTTCCTGCAGAACTACATTGATCGCTTCAGCAGCTTGGTAGCCGACCACAGCCACAGCTAGTCCCGCTCGCTGGCCGTAACGGTAACTGCGGTCGAGTAACCATCTACCCCATCACTAGCGGGCTTACGTGTTCCACTGCAATCAGTCACGGTGCCACCACCGGTTTGGCCCCGGTGCAAACTGGCGTGAGAATGGCGGGTATGAAACGAGCGACCGCGGCCCTGGGGCAAGACGTGCGCCAGGGGCTGGTCGACAGCTTCCCGGTGCTGTTTGCGTTCCTTCCGCTCGGGTTGTCGTTTGGGATGTACGCCGTTGCACTGGGGCTCGACTGGTATTGGGCGCCGATCACCGCGCTGTTTGTCTTCGCCGGTTCGCTCGAGTTTCTCGCGGTGTCGATGCTGCTCACCGGAGCGCCGCTACCGGCTGTTGCCACGACCACGTTTTTCGTGAACGCACGCCACGTCTTTTATGGTCTCTCGGTGCCGCTCGAACGCATCCGGCCGCTACCTCTGCGGCTCTACTCCATTCACGCGCTCACCGATGAGTCGTATGCGGTGCTCGGATCGAAGAACCCGGACGACCTGACCCCAACCCGCATGGTCACCGTCCAGATCTCCACACATATCTACTGGTCGGGCAGCGTGCTGGCGGGGGCGCTCGCGGCCACCGCGATTCCGTTTGATCTCAGCTTTATGGGCTTTGCGATGACGGCGCTGTTCGTGGTGCTGTCGCTAGAAGCCCTCAAACGCAGTCGTGAGTTTGGGCTCGCCGCCGCCGCGCTGCTGATTTCGGTGATCGCCGTGGTGGCTGCCCGTGAAGCAATGCTCGTCACCTCGATGCTCTCGTACCTGGTGGTTGCTCTGGTAGTGGTGATGGTTCGGAGGCGAGCGGCTGGATGAACCCGACTCACTCGATTGCGATTATTGCGGTGATGTCGATCGTCACCTTTGCGTTGCGTGCACTGCCGTTTGCGTTCGGTAAGTGGTTGCGTGAACAACCCGTTGTGCGTGAGCTCAGCCTGCTGCTGCCAATCGGGGTGATGACGGTGCTGGTGGTTTATTCGCTGCGCGACACGAGTTTTGTCGGCATCGACTGGGTGGCGCCCACCGTTGGGGTTGTGGTCACCGCCGGGCTGCATCTGTGGCGCTGGAATATCCTGTTGAGCCTGATCGGTGGCATCGGAGCCTATGGTGTCACGCTGCTGATTTTGGCCGGGTGAATAGCCGGCGCAGCTGGTCGATGCGAACGGGCAGCTCGAATAACCAGTACATATAGCGATAGGCGTAGGTCAGCAGCAGCGGGAAGCCGAAAGTGAACAGGGCGATGATCAGCCAGGTAATAACTGGTGGGAGCGCGACCTCCCAGACGGCGAGTGCCCGTGCCGCAAGCAGCATCGACACCGGATGCGCGCAGAACATCACGATCGAGTGGCGCCCAACGAATTCAAGGAAGGGCAATCGCGGTAGCCGTGGCGCCAGCCACAGCAAAAAAGCCAGCCCCGGAAGCGAAGCGAACACCCCGAGCGGATAGTCGGGGAGCACCAGGATGATTCGGTTCACGGATGCGTAGGCAAAGACAATTGCGGCGGTTCCCATCACGATCGGGAACCAGACCCCCAGCTGCTGTAGGCGAGTCAGATGGGGAGCGAGGGCTACTCCGGTGAAGAAGAAAAAGCTCCAGAACAGAAAAAAGCGGATGTCCTGGTCGGTTTCGCCAATCAGTAGCAGCGTGATCGGTCCGATGAGTGCGAGCACTGCGGCGGGAATGAACCGCACCAGTGGTGCGACCAGGTACACCCCGAGCAGCACGGCCAAATACCACAGGTGCAGCGGTCCCGAACGCCAGTAGTTGATATTGAACAGATCGACCTGGTCGACCACTGTCACGGCGGTGAGCGCACCCCAGACGAGGTAGGGCCACAGGATGCGTGAAACTTTGCCCCATAGATAGGTATCGAGCGGTTTTTTTAGCGAGGGCAGCAGGAGCAACCCCGAGAGCACCATCAATAGCGGCACCCGGTACGGCTCCAGCGAGCCAAAAAGGATTTGGCGCCCCTCGAATCGGAAATCGAATCCGAACTGGCGGGGGAAATCTAGCGAGTGATTGAAGGCAATCAGGATGACGGCCAGGCCTCGCAGCGCATCCATCCAATACAGTCGGGTGCGGGCAGGTTTGGATTGTGCCATCGCACCTCCTGAGCACGTTCATCGACCGGGTCTGCTGCGTGAGTTTTGAAAACACACCGTATCGCAGTTAGTCGTGCGCCCGGGTGGTGAGATGCGGGGTGCCGTGAACGGTATTCATCAGAGTCGTAAGATAAGGGGCATGAAGGCACTGCTTCTCGAGAACATCCACCCCGACGCGACCCGAATTCTTGAAGGCGAAGGAATTGAGGTTGAAACCCGTAAGGGTGCCCTCGATGAGGACGAGCTCATTGCAGCCCTCGACGGTGTGCAGCTGCTCGGTATTCGTTCAAAGACCCGGCTCACGAGGCGAGTGCTCGAAGCTCATCCGCAGCTGATCGCCGCGGGGGCCTTCTCGATCGGCACCAACCAGATCGACCTCGAAGCCGCTGCCGAACACTCGGTGGTGGTGTTTAACGCTCCCTACTCGAACACGCGCTCGGTGGTTGAGCTCGCCATTGGTGAGATCATCGCGATGGCCCGTCACCTCGGCGACCACAACCGCATGATGCACGACGGCGTGTGGAACAAAACCGCGAAGGGGTCGCATGAGGTTCGCGGCCGCACGCTGGGCATTGTGGGTTACGGCAATGTTGGGTCGCAGCTGTCGGTGCTCGCCGAAGCGCTGGGGATGCACGTGTACTTCTACGATGTGGTCGACCGGATGGCCATCGGTAATGCCGTGCGCTGCCGCACCCTCGAAGAGCTGTTGGAGACCGTCGAAACCGTCTCGATTCACGTGGACGGACGCCCCGAAAACGCCAACCTTTTCGATCGCGAAACTATCGCCATGATGCGTCCGCGCTCGCTGCTCATCAACCTGTCGCGCGGTCATGTGGTCGACCACGAGGCGCTGCGCGAGGCGATCGAATCGGGCCACATTGCCGGTGCTGCGGTTGATGTGTTCCCGAACGAACCGAAGAAGATGGGCGACCCGTTTGAGTCGGTGCTGCGCGGGCTCGACAATGTGATCCTGACCCCGCATATCGGTGGTTCTACCGCCGAGGCGCAGGAGGGTATCGGTCGTTTTGTTGCCGGTAAATTCCGCGACTACCTCAGCTCGGGTTCGACTTATATGTCGGTGAATCTCCCCGAGATTCAACTGGCTCCGGTCAGCGACGGTGTGCGTTTGTTGCACCTGCACCGCAACGAACCGAATGTGCTCGCTCGCGTGAACACGCTGCTGGGTGCCGCCGGCGCAAATATCGACAGTCAGCAGCTGGCCACCAGCGGCAACATCGGTTACGCCGTTACCGACTGCTCGAATGGTGTGCCCAGCGAAGTGATCGACCAGCTGCGCGATCTCGATGCCACGATGCGCCTGACGGTGCTCGGTGGTGCCGACCGCCGCTAGATTCGCATCGTACCTCGGGCCGGTTTGAGGTACTGCCGACTAAGCTGGAGGCATGGCAGAAACGATGCAGCCTTCTGGCAATCTCACGCAGTACACCAGTTACACCGTTTTCCGTCGGCCGGTATCGGCGCCGGATATTGACGATCTGGCGGGCGCAACCGCCGCCGTTGAGGCTGCGGTGGCCGAGGTGACTGCGAATGGTGTAACGGTTCGTGGTCTTTACGATGTGTCGGGATTCCGGCATGACGGCGATGTGCTGCTGTGGCTGCACGGCGATGACCCCGAGGCGCTGCAGGCCGCGATTCGCCGCATCCGGATGACCGCGCTGTTCGCACAGCTCGAAACCACCTGGAACGTATTCGGTGTGCACCGTGCCGCCGAGTTCAATGAGCGCCACATGCCGGCGTTCATGTACGGCAAAGAGCCAAAGAAGTGGATCAGCATCTACCCGTTCGTGCGCTCGTACGACTGGTACCTGCTCGACGAGGCTGACCGTAGCGAGATGCTGCGCGATCATGGGATGCGCGGCAGCAAGTTCAAGTCGGTGCTCGCCAACACTGTGGCGGCGTTTGCGATTAGCGACTACGAGTGGATGCTCGCATTTGAATCGGATGAGCTGTACGAGATCGTCGATATGATGCGTGATCTGCGCTACACCGAGGCGCGTCGCCACGTGCGTCACGAGACGCCCTTCTATGCGGGTCGTCGTATTGCAGCGAACGAGCTCGGTACGGTGCTTCGACACGGGGCGGGTGCCTAGTTGGCGGCCCAAAATCTCGGACGCAACAACTCGGATTCATCGCAGTCACCGCTCGGGCGTAAGCCAGCACCGGCATCGGATGCGCCGCTGTGCCCGGGGGCGGTGGTTTCGGCAGCCACCGAGCCTGCTCGCGACGGTAGTGCCTGGGTGAAAACGGGAGTTGACTACGACGGCATCCTGCTCACCTCGTTCGGTGGGCCCGAGGCGCAGGAGGATGTTATTCCGTTCCTGCGCAATGTGACCGCGGGTCGCGGCATTCCGGATGAGCGGCTCGAAGAGGTCGCAGTGCACTATCGCACGCACGGCGGGGTGAGCCCCATCAACGACCAGAACCGGCAGCTGCGCGATGCGCTCGCGGCCGAGCTTGAGCGGCGCGGTCACCAGCTGCCCGTGTACTGGGGAAACCGCAACTGGCATCCCTACATTGTTGATGCGCTGAACGACGCGCACGAAGCGGGTGCGAAGCGGCTGCTTGCTATCGCCACTAGTGCTTACGCATCGTATTCGTCATGCCGGCAGTACCGCGAAGACTACGCCGATGCGCTCGAGGCGTTGCAGCTGAACGGCGAGGTCGAAATCGATAAGGTGCGCCAGTTCTTTGACCACCCGGGTTTTGTGAAGCCTTTCGAACTGGGCTTGCGCGAGGCGATCGACAGCATCCTGGCCGAACTTCCCGAGCTGCAACCAGACGATATTGAGGTGCTGTTTACGACCCACTCGATCCCGACAGCGGATGCGGAGCAATCGGGTCCCGACAGCCGCGACTTTGGTGCTGGTGGTGCCTACGCCGCGCAGCACCTCGAGGTATCGCGCGCTGTTGTGACAAGCGTCGAGGAGGGCCTGGGAGGCACCCCGCTGAGCTGGCAGCTGGTGTACCAATCGCGTTCGGGTCCGCCGAGCCAGCCCTGGCTCGAGCCCGACATTAACGATGTGATCGAGGGCCTGCCGGCTGCGGGGAAGCGCGCCGTGATCGTGGTGCCGGTCGGTTTTGTGAGCGACCACATGGAAGTGCTTTGGGATCTCGATAATGAGGCGCGTCAGAGCGCGGCGGATGCGCAGCTGGCGTTCCGACGCACCCCGACCCCCGGCGTACATCCAGCTTTCGTGAGTGGCCTGGCCGATCTGGTTGAAGAACGGCTGGACGGTACTCCGAAGGCAGATCGTCCCGCCTGTACCGGCATTGGTCCGTGGTATGACGTGTGCCGGGCCGGCTGCTGTGAAAACACCAGGTTGGGTTTCCGTCCCGCGATCGCCGGTCTGCAGCCCTAGCGAGCGCACCTCGAATCATCCCGAGGTCATTGCACTGCTTCGGGACTGTTGGTCATCCTCTGGCGTGAAATTACCCGCTAAAAAATGACTGCAGTCTCGAGGCGTGCGAAGATAGCCGCAACATCATCAACGCGGAGGGAAGCATGTCGAATCAGTATCCGCCTGCCGGAGGGCAGGGTAACTACGACCCGAACTACCCGGGCGGTGACCAGCATGGTCAGTATGGTCAGCAGGCCGGCGGTAATGACTACGCCTCCTATTCGCAGGGCGGTGACCAGCAGGGATACGGCCAGTACGGTGGCCAGGATGCCCAGCAGGTCTATGGCGGCGAACAGGCCGGTTACGACAACTATGGTTACGACGGCGGTCAGTACGGCGACGGCTACGGCGACCAGTTTGGCGGCGGTTATGGCGACCAGTACCCGCCGGCAGGTGCCGGAAACGGCTACGGTGGCGGGCAGCCCGAACCCGAGAAAAAGGGTGTCGCGCCCTGGGTGTGGATTGTTGCCGCGGTAGCCGCTGTGGCGCTCGTTGTCGGTGGTGTTTTTGGTGTTATGGCGCTGATGAACAACGGCGACAACGGGTCGAACACCGCCGAGGAGCCGGCGAGTGACACCGGTGGCGGTGGGAACGGCGGCACCGATAATGGCGGCGGTGATAATGGTGACGACACCGATAATGGCGGCGGCGATAATGGTGACGACACCGATAACGGTGACGACGATAACGGCGGCGGTGGCGACTACAGCCTGAGCTCGCGCGCCGGCGTCAGCGACATCAGCATCGAAGGCTATGGCGGTAGTGACTTCACCCCGTACGACGCGGGTAGTGACCCGCACATGATGAGCGCCATGTCGAGCGACGGCTCGTGCCTGATCATGGCGCAGGTTATGCCCGACAGCGCCAGTGGCGTCAGCACCGACCAAATGCGTGGCCAGATGGGCGCGGCCCTGAGCGCCATGGGTGACCCAAACGGTAAGGCCGACGACCTCGGCACTGCCACCTACACCGACTCGAACGGCGAGCAGGTCGAATTCCTGCTGGTGAAGTTCTCGGGTAATTTCAGTGGCATCTCCGAAGCCTATGCGGCCGTCCACACCTTCCCCGAAAGTGATCACATGATGATGTTCGCGGGTATGTGCAGCAGCGGAACGATGTCGCAGTCAGATTTCCAGAGTGCGGCCGAAAAGATTGAGTTCACACTGAAGCCGTAGGGCACAGTATTTGAAGTGGCACCGACGCCTTAGGGGCGTCGGTGCCACGCTTTTCCCGCAACCTAGCCGTGTGCATCCTGCTTACCGGCCGAGACGACTGTGGCATCGGGTGGACGATAGACTTAGCCGTAGATCGGAGGAAGTGCTCATGAGTGGGTTTAAAGAGGCAGTGAGCCGCGACCATCGAATTCGCAACCTACCCGACAAGCTCTGGCTGTCGATGCTGTTGCGAGCCCTGCCCGCGATCGTCGGTGCCCTCGTGATCGCCTTTACGCCAGATCACTCGCCGCGTTTCGGGTTTTCTGTCTTTGGCGCGGTGGCGCTGTGGTCGGGTGTGATTGTTGGGTTTGAAGCGATCGGTATCAAGGGCCACCCACTGCGGCCGCTGGTCTTCACTCGCTCGATCATCACCGCGCTTACCGGCGGATTCTCACTGTTCATGGCCACCGGTGGCCACGACTGGGCCACCGTGCGCGCGTTCATTCTGACCATCGCCATCTGGGGTATCGTCACCGGCATCGTCGAATTGATCGGGGTGCCGTTCACCCGCAAACAGGCAATGTATGCGGGCGAAATTGTGATTTCGGGTGCGCTGACCCTGCTGCTTGGCGTGATCGTCGCCTTTGTGCCACCAGAACTGGATGCACCCTACGGCGGCCTGGAACACATCGAGGGATCGCTGACCGCATCCGTGCAGGCCGTGGGGCTCGTTGGTGCCTACCTCGCGGTGCTCGGTGTGCTCCTCGTGATCGAAGCCATTACCCTCTACCAGGCGCAGCGGAAAGCGGCGGCGGTAGAATCCACGCAACAGGAGGTTGCAGCGGAGTGACCAAAAACAACTCGAGTCAGGCCGATAACACAGACAAGGCGCAGCGTAAGGCGCTGATGAAACCGTTTGAGGTGCTCGCGATCTCAATCGGCATGGGCCTGTTCGTGGCCCTGCTGGTGATTTTTACCCTCAAAAATGTGGTTGCCGCCCTCGTGCTCGGCGCCGGCGTTGCGGTGCTCGCACTCGTGGTGATCGCGCTGCTGCTGCTCGGCTACAAACCAAACCCTGATGTGCCGGTATATCTCGACCGAGATCTTTACGACTCGGGCGAACCCGGTGCGCAGCAGGCCGCACTCAAGGTCGACCCCGATGCGCTCGGCAAAAAGCTGCCGCGCGAAGAACCAGACACCGACAACTAGTCGAGTTGCCAACGAAAACCGGCCGGGTTCCAGCGTTGAGCGCTGATACCCGGCCGGTTTATTCAGTGGGATTATTCGAACGTCACTGCTAGCGCAGCCGGTCGATGAGCTCGTTCGAACGACCCGTGTAGCTTGCGGGAGTGAGCTCACGCAGCTGCTGCTTTGCCGCATCCGAAATATCGAGACCATCAACGAACGCGATTAATTCGTCACGGCCAACCGAGTGACCGCGGGTGAGCTCTTTCAGCACCGCGTACGGGTCGTCGATGCTGGAGCGGCCGGCCACCTTCTCGGCACGAATAACGGTCTGAATGGCCTCGGCCAGCACCTCCCAATTACCGTCGAGCTCCTCGGCGAGACGGTCAGAGTTCACCGCCAGTGCATCCAGGCCCTTGGCCACGTTCGAGATGGCCAGCAGTGAGTGACCAAAACCGACGCCGATATTGCGCTGCGATGACGAATCGGTGAGGTCACGCTGCATCCGCGAAGTGACGAGAGTCTGTGCGAGCGAGTCGAGCACGGCACACGACATTTCGAGGTTCGATTCGGCGTTTTCGAAGCGGATCGGATTGATTTTGTGCGGCATAGTCGACGAACCGGTCGCGCCCGGAGCCGGAATTTGCTTGAACACACCGCGCATGATGTACAGCCACACATCCGAGCAAAAATTGTGCAGGATGCGGTTGAAATGGCCGATGGCACCGTAAAGTTCAGCCTGCCAATCGTGCGACTCAATCTGCGTGGTCAGTGGGTTCCACACCAGGCCGAGACGGCCGGTGAACTGTTCGGCCACCGACTCCCAATCGGTTTCGGGGCTCGACACCAGATGCGCGGCAAAATTACCGGTGGCACCGGCCCACTTGCCCAGATATTCCTGCGATTCAATGCGCCGCAGCTGGCGACGCAGGCGATGGGCCACCACCGCCAGCTCTTTGCCGAGGGTGGTGGGGGTTGCCGGCTGGCCGTGCGTGAGCGAAAGCATCGGCTGAGCACGCTCGGCAACGGCGAGCGCGCCGATCTGATCGACGAGCGCGGTGGCCGCGGGCAGCCAAACCTGTTCGATCGCATCCCGGATGGTGATCGCGTAGGCGGTGTTGTTGATGTCTTCTGAAGTGCAGCCAAAGTGGGTCAGCTCGGCGATCGAGTTGAGGCCGAGCTCGTCGAGCCGCGCCCGAACGTAATATTCGACGGCCTTAACGTCGTGCTTCGTGACCGCTTCGATCTCGGCGAGCTCGTCGATTGCTCGCTGATCAAAATCGGCAACCACCTGGCGCAACGCCTGCTGCTGCTCGGCCGACAGCGGTTCGGTACCAAACATGCGCAGGTCGGTGAGCTGGATGAGCCACTCGATCTCGACCTTCACCCGGGCGCGGTTGAGGGCGGCCTCGCTGAGGTGCTCACCGATCGGTGCCACCGCGGCAAAATACCGATTGTCGAGGGGGCTGAGGTATTGGTCTGGCAGGGGGCTCATGCGCATCCATTCATCTGTTCGTTTCGCGGCGGGCGGCGCGAACTGCGGGTTCAATCTGGGTGAGCAGATTCTTACAGGCGCGCTCGATCTGCTCGAGAACGCGGTCGAATAGCTCGTCATTCCCATAGTAGGGATCGGGCACCTCGCCCGCCGCGTTGCTGAGCGGGTCAAATTCACACAGCGGGTGAATCAGCATCCGCTGTGCCTCATTTTCGGCCCAGGCGCGCAGGATGCGGCGCTGGCCGCGGTCGAAGGTGACGATGAGGTCGTAGTTTTCGAAGGTGGCCGGGTCGAACTGTTTGGCGCGGTGGTTGGGCACCTCATAGCCGGCGCGGTCGAGGGCCGCGCGGGTGCGGGGATCGGCCTGCTCGCCAACGTGCCATTCGCCAGTGCCAGCCGACGTGATTTCGAGGTCACGTTCAAAACCGTGCTCGCGCGCGAGCGATCGGGTGATTGCCTCGGCCATTGGTGAGCGGCAGATATTGCCGGTGCACACAAATGTCAGCCGAAAGATCGGTGAATGGTCCACGGGCGCCATATTTCTATTGTTACCCATTCGCCGGTCGCATAGTTCGCGGTGGCTGTGGAAACCCAGTTATCCACCGAGACCACACCGGCACCAGCGCGCCCGCGCCAACGCCGCCACAATCACTGCATCCGCATTCACAGCAGGACAGGAAGGCATATGAGCAGGCAGGCCCTAATCACCGATATCAATCTCGACGAATTCGAGCTGCTGCGCAAGCAGCTGCAAGAGCTCGCGACCAAGGCTCGCGAGGTGTGTGCTGAGCTGTACAACACGCAGATTCCCCTGGTTTCGGGAGCACATATCAGCGATTGGCAATCGGTTGCGAAATACGCCTACGACCTAGCGCTCGGGGTGATCACCGCCGAGGCAACGGGTCTTGCTGAGGGATGCTCGCTGATTGCCGCTAGCTATGACGGGCTCGACTGGGTGCTCGAACTCGAAAAGGGGGTGCAGTTCCCGTGACCGTGGTGGTGTACAGCGGCGATTCATTCGCGCTGGCAAACGATCGCCTCGATGAGGCAGCCGCATCGTTCCGCAGGCTGGCAGGCGATTGCGAGAGCGCCGCCTGGTATCCGGCGCTTGCCGATCACGTGTTGGCCAAACCCACGATTTACCTGGCCTCGCTCGAGAGCGTGCTGCTCATTGAGGGTCTGCACCTGGTCAGTTCAAAAGCTGATCTGGTCGGTGACCACCTGGTGCAGGCGCGGGAATGGTACGAGGACGCCGATCAATTTGTGGTGGATGCGATGGAGAACATCACCGAGTTCGCGTACGTGGCCGGTGCCGAGCTGCTGACCTGGGTGGGGAGGGCTGGTGCCGGTGCACTGGTGATGTTTCTCGCCAATCCCGGCGGGCAGGCACTGCTCGCGGGGGTGCTTGCCGGTGGCGGTGTGCTGGTGAGCACTGGCGTCGTCGATCCAGATGAGGTGAAAGCGCAGCTTGGCGAATTGGGCCAGCTAGCCAGCGACCAGCTCGGTCCGCTGCTGTCGAACCCGGTCACGGTGATGTTCCTGCGAGGATTGGTGAGTTCGAGTGACGATATTGCCAACAATGCCATCTACGACACCGTGATCCCCGCGCCGATAGCAGCTGGGGCGGGATCATTGCTCACGATTCTCGGGGTGGGGCCGTTGCGCGACGCCCGCGATATTGCGGGTCGTTCAAAGCAAGCTATTCAGGGTGACCGGTCGCCAAATCTGCAGGTGAGCGCCCAGAGAACTGCTCCGCGCGCCGCGCCCAGCTCGGTGCGGCAGGTGGTGGACCACATTCCACGCTCGCAAGACGGATCAGCGCAGGTGCGCATCAGCACTTATCGAAACCGGCAGGGCAAAGAGGTGCACCTGGTGTCGGTTGCGGGCACCTCGTCGGGTGAGCTCGGCGGCGACAATGTTTTCGATAATCTCAGCAATCTTGCGGCCTATGCCGGTGATGACGACCAGTCGATTGCGGCGGTTGAGCTGGCGATGGCCGAAGCCGGCATTGAGCCGGGTGATGAGGTGGTGTTTTCGGGCTACTCGCAGGGCGCTCTGGTGGTGACTCGGCTCGCCGAAAGTGGGCAGTGGCAGGTGCAATCAGTGGTCACCGCCGGATCGCCCGCCCACGGCAACGAAATTCCCGGAG
Source organism: Gulosibacter hominis (assembly GCF_904842695.1). Taxonomy (GTDB): domain Bacteria; phylum Actinomycetota; class Actinomycetes; order Actinomycetales; family Microbacteriaceae; genus Gulosibacter; species Gulosibacter hominis. Next base: position 84,672 of record NZ_CAJGWQ010000007.1, on the reverse strand, counting down.
ATATTCCGGTCGTGCAGCTCGAGCACAATAACGACCCGATCACCGCGCTACAGGGCATCCCCGACCCGCCCCGAAATCAGGTGGCACTTGTGGTTCGGAACACCCACCCCGGCGGGGTACCGCCCGGATCAAACCCGCTGGCCGGGCACATGTTTGACGAGTATCAGCTCACCGCCGACCAGTACGACCAGCTCGAGGGCGAATACAACGCCGCGCACCGCGAACGTACGCTCGCCGCGCTGCAGGGTGCCGAGGTGGTGAGTTCAACCGACTACACGATTACGCGGAAACCGTGAATTAGCGGCGGTCGTCCTTTTCGTGGTTGAACAGGCCGTTGAGCACTGCCGACAGCAGCGACAGCAGGATGGCGCCACCCACGGCCCAGCCGAAGCCATCAATGGTGAGACCGAAGCCGAGCAGACCGCTAATCCAACCAACGATCCAGAACAGCAGACCGTTCACCACCAGGGCGAATAGCCCCAGGGTGAGGCAGTACAGCGGCAGCGAAATAACTTTCACGACGCTACCGATAACCGAGTTCACCAGACCCCACAGCACGGCAATGAGCAGGTAGGTGAGCACGAGCGCCAACTGCTCATTGTCGCTCTTATAGGGCGTTACGTGAATGCCCGGCAGCAGCGAGACGAGCCACACGGCGATGGCGTTGAGGACAGTGGTGAGCAGAAAACGCATGCGGCCATTGTTGCAAGCCCAGTTGGATACAAGATGAACACGACTGGCTTGCGTAGACTCAAGCCATGTCCGATGTCGTACCCGTAAAGCTGCGTCCCGAAATTCTCGCGCAGCGCGCCTATAAGCAGGGCCAACCCGCCCCCGCCAACTCGTTCAAACTTTCATCCAACGAACTGCCTTTTGCGCCGCTCGACAGCGTTGTCGCCGCAGCAGCGGGTGCCACCGAGTTCAACCGGTATCCCGACGCGGCGGCAACCAAGCTGCGTCAGGCACTGGCCGAGCACTACGGACTCACCGCTGACCAGGTGCTGGTCGGCGCCGGTTCGGTATCGCTCCTCTACCAGGCCGTGCTCGCCGCAGCGGGCGCTGGTGACGAGGTGATGTATCCCTGGCGTTCATTCGAGGCCTACCCGGGCATGGTGACCGTTGCCGGCGCATCCTCGGTGCAGGTGCCGCTCGACCGCGACAGCCGCGTCGACCTCGACGCCATGCTCGATGCCATCACCGACCGCACCCGGCTCATCATCGTGTGCTCACCCAATAACCCCACCGGAACCTACACGCGGCAGGACGAGTTTGAGCGTTTTCTCGAGCGGGTGCCGAGTGACCTGCTGGTTATCGCCGATGAGGCCTATATCGAGTTCGTCACCGACACCGAGGCCCTCAACGCCACGCGCCTGCTTGCCGACTACCCGAACCTGGTGATTGCCCGCACACTCTCAAAAGCCTATGGACTCGCCGGACTGCGAGTGGGCTACCTGCTCGGTAACCCGCGCGTGCTCAACGCATTCAACACCACGGCAATTCCGTTCCTGGTTTCGGCGCAGGCGCAGGCCGCGGCGCTCGCGGTGATGCAAGAAAGCGATTCGGTGCGCGCCCGCGTTCACGAGATCACGATGCGACGCGACGAGGTGCGGCGAGCGCTGATCGACCAGGGCTGGCCGATTCCCGAATCACAGGCCAACTTTGTGTGGCTGCCGTGTGGTGAGCTCGCCGAGCGGGTCGATGAGATCCTGCGTCAGGGTGGCATTGTCGCGCGCACCTTCCCCGGCGACGGCATTCGAGTTTCGATCGGTGAAGAGGCGTCGACATCGCCACTGCTGGCGGCCTGTGCCCGCGCGCTCGAACGCTACCCCTACCTGCGTCGCGAAGAGGCCGAGGTCGAATAACGCCGTAGCCCGCGCCTATCTTGTAGGTTCCGTGAATAAATCACGCCGCTTACTTGTGGTTCGGCGCTAGCATTTGTGTGTCACGCGTTCATAGACTTTCCCGTGACGAGTGGCCAGGAGGGTGAATCTATTGCAGCCAGTTGAATTCGATGCGACACAGACCGTGCGCATCCTTTCGCCCGATGGGAAGCTGGAGCCGAGCGCCGCTGCCGAGCCCTATGCGGAACGCTTGAGTGCGGTAGACGATGCCTTTTGGTTCACCGCGCTGCGACACATGAAGTTCGCGCGGGCTTTCGACCGCGAGGCCACGAACCTGCAGCGGCAGAGCCAGCTCGCACTTTTTGTGCCGTGCGAGGGGCAGGAGGCCGCGCAGGTGGGTTCGGCGCTGGCAACACGGCCACAGGATGCGATTTTCCCGTCGTATCGCGAACATGCGGTTGCGCACGTGCGTGGTCTCGATCTTTTTCACGTGCTGCGACTGCTGCGCGGCGTCACCAACGGGGGCTGGGATCCGGCCGAGCAAAACAACTTCCGCAACTATGTGCTGGTGATCGCCTCGCAGGCGCTGCACGCAACCGGCTACGCGATGGGGCAACGCTTCGACGGCGCCTGCGGCACCGGCGACCCCGAGCGTGATGAGGCAACCATCGTCTACTTTGGCGACGGCGCCACCAGCCAGGGTGACCTCAATGAGGCGCTCGTGTTTGCGAGCAGCCAGCAGACCCCGCAGGTATTTTTCCTACAGAACAACCAGTGGGCAATTTCGGTGCCGGTGCGGGTGCAATCACGCACCCCGCTGTATCGCCGTGCCGATGGGTTCGGGATGCCCGGGGTGCAGGTTGACGGTAATGATGTGATGGCCAGCTGGGCTGTCACCCAGCACCACCTCGACCGCGCCCGCGCCGGTGAGGGGCCAGCGTTCATCGAAGCGTTCACCTACCGCATGGGTGCCCACACCACCAGCGACGATCCCACTAAATACCGCAGTGGTGATGAAGAATCGCACTGGCGCGCGCTCGACCCAATCGACCGCCTCGAACGGTATTTGCGCGCGGCCGGTGTGGCCGCCACCGAGATCACCGAGGTTGACGAAGCCGCCAGCGATTTTGCGAGCGATATTCGCCGCCGCATCCTCGAACTTCCCGATCCCGATCCCATCGAAATGTTTGCCCACGCCTACGCCGAACCGCACTCGGCGATTGAACAGCAACGCCTCGACTACCTCGATTTCGAAGCCTCGCTGAGCGAGGAGTATTCCGAATGACGACCGTTGAGACCCTGCCCATGGCGCGCGCCCTCAACCGTGCGCTGCGCGACGCGATGAGTGCCGACGAGCGCGTCATGCTGATGGGCGAAGACATCGGCAAACTCGGCGGCGTGTTCCGCGTCACCGAAAACCTGCAGCGCGACTTTGGTGAGAACCGCGTGCTCGACACTCCGCTTGCCGAATCGGGAATTATCGGCACGGCGATCGGCCTGGCGATGCGCGGCTACCGACCGGTGTGTGAGATCCAGTTCGATGGTTTTGTCTACCCCGGTTTTGACCAGATCACCTCGCAGCTGGCGAAGTTCCATGCCCGCACCGAGGGCGCGGTGAAACTACCCGTGGTGATTCGGTTGCCGTACGGCGGCCACATCGGCGCGGTCGAGCACCATCAAGAAAGCCCCGAAGCCTACTTTGCGCACACCGGCGGCCTGCGCGTGATTGCCCCGTCAAACCCCAACGACGGCTATTGGCTGCTGCGCCAGGCAATTGAGTGCGATGACCCGGTGGTGTTCCTCGAACCAAAGGGCCGATACTGGCACAAGGGCGAGGTCGACTTCGCTGCCCCCGCCGGCGACATGGAGGCGACGCGGGTGGCAAAGAGTGGCAGCGCCATCACCCTGATCGGCTGGGGCGCACAGACCGCCATGAACCTCGAGGTCGCACAGCTCGCAGCCGAAGAGGGCGTCGACATTGAGGTGCTCGATATTCGCGGGCTCTCGTCGGTGGATTGGGAACCGATTTTTGAGTCGGTGCGCCGCACCGGCCGCGCCGTAATCGCGCAGGAGGCCCCCGGCCACGTGTCGTTCGCCAGCGAGGTGGCGGCCACCATCACCGAACACTGCTTTTACACGCTCGAAGCGCCGGTGCTGCGAGTGAACGCCTACGATGTGCCGTTCCCGCCGGCCCGCCTGGGTGACGCCTATCTGCCCGACCCCGATCGCATCCTCGATGCCGTCGACCGAGCGCTCGAATACTAAACCGGAGGATCCCAGGATGAGTCAGCTGTACGAACTGCCGGATGTCGGTGAGGGACTCACCGAGGCCACGATCGTGTCGTGGCGGGTGGCCGCGGGCGACACGGTTGCGGTGAATGACGTGCTCGTTGAGATCGAAACCGCCAAGTCGCTCGTTGAACTGCCAAGCCCGTTTGCCGGAGTGATTGGTGATCTGCTGGTGGCCGAAGGTGACCTGGTTGAGGTTGGCGCCGCCATTTTGCGGATGCGTGAAGAACCCGGCCAGGCAGCGAAAGGCGACGGCGAGGGCGCCAATCTTGTGGGCTATGGCAGCGGCGCCGGTTCGCGCTCGCGGCGTGGCCGTCGCCGCGGTAGTGCCGCCGAGCGTCGCGCAGCCGCACCGAAGGCACCCGCTGCCGCACCAGAACAGTCGGCACCGGCAGCTGCCAGGGTGCCGGCCGCATCCGCCTACCCGGTGATCGCCAAACCGCCGATTCGGAAGCTGGCGCGCGATCTGGATGTGGATCTCGAGCGGGTGCAACCAACCGGCGCCGCGGGCGAGGTGACCCGTGAGGATGTGATTCGGCACGCCGAGCAGGCGCGCATGTTCGCGAATATTGAGACTCCCGAGTGGAGCGATGTTCGTGAGGAGCGCCACCCCGTTGAGGGTGTGCGCAAGATGATCGCGCAAAACATGGTGAAGTCGATGTTCACCGCCCCGCATGTGACGCTTTTTGTGGACGTTGACGCCACGCGCACGATGGAGTTCGTGAAGCGGTTGAAAGCCTCACCCGACTATGCGGATGTGAAGGTTTCGCCGCTGCTGATCGTTGCGAGGGCCGTGATGTGGGCGATTCGCCGCAACCCCACCACGAACGCGACCTGGACCGACAGCGAATACACCATTAAGCACTATGTGAACCTCGGGATTGCGGCGGCGACCCCGCGCGGTTTGATCGTGCCGAATATTAAAGAGGCGCAGTCGATGTCGATGCGTGAGCTGGCGCAGTCGCTGCAGGAGCTCACCATGACGGCTCGTGAGGGGAAGACCACACCTGCCGACCAGCAGGGCGGCACGTTCACGATCACCAACATTGGTGTGTTTGGGATGGATTCAGGCACCCCGATTCTCAACCCCGGTGAGGTGGGCATCCTGGCATTCGGTACCGTGCGGCCCAAGCCCTGGGTGGTGGATGATGAGGTGCGGGTGCGGCAGGTCACGACGCTTACCGCATCCTTCGATCACCGGCTTGTTGACGGCGATGTTGCCTCACGCTTTTTGGCGGATGTGGCGAAGATCGTTGAAGAGCCGGCGCTGCTGCTCGATTAGCTGCGTTACGGCAGTGCGATGACGGCTCGGATCGCGTCGGCGAGGATGCGCAGGTCGTTATTGTCGATGCGCTGCGAGTTGGCGGATGGCGAGATACCGGCGGCTTCGGCGGCCGACTGGTTGTCGTGGCCGTCGATGAGTGCGAGCAGTGACTGCGCGGCTCCGGTCCGCAGTCGCCCGAGCGCAGAGTCGATGAGCTGCAGCGCGGGGGTGATGAGCGAGGCCCCGGGTTCATCCGTGTCGGCATTGACCAGTGCGGTGCGCACGGACCGGTAGCCGCGGGTTTGGGCAATGGCTGCGACCTGGCCGATGGCATCGCGGGCGGCGTACCAGGCTGAGCCGTCTTGGATGCCGTGCTCGGTGTCAATTTCGACCACCTCGCCACGGCCCAACCCGATGCGCAGGTCGACGGTTCCGGCCAGTTCGAGCCGGAGTCGGTAGCCAGCTTCGAGTGCCCCGCCGAGGGTGGGGTAGACGCCCTGTAGTTCATCACCCACGGTGACGCGGAGCGCATCGAGGCTCGGTACCTGCTGGTTGATGCGCGGGAGGGTGTTGAGAATTGCGGTGTGGCTTTGGGCTCGATTGCTATCGCGCGAGCCGACCTGGTCGGCGAGCAGCGCGACGCATTGGGTTGGATGCGATAGGTCGACCGGGTTTTTGACCTTCATTTTCGCCATATGAAGATAATAGCTTCATTGAACTGCTCTGGAGAAGTGAGTTCCTCAGGCAAATACAGTGCTCTTCCACCGAGCGGTGGCCAGTGTTGTCGGTATCGCTCGTTAGCATTTGCGTGTGGACCCACTGCTCAGTCAGGTATTGAAAGCCCTTATCGTGGCGCTATTCGCTGTGATCGCAGTGGCGGCCAATCCGCTCATCGGCTGGCTTCTTGCCAAGATTGACCAGCCCACACCAAAACAGGATGATGATCGCTTGCTTGAGCCGCAGCGTGTGCTTCCCGGCGGGCGTTGGATTGGCATGCTTGAACGCGTGGCGACCTACAGCACGCTCATGGCCGGGTTCCCCGCCGGGTTGGCGATGATCGTCGCGGTCAAGGGCCTCGGCCGTTACCCAGAACTGCACGCACAGGCGAGCCCGCGCATCGGTGAGCTGTTCATCATTGGCACGATGCTCAGCATGCTGTGGGCTGCCGGATGTGCGGGGCTGGCCTACTGGTTGATCCGGCTTTGGTAGCGGTGGTTGGCTGATGGACACCGTAACTTATTGCTGATCGCGTTAAATCAAACCTTGCGCCCAGCTGCGGCGTAACAATCCGTGTTCTTGTGTGTTTGCATAGCCAAGAGTGCCGCGGCCACAAGGAAGAGCGCGTAAATGAACACTGCGACTTGGGGGAATTCAGTGGCATTCACGACGATTGCCAACCAGCTTCCGACGCTAGTGCCGAGAGCAGTCGCGGCGAAAGACCAGCTCATGATGCGCCCAAACCGTGAGCCTCGAAAGCTACGCTGACGCAACGTCGTTGTGAGGACTGCCCGCATCCGGGCGAGGAAACCAATGAAAAGTGCGTAGACAATACCGATCCACCATGAGATTTGGCCATTTGCGGTCGCGAAAGCGATGCTCAAGGCGAGAAGAAAGACAACCGTCATCCAAAGGAGTCTGGAAACAGTACGGGAGAGATCTCCGAGTTTAGAGAGTGCCTTTGCTATCCAGGGGCCGATGGTTGCGCCAACACCAAAGGCAGCTACGGTGAGCCCGAGTGCATCGGTGGGTGGCATGTCTGAGGAGGCTGCCCCCGCCAAGTAGACATAGATTCCACCCACTGTGGCTCCCGTCGCAGTGAGAAAGCTGAACAGCGGCGAGGCTACGCCAGTCGTAACCAGATCTTTCATAAACGGCTTGAATGCCATACGTTTTCCGAAGACTGCGAAGTCCTCAGCATCCTGTTCTACTGGCGGGAGCGTAACCACTGTTCGTGAACTTACGAAGCGAAGCAGTGTGCCGGCTGCGGACAAGGTCATGTTTGCGGCCAGCAGCACGTGAATTGATACACCAGCCAAGACACTACCTAGCGGCATGGCGAAGACGATTCCGATGAACGCGAGGATCGAGTAGATCGACGCGTTAAAGGTCATGGCTTCATCAGGGTCTGCCTGGGCGAGCTGTTGGCCGTAAAACTCCTCGACCACATCGGTAATCGCTGGGAACACTACCGAGATGAGCAGATAAACAATAAGCACGGGGACCAATAGCGACGGGGCAACCAGGATGATGATGAACGCCACTGCACTGACAACGGCCTCTAGCAAGTCGGAGGCGATGAGAACACCCGCGGGACTGAACCGGGCGAAGAAACTGGCCATCACAGGAGACGCGAATGAGATCAACTCACCGGCGGTGGTCAAGACAGCTACCCACACGACTGGAAGAAGGCCTAGAGCGACGAGACCATCTGAGCCGCCTTCGATCAGTCGTGTACCCAAGATGGAGACAACAAGTCCTGCGGTCATCCAGCGGCGAGCATGCGCCAGCGTGCGTGCGGGAATGGAAGAGGAACTCACGGGGAGACATTAACGGACGGAGGCTCTAAGCGCGCTCCCCTCAGGGTCTGCACAGGACCAAACCGGCTCATCGCATATGAGGGTGTAGTTGGTTTCTGAAGCCGCCGCTTTCAAGGAGCGCCCGGGCGATGTAGTTGGTGAGGTTGCGGAAGCCGAGGGCGGAGCCGCGGAGGTGTTCGAGTCGGCCGTTGATGGCTTCGGTGGGTCCGTTGCTGGTGCCGGGGCGGTCGAAGTAGGCCAGCACGTCGGTGGCTCGCCTGGTCATGGTGCGCCCGAGCCTTCGGAGTTCTTTGAGCGCGGTGGAACGCCGTGGCTGATGGAGGTGATCACGGCCTGCATCGCGGCCCGGCCGCGGGCCCGGTCGGTGTCGCGGTAGGCGGTGATCATGCGCTGGTAGATGCCCCAGGTCGCTTCGACCTCGACGTGCAGCTCGTTCGAGAACAGTGTCTCGCGCCGGTTCTGCTGGGACGGGGTGAGCAGATCGGTGCCAGCGTGCAGGGTGCGGCGGGCTTGGTAGAGGGGATCGTTCTTTCGGCCGCGGCGCCCGTAGAGCTCTTGCTGTACTCGTCGTCGGCACTCGTCCAGCGCATCGCCGGCCAGGCGGACGACGTGAAACGGATCGAGCACCGGGATCGCGTCGGGCAGTTCCTCGTTGGCTGCCGATTTGTAGCCGCTGAAGCCGTCCATGGCGACGACCTCGATCGCGTCGCGCCAGGGGGCGGGGCGTGCGGCGAGCCACTTCTTGAACACGTGTTTCGTGCGGCCTTCGACCATGTCCAGCAGCCTGGCGGGGCCGGTGCCAGCGTGCGGCCCGGTGAGGTCGATGATGACGGTGACGTATTTGTCGCCCCGACGCGTGTGCCGCCACACGTGCCCGCACCCCCACACCGGTAGCGGCGCACCCGGATCAGCAGCACGGTCGGCAGCCAGCCGAACGGTTCGTGCGCGAGCCGACGCGTCACCGTGTCACGGGGCCTGCCCGCGCTGCCACACCGCCGGCACCACTGATCCGGTTCGGTCACGCGGCACTCCAGCACCGACCGGTCCGGTTCGATGAACTGCCGGATCACCTCCAGTCCGAGCTCGTCGAGACGGCAGAACTTGGTCACGTCAGGAGCAACAAAGGTAGCGTGGGGCACGTCGAGATCTTTCGAATGGGCAGTGTGAGAACTTCCATCCTCGGAAGGCCTCGACTCCTACCCACGCAGCGACGCGCCAACGAACCTCACACCCCGACCACACCCTCAATTCCGAAGAGCCTGCAAACCATGTACTGCAATTACCCTGACGCAGATAAACGACTAAATGCGATTCATGGGTGTACGAACAGGTCTACGCAGCGGCCCGAGGGCTTCCTCTCGTACCTTTCTACGCGGATTCCGATGAGGGGGCAGGGCTAGCCTCTGGGGGTGGCGAGAGTGTCACTATTGAGGTAGCGGGATATCAACCATTAACAGAGCAGGAAGTATACGATTCGTTGCATTAAGGGAGAGGTATAGATGTGACAAGCTCAAACATTCGATCCGTCATGGAAGAATATGATGTTGAACACCTTGACCGGCACCTTCTGTGGATGTACCCATTCATTATAGGGCGTGAATTTTACTGTCCAGAACTGCGGGTGACCTGGGTTGAAATATCCGAAGAAAGGCCAGCGCTTAATTACTTGTTTTGGGACAAGCGGGTAGGTGGGTTGGTTGGGCAGTCTTTCGTTCTGCCAAGGCCAGGGTTGCGTAAGGCGAGGTTGGTTGATGCGGAGATTGCTGCATCGGAGTTCGTTGAGCCAATGGGATATCTCGGGCGAGACGCGTATGGTGTGCTTTGGGAAGACGGATGCGGGCCCATTCCTCCCTCTCGGTGCGTTGTTAATCCCAGCAATTTCGCTGCTTGCGTATTTGCTGAAGAGAGTGAATCCGCATCGCCGAGTCTCGTAGAGCCCAATTTCTTTACTGGAGCAGTCGAAAATGCGGAATCGTTAATCCGGCGCCACTTTCCTTCGGCTCATCGCGTACTGTTATTTCTTAATAATGGTGTAGCTTCTCAAGTCGGTTCGCCTATTGATTGAACAGTTTGGTGACTCCGGATACATTTTTTGAAGTCGTCCGCAGTTGGCTGCATGAACTCCCGCCCAGCGGGGCAGATGATGGCGTGTAATGCTGAGGTCGCCGCTCGTGGCGAAACTAGCCGTTCTGCTCCGCAATGAGCTTGACGAGCCGGTCGGCGATCGCATCCGCATCTTCGCCGTCCACCACAAGCTCGACGGTGTCGCCCTGCGCAATACCGAGTGAGAGCACCGCCAGGATGCTGGCCGCATCCACGCCGGGTTCACCAGGAGTCTTCGAAATGGTGACCTTGGCGCCGCTCTCGCCCACGGTTTTCACCAGTTCGGAGGCGGGGCGGGCGTGCAGGCCGACCGGGTCCTTGACGGTGACGGTGCGAGTTGCCTGTGACATGGGTATTCCTTCCGGGGTGTATTGCACTCAAGTGTGACTTCGCGGGTGGAGATCTTGTTTGCGCCCTAGGGTGTGTTGGCCAGCCGAACTTCAAGGCCGGCGTCGCGGATCACCTCGGCCTGTTCGGGGTCGACCGCATCGTCGGTGATCACGGCGTCGAGCGCGCTCAGCGGTACGACCTTGTTGAGCGCCGCGGTGCCAAACTTGCTCGAGTCGGCCAGCAGGTAGCTGCGATTGGCGTGCGCAATCGCCTGGCGCGAAAAATCGGATTCGAGCACGTGGAAATTGGTGACACCGCGCTCGGCCGAGATGCCGGCGCAGCCGAAAAAACCGACATCAAAAAAGAGCCGCTGCAGGTTCCACATGGCCAGCGGTCCAGAAAGCGACGACTCATCGGGGCGCACATTGCCACCGGGGATAACCAGTGCAATGTCTGGGTTGGCCAGCAGCGTGCTGGCGATCGGCAGGGTGTTGGTCACCACCGTGAGCGGGCTAATTTCGACGATTCGCTCGGCGAGCATTTGCGTGCTGGTGCCGTAGTCAAGAAACACCGTCATGCCGGGTTCAACCAGGGATGCTGTCTGCCGGGCGATGGCGCGCTTGCGTTCAATGTTGAGCGTGCGACGCTGCTCGAACGCTGATTCGCGCCGCTGGTCGCGCAATACAGCGCCGCCCCGGACGACAGTGGCGACACCCTCTTCTTCGAGACGGTAGAGATCTTTGCGGATGGTCTCGCGGGAGACCTGAAATTTTTGGGCGAGGTCGCTGATGCGCACCGTGTGTTCGGCGCGCAGTGCGGCCGTGATCTCGGCGCGGCGTTGGTTGGTTGCCATACTGTTCACTCCAGACCGACGGGAGCGGGGGATACTTCTATTTTGCGTTTGCAAAATTAAGTTTGCAAGTAATTTGCCGCAGAATTGGCAGCTTGCGGTCTTTAGTTTGCCTCCGGCACGTTCAGCTGGATGATTCAACATCAACTTGGCAATTGCAAGGCCGGATGCTGCTGCGCATCCTGGCATCAATTGACAATGATTATTGTTAATCGCTACGGTTGGCTGATTCTGTTTGACGCGCGTGCAAATGAGAGGAACAGGATGCGCAAGTTTTCGAACCTGCTCGGAATGGCCGGTGCAATTGGTGCCGTATCGCTGGCACTGGCCGGCTGCGCAAGCGGTGAATCACCTGCTGCCAATAACAGCGACGGGATTTCAGTGGTGACTACCACCACCCAGCTCGATGACTTTGCTCGCGAGGTGAGTGACGGCACGGGTGCTCAGGTAACAACGCTGCTGAAGCCCGGTCAATCGGTACACGGCTTCGAACCCACCGCAGCTGACCTCGAGGCGCTCCGCAACGCGGATGTGGTGATTTACAACGGCGTCGACCTCGAACCCTGGCTCGACGACACGCTCGACGCTGCCGAGTTTAAGGGCGCGCGCATCGACGCATCGGTGGGCATTGACGTGCACGAAGATGATGACGCGCACGATCACGACCACGACGATGACGCGCACGACCACGACGATGACGCGCACGACCACGACGATGACGCGCATGACCACGATGATGATGCGCATGACCACGATGATGATGCGCATGACCACGATGATGATGCGCACGAACACGACGATGATGCGCACGATCATGACCACGACGATGACGACCACGGTCACGACCACGGCGGTCACGACCACGACCACGGTGGTGTAAACCCGCACATCTGGACCTCACCCAGCAACGCAGAAGACATGGTCGACAACGTGGCCAAGGGACTCGCTGACGCCGATCCCGATAACGCTGCCACCTACAGGAAAAACGCTGAAGCCTACAACGAGAAGCTCGACGACCTCGACGAGTGGATCGAAAAAAACATCGACCAGATCCCCGAAGACAAGCGTCTGCTGGTTACCAACCACGACGCCCTCCACTACTTCAACGACGAGTACGACGTCACCTTCGTCGGTTCGATCATCCCCAGCTGGGACGACAATGCCGAGCCCAGCGCTGCCGAACTCGACGAGCTGATTGCCAAGATCAAAGAGCACAAGGTTCCCGCGATCTTTGCCGAACAGCAGCTATCGCCCGACACCGCGAAAGCAATCGCTAACGAAACCGGCGCCAAGGTCTACTCCGGCGAAGACGGGCTCTACACCGACGCGCTCGGACCGGAAGGCAGCGACGGCGAGACCTACATCGGTTCGCAGATCCACAACGTGACCCAGCTGGTCGATTCGTGGGGCGGCAAGGTGAGCGAGGTGCCCAGCAGCCTGAAAGACGATAAGTAGGCTAATCGGGTGACTCACACATCCAACGAACGGCACATCCCCGAAACCTCCTCGCAGGTTCGGGGATGTGCCGTTCCACCCACCGCGCAGTCGGCGCAGTCACCGGTCGTGCAATTCCGCTCGGCCAACCTGAGCTATGACGGCTCCGCCGTGGCGGCCGCCGGCGTCACCCTCACCGTCCGGCCTGGTGAGGCGGTGGCGCTGATCGGCCCCAACGGCGCCGGAAAATCAACCGTGCTGAAAGCACTGCTCGGGCTCGTATCCGTTGTCGACGGTGACCTGCGCGTATTTGGCGGCAATCTCGATCGGGCCCGCAACCGCATCGGCTACCTCCCGCAGCGGGCCGACCTCGACGCAAACTTCCCGGTCTCGCTGCGCCAGGTGGTCATGATGGGCCGCTACCGCGAACTCGGTATCTTCCGCTGGCCGGGTAAAGCCGATCGGCAGGCGGTGGATGCGGCACTCGAGCGGGTGCGGCTCACCGGCCGCGCCGACCGTGTTTTTGGTGACCTCTCGGGTGGACAACAGCAGCGCGCCCTGCTTGCCCGCGCGCTCGTATCCAACCCAAAACTGCTGTTGCTCGACGAACCCTTCAACGGGCTCGACACCACCAACCGGATGGCCCTGCTTGAAACGCTGCGCGAATTGCGAGGCGAAGGAATGGGCATCATGGTCTCAACCCACGACCTTGAAATCGCCACTCAGGCCTGCACGCACGCGCTACTCATCAACCACCAGCAGGTCGCATTCGGACCCGTTGCCCAAGTGCTCACCGACGCCTCGGTGGTCACCACCTTTGGCGAATCGGCCGAGCATCGAGACACGCACTTCGATGCGACCGCGCATCCGCATCCCATTCCGCACACGAGCACAAGCGAGCCGCTGCCGTGACCGATCTCGTGACCATTTTCGGTGCGTCATTCATGCAGCGGGCACTGTTTGCGGTCATCTTGATTGCCACTGTTGCAGCCGTGGTGGGGGTGGCCCTCAACCTGCGCGAACTCGAGTTTTTGAGTGACGGAATCGTGCACGCGGTTTTCCCGGGCGTGGTGATCGGGTTTCTTGCGGCCAGCTACGACGGCATCTATCTCGGCGCAATCATCGCGGCACTGATCGCCACCGTGCTGCTCACGCTGGCGGCGCATCGCGGCGTGGGCGAGGATGCGACCACGGCCGTGCTGCTTTCGGGCTCGTTCGCGCTGGGCGTCGTGCTGATTTCACGATCAACCAGCTACGCGACCGGGCTTGAACACCTGCTGTTTGGGCAGCTACTCACCATCCGAACCGCCGACCTGGTGGCAATCGCCGTGCTGGGAGGCGCGGCGCTGGCAACTGTGCTGCTCACCTGGAAACAACAACTGTTCATCTCATTTGATCCCGCCGGCGCGCAGGCAGCCGGGCTGTCGCTGCTCGCCTACAAGCTGGCACTCAACCTGTCGATCGCCGCGGTCGTGGTGGCCGCATCCCGGGCGGTTGGCAACCTGCTGGTGCTCGCCATGCTCATCGTGCCGGCCGCTATCGGCCGGCTGGTATCGCGTCGACTGCGAGTGATCGTGCCGGTGGCGATCGCGAGCTCGGTGCTGGTTTCGGTTGCCGGCTTGATCTGCGGCTATTGGCTTTCGGTGGATGCGCGGCTCACCATCTCGCCCTCGGCCGTGCTCGTGCTCATGATGGTTGCGGTGTACCTGATCGTGGCTGGGATCAGCACGACTTCAACGCGAGTGAAACTTGTTAAACAACGCTCGCAGCGGCCGAGTCGTGCCGAGGCGGTAGCCACATGACGCTCTTTCAAACAGCACTCCTGGCGGCGGTGCTCGTTGGACTTCTGTGCGGGCTGGTGGGCTGCCTTGTGGTGCTGCGCCGCCGCGCGTTTTTCACAGTGGCGCTCACCCACGCCACCTTCCCCGGCGGGGTGATGGCCGCGGTGCTGGGCGTCAATATCGTTGTTGGCGCCGGGGCGATGGGCGTGGGCCTGGTGGCGCTGATGGTGGCGCTCAGCCGCATCCATCGGCAGGGCAAACAGGTTGCCTCGGGTATCGTGCTCTCGTTTGGCTACGCCCTCGGCGTGTTTTTGCACGCGCTCAACCCGCAGCTGCCGGTGAAAGTTGAGTCGTATCTCACCGGCTCCATCCTGGCGATCCCGCCCGAAAACATTGCCATCATCGGGGTCGTGCTGCTGATTGCGCTGCTCGCCGTCGCGCTGTGGTGGAAAGAACTCCTGTTTTCGAGCTTCGATCGCGGCGGGTTCGTCGCCAGCGGCTACCGCGAATGGCGCACCGAAGTGCTCGTGCTGCTGCTGATCACGCTGACCGTCGTGGCAACCATGCCGGCGATCGGTTCCATCCTGGCGATATCGATGATCGCGGCCCCGGCTGCCGCCGCGCGGCTACTCACGCAGCGCATCGAACGCCTCGTGCCGCTCGCCTGCGCGCTGGGCGTGGGTTCGGCAGTGCTCGGACTCTACGTTTCACGCTGGTTCAACCTGGCCGCCGGGGGAGCGATGGCAATCACGGCAACCGTGATTTTTTTGCTGGCGTGGGGATGGAACGCGGCACGCGCGAGCATCCCGGCACGCACGAAGATTGCCCGCGGGTGACGACCTCGCCCTAGAGTAGAGGCCATGAACAGTGACGTATCCCGGGCACCCCAGCGCCGCCGCACCTGGCAGCGCGAGGCTGTGCGTGAGCGGCTCGAGGCTGAGGGCGGTTTTGTAACGGCGCAAGAACTGCACCGGTTGCTGGAAGAGAGCGGGCAGCGAATCGGCCTGGCAACCGTGTACCGGGCACTCGGTACGCTCGTCGCCGATGGGCTTGCCGACAGCATCCGTCATGAGGATGCAGAACTCTACCGGTTCTGTGACGATGACGGGCACCACCACCACATCGTTTGCCGGCGCTGCGGAGCCGCCGAACAGATCGAAGACAACGAAATTGAATCGTGGGCCAGGCAGGTGGCAGCCGAGCACGGCTATAGCGAACCCACCCACGTGCTCGAAGTGTTCGGGCTGTGTGGCAATTGCACAAAAACTTCTGAAAAAAAGTAACGACGGCAAAAACTCGCCTAGACTACTGACATGTCACGCAAGAGCTTTCTTGGCTGGCCAGTTCTGCGCCAGCTACGTACCGGTGATACCACCGGTCGCGGGCCTGCCGTGACTTCGGCTCGCACCGAATCCACCGAGCCGCGTATCGCCACCGCCGATAGTGTGGCACGCAGTGTCTGCCCCTACTGTGCTGTCGGATGCGGTCAGCTTGTCTACACCAAAGACAACAAGGTGATTCAGGTCGAGGGCGACCCCGACTCACCAATTTCGCGCGGGCGCCTGTGCCCCAAGGGTTCGGCCAGCGAGCAGCTCGGCAACAGCCCGAACCGCGTCACCGAAGTGCTTTACCGTGCGCCCCGGGCACGCGATTGGCAGCGCATCGATCGCGAAAAAGCCATCGACATGATCGTCGACCGTTTCCTTGAAGCGCGCGCCAACTGGTGGGAAGACCGTGACGAAGACGGCCGCCCGCTGCGCCGCACTATGGGTATCGCATCCCTCGGTGGCGCCACGCTCGACAACGAAGAAAACTATCTGATCAAAAAGCTGTTCACCGCAGCCGGCGCGATTCAGATCGAAAACCAAGCCCGCATATGACACTCCGCCACGGTTCCCGGTCTGGGAGCCTCGTTCGGGCGCGGTGGTGCGACCCAGTCGTTGCAAGACATGGCAAATGCCGATTGCATCGTCATTCAGGGTTCCAACATGGCCGAATGTCACCCCGTTGGGTTCCAATGGGTGATCGAAGCCAAACTGCGCGGTGCCCGCATCATTCACGTTGATCCGCGATTCACCCGCACGACCGCGAATGCCGACAAGCACATTCGCATCCGCGTGGGAAGCGACATCGTGCTGCTGGGCGCGCTCATCAACCACGTCATCACGAACGAGCTCTACTTCGACGAGTACGTGCGTGCCTTCACCAACGCCACCTCGGTGGTGAGCGAAGGATACGAAGGCCCAGAAGACCTCGACGGGCTGTTCTCGGGCTTCGATCCCGAAACCGGCAGCTACGACAGGTCAACCTGGCAGTACGCCGCACCCGATGGCTCGGATAGGACGGTCGCGGCTGGTGAAACCTGCCAGACCGACCCGACGATGCAGCATCCCCGCAGCGTTTTCCAGATTCTCAAACGCCACTACGCGCGCTACACGCCCGAAATGGTAGAAGAAGTGTGCGGTATTTCGCGCGCCGACTTCCAGTACCTGGCCGACTCGATCGTGCAAAACTCGGGCCGCGACCGCACCACCTGCTTCGCCTACGCCGTTGGCTGGACCCAGCACGCCCAGGGTGCCCAATACATCCGCACCGCCACCATCCTGCAGCTACTCATGGGCAACATCGGTCGACCCGGATCGGGCATCATGGCGCTGCGCGGCCATGCCTCGATTCAGGGATCTACCGACATCCCCACGCTGTTCAACCTGCTGCCGGGATACCTACCGATGCCCAGCGCCGGCGTGCACGACACCCTCGACGACTATCTCAACGCGGTCGGACCCAAGAACCAGAAGAGCTTCTGGGCAAACGCCGATGCCTACACCATCAGCATGCTGAAGGCATGGTGGGGCGATGCAGCCACACCTGAAAACGACTTCGCCTACGACTATTTACCACGGCTCAACGGCGCCCACGGCACCTACCAGACCGTGATGCGGATGCTGCGCGACGAGGTCGACGGCTACTTCATCCTCGGCCAAAACCCAGCGGTTGGTTCGGCAAATGGTCGGATGCAGCGGCTCGGCATGAGCCACCTGAAGTGGCTAGTTGTGCGCGACTACTCGATGATCGAATCGGCCACCTGGTGGAAGGACGGCCCCGAGATCGAATCGGGTGAGCTGCGCACCGAAGACATCGAAACCGAAGTGTTCTTCCTGCCTGCCGCTAACCACATGGAAAAATCCGGCACGTTTACGCAGACGCAGCGCATGTTGCAATGGCGTGAACAGGCCGTCACCCCGCCGGGTGAGGCACAGAGCGAACTCGAGTTTTTCTACGAGCTCGGAAAGCGCATCCGTGAACGCCTGGCCGACAGCACTGACCCGCGTGACCGGCCGCTACTCGACCTCACCTGGGACTACCCGGTAGACGAGCACGGCGAACCCGACGCCGAAGCTGTGCTGCGCGAAATCAACGGTTACCGGCTCGCCGAGGGCCCCAATGAACAGGGGCTCGTGAAGGGCTTTAACGAGCTGCGCGCCGACGGCTCCACTGTTGGTGGCTGCTGGATTTACGCGGGCGTGTTTGCCGACAACATCAACCAGTCGCGCCGCCGCCCCAAGCGCGACGAACAAAACGAGATGCAGTCGAACTGGGCGTGGGTGTGGCCGGCGAACCGCCGCATCCTCTACAACCGCGCATCCGCCGACGCCGACGGCAAGCCCTGGAGCGAACGCAAAAAACTTGTGTGGTGGGATGCCGACACCGGCAAGTGGGTCGGCCCCGATGTGCCCGACTTCCCGGCCGACCGCGCCCCGGATGCAAGCCCCGAGGGTGATCCGGCGGGCCCGGCATCGCTCGCGGGTACGGATGCGTTCATCATGCAACCCGACGGTAAGGCGTGGCTGTTCGCGCCGCAGGGCGTGATCGACGGGCCGCTGCCGGCGCACTACGAAGCGCACGAATCGCCGGTGGGTAACTCGGTGTACTCGGTGCAAAACCCGCCGACGCAGGTCGAGTTCAGCCGCAGCGACAACCTGCTCAAACCGGTCGCCGGCACGCCCGGTGCCGAGGTGTATCCGTTCGCGTTCACCACCTATCGACTCACCGAGCATCACACCGCCGGCGGTATGAGCCGCTGGTTGCCGTTCCTATCCGAGCTGCAACCAGAAATGTTCGCCGAGATTTCGCCCGAGCTCGCCGAACTGCGCGGTCTCGAAAACGGTGGCTGGGCCACAATCGTCTCGCCGCGTGCCGCTATCGAAGTGCGCGTGCTGGTTACCGAACGTGTGCGCCCCGTCGTGGCCAACGGCACCACCGTGCATCAGATCGGTCTGCCCTACCACTGGGGTGTCGGCGGCGACGCGATCGTCACCGGCGACTCGGTCAACGACCTCCTCGGCCTGACGCTCGACCCGAACGTGTACATCCAGGATGCGAAAACCGGTGCCTGCGATATTCGCCCCGGCCGCCGCCCGCAGGGTGAAGACCGTGAGCGCTTGGTCAACGAATACCGTGAGCGCGCGGGTATCCTGGCATCCGGCAGCGACGCTAAGGAGGCATGACGATGACCATGACCCCGGAACGCCGCGGCGCAATCAACCTCGGCCGCGTGAACGATCTCGGCAGGGTCTATGCCGGTAACCCCAGTGCCGATGCCGCCGACCCAGCCGCGGCGGTGAACTGGCAGCACACGCACGAGCGCAAAGGGTTTTTCACCGACACCTCAATCTGCATCGGCTGTAAGGCCTGCGAGGTCGCCTGTAAAGAGTGGAACCAAAACCCGCAGGATGGCGACTTCGAGCTGCTCGGCTCGTCATACGACAACACCGGGTCACTCGGTGCCAACACCTGGCGGCACGTCGCCTTCATCGAACAGGACGGCGAGCGCATCGAGCAGGCCCGCGAATCGGGCCGCCAGCTGGTGAACCTCGGTATGCCGACCGTGCGGCCGCCCGAGGGGCCGGCCGCGGCGGTTGCGAAACAGTACGCATCCGACACCGACACGACCATGCCCGACACCCCGGAGTTCCGCTGGTTGATGTCATCGGATGTGTGTAAGCACTGCACCTACGCCGGCTGCCTGGATGTGTGCCCCACCGGTGCGCTCTATCGCACCGAGTTCGGCACCGTAGTGGTGCAGGCCGATGTGTGCAATGGCTGCGGAACCTGCGTCGCCGGCTGCCCGTTTGGCGTGATTGAACGTCGCGACGATGGCACAGTGCAAACCAAGGCGCAGCGCGACGATCACGTCAACGACTTCGAGCAGGAGATACCCAACCGCGGCACCGCCAATAAGTGCACGCTCTGCTACGACCGGCTCGTAGTTGGCGAACAGCCCGCCTGCGCAAAAACCTGCCCCACCACCTCGATCAAATTCGGTGATCGAGCCGAGATGGTGGCGCAGGCGAAAGCTCGTGTGAAGCAGCTGCACGAGCAGGGACTCACCGAGGCTCGGCTGTACGGTGCGAATGAGCTCGACGGTGTGGGCGGTACCGGTTCGGTGTTTTTGCTGCTCGACGAACCCGAAACCTATGGGCTGCCGCCCGACCCGCGGGTTCCCACGAAAGATTTGCCGCAGATGTTTAAGCACGCGGTGGTGGCTGCTGCCGGGATGCTCGGCGCGGTTGCGCTCGCATTTCTCGGTGGGCGGAAGTAGACGAGCGAGGCCGGAAACGAATGAGCACCTCAGTATTTGACGGATACCGCCCGCCCGAGCCGCCGCGTCGTCGGCGTCGCCGCGACGGTGACCAGCCGCGTCGCCGCCCGGCCGGTGGCGGTGACGGTTCGCGCGAGATGGCGATGGTCGACGATGTCGAGTTTTCGTCGTATTACGGCCGCCCGATTGTGAAGGCGCCGCCGTGGAAACATGAAATCGGCATTTACTTCTTCCTCGGCGGTGTGGCCGGTGGTTCGTCGCTGCTCGCGCTGGGGGCGCAGGCGACAAAGCGGCCGCGACTGCGGCGCAACACGCGCATCACTGCGCTGGCCGCCATCGGTGTTGGTGCGCTGGCGCTCATCAAAGACCTCGGCCGCCCCGAGCGCTTCATCAACATGATGCGCACCTTCAAAATCACCTCGCCGATGAGTGTCGGGTCTTGGATTCTCGCCGGATTTGCGAGCCTCGCCGCCATCCCTGCGATTTCAGAGGTCGACCGGGCAACGGGCCGTCGGCTGCCGCTACCCAAGTTTGCGCGGCGCCTGGTCGACGTGACGGCCCCGGTGGCCGGGGTCGGTGCGGCAGCGATGGCCGCGCCACTTGCCACCTACACCGCGGTGCTCATTGCTGACACCGCCAACCCGGTGTGGAACGCTGGCCGGCGCGAACTGCCGTATCTGTTCGCCAGCTCGGCGTCGTTGGCCGCATCCGGTGTGGCGATGGTGACCACCCCCACGGCCGAGATCGGCCCGGCGCAGAAACTCGCCGTGGCGGGCGTGATCGGCGATGTGGCCGCCATGCACGTGATGAAAGAGAATATGCATCCGGCCGAGCGCGAACCGCTCGAAACCGGGCAGCCGGGCAAAATGCTCAAGGCCGCCGAAGTGCTCGCGATCGCCGGTGGGGTTGGCGCGCTGCTGGCGCGCGTGCATCGTGTTTTCGGGGTCGTTTCGGGGCTGGCGCTCGCCGGCGCCTCAGCGCTCACCCGTTTCGGTGTGCTCGAGGCCGGGATCGAGTCGACGCACGACCCGCGGCACGTGGTCGAGCCGCAAAAAGCGCGGCTCGCGGCCCGTCGCGCCGCGGGCATCGTCGACGACTCCATCACCACCGCCGGCTAGCGGCGCGGCCGCGCTTCGGCGCCGCGCGAGCCGCGCCCCGCGCTCGCGCCGCATCCCCGCCGTCGCTTCGCGTCGCCGCGCCCGCCCGCGTCGCCCGCTCCCCGCCATTCCCGGCCCCCATTTCCGGGTTCTGTGTGGGTTCGCGTTATTTGTATGTGGCAGAACACCCACATTTGACGCAAACCCACACAAATCCGGGGGATGCGCGCAGAGGTTGCCGCGCTTCCCGCACCGTGCCGCGCTCGCTTCGCGCATCCCGCACCGTGCCGCGCTCGCTTCGCGCGCAGCGCTCCCGCGCTTGACGCTTGCATCCCGCCTTTCCAGGGTTTTGTGTGGGTTCGCGTTATTTGTATGTGGCAGAACACCCACATTTGACGCGAACCCACACAAATCCGGGGGATGCGCGCCCGGTCGTTGCGCGCCCACCGGCGCACAACGACGAACACCCGCGGCGCCGCGCGCACCCGCGCACTGCGGCACCGCGCGCACCCGCGCTCGCGCTAGCGGATGTGCACGCGACCGGTTCCGGCCACGGTCTCGCCGATCACCGGGTACCCGGGCACCTCGCCGATCACGAGTAGGCCGCCCGAGGTCTGCGCATCCGCCAGCAAAATCAAGTCGTTCTCGGTCACCGTCGCCGCGATATCAAGGTGCGGGCGCACCCAGTCGAGATTCCGCCGCGAACCGCCAGAAATGAATCCCTCAGCAATTGAGCGACGCGCAGCCTCCAGCGACGGCACCGCCGAGCGGTCGATCACCGCATCCACACCCGAGGCGCGGCACATCTTGAACAGGTGACCGAGCAGCCCAAATCCGGTGACATCGGTGGCCGCCTTTGCCCCCGACTCGAGCGCCTTACGCGATGCCTCGGCGTTCAGCGTGGTCATCACTTCGATCGCCTCGGGGAACACCTCGCCGGTCGACTTGTGCCGGTTGTTGAGGATGCCCACACCGATCGGCTTCGTAAGCGTGATCGGCAGCCCCGGCTCGGCAGCGTCATTGCGCAGCAGCTTGTCGGGATGCGCGGTGCCGGTAACCGCCATGCCGTACACCGGCTCGGGCGCATCAATCGAGTGGCCACCGATCACCGGACACGACACCTGCTTGGCCACATCGAGCCCGCCGCGCAGCACCTCGCGCATGAGTTCCATGGGCAGGGATGCACGCGGCCAGCCCACGAGGTTGATCGCGACAGTCGGGGTGCCCCCCATCGCATAAATATCCGAAAGCGCGTTGGTGGCGGCGATGCGGCCCCAATCGTAGGCGCTGTCGACCACGGGCGTAAAAAAGTCGGCCGTGCTCAGGACCGCCAGCCCATCCTGGATGCGAACAGCGGCCGCGTCGTCACCGTCATCGAGCCCGACGATCACACTGTCATAGTCTTGACCGGCGAGTTCACTCACCACGTTTTCGAGCTCGCCCGGCGGGATTTTGCAGGCGCAGCCGCCGCCGCTGGCCGTGGTGGTGAGTCGCAGTGCGGATTCGTCATTGAACTGTGCAGTCGGTTCCATGCGGCCAGCCTACCCACAGCCGCAACCGCGTCGTGAAAGTTCTTTGCTGGTAAGTTGTCGCTCACTGGAGGCGTCTGGTGCCCTGGTGGGCCCCCCGGTCTTCAAAATCGGTGAGGCCGAGTAGCTCGGTCTGGCGGGTTCGATTCCCGTCCGCTTCCGCCACTGTGATGCCGCCGCGCATCACAACTCGCCCGAAAGCCGCCCCGGCAGCAACAAAGCAGGTGACATGACATCCCCCGACGACCCGCGCCGCCGCATCCCGCGCACCGACACGCTGCTCGCGCTGCCCGAGGTGCGTGCCGCCGCAGCCGGCCTGGGCGAACAGGTGCTGCGCGGGGTGATTCACGCCACCCAGCAGCGCGCCCGTCGCGGTGAGATTACGCCCGAGCAGGTTGCGGAAGAGGTCGTTGCATCGATCGCCTCCACGCGCCCGGCCTCGCTGCGGCCGGTGCTCAACACCACCGGGGTGATCGTGCACACAAACATCGGCCGCGCACCGCTTTCGGTCGCCGCCACCACCGCCATTGTTGAAGCCGCCGGATACTGCGATCTTGAACTCGACCTCGCCACCGGCACCCGCTCGCGGCGCGGCGTGGGCGCGCGGGCGGCGCTCCTTGCCGCCTGCCCCGCAGCCGAGGATGCGCTCATCGTCAACAACGCCGCCGCCGCGCTGATGCTCGCCACCACCGCGCTCGCGGGCACCGCCGCCACCGACGAAAAAGGTGTCGGTGGAAAAGAAATCGTGCTCAGCCGCGGCGAATTTATCGAGATCGGAGCCGGATTCCGCATCAGCGACCTGATCGCCGCAACCGGCGCGCGCATCCGTGAAATTGGCACCACCAACCGCACCCATCTGGCCGACTATGACGAGGCTGTCACTACTGAAACCGGATGCGTGCTGAAAATTCATCCGAGCAACTATTACGTTGCCGGGTTCACCAGTTCGGTTGAAACCTCGACCCTTGCCGAACTGTGCCGCGAACGGGGCGTGCCGCTGATCGCTGATATTGGTTCTGGGTTGTTGGCGCCCGAGCCGCGGCTACCCAACGAACCCGATGCCACAACCGCACTGGGCGACGGTGCCGATTTGGTGATCGCGAGCGGTGACAAGCTGCTCGGCGGACCGCAGGCCGGGATCATTCTTGGCAAGCGTGAACTCATTGGCCGCATTGGCCGGCATCCGATCGCTCGCGCGGTGCGCGCCGACAAACTCACACTGGCGGCCGTTGAAGCAACCGTCGCTGCCGGAACCTCACCGGTGCGCGAGGCACTGGGCGCGGATGCAGACGGGCTGCGGCAGCGCACCGAGCAGCTCGCCAGCCGCGTGACAGCCGCAACCGATACCGAAATCGCCATCGTCCCGCACGACGGTCGCGTTGGCGGCGGTGGCGGGGTTGGGGTGCCGCTTCCCGGATGGGCGCTCGCGCTTCCCGAGGCCGCCGCCACACTGCTGCGCACCGGAACCCCGGCGGTGCTGCCGCGCAGTCACGATGGTGCCTGCCTAATTGACCTGCGGTGCATCCCCGTCGACCGTGACGCCGAGCTGGCCGACGCGATTATCGGCGCACTGCGAGCACTGCGGTGACCGGGCGTTTTGTGGTCGCCACCAGCGGGCATGTTGACCACGGCAAATCGACCCTGGTGAGGGCACTCACCGGCATCGAACCCGACCGGCTGGCCGAAGAACGCCGCCGCGGACTCACAATCGACCTCGGTTTTGCCTGGTTTGAGCTCGACTCGGGCCGCTCGGTGGCATTCGTGGATGTGCCCGGTCACGAGCGATTTATCGGCAATATGCTCGCCGGGCTCGGCCCCGCACCGGTCGTGCTTTTCGTGGTCGCCGCCGACCAGGGGTGGCAGCCACAGTCGACCGACCACCTGGCCGCGGCGGTGGCGCTCGGCATCCGGCACGGCGTGGTGGCACTCACCCGCACCGACCTTGCCGACGACACACAGCTCGACACCACCACCGCGCAGGTGCGGCAACAGCTTGCGGCAACCGCGCTCGCGGATGCGCCGATCGTGCCGGTGTGCGCGCTGGATGGCAGCGGGCTACACGAGCTGCGCGAGGCACTCGATGCGACACTGGCGCAACTACCTGAACCGGATGCATCCGCCCCGATAAGAATGTGGCTTGACCGGGCATTTACTATTTCTGGGGCGGGCACCGTGGTCACCGGCACGCTCGCGGAGGGCGCCCTCGAAATTGATCAACAGCTTGAGCTGTGGCGCGGGGACGCCGACCCGGTGGCGGTGCAGGTGCGCGGCCTGCAGCGCGGCAAACACGACGAGACTCGAGTTACCGGGGTCAGCCGAGTGGCAGTGAACCTCCGGGGAGTCCCTTCCGGGGTGGCGGCCCGCGGGCAGGCGCTCGTCACCCCGCAGCGCTGGTGGGCGAGCGACTCGGTGGATGTGCGACGCGTCAGTGGGCCAGCGTTCGATGAACTCCCGCGCGAGGTGATCGCCCACCTCGGCACCGCGGCGATTGCGGCGACCGTGCGTGAGTTCGGTGCCGAACATGCGCGGCTACATTTTGCTGTCGAATTGCCGTTGCAGATTGGTGACCGGCTCGTGCTGCGCGCACCGGGCGCGGCCGTGGGAATTGGCGGCGCGCTTGTGCTGGATGTTGACCCGCCGCAGCTGCGTCGGCGCGGTGCCGGCCGTCGCCGCGAGGTCGAACTTGCGGGTATGGCCGACACCGGGTCGATCGTGCACGAGGTGGCGCGTCGCGGTGCGATGCCGGCGGCGACGGTCGGACAGTTTGGCATCGAGGTGCCAGATGAACTGCCCAATGAGCTCGTGCGCATTGGTGCGTGGCTTGCCACCAAGGATGCGCTGCTGAGCTGGGCGCGGAAGCTGCGAAAGCTCGTTGCCGATGACGCGGCGGCCGACCCGCTCAGCGTGGGTATAACCCGGGATGCGGCGGTGGATGCGCTGGCGGTTCCGGATGCGGAACTGCTGGGCGCGGTGGTACGGCTGGCAAAACTCGAGGTGCGTGACGGAAGGATCTGCGCCGCACAGCGCGCCGCCACACTCGGACCCATCGAGGCGGCGGTGGCAAAACTTGAAACCCAGCTGCGCACGGCACCGTTTGTGGCACCGGATGCCGACACTCTCGCAGCGCTCAAACTTGGACGTCGAGAACTCGCGGCGGCTGAGCGTGCGGGACGTTTGCTGCGCATCGCCGAGGGGATCGTGCTGCTACCGGATGCGCCGGCGCGGGCGGCAGCAATACTGCGCGAACTGCCGCAGCCGTTCACCGTCAGCGAGGCGCGGCAGCGGCTCGACACCAGCCGGCGCGTGGCGGTGCCACTTCTCGAGCTGCTCGACCGTCGAGGTCTCACCAGGCGTGTTGACGACAGCCGGCGCACGGTGCGGTAGTCGGCCGCGCGTCGGCCGCGCCGCGAACTAGCATTCGACGACGTTAACCGCGAGCCCGCCGAGCGCGGTCTCCTTGTATTTTGCACTCATATCGCGGCCAGTTTCGCGCATCGTGACGATCACATCATCCAGTGACACAAAGTGTGAGCCATCACCCATCATCGCCATTTTTGCCGCATTCACCGCGGTGGATGCCGCAATCGCATTGCGTTCAATACAGGGAATTTGCACGAGCCCGGCAATCGGGTCGCAGGTGAGCCCGAGGTGGTGCTCCATTGCGATTTCGGCAGCGTTTTCAACCTGCGGGGGAGTGCCGCCGAGCACCTGCGCGAGACCGGCGGCGGCCATGGCCGAGGCCGATCCCACCTCGCCCTGGCAGCCGACTTCGGCACCCGAAATGGATGCGTGGCGTTTAATGAGCCCACCGATTGCGGCCGCCGCGAGCAAAAAGTCGGCGATCACGGCCTGCTTTTCGGTCGCATCCCAATGTTTTGCACCGGGCAAATAGTGGGTGGCATAGAACAGTACGGCCGGAATAATTCCGGCGGCGCCGTTGGTTGGGGCGGTCACGATGCGCCCGCCCGAAGCGTTTTCTTCATTGACTGCGAGTGCCACGAGATTCGTCCACTCCTGCCAGAACCGTTCTTCGCGGTGGGGATCAAGCTGGCGCAGGCGCGTGTGCCATGCCGGTGAGCGGCGACGCACCTGCAGGCCACCCGGAAGCGCTCCGCTGCGGCGGATCGCCGAGTCTTTGCACGCCTCCATCACCTCCCACAGCTCGCTCAGGCGCGCCCGCACCTCGGATTCGGGTCGGGATGCGCACTCGTTCGCCAGCATCAGCTCGGCAACCGACATGCCTGTTTCATCACAGGCTTGCAGCAGCTCCGCGCCAGAAGTGAACGGATGCGGGACGGCGACGGCAGCGTCAGCTGCGGCATCCTGGCCCTCGAGTTCGACCGCACCGCCGCCGATCGAGTACCAGGTCTGCGTGAGCAGTTCGGTGCCGTCGGCACCCACCGCAGCTAACCGCATCCCATTGGTGTGCCGGGGCAGGATGGTGAGCGGACGCAGCACAATATCGTCGACGCCAAGTTTGATGGGCACCGATATTTGCCCGAGCTGTTCGGCAACGCGCACGATGCCGGTGCTGTGCTGGCGCTCGCGAGCCGCATCAGCCTGGTCGGGGAGTGTTGCGGAGGGGTCGTATCCTTCCAGTCCCAGCAGCACCGCCTCGAGGGTGCCGTGACCCTTGCCCGTGGCTGCGAGCGAACCGAACAGGTCGATGCGGATTGTGGCGAGGCTGGCGAACCGGTCGTCGTTGACCAGGGTTTGCACAAATGCGCGCGCGGCCCGCATTGGGCCGACAGTGTGTGAGCTTGAAGGTCCCAGACCGATCTGAAACAGCTCAAAGCAGCTGATATTCACGGGCAAGATGCTAAACGGCGCGGTTGCCTGCTTGCTGGGCTATTGCTGGGGTTTGGATGCTCGCAGCGGATGCGTTGGCTTCCGGGCGCGGCTGCCGGTTTGGGGGGGCTTGTTTTGGGTCGGATTCGTCATTGTGTGGATGCGCGCGCTCGGGTATAGTTGTCAGCTGGCTCACTTGGGTTCCCCTCGGGTGAGACCGTGGCGAGTTGCCGACTGGCGGCGCTTGCTGCAGACAAGAGATCTTGGGCGACGCTTCCCGGCGTCGCGGTACTGAAGGAGAAACCATGGCAGCAGTGTGCATGGTGACGGGAACCACCCCCGGTTTCGGTCACAACGTATCCCACTCGCACCGTCGCACCAAGCGTCGGTTCGACCCGAATATCCAGAAGAAGACGTACTACGTGCCGTCGCTGAAGCGTAAGGTGACCCTCACGCTCTCGGCCCGTGGCATCAAGGTCATCGACGCCCGCGGCATCGACGCGGTGGTTGCCGACCTGATCAAGAAGGGTGTGAAGCTCTAATGGCGAAGAAGTCACAGGACGTCCGTCCCATCATCAAGCTCCGCTCGACCGCGGGTACCGGCTACACCTACGTCACGAAGAAGAACCGTCGGAACACCCCCGACCGCCTCGTGCTGAAGAAGTACGACCCGGTGATCCGCAAGCACGTTGAATTCCGCGAGGAGCGATAGATCATGGCGAAGAAGAGCAAGATTGCAAAGAACGAGCAGCGCAAAGAAATCGTTGCCCGCTACGCCGAGCGTCGCGCGCAGCTGAAGAAGCAGCTCATCGACCCGAACGGCACCGACGAGTCGCGCGAGGAGGCCCGCGTGGCACTGCAGAAGCTGCCCCGCGACGCTTCGCCGGTGCGCGTGCGCAGCCGCGACGCCATCGACGGTCGTCCCCGCGGTGTGCTCTCGGAGTACGGCATCTCGCGTGTCCGTTTCCGCGAGATGGCGCACCGTGGCGAGCTGCCCGGCATCCGCAAGTCGAGCTGGTAAGCACCGCTTTTTAACTCACGCACGAGCCGCATCCTTTTCTCTTGGGGATGCGGCTCGTCGCGTTTCCGCTGCGCCGCGCCGCGCCGCCCGCCCAGGTACACCGAAAACGCTCGGGTACACCGCTATAGCGGTGGCTTCCGGTGTTTGCGGTGTACGCGAGCGATGCGCGGGGTGCACGTCACGCCCCCGTGCTGTGCCGCCGCGCCCACCGGGCTGCGCCGGGCTTCGCCCGCCGTTTCTGCGGGATCTGTGTGTCTCCGCGTCAAGTGTGTGTGCTCTGCCACGTACAAATGACGCGAACCCACACAGACGGCGGAGAGAGTGGTCAGCTGACAGAGCAGTCAGAGCGGTGGGAGTGGCGAGACTTGTGAGTGGCGATGCTGCTGGTGTGCGGCATCGCGCTGTGCTCACTGCCGCGCCACGCTGCGCGCCGCCGCGCTGCGCCGCCGCGTCGCGTCCCGCCCGCGTCTGCGCACCCGTGGTGCGCCGTGAAAGCCACCGAAAACGCTGGGGTACACCGCTATAGCGGTGGCTTCCGGTGTTTGCGGTGTACGCGAGCGGTGCGCTGATGAGTACCCCGATTGCGGTGGCCGCTGCGCCGCCGCGCCCACTTCGCCTGTCGTTTCTGCTGGATTTGTGTGTCTCCGCGTCAAGTGTGTGTGTTCTGCCACATACAAATGACGCGAACCCGCACAAATGAGGGAGGGCGTGGCGCCGTGATAGCGGGGAGGGCGTGGCGCCGTGATAGCGGGGAGAGTGGTAAGAGCGGCGTGAGCGCACCGCAGCGGCGGCGGATCGCGCACTCGAAGCTCAAGCGCACGCGCGCCCGGAAAACGGCGAAGGCCGCCCCAAACGGAGCGGCCCACGCGGTTAGCAGTAAAAACTACTTCACAGCGTTCTTGAGCTTCGAACCAGCCGAGATCTTGACGCCCTTCGAAGCGGGGATCTGGATCTCTTCCTTGGTGCGCGGGTTGCGGCCCACGCGAGCGGCACGCTGGGTCTGCTCAACCGAAAGCCAGCCGGGGATGGTGACCTTGGTGCCCTCAGCAGCGTGCTTGGCGAACTGCTGGAAAAGCGCGTCGAGCACACCGTTCACGGTGGCCTGGCTCTGGCCGGTCTCAGCGGCGATCGCTGCGACGAGGTCGGTCTTGTTAACGGTTGGCTTCTTCTCTGCCATGGGGTCCTCCTGGGAATTCTGCGTCCACGGATGCGGTCGCAATCCGGGTTAGGTTAGGTCGTGCCCGGCACTTCATCTGTGCAGCGCAACGTCGCCAAACTAGCACCGTTCAGGTGAGTTGCCTGTGTTTTAGCGGGTTTTGGATGAATTTCGTCACGATTTTCGGCAATCTCCCGGGTAAATCGCCCGAAAACCGTCGAAATCGGCCATAAATAGCGGCACTTCCGGCATCGAAATCGGGTGCCGGGGATGCGTGGGTCGTTTTGTTGGTGAGGGGGGCGGTTGCGAATGTGAACGGGCTGGTGCGAGGGATGCGTGGGTGGTTTTGTTGCTGAGGGGGGCGGTTGCGAATGTGAATGGGCGTGTGTCAGGGATGCGCGGCCAACCTGTCGATTATCGGCCGCTTCGCATGTGATCGGCCTGGCGTCAGGGAGGCGGTTGACGACGCGCGGTGCGCCGGCGGCTGCGCATGTGAATGGCCCAGCGCCAAGGATGCGCGCCAACCTCTCGATGAGCGCATGTGGACGGTCGCCTGCCGGGAATGCGCGGGGCGACTAGGCTGGTAGCACCATGTCAGTAGCGGATGAGCGCCTGGGGCGCACGCGCGTTCAGCGCAAAGGATCGGGCCTCGATGAGGCGACGCTGAATCGCGTCAGCCAGGCAGGGTGGTCGCCGCTCACCCGGGATCTCATCGTATGGGGCCCGGCGGCGCTGGTCGCGGTGGCTGCTTTTGCCACCGTCATCGGTCTGCTCATCGGCGGCGCCGCAGACCCGCTTCAGGTGGGCGATCCGGGCCCGGTGGTTCGCTGGGGCCTGCCGTTTGCGCGGCTGCTTTATAACCTCACCGCTTCGCTCACCATCGGCGGTTTGGTGGTGGCGATGTACTGTGCCAGCCGATCCGAACCCGAGCATGAGCGGGCGATGCAGCTCGCACAGGGCGGTGCGGCCGGCTGGACACTCGCGACGATGTTTGCGGCGGTGATGTCATACCTGTCGATTTCGGGGGTTCCGTTCTCGACTTCGGCCGACTTCGGCGCCGGCCTGTGGTATTTCATGCGCGGGCTTGAAGCGGGCCAGCAGTGGCTGCTCAACACCATCATGGTGCTGATTTTGAGCATCGCGGTGTTCGCCACCCGCAGCCGCTGGGGCACCTGCCTGAGCACGCTCTACGCGCTGCTGTGCTTGTGGCCGCTGGCCGCCCAGGGCCACGCTGCCGGCGCCTCGAATCACATCACCGCGGTGGGCGGCATCACGCTGCACTACACCGGTGCGGCCGTGTGGCTGGGCGGGCTTGTGGCGGTCGGTGTCGTGGCGGCACTCGCGCCCGCGCCGCGTCGCCTGCCGCTGCTCGAACGCTATTCATCGCTGGCCCTGGTGGCGTTTATTGTGACCGCCACAAGCGGTGTGGTCGCCACGTTCATTAACGTCGGTGATCTTTCGCGCCTGTTCACCACCGGATACGGCACGCTCATTTTGATCAAGACCGCGCTGCTGGTCATCCTGGGGATTTTTGGTGCCGCTCAGCGGCGGCGATTCATTGACCGGATGCGCGCGAATCTTGCCGAGGGCAACACCAGCAGGCGCCCGCTCGCCTGGCTGATCGCGGCCGAGATGCTCGTGATGGGTGCGGTGGCCGGTGTGGCCGCGGCACTGGGACGCACCGCATCCCCGCAGCCGCAGCTGACCGCTGACCAGCTGGATGCGCCCACACCCGCTCAGCTGCTCAGCGGCGACCGGATGCCGCCAGAGTTTGAGTTTTCGAAGCTGTTCACCGTGTGGAATCTCGAGCCGGTGTGGACCACGCTCGTGGTGATGGGGCTCATCTACTATGTGCTGGGCGTTCGCCGGTTGCGCAAGCGCGGCGATGATTGGCCGCTGTGGCGCACGGTTTCAGTGTTTATTGGCGGTCTCAT
This sequence comes from Gulosibacter hominis, assembly GCF_904842695.1. GTDB lineage: Bacteria > Actinomycetota > Actinomycetes > Actinomycetales > Microbacteriaceae > Gulosibacter > Gulosibacter hominis. Next base: position 53,116 of record NZ_CAJGWQ010000007.1, on the reverse strand, counting down.
CCTGCTTTATAACGTGAACGGTGCGCTGTTTGTTTACGGCCGCTTCCAGTTTTCGTTCCACATGACCGAGCACATGATCCTGTCGATGATCATCCCGATCTTCCTCGTGCTTGGCGCCCCGATGACGCTGCTGCTGCGCGCGGTAAAGCCGCGTTCGGATGGTTCGATGGGGATGCGCGAGTGGATGCTGCTGCTCGTGCACTCGAAATACGCGGCCTTTTTTTCGCATCCGATTGTGGCGGGCGTGAACTTCGCGGTGGCGCTGCTCACTTTTTACTACACGCCGCTTTTTCGCTGGGCGGTCACCGACCACGTCGGCCACATGTGGATGGTCGCGCACTTCCTCATCGTCGGTTACCTGTTTGTGGAGTCGCTCATTGGTGATGACCCGAGCCGCACCCGCGCTCCGCACGCGATGCGGTTGATTTCGCTGGTGCTCGTGATGACCTTCCACGCGTTCTTTGGTCTTGCCGTGATGGTCGACACGAACCTGCTGGTTGCCGACTGGTTTGGTGTGACCGGCCGCACCTGGGGCCCGGCGACGGCGCTTGAGGATCAGCAGATCGGTGGCGCTATCGCCTGGGGTCTTGGTGAGTTCCCGACGGTGATGCTTGCGGTGCTCGTTGGGGTGCAGTGGGCGCGTATCGACACCAAGCGGGCCCGCACCTACGACCGTCGTGCCGCGCGCGATGAGGATGCCGAGCTGGCTGCCTATAACGCCCAGTTGCAGGCGCTTGCCGACCGTGAGGCACAGTCGGAATGACGGTTCAGCTCACCCCTGAACAGCAGGGCGTGTTCGACGCGATTGAGAACACCACCGAGCATCTGTTTGTGACTGGCCGGGCCGGCACGGGTAAGTCGACGCTGCTCAATCATCTTTCGTGGCACACGCAGAAGCAGCTGGTTATTTGTGCGCCCACCGGGGTTGCGGCGTTGAATGTTGGTGGGCAGACGATCCACTCGCTGTTTAAGTTGCCGATCGGGGTGATCGGTAATCAGCCGATTGAGCAGCCGCGCGAGGTGCGCAAGCTGCTGCAAAAAATTGACACGCTCGTGATCGATGAGATTTCGATGGTGTCTGCCGACCTGCTGGATGCAATCGACCGGTCGCTGCGGCAGGCTCGTCAGCGTCGCGCCGAGCCTTTCGGCGGGGTGCAGGTGGTGATGTTCGGTGATCCGTTCCAGCTGGCACCGGTGCCGCCGTCGGATCCGCAGGAGCGCGCCTGGGTTGAAAAAAACTATCGTTCGATGTGGTTTTTTGATGCGCATGTGTGGCGGGAAGCCGAGATGCGCATCCACACCCTGCGAGAAATTCACCGGCAGCATGACGAGGAGTTTCGTCAGCTGCTGACGGCGGTGCGGTATGCGCGGGTGACGGCGCCGATGGCGCAGCGGCTCAACGAGGTGGGTGCGAGGCAGGCTCCGCAGGATGGCATCATCACGCTTGCCTCGCGTAATGCGACGGTGAGCCGTATTAATGCGCGTGAGTTGGCGCGGCTGCCAGGCCAGTCGATGACCGCCGAGGCCGAGATTGTGGGTGAGTTCACCGGGCGCGCGTTTCCTGCCGATGAGCGGCTTGAAATCAAGGAGGGCGCGCAGGTGATGTTTTTGCGCAACGATCCGGATCAGCGCTGGGTGAATGGTTCGGTGGGCACGGTTTCGCGTATTAAGCGCACCGTTTATGTTGAGGTTGACGGTGAGGAGCACGAGGTCGAGCCGATTGTGTGGGAGAAGCTGAAGTACAGCTACGATCCGGGCACGAATGAGCTGTCACGGGATGTGATTGGCGAGTTTCACCAGTTCCCGCTGCGGTTGGCGTGGGCGGTGACGATTCACAAGTCGCAGGGGAAGACCTATGACCGGGCTGTGGTTGATTTGGGTGCCCGCGCGTTTTCGCCGGGGCAAACCTATGTGGCGCTTTCTCGCATCCGATCGCTTGACGGGCTATATCTGACGCGCCCGCTGCAGCCGAACGATATTTTTGCGGATGAAAATGTGCTGCGGTTTATGCACGAGGTGGCCGAGGCACAGCGTGCGGCTGCCGCGAACGAGCTGCTGCTGGCGAACCCGGACGGCACACCCGGGATCAAGCGCGACTAAGCGCCGTTCACCGCTGAGCGAAAGTGGTTCGGCGATTGGAATGGGTGCGTTGTTTTCTACTTGGTAGATTGCGGCTGATATCTCAGGGTCAGTTCCAAACTTCTCCCTAAATCGTTGCGAGAATCCTTCGGATGTATCTCCATGGTTGATAAAGAACTCTCCAACGATGTCTGAGTTCTCGTATCGGTACCCCACGAGTGTTAAGTTGGTGTTCGTGAGTTGAGGTGTGATTGCGCGAAGTTGCTGTGGTGATACATGCTTATCAAATTCCAGATAGTGCAATGTTGCACCGGTATATGTGGATGGGGTAGGTCCGGTTGAGACGATCGGGCCCGTGATGAGTACCCCGGCGGCTAGAGGCGGGTGGGGTTGCGCTAATTGCCGTCATGGTGGGCGTGATTCGTGGTTTCGTTTGTATTCAGTGCAAGAAAGAAGAAGGACAGCACGCCAAGTGCCATCGGAAGGATCTGGAAAGTTAGGTTGAAGTCGCTGAGTCGCTCGTTCAATAGAATCGTGTCACCATTTGGTGTGATTTGAAAATATTTACAGTTGGCGCCGAGTGGAAATAATGAAAGCTCGCTTTTGATGTCTAGGTTTTCGTGGATGCCTTCGGGTGCATAATTTGGACATCTGTGTATCTCGATTCCTATCGAATTAATCAAGTACAAAGCAAGGCTGATTGCGCCGAGTATCGCAGCGGTGAGCATTACCGCTAGTCGTATTCTCTTTTTGTGTTGCATATGAAAATCTCCTACATCACTGTAGTCAGTGCGGCGTACTAGTGGGGTTTGATGAACGGCCGGATGGCGCGTTCGAGCTGTGCGACGGGTGCATCCACGCCGAGCACCTGCGACCAGGCCGTGACATATTCTTCAAAATAGCGATGGGCGTGCCCGCCGGGGGTGGCGAGCGAAAGCGGCATATCGGCCGAGATCTGCCAGAACGACACCCACGGCCACCAGCGCATCCGGTCGGTGACGTCGTGCCCGCGCGGTTCTTCAAACCACACCGGCTGTTTCCAAATGAGCGAGGGATGCCACCACACCACCGGGTCGCTCGGATGCTGCAAAAAAATGGTTCGGCTCTCGCCCCACGGTGCATAGGGTTCACCGGATGCGTTATGCGTCACGTCACCGGGGCGGTTCGAAAACCGGATGAGGGCACCGTTGCCGATATCGGGCCGGATATAGGGCGAGCCCGGGTTGCGTGCCTCGGTGAGCTCCTGCCAGATGGGGGAGAACTGGGGAGTTCCCGCCCACACTGCGCCGGTGAGTGAGTTGACCATATCGGTGGCGTTTTCGAACGTTGAGAGGCCGCCGAACGCGCCGAGTGATTCGCCCGACATATAGAGTTTCGGCCGGCGTTCGGGTGGCAGCGTGTCGAGGTGGGCGCGCACTTCGCGATAGAGCGATTGTGCGGTCAGCTGCGGTGAGCGCCGGTCGGCGATCAGCGCCAGGGCACTCGTGAGCACCGTGTACTGCATCGAAACCATCGCGCAATTGCCGCGAGTGAGATATTCGATTGCCGCCATCGACCAGTCGTTGAGCCAGCCGGTTCCGGTGCCGACAAAAATCACCAGATGGTCGCGTTCAAATCCGCCGGCCCGGTCGAGTTCTTTTACGGCACGCTTGGCGGCCGCGGGGATGCTCAGGCGGGCTGCGAGACCGATGTAGGCGCGCACTGGTTCCATCGCCGGCTCGCTCCAGAACGCTGCAATATCGGCGCGGCGAGGGCCGTCGGAGGCGATTGCGCGGCCGTGCCGCCCCAGCCCGCCGTAGCTTTCGAGGGATGCGCGCGATCCGGAACGTTCGGGTTCGGTGGGGGGTGTTCGTCCGGGCAGCGGGAGGAGGTTTTTTAGTTCGGCGGCTGCCTGCACGCGGCTGAACACCTGCGAGCGGATCAGGTAGCGGCTGATGCCATAGACGAGTGTCGACACCACGAGAAAGCCCGATAGCGGTGCCGCCAGTGCTGGTGCGATGCGGCGAATGAGGTTGTGTGCGCGTGCCGATGACACCTGCATGAAGCGCACGAAACCGACCGTCAATGCGGTGTTGGTGGTGCCGATCACGAAGCCGGCGATCTGTTCGAGGTTGCTCTGTGGTTTTTGTTGCACGAGCCGCGCAATTTCGCGCTGTCGTTCGCTGGCGTTCACCAGTGCCACGCCGGTGCCAGCGGCGAGGGCCGAGAGCATGGCGGTTTGGGTGATGCGTTCGGCGGTGGCGCTTCGCAGGCTGGGGGTGCTGTGGCGGTTGCGGCGCAGGGCGTTGCGCACTGCTCGGGCACCCGAGCCGATGGCGTAGCCGTACATTTGTGAAAGGCTGACGCTGCCGGCCGTGGTCCACCAGCGTCGCGGCAGGAAGCTCGGGCCGAGCGCGATCCACGAAGCAATTTGACCGCCAACGAGGCCCCACCAATTGGGGAGCAGGGGTGATAAGCGGCGGGCGAGGTGGCGAACTTGGGGTTCGCTGGTGGCTGTTACAGGTTTTGATTGCGTCGGAGCGGTGGTCTTGTGCAGCCGTTTTTTGGTGCGGTGTGACTCGCGGCGGCGGTTGCGGCGCGCGAATCGAAACATGCGCTCCATTATTCACGAGCCGGGCGAACGGTGACGAGACCTTTTACGTAACTTGCGGCAACGCATCCTGAATTACCCCTTGCCGAATTACCCCTTGCGCAATCTCATGCATACGAATAGGTTGTAGGTACAAGCAAATTTCGCACTGGAGCAACGCATGACCGCATTTGAAGGCCTCACCGCAGGTACGTACACCATCGACCCGACCCACACCGAGATCAGCTTCTCGGTGCGCCACCTCGCCATCTCGAAGGTGCGCGGCCACTTCCAAACTTTCGCCGGCACCGTCGAAATCGCCGAGCAGATCGAAGACAGCACCGCATCCGCAACGATCGATGTCGCCTCAATCAACACCAATCAGGCACAGCGTGACGAGCACCTGCGCACCAGCGACTTTTTTAACGTTGAAGAGTTTCCTGAGATGACCTTCAAATCGACGGGCGTGGCCGTTGACGGCGGCGACCTCACCATCAACGGTGACCTCACCCTGCGCGGTGTCACCAAGCCGGTAACCCTCGAGGCCGAGTTCGGCGGTGCCACCGTCGACGGCTACGGCAACACCAAGGTGGGCTTTGAGGCCACCACCAAAATCAACCGCCAAGACTTCGGCGTGACCTGGAATGCCGCCACCGAGGCCGGCGGGCTGACCCTCGGTGATGTGATCACCATCACCATCGACGCACAGCTCGCGAAAAACAACTAACGAGACGTGGATGAGGCGGGCAGTCGGCAAATCTCGGCGGCCTGCCTTTTGCTATCGAAGGCAGTCGGTACATCCCGACCGCACGGGCGAGCCGCTAGAGCGCCAGGTAATAAACCACCGCCAGGATGACCGGCAGCACGATGCCGACGGTGGCGATGGTGATGCGGGCGCGACGGGGAATCCGCGGCCGGGTGGCCAAAATGATCACCACGGCCGCCAACACCGGGGTAACAATCACGATCAGTGTCGACGTCAGCGACATGGTGCGCTCATTGCACTCGGCCTCGGTGGCGCATCCGGCATTGAGCGACATGATGCCCGCATACATGGCAAAGGTGCAGACAAAGCCCGATATTGCCGCAAAAATTGAGCGCACCACGATGGGATCAAACTCGGGCAGCCCCGAAATGCGGTGCGCTGCGCGGTCGTGAGCGAGTGCGGATGCGTCGTCGGGCACGACGAAATCATCCGGCAGCGGAGTGAGATCGTCATCATCGGTCATGGCCTTAACCATACGACCGATCTGCGGCCGGCAGGCACTAACCGAGCTGCTAAGTGTCGGCCCGGTAAGCGCCGGGTGACCGAAGCGCTAATGCTCGGCGAAAACTCGCGTTCCCCGGCCAGTTGGGCCAATACAGCTGCCTAGTCTGGCTGCGATTGTGTCGTTCGGCGGCACAACTTCGACCACAACACAGCCTGGCCACAACACAGTGAGGAGCGCTCCGTGCCACGTTTTCCCCAAGTCACTCAGCGAACGACAACGTTGATCGCCGCCACCTGCATGGCATTTGGCGTCACCGTAGCCACGCCAGCCTTCGCCGCCGATGAGCGCAGCTCGTTCGATTCACCCGCGCTGGCATCGGTGAATGAGCTACCCAACGTGGTTGACAAGAAGACCGTCCCGGTCGACCCGCGTCCCGGCTTCCGTGTGCTTCCCTATCTGCAGAAGCCAGCCGCTGACCAGATGACCATTAACTGGTTCAGCGAACAGGGCAATGACGCGACCCTCATCGTCACCGGCCCCGGACTCCCCGAGGGCGGTAAGAGCTTCACCGTCAGCGGTAAGCACAACCCGGTCACCCAGTACCAGGACTATGAGCTGAACCAGGGCGACTACACCCACAAGGGCGGCGATGGCAGCATCGTGCGTTCGGCGTCGAAGGGCAGCTGGATTCGTGCCAACGGTTCGTTCAAGTACAGCCAAACGATCACCGAGCTGCAGCCGAACGCCAACTACAGCTACTCGGTGATCCTCGACGGCTACCGCCACGACGCCACCTTCTCAACCGCGCCAGTAACCGGAAGTGAATTGGATGAGCGGTTCTACGTCGTCGCCATGAGCGACTCGGAGACCGAGCCCCGCGGTCGCGTGCGATACCGAGAGTGGGAGCAGACCCGCGAGCTGGGTGCCGAATCGGAGGCGCGACCCGGCCAGGGCTCAGCCTATGACACCCGCTTCGGTGGCGGCGAGCGCAACGGTCAGTATGCCGTGAACTATATGCTCACCGAAGACGACGGTCAGTACTACAACAACCAGATCATTGCCGAACGTCAGCCTGATCTGCTGCTCATGCCCGGTGATCTCGTTGAGCAGGGGTCGAGCCAAACCCACTGGGATGACTATTTCCGTAATTTTGCTGGCGATCGCGGTCACCTGCTCGACAGCATCCCCGTATTTACCTCGCTCGGAAACCACGAAGTGTACGGCTACGGAAAGCCCGAAGACCGCAGCTCGATCGTGCGCTCGCGGATGTATTACAACCACTACTTCGACACCTTCGGTTCCGATAACCCGAGCGCGATGGACGCCTACCACCGCATCGACCAGGGCAAGGTAACCTTCATCTCGCTTGACGTCACCAACGGTCAGCCCGACTCGACCAAAGACCAGGCACAGGAAGACCCCCAGCAGCGCTCGGCCCGCACCGACGAAAACCTCACCCCCGAGCAGTACGGCACCGACACGCAGGGGGTGTTCACGCTCGAGGAATACCAGCGTGACTTCCACGTGGCCCAGGACAACGACTGGATCGATGAGCCTGTTGAAAACCAGCAGCCCGACCAGCCGAGCTTCATGCCTGGTTCTGAGCAGTACAAGTGGTTCGAAGCTCAGCTACAGGATGCGCGCGAAAAGGGCCAGATCATTGTCGTGCAGTGGCACCACGTTGCCTACTCGAACGGTGTGCACGGCACCCCGATGGGCAATGAGTTCCCGGATGACCAGCCGGGTGTTCCCACCCGTCACCTCCAGCCGCTCATCGAGAGATACGGCGTGGCCGCGGTAATTTCGGGCCACGACGAGATGTTCCAGGCCAGCTACGTCGATGAAAACAACGACGGTATCGGCGTCTACCACTGGGATGTGGGGGTCGCCTCAGACGGCCTGCGTGCTGACAAAAAAATCCAACTTGAAGACGGCAGCTACGAGCCGCAGAATTTCAACACGCACGAGGTGTGGTCGGCTCAGCGAGACGAACCCGAGGTGTGGCAGACCAACGAAAATGGTGTGCAGCACCTGGTTTCGGGTGGTAAGCACTACGGGCACCTTGACATGGTGTTCGACAAGTACACCGGCAGCTGCACTGACATCGAATCGCAGCTGACCATGACCCCGGTCGCCTCGTTCCCCATCCTCGATGACGACTACAACGTGGTTCGCACTGAACGTCGCGAACTGACCGGCGGTGTGCAGCACGTCTACTTCAATGCGGCCGGTCAGCCGGTGAGCGAGAACGATTGCGACACGACGACTCCTGAGCCGACCGACGAACCGACCGCCGACCCGACCGACGAACCGACGGCTGAACCCACCGCCGACCCGACCGCTGAGCCCACGGCTGATCCGACGGCCGAGCCCACCAACGAGCCGACGACCAAGCCGACGGCCAGTGAGGCTCCCACGCAGGATGCCGATAGCCTCGCCACCACCGGTAGCGAGGGCGCACTTGGCTTGCTAACGCTCGCCGCCGCCACACTCGCCGGTGGCCTGCTGCTGCGCGGCCGGCGCCGCCGGGCCGAATAACGCCCGAACCCAACGAGGGGGTTACCGAGTGCGTGTTCGCTATTCGGTAACCCCCTCGCACAATCACACCCGAACCTGGCACCATTGGCACACGTGAGTAGCCCACGCATCCATCCGCACCGCATCCAGCCCAACCGCCGTTCGCGACTGGCCCTGATGGGGTTCACCCTGATGCTCATCGCGGCCCTGCTGGTCGGTTGCGTTGGCGGCAGCCAGCCGGGCCCCACCGCGCTGCCGCTGCGTCCCACCGCGACGGCCGATTTCAGCACCGATGAGCTGCAGCAGGGCCTCGACGACATCGTCGCCGCTGGTGTGTCCGGCGCCGTGATTGAAGTGCGCGTGGGCGACCGGGTGTGGAGCTCGGGCGCGGGCGTGGCATCACTGCGATCAGAACTCCCCGCGCGCCCGGAACAAACCTTCCGCGTGGCCAGCCTCACCAAGCCGATGCTCGCCGCAATGGTGCTGCAGCTGGTCGACGAGGGCAAAGTCGCACTCGACGACCCGTTCAACGACTACTTCCCGCAGCTGTTCACAGATGCCCCCGAACCGGTGACCATTCGACATCTGCTGCAGCACACCTCCGGGCTCGACGACTACATCGCGCAGCTCGGGCTAGAAAACCCCGAGCGCATCCCCGAAATTCTTGCCACGCCACACAAACCCGAAGACCTACTCAAACTCGCCACCAAGCAGGGCTGGCGGTCAACCCCCGGAACCGAGTACTTCTACTCGAACGCCAACTACATTGCCCTGTCGATGCTGGTCGAAAAACTCGACGACCAACCGCTCGCCGAATCGCTGCGCACCCGCATCACCGAGCCGCTGGGGCTGAACTCCACGCGCATCCCCGAAGGCACCGAGCTGAGTGACGATCACCTGAACGGCTATTTCACCGAGCAGGGCTTCAGCATTGAGGTGACCAGACAGGATGCGTCACTGTGGTCGGGTGCCGGCGGCGTCGAATCAAACGTCAGCGATATCAACACCTTCATGCGCGCGCTCATGAGCGGCGCGGTGGTCCCGCCCCAGCTGCTCGCCGAAATGACCGAGCTCAGCGGCGACGGCTACGGGCTGGGGCTGCAGGGCCGCGCCGACAGCTGCCCCGATCGAGCTCCCGTCTACCTGCCGCTGGAGATTTCGGATGCCGACGGTGAACAATCGCCGCAACCGACCTCAATGCCGCAGGGTGAATCGACACCCACGGCCGCCGCCGCTCAACTCGGCAGCGCCAACACTCCGGCAGCCACCGAAGGCGAAGAAGTGCAGATCGGCGAGGCCGGTGTGGTGTACGGACACCTGGGTTCCGGGCTCGGATATCGAGCACTGACCCTCACGAGCCCCGACGGCGCCCGCCAGGTCACGATCGCCTGGAACGGTTCGCCCGTAAACTACGGGGATGATCCGCGGGTCGACCTCGTCTACGAGCTCGCCGATAAGGCGCTCTCGGTCGACTGCTAGCGGGGATGCATCCCGGCTAAAAAATCATCGGCCGGTCATCATCCAGCTCGGTTTCAACATCGAGCTCAACCACCACCGGAACGTGATCGCTCGGGCCATCACCCTTGCGCTCATCCCGCACAATTTCACCGGCGGTGACCAGCTCGTCAAACTCGGGTGTTCCGAGAATGAAATCGATGCGCATCCCCTCGTTTTTTGGGAAGCGCAGCTGCTGGTAGTCCCAGTAGGTGTAGCCCTCAACGCCTCGCGAGCGCAGCGCATCCACGAACCCGTCCTCGAGGAAGGCGTTGAATGCGGCGCGCTCGGCTGCCGAAACATGCGTGCGCCCCTCGAACGCCGCCATATCCCACACATCGATATCGAGCGGGGCGATATTGAAATCGCCCATGAGTGCCAGCGGGGCTCCCGGATGCGCGGCTCGCCACTGCTGAATATGCTCGCGCAGCGCCGCCAGCCACTCGAGTTTGTACTCGTAGTGCGGGTCGGTGAGTTCGCGACCGTTGGGAACATACAGCGACCAGATGGTCACGCCCTCGATCTGGGCGGCCAGTGCGCGTCCCTCGCGCGGCAACTCACCATCGGCGCCCGGCTTACCCCAGCCGGGCATGCCCCCAAATCCCTCGGTGATTTCGTCGATCGGCAGCCGCGAAGCAATCGCCACGCCGTTCCATTGGTTCAAACCCCGAGAAATGACCTCGTAACCGGCTCGCTCAAACGGTTCATAGGGGAACTGTTCGGGTTTGCATTTGGTCTCTTGTATCGCGAGCACATCAATATCGGCTCGCGTGATGAAGTCGACAACCCGGTCGACACGGGTGCGGATGGAGTTCACGTTCCAGGTGGCGATGCGCATTGCTCCACCGTACCTGTCACACGGTGCCGAAGTTCCGACATACACTGGCGAGGTGACTGACGCGCGTGCATCCCTCATCGAACTCATCAAATCGGAGGCCGTTTTCCACGGTGATTTTGTGCTCACCAGCGGCAAACGAGCCCCCTACTACATCGACCTGCGCAAGCTTTCGCTCGACCACCGCGCCGCGCCGCTGATCGGTGATGTGCTGCTCGAGCTGATGGCCGAGTTCGGTGAAATTGCCGCTGCCGGTGGCCTCACCATGGGTGCCGACCCGCTCGCGAACGCGGTGCTGCACCGCTCGGTTGCCGCGGGCAAACCCATCGACGCGTTCGTCGTGCGTAAAGAACCAAAAGACCACGGCCGCGGCCGCCAGATTGAGGGCGCCGAGGTTGCGGGTAAGCGCGTTATCGTGCTCGAAGACACCTCCACCACGGGCGGCTCGCCACTGAAGGCTGCCGAAGCGCTCGAGCGGGCCGGTGCTGAAGTGGTTGCGGTGTGCACTATCGTCGACCGCGCCACCGGTGCGGCTGAGCGCATCGAAGCCGCCGGCTACCCCTACCGCGCTGCCATCACGCTCGACGACCTCGGCCTGCCGCCGATCGAATAGCACCCGCGATGCCCACAGCATCGATCGAACGCAGCCGACCGCAGCGAGTGCGCTGGCTGCTCATCGGTGTCATTATTTTTGTGCTCGCGGTGGTGGCCGGGCGCTTATTGGCGACCCGGTTCATCCCGGTAGCCGAACCGCCAACCCCAACACCCACGCCCACCGCAACCACGCTCGCGGATCTGACCGCACCCACCTGCCTGGATGCACCGCTGACCGAGCTGCCGGATGAATTTGCGCCGGTCGACTGCGCCGGTCCGCATCGCACCGAACTGGTGGCGCAGGTATCGATTGCCGAAGCACTCGAACTTGAAGACAAATACGAGCGGCCGCGCGAAGAGCCGCTCTCAGCCCACGCCATGCTCGCCTGTCAGCAGGCGGATGCGTTCGCCGAAGTGAGCGACGAGCGGCTCGCACAGGTGGAAATTGTTGCCGTGTGGCCCACCAAAAAACAATGGCAAAAAGGGATGCGTGACTACGCCTGCTTTGTCACCGCGGATACGCCGTGGCAGGGTGCGTTCAACGAATAGCTACTGCTGTGGCAGGCGCCAGCCGTGCACATGCTGCAGCACCCAGGCGTACATGGTCGCGGATGCGGCAGCGCCCACATTGATCGAGCGGGTCGAGCCGTACTGCGTGATGGCAACGCACAGATCGGCGGCCGCCAGCACCTCGGGCGAAACACCCGGCCCCTCCTGCCCGAACACCAGCACACAGTCGCGCGGCAGCGGCGTCGTCTCAAGCGGCACCGAACCGGGCACATTGTCAACCGCCACGATCGCGAGACCGCGCTCACGCATCCGGGCCACAAAACCATCAACCTCGGGATGGTGATGCACGTGCTGGTAGCGGTCGGTCACCATCGCACCGCGCCGATTCCAGCGCTTATTGCCAACGATGTGCACCGCCGCAGCCCCGTAGGCATTGGCCGAACGAACAATTGAACCGATATTGAAATCGTGCTGCCAGTTCTCCACCGCAATTTCAAACGGGTGGCGCTCGCGGTCGAGCTGTTCGACAATCGCTGCCATCGTCCAGTAACGGAAACGATCGACAACATTTCGGCGATCACCCTCGGCCAGCAGCTGCCGGTCGTAACGCGGATCGTCGGGCCAGGCAGCTTCACCGCCCGGCCACGGGCCAACACCAACCTCGGGTTCGGTCGAGTCGTTCATAGCTGCAGACTACGGCAGGAGCTCGTTGGTGTAGGCGGCGGCACAGTCAACCTCACCCGAAATCAGCTGCGCGGCGGGCATGAACTCGCACATCCGCTCCCAGGTTTCAGCATCATTGTGCAGCAGCGGCTGCCCGGCCACCGGCTGCATGAGCTCGTTCGTTGCCAGCAGCGTCGCCAGCGCATCCTCGCGCGCCTGCTCGGTCGACAGCGTCGGGATGTATTTGGCGGCAATTTTGACGGTCTCGTCGGGGTGCTCGAGGGTGTATTCCACGCCGCGCTGAATGGCCGCGAGGGCAGCGGTCACGTCATCGTCGCGCGACTCGATCACGCTGTGCGAGGCGCCAATGGCGGGGCCAACCAGCTGCGGGGCATCCGCGTCAACCGCGGCGATGGTGCGCACCTTGAAGCCGGCTGCTTCGAACTGCACGGCATCGTTGTTTCGGAAGCCCATGACCGCATCCACCTTGCCCGAGGTGAGTGCCGCCTGCTGCGTGTAACCGATGTGCTCAATTTGCACCTGGTCGCTATCAAGGCCGGCATCAGCCAGCAGCGCCTGCAGTGCGAACCAGGTTTCACCATAGGGGCCCGGCACACCAACAGAGTGGCCGGCAAGATCGGTGGCCGATTCAATCGGTGAGTCGGCCGGCACAATCAACACCGCCGGATATTCGGTGTAGAGGGTGCCAATTGCGGTTACCGGCACACCGCCTGCCGCGCCCTGCAAAATTTCATCCCCGGCGGCATACACGAGATGCTCACTGCCGCCCTCGAGGGCACCAAAAAGCGCCTCACTCTCGCCGTGGTGACGCAGCTTCACATTCACGCCGGCCTCATCAAAATAGCCGAGCTCTTCGGCCACATAGATCGGCGCGAACTGAATATTGGGCGTGTAGGTGAGCCCAATAGTGAGCTGATCGCCGGATGCGGTCGGTGCGCAGGCCGAAAGCGCCAGTGCGGCGGATGCGGTCGCAACAGCGGCCAAAAACTTACGGATGCGACGGTGAAGGCGGGTCATGCGGGTTTCCTTTTGATGCGGGTGCGAGAAAGCGATTCGAGAATGCGAAGCACAATAAACAGCCCAACGGCCAGCACCACGAGCATGATGAGGGCGCAGAACAGGCCCTCGGTGTCATTGGCGTCGCGGTAGAGGGTCAGCAGCAGCCCGAGCCCGTGGCCGCCCATGGTGAACTCGCCCACCACGGCGCCCGTGACCGAGAGCGCAGCCCCGGCGCGCACGCCGGCGAGCACACTCGGCAAGGCCAGCGGAGCCTCAACCCAGCGCAGCGACTGCCAGCGACTGGCACCGTCGAGGCGGGCGGCTTCGAGCACCTCGGTCGGCAGCGCGCGCACCCCGAGCACCGTGGTGATGAGCATCGGGAAAAACGCCACGATCGCGCAAAGAATGGCGATGGGCGCGAGCCCGTAGCCGATCCACAGTGCCAGTAGCGGCGCGATCGCCACAGCCGGAATTGCCTGCGAGGCGGTGATGTACGGGGTGAGGGCAAGGTCGGCCCAGCGCACGCGAGCAACCAAATAGCCGAGCGGAACCGCCACGAGCACGGCGATGACACTGCCAACGAGCGCCTCAACGAGCGTGACCCCGGTATGCTGCAGCAGCGGGCCACCGGCGAGTTCCTGCGTGAAGCGGCCAAAAAGCGTTGACGGGGCGGGCAAAAACACCTCGGCGACCACGCCGGCGCGCACCACAAGCTCCCATGCTGTGACCAGCACGAGCGCAAAAACAATCGGCGCCAGCCAGTGCATCCGGCCAGCCCTGCGGCCGCGGATGCGTGCGGCGCCGACTGTGGTTGGGGCGGTCATGATTCTCCTCGGTTAGTCCGGGGAGAGTGGCAGCATTGCCAGCAACCGCCGCACCGCAGGTAGCGGTGAGGCTATAGCTCAAATCGCAATGCCGAAACATTGCGCGTGCGCCTCTCATCCGGACTTTCACCGTCGGTGCTGGAATTTCACCAGCTCAACCGCTACCTGGTTGGCAGCGGGTCGCGGACTTTCACCGCCGGTTCGGAATTACACCGACCCCGGAGCACGTTTGTTGCATCCACCATACGCTGATCGGCAGGTCGTTGTCAGATCGCGATGCGCCCGATCGCGTACCAATGTCATTCCCGTGGCCGATGAGCCTGCTGTTAGGCTCGGCAAAAGACACCTTCACGGTGCCAGGGCAGGGTGGCTCGACGGCTGAGGCCCACGGTCGCTCGATACCTGTGGGTCAGCCCGCTGTAAATGGAGCGAATATGAATCAGCCACCGCAAACTCCGCCGAACTGGAACTCGCAGCCCCCGCATCCCGGGCCCGGCTCGCATTCGGGTGACCCAGGTCCGCATTCGGGGCCTGGTCCGCAGTACCCAAACCCGCACGGGGGCGCGAACCAGCCGCGCCGGGCCCAGCATCCCGGGCCATCGGCACCGAACCGTATGCCGAACCAGCAATACCAACCGGGTTTCAATCATCCGCCGCAAGCAATGCATCCCGGCCCCGGCGCACCCCCTCCCTGGCCGGGAAACCAAACGCCGCCGCAAAAACCGCGACGTACGGGGCTCATCATCGGGCTCACAAGCGTCGGCGTGGTCGTTGTTGCCGGCGCGATTATCGGTTCAATGCTGCTATTCGGTGGGCAGGATGCGCGCCCCAGCAAAGATGCCGAAGCGGCACCGGCCACGAGCGAGGAAGCGGCTCCCGAAACCACCGACACTTTTGAGCCGAACGACCCACCGTCGAACTTTGATGGCGATGTGTTCGCCGAACGCGACGCCTTTTTCGCCGAACAACAGCTGCCCCTCGACGGCACCCCGCTCAAGGCAGTCACGCCCGAACAGCACGCCTTCATTGACGAGATGAAAAGTCGGGGTGGGCAGTGGAGCGATGAACTGGAGTGGACCGCGCTGGCGCTGGCAATGGACGCCTGTGAAACCTCAATTTTGAACTCGCACAACGTCGACGCAGACACCGTGCGCATGCACGCGGCCACATCACCCCTCGTCGCCGATATGGCCAGCGGCGCAACCGAAACTGAACGCATCCGAATAACTGACGGTGCAATGAACATCGCCGCCACGGGTGTCAGCTATATCTGCTCGGCCGATCACCGAGACTGGTCGAACGCGCTCGCAGAAATTAACGGCGACTGGTAGCGAGCTTTTTGTTCGTGCCGTTCGCACCGTTTGTACCGATCGCACCTGGCATCCGAAGCATCCCTTTCAAATAACGACGACCTACCATCAGAAACATGCACCCACAAAACCTGCTCAGCATCCCCCCGACGCTATTAGAAGCCGAACCCGAGGTGCTCGACGACCTCTCGCACCTGCCGGCAACGCTGCCGGCGCTCGAGGCCATTGTCGCCAAACACCCCGCATCCTCACTCGCCTGGGCCGAACTCGCCCAGCAGGCCCGCCGCGAAAAACAGACCATCCAGGCCTACGCCTACGCGCGCGTCGGCTACCACCGCGGCCTCGACGCGCTGCGCAAAGCCGGCTGGCGCGGGCAGGGGCCGGTGCCGTGGTCGCACGAACCCAACCGCGGCGTGCTCAAATCATTCTGGCTGCTGCAGCAGGCCGCCGCCGCCATTGGTGAAACCGATGAGGTGGACCGCCTCGGAGCGCTGCTGCGCGACGCTGACCCAAACGCCGGCGCAGCCATCGCTAGCGAGCTCGGCGGCGACTAGAATAGGAAGTTGGTCCGTGCCCCGAGCACGTGACCTCGCGCACACATCGAAATCTCGCGCACAAACGAATTGAGGATGGCCATGGCCGGCGTAGCAATCATCGGAAGCCAGTGGGGCGATGAAGGTAAGGGCAAAGCCACCGACCTTCTCGGCAGCCGCATCGACTATGTGGTGAAGTTCAACGGCGGTAACAACGCCGGTCACACCGTGGTTATCGGCGACGAAAAATATGCCCTCCACCTGCTGCCCTCCGGCATCCTCTCGCCCGGCGTAACCCCGGTGATCGGCAACGGTGTCGTGGTCGATCTCGGTGTGCTGTTTGAAGAACTCAACCACCTGATCGAGCGCGGCATCGACGTGTCGAAGCTGCAGGTGTCGGGCAACGCCCACGTCATCCCCGAATACAACCGGGCACTCGACCAGGTAACCGAACGCTTCCTCGGTAAGCGCCGCATCGGCACCACCGGCCGCGGGATCGGCCCCACCTACGCCGACAAAATCAACCGTGTCGGAATCCGCATCCAAGACATCTTCGACGAGCGCATCCTGCGCCAAAAAATCGAAGGCGCGCTGGTGCAAAAAAACGAACTGCTGGTGAAAACCTACAACCGTCGCGCCTTCAGCGTCGACGAGATCGCCGACAACCTGCTCTCGTACGCCGAGCGCCTGCGGCCGATGGTGGGCGACACCTCGCTCGAGGTGCACCGCGCTCTCGAAGCGGGCAAGACCGTAGTTTTTGAAGCCGGGCAGGCGACGATGCTCGACATTGACCACGGCACCTACCCGTACGTCACATCATCTTCAGCAACTGCCGGCGGGGTGGCGACCGGTGCCGGGATCTCGCCGCGGCAGATTGACCGCATTGTGGGCATCCAGAAGGCCTACATCACGCGGGTTGGTTCGGGGCCGTTCCCAACCGAGCTGCATGACGCCGATGGCGACCGGCTGCGTGAGGCCGGCGGTGAGTTCGGTGTCACCACCGGGCGCCCACGCCGCACGGGCTGGTTCGACTCGGTGATTGCGCGCTACTCGTCGCGGATCAACGGCTTTACCGACATTGTGATGACCAAGCTCGATGTGCTCTCAGAGTTTGAGCGCATCCCGGTGTGTGTCGCCTACGACGTGGATGGCCAGCGCTTTGATGAGATGCCGCTTTCGCAGAGCGACTTCCACCACGCGAAGCCGATCTACGAATACTTCCCGGGTTGGCAGGAAGATATTTCGGGGATGCAGCACTTCGACCAGCTGCCCGCTAACGCGCGCGCCTATGTTGAGGCCATCGAAGAGCTCTCGGGTGCCCGCATCTCGGCTGTTGGCACCGGCCCGGCGCGCGACCACATCATCGAGCGCCACAACCTCCTCGGCTAGCAGCTGCCTGATCTGGTCTGCCCGGCTGGGCCTGCCTGGCCCGGCCCGGCCACGTCTGCCTGCCTGGCTGTTGCAGATTTTTGTTTCCTGGCATCAGATTTTTGTTTCCTGGCATCAGATTTTTGTTTCCTGAACTCAGAAATTTGGCTGCAAAACCGGCCTATTTGGCCTGAAACAGCCTGAAACAGCCGGTTTTGCAGCCAGGAAACAAAAATCTGCAGAGAACTGCATCCAGGAAACAAAGTTCAGCAGGCGGGATGCAGCCAGGAAACAAATCTCCTCAGCAGGGATGCAGTCAGGAAACAAAAATCTGCAGGGGCAGGGCTCGGCAGGTGCCGGCGAGACAGGGGCAGGGCTCGGCAGGTGACGGCGAGACAGGGCAGGCAGAACAGGCCAGGCAGGCAGAAGCGGCGGGACAGGCAAGCGCGGATGCGGTTCTCAGGGCGGATGCGGTTGGATACCCCCATGAGTGCAGTGCAGCTTCCCAGCCCCGCAGCATCCTTGACGGGCCACCACGTGCGGCTGGAACCGATGTCGATCGCCGGGCTGCGCGAAGTGGCACCGCTGCTGCGCGCACCCGAGGTGTTCGCGGGCGGCCACGGCGGCGGACCCGCAGCGATGCCCGCATCCGATGAGGGATACGTCGAGTTCTTTTCGACCTATTGCCCGTGGTTGCGCGGCGGCCGCAGCTATCTGGTGCGCTACGGCGATCGGCTCGTGGGCACCACCTCACTGTATGAGTTCAATCCGAACACGTGTTCAATCGCGATCGGATACACCGCCTATGCCCCCGAAATGTGGGGCACGGTCGTGAATCCGGATGCAAAACTCACGCTACTGCGGTGGGCGTTCGACAGCGGCTTCGAGCGCGTGGTTTTTCATGTGGCGGCGGGTAATGAGCGCTCGCGCGCCGCGGTCACCAAGCTCGGCGCGCAACTGGATGGCGTGCTGCGCCACGACCGGAAATTGGCTGATGGCAGCTGGGATGGCACCGCGGTGTTTAGCATTCTGGCTGCGGAATGGCCGCAGATTCGTGACGAACTCGAGCGGCGAATCGCCGCGGCGACCCCGAAGGTGCGAGGATAGAACCATGACGAAACTCACTCGTGACGAGCTTGCCAAATACATCGACCACACCCTGTTGAGCACCGATGCCACCAACGAAGACGTCGCCGCGCTCTACGCCGAAGCGGCCGAGCTCGGCACCTACGCGATCTGCGTTTCGCCGAATATGCTTCCCGTTGGCGCAGCCTGGGGCGACACCGAGGCCACCGCCACCGAAATCGCCGCGAACGGCCCGCAGGTCGCGACCGTCATTGGCTTCCCCTCGGGTAAACACCACTCGAGCATCAAAGCGGCCGAGGCAGTTCGTGCCGTCAGCGATGGCGCCACCGAGCTCGACATGGTGATCGATATTGCCATGCTCAAGGCGGGTCGTGACGACCTGGTTGAGGCCGACATCGCTACGGTGCGTCGCGCGGCGCCCGCCCCGGTGGTGCTGAAGGTAATTATTGAATCGGCCGCGCTCACCGATGATGAGATCGTCCGCGCCTGCCAGGCCTCAGAGCGTGCCGGCGCCGACATGGTGAAAACCTCCACCGGCTTCCACAAGGCTGGCGGCGCGAGTATCGAGGCCGTGAAGCTGATGCGCGAAACCGTGGGCGATCGCCTGGGCGTGAAAGCTTCCGGCGGCGTGCGCACCTACGAGGATGCGGTGGCGATGATCGAGGCCGGTGCCAGCCGCCTCGGGATGTCGTCGGGCAAGGCAGTTCTGGCCGAAGCGCCGACGGAGTAGCCGTTCATGACCGAAACTCCCGAATCAGCACCGTCGCAGGCTGCCGCGCTCGAGCAGCTGCGTCAGCTGCGCTGTTCGATCGACAATTTTGATGCGGCACTCGTGCACATCCTCGCTGAACGGTTTCGCTGCACGCAGCGTGTCGGTCAGCTAAAGGCCGAGCACGGGCTGCCCGCATCCGATCCCGACCGTGAGCAGCGACAGGTTGCGCGGCTGCGTGAGCTCGCAAAAGAGTCGGATCTCGATCCGGAGTTTGCCGAGAAGTTTTTGGCGTTTATCGTTGCTGAGGTGATTCAGCACCACCTGCGGATCGCGGGTGAGGAGGGCTAAGCACGCGCGCATCCCCAATAGTCGCTGTCTCCCGGCGGTTGGCTGATTTCAGCTGAGCCAACCGAGGTGAGCAATAACCGCACTGAGTAAAGGACCTGCAATCGTAATGACCGAGCAGTCACGCCGAACCGGCAAGTCGACTCGCACTGCACCCAAGCGCTGGTCGAGTAATTGGCGTAACTGGTCGGGCGAGGTGAGTGAACGCTCACAGATGGCAGCTGGCCCAACGAGCGAAACGGCAGTCAAGGCGCTGGTCATCGGGGCCGGTGGTTCGCAGCTGCCGGTGAAGGTGGTTGGTGCGGGCCACTCGTTTAATGACATTGCCGCCACCGAGGGGCTGCGGATGCACCTTGACGACTATCGCGGCCTGGTTTCGGTGAACGAACAGAGCCGCGTGGCTACGTTCCGTGGCGGCACACGATTGTCCGAGATCCCCGGCTTGCTGGCGCCCCACGGTTTGGCGCTCGCGAACCAGGGCGATTCGGATGCACAAACTATTGCGGGCGCAATTTCAACCGGCACGCACGGCAGCGGTCTGGCGTTTACGGGCCTTTCGGCGATGGTGAAGTCGCTGCGGATCGTGCTGGCTGACGGTTCGATTATTTATTGCGATGAGCGGATGCATCCAGAAATTTTCGAGTTCGCGCGGCTCGGTCTCGGGGCCCTTGGCGTGATCGTTGAGGTGGGGATGCAGTGCGTCCCGGCTTTTCGGGTTGAGGCGACCGAGGGAGCGGAGCCGCTCGATGAGGTGCTGGAGAGCTTCCAGCAGCGCTCGCGTGAAAACGATCATGTGACGTTTATTTGGTATCCGCCGGCGCAGCGTGCCTATGTGAAAACCTTCCGTCGATTGGCGGAGGGTGAGGAGCCCGAGGGTGTGCCGCCGCTTTCAAGGGCATCGCGGTTTATGGACGGCGAAATTGTGCAGAACTGGGGTCAGGGCCTGCTTTCGTCGGTGGGCGCGGTGGCACCGGGAATTGTGCCGCGCGTGAACCAGGTGTCGAGCAACCTGATGTGGGAACGGCAGTACGTTGCTGATTCGCATGAGGTGTTTGTTTCGGCTCGGCGGGTGCGGTTTAACGAGGTGGAATATGCGGTGCCGTTCGAGGCCGGAGTTGAGGCGGTGCGTGCAATCCAGCGCCTGATTACCGACAATGACTGGCGCATTTCGTTCCCCCTCGAGGTGCGCACTGCGGCGGCCGATGATGTGCCGCTGTCGATGGCCTATCAGCGCGATTCGATGTATATCGCGGTGCACCGCTACCGCCGCGAATCGCATCTTGAATATTTCGGTGCGGTTGAAGAGGTGCTGCGCGACTTCGACGGCCGGCCGCACTGGGGCAAGCTGCATTCGCTGCGGGCGCCGCAGTTTGCTGAGCTGTATCCGCGTTTTAACGAGTTTGTGGCGCTGCGTGATCGGCTCGATCCCGACCGGGTGTTTGACAACCACTATCTTGAGCGGGTGCTCGGCAGCTAGCTCGACCAGCGGTTTTTCGGAATTTACGTTCGCGGTCGATTTTTCTGTTACCCTCGCGGCCACTTGCGGCACGTGAGAGGAGAGCGAAGTGGCGCTCGAAGTGGTCAGTGGAGACTTTCAGCGACTCGCCGATGCATTGGCAGAGGTTGCCGGGGTGATCTCGGGTTCGGTGCACGTCAATAGTCTTCCGGGGGAGGTGTCGTCGGGGATGCCATCGAGCGGCTCGGCGGGGGCGGCCGGTTCGGCGGCGGCCAAGATTAAGAGCGCTGCGAGCGCCCTGGCGTCGGCGATCGACTCGGATGCTACGGCGGCTTCGCTCGTTGATACGACGATGCAGCAGACTGATGCGGGCAATGAGGCTTCGCTGAAAATCGAACACCAAATGAGGGACTACACCTATCCGGGAGGCGGGCAGTAGCCATGATGAACTGGAGCGAACTGCGCAGCTGGAAATCTGGCCCGATCTTCGCCGCCTACGACGAGGTTTCGCGCTGCGAACAGATTTTGAGCGATGCCAGTGAGGGGCTTTCGGATGCAGGAACGGCGCTGCAATCGGAGGGCGAGTCAGCATCGGCCGCGCGCGAGCAGGTGCAAAACCTGCGCCGTCAGGCGGATCAGCTCGAGGCACTGCTGACCGATCTGATGCAGGGATGCTTGGGTGCGGCCGGCAAGGTGGCGCGTATTGAAGCTTCGGTGCCGGATGTTGATTCGTTTGCGAGCGCCAACGAGTTGGAGATTCACGATCCGGGAACGGTTGTGGTGAGTGCCGCTCGCGAGGCGCAACTGCAAGCGATATTGAGCGTAGGGGACGCGGCTGCGGTGCAACTCTATAATTTGGAGCGCCAGAAGACAGACAGCGCCAAAATGCGGTGTCAGGGACTGGTTGACGAGGTGCGGAACCGGGCAAATGATGCCGATCGTCGATTCCAAAGCGTATTGACGAGCGTGGCTGCGGGCGAGGTTTCGGATGTGGCATCGCTGCTTTCACAGCTCAACGGTGAGGGCACCGGCGGGGTCTTTGACGGCAAGACCCCCGGTGAAGTGCAGGCGCTGTGGCAGTCAATGTCATGGGAAGAGCAGCGTGCCATGATGGCGATGGATCCTCATGGCCTCCTCAATAGGGAGGGATTGCCGCCAGAGATTCTTGAAGAAGCCTCGCGCATCAAGATGGGTGAAGAAATCGACGGGATGCTGGCGCGTCGCAATGAGATCGATGAGCGGCTGAAAGAACTGGAGGGGAGCCTTCAGGCGCGCTATTTCCCAATTGAATCTGGTGCGAGCAGTGAAATACGGTCGCTTGAAGAAGAAAGAAAGCGGATCAACGAGCAGATCAACCTGCGGCAGCGCGCGATCGACAAGGGCGGATTTGTGATCTACGACCCTGAAAACGGCAATATCGTCGAGCGGGTGCACACCGGCGGCCCGGGGCCCGCTGAGCACGTCGTTACCTACCAGCACGGTACGGGTGGCAACTACGACGGTGTTTTCGACGGCTCGTCAGGCGCCGTCGCGCGGGATGCTGTCAAGCACGCCGACGCTCAAGGCGCCACTGATCTTTATATCCACCACCAGGGCGATGCGATTGGCTGGTTCGGCGACGACGCCAACTCGAACGAAGCATTCCTCGATAACAAAGGTGCCCAGCTCGCCGACTTCCAAGAGTCACTTTATGTGCAGGAAAACAACCGCGACGCCAAGTACCACGGAATTGGTCACTCAGCCGGAAATAGTGTTGTCACCGGATCTGAAATGCACGGGGCGCGCTACGACAGTGTCACCTCGCTATCGGGATCCTTCATGCCGGAGGGTTGGCAGGCCGACCCGAACACCGAGTACCGGCACTATCACTACGAGGGTGAACCAATCAATGCGGTGGGCATCATGAAAGACAGCCCGAGCGAAGACCCCGCTTTTGAGACAAAACAGTTTGATTCCGGTAGGGATCTCGGATGGCATTGGTACAAGCCGCTATCGGTGCCCGGCTGGGTGGATGCGGGCGTGGACGCCTATAACAGCCACACCACATCCAGCAAGGGCTCCGACCAGAATGGGCCCATCGTCGACCAGGTAGTGAAGGACATCTACGGTGACTAATATCCAGCCGGCAAGCATCCCGGTGCGGCGATAACAAAAAGGAGCCAAAAATGAGCGACCCGATCGACGAGACAGTTCCGGCACTCAATGTGACCGGCGCAAAAGCACGGTCGCTCGCCCTCATCCAGCAGCTGCTTGACCGCATCCCCGTAACCGAACTGGCACCACCCGAAGCGCAACCGGCCGCCGTGGGCGCGGTGCCGCGCACCCTGCATCCGGGGCGAGGGCCGGGAACAAAACGCTATCCCGGCACCGCCGCGAAGAGTCTGCGCGATGTGCCCTCGGCCCATCGATGCGCGGCCGAGCTCGTGAACTGGCTCGACGAACAGCCCGACTGGACCGCCCTCGACCGCTACCTCGACGAAGACTTCCCACGTTTCCACAGCCCCGACGGCTACGAGGTGAGTGTGAGCGTGCTGCGTCCCGCCGAAGGATTTCCGATGGTGTGCGTCAATGTGGTGAGCCCCGATTTTGTGCCACCGCGTTCGCATCACCAGGCCATTGACCGCTACTAGCCACCCGCAACCGCCCAACGACAGCGACGTAGTGCGCAGATCATCTCCAACCGTTACACTCCGCCCAACTAACCCGTTTCGAGCTGCCAAGGAGCGAGCCAAATGCTGGAATCACGTGCCGGTGATCTGAGCCGTCTCGCCTCGAATCTCGACGCTGCGGCTGCCGAGCTCGGTGCCGCCATCAAACTGGATGCATCGGCACCGCTGGTCGAGCAAGCAATGCCGGGTGCCCGGTCAATATCGGCGGCGCTCGCGGCCGCCCGCGCCGTGGATGCAAAAGCCCGGGGGATCGTGCAGCAGCTGGGTGAATCGGCTACCGCCGCTGTCGAAACCGAACGCCAATTTAATCAGACCGACAGCCGGCAGGCGCAGGGAATGTCGAGCGTGTGGCTGCCCTCCGGCAACTATGGCTACGGAGCCGGCTCATGACCGGGTGGGCGCAGCTGCGGTTGTGGCAGGCAGAGCCGCTCGATGAGCTGCTCGCCGAAATCGACCACGACGAGCGGGTGGCGCAGGAGCAGAGCGAAGCGCTCGACGATAGCGTTGCCGCGATTGACTCATCGGGGCTCGCGGCCGATGCGGCACGCGCGAAGGTCACCGCACTGCGTGACAAAACCGACCACCTCGAAGCGCTCCTCACCGACTTCCAAACCGCCACGCAGACGGCGGCTGCAGGAGTTCGCGCCATCGTCGAGCGGGTGAAAGCCTGCTATGACTACGCGCAAACGCACGATCTGGTGCTCACCGATGATGGAACCGTGCTGCTCGGGCAAGAAATATTCGTGCGCGCCCAATTCGAACTCGAGATCGCGCGCAAGCTGAATCCTGCGGCAACGCTCGAACAGCAGGCGTCGTATGTGGCTGGCAAGAGCGCGCAAGCAGAACTCGAACGCACGATTGCGGAAGTCATCAACACCGCCGAATCGGTTGATCGGGCCTTCGCCAGCGCGCTTGAACGCATCAATGACGACAATGTGAGCGATGCGGCGCAGCTGATGGCGAGCGCGAACGGTGAGGCAATCGATCTGAAGGCGCTGTGGGGCGACGACACCCCGGCTGCTGAGGTTCGCGCCCAGTGGGAGACGCTGAGCCCGGCCGAACAGACCGCGCTCATTCAGCAGCATCCCGAGTTCATCGGTCAGCTCAATGGCATTCCGTTCGACCGTCGGGTGGAGGCCAACGACATCAATATTGCGCACACGCGCGAGCTGACCGCATCCGAACTCAATAAGCTGCGCGAAGAACTCGCTGACACGAAGTTTTGGCAGTTCGGCAAGCGCAAAGAACTCGGCGAACAGATTGCCGGGCTCGAACGTGAAATTGCCTACTATGACGCGCTCATCGACGGGCCCGGCGCGGTGCTGTTCGACCGGGCGAATGACCGCATCATTGAGGTGGTTGGTGATCTCAACGACCCGAACCTCAAAGATGTGCTCACCTATGTGGCACCCACCGGTGGCCAGTGGAGCAACTTCGTTGATGGCGAAATCCAGCTCGTCACCCGCGATCAGGTAGAGCGCGGTGCCCAGCTCAACAACCCAACCGCCGGGTTCGTCTACAAGGACGGGCCATGGGTGGAATGGTTGTTTAGCGAACGCGGCAACGCCAACAATGAGTTTCTCAGCAAGACTGGTTCCGATCTCGCTGACTTTCAGGCGGCGATGGCGCTTGAAGACTTTGCGCAGCGTGCCGATATCAATATCGCCGGCCACAGCGCCGGACACTCGGTGGTTGCCGCATCCGAAACCCACGGTGCGCAGTACGACCAGGTGTTTTCGCTCGCGGGCTCGTATATACCCGCCGGTTGGGAACCGAATATCGGTACGCAATACGACCATATGACCTACGGCTATGACGCGATCCACACGCTCGATAGCTATCGCGATTTCGCCCGCGACCATGACGGCCTGCTCAACGATCTCGGTTCGGCAAGCTCCACTGCCGGTAGCGGGTTATCGACGGCGGGTGGCTGGCTGGCAGACCGCGGTAAGAGCTTCGACGCCTGGTTTATTGACGATGCGATGCGCTCGGCCGGCGACTGGCTGCATGGCAAGGGTACGTATCTCGAAAACATGGGTAGGGGCCTCGACGCTGGCGCCGATCTGATGGCCGACACCCCGAATCAGAGCATGTCGTACGAGAAGCACTCGTTTGAAGCGCAGTACCGCAGTGATGACGACTACCGTTTCCGGCCTTTTGGGCAGTACGGCTGGAGCACCGAGATCGGCCCGATCGATAGCCACTGGCGGGTATCGCAGGGCGCTGAACGAAACGGACCGGTGCTCGAGGCGATGTTCGCCGAGCTGATCGCCAAATAGTTGCCGCCCAGTGAACACCCGCGCTGTACCGGCCGCGGAGCGGGGCCGTTCAATCGTTGCGTGGTGAGGATAGCCCTCGGGCGAGCGGCTGAGATCTTGAGAGACCCTAGATCTTAAAAGTAGACGGATCGGCGCCCTCGGGGAGTGCCACGCCACAGGGACTGTCCACTCTGATCATCACCTTTGGTGCGTCAACATCAATCGATTTGATGGACACGACGTAACCAGCGTTGTTTTCGAAGATGAAGCTGTTGGGTTGTGGACCGGCGGGTGTGTCGAGCTCTTCCCATCCGTCGTCGCGGAGACGTTTTTCGAGGAGCTGGACCGTAGCCGTAGCGTCTGTTCCTTCGACTAAGAAGATGGCTGCAAGATCGAAGTAGCCATATTCGTCTTGTCCGCAGGCTGTCGGAGCCCTTTTCTCTTCGCTCGGGCCGAGCAGTCCGTCTTCGGCCCATTTGTCTTTGGGAATCTCCGCCGCGAGCATTTCGATAATGCGAGTTGATTCACGTTTGGCCTCTTCAATGGTTAGCGGCACCGGGGATCCATCTCTGGAATCGGTTCCTTCTTCTGATGATGCTGCGCAAGCGGTCAGTACTAACGAGAGCACGCTCACGATGGCGAAGACGAATGATCGTTGCATATCCACTCCGTAAGGGGCCTGGCGACACTGGTAGGCATCGTTCAGCATGCTACTTGCCGTGCGGCTGTGTTTTTGGTTGAAGGCCGCGCGCCACCGCGGCAACAGGTTGGCTACCGAGTTGCGATAGGGTGCATCTGTTTCGCACAAGAGTGGAGACGGAGAAAATGTCGTCAACGAGTTCGGCGCGCGCGGCCACCACGGTTCCACTGACGTTCGCCCACGAAGAGACGACGTTCGACCTTGCCGTTCCGCTACACCTACCGCTGGCCGAAGTGGTGCCCGTGGTCATCGACGAAATGGGTTTGCTCACCCCGCAGGCCGCCTCCTCCGGGTTTCGTCTGCGTAACGACCACGGCAGCGATATCCCGCTCGACCAGACCCCGATGGATGCGGGACTGGTAGCCGGTGACGTTGTGACCGTCGAGCCGATTGGCTCGGGTGAACTCGACCAGCGCTATGACGACCTCGTTGAGGCGCTCGCGTCGGTCGTCGAATCTGACAGCACCGCCTGGACCCCGCAGCACTCGCTACACACCTCGGTTGCCGCCGCGGTGGCGCTGTGGTCGGTGCTGGCTGCGGTGCTGTGGTCAACAGCCGGGCTGCTCGCGCTCACGGCCGGCCTCGGCTCGGCGGTGCTCGCGATCGCCGCATCGGTGGTGCTCACCCGCATGCAGCAACACGTCAGCGCCGTGGTCGTGTATTGCATCGGCACACTCATGGCTGCCGTCGGTGTGGCCGGACAGTTCACCGAAATGGGGATGCGGCTGGTCGCTGGCGGCGGCACCGGAATTGTGCTCGGGATGCTTGGCCTCGCCCTGCTGCGACCGTTCGCCGGGCGCGGCAAACAGTTCCCCGAACTCGCCGCTATGGCCGGGCCGATCTATGCCGGCATGATGGCGCTGTGGAGCGGCAGCGCACTCGCATTTTTGGATCAGACGCCCATGTTTGCGGCGCTCACCACGATTGCCGTCACGGGGCTGACGGTGCTGATGGCGCCGTGGATCGCACTGGCACAGACGCCCATCCGCAGCTACATCCCGCGCACCGACGAGGAGCGTGCCGCCGACACCCAGGTGCACTTTGAATCGGTGGTGCGCAAACACGAGGCATTCGGGCGCGTGCTCGCGATCACGCTGCGTATTTCGGGCGGGTTGGTGCTGCTGGCCGCCACGCCGTTTGTGATTGACGGTTCCATCCCAGCGCTGGTGGTGGTGGGCGCTGTCGGTGTTGCGCTGCTGTTGAGCACCCGACAGCAATATGACCGCAACGAAGTGCTGATTGGCATTATTTCGGGTTCGCTGGTGCTGGTTGAAGCGACCCTGCTGCTGGCGCGCGCCTTCCCGCATCTGGCCGAATGGGTGGTGTGGTTCATCATCGCGGTGGCCGCGCTCGTGCTGGCACTCGGTGCACTACGACGCCTGGCGCCGCCGCTGGTGGCGCGCTGGTCAGACAGCCTTTCGGTGATCGCGCTGCTGGTGATCGTGCCGGCAACCGCAATTCAGCTCGGGTTTGTGTAGGGCGCGCGGGTAGGAACACGTGGCAAGCAGCAAAGATATTCTCGACGCCCAGCGGTTCAACAAGCGTCGGCTCGTCTCGGCATTCACATCGGGCACCCCCGGCGGGCGCGAAATCGAACTGAAATCTCCCATCGGCCCGCTCATCGTCGGCGTCATCCTCACCATCATCATCCTGGTGGCCGCATGGATTTGGGGACGGTTCGCACCCGCGCTGCCAAACGACTGGCAAAACGGGATGCTCGTCACCGAAAAAGATACGGGCGCGCGCTACTACTCGATCGACGGCAAACTGCATCCGATTCGCAACACCACGAGCGCCCGGCTGTTGTCACAGTCGGGAGATCTGTCGCGCACCTCAGTTGAGGCGAGCGCACTGGCCGGAATTCCTCGGGGTCCTGAAGTGGGCATCACGGGCGCGCCCGACACCGTGCCAACAACAGCCCAATTGCAAAATGACGGCTGGCTGGCCTGCCCGGTTGCAGACGGAGCCGAGGTGCAGATTGGTGGCGACCCGCAGTATTCCACCAGTGCCACCGGCGCGCTCGTGCAGCACGGCGAAGACATTTATCTGCTGGCTGAGGGCCGGCGCTATCTCATCGATCCCGAAGAGGTCACCGCGGTTCGGCTGGCGTTCGGTTGGGAGGGCGTGGAACCGGTCGAGGTGGGTTCGGCGTGGCTCGACCTGTTCGACGAGGGCACCGTGCTGCGGCCGTGGCAGTTCGACAATGCCGGTGCTAGCGCCGGAAACCTGCGCGGCCCACTCGCCGATGCCAAACTCGGCACCGTGGTGGAAGTGCCCGACGGTCAGGGAATTCGCCAATATTTGATCACCGGCGACCGTGAACTGGTGCCGCTGACGCCGGTGGAATACCGCCTGTATCTTGTGGGCGGCGGCGCCCAGTATGGCAACCCGATTCGCGCTTCGCTCGCGGATATTGCCGATCTGACGAGCCATGAGCGTCGCCTCGGCCCCGGCGATTGGCCGGTGGCCGTGCCCGAGATGCCGGTGGCGGGGGCGGCTCCGTGTGCGCTCCTCACCTCGCGCGGCGGCAAAGTGTTCACCACTGTGGTGCAGGCTGCGCCTCCCGAGGCGGCAGGGGTGGAGGTCGAGGGCGGCACCGGTGCGCTCGTGCGCATCACCTCGGGCGGTACGCTCGGTGCCGTGTACCTCGTGGGCGACAGCGGCAAGGCATACGGTATTGAGGGCCCGGCCGATGAGGTGGTCACCTGGTTTGGCTACCAGCCCGGCGATATCACCAATATTCCGGCGGCCTGGCTGCAACTGCTGCCCGCGGGCCCGGTGCTCTCAGCCGAGGCCGCTTGGGCGACGGTGCCGCAGGACGGGGCAGAGTAGTGCTGCGGCGACGCGCTTTATCGGTGGCCGCAGCGCTGCTGATCACCTCGCTCAGTGCCGGTGCATCGCTGCCGGCCCCCGTGCATCCGCTGCCGGATGATGCGCTCGCGAACGTCACCGCTGACGCCAACGGTGGTGAGCTCGCACCCGACACCTGTGAGCGTGGCAACCCGCAGTACCTGCCCGACACCCCGCAGGCGTATGAGCTGCTCGGGCTCGACCGGGCCAAAGAACTCGCCACCGGCAAGGGCGTACTGGTCGCCGTTGTCGATTCGGGTGTGGATGCACGCAATGCGCACCTCGGCTCGGTGGTGCGGGCCGGCCATGATTTTGCGGCGTCGGGGGATGGGCGTACCGATATTGAGGGGCACGGCACCGCGGTTGCCGGCATCATTGCCGCGCAGCCCGTGGAGGGATCCGGGCTGATCGGTGTGGCTCACGACGCCGAGATTTTGCCGGTGCGCGTGTACGAGGCCAGCGAAAAGCAACAATCGGGGCAGGAGCCGGTGCCCCCAAACCTGCCGATGACCAGTAGCGGCATTCGCTGGGCCGCCGATAACGGCGCCAAAATCATTGCCGTGGCGCTTTCATCCGCAAGTGATGACCCGGAGCTTGCCGCCGCAGTGCAATATGCAACCGACCGCGGGGCACTCGTGGTTGCCAGCGCCGGCAACCGTCAGACCGCGGCCGAAAACGAACGCGGCGATAGCATCCGCTACCCGGCCGGATACGACCAGGTGCTTTCGGTGACCTCGATTAGCGACCAGGGCGAACCCACGGATGCCGCGATTCACGGGGTGCACGTGGGAGTTGCGGCTCCCGGACAGAATGTGCCGGTGAGCTGGTTCAACGATGGCGACTGTCGAGTTTCACCCGACTATCCATCCACGAGTTTCGCAACCGGTTATGCGGCCGGTGTTGCCGCACTGGTGGCGTCGGCGCATCCCGATGAGGGACCGGCGATGTGGAAGTGGCGGCTCGAGTCGACGGCCCTGCGTGCCAGCCCGAGCGATCGTGAAGATCTGCTCGGTTGGGGAGTGTTGGCCCCTTACGACGCGCTCACCGTCACCCCGGATGCGCAGCGTCCGGGACCGCTGCTTCCGGGTGGGCAGCGCACTGCTCCGCCGGCGCAGGCTGGGCAGCTGCCGCCCCGCCCCGAAGACGACCCGGTGGCGGTGCGGGCTGCTGTCGGCACTGTGGTCACCGGTGCCGGTGCGCTCGGTGGTGCGCTGCTGTGGCTGCGTGCCCGGCGGCAGCAGGCGGCGCCAAAGACGGTTCGGCGCTAGCGGATGCGGCTAGTCGATCCAGAAGGTGGCGCCGTCACCAAGGTCGATAATGTCGCCGTGCGCGATAGGCACCGTCACCATTGGGCTGAGCTGCTCTGGGATGCTGCCGCCGCGCAGCACCCGGGTGCCGTTGGCCGAGCCGAGATCCCACACCAGCACGCTGCCGTGTTCGTAGGTGACCACACAGTGCGAGCGTGAGATTTCGTCGTTGGGTGAGGGCACCACGATCAGTCGCGCATTTTGCGGTTCGGGTGCGCGGTCGACGCTCGGTTTGCGGCCGATGACCTGCGGGTATTCAAGCGGCACGGTGTGGCCGTGGTTTGAGATGAGGCGCGGGATGAACGAGGGTTCGTCAGCCGCTTCGGACGCGGGAGGTTGCGGGGCTGCGTGCCGCGGTGGATTCGAGCTCTGCTCGGGCGCTGGCGATGCGGCCGCCTGCGCTGCCGCGATTTGTGCGGCTGCCGAACCTGGCACATAGCGTGCATCGGGTTCTGGTGCCGCGGCCGGAGCGGGAGGGTGCGGCTCCTCGGGTGCGGCTGGCGGCGCAAAATCCCGGGATGCATCCGGTTCGGGATGCGCGGGCAGCGGCGGGAGTGGTGGCAGCTCGGGCAGCTCGGCCGGGACCTCGGGAGCTTCTGATGCGAGCGAGGATGCTTCGGGTTCCGGCTGCGCGGCCGGCTGCGGCGCTGGCTGCGGCGCTGGTTGTGGGTCTGGTTGCAGGGTTGGTTGGGGATCAAGGATGGTGTCGTCGTCGACCTCGGAGAGTGATTCATCTGGCAGTGATTCATCTGGCCGTGATTCAAAGGTGGCGACCTCGCCAAACCAGGCTTCACTGCAGGGGGAGGTGCCGCCCGCGCTCACGAATTCGTCGCTGATCTCATCGGCTGCGTCCTGCGCCTCGAGTGCGATGCGCCAGCCGTGAATTGCCAACAATTTGCCACCTGACCAGCCACTGAGCTGGTCGGGGTTGGTGGGCAGCTCGGGCAGCTCGCTGAGCGATCCCCGCCCGGTGGCGACCACCACGCGCGCCTTGCCGCGCAGCATAAAGCTGGTGTCTTCGGGGGTTACCAGCACCGCGGCTGCCGAAGCGTCGGGATCGGTGGCGCAAATTTCATCCAGTAGCTGCCGGGCCGATTGGCCCGAGAGCAATCCGCGCAGCAGCTGCTGGCCCGAGTCGGCAAGACTCGGGCTCAGCAGTATCTGCGCCCCCGCAGCAACGATCAGTGTGCCCGGTCCGGGACGGTACGAAATGCCGAGGGGTGGATGTTGTGCGCTCACAGTTTCTGGATGCTATCCCACCTGGGCGAGCGGCAGCCAAGACCCGGATGGGAAGTACTGCTGTGCGCTCAACATGGCGTCCTTGATCTGCTGTGTTTCGGCCTTCATGGTGTTTGAAAGATCCATGAGGTTTTGAATAACACCCATCACTTCGGTGATGAGGCCCGGAATCGCCACCGCCGCCTCGACGACAGCGGCCGGAATACCGACGATGGTGCCGGTAGCCGTCGCCACCGCCACGATGGTCGTGATGATGGTTGCGATCAGCCCGCCGATGCTGATGTAGAGCGCCTGACCTTTTTGTGACAGATCATTGAGTCGGTCGCCGTGGCTGCTGGCCGTTTCGCTGGCGAAGCTGGCGGCCTGCGAATAGGTGGCGGAGACTTTTTGATATTGGGTTGCTGCCTGCCCGGTCCAGTCGCCATTGCCCGGCGCGCGCAGCCCCTGCGGGCCGACACCAGCCGAGATCTCCCGGTAGTTGTCGGAGATGCTGTACCAGCGGTCGGCGTAGCTCGGCAGAATCCATGGCATAAAGATGCCGCGCATGATTTCAACCAGCTTGCTCACCAGCTCCTGGAGCTTGTTCACCAGATCGACGAACTTTTGGATCGCATCCATGATCTTCTGCAGCATGCCGCCGATGGGGGTTGAGCCGAAGATCGAGTTGATGAGCTGGAATCCCTTTGACATCCAACTCTTCACTGTGCTGAGGACACCGTTGAGGCGGCCCAGTACGTCGTTGGCGTTCGGCATGATGTCGTCGCGCCGCTTAATAAGCAGGCTTGGAGTTTGCATATTCATAGCTATGAGACCTCTTTGTTTGGGTGCCTACTTGGTCCGTGTAGCGGTGCCGCCGGGGTACGCGTAGTTGGGGTCGGGGTCGACGCCGCCGAAGCCCTGAGCGCCGGCCTCGTCGGTTGATTCGAGGTTGTCGACGAACTCTTCGATTGCATCGATGACGTTCTGGAACTCGTTGCGGCCGGTGTTTGAAACATTTTCAAAAAGTTCCGCGAGCTCGTTGTTGATGTCGCGGATGGGGGTAAAGATGCCGGCTTCGGCGCCGTTCAGGACGCACTGGGCGGCGAGCTCTGCCGAGTTTGAAAGCAGCTCGAGCAGCGGTTCCCAAGCGGCGGTTTCACCGCTGACCTGTTCAGGACGAGCCTGGGTCTTGGGTTCGCCGGGGGTGCCAGGGCCGTTCGGGCAGCCTGGGGTGCCGGGTTCGTTGTTCGGAGCGCCGGTCGGGCCACCGGTGGGACCGCCCGTCGGGCCGCCGGTAGGGCCGCCGGTAGGGCCACCTGTTGGGCCGCCACTGGGTCCGCCGGTGGGTGCGCCAGTCGGGCCACCGGTGGGTGCTGTCGGTGCGCCGGTGGGTGCGGGTGCGCTGGGCCCGCCGGGCATACCGGGAGCGCTCGGCATCCCGGGCATCTCGGGGCCACCAGGCGCGGCCGAGTCGCAGTCAGCGCCATCCGGCATGGGGGTCGCGGCGGGCGCTCCAGCAGGGTTGGCCGAGATGGTTTTGTCTTTGACGCTGTCGAGGTAGGCCTGCAGCTCGGGCGGGACGGTGTCATTGGGGTCGATCGAGATGATGGTGTTGCCGTTGTCGTCAACGAACACCTGCGGTTCGGTTGCGCCCGCCGGCTGTGCGGTGGGCAACGAAGAGCCGCTCGGCATGGCACCGTAACCGGGCATCCCGCCAGGCATGGCCCCGTAGCCGGGCATGCCGGCGGGCATCGCACCGTAACCGGGCATTGCGCCGTAGCCCGGCATGCCGCCCATGCCGGGGAACGCTCCCGAACCGAATCCGTAGCCGGGCATCATCGGGAAGGCGCCAAAATCACCGGGCATACCGCCGGCCGGAGGCATCGGGTAGTCGCTCAGTGAAAAATCGATATCCGAGCGGTCCATGCCGCCGTCCGTATCGGTGCCGGCGTCTTTGTCGTCTGGCTCGGCGCTGATGGTCTTGTCTTTGACGCTGTCGAGGTAGGCCTGTAGCTCGGGTGGGACGGTGTCGTCGGGGTCGATCGAGATGATGGTGTTGCCGTTGTCGTCAACGAACACCTGCGGTTCGGTGTCGGCATCGACCTCATCCTGCTTGGGCTCACCACCGACCACGGTCTTGTTGGCGATTCCTTCGGTTGTTCCGGCAGCTGGGGCGGCCCCACCGGCTCCAGCGCCACCGCCGCCACCGGCGGCTCCGGCTCCGGCGCCATCACCGGCTCCTGGCACTTTGCCGTCGACGCTCATCGTGGCGCCCGAGTTCACATCGTGCGACTCGGCCGGAACGCCGGTGGTTGGCGGCAGACCGATCTCGGCATCAACTGACTGGTTTTGTTCTGATGCGGTACCACCCGGAGCCACAGCTCCGGGTGCCCCGGCAGCGGGTGCTGCTGCGGCGCGGCGGTTTTGCTCTTGCGACATGTCGTTAGGCTCCTTACAACCTGACTGCTGGGGCTACTTGTTCGGGTTTTGCACCGACGAGAGCAGCAGCTGTGCTGCTGCCAGCGACCGTGCCGAAAACGCGTCGAGTTTGGCCTTCGTGGTCTGCTCGCCGGTTGGTTCGTCTTCGCTGGGGTTGTTGTGGTCGTACACGGCCTGTGCAAGCGCCGCATTCAGTTGCACGTTGGTAGCACGTTCGATGAACGCTGGGGAAACTTGAATCGTGCCGAGCATTCCCGAGACGGCAATGATCTGCACCGGATTTTCGAGATCTGGTTCGGCGAATGCCTGCGAATCGATCTCGGCGAATGCCTCATCGGTGACGTCGGGCAGGCGCTCGAGCATGTTGATGATGGTTTCGGCCGGGTCGTTGATTTCACCGGGAGCCGCCGCCGGGCCGCTGTCGAGGGCGGCCTGCACATCCGCGTCGGTGATCTCATCGAGCGCTTCGGGGTGCTCCTCGAGATAGTCGCGGGCCTGCAGCTGACGCGCCTCATCGGTGGCCTGCGCGCAGCCGGCGATTACCTGGGCGAGCTCTTCGGCGCTGTAGTAGTCGCGCCACGCGCCGTCGATCTGCACGCGCTCCGGGGCCCCCGCAGCATCCACCGACACAACAACGACCTGTTCCGGGTCGATCACCTCGGCACTACCGCCAAAGCGCTGTACGGCGATGATCTGCCGGATCGACTCTTGCGCCGCACGGGCCGACTCGTCGAACTCGCGCTGCAATTGCGCCATTTCCGACATCATCTTTTCGAAATCAATGTTGTCGTTCATGCTGTTCCTGTCTCTCCGCTTCTTTCGAGGCGAGCACGATGTATTGAGGGCGAAACCGTTCGAAAGCTGTGCTCTCGCAATGCTTCGACGCGATACCGCTGTGAATCGCCAGACAGGGTAAAACATTGAATACCGAGGAGAGTTTCCCTAGATGATTCCGGCTGTTAACTTTTGGCCGCCGCGGCGCATGACCGCACAAAGAGCGGCATCATCAAAACGGTTGTCGAACGGAGCTCACGCCACCGAAGCGCACTGAATAGCAACTGTTCGTTCATCTCGGGCGTCACCTATGACTGCTAATTTGAGCGCTTGTGCGCGCAACGCACAAAGTTTGTCGGCCGTCACCTGGGGAGTTTTGACAGTGGTTGCTCAATCGTTCACGCGACTGCGCAACTTCATCGCTATGGCAACACAGCCACTCACCCGACGGTTTCGCGCGACGGCTGCGCAACAACGCAATCGTTGGCAAAAGCGCGCTCCGATCGCGGCAGGATTGGTCGGCGCACTCACGATCGGTGGTTTCGCATTCGCCAACCCCGGCATCCCCGAAGCCCGCGTTGACCTCAACGAGGGCGG
Source organism: Gulosibacter hominis (assembly GCF_904842695.1). Taxonomy (GTDB): domain Bacteria; phylum Actinomycetota; class Actinomycetes; order Actinomycetales; family Microbacteriaceae; genus Gulosibacter; species Gulosibacter hominis. The sequence goes on along the minus strand of NZ_CAJGWQ010000007.1, from coordinate 17,178 downwards.
CGTGTGGGTAACCAACGGCGATGCCGGGCTAATCGGACACCTCAACTATCCCGCTCGCACACTGGAATCGTGGCTGCAGGTCGAGGCGAGTGACTTCAACATCACGCAGGCCGAGCGGGATGTGCTGCTCGACGACCAAACATCGAACTCGGTTGCGGCAATTGACATTGCCAATACCGCCTTGGGCACCGCGAACACACCAGACTTTGAATTTCGCACCGCGCAGGGCACCAACGAGTCGGTGCTGCTCAACGTTGAAACCGGCCAATTGTGGGCGGCACCAGTGGCAGAACTCGGATCGACACAGCTGAACTCACAGACCGCTCTGCCTGCCACCTCGAGCGGCGGTGTTGTTGCCGGTGGTGTTGATGGCACCCTCTACGCAGCCTCCGCTCAAGACCAGACCATTGTGCGAATCGCCCGCGAGGGCATCGGATATGTTGTCGAAACTGAACGCGTCGAGGCACTGACACCCGGCCACGACATCCAGCTCACCGTGGTCGGTGACAAACCGGTGGTGTTCGACACGACCGCCGGCACGGTCATCCTGCCGAACGGTCGCACCGCCGAATTGCCGAGTGCACAAGTCGAAGTGCAACTGCCCGGCCCCGAACACGATGAAGTAGTGGTCGCCGATGCCACATCGCTCTACCGCATCAATCTCAACAATGGCGATACTGCATCCATGGTGCCGAGCGAGCAACAAACCGGCACCGCCGCGCGCCCCGCAGTGGTCGGCGGCTGCGCCTACGGAGCCTGGTCGAGCAGCGGCAATTTTTTGCGCTGGTGCGATGACGAAAGCCGCACCAAAAACCAGCGCGTCGAAACTCTCGCCGCAGCGGAACAGCCCGAGTTTCGAGTCAACCGCAATGTGATCGTGCTGAACGACATCGGCAAGGGATCGGTGTGGCTGCCCGACGACAACATGGTGCTCATCGACAACTGGGACGAGATCGAAAATGAACTCAACCAGCAGGAGGAGCAGGAAGACTCGCCACAGCTCAACGATGAGGTGGCCGAACCCGACCGCAAAGCAGAAAATAAACCGCCGATCGCGCAGGATGACGAGTTTGGTGTGCGTCCCGGATCGAGCGCACAGCTGCCGGTGCTGATGAACGACTCTGACCCCGATGGCGACCTGCTCACCGCATCCGTCACCGAACAACCCGCTGCGGTGCGGGTGCAGCAATCGCGCGGTGGTGCAGCGCTACAGGTGTCGGTGCCGGCGGATGCATCGGGCGAGCACACCTTCACCTATCAGGCTGCGGATGGTCGCGGTGGTACGGCAGCGGCAAAAGTAAAACTGACCGTGAGGCCATTCAACGAAAATGCCGCCCCCGAACAGCGGCGGGTGCCAAACGTGGTGGTCGCAGCCGGTGCCACGGTTGAATACAACGTGACTCCCGACTGGGTAGATCCCGACGGTGACATGTTTTATCTCGAGGCGGTCAAAGCACCCGAGCAGCTGCAGGTGCAGTTCCGCGAGGACGGCAACCTCTCAATTACCGAGCTGAGCGGCAAACCGGGCACCCACGAGGTGACCGTGGTCATGTCAGACGGGCAGGCAACCCGTGAGGGGCGTGTCAACGTTGAGGTGCGGCCAGCGCAGAACGTGCCACCGGTCGCCCACGGCGACTTCGTGGTGGTACGCGAACACGCCACCACCACCGTTGCGCCGCTCGACAACGATGTTGACCCCAACGGCGACCGGCTTTCGCTCGTGTCAATCTCAGCCGCGCCACCCGGAACCTCGGTGCAGCCGTCGCTCGAGACCGGCACCTTTGATTTTTCAGCCTCGGCGAAGGGAAGCTACTACCTGAGCTATGTCGTCACCGACGGGCCCTCATCCACCACCGGTGTGATTCGTATCGATGTGGTGTCGGCAGACAGCGACGCACCTCCGGTGGCACAGGATGATCTGGCGCTGTTGCCGGCCGGTGGCTCGACGCTCGTGGCCCCGCTCAATAATGACTTTGATCCGGGCGGTGGTGTGCTCGTCGTGCAATCGGTATCGGTGCCCGACGGCAGCCCCGTGGTGGTGTCGCTCGTTGATCACCATCTGCTGCGCGTGAAATCGAGCGCAACCCTCACCGGCCCCGTTTCGGTGCGCTACACGGTGTCGAACGGGCAAGACACGGCCACCGCTGAAGTGCATGTGGTGCCGACGAGCGACCGCGACATTAGCGTGCCACCCGAACCCGAGAACGATCGCCTGCGGGTGCGCGTTGGTGATGTGGGAGCGGTGGATGTGCTGAGCAATGACCGCTCTGTGAACGGGCTGCGGCTTCGAGTTGATCCGGAGCTGATACACGATATTCCCGAAACCGCTGGGCAGGCTTTTGTCACCGGCAGTGAGGTGCGATTTCATGCCGGGATGGAAGCCGGTAGCTATCGGCTGACATATAACGCGGTGGATGAGGTCGGGAACTTTGCTTCGGCATCGGTGCTGATCGAGGTGGTCGCCGATGACCTGGCCGCGAACTCGGCCCCGCAACCACGCGATCTAACCGCCTGGTCGGTTGCCGGCGGCGCCACGCGCATCCCGGTGCCGCTGACGGGTATTGACCCCGATGGCGATTCGGTATCACTGGTCGGGGTGCAGCAGGTGCCGTCGATGGGCACTGTCACCGTGGGAGCAGGCTGGTTCAACTACACGCCCAATGAGGGGGCTGCCGGCACCGATAGTTTCACCTACATCGTCGAAGACCGCTTCGGTAAGCAGGCCATCGCGCGAGTGCGGGTGGGGGTGGCGCCGCCAACCACGGTGAATCAGCCCCCGGTGGCGGTGGAAGACAGCGTGCGGGTGCGTCCTTCGCGGTCGATCAGTGTGGATGTGCTGGCCAACGACAGCGATCCTGACGGTGACTCGATCGCAATCCTTCCCGAGCAGCTGGATGTGGTTGGGGTTGACCCCGAACATGTGACGGCGACCGAGCGATTCATTCGCCTCGAAACCCCGCCTGAGGAGGCCACGATCACGGTCGGCTACCGGGTCACTGATGGCCGCGGCGGCGAAAGCTATGCGCGCCTCACCGTGCATGTCACACCGGATGCGCCACTGCGCGCGCCGGAGCCACGGGACGATGTTGTCACGCAAAAAGAAGTGGATGCGGCCGAGCGCGGGGTCGTGCGGGTTTCGGTGCTCGATAACGACATCGACCCCGATGGTGACCGGAACGAACTCGAGCTGTTCACCACGGCTGAAGACGTAGAGGTACAGGGAGACCGGCTTATCATCCCGGTGGCCGAGCAGCGTCGTCTCGTCGTGTATGGCGTGCGGGATGCTGACGGGCTTGAGGGGTACGCCGTGGTGACCGTTCCCGGTACCGGGGTGGAACGCCCTCGCATCAACGAGGCCCTGGTGCCCATGACCATGCGCGCCGGCGAGACCCTCGAAATTGATCTCAAGCGCGTGGTTACGGTTCGTCCGGGGCGTGAAGCCTCGATTCCCGACCCCACAACCGTGCGCGCCGGGCGCGGTTTGACGGTCGCTGAGGTAGCCACCGGTGCCGACAAACTGCGGGTGACCGCCGCTACCGACTTCAACGGCAATTCGGTGGTGTCGTTTGAGGTTGCTGACGGCAATCTTGACTCTGACCGGGGCGCGCGAACTGCAACGCTGAGCGTGCCGATCGTGGTCACCGCCGAGCAGAACAAACCACCCGAGATGCGGCCATCCCCAATTTCTGTGGCGGCCGCCGAGGGCCCAACCGTGGCGAATGTGTGTCAGATGACCACCGACCCGGACGGCACCCCGAGCGAAGACCTCGAGTACCGATTGGGCACCTACCCCAAGACCCTGCGGGTGGGGCTTGACGGCTGCAAACTTTCGGTAGAGCTTGCCGGCCCGCAGCCAGCCGGACCGCTCGGCGCGATCGAGATCAAGGTGGATGACGGACACGGCGCTGTATCGGCCTCGATCCCGGTGACCGCCATCGCCTCGAACCGCCCGGTCATCCAGGTGTCTGATGTGGTGATCAATACGGGCCAGCCCGGCAAGACCGAAACTATTGACCTCAATCGGTACCTGATTAACCCGTTCCCCGATAAGCCGATTACCGTGATCGGCTCGCCAACGATCACGCGCGGTCAGGGCACGGTGGATGTGCAGGGAACAACCATGAGCGTGACGCCGAGTAAAGACATGCTCGGTACCTTCACGATTCGCTACACCGTGGGGGATGCCACCGGCGATCCCTCGCGGCAGGTCACCGGCGTGGTGCGGGTGACGGTACGGGATAAACCACAACCGCCGAAGAACATCAGTGCCGAAGTGGTGGGCCCCGGAAGTGCGCTCGTAAAGTTCACCGCTGGCGATAGCAACGGCGCACCAATTACCGAGTTTCGAGTCACCTCACGATCGGGGGTGAGTGCCTCGTGCGCCGCCAGTGAGTGCCTCGTTACCGGGCTGCAAAATGGCAGCACGCACGAGTTCAAGGTCACCGCCGTCAACGAGGTAGGTGAATCCGAGGCTTCGGGATGGTCGGCTCCGGTGCTCGTGGATGTGCAGCCGGGGCGTCCGGCACCTCCGCAATTGAAGCCGCGCGACGGTGCTATTGATGTGCGGGTGTTGCCGACCGAGTCGCTCGGATCGCCGGTGAAAGAGTATGTCGTTACCCTGCATCCGGGTGAACAAAAGCTGCGCATCCCGGCAAACGGAACGCTCGAAGGAACGTTCCGCAACCTCAATAATGGTGTCGCGTATCAGGCCTCGGTGCAGGCCTTCAATTCGTCGGATAAGCCCTCGGAGTCGTCCGATCTGAGCGCTCAGGCAATTCCATTCGGCAAACCCGGTCGCGTCAGCAACCTGAGCACGACTGTCGTGGAAACCGGCTCGCACCGCGCGAAAATCAAGGTCGCTTGGAATTACGGCGACGGTAATGGCCGCGATGTGACCGGCGCGCATCTGGTGTTTGGTAACGGGCAGTCGTTTGATGTGCGAGCACCAAAAAGTGAGGCCACTATTGAAGCGCCGCTCGGGGTGCCGTTCTGGGTCGAGGTGCAGCAGGTGACCGAGTATGGCGGCTCGGATCCGCTGCGCTCGAAAGAAATCACGCCCTATGCCAAGCCGCCGAAACCGAACGCGCCGCAGGTTGAGACGAGTGGTCCACAGAAGGTCGTGGTTACCGGAGGTTCGGCAAACCCTGGCGGCGGGTTTGACGGTGCCCGGCTCAAATTGCAGCTCTTCGACCCGGCTCGCCAGCAGTGGGTTGAATATAACGGCCACCGTCACGAACTCAGCGGCTTTGAAATTGGTCGTCCCGCCGAGGTGCAGATGCGGTCATATGCCAGAGAGGGCGCTGAGATCTACGAGTCTCAGACCGTCACCGCAACTTCGTCAACGAATGTGTATGGTAAGCCGAACCCGCCGACGGTTGAGGTGTCGGTCACCGCTACCAGCGTTGACTTTACCGTCGATCTGCAATCGGGTGCCAACGGGATGCCGGTGACGGTCTCTTACCGAAGCCTAGGCAGGGGTAAAACCAAGACAGATTTGAATAGCAGCACACTGACCGAGCCGGCCAAGCCAGGGGAGACTGTAGAAATGCAATTCCGCTCCTGTGACGACCAAAACAATTGCTCCGAATGGCAGACCTACTCGGGAACGGTGCCGCCAAAATACGAGTTTGAGCTCGCCCCGTGCCCGGATGGCGCCGACTCCACCCAGCCCACCGAAACCGCTGCCGCGCCCGAACCGTGTAGCGAAATCAAGGTCAGCTACGCCGATGTCACCGCCAAGCCTCTCCGGGTGAGTTGCACGTTCACCGACCCCGTTTACGGGCGGCAGGAGGCGAACAAACTGCGGCGGGATCACCTCAACGAAAAGACCGGCCTCAAGACCTCGTACACCAGTGTGGAGCAACTGCACTCGGCGGTGAGCCGGGGCGACTTTAGCTGTTCATAAACGCGGCGCCCGCCCACACGGCACCGCATAATTTGACTGAGTAGACAGGAAACACCGAAACATGGCACTGAGCGAACAACGCGCACGCGAGTTTGCAACGCTATTTGCCGCGCTGGTCGACAACGTCGGCACCGCGCTGCTGGGGAAATCGCACGTCATCCGGTTGGCGCTGACCAGCCTGTTTGCCGAGGGACACCTGCTGCTCGAGGATGCGCCAGGCACCGGCAAGACCGCACTCGCGCGCGCCATTGCCGCCTCGGTATCGGCGCCGCACAACCGCATCCAATTCACCCCCGACATGCTGCCGAGCGATATCACCGGTGTCACCATCTTCGACCAGTCAAAAAACGAGTGGGAATTTCACCACGGCCCGATTTTTGCGTCGATTGTGCTGGCTGACGAAATCAACCGAGCATCCCCCAAAACCCAGTCGGCGCTGCTCGAAGTGATGGAAGAAGCCCAGGTAACCGTCGACGGGCGCACCTACCTGACACCGCGACCGTTCATGGTGGTCGCCACCCAAAACCCCGTCGAACAGGCTGGCACTTACCGGCTACCCGAAGCCCAGCTCGACCGATTTCTCATGAAAACCACCGTGGGATACCCGCCACACGACCAGTTCGTGGAGGTGCTCGAAGGCGCCGCTGCGCCCGACCGATCCCGAATGCTGCAGCCGGTCATCGACGCCAGCTCGGTGATGATGTGGGCCCGCGAAGTTGCCGATGTGCACACCGACCGCGCCGTCACCGACTACATCGCCAACCTCGCCGAAGCAACCCGCGATAGCGAACACACCCGCCTCGGAATCTCCATCCGCGGCGCAATCGGGATGGTGCGCTCGGCGCGAGTGTGGGCCGCAGCCCAGGGCCGCGCCTATGTGCTTCCCGACGATGTAAAAGCCCTGGTCGAACCCGTTTGGGCGCACCGACTCGTGCTCGACCCCGACGCACAATTCGCCGGGGTCACGGCCGCCAAGGTGCTCTCGGATGCGGTCAACCGCGTTACGCCACCCTCGCAGGGAGCGGCGTGACCGACACGCGGATGCGACCACGACAGCAGGGCGTTGGCGGTCGCATCTCGGCAACCACGCGCACCGTGCGGGCGACCACACAGCTGGTGCGATCGGGGCTATCAACCACCACCCGCACCACGCGGCTCGTTGTGCACCGAGCCGGCTGGTCTGCGCTCGTGCTGCTGGCCGGGATGCTCTTGCTCGCGCTCGCCTGGGGCTGGGTGGAGGCCGCCGCAATCACCTGTTTTGTGGCGGTCGCAGCACTCATCGCGCTCGCGGTGGTATTCGTGCCGGTGACCTTCCGCGTGCGGGTCGACTTTGAACAGTCGCGCGTGGTGGTGGGAAGGGTCAGCGTCGCCTATCTCACCGTGACCGCTAGCCGCCGCGGCAGCCGCGCCACCGTGGTCAATGTGCCAGTGGGCGAACTGACCGCATCCTTTCTTGTACCTCCGCTGGGGCCGCGCGAAACCTGGCGCGAACCGTTCATCATCCCCACCGAGCGCCGGCAGGTGCTCACCCTCGGCCCGGCCGCTGCAACCCGAGTCGATCCGCTGGGGCTGCTGAGCCGCGACACCATCCTGTCGAATAAAACCGAGCTGTACGTGCATCCCCGCACCCTCGCACCCGACTATTCGGCAATCGGTTTGCTCCGCGACCTCGAGGGCGAAATTTCGCCAACTATTTCACCGTCGGATATCGCCTTTCACTCGCTGCGCGACTACGCCCCCGGCGACGACCGCCGCCACGTGCACTGGCCCACCTCAGCCCGACTCGGCCGCCTGGTGGTGCGCGAATTTGAACAAACCCGGCGCAGCGAGCATCTCGTAGTGCTCGACCTGCGACGAGACTCATACGACGGCGAAGAAGCCGCCGAACTGGCGCTTAGTGCAGCCTGCTCATACGGCGTAGAGGCTATTTCACTCGGCCGCTCGGCATCGGTGCGTTTTGGCGAAACCGAGATGCCACTCACCACGGCGATGCGGCTGCTCGATGCGGCCAGCGACACCAAGTTCGTCGCCGAAGGGCTGGCGCTGGATGAGCTCGTCCACGCGGGATTGCGCGAACGCCCGCAGGCATCAGCCGTCACGATCATCACCGGCGAACGCATCGACAGCGAAGAAATTGCGCGCGCCGTACGCACCGTTCCGCTCTCCGCACGCCCGCTGGTGTTGCGCACCGCAGCCGGCGGTCGGGTGGTGCGCGGTCGAATTGCCGACGCACCGGCCTTCACCTTTGCCCAGCTGAGCGATCTGCGGCGCATTAGCGGGGTGATGGTGCTGTGAACCAGCAGACCCAGCAACGACCACTCACCCTGTCGCGGCTGGCGGTCATCGTGACCGCGCTCATCCTGCTGCACCTACCGGGCGTGTTTGCACACGAACCGGTGTTTGCGCAGGGGGCCGGGATGCGGGCTGCCGCAATCGGTGCCGGGCTCGGTATTGTGCTGGCGGTGGTGGCCGGCCATTGGCGCTGGCACTGGGCAACCACCGCCGGTGTTGCCGTGCTCAGCTACTTTGCCTTCGGCGCGGTGGCGGCACTGCCACAAACCTCGCCCGACGGCATCCTGCCAACAATTGACACGCTCACGGCACTTGTGGTGCAGCCCGCGAACGCGTGGAAAGACCTGCTCACACTGGTGCCGCCGGCATACCCCTTCATTGGCCCGGCCGTGCTGCCCTATTTCACCGGGCTTGTTTCGGCGCTGACCGCCGGTTTTGCCGCGATGCGCCGCCGGGCCGTATTCACCACGGTGCCGCCAGTTATCTGGTACGTGATCGGTGCCGCCTGGTCGGTGCCCTACGCCCCGAACGCGCTGTGGCTCGGAATCGGGCTGGTGGCAGCGGTGAGCGGCTGGCTCGCGGTTGTTGCCAGCTGGGAACGCACCGACCTCGGCACCGACGTCGCAGTGGGTGAAGCCGCCCGCGCGGCAGCTCGCAACGAGGGCGAGAGCATCGACAGTTCCGCACCCGGGATGCAAACCACCGTGCATGCCGGGATGCAGCGGCGTCGGGTGGTGGCCAGCCCGCTGCGTCGTGCCGCCGCCGCGCTCGGCACCATCGCAGTGGCCGGGCTGGTCGCCGCGCTGTTCGCTCAGGCCTGGCTTGGGAACGCACCCCGCACCGTGCTGCGACACTATGTGGCGCCGCCGCTTGTGGTGCAAGATCTTGCGACACCGCTCGAACGCTTCCGTCACCTGAGCGCCGATCTCGTAGATGAACCCATCATGACCGTGTCGGGGCTCCCGAAAGACGGGCGCATCCGGTTCGCCGCAATGGACCACTACGACGGCGTGCGCTGGGGCATTTCCGAACCTGATTCGGGACGCGGCTTCCGGCAGGTGGGCGAGGTTGTCTCAATGTCGGATGCAGAAACAAAAATTCCCGCCGCCCGCGACTACGCCATAACGCTCGATCTGCAGCGCCCGGTTTCGCGCTGGGTGCCGAGCCTGGGGCATGTCGAACAGGTGTATCTCTCAGACAGCGCGGTGGCGGCCTCACTGTTTTATGACGTCGATCTGCAATCGGCGGTGGCAGCCGAAGCACCCACCGAAAATATGCGCATTGAGCAGCGCGGCTGGGTAGAACCCGGCTGGTCGGAAGCGCAGCTGAGCGGACTGGAGTTCGGGAACTCACCGATTCGAGCGCCCGAACAGCTGCCCGAAAACCTTTCGAGCCTTGCCACCTCGGTGACCGCAACCGCATCCTCACCAATCGACCGGGTGCGTTCACTCGAACGCCACTTCCGCGACACCGGCTACTACGCGAACGGTCTCGAATACCCCTCGGCGCCGGGACACAACAAAAACCGCATCTCGCATCTCATCGATGACGAACAAATGATCGGTGACGACGAACAATACGCCACCGCCATGGCGCTCGCGGCGCAGAGCCTCGGCATCCCCGCGCGAGTGGTGGTCGGTGCCTACCCAGACGGCTATAGCGATACCCAAATGGTGCTGCGCGGCAGCGATGTGCACGTTTGGGTTGAGGTCGAGTTCGAAAATGTCGGCTGGGTACCGTTCGACCCCACCCCACCAAAAGACCACACGCCGCAGACCGAACTTCCCGAACCAAAATCCGTGCCTCGGCCGCAGGTATTGCAGCCGCCGGAGCCACCAAAAGAACCGCCCCAGCTGCCAGCCGAGTTTGAAGATCGCGATATCGAAGACCCGGTGCAATCGGGGGCACCTTTCCCGTGGTTTACCGTCGGCGGCGGCTCACTGCTGCTATTGCTGCTACTGGCACCGGTGCTCGGTGTGCCGCTGTATAAGGTGTGGCGCCGGCAGCGCCGACGTCGTTATCGCGGCCGGGATGGTGTGCGCGCGGCCTGGTATGAGGCCGAAGACTATGCGATTGACGCGGGCTTTGTGCCGAACAAAACAAGCACCGTGCTCGAGCACGCGCAGCTGCTTGAAACGCAGCGCCAACTCGACGGGGCCGCGCTGGCCCTTGCTAGTGAAGTGGGGGCCGCCGAATTCTCGGGCCAACCGGTGACCGACACCGAAAAACAGCGAGCCTGGGAAGCCGAGCGCCGCTTGCGCCGCGCGCTCACCCCCGAGGGGCTGTGGCAGCGGTACCGCGTACGCATATCGTGGCGTACGCTCAGAACACGACACCGTCGCAACCGTGCCGACAAACCGCGTCGCCACCCCCGGGACAGTAAGGAGCGCTAGGTGGGTACCGCCAATCCTGAGGGTCCCGAGATCGCCGGATACACGTGGCGAGAATTTCTCGGCCGTGGCGGCAGCGCCGACGTGCACCTGTATCGCCAGCACGTACCCAAACGAGATGTTGCCATCAAGGTGCTGCGCCAGCAGGAAGGCCCCCGGGCAGCTGCCGCAATCCGCCGCGAAGCGAATGTGCTGGCACAGGTGTCATCGCATCCCGGCATCGTTTCGCTCTACGCCACCGGCCGCACCGACTCGGGCGCGCCGTGGATGGCGCTTGAGGCCTGCCGCCCGCCGATCTGGGAGCGTGGCGGTACCGCGCTGAGCCTGGTAGATGCGCTGCGCTACGGCGTCATCATGGCGGGCGCGCTGGCGACGCTGCACTCGGTGGGAATCGTGCATCGCGATGTGAAGCCGGCCAATATCCTGGTCACCGAGTTCGGAGCACCCGTGCTCACCGACTTCGGTATCTCGGGGGCGACCGGATTGCCGATGCGCCCCGGCGAGGGCGGACTGTCGGTGCCCTGGGCCGCGCCCGAGGTGCACTACGAACACATCACGGTATCGCCAGCGCAGGATGTGTACTCGCTCGCGGCGACAATTTGGACCTGGCTGGCGGGGAACTCACCGTTTGAAATTCCCGGCGGCGACAACTCCCGCAGCGCGCTGGTGGCGCGCGTACTCTCGGCGCCGGTCAGCAGCATCGGACGGCGCGATGTTCCCGAATCAGTGGCGCAATTGCTGCTGCGGGCGATGTCGAGGGATGCGGCAAGCCGGCCGTCAGCAGCTGATTTTGGTCGACTGCTGCAGCAGCAACAGCGCGAGCTCGGTATTCCCGAAACCGAACTCGAAATCCGCTCGTTCGGCACGGTGCGGCAGGGGCGCGCCGCAGTCGAGCTGGCAGACGACCCGGACGCCACCCGCATCCGGCCAGTTTCGGTCATCAGCGCGGCGACAACCAGGCAACAGTCTTTCGATTTTTCCGATCCGCCGATGGTGCGCCACCTGTCGGAATCAATTCACCGAAGTGCCGACACCGACACCGCATCTCGGGAGGTCAAGCCGCGGCGCGCATCCGTGGTGGGGAACGCCATCGCAATTGCTGCCGGAGTGCTCATCGCCGGGGTGCTCATGTTCGCGCTATTGCGGGGCGGCGGCTGGACCGTGGCTCCGGCAGCGGACGATCGTAACCCGGCCGCCGCTGAGGATGTGGCCCCCACCACAGTGCCCCGGGTGTCGGGGCTCAAACTCACCGTGAATGGTGGGGATGCGGTGGCCACCTGGCAGGCACCCGATCAGGTCGCCAATATGAGCGGCAAGCCGTTCGGTTATCGCGTCGAACGAGCGGGGCACGACACCATCATCGAGCTGACGGCGCACAATTCGGTGAAGTTTCCGATCGTGAGCGGTTCAAACTGCATCGAGGTGTGGGTGCGCGGCGCCGACGGACAGGTCTCGGCGAGCCAGCGGGCCTGCCTTACGCACTAGTTGGCGGGCAGGTTACAAAAAAGTTTCACCCGGTGAAAGTCACTCAGGGTACACTGCCCCCGTCAGTGACGGTATCGGCAATTGCGGGGGAGCGCACAGTGTCAGAAAACGTTGACGTAGCGCCGGATTCAGTTTCGGCCGCAAAAAATCTCATGACCTCAAGTGGTGATATCACCACTGAAACTGCGTCGAAGATGACAGAGGTTTCGAATCGCCAGACCGCATCCAAGTGGACCGACCTTTCAGAAACCGGCATGGCACTCACCCGCAGCCAGCAATTTGCGGATGCGCTCGCCGCCCGGATGCGTGAGGCGGCTCATGCGGCCGAGCTGTACACCCAAATGCTCATGCAAACCCACGACGAGTTCCAAACGCTCGATGAGGCTGGTCAGCAGCAGATGACGAACCAGTTCACGCAGCTCGAAGAGCGTAGCGGACTGGGGGAATATGCGCGTTCGGTTGACCCGTATTTGCAGCGTGAGCAGGTTATTGCCCAGCTCGAGATGCTGCCAGAGTTCTTGCGCAATGTCTTTTTGGGTAGCGACGACTTTCTCACCCAGCTCATGCCCGACTGCTCCACAGCTGAGCGTGACGAGGTGCGTGGCTGGTTCCAAAACAGCGCTAAGAAGTACTTCGCCATCGACGAGTACATCTCCCAACGGATGACCGCCGACACTAACGAGCTGCCAGCTCACTAACCATTTGTGCGTGACATTTGCGAAAGAACACTAAGGACTGACTCGTGGGCTACTACGTTGACCGACTCAGCAAGGTAATGCAGGCAAACCTCGGAGACTTCACCTCCGACTCGAGCGAACTCACCGCCGCCGCTTCAGAACTTGATTCGAGTGCGCAAAAGCTTCGCCAGATTATGAAGCTCGACACCATGTTTGGCGGCACCACCGACGTTGCCATCCGTTCGAGCCTCGACAAGCTCAGTAACTACATCGACCTGTTGCAGGCCACTGCGCTCAAGGGCAGCACACTCACCGACGAGATGCAGGGGCACATGCAGACCGCGCAGCACGACTACCAAAACCTCCCCAGCGGCGGAGTGAATTTTTTTGAGTTTGTCTACGGCATGCTGCCGCTGGTGTGGACCCCGAGCACCGGCTTGACCAGCGGTGCCAGCTTCCTTGAGGGCCTGCGCGCACGTCGCGAACAGGAGCGTGAGCGCATTGCTCGCGAAGCGCTGCGGAGGCTGCACTCGAACATGGATGGCAGCTCGAACCAGATGAATGCGAAAGCCATTCGTGAACTGCTGCTCGACGGTTCGGGCGACAACTCATCGTCACCGCACTTCACCGACTACAGCGGCGTGCCCAGCGGCGAGCCCGAGCTCTATACGCCCTCGACGAATGTGCCGCCCGTATCCGAATGGCCCATCAAGGTGTACCGTCCCGGTGAAATGAGCCAGGACGGCCCGCTCGATAGCGGCTATGCGCTGACCCTTGACCCGCGTAACGGTGTCGCCCCTCGTGACCCGGTCATCCGTGATCTCGCCGAACAAGAAATGCGGCGGCAGCTGGCCGGCGGCGCGATGCTCGGCGGCGCCGGTATCGGAGCGCTCGGTCTCGGGGCTGCGGCGCTCGGTGGTCGTGGGGCTGCGGCGCTCGTACCCAATGCCGCACTGCCGGCTATGCCGGGTGCCGGTGCGCCGGGCGGTGCCCGTGGTATGGGCATGATGCCGATGGCAGGCGGTGCGGCCGGCAGTGCTGCCGCGGGTACCGCTGGCCGCGGCGGTGCTGCGGGCGGTCGTGGAGCCGGATTTGTGGGAGGTTTCGGCGCTGGTGCCGGTGCTGGTGCTGGTTCAGGTGCCGGACGCGGTGTGAATGCTCCCGGTGTTCGAGGCGCAGGAGTCGCTGCGGTGCCGGCCGGTCGCGGTGTTGGAGCCGCGGGTGTCACGGGTGTTGCTGGCGCCCCGGGTGCCACCGGTGCGGCCGGTGCCGCAGGTGCCCGTGGTGGTGCCGGCGCCGGTATGGGGCGCGGGCCCGGTATGATGCCGATGGTTGGCGGTGGTGCGACTGGTAATGGTGCCGGTGCATCCGGTCAGCGCAATAGCGGCGGACGCGGTGCCGGTGCTCGCGGTGGTGCTGCGATGGTGAAGGGCGGTGCCGCAGGCGCTGCTGGCTCGGGCGGTGCACGCGGTCTCGGTGCCGGTGGTGGTGCCGGTGCTGCCGGTGCCGCTGCTGGTGCGAGTGCGGGCGCCGGTCGAGGAGCCGGGGCTGTCGGCGCCGCAGGTGCCGGCCGTGCTGGAATGGGTATGGTTCCGTTTGCCGGTGCTGGTGCCGGAGCGGGAGCCGCTGGCCGCGCCAAAGGCGGCCGCGACGAGCGCAATAACCGCCGCGGCAACAACTTTGGTGCCTCCGGTATCGAGTTTTACGAGGCACCGGAACAGGTCGAGGTCGGCGCTGCCGGCGAGGCCGGCTCGGCGACCGACCGCGTCATCGAGGTCGCGGCTCCGGAAGGTGACCGCTGGTGACCCCAATTGCTCGAGTAGGTATTTGGCGACGCTCGCAGATGGCTGCGGGCGTCGCCCTCGTTGCACTAGCCGGCAGCCTATTTGCCCCGGTAGCGCAATCGGCAGCGGCGGCAGAGACCGCCAGCTGGTTCAATAGCGAACTCGGCTACAACCAGCTTCTCGAACAGGGACATGACGGTTCAGGCGTCACAATCGCGATCGCCGAAACCGGTGTTGACCTCAATTCACCCGACCTGCAGGGCGCCGATATTGAGGTCGTGCCAATGCCGGACGAATGCGCACCGCTGCGCGACCTCGCCGAACAGGGCACAGTCGTCGACCTTGACGGCGGCAACTATCAAGACTCGATCAATCACGGCACCAATGTCGCGGCCATGATCGTGGGGCAGGGTGGCCCGGAACGCATCCAGGGCGTCGCGCCCGGCGCGAAACTGCTGGTAATGGAGGTTCCGTTCGCGGTCACGCCAGGCTCGTCACAGTGGCCCGAAGCCTGCGACCCGATGGCGGTTCTCGGCGGCGGCCGGATGGCAGACGCCGAAGAGCGCGGAGCCGACATCCTGTCAATCTCGATGCTCGGCCCCATCCAACCCACCAGCTACCAGAGCGCCTACTGGCAGATGCAGGGCAAAGCACTGGTGACCGGTGCCGGTAATGACGGCAACGTCACTGCCGAATCAGCCGGCCTACCGGGCGTGGTGACCGTCACCGCAACCAAACCGGGCAATACGGCCACCGACTGGGCTGCGTCAGGCACCGGGCTCACCGTGGCAGCACCCGGCGAGGGCCTCATGCTGCGTGAGGTTGACGGCAGCCTCACCACCGGCGGTGCGGGCACAAGTTTTTCAGCACCAATCGTTGCCGGCACACTCGCACTGGGACGCCAACAGTGGCCGGATGCAACGTACAACCAGCTCATCCAATCACTCACGGCAACAGCGACGGGCGGCGGTGCCGTTTCAGACAAGCTCGGTTACGGTGCCATCGATCCGGTGAAATTCATCCAGAACGA
Organism: Gulosibacter hominis; assembly: GCF_904842695.1. GTDB lineage: Bacteria > Actinomycetota > Actinomycetes > Actinomycetales > Microbacteriaceae > Gulosibacter > Gulosibacter hominis. The sequence goes on along the minus strand of NZ_CAJGWQ010000007.1, from coordinate 1,615 downwards.
CCCTTCGCAGTACCCCGATGAGCCGCTCACCTACCCAGATTCGGTCAATGCCGACCCCGGCTGGGATGTGATCCGAGAGATCTGTGACGGCTTTCCGCTCGATGAAACGATGGGATACGTCAGCAATTACCGAGCGGATGCGGGTATTAACCCCGAAGTCGTCAAATGGCTGCCACAGGTGGCAAAAGACGAGGGCTGGCTCGGAATGGCGCCAGATGCCGGCTCGTGGGGCGCAGCCCCGCCGAGCGAGGCGGATGGGCCGGATGCTTCGGATGCATCCAGTGCGGCCCCGGCAGAGCGGGGAGGTATCGATCTTCCCATCCTCATTGTGCTCGGCGTAATCGCTGCGGTGGTGGTCATCGCGGTGGTAGTGATTGCGGTGGTCGTTACGAGCCGCAAAAAAGACCGGCCCAGACAGGCGATGTCAGCGCACGAGCTGCATGCATCCGGTGGATATCACCGCGGTCACCCCGATGGTTATTCGGCACCCGCGGGCCAGCCGAACGGTTACCCGGGCCAGCCGAACGGTTACCCGGGCCAGCCGAACGGTTACCCGGGCCAGCAGCAGGTGCATCCGGGTGCCAGAAATCACGCATCCGGGATGCAAGTACCCCCGCAGGCACCGAATTGGCAGCATCCGAATCACCGCCCAGGTGAACAATCGGGTGAACAGCACCGTCGGTAGAGGGCGGAATCGGCCACTACCTTTGAGAAAAAGCCCTGGTCAGTGCCGATTCTCAAAAGTAACGGAAAAGCAAATTGTCAAATTACCCGAAATCCGTATACTGCACACGCAATCCGCACGAAGCAGGCACACGTCTGCGAACCAATACCCAGAGGTGAATCATGACTGTAAACGCAGAAGCTGGTGCCATTGATCGTGGTGCCCAGATCGTCAACACGTCGCGCAGCGAGCTGACCCAGACCATTTCGACCCTCCGCGGCCAGATCGAGGCAATCTCGGTGGGTGCTTTCGACGGTCGTACCGCCACCCAGTTCCGTCAGCTCATGACGCGCTGGGACGAAGACGCCAACCGTCTCGTTTCGGCTCTCGACAACTTCGAGTCGGATCTCCGCGGCACCCAGGCAGACTTCGACACCACCGATGAGGAGCGCGCAGCTTCGCTCAACATCGAAACCTCGAACATCAACTTCACCTACGGCGCCTAGTCGGCGGCAACGAATCGAAAACGGAGAAAAATCATGACTGACATTCGTGTTGACTACGGCGTAGTTGCCAGCGCACAGAACGACATCGACACCGGTTCGCGCAACATCTCGAACCAGCTCGACGACATGGAGAACCAGCTCAAGCCGCTCGTTGAGCAGTGGACTGGTGAAGCCGCTAACTCGTACCAGGTTGCCAAGGCTAACTGGAACTCGGCCCTCACCGACATGAGCCAGGTTCTGCAGCAGATCAAGGCCCTGCTCGGCGAATCGGCCTCAAACTTCAACCAGACCGACCGCAGCGGTGCGGCTCGTTTCGGTGGCTAATCACTAGTTGACGCCGTTCAAACTAGCGACAAGACCCTGGCTTTCGGGCCGGGGTCTTGTTGTGTCTGCGGTGCTCGCCCGGCTCCCGGCTTCCGGCTCCAGCCCCCCCCCAGCCCCCCAG
>NZ_CAJGWQ010000006.1 GCF_904842695.1 Gulosibacter hominis | reverse complement strand
GTTACGGTGGGTCATGGAACGGGTCTCCTTTCGGACGACGGATGTTTTCGACACCACCCATCGTGCCGGTCAGAGGCCCGTTCCTTCTACCCACACTCCGGTGGCCACAACGTCATGGCCCACAACAGCTAGGTGGTACCTCTGCGCTTGAATTCTGCGGCGCCAAAACGAGGGCCTGGGAAGCGAATGTCATGCATTAGCTCCGCTCTGTTACGCTGCCCCGTCAAACATGCTGGTGACCGAGCCGTCCTCGAACACCTCGTGAATCGCGCGCGCAATGAGCGGCGCAATCGGCAGCACCGTGAGCGAGTCAAACTGCTTTTCGGCGGTGATGGGAAGCGTGTCGGTGACGACCACCTCGTCGATGCACTCGTTTGAGAGCCGCTCGATAGCCGGGCCTGAGAACACGGCGTGGGTTGCGGCCACGACCACCTTCGAGGCGCCGTGGTCGCGCAGGGCCTGTGCGGCCTTGAGGATCGTGCCGCCGGTGTCGATCAGGTCGTCGACCATGAGACAGGTGCGGCCCTCGACGTTTCCGACGATGTCGTGCACGGTCACTTCGTTGGCCACCTTCGGGTCGCGACGCTTGTGGATGATCGCGAGGGGTGCGCCGAGCTCATCCGACCAGCGGTCAGCAACGCGCACGCGGCCCATATCGGGCGAAACGATGGTGAGGTTCGGGTCGTTGCCGAGCTTTTTGCGGAAGTACTCCATCAGCACCGGCATGGCGAACAGGTGGTCGACGGGCCCGTCAAAAAAGCCCTGAATCTGCGAGGCGTGCAGGTCAACCGACATGATGCGGTTGGCGCCGGCGGTTTTGAACAGATCGGCAACCAGGCGTGCCGAGATCGGTTCGCGGCCGCGGCCCTTTTTGTCTTGCCGAGCGTAGGGATAGCAGGGAGCAACCACGGTGATGCGCTTGGCCGAGGCGCGTTTGAGCGCGTCAACCATGATCAGCTGCTCCATGATCGCCTCGTTAATCGGGGCATCGTGCGACTGGATAACAAATGCGTCCGCACCGCGCACCGACTCGCCGTAGCGGGCGTAAATCTCACCGTTGGCGAAGGTGCGGGTTTCGGTTTCGAGCAGCTCAGTTCCAAGCTCGTGCGCAATTTGCTGGGCCAGTTCGGGATGGGTGCGCCCCGCGATCAGTACGAGTCGTTTTTCACCGGGATGCATGATGCCAGACACGAATTACCGCCCCTATTTCGCTCGTCAACTGCAGCTTGCTGTCGTCTGCAAGATTAATAAAACCAGGTTACTCGCTTTATTCGCCCGACGTGCCGGATGCATCCTCGGCAGCCTTGGCAGAGTCGGAACCGGGCCGGTTTTTTGCCACCCAGCCGGGAATGTTTCGCTGCGGGGCCGCGGTGATCACCAGCGCACCGGCGGGCACATCCTTGCGGATGGTCGTACCGGCACCCGAGTATGCGCCGTCGCCAACCTCAACCGGAGCCACCAGCACATTGTCGGAACCGATCTTGACGTGTTTGCCAACCACGGTGCGCTGTTTTGCCACGCCGTCGTAGTTCGCGGTGATCGTGCCGGCGCCGAGGTTCGACCCCTCACCAATTTCGGCGTCGCCGACATACGAGAGGTGCGGCACTTTTGCGCCGGCACCGATGGCACTGTTCTTGGTCTCGACGAAGGTGCCCACCTTGGCGCCGGCACCCACGACCGAGTTCGGTCGCAGATAGCTCCAGGGCCCCACAGTCGCGCCCTCGCCGATCACCGAGAGCGTAGCGTCAGTACGTTTCACCGTGGCGCCAGCGCCAACCTCGCAGTCAACCAGCGTGGTGTCGGGGCCGATCACCGCGCCCTCAGCCACTGTGGTTGCCCCGCGCAGCTGCGTACCCGGCTGAATTTCCACGTCGGGAGCGAGGGTCACATCCCACTCAATGATGGTGGTGTCGGGGTCGACAATCGTGACACCCTCACGCATCCAGTGTTCGAGTACGCGACGGTTGTATTCGCGCGCGGTCGCACCCAGCTGCGCGCGGTCGTTAATGCCCTGCACGAGCCAGTTGTCGGTGACCGCCACCGCAGCAATCCGGCCGCCGTCGCCGCGGATCAGCGCGGCCGCATCCGTGAGATATTTTTCAGCCTGCACGTTGTCGGTGCCGATGCGCGACATCGCATCCCGAGCCGCGGCTGCGGTAAAGGCATACACTCCGGCGTTAATTTCACGCACAAGCTTCTGCTGCTCGGTGGCGTCGCGATCTTCAACGATCTGGGCAAATTCGCCGCTGTCATCGCGTATCACGCGGCCGAATCCGGTCGGGTCGTCATAGATTGCGCTGAGCATGGTGAGATCGTCGCGCCGGCTGCGGTGTGCATCCACCAGCCGCCCCACCGTCACCGAGTCGAGTAGCGGCACATCGCCCGAGAGCACCACCACATCGCCGTCAAAATCGGCGGGCAGCGCATCCAAACCGGTTTCTAGGGCACGGCCGGTGCCGGGAATTTCATCCTGATCTGCAATGATCGTGTTCGGTGCAAATTCGAGGATGGCTTCGGCCACCCGGTCGCGATCGTGGCGCACCACCGCAACCGTGTGCGCGGCGCCGAGCTCTGCCGCCGTGTGCAGCACGTGTCCGATCATTGGCAGCCCACCGAGCTTGTGCAGCACCTTCGGCGTTTTCGACTTCATCCGGGTGCCCTTACCAGCAGCGAGGATGATCACGGCCAAGTTCTGATCGGTCATGTGGCTACTCCCAAGATCGTGTCATTGGCGACGGTACGCGGGCATTGAGGTGTAGCTCCTCCCCCAGGATTCGAACCTGGACCTCACGGCTCCAAAGGCCGTCGTGCTGCCGTTACACCAAGGAGGAATGTGTCGTGCCCGTATAGTCTGCCACGTCTTCGCGGCCGGCGCCGAAAAACCGTCGGGAATAATAGAACTCATGTCTGAATTCAGCGGTCGGGATGCGGTCGACCAGATCGTAGCCGAGTGGGCCACCGTGCGTGGCGACCTCGATTTTTCGCCACTCGAGGTGTTTTCGCGAATCAAACGCATCTCACGCCAGCTCGATGCCGTTCGCCGCACCGCTTTTTCGGCGGCGCAGCTCGAACTGTGGGAGTTTGATGTGCTCTCGGCGCTGCGCCGTGCCGGTCACCCGCACGCACTCACCCCAAAGCAGCTGATGCAAACCAACCTGGTTTCTTCGGGCACCATGACCAACCGCATCGACCGGCTCGAACAGCGCGGCCTGGTGCGCCGCAGCGATGACCCCGCCGATGGCCGCAGCGTGCTCGTGCACATGACCGGCGACGGCATCGCGCGCGTTGACGAAGCAATTAAGCAGCTGCTTCGGGCAGAGCAGTCGCTGCTCGAGCCGCTATCGCCGGCCGAGCGCGAGGTCTTTGCCGACACTCTGCGCACACTGGCAGTGCGGATCGCACCGAACGACAGCTAGCGCCAGCAGTGCCTCCAGCGCGGCAGTTAGCCCCGCCGCGTGCTGTCAGGCAAACTAGACGCCTATGGTTCATCTACTTGGCGCCGAACATCTGCAGCTCGAATTTCCCACCAAAGCCGTCTTCGACGACGTCACCGTGGGAATTGCTGCCGGCGACCGCATCGGCATTGTCGGCCGCAACGGCGACGGTAAATCAACGCTGATGAAAATCATGGCCGGGCGGATGCAATCCGATGCCGGCCAGGTGACCGTGCGTCGCGACACCCGCATCGCCATGCTCGACCAGAGCGATGCCCTCGATCTGGACGACACGGTGGGGCACAGCATCGTTGGCGACCGTGACGAATTTGAGTGGGCCGGGGATGCACGCATCCGCGACATCATTGGCGGCCTGGTCAGCGATCTCGATTGGGATGCCCGCATTGGTGACCTTTCGGGTGGCCAGCAGCGCCGGGTGGCGCTCGCACGAGTGCTCATCGATGATTGCGATATTTTGATGCTCGACGAGCCCACCAACCACCTCGACATTGAGGGCGTGCACTGGCTGGCAAAGCATCTCAACGAACGCTGGCCACCGAACGAGGGTGCGCTCGTGGTGGTCACCCACGACCGCTGGTTTCTCGACGAGGTGTGCACCCGCATGTGGGAGGTGCACGACCGCATCGTCGAAGAGTTCGAGGGCGGTTATGCCGCCTATGTGCTGCAGCGTGTTGAGCGCGACCGGCAAGCTGCAATCGCCGAGCAAAAACGCCAAAACCTGATGCGCAAAGAGCTCGCCTGGCTGCGCCGCGGCGCTCCGGCGCGCACGTCAAAACCGAAGTTTCGCATCGAAGCCGCCAACCAGCTGATTGCCGATGTGCCGCCGGTGCGCAACCCAATTGAGCTGCAGCGGATGGCGGTTGCGCGACTCGGCAAGGATGTGGTCGATCTTGAGACCGCCGCCGTTGCGTTTGGTGACCGGCAGGTGCTGCATGACGTTACCTGGCGGATTGCTCCGGGTGAGCGCACCGGCATCCTGGGGGTGAATGGCGCCGGAAAGTCGACGCTGCTGCGACTGATTACCGGCGAGCTCTCGCCCACCTCGGGCCGGGTCAAACACGGTAAGACCGTGCGCATCGCCACTCTGTCGCAGCAGCTTGACGAGCTCAAAGAGGTTGCTGACGACCGCGTGTTTGAGGTGGTGGGTCGTCTCAAGCGCACTTACACCGCGGCAGGCGACGAGATGACCCCCTCGCAGCTGCTCGAGCGGCTCGGGTTTACCAGCGCGCAATTGCAAACCCCGGTGCGTGATCTATCGGGCGGTCAAAAACGCCGGCTGCAATTGCTGCTGATTTTGCTTGACGAGCCGAATGTGCTCATCCTCGACGAGCCCACGAACGATCTCGACACCGACATGCTCGCGGCGATGGAAGATTTGCTCGACACCTGGCCGGGCACGCTGCTGGTGGTGTCACACGACCGCTATTTGCTCGAGCGCATCACCGACCAGCAGTATGCGGTGATTGGTGGCACGCTTCGGCATCTTCCCGGTGGCGTGGATGAATATTTGCGGCTTTCAGCGCACGGCACCGCACCCGCGACCACCCAGGCTGCTCCGGCAGCGGCCGATTCATCCCGACTCAGCGGTGCCGAGCGGCGCAGCCTCGAAAAAGAGACCGCGGCCATTCAGCGGCGCCTGACGAAGCTCGCCGAAGAATTAACCGCGGTGGATGCGAGGCTGGCCGCACATGACCAGTCGGATTACGAGGGGCTCACCGAGATCGGTCACGAGCGCAGCGCCGTCCAGGATGAAATCGACGAGCTCGAGTTGCGCTGGCTCGAACTTGCCGAACGGCTCGAAAACTAGGCTGTCTCAGAGCTCAATTTGTTCCTGCGCGAGCAGGGCTTCTTTGAGCTGTTTACGTGCCCGGTTGAGTCGCGAGCGCACGGTCTGCACCGGCACCTGCTGGTAGTCGGCGATCTGCTCGTAGGTGTAGTCGGCAAATTCGCGCAGCACCAGCGCCACACGGAAGTCTTCACTGAGTGTTTCGAGCGCGCGCTGCACGCGATCACGCACCGCATTGGTTTCGGCGTGGTCGGTGTCGTCGGCGCGATCGAACACATACTCGGCGGCGTCTTCGTCGACGGTCACCTCTCGGCGTTTGCGGATGATCGCCAATGCCGAGTTCTGTGCGATGCGGAACGCCCACGTCGAAATTGACGATTCGCCCCGAAACTTCGGCAGGTTTTGCCAGATCGCAATCAGCGTGTTTTGCAGGGCGTCTTCGGCGTCGGCTCGGTGCCCGCAGGTGCGCAGGCATACGGCCCAGAGTCGGTTTCGGTAGGGCTCCAGCAAGAGTGAAAAAGCGCGCCGGTTGCCCTGCTTCGCCTCGGCAAGCAGTTGGGCTTCATTGGCAGCACTCTCCATTGCCACTCCTGTCGTTCGCCTCTCGGCAGCTCAACACAATTGGAACAAAAACTAATAGTTGCGGGTTACGTTGAAAGATTCCAGAGTAAATATCCGTCTAGAGATTGACTCTCAGTCGCTTCTCGGCCGGATGCGGCGCACAGCTGCCCCTCCCGGCCGGTGCGCCTGCGCGGCAGCAAACCGGCCAGAATTATTTTTCGGATGCGGGGAACTTTTGAGTGTGGATGCGCATCCAATCTACGAATCAGCGAAAGCATCCACTACGACTTTGATTCGAAGGAGCAAACAACGATGAGCACCACCGACAGCGGCAACCCGAACGAGGCCTTCTACGGACACGAGCCGGTTGCAGAGTCAACGAACCCCGACGGCACCAGCGCCAAGGCGTTCGATTTTGACGGTGACGGCAGCGTTGACAATGTCTACGCCGACACCACCGGCGATGGAAACATCGACACTCGATTTATCGATACTGACGGTGACGGCACCTTCGACTACGCCGACATTGACAGCGATGGCGACGGCATCATCGACACCACCGCCTACGACACCGACGGTGACGGCAAGCTCGATCTGGCTCGTGTCGACGTTGACGGTGATGGCTATGCCGACGAAGAACACGCCATCGACCCCTACGGGCCCGACAGCGTCACCGACGCGAACGACATCAACAACCTTCCCGCACCGCCGAACGAACAGCCGCTCCCGGCTGACCCCACCGGCACCGGGGAACCCACCGGCGACTCAACCGACGGCGGCAACTCGGGCGAGCCGATCAACGACACGGGCGAGACCGAGTACCTCGAGGGCCAGGTCGAGTTCGACACCGACGGTGACGGCCAGCTCGATGGCGCCCTGGTCGACGGCGATACCGACGGCAACCTCGACACGATGCTGATCGACCACGACGGCGACGGCCTTGCCGACGAGGTGTGGATGGACACCACCGGCGACGGCACTTTTGACTCGGTTGGCCACGCCGACGGTAATGGCGAGATCAACGAGTTCGAAGACTTTGATGGTCCGGAAGTGTCGGATTTCGCCTAGACAATCTCGTAACCGCAATTTTCACAACCGCATCGGGCGCCGGAATTTCTGCTGAGCCGGGAACTTTCCCGGCGCCCGATGCATCACACTCAGTAGAGTCACAGATTTTTACCACCGGCGCGCACTGTAAGAGAGGGAGCATCATGTCGGACCCCAATTCACCCCAGCTGGCAGAGGAATCGTTCCTCGGCGAGGTGCCTTCGCTCAGTGATGAGCAGTGGGACGGCATGCTTGAGGACGCATTCATCGCACCCCCGGGAATGGCCGACCACCTCGTTGACCTTTTTGATGACCCCGCCGAAAACGACACCGCCGACTACGCCGATGATGCGATCGATCCGGATGTGATCGATAACGACGCGATTTTTGATCACGGACTTGAGGCGGGCACGGCAACCGATGCCGACCCCGTCGACACCGACCAGCGGCCAAGCGACGGCGAACCCTCCCCCACGTCCGAGTCGACCGAAGACTCGGCAGGTAACGGCTCGCTGCTTGACAGCGTCTTCGGCACTGCCGAATTCAGCGACGACGCAGCCGGTATCGACACCGGCGAATTCGGCGGCGACCAGGCACTCGACATCGACCAGCCCAATTACGACAGCGCCGACCTTGGCGAATCGCACGACACCGACAACGATTTCGACACCCCCGGCGACGACTCGGATGCCTTCCTCGTCTAGCCGCCGCGGCGACGTTCAACTTCTGACGGTTAGCTACTGACGTCTAGCTGCTGATTACCCGTTGAGGCGCAGCGCCAGGTTGGTGAATGAGCGGTCGAGCACCTGGTAGGCGTTCTGCCGCTCGGGGTATGGCTCGACCACAGCCGCGCGGCGAGCTTCCACCGACCATTTCAGTGCCCGGTCACGCAATTGCAGTGCCGTTGATGATGGCGGCATCGCGAGTTTTTCGGCATCGTTGCGCCCGGCGAGCTGGCGGTCGAGCATCCCAACCAGCGGGTGGTCAGGTTCGACCGCAGCCAGTCGTTCCAGCGCATCCAATTCATTGAGCGGATGCAATTCGGGACGCAGCCGGGCCTCGGCCACCAGGTTGCGCAGCGGCGGCGGAGCCCCGTTCGACCAGGCCAGCCGTTCGAGTTGTTCGAGTGCGCGACGGGTTTTTACATACGAGTAGCGCCCCACATAGCGCACCGCGAGCGCCCGGCGCAGCTGCTCAATTCCCGAGGCCTGCACGAGCCAATCGCTCAGTGCGCGCGCCCCCTGCTGGGCCGGGGCGCGTCCGTGGCGCAGCCCGTATTCGCCGATCAATTCGACCAGGCGCTGCACTTCGCGGTTATAAATGCCCGGGGCGATGGCCGCATCCGGTTCGCCTCCGCGCAATTCGAGGTCGAGGTCATCCGCAGCGGCCAGCTGCGCCAGCGAGGTGGCGTCGTCTTCGCGTACCAGCCCGGTGCGTGCCGCCTGCGCCATATTGCCGGCAATCGCCACCACCGTGCCGAGGTTGGCGCCGTGCTGCGAGGCAAATGTTTCGGCGCGTTGACGCGCCAGCTCGATGGGGTCGGCGCTCCCCCAGGGGGTGCCGCCGAAGGTGTCGGCGTGGCTGAGCACACCGATGGCGCGCGCGGCGTCCTCACCTGCCGTGTTGGTGATGCTCCCCCACTCGCGGAGAAATTCGAGATCGTCGCGCAGCGGCATATCCCGAAACACGTAGACCAGCGCGTCGGCGGCCTGAGCACCCTCATGGCCGAGGATTTCGCGGCGGGTGGCTTCGGCGTGTTCGGTGGTGGTTGTGGCAAGCCCCGGGGTGTCGATGAGCGTCATATCGCGCAGCACTTCCGACTGCAAATAGACGATGGCGTGGGCAATATGTTCGATGGGTGCCGGCAGCGTGTCAGGCAGGCAGCCGTTTATGAGGTCAAAAGGTAGCCGCTGACCGTTGCGCAGCACGACCTCGCCGCGTTCGGGACCACCAAAGGTGTAGTGGGTGGTTACTTTGGTGCATTCCACGGCGCTGGTCGGTGCCACAACCCGACCGACGAGCGCATTTACCAGTGTCGATTTACCGGCTTTGACGCGGCCAACCACTGCCAGTCGAATGGTGTCGTTCAGCGAGCGCCGCACCGCGTCGGTGAGCTGCCCGGTGCCGGGGCGATCAACCCGATCAAATGCGTCGCACAGTTCATTAACTGCCCGACGCATCCCCTCACTGGCGCTGATGGCACTCATGCGCGATCCGCAACCGCCACCGCGGTTGAAACCTTCCGGTAGGTTTTGGGATCGAAGTGGCGCTTCAGGTCTTCGATTTTTCCGTGATTACCGGAGGAGTCGTTGTCGAAGCGCACAAAAATCCCGTAGGGCAGGTCTTGATACACGTAGTAGTACGAGTAGCCCCCACTGCCCTGATCGAAGTCGCCCTCCCAGGTGGTGCCGCTCGCTTTACCGTCGAGAGTCCATTCACTCCCCGAACCGCCGTAGCTGTTTTCGCCGTAGGCAATCGCGGTGTCGGCGCTGTCGAACTCGAGCAGGTGCATTGATGCGTACGGCTCGTCATACCAGGTGCACTCGAGCGCTGTTTTTGCCTCGAAGTTCGATGAACGGCATGACGCGTCGTCGACCGGCACGATCCATTTGAGGGCTGTTTCCCCGGTGAGGGCTGGACAGTTTTTACCGGCTTCAGCGGTGGAGTCGTCCCAGCAGGTGACTTTGCCGCTCGGGGCCGACCCGGCGCTCGGTTTTGAACCGCCGCCGAACAAGGCCACACCACCCCAGATCAGCCCGACGACTACCGCGAGCGCGAGAATCACGAGTCCGATTATGAGCGGCACATTACGTTTTTTGGTGGCAGGCTTTGCGGGCTGCGGTGCCGGTCGCCGATCGGCGGGGCGTGGCGCACCACCGCCAGGACGCGAAGCCGGGCGCGGCGCGTTTGGCCGCGGTGCGGGGCCGTTCGGACGCTGCCCGTTCGGTGAGCCGGGGTTCGGTCCAGGCTGTCGGGCTCCTGGAGCTAGCGTTGGCCGCTGGCCGGGCTGGCGCATCGGGCCGGTTTGTGCGGGAGCGCCGCCGCCTGCCGGGTTCGGTCGGGTGTGTGGCCCATTCGGTCGAGCGCCGCCGGAATGCTGCCGGGCTGGAGGCTGTCCACCGGGACGCTGCGCGCCAGGCCGTGGACCGTTCGGGCTCGGAGCACCCCGTCGCGGCTGTTGCCGGCCCGGAGCCTGCGGTGGTCGTCCGCGGCGGCCGGCGCCGGCCGCGTTCACGTAGAGCGCGCCCTCGGCAGTCACCAGTTTGGGGTCGTCGAGCGTGGCGATCTGCAAATTCGTGCGCTCACGAATCATGCGGCTAATCGCCGGGGTGCGTGACGAGCCACCGGTGAGGTAGACGAGTGCCGGGCGTTCACCCGAGACGCGATCGAACACATCCTGAAGCAACTTTGCGGCACGTTCAATATCGCCGGCAATCAGCCGCTCATATTCGCCACGGGTGATCGTCACCACCGCATCCTCTTCACCCAGGCTCACCGAAATATCGGCGTCGGGACGGGTGGAGAGTTCGGTTTTTGCGGCGGTTACCGCGCTGCCGAGCGCTGATTGGGCGCGCAGCTCGGCCATAGTGCGCGGCTGGTGCAGGCGATCGGCGAGCTCCTGGTGCCCGCGCGAGCGCAGTGTGTCGAGTGTCCAGTCGAGCAGGCGAGCATCAAAGGTGCGGCCGCCGAGCACCGGGTCGCCACCATAGGCCAACACCCGGTAGCCGACCGGTGATTGTGGTGCGCGTTCGAGCACCGCGAGGTCGAGCGTGCCGCCACCGAAATCGAATACCGCCACCCGCGATCCCGGTGCCGCCTGCTGATTACGGGCGTAGTGGGCGGCCGCGGCGATCGGTTCAGAAACGGTGCGAATCGTGTCGGGCCTGAAACCGGCCGCGATGGCGCCCTTGCGCAGCGACTCGATCTGCGAGGGCGCCCAGGCGACCGGATGCGTCAGCCACACTTCCCGTGGCGGTTCATTGTTTTGTCGACGCAGCGCGGTTTCGCGCACGCTCGAATACACCTCGGTGATCAGATCTTCGGGGCTGACAATTTTGCCGCCGAGCACCACATCGCCACGACCAATCAGTGCTTTGGGAGTGCGCTCAAAGCCGTCGGGGTGTCGCAGCTGCGCGTTGAGCGCCTCGTCACCAACACGAAAACCCGAGGGCGTCAGCACTACGGCCGAGGGCATGGTGATGCCACCATCAGACAGGCTCACCGGCCGAACCACACCGTTCGCGTCAATAGCGGCGGCGGTGTTCGAAGTACCAAAGTCGATGGCGAGTCGCCAGGTCATCGGCCGACGCTCCTCTCGTCGTTGTTATGGAAGTGGTTGGGTCACGTTGAATGAGCATACGAGGTTTGGATTACGGTTCGGTCTTTGACTGCGTTAGTCGTTCGACTTCCGCAGCTGCCGTACGCATCGCATCCTGAATCTGTTCGATCTGCGGGTTGAGCCGGCCAAGCCGCTGTTTCCGTTCAGATTCACTCGCTCGCCGCGCCGATTCGATGCGGTCAAGCTCGGCTTTCGCGGCGTCGGCGGATGCTTTCAGGTCGCGATCAAAAATTTTTTTTGCATCCGTTTGCACCACCTGCAGCACCCCGCGCACCGCCCGATCGAGCACCTCACGCAACTCAACCGTGGCGTCGTTAACGGTCTGCAAAAACGACTGCCGTTTTGCCTGCCGCCGCGCCAATAACGCACCGAGGCTGCCCATAATCGACATGCCCACCAGCGCCGCCCCGACCGGTCCGAGTAGCGCGCCGAGCGTCAGCGATCCGATACCCGACCCCATCAGGGCACCCGAAAACAGTGTGCGCGGGTCAAGGGATGCGGCATTGTGCTCAATCGGGGCACGGGGCTGATCACCCACCTCGGTGATGCGGCGATTGAGCTCACCGAAAAGCGCACGATGGGGGTCCATACCGGCATCGGCGTAGAGTTCAGCAAGCAGCGCACCGGCGCGCTGTGCAATACCGGCGAGGGCCCGACGGACGTTCACTTCGAGGTCGGCGGCGAGTTCGTTGCGCAGCACCAGGGCCTGCTGGTCGCTAATTCCCGAACCTTTCGACTGCACCCGCTCACGCCAGTGCGCGGCAAATTCACGGGTGAGTCGGGAATTTGCCGACGTGAGTTCAACCCGCACGCGGTCGACCTGCGCGCCCCAGTCGTAGCGCGCATCTTCAAATGTGCGCAGCAGGTTTTCGCGGTGCTCCTTAATGCGTACGGCATCCTCGGGCGCCTCGATCGCACCGCCCAGCGCCTCGCGTTCGGCCTGCAGCGCGACAAGTGGCTGTTCGAGCAGCGCCGCCCCCTGCCGCAGCGCGTTCAGTGTGGGGAGCTGGTTTGCGCGCATGAGCGGTGCCCGCAGTGCATCGGCGAGTTCGGGAACCCGGCTGGCCTCAAATAGGCGCCGGCGCCGTTCGGGGTCGGCTTCGGCAGCGGCGCGTTCACCCCACGCCCCCGACACTGCGACCATGGGGATATTCGCCAGGCGCGGTGACCGGGCCGCGAGAATCTGCCGGTTTTCTTCAAGAATCTGGGCCGAACTATTGCGATACAGGTCGAGTTTGGTGACCGCCACAACCACCGATTCGACATGCTCGGCACAGTTCATCAAAAAATCGAGTGCCGGCTCGGTGATGCGCCCGGCCGCATCGGTTACCAGCAGCAGCACGCTCGCGTCACGTGCGCGCGCCAGCGCGCGCAGTGCGTAGGCTTCGCTCAGGCCTCCCGAACCGGGGGTGTCGACGATCGTGCATCCCTGCAAAAAACCGGGGCGAATTGCCTGCGATGCCTGCAGTGGGGCCGGATCGGCGTTCATCAGCACCGGCGAATCAAGCCGGATCCACGCCGGTAGTTCGGCAGCGGGGATGCGTCGGCGGTTCGGCGGCTGCGGGAACTCGAGTTCGGCTTCTCCGAGCGGAAAATCATCGCTCGCCACCTCGTAGTTCACCGCCAGGGCGGTCACCGCGCTCGGCCCGGTGGGTGCCAGATTCGCCGTCGCCAGCAGCGAGTTCACCAGCGTTGATTTACCGCGGTTCACCTCGCCCACCACGACAATGCTCGGTGGCCGGCCGCGCGAGTCGCGGATCATTTGTACGATGCCCGCGAACTCATCCTGGAGCCCCTGCTGTTTGGCAGCCTCGCCAAGTTTCCGAAAGGCAACGGTGGCGGGGTTCGGTTTGCGCGCGGGTTGACCAGTGTGGTTTGCGGCCGACGAACCGGGTTTTGCAGCGTCGGCACTGGAATTCATATCGATCACGCTACTTGGTTTTCGGTTGCGGCCGCTACTGAACGGATGATGTAACCGCTATCGGCCGCAACGATGATTTTGCCGGGTCAGTTGTTTTGCGGGTCACCAATTAACAGCATCTGGTTGCCCCTTCGGCGGGGCTCGACACCTGCGCCACGCGGTGTCCGTCACCGCGTAATCGTTCGGCGATCGCGGCCGCGTCCTGGGCGTCGCGGGCGAGGAACGCCAGTGTCGGCCCAGACCCCGAAACAATCCCGGTTAGTGCTCCGGCACGCTCGCCGGCGGCCAGCGCTGCCACAAGCTCTGGTCGCATCCGCAGCGCCGGCGCCTGCAAATCATTGACCAGCTGCGGCGCCAGCGCACCCACATCGCCCGCGCGCAGCGCCTGCAGGAGGGCCGGATCGACTTCGGGGATCGGTGCTGGGCCGAGATGCTCGGCAAACTGGGCGCGATGCTCATCAAGCGCCCGATAGGCGGCCGGGGTTGAAATACCGCGGTCATTAAAGCGCAGCACCCAGTGCAATTCGCCACCAACCAGGGTGCGCGCGAGTTGTTCACCCCGGCCGGTGCCAATCGCGGCGCCGCCACTCACCGCGAAGGGCACGTCACTGCCCAGCTGTGCCGCGAGCGATTCGAGGTCGGTGCGGGTGAGGTTCGTCCCCCACAGCTCATTGCAGGCAACCAGGGTGGCCGCAGCATCCGCCGAGCCGCCGCCCATACCGCCGGCGATCGGAACATTTTTTTTGACGCGCAGCCGGGCGCCGGCCGTGCATCCGGTTGCTTCGGCGAGCAGCCTTGCGGCCCGGATCACCAGGTTCGAGTCGTCGGTTGCCAGATCGGCGACCGGGATCGCTGAGGCGGGATCAAATTCGAGCTGCAGGGTGTCTGCCGGTTCGGCGGCGACATACTCGTACAGCCCAACCGCCAAAAACACTGTCGCAAGCGGATGGTAGCCGTCGTCTGCGAGCGGGCCCACCGAGAGCGCAAGATTGATCTTCCCGGGGGCACGGACGATAACTGCACTCATATTTCCACCCTAGGTGGGCGGCGCTGAGTGAATGGTGCTGCCCTATTCAGACACCGGTTCGCTATCACCGGGCAGTGTATCGACATCAACACGCGCCAGCGCCACATAGTCGTCAATCGTGAGCGCTTCACCGCGAGCGGTCGGATCGATACCCGCGGCCACCAGCGCCTGGCTCGCGGCAGCGGCCGAGCCGAAGCTTTGTGCGAGTGCCTGCCGCAGCATCTTGCGCCGCTGCGCAAAAGCCGCATCGACCAGCTTGAAAGTGCGTTCGCGGAGCTGCTCGTCACCGCGCACATCCCCGGCCGCAAACGACACGAGCACCGAGCCGACGTTCGGCACCGGCCAGAACACCTTGCGGCCAACGAGCCCTCGCGTCTGCCAACTGCCAAACCAGGCGGCTTTTACGCTCGGCGCACCGTACACCCGCGATCCGGGGTCGGCGGCGATGCGCTCCCCCACTTCGCGCTGCACCATCACGACGCCCCGGCGCAGCGAGGGCAGCAGCGGCAGCAGGTGCAGCAGCACCGGCACCGAGACGTTATACGGCAGGTTTGCCACCAGCGCCACCGGGTCGCCCGCGACCTCGGTGACTTTGAGCGCATCCTGTTCCATGACGTGCAGCTTTGATGCGGCATTCGGTGCCATTACGGCGGCCGTTTCGGGCAGCCGCTGCGCCAGGCGCGGATCGATTTCGATCGCGGTGACTTCGGCGCCCGCAGCCAGTAGCGCCAGTGTCAGCGAACCGAGGCCGGGCCCGATTTCGAGCACGTGCTCGCCCTGCGCAATCTGCGCGAGGCCCACGATGCGGCGCACCGTGCCGTGGTCGTGCACAAAATTTTGGCCGAGTTTTTTGGTGGGATGCACGTCGAGCGCAGCTGCGAGCTCGCGCACTTCGGCGGGCCCCAGCAGTTGCACATCGTCAGCAAACTCGGTGCGGTCGTTCATCGGTTGCCTCGTGCGGATGCGGCCAGCCACTGTTTGCGAGCCTCGGGATCGAAGGGGCCATACAGATCGAGCGTGTTTTTTGCGACCTGAGCGGCCAGTTCATCGGCATCCATTCCCAGATGCGCAGCCATGAACCGCAGCGTGATGGGGATGAGATAGGGCGCGTTGGGGCGTCCACGGAACGGCATCGGGGTGAGAAATGGCGCATCGGTTTCAACCAGGATGCGTTCCAGCGGCGTCACCTCGAGGGCCTCGCGCAATTGCGGAGCATTTTTGAACGTCACCGTTCCGGCAAACGACAGATACCAGCCCTCATCGGCGGCAAGTTTTGCGAGCTCGGCATCGCCCGAAAAACAGTGAAACACGGTGCCAGCCGGCGCCCCCTCGGTTTTGAGGGTGGCGACCACCTCGTCGTGCGCGTCGCGATCGTGGATTTGCATCGGCAGGCGGTGCCGCTTGGCGAGCTCAATATGTGCCGCGAATGATTCGTACTGGGCGGCAATGCCATCGGCATCGGTGGTGCGAAAAAAATCCAGCCCGGTCTCCCCGATGGCAGCCACGCGCTCGTCGGCAGCGAGCGCATCGATCTGTGTGAGCGCCTCATCAAGGTTGTATCCGTCGGGCATGGTGCCGGCGGCATAGCCGGGTGCTTCATTGGGATGAATGGCTACCGCTGCCAGCAGCCGAGGCTCGGCTTGCGCGGCCGCCACCTGCCAGCGGCTGGATGGAACATCGCCAGCAACAGTGATCGCCCCGAGAATATTGGCTTCGGCAGCGAGATCCATATGCTCGGCGACGCTGAGGCCCACCTCGCCATCTTCAATTTGCAGGTGCGTGTGATTGTCATAGCAGGGTGTGCCGAGCGGCTCGGGCACCTCGGGATATTTGAGCTCGCGGTGGTGTCCGGTCTCTGCGATGCTGCTGCGACGAGTGGGCGTTGCCAAAACTAGGCGTCCTGTTCGACGCGGGGGAACAGTGCCGGCAGCTCACCAACGGTGCCGTCCGATTTCCAGTTGAGAGCATCGGCGACGCGCTGGTCGCTGAGGTTGCCTTCTGCATGCAGTGCCGTCCAGAGTTTTTCGGCGGCGACCGGGATCACCGGATGCAGCAGCACGGCCAGCACTCCGAGGCCCCACACAGCGGTGGCGAGCACCTGGGCGAGACGGTCGCGCTGGGCATCATCCTTGGCGAGGATCCACGGCTGCTGTTCGGTGATGTAACCGTTGAGCGCATCCACGAGCTGCCACACCTCGGCGATGGCCTGGTCGACCGCGAACCGGTCGATTGCGGCTTCGGCCTCGCGGATGCTGCGCTCGGCGAGCTGCTGAATTTCAGGGTCGGCTGCGATACCGGTTGGCAGGGTGCCGGCAAAGTATTTGCGCACCATGGCGAGCACTCGCGAGGCGAGGTTACCGAAACCATTGGCGAGTTCGGCGTGGTAGCGAGCGTTGAGGTCTTCCCACGAGAACGAACCGTCCTGCCCGAGGTGGATGGCGCGCATGAAGTAGTAGCGGAACGCATCCGAACCAAACACATCGGTGATTTCGCTGGGTGCGATACCGGTGAGCTTCGACTTCGACATTTTTTCACCGCCGACCAGCAGCCAACCGGTTGCGAACACCCGCTGCGGCGGCTCGATTCCGGCGGCCATCAGCATCGCCGGCCAGATCACCGCGTGGAAGCGGAGGATGTCTTTACCGACAACGTGGTTGGCGGGCCAGTAGCGGTCGAATTTGGTTTCGCCCTCGTCGCCGTAGTTGAGTGCCGAAACATAGTTGAGCAGCGCGTCAACCCACACGTAGACGACGTGTGATTCGTCCCACGGCACTTTGATGCCCCAGTCGAAGCTGGTGCGCGAGATCGACAGGTCGTGCAATCCCGAGCGCACAAAACTGATGACCTCGTTGCGGGCGGCCTGGGGCTGGATGAAGTCGGGGTTTGCCTCGTAGTAGTCGAGCAGCTGCTGCTGGAAATTTGCGAGCCGGAAAAAGTAGTTGCGTTCACTCAACAACTCGAGCGGCTTCGAGTGGATGGCACAAACTTTTTGCCCCTCGTAGGCGTCGGTGCCGTCGATGATTTCGGCTTCGGGTTTGAATTCTTCACAGCCCACGCAGTACAGCGCCTCGAACTCGTCTTCGTAGATGTGTCCGGCGTCGTAGAGGTCTTGTAGAAATCGGCGCACGCGAACTTCGTGACGTTCTTCGGTGGTGCGGATGAAGTCGTCATTCGACAGGTTGAGTGTCTGTAGCAGCGGCTTCCAGGCATCTTCGACGAGCTTATCGGTCCACTCCTTCGGTGAAACTCCGTTGGCGGCCGCCGACCGCAAAATCTTCTGCCCGTGTTCGTCGGTGCCAGTGAGGAAGAACGTGTCATCACCGCGCTGCCGGTGCCAGCGAGCCAACACGTCCGCCGCCACTTCGGCATAGGCGTGACCAATGTGGGGAACGTCGTTGACGTAGAAGATCGGGGTGGTGACGTAGAAAGATGCGCCAGAAGACATGCTGGCTAGTCTACTGGGTTGCCCGCGGTTCGCCGACAAGTATGACGCCGTACTGCGCCGCGCGCCGGGCGCGTACCGGCACTGTGGCTACTCGTCTCGCTGCGCCAGCGCCGCCTGGTAGAGCTCGCGTTTGCTAAGCCCGGTAGCCGCCGCAACCTCGGCCGCCGCATCCTTCAACCGCATCCCCGATGCCGCAAGCTCGAGGGTGCGTGTCGCACCGGTATCCAGGCTCACAACCTCAGCCTCGGCGCCGGCGAGCACAATTACGATCTCGCCGCGTACGCCCGCAGCGGCCCAATCAGCAAGCTCGCGCAGCGTACCGCGGCGAACCTCCTCATGCAGTTTCGTGAGTTCACGGCACACGGCAGCGCGCCGATGGGGCCAGGATGCGGCAAACTCAGACAGAGTTGTGGCCAGCCGGTGCGGCGATTCGTAGAGCACGATCGTGCGTTGCTCGCGATCGAGTTCGGCAATCAGTCGGGCGCGCTCCCCCGCCTTGCGCGGCACAAAGCCGTCAAAACAAAACCGGTCGGTGGGAAGGCCCGAAATCGCCAGCGCGGTCGCAACCGCGGTGGGGCCGGGCACGCTCGTCACCGTGGCACCGACCTCGGCGCAGGCCACCACCACCGGATAGCCGGGGTCGCTGATGCCGGGCATCCCCGCATCCGAGACCAGTGCCACATCCTGTTCGAGCGCGAGCTGCGCGATTTCGGCGGCGAGTTCGGTCTCGTTGTGGTCGTGCAGGGCAATCAGGCGCGGCCGTTTTTCGGCCTCGCGCAGCGAATGCACCTCGAGTAGCTGCAGTAGTTTGGCGGTGGTGCGAGTGTCTTCGCAGGCAATCACGTCCACGCGCGCGAGCGTTTCGCGCATCCGCTGCGAAGCATCGGCGAGATTACCGAGCGGTGTACCTACCAGGATGAGCATCCGCTATCGCCACCCCGGCAGCCACATGGTCGTGTACCAGTACCACTTGGGAATCATGGCGCCGGTCCAGATCGGCATGAACCAGATCGACACCACGACCGCCGCGATCAAAAACGCCAGCACGCAGTTGACCGCGATCGTGCGACCGCGTCTGCGATCGGTTGGTGACCCGGCGAGCGTTTGCAGCGCAACCGGCGCGGCCAGGTACATAAACGGCAGCCAGGCGATCACATAAAAGTGGTAGATCGAGGTGCGACCGGTGAGCAGCCACGGCAGGTACCCGGCGGCAACACCCACGAGGATGAGCACATAGCGCCAGTTCGGTCGCACAAAAAGGTAGAGCAGCAAAAACACCACCGCGACCGTTCCCAGCCAGTACATCAGCGGATTCGAGAGCGAATTGATCGCCACCACGCATTCGTTGGCGCTGCATCCGGACTGGCCCTGACTGTAATAGTCGTAAGCAAAAGCGGTGGGGCGGAGCATGAACGGCCACTCATAGGCGGGCGAAATATACGGGTGATCGCCCTGCAGCCCCTCGTGAAATTTCAGGGCCTCGGAGTGGTAGTGCCACAGGCTCTGCAGCGGCAGCGGCACCCAGCCGAATGCACCGGTCCAGGCCCGATCGGCGGCTTCGCTCGCCCACTGGCGGTAGTAGCCGCCCTCGGTGCTTAACCAGCCCCACCAGGTGCACAGGTAGGTTGCCAGCGCCAACGGAATCGTGAGCACGAAGGCGATCGGTGCCTGTTTGAGCACCGCGCCCGAAAGCCAGAAGGTGACGCCCTCGCGCTTGCGCACCGCCGCATCCAAACCAACGGCAGCGAGGCAGAATGCCGCCAAAAACACCACGCCCGAGATTTTTACGGCGGTGGCGAGGGCGAGCGTTACCGCCATTGCTACGAGCCACGGCCGGTTCCAGACCACGGGGCCATAGTCGGGGCCGGTTGGTGGCTGCTGGCCTCGTTTGCCGACCGTCCAGCTCCATTTGCTGGGCACCGGCTCGAGCGGGATGCGGGGATCTTTGCGGTGCGCCTGCTTGCGCCACTGCGCCATCCGCGCCACCAGTTGCCGCTCGTGGTGCTCGCGGTCGAGCAGCAAAAAATAAAAACCGAGCAGCACAAAAAACATCAGCAACCCGTCGAGAATCGACACTCGGCTGGTGGTGATCGCGTGACCGTCAAGCGCGAGGAACCCAGCGCCGATTGCCGCGAGCCCGATCGACCCCAAAAGTTTCCGGCCCACCAGGTACATCAGCGGCACCGCGAGCGTGCCAAAAAACGCGACGGCAACGCGCCACGCCCAAATGTGCTCGGCACCAAAAATCTGCATGGCCCAGCCGATCAGCAACTTGCCGAACGGCGGATGCACCACATACGAGGGCGAATCAGGATCAAATCCGTTCACATTGCCGGATGCAAACTGATCGCGCGCATCATCGGCGGGATATTCCGACTCGTACCCCGCATTGACGAGCGACCAGCCGTCCATGACGTAGTACACCTCGTCGAACACGAGCCGCTGCGGTGTTCCGAGCCGAACGAATCGAATCAGCGCGGCAACCGCGGTGAGCACTCCGATAATCACCCACTCGGTGCGGCGAGCACGCACGGGATCGGCGGTGAGGCGAGTCCACAGATCGTCTACCCACGAGCCGGTGCGAGCAACCTGGGTCGAACCGGTGCGGTGGGAAGTGCGGGTGGAGCTGGCCAATGTCACCCGGCCATCGTAGGCAATGACGGTGAGTAGCGGGCACAAAATGGCGATATCGGGGCAGGATTCATTCTCGCAGGCGAGAGTTTCGGCACTCGCTGAGCCGCCATTCATCCGCAGCCGCGCACAATGGTGAACATGAACAGCATCCCCACGGTTTCGCTTCTTGACGGCAATTCAATCCCCCAGCTCGGCTACGGCGTGTTTCGTATCGATCCCGAAGACACCGAGCGCTGTGTGAGCGAAGCGCTCGAGGCCGGCTACCGCCACATTGACACCGCCCGCATCTACGGCAATGAAGAGGGTGTGGGTCGCGCAATCGCAGCCAGCGGCATCCCGCGCGATGAAATTTTTGTCACCACCAAACTTTGGACCGACGATCTCGGCGCCGGGAAGGCTGCCGCCGCGCTCGATGCCTCGCTTGAGCGACTGCAATTGGATGCGGTTGATCTGTACCTCATTCACTGGCCGGTGCCCGACACCGACGCCTATCTCGAGTCGTGGACCGAACTCATGCAGCTGCGTGATGCTGGCCGCACCCGCTCGATCGGGGTGTGCAATATGAACATCGAGCACCTTGAACGCCTGATTGATGCCGGCGAAACCCCGGTCGTGAACCAGGTGGAGCTGCATCCACTGATGTCACAGCCACAGCTGCGCCAGTTCTGCCGCGATAACGACATCGCAGTTGAAGCGTGGGGCCCGCTCGCGCAGGGACGCGCCGGACTGCTCGAAATGCCCACCGTCACCGACATTGCCCGCGCGCACGGTAAGACTCCCGCACAGGTGGTGCTGCGCTGGCATCTGCACCTGGGCAATATTGTGTTCCCCAAGACCACCAGCGCCGAGCGGATGCGCGAAAATCTCGATCTGTTCGATTTTGAACTGAACGTGGATGAAATGTCGGCGCTGGCCAATCTCGACCGTGGCGAGCGCGTTTCGGGTGCCGATCCCGAGACTTTTGGCATCAAGCAGTAGCTGCTGTCGCGGGTGTCAGCTGTGCCGCAAGCGGCGGCTGACCCCCGCATCCGGTGCTGAGCGCAAGCTACCGGCGCTGCGCGCATGCGCTCGATGCCGGCGCTGTGCTGGCCAACTAGAGCTGTACTGGCCAACTAGAGCCGTACTGGCCAACTAGACTTGAGTGGTTATGACCGCTGCGCCCATCCCCCACATCTCCTACCCCGATCTGCCGGTGAGCGCTCGCCGCGACGAGATCGCGGCGGCGATTCGCGATCACCAGGTCGTCATTGTCGCGGGCGAAACCGGTTCGGGGAAAACCACGCAGCTGCCAAAAATCTGTCTCGAGCTCGGCCGCACCTCCATTGCGCACACCCAGCCCCGCCGCATCGCCGCGCGCACTATCGCCGAGCGCATCGCCGAAGAACTCGATGTCGAACTCGGCACGCTCGTTGGCTACCAGGTGCGGTTTACCGACGAGTCGAGCGCGCAAACCCGCATCAAACTGATGACCGACGGCATCCTGCTCGCCCAGCTGAGCCACGACCGGATGCTTGAGCGCTACGACACGATCATCATCGATGAGGCGCACGAGCGCAGCCTCAATATTGATTTCATCCTCGGGTATCTCAAGCGGCTGCTGCCGAAACGTCCCGATCTGAAGGTGATTGTCACCTCGGCGACGATTGACCCCGAGTCGTTTGCGAACCATTTTGCGGATGCGGCCGGAGAGCCGGCCCCGATCATTGAGGTTTCGGGCCGCACCTATCCGGTGGAAATTCGCTATCGGCCGCTGCGGGCCGATGAGCTTGCAGCCGAGCTCGAGGATGCGGCCGAGACTGATCTCGACGACGAATACGATCTGGCCGAGCTGGAAGCGCTCACCGCGCCCGATCCTGCGCCCGCTCCTGAACCCGATCCTGCGCCCGCTGCTGATCCCGAGCCGGCCGCCGCTGCGGCGGTGCAGCTGCCGGCACCACCCAATACCGAGGGCATGACGCTTTCGGAGCGGGCGCGGGCGATGGCGAAATACCGCCGCGAGCGCACCGAAGCCGAAAAGGCGATGTTTGCGGCCGAGCGAGCGGCGCATCTTGCCGAACTGCGGGGCGAGAAGCCGCCGGCATCGTCAGCGGGATCTGCGGCGGCCCCTTCCGCTGCGCCGTCGGCCGCGGCGCCTGCTGCTGCAGCTGCCTCGGAGCCGGCTGCTGCGAAACAGCCGACCGCCACCAAACGGTCGTCAAAACCCCTGCCCGCCGAAGCGCCGCGCGAAGACCGCGATGTCAACGAGGCGATCATCGCGGCGCTGCGTGAACTTGAGGCAGAGTCACCCGGCGATGTGCTGGTGTTTTTGCCCGGTGAGCGCGAGATTCGCGACGCCGAAGAAGCCATCCAGGGTGCCTATAGCAGCGGCCGAAACGACACCGAGGTGTTACCGCTTTACGGCCGGCTCAGCGCGCGCGACCAGCACCGGGTGTTTGAAACCAAACGCGCCCCCGGCATCCGCCGCCGCGTGGTGCTCGCCACCAACGTGGCTGAAACCTCACTGACTGTGCCCGGTATCGCCTATGTGATCGACACCGGCACGGCACGCATCTCGCGCTATTCAACCCGCGCGAAGGTGCAGCGGCTGCCAACCGAGCCCGTCAGCCAAGCATCCGCCAATCAGCGCTCGGGCCGCAGTGGCCGTACCCGGCCGGGTGTGTGCATCCGCCTGTATTCGCGCGAAGATTTTCAATCGCGACCCGAATACACCGATCCCGAAATTCTGCGCACCAATCTCGCGAGCGTGCTGCTACAGATGCTCGGGCTGCGGCTCGGCGCGATCGAGGACTTTCCTTTTCTCACCCCGCCCGATCCGCGAGCCGTGCGCGACGGCACCGAGCTGCTGCGCGAACTCGGGGCACTTCGCGCCCGACCCGACCGGCGCGGACTGCCGCAGCTGACCAAAGTGGGCCGCGAGCTTGCTCGACTGCCGATTGAGCCGCGCTATGCCCGCATGGTGCTCGCCGCCCGCGACGCCGGTGTTGCCCGCGAGGTGATGATTATTGTCGCCGGGCTCACGGTGCAGGATCTGCGCGAGCGTCCCCTTGAACAGCGCCAGCGCGCGGATGAACTGCACTCGCGGTTCCGCGATCCGTCGAGCGATTTTCTCAGCCTGCTGAAGCTGTGGGACTACCTGTTCGAGCTGCGCGACGAGCTCTCGTCAAGCGCGCTGAAACGCCGCATGAAAGACGAATTTCTCAACTTCGTGCGGTGGCGCGAGTGGCAAGACCTGGTGCGGCAGCTGCGCGAAATTGCGCGGCCGCTGGGCATCGAGGTGCAATTGCGCCGCGAGGGCAATGCCGCCGACCCCGACCGCGTACACCAGGCACTATTGGCGGGGCTGCTCAGCCATATCGGGGTGCGGGATGAACTCAAACGCGACTACCGCGGTGCCCGGTCGACGCGATTCCGCATTTTCCCGGGTTCGGGGCTCGCAAAATCGCAACCGGATGCGGTGATGGCCGCCGAGCTTGTCGAAACCTCGCAGCTTTTTGCCCGCACGGTCGCCAAAATCGATCCGGCCTGGGCCGAAGAGCTCGGCGGGCCGCTCGTAAAAAAGCAGCTCGCCGACCCGCACTGGGAACGGAAGCAGGGCCAGGCGGTGGCGCTCGAATCGGTGACGCTCTACGGGGTGCCGCTCGTGCGCGGCCGCCGCGTATCGCTCGCGACAAGCGACCCCGTACACGCCCACGAACTATTTATTGAACACGCGCTGGTGCGGGGCGATTGGACCGGCCGCTACCCCTTCGAGCGGCGCAATAAGCAGCTGCTTGCCGAACTCGAACAGCTCGAACACCGCACCCGCCAGTATGGGCTTGTCAGTGAGCAGCAGCTGATTGATTTTTTTGCCGAACGTGTGCCCGAACGGGTGGTGTCGCAGGCGAGTTTTGACCGCTGGTGGCGCCAGGTGCGGCAGGAGCATCCAAACCTGCTCACGCTGCGCAAAAACGACCTGATTGATGCCGAAGTCGAAACCGATAGGGAAGATGATTTTCCGCGCGAGTGGAAGCAGGGCGACCAGCGGCTGAAACTCGGGTATCGATTTGATCCGGCATCGGGCGATGACGGTGTCACCGCCACCGTGCCGCTGGCGCTACTGGCCCGGTTGCGAGATGAGGGTTTTGATTGGGGCGTGCCGGGGATGCGTGCCGAACTCATCACCGCGCTATTGCGTTCGCTACCCAAGGCCACCCGCCGCAACTTTGTGCCCGCAAACGATTGGGCGCAGCGGATGCTCGCCACAATTGGCGAGGTGCGTCCCGACCGTGACGAACCGGTTCCGGGAACGCTAGTTGAGGTGCTGCACGAGCACCTGCAGCGCGCCGGCGGCATCCGGTTTTCGGTGTCAGAGTTTGACCTCGACCGGGTGCCCGAACACCTCCAGTTGCGATTCCGGGTGCTGAACGAGCACGGCCGCGAACTCGCCACCGGGCACGACCTCACCGCGCTCCAGCAGCGCCTCAAACGCGAGAGCGAAAAGGCGCTGGCAAGTATCACCGCCACCGCTGCCGCGATGCACGACGCCAAACGCGCCACCGAGCCGGTAACGCCAGCAGCCATCGGTAACACCGCGCCGGTAACCGAGCAGCAGGGGCTCACCGAATGGCCAGCCACGCCCATCCCCGAACATTTTGATCTCGGCCGTAAACACGGCGTGGTGCGCGCCTACCCGACCCTGCGGCTCGCCGACCCCGAGCATCCCGCTGCCTCACGGATCGATCTGGCGCTAGCGACCACCCCGCAAGATCAAGCCCGCGAGCATCCGCTGGCGGTGGCGGCGCTGCTGGCGCGCAGCGTGCCGTCGCCCGCGAGCTATGTGCAGGCGCATCTCACCTCGGCCGAAAAACTCTCGTTGGCGGCGAGCCCGTACCGCAGTGTGGATGCGCTGCTGGATGACACGCTGTTTGCGCTCGCCTATGCGGCGCTGCCCGAATCTCCCGTGCGGTCTGTCGAGTCGTTTGCGAAGCTGCGCGAGACGTTCAATGCGGGACTCGTCGACAGCATGTTTGCCGCCGCGAAACTCGTGGCCGAAGTGCTGCAGGCCCACCGCGAAGCCACGCTGGCGGTAAAAAACACGAACGCGCTCGCCCATTTGGCGTCGCTGCAGGATGTTCGTGAGCAGCTGGCGGCGCTGGTATTCGACGGTTTTGTGTCACGCACCGGTATGCAGCAGCTACGCCATCTGCCGCGGTATTTGCGCGCCGCCACGCACCGCGTGGAGCGGCTTGGCACCAGCGCCGCTATCGAGCGGGTGGGCATGACCGAATATTTGCAGGCCGCCGAACTGTATCGCCAGGCCGGCGGTGCCCTACCGGCGCCGCTGACCGCATCCCCGGGGCTGCTGCGGGTGCGCTGGCTGCTCGAAGAGCTGCGGGTGAGCCTTTTTGCCCAGCAGCTCGGCACCGCCGAGACCGTGTCGCTCAAACGCATCCGCAAAGCTCTAGCCGAGGTAGAACAATGACCGAAATGCAGTGGTTTCGCCATGATGAGCGGGCGATGGCGTATTGGCGGATGGGTGAGCCCGCCGAGGTGACATTTGTGCTCGTGCACGGCATCGGCATGGGACACCTCGTGTTTGCCGAGACCGCCGAGTTTTTGGCTCGCCACGGCGAGGTGGTGATGGTTGACATGCCGGGATTTGGTGAGTCGCCAGAGCCGGAAAAAGCGACCTCGATCAGTGAAACCGGCGAGTTGTTGGCGGCGTTTCTGGCCGAGCTGCAGCTGCCGGGCGTGGTGTTGGTGGGGCATTCGATGGGCACCCAGGTGGTGGCTGAGACGATGCGGCGCCGGCCCGATCTTGTGGCTGCGGGGGTGTTGATCTCGCCGACCGTGAATCCGAAGCGGCGCAGTGCCTGGCAGCAGGCGGGGCTGCTAATGGTTGATCTCGCGGATGAGTCGCCGCGCGTGCTGTGGATGGGGCTGCGGTATTACCTGCAGGCGGGGCCGCGGTGGATGATTGGCAAAATGCGGATGATGCTGCAACACCGGATGGCGGGGCTGCTGCCGCATGTGCCGCAGCCGACGCTGGTGATTCGCGGGCGACGCGACCGCGTGTGCTCACAGCGCTGGTGCCGGCTCGTTGCAGACCTGCTGCCGCAGGGGCGGTTCAGCGAGGTGCACGGCTGCGGCCACGAGGCGATGCTGCGCCGCCCCGAGGCGATCGCGCGGCTCATCCTCGTGCACGCGGGGGCGAATGCCTGATCGCCGGGTGCGTGCTGCGCGGCCCTGCTGCCCTGCTGCCCTGCGCGCCGCTTGCCTGCCGCCGCTGCAGCGTGCTGATTTTTGTTTCCTGACTGCATCCCCCGTGCGGAAATTTGTTTCCTGACTGCATCCCCGTGCGGAAATTTGTTTCCTGAAATCAGAAATCTGTTTTTTGGCTGCAAAACAGGTCATATCGCCGCAAAACAGCCCGAATCCTCCGATTTTGCAGCCAAAATTCTGAAGCCAGGAAACAAAAATCTGAGACCAGGAAACAAAAATCTGCAGGGCTAGGGCTAGGGCAGCAGGGCTGGGGATGCAGGGCTACGGATGCGGGGATGCGGGGATGCGAGGATGCGAGGATGCAGCGGCGCGCCGGCGCGCATCCAGGCAGGTGGTAGGCCAGGCGCCGAGGCCACTCAGCGGGCCAGCGCAATCGGCCGATAGACTGGTCTAACCGCAGCAAGTGCCCTCGGGGGTGACGCTCCGAGGCGTAAGCAAGAAGGAGTCCCCCTCATGAAAGCTTGGCACTTCCACGGCACCGGTAAACCGTTCGAACGCGTCGACATTGAAGAGCCCACCGCCGGACCCGGCGAAGTCGTTATCGATGTGAAGGCCGCTGGCCTGTGCCACTCGGATGTCGGCATCCTCGAAGACGAGGGCTGGATGGGCCTGTTCCCCAGCCTGCCGGTTGTGCCGGGCCACGAAACCGCCGGTGTGATCACCGAGATTGGCGAAGGCGTGACCGAGTGGAAGGTCGGCGACGCAGTTGCCGTCTACCCCATGGTTGGCCCGTTCGGCTACGGCAAAAACGGTGGCTGGGAAGAGCGCGTGGCAGCCTCGGCTGAGCAGCTCATCCGCATGCCCGAGGGCCTCGACTTCACCCTCGCCGCTGCCGCCACCGACGCCGGAATGACCTCCGCTGGCGCCGTGCTCGGCAAGGGTCAGGTGAAAGCCGGCATGAAGGTCGGCATCATCGGTTACGGTGGCCTCGGCCAGATCGGTGCCCGCCTCGCCCATCTCGAAGGCGCCGAGGTGTACGTCGCCGAGATCAAGGAAGATATCTGGGAGCACGCCAAGGCCGCTGGTGCAGTCAAGGTCGCCAAGGACATCAGCGAGTTCAAGGATGACCAGCTCGACGTCATCGTCGATTTCGCCGGTTTCGGCACCACCACCGCCGCCGCGGTCGAGACCGTGAAATTCCAGGGCCGCGTGGTGATCGTCGGTATGGGTCGACTTGAGGCCACCCTGAACACCAACACCATGATCCTCAACCAAGTTGAGGTTGTGGGATCGAACGGTGGTTCGATGGACGACATCGCTTCGGTTATGAAGTGGATGGCCTCGGGCGACCTCGCCCCCACTATCGAAACCATCGACTTCGAGCAGATCGCCGAGGGCATCGAGCGTCTCAAAGCACACCAGGTGAACGGGCGCCTGGTCGCCAAAATCGGCGAATAATTCGCAGGCGCGGGTTGAGCGCGGCTGCTGATTGCTGCGCGTCCCACACGGGCCGGTTGCGCTGCATCCATTCGGATGCGTGCAGCCGGCCCGCCGTCATTTCAGTCCAGTTTCCCTCGCGCATCCCTGTTGGTGTGCCGCATCCCGGTGCTGCGGTGCATCCGGTAGTGGTGCTGTTCTCCCGGGACACGGCATCCTCCTGTGCTGCTCCCCCCGGCGCTAGTTTTTGTTTCCTGACTGCATCCCCCGTGCGGAAATTTGTTTCCTGACTGCATCCCAGTGCGAAATTTTGTTTCCTGAAATCAGAAATCTGTTTTTTGACTGCAAAACAGGTCTTATCGCCGCAAAACAGCCCGAATCCTCCGATTTTGCAGCCAAAATTCTGAAGCCAGGAAACAAAAATCTGAGACCAGGAAACAAAATTCTGAGGTCAGGAAACAAAAATCTGCAGGGCCGGGGCTAGGTAGACAGGAAAGCAGCAAGGGGCCTCGCGTGGCGAGACCCCTGCTGGCGAAACCGGATGCGGTTAGAGCACCTTTGAGAGGAAGTCTTGGGTGCGCTCCTCTCGCGGCGAGTCGAAGATAACGTCGGGCGCATCCGTTTCAACGACGACGCCATCGGCCATAAACACGACCCGGTCGGCGACCTCGCGGGCAAAGCCCATCTCGTGTGTCACGAGCACCATGGTCATCCCCGAGTCGGCGAGGTCACGGATCACCTGCAGCACCTCACCCACCATTTCGGGGTCGAGGGCGCTGGTGGCCTCGTCGAAGAGCATGATGTCGGGCGCCATCGCCAGGGCACGCGCGATCGCCACGCGCTGTTTTTGGCCACCTGAAAGCTGTGCCGGGCGCGCATCCGCCTTATCGGCCAGCCCCACGCGGTCGAGCAGTCGCTTGGCGCGATCAACCGCTTCGGAGCGCGACATCTTTTTCAGTTCGCTCGGCGCCATGGCGACGTTTTCGAGCACGGTCATGTTCGGGAACAGGTTAAAGTGCTGGAACACCATGCCAACCTGCTGGCGAATTTTGTCGAGGTCTTTGCCCTTGGCTGCGGCAATGTTGTTGCCTTCGATGAGCACTTCGCCGCTGGTGACGTCCTCGAGCCGGTTCAGGCAGCGCAGCAGCGTCGATTTGCCCGATCCCGAGGGGCCGATGATGGCCACCACTTCGCCGTCGGCGACCTCCATGTTGATGCCCTTGAGCACCTCATTGCGACCGAAGCTTTTGTGCAGGTCGCGCACCACGATCGGCGGGGTGCCTTCGGGCACGGTGCGGACGGGGCGGGTGTAGAGCGCGTGTTTGGCTTCTGCGCTGCGCTCACTATTGGTGTCGTTGTGCGTGGTCATGTGTGCGCTCCTACTTGTTGAACTTCCGGTCGAACCAGTTCGACAGCATGGTCAGCAGCCAGATGACGATGAAGTACATCAGGCCAACGAGCAACCAGATCTCAAGCGATCGGAAGGTGCTCGCGATGACGATGCGGCCCTGGTAGGTGAGCTCGGCGAATCCGAGCACCGACAGCAGCGAGGTGTCTTTCAGGGTGATGATGAGCTGGTTGATGAGGTTGGGCGTCATAATCTTCAGCGCCTGCGGCATCACGACCTTCTGCATCGATTTGCCCCAGCCCAGGCCCAGCGAGCGTGCCGCCTCCATCTGCCCGGGATCGACCGATTGCACGGCACCGCGCACGATTTCGGTGATGTAGGCACCGGCGTTGAGCGCCAGGGTGATCACACCCGCGGTGAGCACGTCGATGTTGGTGCCGAGCGCGGTTGGCACACCGAAGTAGAAGAAGAATGCCTGCACGATCACCGGGGTGCCGCGGAAGATGTTCACGTATGCCGATGACAGCCCGCGCAGGAAAATATTCGACGAGAGCTTCAGCACACCGAAGATCGTTCCGACGATCAGTGCGAAAAAGATCGACAGCGCGGTGGCCAGCAGTGTGTAACCAAGACCCTTCATCAGGCCCGGCATTGCGCTTTGCAGCAGCCCGAGAAGGCCGCCGTCATCGGCGCCTTCGGCCTTGAGGTAGCGGTCGAGGATGAGCTGGTAGACGCCGGTGTCTTTGGCGTTCTGCAGCCCCTCGTTGAACATTTCGATCAGTTCTTGGTTTTTACCTTTGAGCACGGCGAAGCCATAGTCGCTGCCGGGTTCGGGGTCGTTGGCGATTTCGAGCGGCACGTTACCGCTGGCGATGCCGTACTGCAGCACCGGCGAGTCTTCGAAAGTGGCTGCCGAGTTGCCGGTGGCGACATCGTTGTACATGTCGGCCGAGTCTTGGAAGGCGTTGACCTTGAAGTTGTGTTTTTTCGACAGCTCGGTGGCGAATTCGTAACCGGTGGTGCCGGTTTTTACGGCCACCGATTTACCTTCGAGGTCTTCATAGGATTTGATGTCGCTGTCTTTGGCGACACCCATTTGGATGCCCGACTCGTAGTAGGGGTCGGAGTAGTCGAAGGTTTTTTGACGTTCTTCGGTGATACCCATCCCGGCCATCACCGCGTCTGCTTGCCCTGATTGCACGGCGCTGAGCGCACCGTCGAACCCGAGCTGACGGATTTCGACCTCAAAGCCTTGGTTGGCCGCGATGGCGCGCAGCAGGTCCATGTCAATACCGACAAGTTCGCCGTTTTCTACGAATTCAAACGGGGCGAAAGTGGTGTCGGTGGCGACCACGAACTTGCCGTTGGTTTTCGGTGTGTCGATGGCGAAATTGGGATGCTCGGGCAGGGTTCCGGGACCGTTGTCGACGATCTGCTGGTTACCGAGCGTGGTGGCACCGCCAGCGAGCTTGGTGGCATCGGGCGCGTTATCGCCGAGATATTCTTCGAGAATGGCCTGGTATTCACCCGATTCGGTGACATTTTTGAGGCCGAGGTTAAATGCCGCGATGAGCTCGGGATTCTGCCCCTTGAGCACTGCGAAACCGTAGTGGTCACCCGATTCGGGTTCGCTGGCAATTTTCAGCGGCACATTGCCCGATTCGATACCAAATTGCAGCACCGGCGAGTCTTCGAATGCCGCTGCCGAGTTGCCGGCGGCGACATCGTTATACATGTCGGCCGAGTCTTGGAACGAGTTGAGTTTGAAGTTGTATTTTTCGCTCAGTTTTTCGGCGAAGGCGTATCCGGTGGTGCCGGTTTTCACGGCTACCGATTTGCCTTCGAGGTCTTCATACGAGCTGATATCGCTGTTGGTTGCGACAGCCATTTGGATGCCCGACTCGTAGTAGGCATTTGAGAAGTCGAAGGTTTTTTGGCGTTCATCGGTGATGCCCATGCCGGCCATCACGGCATCGGCCTGGCCCGACTGCACGGCTTGCAGGGCACCGTCGAAGCCGAGCTGCTGAATTTCAACTTCAAAGCCCTGGTCTTCGGCGATTGCGCGCAGCAGGTCCATGTCGATACCGACAAACTTGCCGTCCTTCTGGAATTCGAAGGGCGCGAAAGTGGTGTCGGTGGCAACGGTGAAGGTTTTACCTTCGGCCGGTCGGTCACCAAAGTCCTGTTGCTGAGATTGGTGACCGGTGGCTGCTTGCGCGAGGCTTGCCGCACCTCCTACTGTGAGTAACAATACGAGTGCGACCGCAATATACGACAGCAGCGTGTTGCGATGCTGCCGCAGATTTTGCAACCGAGAGATAAAGGACGACATACGGGGCGTTCCTCTCCGGATCGGTGGCGCCGGAGCCTACTTTGGCTCCAGCCGAACATGCACACCGTAGCGAACATTGGTGCACACCGCTATTTATCTGGATGCATCCTAAGTATTTTGTGATTTAACTTGCGGTTGGCAAGATCAGCCGACATAATTCGCGCGCGCGTGGATTATCCGGTATCGATATTGTGTGCGGTCGCGATATTGCTCTGCAATAAAACCGCTCCGTGTGCATCCGATCAATTTGGATGCACCGGAGCGGTACCAGAATTCAATGCCAGCGGGCTGCCGGCTGGTTATTTTTCAATCGGCAGGTCGGCGGCAACCCAGGCGTTGTAGCTGCCGTCGACCTGCGCGACGTCGTAGCCGCGGGATCGCAGCGCGTTTGCGGCGACCGTGGCGCGCATCCCCGACTGGCAGTACAGCAGCACTTTGCCGTTTTGCGGCAGCTGGTTTTGGTTCCACAGCAGTCGGCCGGCGTGAAGCTGCACGGCCCCGGGCAGGTGCCCGGCGGCATATTCACTCTTGGCGCGCACGTCGAGCAGTTCGGCGCGTTCGAAGCCGTCGACTTTGGCCACGGGCACGATTTCTGGGGTGAAGGTGTCGAGGCCGTCGATCGAGCTGAGATAGCCGCGCACATCGTCGATGCCGACGCGCACGAGGTGATCGGCAATTAGCTGTGCAGCGTCGGAGTCAGCGGCGTACACCACGAGGCCGCGTTTGTCGGTTTCGGGGTCGAATGCCCATCCGCCCCAGGTGGCGATTTTGCCGGGGTTTGGTACGGCGACCGAGCCGCGCACGGTGCACGCGTTGACTTGGTCGGCGGCGCGGGTGTCAAAAAAGACGAGTTCGCCGGCGTCGATGCCCTGCTGCACCACGGTGGGGTCGAGTTCGGTGAGCGCGGGGCGCTGCCCCATTACCGCGGGGCCCTGGCGGTTTTGACGTTTCATGCGGCCGAAGTAGGCGGGCGCGTCGGGCTGGCCGGCGAGCAATTCGTCGACGAAGCCCTGTTCGTCGTTGGCGTCGAGGTATTTTGCCCACCAGGCGAAGCGGCGTTCGTAACCGACAGTGGTTGAGGGCAGCGCACCGAGTGCCTTGCCGCAGGCCGAGCCGGCACCGTGCCCCGGGTAGACCATGACATGGTCGGGCAGGGTGAGGAACTTTTCTTTGAGGCTTTGGAACTGCTGCTTGGCGCCCACGAATCGAGTGTCGACGCCGCCGGCTGCCTCATCGAGCAGGTCGGGACGGCCGAGGTCACCCGAGAAGACGAAGTCACCAGTGAGGAAGTATCCGGGCTCATCGGCGAAGGCGCCATCGGTGACGAGATATGAGAGGTGCTCGGGGGTGTGACCTGGAGTGTGGACGGCCTCGATGGTGATGTTGCCGATTTTGATGGTGTCGCCGTCGTGGAGACGTTCGGCGTCGAAGTCGTACTGCCAGTCGGTGCCACCCTCACCCGAGACATATGCGGTGGCGCCGGTGGCGGCGGCGATTTCGCGGGTGCCCGAGAGATAGTCGGCGTGGATGTGGGTTTCGGCGGCGGCGACCACCTTCATACCGTGGGATGCGGCGAGGTCGAGCAGTGGCGCGAGGTCGCGGCGACCGTCGATGATGATCGCCTCACCGGTTGTCTGACAGCCGATGAGGTAGGCGGCCTGGGCCAGGTCTTCGTCGTAGATCCGCTCGATCAGCATGACTGTCTCCGTTCGTTCTGCCGTGAACTGTTAGGGGCATTGTGGCCGGCCCCGTTAAACAAAATCTCAATATACCCTAGGGGGTATCAGGTGGGCAATGGCACTCACGCATCCGGCATTCGCCGATCCCCCGCGGCAGCAGCGCGGACCGGCGGGCGCCCCGAGCCCGCCAATCCGCTACTGCGCCAGCTCGGGCCGGCGGGCACCCCCAAGCTCCACCGATCCCCTACCGCGCCGGCTCAGGCCGGCGAATTTGCTGGATACTTGCCGCGGTATTACTCCCCGAGGTATTTGACGAGCACCTGACACGGGTTCCATTCATCCCACAGCGTGGGGAACACTTCTAGTTCCTTATAGCCCACTGATTTATAGAACTTGTTCGTGATGTCGTACTCTTCGTAGTGCCCCGACTGCACGGTCTTGACTTGCGAATATGAGTAGCCGAGACTTTTCGCCAGCTTTTCGTACTCTGTGTTCAGCTGCGTCGCCGCGCCTTTGCGGTGGAACTTCTTTTTTACACCCATGACAAATATGTCGGCACAGTCTGGGCTGGTTTCGTTGAGCACGATGAACCCGACCACTTCATCCTGATGGAAGCACGCCAGGAAGGGCTTGTCTTGCGAGTCGGTTATATATTCTGCGGTGCTATCAGGCAAACCGAACCACTCCGGCAGATCGTTCAGCACCTCACTAGAGATGCGTTCTTTTTCTGTTTTATCGTTTATTTCTTTTATGACAAAGTTCATGTTGTGCTCCTGCTATCAGGGTTTGTTTTCTAAGTCCGAAAGGAAGCGGGCGCCGTCACACCGCTTGTCACTGTCGCAACGCTTGCCGCTGTCACGTGCACGGCAGGCGGGGGCCGCAAACACGCTTTCCGTGAGCGACAGGGTCGCGTGCTGCGAGAACGAAGCGGAATGAGCATCCGCCCGCCATTTTTGCGCGCTGTTCAGAGATGCAGGCGAGCCGGGCTATCTACGGCGATAGTGACTGTTTGAAAGCGAGCTCCCGCACAGTGACAGCTCTGGCTGGCGTGCGCAAGTGGCTAGAGATTTTGCATACGTTCACCCTACCAGCAGTGTTCGACCCAGCGCTCGACCCAGCGCCCGGCCGGGAGCTCGGCCGAAGCCTCGGCAAATGACCCTGTAAGTGTCAAATGGCCCTCCTATAACAGGGTCATTTGACACTTACAGGGTCACTTGTGCGCGGAGTCGCGCCCGGAGGTGCATCTAGGCCCGGATTCAGGGGCATCTGTGCCCGGGGTCAGGGAGCCGCTAGGCGTACTCCTCGTCGCCGCGATGCACGCCACTCGAAACAGTTCGGACAGCAAGATGAAAAACATTTTCATCTACTGTGTTTTCGCGGATCGTTTTTGCCAGCTCATCTGACAGGCCTGCGCAGGAGAAGTTTGCGTCTTCGCCGTGCTCAATTAGTCAGCGAGTGACTCGAGGATGAACTGGTAGAACAGCATCCCTCAACCGTCGACTTTGACCTGCCGCCCGTCGACAGAAACGAGCAGATCGTTTGCCACTTTCCAGATCGCCTGATGCAGATTTGCACCACGCGAAGTTTATTCCCGTGATCCCTCAGCTACGACCTCGGCATGCAAAAAGGGCGCACTGTGGTGCGCACCTAAGCCGGTAGCTACAATTTGAGTATCCGTATCAAATCGCCGGCTGCCTTTTTTCTCCGGGCGCCTGCGTACCCTGAGAAAAAAAGAAAAGTGGCAAGCAAAATGCGTTCCAGATTTTTCTCGACCATGCTGGCAGCGTGTCTGTCCACGCTGCTGGTAGCAGCGGGAGGGATTGGCCTTCCTTCTGTTGCTCAGGCCGAACCGCAACCACCCGACCGGCAAGTTCTGAAGTGCTACGAAGAAGGACGCATCCTCTTCTGCGAACAGGATCATCTGCAGGATCTCATCAACCAAGCGGGCACAACACCCACGCGGATCGAGATCGGCAACGACCTTGAAACGCTCGTGACAAAGACTCTGGTTATTCCAGCAGGAGCCGACATCGAGCTGGTGGATACGGAAGTCTCCCCCTGGGGTTCCACCACCAACATCATTCGCGATGATGGCAACTTCACCGGAAGCCTCCTCCACGTTAAAAAGGGTGGCAAGCTCACCCTTTCTGACGGAACTGGTAAAGGTGAGGGTCTGATCATTGACTCGCGTGCCCAATACGACAATGTGGTGAAGGGAAGCTCGTTCGCTCCGACCATCACCGTGGAAGGCGAACTCGTCATGAATGCCGGCACCATCACAGGTGCCAGAAAGATGAGTGCCGGTGGCGAAGGTGCAGTCACCGTCAAGGGTAAGGACGCGAAGTTCACCCTCAACGACGGCAAAATCACCGACAACCAGCGCAAGGGCGGTCAGTTCGGTGCCGCGAACGTTGCATTGACCGACGGCGCGACCATGGTGATGAACGGCGGCGAAATCTCCAAGGGTATGTCCGACAACAGCCCTTACGCCTACGGCGAAGCAGGCGGCATCGGCGTTTTCAGCGGTGCGCACCTGACAGTCAACGGCGGCAAAATCACCGAAAACACGGGCTGGGCCGGAAATATCAACGTCAGCCACTGGCTGAACGAAAGCAATGTGAAGCCCGGCGACGACACCTCGGATACGCGTTCAACGCTCGTCTTCAATGATGGTGAAATCACGAAGGGTAGTGCAGCCTTCGCTGGCGGCGGTATCAACATCTTCGGCAACGCAGACGTCACCATGAACGGCGGGCTCCTTGACAGCAACCGTGCGCCTAACGGCGGCGGCGTGAACGCCATGGATATGTATATCAATGGCGATCCCCGCACGTACCGGGAAATCGATTCCGACGGCTCTCGCTGGACCAAGCAGCACTTCGGTGAGGGGAAGCCTGAGGAGTGGACCAAGATCTCCCCAGCCGGATTCACCATGAACGGCGGCAGCATCACTCGCAACAGCGCCACCCGCACCGGCGGTGGTGTCAATGTGATCTCCAACGCCGTGAAATTCAACGCTGGGCTGATCGAATCAAACAGCGCCGATGATCAGGGTGGCGGTATCTACGTTGCAACGAAGTCGTACACGGCGAACTTCATGGACACGCTCATCGCTGACAACAACGCGATCCGCGGCGACTATGTTGCCTACGGCGGCGGCATTTGGCTGTGCCCCACAGGCAGCATGATCACGCACGTCACGAACGGTGTGGCAGTGTTCGACAACTACAGCCCCAACAGTTCGTGGCGCTCGCACTGGGGCGACGACATCGCACACGACAACTACGGCTCTGTCAGCGAAGCGGGGCTCGTGATCGATTCGCGAATGCTCGGCGGCGGTGAACCGAGCTACTACAAGGACGGCTCGAAGTCCTCGAACGGTTCCCGTTTCAATCCAGAGAATCCTGGCAAAAAGCAGATCTTCGACGGTGAGGCACGGGAATCGGATGACGAGGCCGACTATCGCTCCGCAATTCAGGATGAGGGTCTGAAGACCATCGTCGATCCTGAAGCGAAAGAAACCGCGAAGTCGTGGGCAAAGCTGAAGATCCAGAAAAACACGGCGCCGCGTGGTGCCGGCATCGGTTCAAACGGTGGGCTCACTTTCGGAACCGAAGGGACCACCGAGGTGAAAGTCACCAAGGCGTGGAAGGACGCCGATGGTAACGACCTTGATGCTGACGCCACTGTTCCGGTCAAGGTTCAACTGGTTGGAAAAGCTGGCGACGACACGTCGTACATCGGTCAGCCGGTAGAGCTCAATGCAGACAACGATTGGACGCACACCTTCGAAAATCTTCCGAAGACAAGGACCGTCGACGGCAAGCAGGTCGAGGTCAAGTACACGGTTGAAGAACAGGGTGTTGAAGGTACCAAGGCCGTCAAGATGGAAGGCAACGCGAAAGAAGGCCTGACACTCAGCGCTCCAACGGCGACATCGCCCGTGACCGTGCAGCTGCTGGAATCGGCTGAAGGGCTCAAGAAGTCGCCCGTCGGTGAACCTGTTGTTCTGAACGCCGAGAACGACTGGACACACACCTTCGAGGGTCTCCCAGAGACGAAGGACGTTTACGGCAACGGCTACATGGCTCCGCTCATCTACTCCTTTAAGGAACTGGGTGTAGCTGGATTCAAAATCACCGTTGAGGGTGACACGAAGGATGGCATCACCGTTACGAACACGGAGCAGCCGGTCACTACTGAAGTTCCTGTTGAGAAGGTATGGAAGGACGCTGACGGTTCTGCACTTGATCCGACAGAGGCCACACCTGTAAAGGTGCAGCTGATCCGAACCATTGGTGAAGAACCCTCCAAGGTTGGCGATCCTGTTGAGCTGAACGCCGAGAACGAGTGGAAGCACACGTTCAAGGATCTTCCGCAGTACAACGTCAGTGACGGTAAGCGCACAAAGATCGAGTACTCGGTTGAAGAGCTGAGTGTTGACGGCTTCACCAGCAAGGTGACCGGTGACGCCGAAAAGGGCTTCACCATCACCAACACGGAAAACCCGCCGGCGACCACTGAAATACCCGTTGAAAAAGTCTGGAAGGACGCGGACGGTTCTGCATTGGATGCGTCTGAAACCCAGCCGGTGAAGGTGCAACTCACAAAGACAGTCGGCGGAACAACCACCAAGGTCGGCGACCCTGTCGAACTGAACACCGACAACAACTGGAAACACACCTTCACCAACCTGCCCGTCACCGAAACAGTCGACGGCACGAAGGTAGACATCCAGTACTCCGTCGAAGAGCTGAATGTTGACGGCTTCACCAGCGAAGTCACCGGTGACGCCGAAAAGGGCTTCACCATCACCAACACGGAAAACCCACCGGCCACGACCGAGGTTGACGTGACCAAGGTCTGGAAGAACGCCGACGGCGAACAGCTGGATGCTGCATCGACCACACCCGTGAAGGTGCAGCTCGTGAAGACGGTTGGTGACACAACCACCAAGGTCGGAGACCCAGTCGAATTGAACACCGACAACGGCTGGAAGCACACGTTCACGAACCTGCCAGTCACGGAAAAGATCGACGGCAAGAACGTTGACATCCAGTACTCGGTCGAAGAAATCGCAGTCACCGGATTCAAATCCGAACTGACCGGCGACCCTGGAAACGGTTTCGTGCTCACGAACACCCAGATTCCACCGGTTTCTGAAGTGCCCGTTGAAAAGGTCTGGAAGGCTGCCGACGGCACCGACCTGGATGCGTCAGAAACCCAGCCGGTGTATGTGCAGCTCGTGAAGACTGTCGGCGAGACAACCACCAAGGTCGGCGACCCAGTCGAACTGAACGCCAACAACGGTTGGCAGCACACCTTCACAAACCTGCCGGTCACCGAAACAGTCGACGGCACGAAGCTTGAGATTCAGTACTCGGTTGAAGAGCTGAGTGTTGAGGGCTTCAACTCGACGTTGGCGGGCAATGCGAAGGATGGATTCACCATCACGAACATGCAGGTCCCACCACCAACGCCGGAACCCACACCCACTCCGGAGCCCACGCCAACTCCGGAGCCCACGCCGGAACCGACGCCGACACCGGAACCGACTCCGGAACCGACCCCGGAGCCGACCCCAACACCCGGTGACGAACCAACTCCGGCGCCCACGCCGAAGCAACCGGAATCGCAGGGTCCTGGTTTGGTTCGAACCGGTGCTGAGGTTGCAGGGTTGCTCGCGATTGCTGCCGCTGTGCTGGCAGCCGGTTTGCTGCTCATCAGGCGGCCACGCAAACAGTAAGTCGCTGCGCTGACGCCGGGTAAATCCCCTGCGGCTAGCAACACGAAGGGGGGCTGGGTCTGGACCGTGAAATCGTCCAGACCCAGCCCCCCTTCGGTATAGACACAGACGCACCAGGCATTTCACACCAGTGACCCGCGTCGGCGGTGACAAGCAGGACCGGCAGATCAAGATTTACCCCACTGCGGCCGCGCACATCAGCGAGTGCATCGGATGCATGATTCAGTGTTCTACGGCCGATTCAAAGGACATCGACCGCATCGAAACTCTCGTCGCTGTCTGTGGCACCGCAGCAGCTCCTTGCAGCAACAACGAACCCGATCAGCACACTTAGTCACGCATCTGGCGCCGCGTCTCGAAAAGCTGCTCGCAAGCTTCGTCATGGCCGTAGCGCCGGCGCAGCTCCATAAGACATGCATCAAAGCTGAGTACAGGGCGCCGATACCTGGCAAGCATTCTCTCGATTGCTTGGACTGCTATTTCCGGGCCGAAGTCTACGGTGTCGGCAAAGAAGTCGATTGGATGCTTCACTTCAATATCAAGAGGCATTAGGGAAGCCGGAAAGTCCCGAAGGTTGTTCGTAACAATGACGCCGGCTCCACCAGACTCAGCTGCCGCCACTACGTGTTCGTCGTTAGGATCTGGCAATCCATAGACGTTCGAAACGTCACTATCCGCTGAGACGAGTGCATCGCTGAACATCTCGCGCATGGCGAGCACGAGCCGCGAAGTGCGTGCTCGAGCTTCGGCACTAGGCACACCTCGATCTTGCAGTTTAAGTTGCTCGCCGAAGCGCAGCTCTTCGAGAATCTGCTCGCTCCACAGCGGTCGATAGAGCCGAGCCACGGCAAAAGATAACAAAACGTCGCGTTGCAGACTCGGCCACAACACACACGTATCGAGCACTGCCCGAAACACTATGCCCCGTTTGCCCGTTCGGCTGCGACTTCGGCACGCACGCTCTTGAAAAACTCTGCAGGGGGAATTTCAGCGTCAAGGTCGCTCGTGGCTGCGATCGCATCGAATTGCCGAGTTTCGTGGCGCTTTTGATACTCGAGCACGTCGACCAGCAGGATTCGGCGATGTCTCCCGATCTTTGTGG
Organism: Gulosibacter hominis; assembly: GCF_904842695.1. GTDB lineage: Bacteria > Actinomycetota > Actinomycetes > Actinomycetales > Microbacteriaceae > Gulosibacter > Gulosibacter hominis. Next base: position 94,199 of record NZ_CAJGWQ010000006.1, on the reverse strand, counting down.
CGGGCAGTTCACCGTTCTCGACCAGTCTGACAACGGTTGGCCGCGAGACTCCCAGTAGGTCGGCAGCCTGCTGCGTCGTTACTCGTTCGTGGTTGGGGCGAATGGTTACCGCCATACCCTGCTGCATCGCATCAACGACTGCGACAAGCAGCTCGTAGACGTCTTTCGGCAGCACCACCTGCTGGCCTGGCTCCGGCCCTGAAAGAAAGCATTCTGCTTCGGGAACCTGACCACGCTTTGTCTGAAGTGCCTCGTTAAAATCATGCAGCTTCGCATACTTCTCGAGGTTTTCAGAGGACGGTACGTACGTCTTAGATTCATGCAGCGCAGACACCGACACACCCACTTTCGTTTTGTTCGTTTAGCTCATTGTATGTGGGCCACCGACATTGTCGAGCACTTCGAAAGTGGGCAGTTCGCTGACGAGCCGCTGCGTTTCGAGCGAGAGCGTCACGAGTGAGCCCATGAGATCGGCAACGTAGCGCGGGTTGTGCTGTTCGCGCAGCCAGTCGTTGGGGTCGTTGACGATGCCCGAGGCTTTGTCGGTTTTGATGTAGTAGCGATCGATGATCCATTCGAGCGGGCTACGGCCACCGATTTGGTAATCGTTGGCTTCGGCGGGGATGCCGCTGATGGTGAGGTATTCGTTGTATTTCAGCGCGGTTTTCGCGGTGCGCTTGGTCCACGACATTTTTTTGTTGCCGATGCGGTAGCGCTCGTAGGCGTCATCGGGAGCGTCGGCGGTGAAGTCGTATTGCAGCGCCTCGTGCGCGGGCAGGTTTTCGTAGTGGATGTGCAGGTCGGCAAGCGCCCGCCCGATACGCGCGTAGTCAGCAAAACCGGCGCAGTGCGGGATGCGCGGCAGCATCTTTTTGAGGTCGGCCGCGTAGCACTCGCGATATTCGGGGTGGTGGAGCAGGGCGTAGACGTAGTAGAAAATGTCGTCTTTGCTGATGCTGTCGTCGACGTAGACGCGACGATAGCCGGCGAGGGTTTCGTCGGTGATGTTGTCGAGACGGCGGTAGCCATCGACGATTACATCGTTCTCGAATGCGGCGAGCGCGTCAAGATTAAACGCGCCGTCGGCCGATTCCAGCGGCTCCCATGTGTAGCGGGGGAACCACTGTGCCTTGGACACCGATTCGAGATCGGGCGGGAGCGTTGTTATGAAGACGCTGTAGTCGCGCCGGGTTTCTCGCTGAGAGCCGATCGCCAAGTTATCGTGCGAAGCCGTCGGCCACAGCTTTGGCAGCTGATACGTACAGTTATTCAATCGCTGCGACGGGTCGAAGTAAACCGACTGTTTCAGGAACGGGCGGTAGATGCCCAAACGAAAACCCTCTTGATACAGCTCGGTCGGGCGGTTTCGTTTCACGTCACTGATATTGATTCGGTCCCACGAAACACGCGTGCTATCGCGGCGAATAAGTTGTTCAGCAGACTTATCTGCACCGTTACTTATCGCGCGGTACACGCGTTCACGCTCAGCGTTGAGGTAGTCAACGTGGGCATGAATATTACGTCGAAGCTCGTCCTCGTCGAAGTTGTAGCACCAGGCATCGCGGTTGGTTTTCAATCCGTTCGAGCTGAGCCCGAACACTGCCTGCTCATGGGGGTCTTTACTCGCAATAGCTTGATAGGTGCCGAAGCGCTGATCACGCTGATTGATCCAGTCGCCCGCCTCGTTCGGCGTGATCTCGGTGAACTCAGTACCGGCAACACTCACATCGCGCTCAAGAATCTCGAATTTTTCTTCCCGAGTGAGATAGTCACCAATATCGCAATAGTGGATCTTCGCCGGCCCGTCACCTCCCTCGCCCGTTTTGACAAGGAATGTGATCGCGACACCGGTCATGATGTCGAATACGTTTTGCCCCTCTTTTTTCGCAGCGTCGCCCTGCTTACCACGAATCGCCCCACGGAGATCAAATACGAAGATCTCATCAAATTCATCCTGCCAGGTGAGCCGCACTCCGTCGGCGGTGTTCCCGTCAATGAAGGCGCTGTTCGAAATAAATCCGATAACACCGCGCTCACCAATGCGATCAGTCGCCCAGCGCAGTGCTCGATAGTACGAGTCGTAGAGACCGTTCTTAAGCGTGGCGGTAGAGCGCTTTGCATAAGTGTCAGCAATGCGCCCATCCACCAGCGGGTATTTCGCATTCTGGTTATTGTCGTTCGCGCTTTTCTGCCCCACCGAATACGGCGGGTTCATCAAAATCACGCTGATCGCCGCGGTTCGCTGCTGCTCAACGCGCGCCGTGTTTTCGGCAAACACGCCACCGCCAAGGTGGTTCTGGCGCTCATCCATCGCGAAAGTATCGGTGAGCGAGATCCCCGGAAAACCGGTGTCGCCCGCATCCAGCCCCGCCTCTTCGCAGAGCTCGCGGTACATTGCCTCGATATTCACCGCCGCAATGTAGTAGCTCAGCAGCACAATCTCGTTTGCGAAAATCTCGCGGTGGAACTTGCGCGACAGATCCTCGGGCTTGATGACCCCCGAGTGCAGCAGCCTCGTAATGAACGTTCCGGTACCCGCAAACGGGTCGCACAACTGGTCACGTTGGATACAAGACCCCAGTGCGGAGCAGGCCATCGAACAGCTTCGATACCGGCTATGAACTGGGATTTCCGGCTGCCGCGGACGTTTGGAGATTAGCCTGCTGAACCGCTGAGTATCTGGCACGTCGCTACCCGGCTGGCGTCCGGAGAGAGGTGAACCAGTCGGGATTTCGCGCGCAAGAATAGACGCGGGGTCTTGACAAATGATGTGGGTAGCACCTCTACCTGTAGGCGATACCGCTTGCTATTCGTTCTTGCAGGTGGTCCGACGACCATCTGCACTCCTAGTCAACTACAAAGCTTTTAGCTAGTTGGGGCCCTTGAGCTAGACGTTGTGCCTACGCAGAGACGCAGCTCGAGGAGTTTCTCGCGTTTTGAAAGGACGCAAAGTGACCGCTGAGGGTCGTCGGGCAGATCTGATCCGGGCTTCCGAGTCACCGCAGCACCCGAGGGTGTAAAAAATATCGGTAGGGCGTCATGCGATGCCCAAATGTACACCTTGATCAAAGCTGACTGTATCGCACGAATAATCATGCGATATGGTATTCTGGTCTCATGGTTGACACATCGAACGCGCCTCGCGAGGACTATAGAAACCTCTGGAAGTTGCTTATCGACAGAGGAATTCGGAAGGGCGAGCTTAGAGACCTTGCCGGTCTGAGCTCATCAACCATCACGAAGCTGGGTCGAAATCAGACGGTTACCACCGCGACACTTGGGCGGATTTGTAAAGCGTTGGATTGTTCACCCAACGACATTCTGGCTTTTGAAGACTGTTATGAGGAAGGAACCGGCGACGGGCGTAATGAGTGAGATGAAGCAGGCATATACCATCAAGCCTCAAACGGCGGTCGCCTCCCCCGACAGCAGTACTACCGACTTAGTGTTCCCCATTGAGCTTGTTGCCCCCGTTGTGGGCATGACTCACAGCTTCATTAGGCGTGCCCTTGGCAGGAAGTCAATCTTGTCCGAGGCCGACGTTCGGCAACTTCTAGATCAAGATGCATTCTCCGAGACGTTCGTTCCTCGCAGCAAAGTTCTTGAATATCTCCGTCGAGCCGTCACCGGAGCCGTGCTCGTTGCCGAGAGTCAAGAGGTCATTCAAAAGGACTCCTTCGTTGTCGGAGACGCTCTCCAGCTGATTGGAAGACTGAAAGATGGTTCGGTGAATACTGTTGTCACCTCAACGCCGTACTGGGCTATGCGGGTCTATGACGAGCCTGGTGAGCGCCTTTGGGCGGATGGCGAGAACTGCTCGTTTGGTCTCGAGCAGACACCTGAAGGGTTTATTCGCCATTCGGTCGAGGTCTTGCATGCATTGCTTCCGAAAATTGCTGCAGATGGCTCCGTGTGGTGGAACATCATGGATTCGTACAACACTCGCACTCAAATCCGTGGTAGTGCAGTTGAGACACTGCATGCGATGCAAGGCAAGGATGGTCGATCGTGGAAAGATCACGAGTACTTGCGGTATTCCGCCGGACACTCGTATCTGAAAGATGGTGAGCAGTGTTTGATCCCGCAACGGATTGCTCAGCGTGCTGCCCAAATCGGCTACTACGTAAAGAGCACGATCTCGTGGTGCAAGCAGGCCACAACTCCTGAACCCCAGCAGTCGCGAGTCAGCAGAAATGTTGAGTACATTCTGCATCTCACTCGGGAACGAACCCCCAAGTTCAACAAGGCCGCATACTTGGAGCTACCTTCAGACCTTGGTGGGCGACAGCTGCTTGAGTCGGACAAGCTTAGTGACTTCTGGTACTTGCCAACCTCTTCTGGCCGAGATGGGCATGGGGCTCAGTTCCCGGTTCAGCGTCCTGGGCGCTGCATCGCGATCTCAACGGACCCTGGTGATGTGGTTCTTGATCCATTCATGGGTGCTGGAACTACCGCCGTTGCAGCGAAGAAGCTCGAGAGGAGCTATATCGGTTTTGATGTAAGCGCAGAATACCTCGCCACTGCTGAGCGAGTGTTGGCTTCAACCACCGTGCAGCAACCCCTCTTTACCGCAGAGCTTCGATAACCCTCGAAGCAAGTGCGTCGACGTCTATCGCATAACTGCTATCCAAACCAAGACATTTGATTCGGTGACCGTCGAACGTCTCGACCACGTCTCCAGTTCGAACGGAAGGTGAGATGATATAAGCCTCGTTGAGACGCGCAAACTGCATGTATGTATAGATCTGATACAGATCCTTCGCATCGGGTACCTTATACTTTACGTCGAGGACAGCTTCTATAGATCCGCCGCGATAGATAGTCAGGTCTGGAATTAGCTCGATTTCGCCATTCGTAAGCAGAAAGCTACTGGAGGCAAAACCCTTTTGAACGCTTAGAGCAGTGGGCTCTGCAGCTCTCATAAGACTTGTTCGCACAAAGTCTTCGTAAAGTCCAGGCATATTGAACAAGTATCCGTCAGACTCCCAGCTTTCACCGTGGTCAATTCCGGATGCTTGGAGGATGACGAGGCTGAGACCGAGCGCATTGCTGTAGTAGGAATGCGAACCGCCAACATTCTTCGTTCGCATCATCTGGCTGACCTTGCGGATATCGTCATAACCAGCAAAGGTAGATGCCTGCCAGTTTGCCCAATCGTGAGTTACACGCGCCCCAGGAGCGTCACTAGACAAGAGTCCCAATACTCGTTTGGCAGCCGACTTGATAATTCTGTTCTCGGGGATATCAAATGTCGGCCTGTGTCGTCTCGTTACGATTGGAGCGGCATCTCCTCGCCGCGCTCGGAGGTTTGTCACAGGCCAGTTTATCTGTCCAACGGCAGATGACGTGGCCTCAAGCGTAGGCTTGCGGCGAAATAACTTTGGTTTTGCTGCAAAGGATAAGAGCTCCCGGGACAACATCTCTGCCAACGAACTCAAGCCGAAATCGTGCGACCCGCTTGAGTATCCGAACGGAGCATCGTTCACCAGTCGAGCCGACTGAGAATCGTGAAGATACAGCAGCATCGAAACTGGATTGAGCGATGCATGCTTCGGAGAAATGACAAGCTTATTTCCATTAAGAAGCGGGATATTCCCGGCAACATTTGACGCCAGAATCTGCAGAACTCCACCTTGAAGGAGAACGCGAATGTTGTCTGGCAAGCCAGTGGGGACATCAGCTGGGGTTAGGCCGGGTAACGCCGAAATCTCGTTCTCGACGGCATGCCAAGTCTGCATCACGCTGTTCCTGTGAAGAGTTCATCTACGCGGTTGTCGATTTGCGCTACCACTTCAGGCTCATAGGCAGAGAAATGATTCATCAAGACCGGTCGGATTCTCCACATGTAGTACATCCGGAAGTCATCACTCGGCTGAAGCCCGGCGAAGTAGCCATGACCCAGCGGATACTTGTCTTGAATAGCAGTGAAGACAGTCTTAATGGCTGCGGCTGTATCTGAAGGAATAGCTCTGTGCCTAAGTATCGCGTCAAGGTCTTCAACGCGTGGACCAAAGTAGACACTTGCCATACGTCCCATGAGTGCGTCGTCAATATCCTCCGTGTTCGTGTCGACGTTATTCATAGTGAAGTAGAAAACCACTTCTGGATCGATAAAGATCTGCGCACCATTCGGAAGCGTGATGCCGTTGGTCTCGCCCCGGTACGCTGGCTCGATAAGAGAGAATAACTCGCCCAAGGCCTGGCTAATTCGAGTGCGGTTGATCTCTTCTAGAACGATATGCCTCTTGCCGTTTCGAAGCGCGCGAAGGAGTGGACCTTCAGTCCATTCGAATTCTCCCGGTTTCTCACCGGGCGCGAGTCCTAGGATCAGGTTCTCATAACCCCACCCCTCATGGAGCTGAATAGTCTCACGATCCTCAGAATTACGCGGAATAAGTTTATCGATGGCACGGGTTTTCCCGGTTCGGGGCGGTCCAAACAGAAGAATTGCGCGCTCTCCCGCTTTGACTAGCGAGGCTAGCTGTTCACTTGGGGAAATCCTGGTCCATGCTGGTGCTGAATCGATTGTTGTCACTGACTGAATCCTATTTGTGTACTCAAGCCGATCTTCTTTGCGGATTTCGACTTCCAACTTGGCCTCAAATGCCGAATTGCAGATTGCCAACAACTCCGCATCGCTAAGCGGAGCGTCGCTGGTCTCGATATCGATTGGCTTGTTTACAAAAACTGCCTCGATCTCGCCGGGCTCAAGGTTCAGCTCGCGTATGAGGGCTTCGACGAGTTGCTGCGAGAGCTTGTTAGGGTCACTATCGCCAAAATACTGGTCCAACTCATCTTGACGGAAGAGCCAAACCGCCATTGCTTCAATAGGGATAGCGACTCGTGCGTCCTCTTCTAGGGCGAACCCGTCTCCACCGTGTCCCAGACCTTGGGGGTAGATCCTTCCGAGGGATACTCGAATCTTGTTTCCCTCATCGGAGAAATCAAGGTATGCAGTGGGAGATCCAGAAACTACTGAATCCGATGTTTTCCATCGCTGAATAGTGGTTTGAATAATTGAACGCGAAGCGTCGCCTTTCATGAAGGCGTAACGGACGGTGTACCCAAATGAGCGCCACGCTCGTAGTCACTGGCCTTAGGCGCCGTGAACAGGGAGTGACGCGGATCTCTCTCGCAGTAGACATAACTACACCATCCATCCGGTACACTTACGTTGTTCACAATTTAAGGAGACGCGCATGTCCACGATGACGAAACGGCGACGCTGGTCGCTGCTGGTGACTGTCGGAGCGGGGCTCCTACTGATCACCCTCGACAACTCGATCCTGTACACGGCATTGCCGACACTGACCGAGGACCTTGAGGCATCAAGCACCCAGAGCCTGTGGATCATCAACGCCTATCCCCTGGTGATGGCGGGCCTGCTGCTCGGTAGCGGGACCCTCGGTGATCGCATCGGCCACACGCGGATGTTCGTCGTCGGCCTGGTGATCTTCGGGTTGGCGTCCCTGCTCGCAGCGTTGGCGCCGTCGCCCGAGGTGCTGATCGGTGCACGCGCTGTGCTCGCTGTCGGTGCGGCAGCGATGATGCCGGCAACCCTGGCACTGATCCGCACGTACTTCACGGTCGAGCGCGAGCGGAATTTTGCGATCGCGATCTGGGGCAGCCTCTCGGTCGTCGGGTTCGCTCTCGGTCCGATTCTCGGCGGCACGCTGCTCGAGAACTTCTGGTGGGGCTCGGTGTTCCTGGTGAACGTGCCCGTAGTGGCGCTGGTGCTGGTTGCTACCTGGTTGATCCGCCCGGCCAATGACCCGGATCCTTCGAAGCGCTGGGATGCCGTGTCTTCGATACTGGTGATGATCGGGCTCGTCGGAACGGTGGTGGCCATCAAGGAGATCGGCCACGCGCCCCCGTCTGTCGCGACCATTGTTGTTGCGCTGCTCGTTGCTGCCATCGGGTTCTGGCTCTTCGTGCGCCGTCAGCGGCGCCTGGAGAATCCGCTGCTGGAGTTCTCCATCTTCCTCAACCCGGCGTTCAGTGCTGGCGTGCTCGCCGCGGCGTTCGCGATGTTCGCCATCGGTGGCATCGAGCTTGTCACCACGCAACGGTTCCAGCAGGTCGTCGGCTTCAGTCCGCTGGAGGCTGGGCTTTTGGTTGCCGTGATTGCCGTGGGCTCGTTGCCGACAGCGCTCCTGGGTGGTGCCTTCTTGCACCGTGTCGGGCTGCTCGCGCTGATCACCGGTGGTCTCGCCGTCGCCACCGGCGGCGTCGTGGTGACGGTAGTCGGGTTCCAATCATCCTTCGGCGTGCTGGTTCTCGGCCTTCTGGTGACGGGTGCCGGTCTCGGAGCTGCCTTGTCGGTCGCCTCCACCGCCATCATCGGGAACGTGCCGGTGCGCCGTGCAGGCATGGCCGCTTCCCTCGAAGAGGTCTCCTACGAGTTCGGCAGCCTCATCGCCGTGTCCGTGCTCGGAAGCCTGCTCACGGCCATCTATACCGCCAGTGTTGTCCTCCCCAACGGCGCACCGGCGGCGGCTGGTGACGGTATCGCTGAGGCACTGGAGGCGGCGCAGGGAGACGCCGCCATCATTCAGGCGGCCTCCACGGCCTTCGACTCCGCGTACCTCGTCGTGATGCTAGTCGTTGCCGGCGTCCTGGCAGCGGCCACTGTCATCACGGGAGTGCTGCTGCGTCGGTACCTGCCTGGCACGCAGTCGCAGCTGCACTCCGAGCACTGACCACGAAAGGACCGCTCATGCGGACCAGCAAACGAGACTCCATCCTCCAAGCCGCCCTCCACGTTGTCGAAACCGACGGCGTCACGGCCGTCACGTACGAATCGGTGGCCGCCGCCTCCGGACTCACCAAAGGTGGGCTGCTCTACCACTTCCCCTCGAAGGACGCCCTGGTGCTCGCGCTGCACGAGCATCTTGCCGAGCGCTGGGACCACGAGATGATCAACGTCCTGGGCAAGGACCCAGACGAGGCAACACAGGACGAGCGCGTCGCCGCCTACGCCCGCGTGAGCGCTCGCAGCGCCACTGGCCCCGAGCTGCTGTTCATGCTCGAGGCGAGCACCGACAGCGAGCTCAACAAGCCGTGGAGAAGGGTCATCTCCCGATGGATACCCGACCCTGCCGAGATTGACCCGACTGACCCTCGGGCGCTGCAGAAGATGGTCGCGTACCTTGCCGCCGACGGACTCTGGCTTAGCGAATCCGTCGGAGCCGCCCCCCTTCCGCCCGAACTGCGCGCCGCGCTGGCAGAGCACCTCGCCCACTCCGTTGCGGACGCAGCCGGAACCTCGAGCAACGCGGCGAACCGATGAGCGCATCCATCTCGCAGATCTGAACCGATCCAGGTTCGCTGCCGCTGCCTTTCGCCTTCTCAAGAGGCTGCTCGTTCGCGGCCTCGTCGAGTCAGTGCCATACAGGGGCACCCCAGCGGGACAGTTACGGCGCAGTAGTTTGCTGTTGCCAATAGGCTCGGTCTCGCCATTTTTGCGACACATCTGTCGCACTGGGTGTGCGCAAAGGGAACAAAAAGTTTTCCCTCAGGACTGCCGCAGGAGAACAGCCTCTGCAGGGTGGGAGTTGAATTCTGCGTATCGATCAATATGGACGTGTCTCGGCTCAAACCCATGTGCTTTAATACAAGCCAGATTTTGAGCAGGTGGGAAGCTGTCCCTTGGAGCTGATCGAGTGCCGCGCTGATCGTCTTAGCGGAAAGATACATCTTGCCTCCTTGCACGCGGACTTGCGGTTAGACTCGGGAGCAGTATTCGGAGACCGATCATTTCCATCAAGCCCTTACGTCGAAGCGTGGTCCAACTGGTCCTAGTTTCTGGCAGCATTGGCATCATCTCTCTGAGTCAGTTTGGGTCTCGAAAAGGTCTTCAACTCTGCAGTCGAGGGCGGTCGCTATCTTCATGAGGACGTCCATGTGTACTGGTTCGTTCTTGCCGAGTTTGGCTAGTGAGTTGCTGCTGATGCGCGCCTTGTCTCGGAGCTGGACTTTGTTCATGTTCTTGTCGATGAGGAGTTTCCAGAGCTTGTTGTATTGGATCTTCATGGACGTTCCTTCCGGCTCCACTTCTCTCCAAAGAGCGCCTTCTCGTTGTTGTCCAGTTTCAGGACGGTGGTTTCTTGCAGGATGGATTGGGCTTCGGGGGTGCATTCGCTGGTCTTGTCCACAGCGATGAAGATTTGCTTCTCCACTTGATCGGCGTAGACGCGGATCAGGTTGCTGAGGTCTGGGCGGGGCATGGAGTCGAACACGATCGAGTCGTGTGCCAGTGCTGGGAGCACAGTGTTCTGCAGCACGGCGAGGTCGTAGATGATCATGCTGCGATGGTTTGTGCCTGTGCCTTTGTCCTTCGGCGTTTCGAAGTCGTAGGAGTTGAAGGCCTTGATCGTCAGTCGGGGCGCGTTGTACTCCCCGCCGGTGACCTCGTCGTTGATGGCGTCCATCTGCGTGTTTATGGCGATTTCGATTTGTGCCAGCACGCTTTCGAGTTGGTTTTGGTAGCGCGTGTTGGCTTCTCGTTTCGCGGTCTGGAGCTTGTGGTTTTGGTCGAACGCTTCGTTCTGCTCTTTAAGCTTGGTGATCCGCCGATCCAAGGTCGTGTAGGCGTCGAGGAATTCTGGCGTGAACGCTTTGGATGTGGGGATCGCATCCATCTGGGAAAGGATGCGGTCGTGGTGTTCTTGAAGCTCGGTTACCTCGCGTTGGACGCGCTCGCGGGCTTGGGTGAGTTCTTCCGCGAGGATCGTCTGGATCTTGGTGTGGAACTTCTCGACCTCGACAAGCTTGGCCAGATTCGCTTCGGGGAAGAATTCTTGCAGGCTCTTGAGGTCGGCCTCGGTGGGGTACGCGCCGTGGCGTAGGTTCAAATCGAGCAGGTGTAGCTCGTCGTGCCTTTCTTTGATGAGGCGTCGAACGTCGCCGAGTTGGCGGTTGAGTTCGTTGCGTGCGTTAGCGTGTTCGACCTCGCTCGGATCGACTGTCGCTTCATCTGATTCGGCCAGTTGCGCACGTTCCTGCTCCAGGTAGGCGATCTCGACGACATTCTGCTTGTACTTAGTCAACCCGTCAACTGCCGATGGGATGAACTCGTAGCGTCTGGCAGCTTTGAACGCTGCAATCATGTCCTCAGCGCTCTGCAGTTGCTGTTTGAAGTCCTCGATCGAGCTGTAGTACTGGAACAAGGAGATCAGGATCGCGATGGCATCCTTCTGGGATTCCTCACCACCACGGGTCTGGAGTGGTTTGAGTTCGTTGTGGTTGTTTTTGCCGTAGATCCGGAAGAACCTGCTGAGCATCTGTCGGAACGACGCGCCCGGCAACTGCATGCCGTACTGGACGGCCAACCAGTCTGTGAACTCCTTGAGCTCAAGGGTTTTCAGCACGCTGCCGTCGGCATCGATGTTGACCACAACTTTGGGTTCATGGGGGCGTCGCACGAAGTTGTAAGAGGCACCGTCAAATTCGAAGGTGAAGCTGATGGCGTGCTCAGGCAGTTCCCGGACGGCATCGCTGTCGACGTAGGTGTTGCCACCAAAGACGAAGTCGATGATGAGCATCATCGTGGACTTGCCGATTGACCCGGCCTCTCCTCGGACTGCGCCGAGGATCGTGTTCAGTCCTTGATGGAACTGGATCGGCGGGCGTGGTGTGTCGCCTTCTTTGAACAAGGCACAACTGATCTGCTTCAGCATCGCTCCAGTGCTCCTTCCTCACTGAGCGTGACCTTGCCGAGGGCGTAGAGACAGTCGAGCGCATCAATCAGCCGGATTGGATCCGTCGTGACGGGGGCAAGGGTGACGGCAAGCTCATTCGGGGTCTTCGGGGTGTCCAGGAGCCTTAGGATCGTCGGAAGCAGCGGCAGCACCGTGTCCTGGTAGGCAAACAACTTGTTAGGAAGCAGCATCGAACACCTCACAGGACTGGACGAAGTAGGAGGTCACGTAAGCGCAGTAGCGGGCATCCTGTTTTGTGATCTGACTGAGCCGAATGGTCAGGGCTTCATGGATCCGCTGTTTCGCGTACCCCTTGTCAGCGAGCTTCGTGTACGAGGCTCTGATCTCGGCTCGCAACAACCCATCATCAAACGTCTTGAGCCGAGCCTGGTCCTGCAGCTCTTTCTCGATAAACCTGAAGTATCGCGTGACGTGCATGAATACTTCGTCGAACACGAACACGTCGACTGACTGGTCAATCTTGTCCTTGACTGCGACTGGGTCGAAGTTCAGCGGCTCGAATTCTTTGGGGTTGGCGTTGCCGAGCTTCTCGACGACCTTGCTGATGCCACGTTCAATATCGACCGTGGTCAGTGTCTTGCGTGCCTGGGCTGCGTCGACTTGTGCCTTCTTATTACGCCCCAGGTCTTTTGCGTCGGATTTCTTGTGGTTGAGCGTGTAGGCGTGGAAGCAGTCCGGACACAGCGCGACCAGATTCTCGTAAGTACGACCTTCGCCTTCAATTCGTCCAATCGCATAGAGCGGAGCTGTCGCGCCGTCGTCGGTGACGGGCTGGAGGTGCTTGCCGCAGCCAGTGCGCGAGCAGGTGTACTTGCACTCCTCCAACAGGCGAGAACCGAGCTTGCCCTTGACGGCATCCGACACCGCCGTAGCTCGCTGGAGCTTACGGTCATTCTCCAATTCCGGATTAACAACGAACTCCAACGCTTGCTGGATTAAGTCGAACAACACGTCGCCAACATTGAACTCGTCGACATCTTCGCCGGTAAACGGCTGGATACTGCGAGCCAGCGCCGCCTTGACCTCCTCGACTGACTGCGTTTCGATGTCATCGACGTAGTTGAGGGAATCGACGAAGTTGTCGCGGGTGGGATTAGCGAGCATGGCGCGCGCCAGCTTTTTCGTGATCCCGCGACTATAGAACTTCCGCAGGGATTCATCCTTGTAGTCCTGATCCGGTGTCCTACCTCGGGGCGTGAACCAGTGTTCCTCAGGGACGGCGCATAGCCGTTCGATCATGTTGCGCATGAAGTCTGCTGTGTTCCGGGTGCCGCGCAGGTGCGGGTAGACGGCCTTCATCACATCGTTGAAGAGCAACTTCGCCATCACCTCCACCGGAGTTTGTCCCAACTGTCCCAGGCTGTCCCAAAGCGTCTAAATGGCCGAGGTGCCATTTTCTACCGTGGACATAGTTCACGAGAGATGGGCAAAAGTCTATCACGGCTGTGCATTTGCAACGAGAAGTTGGCGATTGCGTATCTCGCGTGGGTTATGCGGGGCAGGTGGCGTGGCCTCGCGCTCAGGACACGACCGGGATGTGCACGATCCGGGCGAGTCCATGGAGACACCTCACGCAACGTGAGGCGCATCCACCGGATCGACCGTGATCACGCCGATCCGTAGCCAACAACTGAGCTCAGGTTTCTATTCGTCCCAAGTCGGAACGATCTGCAGGAGCCGCTGGGGCGGGCATCCATCCGGATGTCCGCCCATAGCCATGCCAACGCAGACCAGTTCATCGACATCGCACGAGTAGCAGCGTCTCTTGTGGGTCTTTCCGCATCAAGCGGAAGGAGCCCGCTGTGGCTACTCCTACTTTTTCAACCACCCAGGCACCTGGCAGTAAGTACCAGCCCTACGCCGTCCGTACCAAGAAGGTCGGCGGCAAGGTCTACACCCAGATCTACGTGCCTTCGACCATCTCGAAGGACGGCGCTCAAAACTATGCGTGGATCGAGCTCGTCGACCCACCCGTTGGAGACGAAGAACTTGGCCTGAGCGCCGATGAGGTTCTCGGCTTGCTCTACGACCCGACGTACGTGCCGGAGTGGAAGGTCGCATATCTGCGCGCTGCCTACCACAGTTTTCGTGCCGCTGAAAACGCTCGAAACCGTGGCGACCTCTCCTATAACGACTGGGAAGTCGAGGTCCACGACGGACCCCAGTATCTGAACGTCTCGGTTCACGAAGACCAGATCGACAGTGAGCTGGTTGTCGATTGGCTGCTGTCTCAGGTCAGCACCAAGCAAGCCGAACACATCCGCCTGCACGTGTTTGAGCGGCTCTCCTTCGTCGAGATCGCGCGTGATGAGCTGCCCCGTGCCGACGAAGCCGACGTGGCCAAGCGCGCGAACAGCATCGGGCGCTCGGTCAAGCGGGCTCTGAAAAAGCTTCGCGAATTCATCGAGCAGGAATGTCCGGATCTAGCTCCCGTCGGGGGCGTATGAGTGCCCGGCCCACATGAAGGCCAGCACAAACCGACGCTCATCTGATTCACAAGGAGGAAACGATGTCCAATCATCGCCTCAAGGTCACGTTGACTGACCAGCCCGAACCTGACGCTGCGGTCTCTACCCGCAAGGTCAGCATCCGAAGCAGGATCGCCCGCAAGCTGCTCGGCAACCCCCAGCAGCTCACCGTTCTCGTGCCGGGCAACCAGGTCCGCTCAGTAGAAATCATCCGCCCAGACGACGATCTCATGGCGCTGGCCCGTGCCGTCGGCGTTACCCAGAGTGGTGGTGATGCCGCGTGAACGTCACCGAAGCGAACCGCTACATCCCGGCGCTGAACCGGATCGCGGAGGGGGTCACGATGCTGGCCTCTGCGATCGAAGAGGCCGCGTGGGAATCGTTCGAGGATCACCCTGGTATGTCGGGGGCTCGCCCGATCGCCGCAGCCCAGCTCGCCCAGCCAGCACTGGAAGCTGCAGCCGAAGAGTACGTAGCGGCTCACCAGCCGCCAGCCCCGGAACCTGCCCCGGCCCCGGTCCCGGAGGTTGTGCAGGTGACGTTGGAGCAGGTCCGCACGGTGCTAGCGCGCCTGTCACAGGCAGGCCACACCGCGCAGGTGCGCGAGCTCATCCAGACAGCTGGTGCAAACAAGCTCTCCGAGGTTGACCCGTCCAACTTTGGGCAGCTGCTGGAGCAGGCGGAGGCGATTGCTGATGCCTGACCAGCACGCACTGCTCAGCGCCTCGGGAGCGCACCGGTGGTTGGCGTGCCCGCCGTCGGCAACGCTGGAGGCTGGGCTACCCGAGTCCTCCTCGTCTGCTGCCGAGCAAGGAACCGCCGCGCATGCTCTGGCGGAGTGGAAGCTGCGCCGAGCACTCCATGACGCTCCGACCACGAAGCCGGTCTCAAGCTGGCATGACGAGGAGATGGATGCCCTGACGGATGACTACGTGGCCTTCGTTCAGGAACGGCTGCGTGATGTGCGGCAGGTGTGTGCTGATCCGCAGGTGCTCATCGAGCAGCGCCTGGATTTCTCCCATGTGGTGCCGGGTGGGTTCGGTACCGGCGACTGCGTGATCATCGCCGAGCCCACGCTTCAGATCATCGATTTGAAGTACGGCCAGGGTGTCATGGTCGAGGCCGAGCACAATCCGCAGCTCATGCTCTATGCCCTCGGAGCGTTGAACGCGTTCGGGTCGCTGTACGACATCAACGAAGTGGCGGTGACGATCTTCCAGCCGAGACGCTCGAACGTCTCAACCTGGAGGGCTCCGGTGGCCGAGCTAGAGGCGTGGGCGGAACAGGTCGTCAAGCCTCGTGCCGCGCTGGCTGCCAGCGGGGATGGCGAGTTCGCTCCTGGTGAGTGGTGCCGGTTCTGCAAGCTCGCACCCACTTGCCGGACGCGCGCCGAGGCGAACCTTGCGCTTGCCAAGTACGAGTTCGCACCCCCTGCCGAGCTCAGCGATGCCGAGATCGCACAGGTGTTGGCCCAGCTTCCGGACCTGAAGGCGTGGGCTGCCGATGTGGAAGCGCACGCGCTGTCGCTGGCGGTGAACCAGGGCAAGACCTGGCCGGGGTTCAAGCTCGTCGAGGGCCGCTCGATCCGCAAATACTCCGACGAGGCCGCTGTCGCCCAGACAGCTGAGGCAGCCGGTGTCGACGTGTGGGATCGCAAGCTCAAGACCATCACCGCGCTGGAGAAGCAGCTGGGCAAGAAGCGCTTTTCCGATCTCCTCGGGGACCTCGTGGTCAAACCCGCTGGTAAGCCCACGCTGGTGCCCGAGTCCGATAAGAGGCCCGCACTGGAGATCCAGTCGGCAACAGATGAATTCACTGCAATCAAGTAACGAACAAGAAAGTAGGTAAGACAAGATGTCTGCAACAAATCCGACCCGTGTGGTCACCGGCGAAGTTCGCCTGTCCTACGCCAACATTTTCGAGGCAAAGTCCATCCAGGGCGGCAAGCCCAAGTACTCCGTGTCCCTGATCATCCCGAAGTCTGACACCGAGACCCTGGCCAAGATCGAGCGCGCCATCGACGCGGCGATCGACGCTGGGATTGGCAAGTTCGGTGGCAAGCGCCCGAACAAGGCCGCCTTGAAGCTCCCGCTGCGTGATGGTGATATCGAGCGCGATGATGAGGCTTATGCGAACGCGATGTTCGTCAACGCCAACTCGACCACCCCACCCCAGGTCGTGGGTACGGACCTGCAGCCGATCCTGGACGCCAACGAGGTCTACTCGGGCTGCTACGCGCGAGTGAGCATCAGCTTCTACGCGTTCAACACGAACGGCAACCGGGGTATCGCCTGCGGGCTGGGCAACATCCAGAAGCTGCGTGATGGCGAACCGCTCGGCGGCAACCGGATCAGCGCAGAGGCCGACTTCGGAGGCTTCGCAGCAGCCTCGGACGACTTCCTCAACTAGAAGAGCGGAGAAGCATCATGAACGAGTGTTATTCAGCAGCGCTGTCAGCAAACACCACCACAGTCGTGGAACTGATCGTTGGCGCTGTCCTCGGTCTCATCGTCATAAAGGTCGCCTCTGTGATTGCCGAACGGTGGACGATCCACCGCGATCGCAAGCGCATCGACAAGCTCATGGCTGATACCGAGGCTGAGCTCGAGAAGTATCACGCTGACCACGACCGCTAACCCTTCACCCGTGCTGGGAGGACACCACGCCCGCTTCAGGGTTGCGGTGTCCTCCCAGCACCCATTGTTTTCTAGGAGCTGTCGCGCATGCGTGAACTCTTCATTGACATCGAGACCTTCTCGCCGGTGAACCTGGCGAATTCCGGGGTGTACCCCTACGCCGACCACGACGGCTTCGAGCTCCTGCTGTTCGGTTACTCGATCGACGGCGGCCCGGTCGAGGTCGTCGATCTCGCCAACGGAGACCAACTGCCCGAGAAGGTGCTGGCCGCACTGGTTGACCCGCTCGTAGTGAAGTGGGCATTCAACGCCACGTTCGAGCGCATCTGCCTTTCAAGCTGGCTCGCCCGACAGTACCCGGAGCTCATGGCGGGCCGCAGATTTCTCAATCCTGCGCAGTGGCGCTGCACCATGGTCTGGAGCGCGTACCTCGGCCTGCCGATGAGCCTGGAGCAGGTCGCCACCGCCCTTGACCTTCCGGTACGAAAAGACGGTGCAGGTAAGAAACTCATCCGTCAGTTCTGTACCCCGGCCAAGCCCAGCGTGTTCAACCAAGGCGGGATGCGCAATCCACCCGCATCCGACCCGGACGGGTGGGAGCAGTTCATCTCCTACAACCGGCGCGACGTCGAGGTGGAGCTCGCGATCCACGACAGGCTGGCTGACTTCCCGATGCCCGAAGCCGAGTGGGACACCTACGCCCTGGACCAGAACGTCAACGACACCGGCATCCGGCTCGACCGGGTGCTCGTGGACAACGCTGTGGCGTGCGACCGGCAGCACCGCGCCACCACGCTTGCCCGGGCACAAGAGCTCACTGGACTGGAGAACCCGAACTCGCCGATCCAGCTCAAGGAGTGGCTTGCCGATCACGGCGCGCCCTTGCAGTCACTGACGAAAGACGAAGTCGCCGCCGCGCTCGACACCGCTACCGGCCAGGTGCGTGAGGTCCTCTTGCTGCGCGGTGAGCTTGCGAAGTCGTCGGTGAAGAAGTACGAGGCGATGCAGCACGTGGCAGGTCGTGATGGGCGCGGACGGGGGTTCCTCCAGTTCTACGGGGCAGGACGCACCGGGCGTTTCGCTGGCCGCCTCGTCCAAGTCCAAAACCTGCCCCGCAACTACCTACCAGACCTCAGTGAGGCCAGAAGCCTCGTGAGGACCGGAGACTTTGAAGCCGTCGAGCTGCTCTACGACTCCGTGCCCGACACGCTTAGCCAGCTGATCCGCACGGCGTTCATCCCCGCCGACGGTCACAGGTTCGTGGTGGCCGACTTCTCCGCGATCGAGGCGCGGGTCATCGCGTGGCTTGCAGGCGAGGCCACCACGCTTGAGGCCTTCCGTGACGGGAAGGATTTGTACTGCGAGACCGCGAGCCGCATGTTCGGTGTCCCCGTCGACAAGCACGGAGCCAACGCCGAGCTGCGTCAGAAGGGCAAGATCGCTGTGCTCGCCTGTGGCTATCAAGGCGGCGTCGGAGCTCTGAAAGCCATGGGGGCGCTGCGGATGGGGCTCGCCGAGTCCGAGCTCCAGCCGCTGGTCGATGCGTGGCGGGCAGCCAACCCCAGCGTTGTGCAACTGTGGGCCGACATCAACGCCGCCGCCATCGAGACGATCAGCACCCGCCAGCCGACAAGTGTTGGTGCGCTGACCTTCACCGTGGACTCCGGGATCATGTTCATCCGCCTGCCCTCCGGACGTCGCCTGGCCTACGTGAAACCCAAGCTGGGTGAGAACAGGTTCGGTGGCACTGCCATCACCCACGAGGGCATCACAACGGGACGCAAGTGGGGCCAGTTGGAAACCTACGGTGGGAAACTCACCGAGAACATCGTCCAAGCCGTCGCCCGAGACCTGCTCACGTACGCCATGCACCAGGTCGCTGAGGCTGGGCACAGGATCGTCATGCACGTCCATGACGAGATCGTCGTGGAGACCGCCACGGCCACCGTGGACGAGATCTGCAAGCTGATGTCCACCGCGCCCGACTGGGCAGCAGGGTTGCCGCTAGAGGCAGACGGGTACGCGTGTGATTTCTACATGAAGGACTGATATTGCTGGGCGGAATCGAGGCGACGATGGACATAGGAGAACAAGCTGAAGGCATCGAGGAAGTCATGTTTACCTTCCTCACTACCTAGTCGGGTTTTGTGAGCGCGGGGATTGCGATAGTGCCCGTGGATCCCTATAAGCAGGTTCTTAAAACCCTTGTGCTCTGATTTTTCCGACTCCGTGGAAAAGCTATTAATCACGAGCTTAGGGGCAGAATTGTTTGTTCCCAAAGCTGCGTCGAACAACTCCTGACCATCGTCTGTCAAGCTAGTAAGGATGCGGATGCGGTCAGGGATCGACTTGGCTGCCTCGGATATCGCGTGGAACAGAGACTCCGCGATCAGTTCTTGGCTGCAATACTCCATTAGGCGTTCGTGGGTACCGCGCCGCTGAAGTTCCTCCACGAGAGAGCTGGTAAGACGCTCGATATCATCGAATGTGCGTGCCGCCTCAGCGAGTTGGGTCAACTCGCCAGCATCGTCGATATGCCATCCTTCGGTCGCCAGCACCTTGTTGAGCAAGCGGCGCGAATCATTCCAACGCTGACGATCGGTGGTATGCCGTGCCGGGCTCATCGCAGTCGTTATGAACTCACGAGTGAGTTGACCTGCTTGCGCTGCGGACATTCCTTCCGTAAGCGCGCCAAACAGTCCTTCTCGCTTACTCCCGGCAACACGCGGTGGCGCACCAATGTCGAGGAGAAGCTCGTCGATTTGGCTTCCGCTTAGGCCCGGCAAATCGGTACTTGCCAGGACATTCGCAATACTGCGGATAGTCGAGCGTTGGGAGAAAGAATCGGACTGCATCACCGCTCCAGCTTCTCATGTGAGCGAGTGGCCTGAGTATTTCAGCAAGACCCGGGTGTCCGGATTCTTGCGCGCTCAGGGGCGTATGCGTGAGAGCCCGACGCGGCCGCACCCGTGGCTTGCTGGAATTCACGTCAATCCTGGCTCTTAGAAGGAGCCAGTCATGGCTACGAGAGATCTTCAGGTATTCACCAACGATGCCTTTGGAACGATCCGAACTGTCGAGCATGAGGACAAGGTGTATTTCTGTGGCCGTGATGTGGTCACGGCGCTTGGATACACCAATACCAGCAAGGCGATTCAGGATCATTGCCGTGGGGTTCCGTTTCGTTACCCCATCGTCGATGCGCTCGGGCGCACTCAAGAAGCCAGGTTCATCACCGAAGGTGACCTGTACCGGCTCATCTTCTCCTCCAAGCTCCCCGCAGCCCAGGACTTCGAAGCCTGGGTTGTCAACGAGGTCCTCCCCACGATCCGCCGCCATGGCGTCTACGCCATCGACGAACTCTTAGACAACGACGAGTTCCTCGAGCACGCCATCATCCAACTGCGCTCCGAGCGGGCCAAGCGGCTGGCAGCCGAACAAGCCCTGCTCGAGGCCGCCCCGAAGGTCTCCTACTACGACGTGGTGCTCCAGTCGGATTCCCTGCTGAGCATCACAGAAATCGCCAAAGACTACGGCCTGTCAGCCAAGAAGCTGAACACGCTGCTGCACGAGGCTGGGGTGCAGTTCAAGCAGTCCGGCCGCTGGTTCCTCTACGCCCGCTTCGCCGAGCAGGGCTACACGCAGTCCAAGACCCACGAATACGACGAGGGCAAGACCCGCACGCACATGTACTGGACCCAAAAGGGCCGTTTGTTCGTCTACGACTTGTTGAAGAACCAGTTCGGCCTGCTGCCGGTCATCGAACAGGACGGCGGTGCGGCATGACGACGACTGCTCTCACCACCGACCTGGGTTTCTCGCCCCACAACACGGAGGGCTACCCAGATCCCACCGCGTTCACAGCGCTGAAGAATCTCCAGCGCGCCGAGTACGGCTACCGGCCCTTGGTCTACATCTGCTCGCCGTACTCCGGTGACACAGAGAACAACGTGGGGCTGGCTCGCGCGTTGTGTGCTCACGCGGTGGCCCAGAACAAAATCCCACTAGCCCCGCACCTGCTGTTCCCGCAGTTCATGGACGACACCGACGCGAGCGACCGCGAGCTGGCGATGTTTTTCAACCGAATTCTTTTGAGCAAGTGCGAGGCGATCTGGGTCTACACGGCCCGTGTCTCGGCAGGGATGCGCGCCGAGATCGAATGGGCCCACCACCTCGAGCTGCCGATCACCTATTTCGACGCCGACTTTGAGGAGGTCACCCTATGAAGGCGATGACGATGTTCACCGCGCAGGTGGCAAGCCAGCAAAATAACGCCCACTACCCGAACCCGCACATCGTGACCACGGCAGCCGACCTGGAGGCGGTTACGCGGTTGGATCATGTGGTTGCCGAGTACGTGGGTGGCAGGCGCTCGGCTGGCAGTTTCGTGACCTCGAACTGCCTGGTCATGGACGTCGACAACTCCCACACCGAGAACCAGGCCACATGGGTCACCCCGGAGTCGCTGACGCAGCGGCTGCCGGGTGTGGCGTTGATGACCGCCACCAGCAGGAACCACCAAAAGGCGAAAGGTGCCCAGTCGGCAAGACCCCGCTTCCACGTCTACTTCCCAATTAACCCCGTGGCTGATGCTGACGCCTATGCGGGGCTGAAAAAGCAGCTCGCCGCCCGGTTTGAGTTCTTCGACCCTAACGCGATCGACGCAGGCCGGTTCATCTACGGCCATGATGATCCGAGTGTCACCGTGGTCGAGGGTGAACGCACCATCGACGCCTGGCTTGCCGACGCGGTCGATGAGGACGTGTTCGCCCAGTGGGATGACGCCACCCAGTCCATCGAGGAAGGCTCCCGGAATGCGACGTTGTCGAGGTTTGCTGGCAGGCTGCTGATTCGCCTCGGCACGACTGATGAGGCGCGCGACTTGTTTGACCGTAAGGCCGCCCGCTGCAACCCGCCGCTGCCCGAGGCGGAGGTGGAGGCGATCTGGCGGTCGGCCACCCGGTTCGCCAAGACGGTCGAGAACCAGCCCGGGTATGTGCCACCAGAGGATTTTGAGGCGAGCCTGGATTCTGTACGACCCGCCGATTACAGCGACGTCGGCCAAGCCCACGCCCTAGCCAAGGCGTACCCGGACTCGCTGCGCTACTCGGAGGCCACCGACTGGCTCGTCTATTACGACGGTGTCTGGTACGAATCCGCTCCCGCAGCCCAAGCCGTCGCCCAGGAGCTCACCGAACGCCAACTGGCCGAGGCCCACGAGCTGCTCGAAGACGCCAAAGACCAGCTCGCCGCCACGGGGGCTGCCATGTTGTTGGCGTCGATGTCGAAGGCGAAAGCCCAGGCCATGTTCAACGCCGCCCAGCAGAAGGCGTTCGCCGCGTTCGAGGACGCGAAAACCTATGCGGCCTACGCTCTCAAACGCCGCGAATCGCGCGGGATCACCAACTGCCTGAAAGAAGCCCGCCCCATGCTGCTGACCACCCCTGAGCAGCTGGATGCAGACCCGTATCTGCTCAACACCCCATCAGGTACCTACGATCTGCGCCACGGAGCCGCATCGCGCCGCGATCATGACCCGGCGGATCTGGTGACTAAGCAGACCAGCCTCGACCCTGGCACCGACGGGGCGCACCTGTGGCAGGAAGCCCTCGAGGTGTTCTTCCAGGGCGATGCTGAGCTCATCGCCTACGTGCAGCGCATCGTCGGTTTGGCTGCGATCGGGCAAGTGTTCGTCGAGGCCCTCGTTATCGCTTACGGGGATGGTCGTAACGGCAAATCGACGTTCTGGAACACGATCGCGAGGGTGCTGGGCACCTACGCGGGCAACATGAGTGCTGATGTGCTCACGATCGGTGGGATGCGCAACGTTAAACCGGAGCTGGCTGAGGCCAAAGGCAAACGCCTCATCATTTCCGCCGAGTCCGAAGAGGGCGTGCGCATGTCCACCTCCGTGGTCAAGCAGCTGGCCTCCACCGATCAGATCTACGCGGAGAAGAAGTACAAGGCACCGTTTGCCTTCACCCCATCGCACACCTTGATTCTCTACACGAACCATCTGCCCAGGGTGGGTGCGATGGATGCGGGCATCTGGCGCAGGCTCATCGTCATCCCCTTCGAGGCGAAGATCGAAGGCGCATCCGACATCAAGAACTATGCCGACTACCTCTACACGCAGGCAGGCGGGGCGATCCTGGCCTGGATTATGGAGGGCGCGCGCCTCATCCACGCCGAGGACTACCACCTCAAGGCTCCCGCCCGCGTGGTGGAGGCATCAGCGGCGTATCGGGAAGAGAACAACTGGTTCGCTCAGTTCCTTGACGCCAACTGCGACCTTGACCCGGGGCTGTCGGAACGGGCCGGGGATTTGTATCAGGCCTATCGGGCGTGGGCGATGTCGACCTCCGGGTGGGCGCGTCCCATGGTCGATTTCAACGCCACCGTCGAACACCACGGCTTCACACGTAAAAGGACGATGCACGGCATGTTCGTCCACGGTTTGGCCTTGAAGAACGAGTTCGACAACTAAGACAGACGGGCCTTATGACGACCTATGACGACCCATATGTGAGTTTGCTATAGGGCAGAAAATATAGCCCTTAGGAAAAGTCCATATCGCATCGTCATAGGTCGTCATGGGCCTCTCACACGAGAGGACATGAACCATGAACGAGCACGCAATCGAACAACACTTGAAGCAAGCCGTTGAGGCGATCGGCGGGATCTGCTGGAAATTCACCAGCCCCGGCACCGCAGGGGTTCCAGACCGCATCTGCATCCACCGTGGACGCGTCATCTTCGTCGAACTCAAAGCACCCGGACGCCTCCCACGCCCCATCCAACGCCGCCGCATCCAGCAACTCACAGACCACGGCATGGACGTAGTCGTCGTCGACAGCGTCGAAGGCACAAAGGAGGTGGCTGATGCGCTACGAGCCGCATGACTACCAACGACAGGCCACCCAGTTTGTGGAAGACCACCCGCAGGCCGTGATCCTCCTCGGGATGGGCCTAGGCAAGACGGTGATCACCTTGACGGCCATCTGGAATCTGCTGCTGGACTCCTTCCAGGCCCGCCGGGTCCTCATCGTCGCACCCCTGCGGGTCGCCCGCGACACCTGGCCTGCCGAAGCTACCAAGTGGGACCACCTGGCAGGACTCACCATCGCGGTCGCCGTCGGGTCGAAATCCCAGCGGGTGGATGCGCTTGCCGCCGAGGCGATGGTGACCGTCATCAACCGAGAGAACGTGCCTTGGCTGGTGAAACATCTCGGCAACACGTGGCCGTTCGACATGGTCGTCATCGACGAGCTGAGCTCGTTTAAGAACCACCGGGCGCAGAGGTTCAAAGCACTCGCAGCCGTGCGGCCACGTCTCACCCGGATCGTGGGGCTGACCGGCACACCAGCAGCCAACGGGCTGATGGACCTGTGGGCGCAGTTCCGTCTGCTGGATGAGGGCCAGCGCCTCGGCAGGTTCATCACCCACTACCGCAACCGCTGGTTCGTGCCCGATCGGCGAAACGGCCAGCAGATCTTCACCTACAAGCCCGCACCCGGTGCTGAGGACGAGATCTACGAGGCGATCAGCGACATCACCTTGTCGATGCGCACCACCGACTACCTGCGCCTGCCTGAGCTGACGGTCACCACGACGCTCGTCGACCTCGAACCGAAGGAGCGCAAAGCCTACGAGCGGTTGCGAGATGAGATGGTGCTCGACCTCGACGGGCAGGTCATCGACGCCGCGAACGCCGCAGCCCTGTCAGGCAAGCTGCTACAGCTGGCCTCCGGTGCGATCTACGACGAGGACGGCAACACCGTAGTGGTGCACGACCGCAAACTCGACGCGCTCGAAGACCTCGTGGAGGCCGCCAACGGGCAGCCGCTGCTCGTGGCCTACTGGTTCAAACACGACCGTGAGCGCATCACCACGCGGTTCCCCGGGGCCCGCGAGCTGACAACCAGCGCCGACATTACCCAGTGGAACGCCCGTGAGGTCCCGCTGGCACTGATCCACCCGGCCTCAGCCGGGCACGGGCTCAACCTCCAGCAAGGCGGCAACCTCCTGGTCTGGTTCTCCCTGACCTGGTCCCTGGAGCTCTACCAGCAGACCAACGCGAGGCTCTACCGCCAGGGACAAGACCAGCCGGTGACGATCACCCACCTGGCCGCAGACCACACCCTCGATGAGGCGGTACTGGCCGCGCTGGACAACAAAGACATGACACAGGCTGCGTTGATCAATGCGGTCGCCGACACTCTGGGAAAGCAGGCACACTCATGAACGACCACCCCATCTGGGACTACTTCGACTACCGCAAAGCCGCCATCGGCGTCCTCCAGGACTACGCAACCCAAGCTGTCATTCTCCAGCAAGGCGACGGGTACGCCAACGAGCTCAAAGCCTCACTGACCTCAATCGGCTCACCCCGATTCGACGGCCTGCCACGGGGCAACAACCCGCACGCCGGTGAAGCGAGAGTCTGCTCGATCCTCGACAACCTCGACGCGCTCAAAGCCCGCAACCAAAAAGCGCAGGCCTACATGGATTGGTTCAACCCGGCCTGGGAAAGCCTCAGCGACGATGACCGGCTGGTCCTCGAGGTCTTCTTCCTCGACGACCTCTCCGCCGAGGACGCCGCCGTCAAAGTCGCCGAACACTTCTACGTCGAACGCAAGACTGCCTTCGCCAAGAAGCAGCGCGCCCTTGCCCGCTTCGCGCGTCTCTTGTTCGGCAGAGACTGAAGCATTGGCGCGCATGAGTGTCGCAAAGAGGGGATGACTCTCAGGGTGTGCCTGTCGCATGCTGTAAGTGGTTGAAAAGTAGGTCCCGACCCCCAGACGAATCATCACGGTTCGTCTGGGGGTCGTTGCCATGAACGACAAGGGTGGTGAGACGGATGCCTTTCAAACCCAAGCGCCCGTGCTCCCAGCCCGGCTGCCCCGAGCTGACCGGCACCCGGTTCTGCCCGGCCCACGCTAAGGAAGAGGACGCCCGTTACCGCAACTACCAGCGCGACCCGAAGATCAACCGACGCTACGACCACCGGTGGCGAAAGATCCGCGCGGCCTACGTCGAAGCCCACCCGTTGTGCGAGGACTGCCTGGCCCGTGGCCGGTACACGCCCGTGGCTGAGGTCCACCACGTGATCCCGCTCGACCACGGCGGCACCCACGACGAGTCGAACCTGCGCAGTCTGTGCAAGCCGTGCCACTCGCGCCAGTCCGCGCTCGATGGCGACCGGTGGCGGCAAGCCCCTCGGGTCTACAGCTACTAAAAAGCGCTGTGTGCCCGCCTGTCGCGGCCTCCCTGCCGACCCTCACCTGTGCCAACCTCGACCCCGTTCGCCCGGCACGAGGCGACGTGGCGCGCTTGCCGAGGGGGTGGGGGCGAGCGGATCTCCACAGCTGGGCTGCTCCTCAGCGGGCGGGGCCAACCGTACACAAAAAGACCGAATCAAACAGGGTATTAACCCCCAAGCCCTCCATCACCGGGCTAACCGCCTGGAAGGAGGCGAGATTTCATGGCGAAAGACGGAACACTGCGCGGCGGACGCAGAGCAGGCTCAGGTGCGAAGCCCACACCTGCGTTTGAGAAGATCACCGAAGGCAAAGACGCACGCGTCCTCCACATCGCGTCGCTCGACCCACCAGATCTGGAAGCGGGCGGGGATCTTGAAGGTAGCGTAATGCCAGAACCTTCGGCTTATTTGGCGGCTGTGCAGCGTGATGGTAACCCTTTGGGTGCTGACGTAATCTACCGCGATACCTGGAACTGGCTCAAGGAGCGCGGCTGCGAAAAACTCGTAGCTCCACGGTTGATTGAGGCTTATGCGCAGAATTTTGCTCGGTTCATTCAATGCGAAGAAGCAATCTCCGATTTTGGCCTGTTGGGTAAGCATCCGACCACGGGGGCGGCTATCGCGTCCCCATTCGTGGCTATGTCTCAGTCGTTTAGCAAGCAGGCGAATACGCTCTGGTACGAGATTTTCGATGTGGTCAAAGCCAACTCGCTGGTGGACTACTCGGGGCCGACTCCTGCGGATAACGTGATGGAACGGCTACTTCAGGCACGCTCATAGTTATTGGCGTAGTGCGGGTGCGGTGTGGGCGTAGATGACGACCACTGCAATCAAGGCGATACAGACGGCGAAGGGTGCCAGCGGGTTCCACCCGTAAAGGGCGGTCGAAGCCAGCGGGGCAATCGCGTACGCCAACCCATTATTAGCGTTAATGATGCCAGCCACTGCGCCTTGCTCATCTGCACTCATCTTCAAGGTTGGGCCAGTGTTGTACCCGGGCATCGCCAGTCCCATACCTACCCCCAGCACGATACACCCGACAACCAGTAAAGCGTGCGAGGAGGTAGGCCAAATGAGCACAGTTGCAACTAGTGTAATGGTCAGACCAGTACGTAAAAGCTTCGCTGCTCCCCACCCTGTCTTTGGAGCAATCACCGCTTGGGCAATGATCATGGTCACGCCCATGATGGTCAGGTAAATCGCGGAAATACCTGCGGTCGCAGTTGCCGACAGGGCGAAGCGGTCTTGGACAGTGAATCCAAAAATCGTAGCAACAGAAGAAAACACAAAAAACATCACCAGACCAGTTGCTAGCCAGGGAGCTACACGCGGATCAGTGAAGCGAATCCGTTGAGGCTTTGCAAAAAGTTGCCCTTGGCTTTGAGGTGCGAAACTCACCAAGAGAACAACCAGACCAATCACCATCACAACGGGCATGACCACCAAGGGCAAGAGCAGGCCACCAGCAGCGGCTAACACGCCTCCAGTAACACCTCCAACAATGGAGGCCATCCCTTGAGCCGCTCCAATCATGCCCAGTGCTTTTACCCGCCCGTTCTCGCTGGCAGCATGCGTGACCAGGTGGGCTTGCGCGGTCGGGGCGATCGCTGAAATCCCTCCGCCATAGAGCAAACCACGAGTGATCACAACACCAAAAACTAGTCCGACACCGCCAACTACCTGGTTCATCCCCAGGTAGGAGACAATACCGAAGGCGCTCAAAGCGATGATCGCGATCACAAGCCCGGCAGCGAGTACACGTTTAGCGCCGACACGTTGGGAAGCTCGCCCCCAATAAGCACTCAAGCTCGCTAGTACAATCGCTGCCAAAGAGATAGTGGCGCCAATATGCCATTCCCGCAATCCCATCTGTCGTGACAGTGGCGCGATGATCGGATTGAGAATCATTTGCCCCATAAAGGCGAGAAAAACGATTCCCACTACCAGGTTCGCTTGCGCTCCTGGCTCAATAGAACTCTGTGTCGGCTTATTGCTACGAGGGTCAGGCATCACTACACTCCATTACTAGAACACTGTTTCACTTAGGGATATTGTAGAATGGTGTTCTAGTAAGGGTCAAGGAATAAGTTAAGGGTCACCTTATGAACACTGTGCTAACGGGGCGAAGGGCTGGGCTATCACGCGAGCTGATTGTCAAACAAGCTGTACAGTTAAGCGCGATCAGTGGCGTTGAGGGATGGTCAGTACGGGACATTGCCCGTGAACTGGGCGTGGTTCCCTCAGTGATTTATCATTATTTTCCAAACAAGGAAGCCATTTGTGATGCTGTTGTAGACCGGGTATGTGTCGGGATTGAAGTTCCCGACCCGGACCTTGAATGGAAAGCCTGGTTTCGAGCTATGGCTCACAATCTACGCCCCGCATTGTTAGCATATCCAGGGATTACCGACAGGTTCGCGCGGGGCAAGTTCACTGAACAGTTTTTGCCGATGATCGATGGAGCCTGGGCCAAACTACAAGAAGCTGGGTTTGGTGACAATTCGCCTGTGGCCTACACAATTATCGCGAACTCGATCATCCACACGATCGGAGCGAGAAACCTGCGCGCATCCAATCAAATCCAACCTCACCACAACCTGCACGAAACGCTTGTCAGGCTTGAGCCTATGATGGCTCAATCTGTTGGACTGACCAGTATTGTCAACTCTTACCTGGAGCCTCTCTCACACCTTGATGAAGAAGAAGCGATGTCCGAGGAATACTACGACCTCGTCATCGATGTGATCCTAGACGGCATCGAACACACCCTGCTGCCTTAACTCTGACCCACTTCTCAATCATCGTCTTAGTGAGCGCCCGCACAGCTGGCGCTCACTTTTTTATTCCCACCCCATATCAATTTATGAAAGCGAGTTGTATATGTCGTTGAAAACCGCTGAAAGCGTGCGCGCCGGGCACCCGGACAAGCTGTGCGACTACATCGCCGACTGCATTTTGGATCGTGCCCTCTACGAAGACCCTGCCGCCAGAGTGGCTGTCGAAGTGATGGCAACCAAAGCACGCATCTATGTCGCTGGCGAGATCACCTGCAAGGCAAAGCTTGAGATTCCGATACTGGTACG
Organism: Gulosibacter hominis; assembly: GCF_904842695.1. Taxonomy (GTDB): domain Bacteria; phylum Actinomycetota; class Actinomycetes; order Actinomycetales; family Microbacteriaceae; genus Gulosibacter; species Gulosibacter hominis. Next base: position 65,030 of record NZ_CAJGWQ010000006.1, on the reverse strand, counting down.
CGCAGCGCTTGAGCATGTGGGTTATGATCCGCGCCGGTTCCGCATCCGCGCCAAAATTCACTGCCAATCGAGCGATATTGCTGGCGGGGTCGATAAATCTTTAGAAGCACGCCACGGTGATACGAGTTCTCACGTAATGGTTGGTGCTGGCGATCAAGGCACCGTCTACGGCTACGCCACAGCCGAGAGCGAAGAACGACTCCCGTTGCCACTGGTTTATGCTCACCGGATCTGCAAGCGTCTCGATCAAGCATTCACAGACGGCAAGATTCCAGAGCTCGGCCCGGACGGGAAAGCCCAGGTCACTGTTGAGTATGACGGCGAAACCCCTAAACGTATCGCCACGATTGTGGTCTCGGTCCAGCACAAGCCAGGCATTAACGTGGAGGATTTCAACCAGCGTCTGATTTCGCTGGTTATCTCGGCGGCGTGTCGCGAGATCGAAATCGACGAACACACCGAAATCCTGATCAACCCTTCAGGGCGTTTCGTCGAGGGTGGCCCCACCGCTGATACCGGGCTGACCGGGCGCAAGCTCATGGTCGACACCTACGGTGGGCTCGGCCCGCACGGCGGTGGCGCGTTCTCGGGTAAGGACCCCTCCAAGGTCGACCGGACGGGTGCGTACATGGCGCGCCTGATCGCGAAGACCTTGGTGGATGCGCGCCTGGCCGAAGAATGCCACGTCGCTATCTCCTATGCGATTGGTAAGGCTGACCCGGTCGCGTTCCACATCGACACCTTCGGCACGGGCCAGCACCCGGACTGGCTGCTCACCGACGCCGCCCTGGCGGTCTTCCCGCTGCGACCGGCCGCGATCATCGAACGCCTCGGCCTTAGAGCCCCCATCTACGCGAAGCTTGCCACCTGCGGGCACATGGGCCATGGCCTGAGCGAGTGGGAATGGACACTGCCATATGCCGACAAGCTCAGAGAAGAGGTGACCCGCCGTGCTCATCAAGCAGCTACCCATCAGTGAGCTCAAGCCCGCCGACTACAACCCGCGTAAGGACCTGAAGCCCGGGGACGCGGACTACGAGAAACTCAAGCGGTCGCTGACCGAGTTCGGTTACGTCGAGCCGGTGATCTACAACCACACCACCGGCCACGTCGTCGGCGGCCACCAGCGCCTGAAAGTACTCGCTGACCTTGGCCACACCGATGTTGACTGCGTGGTCGTCGAGCTGGACGAGACCCGCGAAAAGGCCCTGAACGTCGCGCTGAACAAGATCAGCGGCGACTGGGATGAATCCAAGCTGGCCCTGCTCATCGCCGACCTGGACGCGGCTGACTTTGATGCCGAGCTCACCGGCTTCGACGATGACGAAATCCAGGCGATGATTGGTTCCCTCGACGATGACGAGGTCACCGATGACGGCTTCGATCTCACCGCCGCGCTCGAGGCCGCATCGTTCGTCCAGCGCGGCGACATTTGGACTGTCGGCAGGCACCGGCTGGTCTGCGGGGATGCCACCAACGCAGACGATGTCGCGGTGCTCATGGATGGCAAGAGCGCGAACCTGGTGCTTACCGACCCGCCCTACAACGTGGCCTTCGAGTCCTCCGACGGGCTCACGATCAAGAACGATGCGATGAGGGCCGACTCGTTCTACGAGTTCCTACTCGTCGCGTTTACCAACATGGCGGGTGTTCTCGACAAGGGTGGGTCGGCGTATGTGTTTCACGCCGACACCGAAGGGCTGAACTTCCGCAAAGCGTTCATCGACGCTGGGTTCAAGCTCTCCGGCTGCTGCATCTGGGTCAAAGACTCCCTTGTCCTGGGACGCTCGCCGTACCAGTGGCAGCACGAACCAGTGCTCTACGGGTGGAAGCAAGGTGCCAAGCACAAGTGGTTCGCTGACCGGAAACAGACCACGATCTGGAACTTCGCCAAGCCGCGAAGGAACTCCGACCACCCGACGAGCAAGCCGCTGGACCTGTTGGCTTATCCGATCCGCAACTCCACCCAGGCCAACGCGATCATCCTCGACACCTTCGCTGGCAGCGGTTCGACCCTGATGGCCGCCGAGCAGACCGACCGCATCGCCTACCTCATGGAGTTGGACGAGAAGTACGCCTCGGTGATCCTGCGCCGCTACGCCGAGGCGACCGGGGACGCGGCCGGGATCACCTGCCAGCGAGGCAACACCCAGTACACGTATCTGGATCTGGTCAAACAGGTCGACCGCGACCGCGAATAAAACCCCGCAATATGCAGGGAAAACAGGGGCGTGAAACTGAGCCGTTGATGAGGGCAAAAACGACTGGATAAGCGGAAAAACGTATGGCTGTATGTACATGACCGAAAGCACCCCCAGCCCCGGGGAATCGAGCGAAAAGGACTGGTCATGAGTGAATTACACATCGAAATCAGCGAACTCATCGCAGCCGGAGTCAACGTCTACGACCCCGAGGAAACCCTGCGGGTTGCCAGAGCTCGCGGCTACCAGCTGGTGGTGCGCGTGATCGAATACGACCCGACGCGTTTCCTCAGCATGGTGGCCGCCTGGTTCGAGAAGGAGGTCGTGGCATGAGCATCCTCGCCTTCACCCCGCACAAAACGGGCAGGAAAAAGCTCGCCCAGCTTCTCGCCGATCACCTTGGCACCGAGGCCACCTATCTGGGCACGCCCTCGTTTGCCTACCAAATCGCAGACGCCACGCTGGATCGGGACTGGACCCTCTACCTGCCAGATGGTATCGAGGCGCAGGCCGTGCTCGAGTCCGCACACAAGGCGGGCTTTGAAACCGCCGACCCGGGCGAGGTGGCGTTGACGGTCACGATGCCCACCACCGGGTGGAGTGAGCGCACTCGCGCCAACCTCGAAGCGCTCCTAGCGGCCAAAGGGCCACTGATCGCCAAGGCCTTGGGCATCCCGGCCACACCCGTGCAGTTCAACGATGACGAGACCGTCTCGTTCCCGTGGTGTGAGTCGATTACGCCGGAGACGGCACGCGAGGCGGTGATCCCGCTTGTGGCCAGGCTCTGCCAACGCGCCCAGGAGGCAACCCGGATCCGATCCACACCGCCTGCACCGGGCAATGACAAGTACACGATGCGCTGCTTCCTGCTCTCCCTGGGCTTCATCGGCCCCGAACACAAGCAGGCACGCCGCATCCTGCTGGCAGGCCTGGAAGGCGACGCCGCCTGGCGCACCCCTGCAAGTAGGAAAGAGGACTGACCATGACTCCTGGCCAGCGGGTGCGCCTGATCGCCACCAGCGACCCGTACACGACGCTGCGCCCTGGTGTGCTTGGCACCGTGGCGTTCGTCGACGACCTCGGCACCGTCCACGTCGACTGGGACACCGGATCGAATCTGGGGCTGATCCCGGGCGAGGACTCCTGGGAAACCCTACCCACCAAAAAGCCCGAAAAATAGCGGCTCATCAGGGCAAATAATGACTGGATAAGTGCCCGCACCTATGGCTGTATGTACATGAAAAAAGAACACCACCTGAGGAAAGGACAACAGCCATGAACACCACCGAGAAGCTCACCACCGAAGCCCTGCAGATGCGCGTCGACTCCTACGGGGCGATCCTCGCACACGGCGACTACACGCTGGCTTCTTTCGTGACCTGGACCAAGAAAGACGGCTACGGCAACAGCGCCCAGGTCTACCGCCTGACCGAAGCCCCGATCGACGGCTTCGGCCCGAACTCGCGCGGCCGCAGCGAATGCGCCCTGGAGCTCATCGCCGAGGCTGACCAGCTTTTCGACGATGCCGGGCATGCTATCGCTTGGGCCCTCGCCCAGATCCCCGCCACAACCCAGGAGTAACAAGCATGGAGGCCACTGGGCACCTGATCACAAGCCACCTTCAGATCCCCGCCGACGCGGTGGCGCACGGTGACATCCAGGCTGTCGCTGAGATCCCCTTCAGCGTGCTGGAGGAGCTCGCTGAGGAGGTCGGGGCCGAGAAGATCCCCGTCCACACGCTCAGCTGCATCGGCTGGTACTACACCAAAGCCGATCAGATCATCGCCCTGGCCAGGCAGCGCAGCCTGTCCGATTGGAGCTACGGCGGTTTCGACACCGGCCAGGTGGTCGCCAACTTCCGCCACACCTACTGCTAACCCCTCGCGCCGCCCCGACCACGCAAACGGGCCGAGCCTGGCCCGAGGTGATCCGTTTCGCCCCACATGGTTGGGGCTTTTCTTATGCCCCGAGGAAGGAGCTGCTGCCCGATGACGAGCACGTATCAGCCGACCAGGTTCATGGCCGCAGGCTCTACCTACAACCAGCGCAAAGCCGACTTCGCCGTCGCGTTCATTCAGGCGCTGCGCCACACGAAAGGCCGCTGGGCAGGCACACCGTTTACGCTGCTGGAGTGGCAAGAACAGATCGTGCGCGACCTGTTCGGCACCATCAAACCCGATGGCTACCGCCAGTTCACCACCGCGTATGTGGAGATCCCCAAGAAGCAGGGTAAGTCCGAGTTGGCTGCCGCGATCGCACTGCTGCTGACCTGCGGGGACGGGGAGCAAGCCGCCGAGGTATACGGGTGCGCGGCCGACCGGCAGCAAGCCAGCATCGTCTTCGAGGTCGCCGCCGACATGATCCGCCAATCACCGGCTCTATCGAAGCGGGTGAAAATCCTCAGCAGTCAGAAGCGGATCATCTACAAGCCGACCAACAGCTTCTACCAGGTGCTCTCGGCGGAGGCGTACTCCAAGCATGGGTTCAACATCTCCGGTGTCGTCTTTGATGAGCTGCACACTCAACCCAACCGGGCCCTGTTCGACGTCATGACGAAAGGCTCCGGTGACGCGCGTACCCAGCCTCTGTACTTCCTCATCACCACCGCAGGTACTGACACCCACAGTATCTGCTACGAGCAGCACCAAAAAGCGCGTGACATTCTCGCGGGTAAGAAACACGACCCTACCTTCTACCCGGTGATCTACGGCGCTGATGTGGATGATGACTGGACGAGCGAAGATGTCTGGCACAAGGCCAACCCCTCCCTTGGGGTCACGGTGCCGGTGGAGAAGGTGCGGGCCGCGTGCAACTCGGCTCGCCAGAACCCGGCCGAGGAGAACTCGTTTCGCCAGCTGCGGCTGAACCAGTGGGTGAAGCAGTCGGTGCGGTGGATGCCCATGCACATTTGGAACCAGAACAGCGACCGCGTTGATCTAGCTGATCTTGAAGGAAGGCCGTGCTATGGCGGACTTGACCTCGCCTCAACAACAGATATCACTGCGTTCGTCCTCGTCTTCCCACCCTACGGGGACGACGAGAAGTACCGGATCGTCCCGTGGTTCTGGATCCCCGAGGACAACCTGGCGCTGCGGGTGGCGCGCGATCACGTGCCCTACGACCTGTGGCAAGCCCAGGGCTTCTTGGAGACCACGGAGGGCAACGTGGTCCACTACGCCCACATCGAGAACCTCATCGAGCAGCTCGGCACACGCTTCGATATCCGCGAGATCGCCTTCGACAGGTGGGGCGCAGTCCAGATGAGCCAGAACCTGCAAGACATGGGCTTCACCGTCGTCCCGTTCGGGCAGGGCTTCAAAGACATGAGCCCGCCGAGCAAGGAGCTGATGAAGCTCGCACTCGAGGGCAGGCTCGCCCATGGCGGGCACCCGGTGCTGGCCTGGATGGTCGACAACATTCACGTGCGTACCGACCCGGCGGGCAACATCAAACCCGACAAGCAAAAGTCCACCGAGAAGATCGACGGGGTGGTGGCCACCATCATGGCCTTGGACCGCGCCATCCGAGGCGGCAGTAGCGATACGGGCACGTCGGTGTACGACTCGCGGGGGCTGCTCGTCCTCTAACGCTCACGACAACGCAAAGGAGGCCCCTGTGGGACTTTTCGACTGGCTCAGACCCACCGCCCGACAGGTGTCGAACCATCAGCTGTCTTCGAGCTACAGTTTCCTGTTCGGGCCCACCAGCTCCGGGCGGACGGTCACCGAGCGCTCAGCGATGCAGATGACTGCGGTGTATTCGTGTGTGCGGATTTTGGCGGAGGCGATCGCGGGCCTGCCTCTGCACGTCTATCGCACCGAGAAGGACGGGTCGAAGGTCAAAGCCACCGACCACACGCTCTACCGGCTGCTGCACGATGAGCCCAACCCGGAGATGACCAGCTTCGTCTTCCGCGAGACGCTGATGACGCATCTGCTGTTGTGGGGCAACGCCTACGCGCAGGTCATCCGCAACGGTCTCGACGAGGTCATCGGCCTGTATCCGCTGATGCCCAACCGGATGAGTGTGGGCAGGGATGAAAATGGCAGGCTCTACTACGAGTACCAGACCACCAGCGACGAACCCGCTGGCCAGTGGTCTCGCATCCGGCTGTCGCCTGCTGACGTGCTGCACATCCCAGGGCTCGGGTTTGATGGGCTGGTGGGCTATAGCCCGATTGCGATGGCGAAGAACGCGATCGGCATGGCACAGGCCTGCGAGGACTACGGGGCGTCGTTCTTCGCTAACGGGGCCGCCCCTGGCGGGGTGCTGGAGCATCCGGGCACGATCAAAGACCCCTCGAGGGTGCGTGAGTCCTGGCAGCAAACTTTTGGTGGGGCCCGCAACGCTAACAAGGTCGCGGTGCTTGAGGAAGGCATGAAGTACACGCCCATCTCCGTCTCCCCGGAGCAGGCGCAGTTTCTGGAGACCCGTAAGTTCCAGATCAACGAGATCGCCCGGATCTTCCGCATCCCACCGCACATGGTGGGAGACCTGGAAAAATCAAGCTTCTCCAATATTGAGCAGCAATCGCTCGAGTTCGTGAAATACACGCTCGACCCGTGGGTCATCCGCTGGGAGCAAGCCCTGACCAAGACGCTGCTCGCAGCGCGCGAGAAGCCTGGTGTGTTCGTGAAGTTCAACCTCGAGGGCCTGCTGCGCGGCGACTACGTCTCGCGCATGAACGGCTACGCCGTGGCCAGGCAGAACGGGTGGATGAGCGCCAACGACATCCGCGCCCTGGAAAACCTCGACCGCATCGCTGCCGCCGATGGCGGCGACTTGTACCTGGTCAACGGCAACATGCTGCCGCTCTCCATGGCCGGGGCCTACGCCACCACCCAGCACACGCAGCAGGACGCACCGCCTGGAGAAGAGCAGCCTTCGGTGGAACAACGAGTTGAAAGGAGGAGCCGGTGAGACGGTTCTGGAACTGGGAGCCACCCGCTCCCGACATTGATAGCCCGGCAGGTAGTGATACCAGCCGGGTTTTGCGTATCAACGGGGTGATTGCTGAGGAGTCATGGTTTGACGACGACATCACCCCGGCCCTGTTCGCCTCCGAGCTGGCGGCAGGTTCCGGTGATGTGACGGTGTGGATCAACAGTCCCGGCGGCGACGTCGTCGCGGCAGCCCAGATCTACAACATGCTCATCGACTATCCCGGACACGTGCGGGTGTGCATCGACGGGATCGCGGCCAGTGCCGCCAGCGTGATCGCCATGGCAGGTGAGGTTGTGGCGATGAGCCCGGTGTCGATGCTTATGATCCACAACCCGGCCACCCTCGCCGTCGGTGACGCCGACGAGCTGGGGCGTGCCATCGACATGCTCGCAGCGGTCAAAGAATCCATCATCAACGCCTACGAGCTGAAAACCGGGATGAGCCGGGCCAAGCTCGCTCGCCTCATGGATCAAGAGACCTGGATGGACGCACGCGCCGCGATCGCGATGGGGTTTGCCGACGACTACCTCACCGGCAGCCGTGCCCCGGCTGACCCGGACGACAACGAGGACGAGGACGAGGAGCCGGACAAGCACGCACCGTGGCCGCCGAATACCAGAAACCCCGCCCCGCTTGCCGATACCGCCAGCGGGGTGTGTTTTGCCCGCAAGCCCACAGAGCAGCGACTCGTCGCACACCTGACCGACACGCCACCTGACACCCAGCCACCAGACCCAGCGCCCGTACGGCTCACGGGTCGAAAAGTGGTGGACCTGTACGCCGCCCTGATCAATCACACCCACTAACCAAGCAAGGAGAACCTTTTCATGTCCACGATGACGATTTCTGACCTGCGTACCCGCCGCGCCGACACCTGGGAGAAGGCCAAGGCCTTCCTCGACGAGCGCCGCGACACCACCACCGGCTGCCTGTCCGCCGAGGACGACCAGACTTACGCCCGCATGGAAGCCGATATCGACAAGCTCACCAACGAGATCGCCCGCGCCGAACGCGCCCAGCGCCTGGACGCTGACCTGGCCCGGGCCACGAATGCGCCGCTGACCTCGATGCCCGGCCAGACCGGCGAGGAGACCGAACCCACAACCGGCCGCGCCACCGCCACCTACAAGCGGGCCTTCTGGGACGCGATGCGGCTCAACGCCTCTCCCATGGAGGTGCGAAACGCCCTGTCCGAAGGGGTTGATTCCGAGGGCGGCTACCTAGTGCCCGATGAGTTCGAGCACACCCTCGTGCAGTCCCTGGCTGAGCAGAACATCATGCGCGGGCTTGCCAACGTCATCCAGACCACCAGCGGGGACCGCAAGATCCCGGTCGTGTCCACCCACGGCAGCGCCGGGTGGCTCGATGAGGGCAAGCCCTACACCGAATCCGACGAGACCTTCTCCCAGGTCACGCTCTCGGCATTCAAGCTCGGCACATTCCTCAAGATTAGCGAGGAACTGCTCGGCGATTCGGTCTTCGACGTCGAGGCCTACCTCGCGGCCGAGTTCGCCCGCCGCATCGGGGCCGCTGAAGAGGAGGCGTTCCTGGTCGGTGACGGCAAGGGCAAACCGACCGGCATCTTCGACGCCACCGGTGGCGGCATCTCGGATGTGACCACCGCGAAGGCCACCGACATCACCGCCGATGAGCTCATCGACCTGCACTACAGCCTGCGCGCCCCCTATCGGGCCCGGGCGGTGTGGCTGATGAACGATGCCACCGTCAAGACCGTGCGCAAGCTCAAGGACAACCAGGGCCAGTACCTGTGGCAGCCAGCACTCACAGCAGGTGCCCCGGACATGATCCTGGGCAAGCCGGTGCACACCTCCACGTTCGCACCCGAGATCAAGGCGGGCGCGAAGACCGTGGCGTTCGGTGACCTGTCCTACTACTGGATCGCTGACCGGCAGGGACGCTCCTTCAAGCGCCTGAACGAACTGTTCGCCACATCCGGCCAGGTCGGTTTCCTCGCCTCCCAGCGCCTGGACGGCAAGCTCGTCCTGCCCGAGGCCGTCAAGATCCTCACCCAGAAGACCGGAGCCTAAAACCCCCGCACGCAACCACTAGGAGGTGGCAGCTATGAACCAGGAGCTTGTTGGCCAGGTCAAAGCCAATCTCATCCTCGCCCACGACGCCGACGACGAGCTGATCGCCAACCTGGTGGCCGCTGCCACCTCCTATGCCACCGCCTACCAGCACCTACCCGGCGACTATTACGAGACTCGCGAGATGCCAGGGTCGACCCGGCAGGCGATTGTGATGCTGGCCAGTCACTTCTACGAGTCGCGTGACGGCTCCACGGCAGGGTTCTGGTCCGACAAGCCCGATGCCGCCAAAGCCATGTGGGCTGCGGTGAATACGTTGCTGCGTCTTGAGCGCGAATGGAAGGTGTAACCCATGGCAGGCATTGGCAGTATGCGAGAGACCATCGACCTCATCACCCCCGTAGCCCGCAGGGACGCTGCGGGTTTCACGGGCAGCAGCGAGCAGGTGGTCGCCACGGTGCGCGCCTACCGGGAGATCCGGCACGCCAGCTCAGCGTGGGTTAACCGTGCGGCTTACACGCAGGCCACCGTGTTGTTTCGCATCCGCGTGATCCCCGGGCTCACCGTCTCGGAGGTCATGCAGATCGCCGCTGCCGATGGCCGCTTTGTCATCGACACCGTCGAGGCCATCGGCGGCTACATCGAGATCCTTGCCCACCGTCTGCAACCGGAAGGAGCCCATCATGGCGCGCGTCCAGATCCGACTGCCTAATAAGTACATTGACGCACTCGAGGCCACCTCACGCCTGCTGGACACTGCAACCGACGAAGTGCTGACAGCTGGCGCGAACGTGGTCGAACCACGCATGAGAGCCAACCTCGCATCCGCGATCGGGCGGGCGACCACGCTGCCGTCTCGGTCGACCGGGCAGCTCCTCGGGGCGCTGGGTGTTACGAGCGTGAAGGTCAACTCACGAGGCGATCACAACGTCAAAGTCGGTTTCGCTGAAAACCGCCGCGACGGCAGGTCGAACGCGCTCATCGCCAGCGTGTTAGAACACGGCAGAAGCAACCAGCCCGCACGCCCGTTTCTGGCACCGACGCGGTCGCAGACCAGACGGGGCGCGGTGGAGGCGATGAAAGCGGTGCTTAAAGCCAAGCTCGACGGGATCACACCATGAACGCCCCGCTTTTGGAAACCCTCACCGAGATCGCTGACCGGCTTGATCTGCCGATCGCGGTGAGCCTGTTTAGCGCCTCACCCGCACCGGACACCTATCTGGTTGCCACCCCGATCGCCGACACGTTGGAGGTGTTCGCCGACAACACCCCGAGCGTCGACATCGAAGAAGTCCGCCTCGGCTTGTTCACAGCAGGCAACTACCTGCCCTGGCGCGACCGGATCACCCACGCACTCGTTGATGCGGGTCTTGGGGTCACCGCCAGGCGCTACATCGGCTTCGAGGACGACACCGGCTACCACCACTACAGCTTCGATATCAGCTGCCACCACCCGTTTTAACGAAAGGACACTAATCCCCATGGCCACGATTGGTCTTGACAAGCTCTACTACGCCACGATCACCGAAAACCCCACCACCGGCGAGGAAACCTACGCCAGCCCGAAACCACTGGCCAAAGCGATCTCAGCGGAGTTGTCCGTCGAGGTCGCCGAGGCGATTCTTTACGCCGACGACGGGCCGAGCGAGATTGTCAAGGAATTCAAATCCGGTACGCTCACCCTCGGCGTGGACGACCTAGGAACAGAAGCCGCAGCGGCACTGACCGGTGCCATCCTGGATGCCAACGGGGTGCTCATCTCGTCCTCCGAAGACGGCGGCACACCGGTGGCGATCGGGTTTCGTGCCGCCCGCTCCAACGGCACCTTCCAGTGCTTTTGGCTCTACCGCGTCAAGTTCGCCCTGCCAAGTACCACGCTTGCCACCAAGGCCGACTCGATCACGTTTTCCACCCCGAGCATCGAAGGCACCATCCTGCGTCGCAACAAGCCCGATGCGAAGGGCCGTCACCCGTGGAAAGCCGAAGCCACCGAAGGCGACCCCAAGGTCAAGGCCGAGATCATCACCGGCTGGTACCAGTCCGTCTACGAGCCCGCCGCCACCAGCCCCGGCAAGTAAAGGAGCCCGCTCATGACAAATACATCAACGCTTGATGCTGCCGCTCGCAGTGCGAGAGTGACCATCGGTGGCAGCGAGTACGAGCTGGTGCTCACCACCAAGGCCACCCGGCTGATCGCCGAACGCTACGGCGGGCTGGACAAGCTCGGAGCCGCGTTGGAGACCTCCGAGGACCTCGGCCAGACGCTGACCGAGGTGATCTGGCTGATCACGCTGCTGGCCAACCAGTCGGTGCAGATCCACAATCTCACCCACCGCGACAACCCGCGCCCGCAGTTGACGGAGGACGAGGTGGAGCTTCTGACGGTTCCTGCCGATATCGCCGACTACCGGGGTGCGATCGCTGAGGCGCTGCAGCGAGGCACCCGCCGCGACATTCTCACCGAGCCAGCCCCAAAAGCGAGCCCGGCAGCGGACGGGTAGTCGAATCCGACCGGGCAGTATTCACCCGCCTGACCTACATCGGTTTAGCCCACCTTGGCCTACGGCAGGACGAGGTGGGCCTGATGGTCTTTGGTGAGCTCCTCGACTTGGTGGACTGCTGGCGGATCGAGACAGGACGCGCGAAACCAGCACGGGTGTGGTTCATCGACGACATCATCCCAGCCGGGATTTAGCCAGCTGTGCGATCAGTTCCCACGGTAGGTGTGAGCGGACAAATGCGCTGCGGGAGCGTCTGGGAATAGTCAACGCTTCGTCAGCCACACGCTGGACCAGGTCGGTATCTGCTCCGAGCGCCTCAGCGATCCAGACCAGCCCTTCGGGGTGTTGAAGGCGGTTATAGGTCGTTTTCGCCGACACATTCGGTTCTTGCCGCGTGAACGCTCCGCTGCCGGTCGTCGCTTGCGATGCGAACCATCTCGACATGTGTTCACGCTGCGAGGACCACCAGCGCCCATTCTTTTGTGGATCGGCTTGTTCCATCGCATCCGAAATCGGCAAATGCGCATCCAGCTTTGCGAGCAGTTTCGCGAACCGACGCACATCAATATCGGTGTCACTCACGTTGTGCTCCCTCGCAGCGCGGACGATTCCCACGGCCTAATTCTACTTCGAGGAGGTGACCTTCACCGTGGCTGATAGCTCGTTTGGTCTCAAGATCGGTCTGGAAGGTGAACGCGAGTTCAAGCGGGCCATCACCGACATCAACCGTGAAATGCGGGTGCTGGGCTCGGAGATGAAACTGGTGTCCTCCCAGTTCGACAAGAACGACAAGTCCACCCAGGCACTGGCCTCCCGCAACCAGGTGCTGACCAAAGAGATCGAGACCCAAAAGGCCAAGATCGAAACACTCAAGGCCGCACTCGAGAACTCGGCCGCATCGTTCGGGGAGAACGATTCGCGCACGAAGAACTGGCAGATCCAGCTCAACAACGCCGGTGCCGAGCTCAACGAGCTGGAAAAAGAGCTCAAGGCCAACAACGATGCGCTCGGCGAGTTCGGTGACGAGGCCGACGGGGCAGGCGACGATGCGAAAGACGCTGCCAAGGACGCCGGACGCTTGGAGGACGCGGTCGATGATCTCGGCGACGAGATGGACGACACCGGGGATAAGACCAGTGTATTCGGGGACGTGCTCAAAGCGAACCTGGCCGCCGAGGCGATCGTCGCTGGTGTCAAGGGCATCGGCAAGGCGATCGCGAGTATCGGCAGGGGTATGGCCGATGCTTTGAAGGACGGGGTGGAGTACAACGCCCGGATGGAGCAGTACACCACCAGCTTTACCACGATGCTCGGCGATCAGGCCAAAGCCCAACAGCTGGTCAACGACCTGAAAGCTCAGGCTGCGAAGACCCCGTTCGGTATGGGCGATCTGGCGGGCAGTATGCAAACCCTGCTGGCTTTCGGCATCAGCCTGGAGGATGCGAAGAAGCACCTGACCCACATCGGTGACATCTCCCAAGGTGACGCGCAGAAGATGGAGTCACTGACCTTGGCGTTCGCCCAAATGTCCTCGACGGGCAAGCTGACCGGCCAGGACCTGATGCAGATGATCAACGCCGGGTTCAACCCGCTGGAGGAGATCTCCCGCAAGACGGGTAAGTCCATCGGCGAGCTGAAAGAGGAGATGGCCAAGGGCGCGATCAGTGCCGACATGGTCGCTGACGCGTTCGCTTCGGCAACGGAGGAAGGCGGCCGTTTCCATGGGGCGATGGAAGCCCAGTCGAAAACCTTCACCGGACAGCTCTCTACCATGCGCGACGGGATCGACAATCTTAAAGGTCTGCTTGCCCGAGGTTTGACCGATGCGCTGGCTGGCACGGTCATGCCGATGGTGGGCGGGTGGATCGATGAGCTCACGGCAGCCTTCGAACAAGGCGGAGCCCCGGCCCTGATCGGCAAGCTCGGCGAGATCCTGCAAGAAGCACTCGCGTTTATCGCTGAGCAGCTGCCAATGGTCGTCGAGACCGGCATGTCGATCCTGACCGCGCTGCTGGAAGGCATCATCGAGGTGTTGCCGTCGGTTGCCGAGACAGCGGTGATGCTCATCGTCGCGTTGGTCGAGGCGATCATCGAGGCGCTGCCGTCACTGTTGGAAGCAGCCCTCCAGATCATCACCACCTTGGTCACCGGGATCGGTGAGGCGCTCCCGGAGCTTATCCCGGCGGCCGTGGAGATGATCGTCGCCCTGGTCCAAGGGCTGGTCGATAGCCTGCCGATGATCCTAGAGGCGGCGTTGCAGCTCATCCTCGGGCTCGCCCAGGGCCTGCTGGAAGCAATCCCGGTGCTCATTGAGGCGCTGCCGCAGATCATCACCTCGATTGTGGAGTTCTTGGTCGGCGCGATCCCGCAGATCATCGAGACCGGTATCGCGTTGTTGACCTCCCTGGTCGAAGCGCTTCCGGAGATCATCACCGCGATCGTGACGGTGCTGCCACAAATCATCACCGGCATCATCACCACGCTGCTGTCGGCCCTGCCGCAGCTCATCGAAGCTGGCGTCAAGCTCCTCACCGCGCTGATTGGGGCGCTGCCGCAGATCATCAGCACGATCGTGGCCGCGCTGCCGCAGATTATCGCAGCGATCGTCTCGGCGATCGGTGGGGCGATCCCGCAACTGGTCATGGCAGGCGTTGAGCTGCTGACGGCGTTGATTACGAACCTGCCGCAGATCATCTCGACCATCGTGGCGGCGATCCCGCAGATCATCACCGGGATCGTGGGCGCGGTCGGTCAAGGGGTCGGCCAGATGGCCTCTGCTGGCGCGGACTTGGTGCGCGGGCTGTGGGAAGGTATCCAGTCGCTGGCAGGCTGGCTGTGGGACCAGGTTTCTAACTGGTGCTCCGACATTTGGGATGGCATCACGGGCTTTTTCGGCATCAACTCGCCGTCCAAGGAAATGGCGTGGGTCGGTGACATGCTCACCCGAGGCCTGGCCGGAGGTATCGAAGACACCGGAAGCCGCGCAGTTGCAGCTGCCGAGGATGTTGCCGCTGACACCCTGGCGGCTATGAGTGAGCTCACCGGCGGTATCGACGTGCCGATCACCACCAGCCTGGACCCGGTCGATCTGACCCCAACCCACCTGCAACCACCGCCTGTAACCACCAGCAGTAGCGCTGTCGGCCAGGAGGCAGGGCGCGCAGGAGAGGTGGCGGGCATCGTCGACCAGACCGCCCGGACACTGCTGGAGGCCATGGACATTAAGGTCGTGCTTAACGACGGCACACTGGTGGGCAAACTCGCCCCCGGCATCAACCGCCAGCTGGCACGTATCAACTCCCACCACACGGTGCTCGCCACAGGAGGTGTCTAATGCACGGTTTCACACTCGACAAAACTGTGTCCTCAACGTCGCTGGGCCTGAGGCTCACCGGCCCGGTCGACCTACCGGTCGCCGAGCGGGTCACAGACGATATTGAGGTGGCGGGCAGGGCCGGGACGCTGACCCGCCTGGGCGGCTGGCATGACACGTCGATCACGTTGCCGCTGGCGATCACAGGCGGCCTGGCCGCCTACCACAAGGCCGCACTGGCGCTGGAGCGGGCGGCGACCATTCACCTGTCCACCCAGCCCGGGGCGTTCCACAAGGTCAAACACGCCTCCATCAGCCCGCTGCGCACGGACATGTCCTCGTGGGGATTCTTCGAGGCGCACCTGGTGTGCGAGCCGTTTAGCTACCTCGACTCCGGGCTTGTCACCCACACGCTCACCTCCTCCGGGCAGATCACCAACCCCGGGCTCGTGGATGCGGCACCGATCATCACGATCAGGGGCACCGGGGCGTTGACGCTGACGATCAACGGAACTACCTACCGCGTCCAGTCACCGGCAGGACAGATCACCCTGGACTCGGCCCGCCTTGTCGCACACGTCGCGGGCCGGGTACAAACCGACGCCCTGACCGGCACGTTCCCGATCCTCACCCCAGGGGTCAACCGGGTCAGTCTCAGTAGTGGCATCTCCAGAGTCGAGATCACCGGGAACTGGCGAAACCCCTAACCTGGCCCATCTCTTTGCTTCCAGTGCGCCCGTAGCCGTTTTGCTCTTGGCTGCGGGCGCACGTCTGTGAAAGGAACCCCACCGATGCTCACCGTTCATGCCCCGACTGCCACCACGTTCACCGCCACCGGCGAGGGCGTCCTCGACCCTGAACTCATCGACGCCCGTGTCATTGAGGAGCTCGGCGGGGCCTACCAGCTGACCGTCACCTACCCAGCCGACGGGCCGCTGGCCTCGAAGCTCGCAGTCGAGGCGATCATCGCAGCCCCTGTTCCCGGTACCACCATCCGGCAAGGGTTTCGTATCCACGAGGTCACCACGAGCCTGGACAGGCTGTTGGAGGTCACTGCCTTCCACCTGTTCTACGACCTGGCAGGCAACTTCATCGCCGACACCTTCGTGGTCAACAAGACTCCGAAGGCGGCCCTCGACCAGCTCCTTAGGTCTGCGACCACGAAGCACCGGTTCACCGCGACCAGCTCCGATACGGCCACCAGGGCCTCTGCGCGTGTGGTGCGAATGAACCTGGCCGCCGCGATCATGAACCAGGGCTCGGACAACACGTTCGCCTCCCGGTGGGCCGGAGAGCTCACGCGCGATAACTGGCACATCCACCACGCCGCCACACGCGGCGCAGATCGTGGGGTCGTGATCCGCGATCGCAAGAACCTCACCGGCTACACCTCGACCATCGATCTGACGAGCGTGGTCACCCGGATCGTGCCGGTCGGATTTGACGGGATCACCCTGCCCGAGCTCTACGTCGACTCACCACACGTGGATCACTACGCGATCCCGCATATCAAGGTGATGCGCTACCCGGACATCAAAGCGATCGCCGACGCCGAGAACCCCCGCGAGGACGAAGTACCCCTGCCGCAGGCGCACGCGCTGCTTCGTCAAGCCGCCCGGGCCGAGTACGCCACCAACCACATCGATACCCCTGCCGCGAGCTACACCGTCTCCTTCGTTGACCTCGCCTCGACGACCGAGTACGCCGACCTTGCTGAGCTGGAGACCGTCCTGCTGGGAGACACGGTGACGGTGCAGCACGCCGACCTGGGCGTGTCCCTGTCAGCGCGGGTTGTCGGCTACGAGTACGACCCGCTCCGACAGACATATATTTCGGTGGAGTTGGGGTCGGTTGCAGGGAAGTTCACCTCGATCACCCGCACCATCACCACCGCGCAGACGGCAGCCCAGATGGCCGCTGATCTCGCTGGCGTGGCGCTGGCATCAGCGGACGGGAAATCCACCAACCATTACGGCCCTACGCAGCCCGCTGCCGCCCGCCTGGGGGATACGTGGTTTAAGGACAATGGCGAGAGCATCGAGATCTGGATCTACCAGGTCACCGACACCGGCAAGCCCGGATGGGTCACCCTTGCCACCGATCTCAACCATGCCCAGGTCAGCGCTGAGCTTGCCGAGGCCCGCGCCGAGGTCGAGGCAGCGAAAACTGCTGCTGACGATGCCCAAGCCGCCGCTGCCGCTGTCGGTGCTCGTCTCACCGAAGCCGAAGCCGAGATCGGTCAGGCACGCGAGGCGGCCAGCCAGGCCGAAGCCACAGCACGGCAGGCTGAGGCGGTAGCAGGTGAGGCTGGCGTGAAGGTTGCCGGGATTGAGAGTTCAGTTTCCCAAGCCCGGCACCGTGCCGATACGGCCTACGAGACGGCACGGCAGGTTCAAACCAGCAGCGAGGCCCGGTTCACCGAGCTGGCGAACGCGGATAACAGCCTCGCCTCGTCGCTTTCAATGATGGCCAGCGACCTGAACCTGCGCGTGCGCTCAGGCGAGATCATCTCCCAGATCAACATCTCACCCGAAACCATCCTGATTGACGGTAAACGCATACACATCACCGGCCGAACCAGCATCGATAACGCCACGATCACCACCGCAATGATCGCCAACGCGGCGATCACCGATGCGAAGATCGCCAACCTGTCGGCAGCCAAGATCACTACCGGCACCCTGTCTGCGGGGAGGATCGCGGCCGGATCGATCACCAGTGACAAGCTCACGATCGCTGATGGGTTCATTAAGACGGCGATGATCGCTAACGCGGCGATCACGGACGCGAAAATCGGCTCATTGTCAGCGTCGAAGATCACCACCGGCACCCTGTCTGCGGGAAGGATCGCGGCCGGATCGATCACCAGCGACAAACTCACCATCGCTAACGGCTTCATCAAAACCGCGATGATTGCTGAGGCCGCAATCACCTCCGCAAAGATCGCGGCGTTGGATGCCGGGAAAATCACCACCGGGACCTTGAACGCTGCCCGGATTGGTGCCAAGTCGATCACTGCTGACAAGCTCGCGACTAACGCGATCCAAGTAGGACTGGCGGGCTGGACGAGTTCGATCCGGATTACGCCAACACAAATCTCGTGGTACTCCGGATCCTCGTTGGAGGGGACGATCACGTCGTCTGGTCTGCGGTTTTGGTACGGGACGCGTTACATCGGTGAAATGGCCCGCCGGGCGAAAAAGGATGCCACCGATATCCAAGGCATCGTCAACCAGTTGGCCTACCGGGGGGACTACGTCGCTTGGACGTATCAGACGACCTCCACCGGCGACTATTTCACGTGTCTGACGTTGGATCCGAAGGGCAAGTTCTATGGGCGGGCAGGGATCCACCTGGGCGCTGACCTGCGGATCAACGGGAACAAGGTCTACACCTCTGACACCCGCTACGTCATGTTTCAAGACGTAGCCTTCAGCGGGAAAGGCACCTACGCCACTTTGTCGGGTTCCAGCGGGCTGGCACGGATCGGCTTCCACACCTACGACCTGCTTATCACCACGAACGGCACGTTCTACAACATGTCGCGGGCCTTCGACCGGCTCAAAGACCTGATGACAAGGGTCAACGAAATCATCCGCCGCCTGAACTACGGCTGGATCGTCTCCATCTCCGGCTCCGGGTCGAACATCACCTGGACCAACTACAACAACACCGGCTTGTCGGCCATGTCCACCACCCTCGTCTAGAAAGAACCTTCACGCATGCGTGTACTGATCGCTAACCGTCACCTCGGACCCATCCACGATCTTCTCGAAACGATGTCTCTCAAGCCTGCTCAATCGCGGGCGCGCTCCAAACTGCTCGAGTTGGTCAAGAACGCGCAGTTGCGGTTCGGCCAGGACGAATATGACCTCGTCACCACCCACGCCATCCTCGACGAGGAAGGCAAGCCCGTCATCAGCGAAGACGGCACCTTTCAACTCGCCGGTGGCACCGACCTCGCCGAATTCCTGACACTGCGCGAGCAGCTGTTGGACTCAGTGGCTGAGGTGGATGGCCCCACTTACGCCACCCACCTCACCGATATCGCACAGCTGCTAGCCGACTACGACGAGCCCTTAGCCGGTGAGCAGGCGGAGGCATACAACGTTCTGTTCGACGCTGTAGAAGCAGCCCAACATGACGCAGTGAGGACGGCGGAGGTCGATGACACCGATGAGTGAGAAAACCTCAGCCGAAGCAGTTGATGGTGAGGAAGTGGTGATTCACCCGATCGAACCAGCCCAGCCCGACCCGGTGCCTGTCCCACCAACCGAAAACAGCCCCGAACACGTCGAGGAAGTCGGTCCGTCGACCGGCAGCCTCGACCTAACCGACACAGTCTTGGACGTCCTCACTAGCCCCAACCTGTAAACCACATCTGGCTTACCCCGAAAGTCCGTACCCCGACCACCTGGGTACGGGCCTTTGTCGTGTGCCCACAAACGGGAAGGAACCCACTTTCTATGTCGCTCAAAGCTATCTGGGCCACGATCCAAACCGGCCTGGCCGGGGTCGGGGCCGTCATCGGCGCGTTCCTCGGAGGCCTCGACGGCCTGGTATACGCGCTCATCGCCTTCGTCGTATTCGACTACATCACCGGCGTGCTCGCCGCAATCGCCGAACGCCGCGTCTCCTCATCCATCGGTTTTCGAGGGATCAGCCGCAAAGTCGTGATCTTCACCCTGATCGGACTTGCCCACCTGCTCGACGTGCACGTCATCGGAACACCCGGGGCGCTACGCACCGCCACCGTCGTGTTCTACCTGTCCAACGAAGGCATCTCCCTGATCGAAAACGCCACCCGGCTCGGGCTGCCCGTACCCGATCAGATGCGCCGCGCCCTGGACCTGGTCACCCGTGATGTGACCGGCAAACCCGACCTCGAACACCACCCCAGCCAAACCACCACCCCAGCAGAAAAGGAGAACCTCTGATGAAGAACTGGGCCACCCTCGAAGCCGACGAAAACCGGCTGATGAACAAGCACTACAGCGCCGGACGAAGCGGCCGGAAGATCAACAAGGTCATCATCCACCACAACGCAGGCAACCTCACCATCAAGTCCATCTGGGACGTGTGGCAGACCCGCCAAGCATCCGCCCACTACCAGGTCGACTCCAACGGCCGGATCGGCCAGCTCGTGTGGGATCGCGACACCGCCTGGCATGCAGGCAACTGGGATGCCAACACCACCTCCATCGGTATCGAACACGCCGACATCTCCTCCAAGCCCTGGCGCATCTCCGAGGCCTGCCTTGACAACGGCGCCCACCTCGTCGCCGCCATCTGCCACTACTACAAGCTCGGCCGACCCGTGTGGGCAAAGAACGTGTTCGGCCACAAGCATTTCTCTTCCACCGAGTGCCCGGCCTCCCTGGCAGGAAGCCAGCATGCGGCCTACATGGCACGCGCCCAGTACTGGTACGACCGCATGAGCGGCACCAAGCCCGCCCCGACACCACCGGCAAAGCCCACACCGCCCGCACCCAAGCCCTCCGCCAACATCGACGCTCTGGCTGATGCGGTCATCCGTGGAGACTACGGCAACGGCGAGGAACGCAAGCGCCGACTGGGAAGCAACTACGCCGCCGTGCAGAAACGCGTCAACGAAAAGCTCGCCGGACGAAGCCCCGCCAAGCCCTCCGTCAACATCGATGCCCTCGCTGATGCGGTGATCCGTGGAGACTACGGCAACGGCGAGGAACGCAAGCGCCGACTCGGAGCCAACTACGCCGCCGTGCAGAAGCGCGTCAACGAGAAGCTCGGCATCGGCTAACCCACACGAGAACACTCTCTGGCCCCGTCATCACCTTCATCGAGGTGGTGGCGGGGCCTTTTCTGCGTTTGCGGAGCTGGTGTTTACCGCGTGTCTTCGAACGGGTCGATGACGGACTGCACTCCACAGCTCGGGCAGATGAACGCGACCTTGATGCCTTGACCTTCGCCTGCAATAAACGGGTCAGGGACACAGACTGAGGTGCATTCTGAACAGGTTCGGTACGACTGGTCGTCGAGAAATACCGGGAGTTCACCGTCGTCGTCAGTCATCCTCACCCGCCCTTGCTCTGTCACGGTTCACACGTCGATCGCTCCACATTGTGAATTGAGCAAAGAATAACCGCCTTTTCCGAATAGGGGCGCGAACCCAGCCACGGGCGCGAACGCGGCCGGGAGGCTTTGTTTCTGCTGTCCGGTTTCGTCTGGTGCAACCGGCGTATGGGCGACCACCTTTCGCCTCGTTGCCAGGAGGGCCTGCTCATGGCTCTGAACCAGACTGATCGCCATCACATCCAGATGATGCGCGCTGCAGGAGTTGCCTACTCTCGTATCGCCGCGCACCTGGATCTCAACGCCAACAGCGTCAAGACCTATTGTCTGCGACACGGCATCACCGTCGACCCTGCTGTTGAGCAGGTCACGGACCCAGTTGGAGTGTGGTGCTTGCACTGCTGCAAGCCAATCGAGCTCCGGCAAGGATCGAAGTTCTGTTCCACTTCCTGTCGACGAGCCTGGTGGGCCACCCACCGCAGAGTGGTCACCGAAGAACTGGTCTGCGCGAACTGCCACCGACAGGTCACTGTGGCTCGCACGAGCCAGGTGAAACGCAAGTACTGCTGCCACCCGTGCTACATCCAGCACCGTTTCAACACCCGTGGCGGCAAATGATGAACATGGCAGCCGAGCTGACGGCTCATCACCAGCTCACGCAGGTCAAGCAGCTTCTCGAACGCGGCATCCTCACCCCACGCGAAGCCATCACCGTCTGCCAGCGCCTCGACGCCCCAGATGCGCCCTTGGCCGCCCTACAAAGAGCCAGTTTCGTTGACTATCTCGAGGGTTTGAGTGATGTATGGATACAACCTGAAACCCTGTCTGACTAGGAGAAATACCTTGAAGAGAATGGAGCAAATCACCCCGCCACCGATCAGTGCTTCTCCGCTTGTGAAAGTGGCAGCGTATGCCCGCATCAGCATGGAAACCGAGCGCACACCGCTGAGTTTGTCCACCCAAGTTTCCTACTACCAGCAACTCATTCACGACACTCCTGGCTGGACGTTCGCCGGAGTGTTCGCCGATTCTGGAATCTCTGGAACCACCACGCATCGACCCCAGTTCCAAGAAATGCTGGCCCTTGCCCGGAAAGGAGCGATCGACCTGATCCTCACCAAGTCGATCTCGCGCTTCGCTCGCAACACCGTCGACCTGCTCGAAACCGTTCGCGAGCTGAAAGACCTCGGGGTGGAGGTGCGATTCGAAAAAGAGAACATCTCCTCAACCAGCGCTGACGGAGAACTCATGCTCACCCTGCTGGCGTCTTTCGCGCAGGCAGAATCAGAGCAAATCAGCCAAAACGTGAAGTGGCGCATTTGGAAAGGCTTCGAAGAAGGAAAAGCGAACGGCTTCCACTTGTACGGTTACACCGACTCCGCTGATGGCACCGACGTGCAGATCATCGAAGAAGAAGCAGCCGTGGTGCGTTGGATCTTCGCCCAGTACATGAAGGAGACCTCGTGCGAAAAGATGGCCGCGCAGCTCATCGCTGACGGTAGGGTTCCGCATCTGGCTGATAACAAATTGCCCGGGGAATGGGTCCGTCACATCCTGAAGAACCCGCACTACACCGGCGACCTCTTGTTAGGGCGATGGTCCACTCCGGAGGGTAGGCCTGGACGAGCAGTGCGCAACACCGGCCAGTTGCCGCAATACCTGGTGGAAAACGCGATCCCCGCGATCATCGACCGCGACACTTTCGTCGCGGTCCAAACCGAGATTGCACGCCGACGTGAACTCGGGGCCCGGGCGAACTGGTCCATAGAAACTGTGGCGTTGACGTCGAAGATCAAATGCGTGTCCTGCAACTGCTCGTTCGTGCGCAACGTGCGCAATCCGAAAACCCAAAACTCGATCTCCACCGAGCACTGGATCTGCACCGAACGGAAGAAAGGCCGCAAAACCGGATGCGACACCTGCGAGATCTCTGACACGGCACTCAAAGGCTTCATCGCCCAAGTCCTTGACATCGAGACCTTCGACCAAGAGGTGTTCAACGAGCGTATCGACCACATCGACGTGCAGGGAAAAGACCACTACACGTTTCATTACACCGATGGCACCAACAGCTCGCACACGTGGCGACCAAACCTGAAGAAGAACTCGTGGACCCCAGCAAGAAAAGCCGCCTGGAGTGAACTCGTGCGGGCCCGCTGGGCCGAAGCCAAAAGGCTCGGGCTAGACAACCCACGGCAAGCACCAACACCACCAGAAGCATTGGCGAAGTACCGGGCCGTGGCCAAGGCAGAGGCTGAGCGCCTGCGCGCCGAGCGAGGCGAACGCTAAATGGCCCGCACCGTCACAGCAATCCCCGCCACCAGAGCTCTCCACACTGGCGCTCCACTTGGACAAACGACTCTGCGCAGGGTCGCCGGGTACGCCCGCGTGTCCACCGACCACGACGATCAGGTCACGTCCTACGAAGCCCAAGTCAACTACTACACCCGCTACATCAGCGACCACGCGGGCTGGCAGTTCGTGAAGGTCTACACCGACGAAGGCATCACCGGCACCTCAACCAAACACCGCGCCGGATTCCAGCAGATGGTCACCGACGCGCTCGACGGCAAGATCGACCTGATCATCACCAAGAGTGTGTCCCGGTTCGCCCGCAATACCGTCGACTCGCTCACCACCGTTCGAGCCCTCAAAGACAAAGGCGTGGAGGTCTTCTTCGAAAAAGAAGGCATCTGGACCTTCGACGCCAAAGGCGAGCTCCTCATCACCATCATGAGTTCCCTCGCCCAAGAAGAAGCCCGCTCCATCTCAGAAAACGTCACCTGGGGACACCGCAAACGCTTCGCCGACGGCAAAGTCACCGTCCCATACTCTCGCTTCCTCGGATACGACAAGGGTGAAGACGGCAACCTCCTCGTCAACCCTGAGCAGGCAAAACTGGTGCGCCGCATCTACGGCATGTACCTGGAAGGCCACTCCATCAGGCATATCGCGCACACCCTGACAGACGAGCCAGCAACCTACACGGCAGCAGGGAATAAAACCTGGCATTACCAGTCCGTGCGCTCCATTCTCACCAACGAGAAATACAAAGGAGACGCACTCCTGCAAAAGAGCTACACCGCAGACTTCCTCACTAAGAAGCAAGTCATCAACGAGGGCGAAGTACCCCAGTACTACGTCACCGGAAACCACGAGGCCATCATCAGCCCCGCCGTGTGGGACTTTGTCCAAGCCGAAATCGCTAAAGGCGCTAGAGATCAGCGAACACAGCACCGCACCCGCCCCTTCTCATCCACCCTCATCTGCGGCCAATGCGGACACTTCTTCGGATCGAAAACCTGGCACGCGAGTAGTAAGTACGAAAAGGTCATCTGGCGGTGCGGCCACAAATACTCAGGCCAGGAAAAATGCGCCACCGGGCACATCAGCGATCAACGACTCAAGGACATGTTACTTAAGGCCATTCGCCTTCGATTCGGCTCACCGACCGACACAGGCGTCAACCAAGCCGTTCTCGACGCCCTCGACACGAGTGACCTGGAAGTTGAGGCCGCCGGGCTTCTCGCACAGATCGACCAGGTATCGAAAAAGCTCCAATCGATGATCGCCCGCAACGCACGAGTCGCTCAAGACCAGCAGGTTTACGAGAAGGCGTTCAACGCTAGCCACGAACAGCACCAGACGCTGTTAGCTGAACACGCTGCCGTGGTCGCCGAGATCCAGAACAAAAACAACCGACTGGCCGCCTACCACTACTACAGGCAGGAGACCGCCAACCTTGATCTTGAACAGTTGGCCTTCAGTCCATACCTCTGCGTAGCTTTGCTCGATAAAGGCGTCGTCGACGTCGACGGCAACGTCACCTTTCAATTCCGCGACGGCAGCACCCAAGTAGTCGCCATCAAGCAGTAACCCAGTATCCACATCTAAGCGCCCGCCAGAACCTGGTGGGCGCTCGCGTAGTCTTGGAGTGGTGGATCGCTTACAACTGAAAATTCTTCAGCAAGTTGAGGACTACGTGACGCCGTTCCAGGTGGTCGAGGGATTCGATGACCGCTGGTGGCACCGCATGGCTGGACGAGTCGGCGACGACACCCTGGGTGGCAAAGAGTACATCCAGTTTCTTGCCGATAGTGTGGAAGTCGGGCGCGCTGAGGTGACAGATTGGCCGCTCTCCGATAGCTACATCGGAGTTGACTCGACGGTGCCAACCAAAGAAATCTGGTTCTTCGAAATCCGCCATGACCTTCGCCGACAGCACTACGGGGGTGAGTTTGCAAGGCATCTGGTCAGCCACTACGCAGGCTACCCTTTGATCGCTTTCTCCGAAGGCGCTGACGAGTTCTGGGCAGGAATCGGTTGGCACTATTACCCACGTAAAGATGGGGATCCCCATTACCGTAAGCTGTTCGTTTCCCAGAAGATTGGCAAGTGATCTTCACCCGCCGGAAGTGAACCAGTCAGGCGGCCAAATCGTAGTCCGCGCGCTTTTGTATCCAGCGTGGCATGAAAGTTTCGCACAACTGGTCACGATGGATACAAGACCCCAGGGCGGAGCAGGGCCATCGAACAGCTTCGATACCGGCTATGAACTGGGATTTCCGGCTGCCGCGGACGTTTGGAGATTAGCCTGCTGTACCGCTGAGTATCTGGCACGTCACTACCCGGCTGGCGTCCGTAGAGGGGGTGAACCAGTCGGGATCTCGCGCGCAAGAATAGACGCGGGGTCTCGACAAATGATGCGGGTAGCACCTCTACCTGTAGACGATACCGCTTGCTATTCGTTCTTGCAGGTGGGCCGACGACCATCTGCACTCCTAGCCAACTACAAAGCTTTTAGCAAGTTGGGGGTCAAGTCCCTTGTAGTGGTGTAACGGTGTTTTCCTCTCGTTTGGGGTTTTAGCCTGCGAGTGCGGGCATGTCGGCATCGGTCGTGGTTGTGGGTGTGGTGATCAGGTTGAGGCGGCTCTTGGCGAGGACTTCCAGGCCGAGGTAGCGGCGGCCTTCTGCCCATTCATCGGTTTGCTCGGCCAGGACGGCGCCGACGAGCCGGACAATCGCTTCCCGGTTTGGGAAGATCCCAACCGCATCGGTGCGGCGCCGGATCTCGCGGTTCAGCCGTTCGGTGGGGTTGTTCGACCAGATCTGCTGCCAGACCTCGGTCGGGAAGCTGGTGAACGCGAGAATGTCAGCGCGGGCGGCATCGAGGTGGTCTGCGACGTCGGGGAGTTTCTCGGCGGTGTAGTCCAGTAGCCGGTCGAACTGGGCGTGAACAGCATCGGCGTCAGGCTGGTCATAGACGGAGTGGAGCATGGCCTTGACCGCCGGCCACAAGCTCTTGGGAGTGATGCTCATCAGGTTCGCGGCGTAGTGAGTGCGGCAACGCTGCCAGACGGCACCGGGCAGGTTCGCCGCGAACGCTTCCACGATGCCTTGGTGGGCGTCGGAGGTGACCAGCCGGACCCCGGACAGTCCTCGGGCGACCGGATCGGCGAAAAACTTGTTCCAGGCCGGGCCGGTCTCGCTCGTGGCGACCCGCATCCCTAAGACTTCGCGATGCCCGTCGGCGTTGACCCCGGTCGCGAGCATGACGACCGCGTTGACCACACGACCTCCCTCGCGAACTTTCATCGTCAACGCGTCGGCGGTCACGAACGTGAACGGCCCAGCATCGCCTAGTGGGCGGTGTCGAAGCTCGGCGACGTGCTCGTCCAACTCGGCGGCCATGCGAGAGACCTGGGACTTCGACAGCCGGTCGATTCCCAACGTCTTGACCAACTTGTCCATCCGGCGAGTACTGACTCCAGCGAGATAGCAGTCGGCAACAACAGTGATCAATGCGGACTCGGCGCGCTTGCGACGCTCCAGCAGCCACTCAGGGAAATAGGTGCCCTGGCGTAGTTTCGGGACCGCGATGTCCAAGGTCCCAACACGGGTATCGAGAGGCCGGTGGCGGTAGCCGTTGCGCTGGGCCCGTCGGTCAGGATCTGGGCGGCTGTACTCGGCACCTGCAACCGCATCAGCATTCGCAGACAGCAACTCGTTGATCGCAGTCTGCAACAGGTGACGCCTCGGCAAGCAGTTCGCCAAGCAGCCCGGCAGGGTCGACAATATGGGTAGCGGTCATCGTGTGGCCTTTCGCGAGTGAGTTGTAGGGGACGAAACTCGAGGATCACGCGGTGACCGCCCTGCTGTCCAGCACGACCACCCCGCTACACCACTATGAGGGACTCAACTCCCTTGGTGATTAGTAGCGCCCTCGCTCATCAGCGAGATGCTGTTCGCGCATGATCTCACTAGCGCCATGTTCGCGACAGCACCACGTGTGCCAAACGTGTCGAGGTACTCCGATTCGAGCTGTGGGTTTAGGGCTTGGCGCCTGGCACCGGGACCGCGTCCGCTAATCTGAGGTGTGTCTCAGCTGCCAACGAGACGACGCATCGGCGGCAGCCACGAAATCGTGGAACCGTCCGGGCCGACTAGACAATTCCTTAGGCGTGCCGGTTTCGGCGACGATAGCACCGTCCGCTAAGGGTTCGAGGAAGACCACCTGATCGGCGCTATCTATGGTGGATAGTCTGTGCGCTACCACGATCACAGTGCGGCCCTCAGATAGTTGACTGATGACGTCGCTAATCGCCGATTCATTCTCGCCGTCCAGCGCCGAGGTAATCTCGTCGAGCAGCAGTATCGGAGCATCCTTGATGAATGCCCGAGCGATTGCCACTCGTTGGCGCTCACCTCCAGACAGGCTCTGCCCGGCAGGCCCCACTTCGGTATCCCAACCGTGAGGCAGCGCCTCAATCACCCGATCAAGTCTCGCCTTGCGAGCTGCCTCTTCCAACTCGGCGTCCGTCGCATTGGGACGGGCAATCCGCAGATTCTCCCGGATCGTGGTGTCAAACAGGTAGGTGTCCTGGAACACCATCGAGGTCAGCTCCATGATCCGCGTGGTTGGAATCTCGCGCACGTCCACCCCGCCGATGGTCACGCTACCGGCGTCGACATCCCAAAACCTTGCGGTGAGACGCAAGATCGTCGACTTCCCGGCCCCTGACGGCCCCACTAGTGCGGTGACTGCTCCCTGCGGGGCGGTGAGCGAGACATCGTCTAGGACAGGCCGGCCTGACTCGTAGGAAAACGACACTCCTCGGAATTCAATCGACGTCCCACGCGGTTCCCGTGCCTGCTCGGAATCAGGTTCGGCAAGTGGCGCGGCATCAAGGATTATTCCCATCTGGCGCAACGCCACTGCGGCGTTATCGACCTCAGATGCGTAGAGCGCGGCTTTTGTGAGCGGCAGCAGCATGCGCGCACTGACCGCCGCGATCACCAGATACGCAATCGGGTCCAGACGCGCTCCGGTCACGAACGACAGCCCCAAGGCGAGCACCACCGCGAAAGTCACGTTAGCGATGAGGTTGAATCCTTGGGCAGGTCGGCCCTTGATCCGAAGCCCGGCCAACGTCGCCTCAGAGTCGGCTTGCAGAGTCTCTTGTACGGGGTCCCACGACGTCGCGGCACCCGTGGCTCGAAGCACCGGTTGTAGCCTGGCGAACTCAATCAACCGGCCGGCTGCGGCGGCCGAGGTACGGTCTTCCATGTCATTGGCTCTGGTTGTTGCCGCCGACATTTTCCGCCACGTGAGAATAAACGGCAAGATCGACACTGCCATGACCACAGCTAACGGCCACTCAATGAATGCGGTGGCAACGAGCATCACCAACGGCACGATGAAGGCGTTGCACAGGTTCGGGATCACCATTGATGCCAGATGCGACAGGGTGTTGATCTCCTTGGATGTCGCATTAGCCACATCCGCTTCGCGTTTGGCATTAAACCACCCAAGCGGCAGCTGCAAGACATGATCTGCTATGCGATCAATTAAGGTATCGCATACTTCATAGACGCTGATCCGATAGGAGCGGTACATCGCGAAGGTGTCGACCGTCACCGTGATCGCGCCGAGGATGGCAACGACGACGAGCCAGGTGCCAAGGGTTTCAGAGCGGGAGAATAATGCCCGAAGGAAGGGGATCATCAACGCCAGTGTGATGCCTTGTAGGACAGCGGAGAAGGCGAACCAGCCCACCAACGTACGCAACTCGGCCCTGTTGACGACCCTGATCATTAGTTTCCACATGAGCGTGTCTCTCCTTAGGCCATGTAATGGAGTTCTTGGGCCCGCCACATCTCGCTATAGGTCCCCGCTTGGTCGACCAAGTCCTCGTGCCTACCACGCTGAGTGATGTGGCCGTCCTCAATCACGAGGATCTGGTCGGCGTCTCGGATGGTGGCGAGTCGATGCGCGATGATGATCACCGTGCGCCCGGATGCCAGGGTGCTGAGCGCTTCGTGGATCGCACGCTCCGACTGGGGGTCTGCTTGCGCGGTGGCCTCGTCGAGAATCAAGATCGGCGCATCCTGCAAGTATGCTCGCGCCAGGGTGATGCGTTGCCGCTCACCGCCCGAGAGGAAGCCACCAACCTCGCCAAGCACGGTGTCATACCCCTCGGGCAGACGCATAATGCGATCGTGGATGCATGCCGCACGGGCTGCTGCCTCGACCTCGGCGCGCGTTGCCGACGGTTTCGACAGCGCGATATTGGTATGGACCGAATCGTTCGACAACGTTACGTCCTGTAGGACGATCGCGACGCGGGAAAGTAGCCACGAAAAACTCGCCTCGCGCACATCCACACCGCTGATGCGTACCACGCCATCATTGACGTCGTAAAAGCGCGCAATCAGCCGGGCCAGTGTGGACTTCCCTCCGCCCGACGGGCCCACCAGAGCCGTGACCGTTCCGGGCTCAGCCGTAAAGGAGACACCGTGCACAACGGGCACGTCAGGCTCGTAGGAGAAGGAAACCTCACAGACCTCAACTTGGCCGGGGTTTGGGCCCTCTTCTTGGGTGCGGCTGCCTTCGGGCATGGGTTTCTCGGAAAGCAGCTCTGCCGTGGTGCGAGCCGCCAGCTGCGACTCATAGATATGCTGCATCAGACCGACTAGCACCGTGAACCCCTCCGGGATGCCGGGAGCGATCAGGAAGAATGGCAGCGTCGCCGACAGCGTGCTCCAATCCTGCGCGACGAATAGCGCCGCCAGTAACGCGACCGTGACGAAGACCGTGGCTGGACGCAGTAGCGAACCGAGCAGACTAATCGCTCTGCCGGAGCGACGAACCCAGTCGAAGGAGATGGCAGAAAATTGCTGGCGGGCGGCGTTAAAGCGCGTTCGGGTCGCATCGGTGGCCTGGAAATTCTTGATCTCCTTAATGCCCTCAAGCATTTCGACGGTGGCTGCGGCCAGTGCGGTCTGGGCATGTCCGAATCGCTCGGTGATATCGCTATAGCCGCGCATGGTCGTGCTGACGATGATCACGATCGCTACGGCCCACGTTCCAAAGAGCGCGAGCGCCAGTCGCCAATCGACCCACACGAGATACCCGAGGCCTACGACCATCAAGACCACGGCGTTGGTGACATCACCGGGAACATGCGCAACGAGAGTATGGATGGCTGCGGTATCGTCACACACCATCTTGCGGATGGCCCCGTGCGGCACCTGCGAGACCCTACCCAAGGGCAAACTGCCCAGCGCTTGGACCACATTGCCGCGCAACCGATGTCGGAGCTTGGCTTCTGCCTCGTGGGTGACACCCAATCCAAACAGGTAGAGCAATTGGCCCACGAACAGCGAAAGCACCGCTATCACGGCCCAAACCCACGGCTTTCCGGTCCAGCCGGTGCGCACCTGCCCGTCAAGCCAGATCGCGGCCATGTTGTGTAAGGCGACGAACGGCACCAGCGTGACGATAGCGCCTAAGGCTGTGAGGACTGCGGAAAGGACCATCGCGCCCTTGGCCGGGCGGATTAGTGCGGCGACGGAAATACTCACATCGGGCTCCTGTCGAGTCGAGTCTTTCGAAACGTTCATTGGCGCCACCACCACAGCAACGCAGTAACGGCCCAAAGGAGGCCCACCAGGCACCAATCTCGCACCTGCCACGGCGTGTGTTGGAGTTCCGTGCGCCGCGGATAGGCGCTAAAGCCACGTGAATCCATCGACAGGGCAACCCGTTCGCCGTGCTGGACGGCGAGGATCGCCAGCGGCACGAGGGAACCCACCCATCGAATTGCGGGCGCTAACGGCCCCCATGATGCCCCAATACCCCGCAATGCCCGCGCTGTGCGCAACAGCTGGAAATCTCGCCGGAAACGAGTGACGAAGGCGACAGCCGCAGTTCCCGCCGCAGTGACCCGATAGGGAAGCTTGAACGTCGTCGTCAACGTGCGAAGCAGCGCTTCCGGATGAGTGCTGATGCCTGAAAGCAGCATGAGGGACAACAGTGCCCCGATACCGCTCGCTGCCGCAAGCTCGCCACCGTAATTGTAGAGTGGGCTGACCTCTTCAATGGTGTAGTTGTAGCGGAACACCGGCAGTAGCACAGCTGCGATGACCCAGGGTGCTAGCAGTGACATGACCGTTCGAGCACGACTCGCTCTCGCGGCTACCATGGCCAAGCTCGCTGCGATGAGCACTCCAACATTGACGGCCGGGTCCTTGCATACGAACACCATGACCATCGCCGGGATTAGCGCCAATAGCAACGTCACAGGATTGAACGATGAGAAGAGTCCACGGGGCACGGACGGCGAAGGCGGGTTCGCTGGTGCTGCGGATGCGGCGTTTTCACGAGTTTCGCTAACGGCAGCAGGTAGCGCGATGATGTGGCTGCAGCGTGATAGGGCAAGTTCTAGGTCGTGGGTGGCCATGATGACGGTTCTGCCCTCAGCGCGCAGTTCGTCGATGAAGGCCATGAGTTCGCAGGTATTCGCCCAATCCTGACCGTACGTGGGCTCGTCAATGACAATCACATCGCGGCTCTCGGCGACCATCGTAGCCACCGATAGTCTACGAATCTGGCCGCCTGAGAGAGTCAACGGGTGTTGGTCTCGATACTGGGAGAGATGGAATTGCTCCACGATAGCCTCGGCTTTAGACGCGGAAACATCCCCCGTGGAGATTTCGCCAGCCACGGTAGAACAAACCATCTGATGTTCCGGGTTTTGAAACACGTAGCCGACCTGGTGCCGCCCTCGCCGCACAACCTCTCCGCAGACCGTAGCGCGTTGTGCCTTTGATGGTATGAGACCCGCCAGCGCCGCGAGCAGGGATGTTTTGCCTGCGCCATTCGGCCCTATAAGCGCGATAAACTCGCCACCCCGTAGCCGCATAGAGATAGCTGGGGAACGTCCGGGAACACAGAAATCTGCCAGCTCTACCGTGGCGCTGCCTCCACCGTCGAGCGTGTCAATCGCATCGATGGTTTCCCATCCTGCTTCGGTGCGCCGCTGATATTGCACCGAATCACCACAGATCTCCGTGATGCGGGGAACTCGAATGCCCGCCTGCTCACAGGTCAAGGCGTGGTGCGGGGATTCGTCGCGTAACGCACGGGGCAGCCACACTCCGCACGCCTCAAGTTCCGCGGTATGGCCGAGAAAAACCTCATGTGGAGTTCCCTGCGCGATCACCGCGCCCTGCGCGTTGAGCGCTATGACGTGATCGCACAGGGGTAGGACCGGGTCGAGGTCATGGTCGATCACCACGATGCCCACGCCATCGCTAACCAGCTGTTGGATGACGCTGTAAAACTCGTCCGTGCCTTGCGTGTCAATCATCGATGTTGGCTCATCGAGGACTAGTAAGCGGGGCTGCATAGCCAGAGCTACCGCGATCGCTAGGCGCTGGCGTTGGCCGCCCGATAATCTCCATGGGCTCTCCCACAGCTTGGTCTCCAGACCAACCGCAGCCAATGCCTCGCGTACCCGTCGATCAATCTCAGGAACAGGCAGGCAGAGGTTCTGCAGCGCAAACGCGACATCGTCATACACCGTACGGGTAATGACTGCGGCATCCGGATTTTGTCCCACGTAGGCGACATTGGTAGCGATCAACTGGACCGTGGCGTCGGCGATTTCGGCGCCGGCAATTTGAACGCTGCCGGAGTATTCGGACGGCAGACAGTGGGGCACAAGGCCGCACACGGCTCGGACGAAGGTAGTTTTACCGCATCCAGAGGGCCCAATGACGGCCGTTACCTGACCGCTCAGGTGGACCAGGCTTGGACGTTGCAGCACCCACCGGTCCTGACCCAAGTAGTGAACGGAAAGATCCTCAACCGCCAGGAGCGCCCGCGCGGACTCGCTCACAGACCGTTGCTCGCTGCTCAAAGTGGAGGCCAGCCTTTCACTCACGATGGTCTACGCCTACGCCTGCATTGTTGAGCAAACGGGTTAGTCCGACGACGGCCAAACCGCCAATGACGGACGACGTGACTCCCACCAGCACGATCAGTCCCGATACCGAGATTCCCACCGCGTGCTTGAGCAGCGTGAGGTACAACAGGCTGTTAAAGGCCCCGAAGAATGCGGCGGAGATCAGATACGCCCACCACGTCCACTTCCGGTACAGCATCAACGCCATGGGAAACTCAACCAGGAGCCCGCCAATGACGTTACCGACAATCGCGGCAGGCCCAGTGGGAGTAGTAAATACGCTCACAACTCCGATGATCAGCGCGGCCAGCAGCGAAGCGCCCGGCCTTCGCACAACGGCCAGAGGAAGGAGGTAGGGAATGACCCAAAGTCCGAGAAGGGACACCCCGAGCCAGACTGCGCTCTGCGAAGCCGCACCCGCCGGCGCGATGTAGTTCAGTGGGATGAGGATGATGAGGCCGACCACCGACAGGGAGGCCACCATCATGAGATTTCGGGTACCTAGAATTGAGTCGGTTAATCCTCCGCGAGCTGAGCGTCGAACTGTACCGGATCGGTCTGTCACAGCAAACCCCCTTTTACTTAGGTTAGCCTAACCTAACTCCCGACTGGGGTCAATTCCCTTGAGCTAGACGTTGAGCCTACGCAGAGACGCAGCCCACGCATCGACCCCAGTTCCAAGAAATGCTGGCCCTTGCCCGGAAAGGAGCGGTCGACCTGATCCTCACCAAGTCGATCTCGCGCTTCGCTCGCAACACCGTCGACCTGCTCGAAACCGTTCGCGAGCTGAAAGACCTCGGGGTGGAGGTGCGATTCGAAAAGGAGAACATCTCCTCAACCAGCGCTGACGGTGAACTCATGCTCACCCTGCTGGCGTCTTTCGCGCAGGCAGAATCGGAGCAAATCAGCCAAAACGTGAAGTGGCGCGTTTGGAGAGGCTTCGAAGAAGGCAAAGCGAACGGCTTCCACCTGTACGGTTACACCGACTCCGCTGACGGCACCGACGTGCAGATCATCGAAGAAGAAGCAGCCGTGGTGCGTTGGATCTTCGCCCAGTACATGAAGAAGACCTCGTGTGAAAAGATGGCCGCACAGCTCATCGCTGACGGTAGGGTTCCGCACCTGGCTGATAACAAGTTGCCCGGGGAATGGGTCCGTCACATCCTGAAGAACCCGCACTACACCGGCGACCTCTTGTTAGGGCGATGGTCCACTCCGGAGGGCAGGCCTGGACGAGCAGTGCGCAACACCGGCCAGTTGCCGCAATACCTGGTGGAAAACGCGATCCCCGCGATCATCGACCGCGACACCTTCACCGCTGTACGAACCGAGATCACACGCCGCCGTGAACTCGGGGCCCGGGCGAACTGGTCCATCGAAACTGTGGCGTTGACGGCGAAGATCAAATGCGTGTCCTGCAACTGCTCGTTCGTGCGCAACGTACGCAATCCGAAAACCCAAAACTCGATCTCCACCGAGCACTGGATCTGCACCGAACGCAAGAAAGGCCGCAAAACCGGATGCGACACCTGCGAGATCTCTGACACGGCACTCAAAGGCTTCATCGCGCGAGTCCTGGGTATCGAGACCTTCGACCAAGAGGTGTTCAACGAGCGTATCGACCACATCGACGTGCAGGGAAAAGACCATTACACGTTTCATTACACCGATGGCACCAGCAGCTCGCACACGTGGCGACCAAACCTGAAGAAGAGCTCGTGGACCCCAGCAAGAAAAGCCGCCTGGGGTGAACTCGTGCGTGCCCGCTGGGCCGAAGCCAAAAGGCTCGGGTTGAACAACCCACGGCAAGCACCAACACCACCAGAAGCATTGGCGAAGTACCGGGCCGTGGCCAAGGCAGAGGCTGAGCGCCTGCGCGCCGAGCGAGGCGAACGCTAAATGGCCCGCACCGTCACAGCAATCCCCGCCACCCGAGCGCTCCACACTGGTGCTCCACTTGGACAAACAACCCTGCGCAGGGTCGCCGGGTATGCCCGCGTGTCCACCGACCACGACGATCAGGTCACGTCCTACGAAGCCCAAGTCGACTACTACACCCGCTACATTAGCGATCACGCGGGCTGGCAGTTCGTGAAGGTCTACACCGACGAAGGCATCACAGGCACCTCAACCAAACACCGCGCTGGATTCCAGCAGATGGTCACCGACGCGCTCGACGGCAAGATCGACCTGATCATCACCAAGAGTGTGTCCCGGTTCGCCCGCAACACCGTCGACTCGCTCACCACCGTTCGAACCCTCAAAGACAAAGGCGTGGAGGTCTTCTTCGAAAAAGAAGGCATCTGGACCTTCGACGCCAAAGGCGAGCTCCTCATCACCATCATGAGTTCCCTCGCCCAAGAAGAAGCCCGCTCCATCTCAGAAAACGTCACCTGGGGACACCGCAAACGCTTCGCCGACGGCAAAGTCACCGTCCCATACTCCCGCTTCCTCGGATACGACAAGGGTGAAGACGGCAACCTCGTCGTCAACCCTGAGCAGGCAAAACTGGTGCGCCGCATCTACGGCATGTACCTGCAAGGCCACTCCATCAGGCATATCGCGCACACCCTGACAGACGAGCCAGCAACCTACACGGCAGCAGGGAATAAAACCTGGCATTACCAGTCCGTGCGCTCCATTCTCACCAACGAGAAATACAAAGGAGACGCACTCCTGCAAAAGAGCTACACCGCAGACTTCCTCACTAAGAAGCAAGTCATCAACGAGGGCGAAGTACCCCAGTACTACGTCACCGGAAACCACGAGGCCATCATCAGCCCCGCCGTGTGGGACTTTGCCCAAGCCGAAATCGCTAAAGGCGCTAGAGATCAGCGAACACAGCACCGCACCCGCCCCTTCTCATCCACCCTCATCTGCGGCCAATGCGGACACTTCTTCGGATCGAAAACCTGGCACGCGGGCAGTAAGTACGAAAAGGTCATCTGGCGGTGCGGCCACAAATACTCAGGCCAGGAAAAATGCGCCACCGGGCACATCGACGATCAGCGCCTCAAAGACCTGTTCCTCGACGCCATCCAACTGCGCTTCGATAAGCCAGCCGATGACAGCACAAGCCAGGCGTTATTAGAGGTACTCGATACTAGCGACCTGGAAGTTCAAGCCGCAGGTCTAGTCGCCCAAATCGATGAGGTGGCCAAGAAAATCCAAGCGTTGATCGCCCACAACGCACGCGTCGCACAAGACCAACACGCCTATGAGCAGAAGTTCAACGCAGTCCACCAGCAGCACCAAGCACTCCTCGCGCGACATGCCGAGGTATACGCCCAGATCCAGAGCAAACAGAATAGCCTCGCCGCTTACCGCTACTACCGGCAAGAAACTACCAACCTCGAGATCAACAATCTAACCTTCAGTCCCTACCTGTGCGTGACTCTCCTCGACCACGCCACCGTCAGCCAGCATGGCACAGTGACGTTCATCTTCCGTGACGGAAGCCAACAAGACATCGCCAAGGACTGACCAGCTCATCAGCTATTCCAGTTGGGCTGCGGCTGCCCTCTCCAGAGATCCATTGCCTGCTGCAGCCCGCTGTTGACGGAAGCGTTTGGAAGTTGAAGCTGTGGGAGTTTATTAGCAGCTATCCAGGCATACAAATCAGCCATACTCTCCTCCCACGCCAGCAAATTGTTGCTACTATTGAGCTCTCTGTAGCGTTGAACAATATCCGCGGCTGGTGCTGGATGGTAGAGGGCGTAGCAAATATGATCCCCTGAGGGTGCAAGTAGGAACTCTGCGGTATTCAGGGGCTCACCAACTGCCGAGGCTGGCGAAGTCAGCGACTTCCACAGTCCGCACTGGTTCCCAACGAGTGGCATCAAGCCAGACGGGCCGCGACGCTCGACAACATCGTCGAACTGCAGAACCGAGGCGTCAATAAAGTCGTCCTCCTCGGTGATAACTACAACGTGTCCATTAATGTTTCCCGCGCTGTCAAGCGTTGGGCATCTGTTTCCTCTCTCGAAGCGGGACCAAGAGACGCGTACGACAGCTGGAACCGCGATTGCCGGTATCTCGAACCTAGTCAACGCCGTGAGCATGGCAGACGCGGCAGGTACGCAGACCGCGCCAGACGTACTGGGAGCTGCGGTCAAGAAGAAGCAAGCCAGTCCGGCAGTGTGAAGGAGGCGTGGGGGAATCTCGGTAATGAAGCTTTCAAGCCTCTGACGGGTAGTTTGATTCAATTCCATTAGTCAATTCCTTCGGCGTGAACCAATCAAGCGGCTAAATCGTAGTTGGCGCGCGTTTGTATCCGTTGTGGCATGAAAGTTTCGAGAATGCGCACCCCTTCGTCTGACAGCGACTTACCAAACGCCGCCCGCAGCAGCACCTCAGCCGAACGCACAATGTAATCGACCACCGGCACCGGGGTGAACACAATGCCCAACCGGTCGGCAAGCCGCGGAAACGCCTTCGAAAAGAACTTGTCGTACAGCGTCAACAGCATCTGCTGCTTCGCAGCCATCCCCTGCAGGCCGCGAATGCGTGTGGTCACCTTCGCATAAAACCCCTCAAGCGGTTCAAGCTCGCGCGCAAACCCGGCATTCTCGCCAAACTGCGCCACCACCTTCTCGAGTGCCGACGACACCGGGTTTTCGCGCGCAAAATCGCGGTCGGGGAACATCGCATCGAAAATCGGCAGCGTAATCATGTGCTGCGCCACCAGCTCGATAACCTCGTCGCGGGTAATCTCGGGATTCACCGTCTGCGACAGCGCCTTCATGAAGCCCTCAAACGGGCGCACATCGGTGCCCGGTGCATCCAGGTGTGTGGTGATCAGCGTGATGAAACTGCGCGCCAGCTTGTCAATATCTTTCGTCCAGTCGTCCCAGTACATCCGGTCGCCGACCTTCTGCACGATCTTCGCGTACACCGAGTCTTTCCACGCCGCATCAAAATCACCGCCGAGCCCCGGCAGCGCCACATCCACCGCCCGAGGCTGCGGCAATTCATCCACGCCCTCGGTGCCGATCTCGCGACCAGAACCGGTCTCGGTGCGGCGCGGCTTCGACAGATCGATCGCCTTGACCACGATTGTTTCGGGAGCGACCCCCGACACCGACATCTGGTTGATCTTCGCATCCAGCCGCTCATCGTGCGCCCGCAGCGCCTGCAGCACCTGCCACACCACCTGATAGCGGTCGTTCTCGTTCAGGGCTGCATCGGCCTCCACTCCCGCCGGAATCACCACCGGCAAAATAATGTAGCCATAGCGTTTACCCTCGGCGCGGCGCATCACACGCCCCACAGCCTGCACCACATCCACCTGCGACTTACGCGGGTTGAGGAAGAGCACCGCATCAAGACTCGGCACATCCACGCCCTCGCTGAGGCACCGCGCGTTCGAGAGCACCCGCGCCACCGGGCGGCCCAGCCGATCGGTGCCCGGTTCTTCTTTCAACCAGTCGAGCAGCTCTTCACGTTGCGTCGAGCGCATCGTGCCGTCAACATGCCGCACCTGCACCGTGAGGTCATCACTCGGATCATCATTGTCAATATCCGAAAGATGATCCTCTACCAGCGCCTGGAACTCACTCGCCACCCGCTGCGAAGTGCGAATATCCTTCGCGAAGGCCACCGCTCGACGCATCGGCTCAATATCGACTCCGAAGTCTTCGGCAAAACCTCCAACCTCACGCTTCGCCATCCCGTTCCAACAACCCACCAGCTTCGTCATGTCATCAAGCGGTAGCTCGTAGGTACTGTCGGCCACCTGCTGCTGGAACTCCTGTGCGATCTGGTCTTGCGACACCCCGAGCACCAGCACCTTGTAGTCGGTGAGGAGGTTCTCTTCAACGGCCTGCCCGAACGACAACCGGTACAGTTCTGGGCCGTACAGTGCCTCGTCGTCCATCGAAACAAGTTCGGCATCGTGCTGCGCCGCAGTGTTTTTCACTTGGTCGTTAAAAATGCGCGGCGTTGCGGTCATGTAGATACGCCGCGTTGCCTGAATGTAGTCATTATCGTGCACCCGCACGAACGAAGACTCATCCTCATCGCTCAGCGTCACGCCGGTGGTGCGGTGCGCCTCGTCGCAAATCACCAGGTCGAACGCTTCCACACCGAGTTGCTGCGCCTCGTGCACCGCCTGAATCGACTGGTACGTCGAAAACACCACCACCATGCCGTCGGCACCCGAAGCGAGATGGTCAAGCTTTTCAGCAAGCACGCGGCCGTCTGTTGTGGCCGGAGCCGCGAGCTCTTCAATCGCCACGCTGGTAATGTCACCAGTCTGTTTGCGACCGACCGTCGTATCCGAACCCACCACGAACGCCGTCAACGGCAGCTCGGGATCGTGCTGCTGCGACCACTCGTTGAGTGTCTGCTGCAGCAAAGCAAGCGACGGCACCATGAACAAAATCGTTGACCGGCCACCACCGGCAAACCGCTTGGTTACCCGCTCTGCGAGCTTCAGGGCGGTGAACGTCTTACCGGTACCACACGCCATGATCATCTTGCCGCGCTCGGTGCCGCGCTCAAACGCCGCCATCACCTGGCTCACCGCCTGGTGCTGGTGCGGCCGCAATTGCTTGAGTTCATGCATCCGCGGTGCCGTGCGCGGATCGAGCACGTTGTAGCTCGCCCAGTCAATATTCGAATGGCGCAACTGCTCGAGACCGATGCGTTTCACCGGTTTCGTGCGATTTTTCAGCGTCTCGAGCGCGTTCGCCGACCACGGCTGCGAAGTCGTGTCAACCCACAGCCCCTCAGCAAACTCATCACGCCCCACAAATTCAAGAAACGAATTGAGGTCGTCTTTGCGCACCCGATGCTCGGGCCGGAAAAACTTGGTTTGGATCGCCACAAGACGACCATCGCGACGCTGCGCCACAAGATCTGCGCCGGTGTCGGCACCGGTGCGATCCGGCCAGTCTTTCCACAGCCACACGTGAGCGAAGTCGCTCCCCCAGGTGCCGTCTTGCATCAGAAAGTGCCGCACCAACTCTTCGAAATAGTTGCCCTGCATCCGACGCGAATCGGCCAACTCCCGCAACTGGTCGAGAAGCTTGTCGAACTCAGTGTTTGGGGCGGCGGGGGTAAAAGCAACAGACAACGCGGCACTCCTTCATCGGATACCGCCTATTGTCACCCACAAACCGCTACCCGCACGAAGCAACGGGCCGGGACACGCACATACGCGCATCCCGGCCCCTGCCGCGAACAGAATCAATCCGTTAGAAGTCCCAGTCGTCATCCTCGGTCGACTCGGCCTTACCGATGACATACGACGAACCCGAGCCCGAGAAGAAGTCGTGGTTCTCGTCGGCACCGGGCGACAGCGAGGCGAGGATGGCCGGGTTCACATTGCACACCTCGGCCGGGAACATCGCCTCGTAGCCGAGGTTCATGAGCGCCTTGTTCGCGTTGTAGTGCAGGAAGCGCTTCACATCTTCCGACCAGCCCACACCGTCGTACAGGTCGTGGGTGTACTCGATCTCGTTGTCGTACAGCTCCATCAGCAGCTCAAAGGTGTAATCCTTGAGCTCCTGCTGACGCTCGGGCGACTGCTTTTCAACCTCGCGCTGGAACTTGTAGCCGATGTAATAGCCGTGCACCGCCTCGTCGCGAATGATCAGGCGAATGATGTCGGCTGTGTTCGTCAGCTTCGCCTGCGACGACCAGTACATCGGCAGGTAGAAGCCCGAGTAGAACAAGAACGACTCGAGAAGCGTCGATGCCACCTTCTTCTTGGCCGAATCATCACCGTGGTAGTAACCCATGATGATTTTCGCCTTCTTTTGCAGCTGCTCGTTCTCGCGGCCCCAGCGGAAAGCGGCGTCAATCTGCGGGGTGTTCGCCAGCGTCGAGAAGATCGACGAATAGCTCTTGGCGTGCACCGACTCCATAAACGCGATGTTCGTGTACACGGCCTCTTCGTGCTGCGTCACCGCGTCGGGGATCAGCGAGACCGCACCCACCGTGCCCTGCAGGGTGTCGAGCAGCGTCAGCCCGGTGAACACGCGCATCGTCAGCGTCTGCTCATCCTCGGTGAGCGTGTTCCACGACTGAATATCGTTCGACAGCGGCACCTTTTCGGGCAGCCAGAAGTTATTGGTCAGACGGTTCCAGACCTCGAGGTCTTTCGGGTCATCAATTCGGTTCCAGTTGATCGCCTCAACTGAGTCGAGCAGGTGGTCGCCCATGACGTGTAGTCCTCCGTGTGATTGCGTGCGAAATAAGTCTATGGCTCAGCGGTTCCACTGAATTTTTAGTTGGTAGGCGTAGGGAGATCGGCGTGGTGGTCGTACTCGGCAACACCAACTTGCCAATACCCGTTGAACTGTCCGAACAGCCCCTCGCGGGCAAGCTCGCCGGCACGGCCGCGCAGCTGCGCGACACCGTGCGCCTCACCGGCACCCCAGATGAGTACGCGCTCATCGGCGGGGATGCGTGCCACAACCTCGGCTGCCACGGCACCCCAGTCGTCGGCACGCTTGAGCTCGTGCTCAAACAGCTCGACACCCTCGGGCAAATCAAGCGCCGCCACATCGCGGATGCCAAGCAGGTGCAGCTCCCCCGGCAGCTGGAAATCATCCAGTCGCCGTTCGGCTGCGGGAAGCGCTGCCGCATCCACCACCGCGATAACGCGGTCGAGCGGTTCCACAACCTGACGTGAACCGCGCGGGCCCATGATGGCGCATTCGTCGCCGGGCTGGGCGCGGTTGAGCCACTGCCCCACGACGCCGCCGGCGTGCGCGACGATATCGATGCGTAGGCGCTGGTCGTCACGGTCGATGGCACGCGGTGTCATATCGCGCAGCCCGAGTTCGGCACGGTTGGTGATCCGACCGGTTTCAGGATCAGTCTGGGCCGCCACGAGCTC
Source organism: Gulosibacter hominis (assembly GCF_904842695.1). Classification (GTDB taxonomy): domain Bacteria; phylum Actinomycetota; class Actinomycetes; order Actinomycetales; family Microbacteriaceae; genus Gulosibacter; species Gulosibacter hominis. Next base: position 22,879 of record NZ_CAJGWQ010000006.1, on the reverse strand, counting down.
ACCGGATGCGTTCGGCACCTGCAGCTTGATGTGGTCGCCACCCGCGGGCGAAACGAAATCGTGTAGCTCGGCACCGGTGAACCAGCAGCTCACGAGGTTGTCGGCACGCCAGTGCATCGATTCGAGCCGAACCTGGCGGGCATGCGGCTCGAATCGCGTGAGTTCAGTGGCGGGGCTTGCAAGTTTGGTCATCTGAGTTAGCTCCTAGCAGCGGCGGGGCCGTCGCTGCTGCAACGACCCCGCTTCGGGTGCTTCATGCTAGAGCATGCAGCTCACGCACTGGTCAACTTCGGTTCCCTCCAGCGCCATCTGACGCAGGCGGATGTAGTAGATCGTCTTAATGCCCTTGGTCCAGGCGTAGATCTGCGCGCGGTTAATATCGCGCGTGGTCGCCGTGTCTTTGAAGAACAGCGTCAGCGACAGTCCCTGGTCGACGTGCTGGGTGGCCGCCGCGTAGGTGTCGATGATCTTTTCGTAGCCGATCTCGTATGCATCCTCGAAATACTCGAGGTTGTCGTTGGTGAGGAATGGTGCCGGGTAGTACACGCGCCCGAGCTTGCCTTCCTTACGGATCTCGATCTTCGAGGCGATCGGGTGAATCGACGAGGTCGAGTTGTTGATGTACGAAATCGACCCGGTGGGCGGCACCGCCTGCAGGTTGCGGTTGTACATGCCGTACTGCTGCACATCGGCCTTGAGCTGACGCCAGTCGTCCTGCGTGGGAATATCGTGCCCCTCAAACAGTTCACGCACACGCTCAGTGGCGGGAGCCCACTCCTGGTCGATGTATTTGTCAAAAAACTCACCGGTGGCGTACTTCGACTCTTCAAACCCGTCGAAGCGCTCGCCGCGCTCACGGGCGATGGTCATCGACGCGCGAATTGCGTGGAACAGCACGGCGTAGAAGTAGATGTTCGTGAAATCGAGACCCTCTTCCGAACCGTAGTGCACGCGCTCACGACCGAGGTAGCCGTGCAGGTTCATCTGGCCGAGGCCGATGGCGTGCGACTTCGCGTTACCGTCACGGATCGACGGCACCGAGTCGATCGAGCTCATGTCACTCACCGCGGTGAGGCCGCGAATCGCCACTTCAACCGTTTCGCCGAGGTTTTTGCTGTCCATTGCCATGGCAATGTTCATCGAGCCAAGGTTGCACGAAATATCGTCACCGATGTGCTCGTAGCTGAGGTCGGCGTTGTAGGTGGAGGGCGAGTTCACCTGCAGAATCTCACTGCAGAGGTTCGACATGTTGATCCGGCCGGCAATCGGGTTGGCCCGGTTGGCGGTGTCTTCGAACAGGATGTAGGGGTAACCCGATTCGAACTGAATCTCGGCAACGGTCTGGAAGAACTGACGGGCATCGATGCGGGTTTTGCGGATGCGGTCGTCATCAACCATGTCGTAGTAGTGCTCGGTGATCGAAATGTCACCGAACGGCTTGCCGTACACGCGCTCGACATCGTAGGGCGAGAACAGGTACATCGGCTCGTTCTTTTTCGCCAGGTGGAAGGTGATGTCGGGGATGACGATGCCGAGTGAGAGGGTCTTGATGCGGATCTTCTCGTCGGCATTTTCACGCTTGGTGTCGAGGAAGCTGAGGATGTCGGGGTGGTGTGCCGAAAGGTAGACGGCACCGGCACCCTGACGAGCACCGAGCTGGTTCGCATACGAGAACGAGTCTTCGAGCAGCTTCATAACCGGGATGATGCCCGACGACTGGTTTTCGATCTGCTTGATCGGAGCGCCCGCCTCGCGGATATTCGAGAGGTTGAATGCAACACCGCCGCCACGCTTCGACAGCTGCAGCGCCGAGTTAATCGAGCGACCGATCGACTCCATGTTGTCTTCGATGCGCAGCAGGAAGCAGCTGACGAACTCGCCGCGCTGCCGCTTACCAACGTTGAGGAAGGTGGGGGTTGCCGGCTGGAAACGTCCCGAGAGCATCTCATCGACGAGCTTGCGAGCAAGTTTTTCATCGCCCCGTGCGAGCCCGAGCGCAACCATCAGCACGCGGTCTTCGAAGCGTTCGAGGTAGCGGCCACCGTCGAAGGTTTTCAGCGCGTACGAGGTGTAGAACTTGAACGCACCCAGGAAGGTGGGGAAACGGAACTTCTGCTTGAAGGCATGGTCGCGCAGTTCGGCGATAAATTCGCGCGAGTACTGGTCGATAACCTCGGCCTCGTAATACTCGTTGTCAATGAGGTAGCGCAGCCGCTCGTCGAGGTCGTGGAAAAACACGGTGTTCTGGTTAACGTGCTGCAGGAAGTACGCGCGTGCGGCCTCGCGGTCTTTATCGAACTGAATCTGGCCGTTCGCGTCGTAAAGGTTGAGCATCGCGTTGAGCGCGTGAAAATCGAGCTCGCTGTGAGTGTTCTGATCTGTACTGGCCATTACGCCACTGCCTCCATTTGTTGCCAAAACTGGTCGAGCCCCCGGTTCACTTTTTCGGCATCTTCCGGGGTGCCAAAGAGTTCGAATCGATAGAGCACCGGCACATTGCACTTGCGGGCGATGATGTCGCCCGCAAGGCAGTAGCCGACGCCGAAGTTAGTGTTGCCGCCAACGATCACCCCGCGCAGGAGTGCCCGATTGTCTGGCACGTTGAGAAACTTGATCACCTGCTTGGGGACGGCGCCCTTGGTGGTGCCGCCACCGTAGGTGGGCACGATGAGCACGAAGGGCTCATCGGCGAGAATCGTGTCGTCGCTCGTGCGCAACGGGATGCGACGAGCTTCGCGACCAAGTTTCTCTACGAATCGTTGCGTGTTTCCAGACACGCTCGAAAAGTAGATCAGCCTGGCCATTGCGATTCCTAGGCCGAGAGCAGGTTTTTGAGCTCGTTGATCTTGTCGGGGCGGAATCCCGACCACGAGTCGTCGCCGGCAACAACCACCGGAGCCTGCAGGTAGCCGAGCTCCTTCACCGTCTGCAGCGCCTTCTCGTCTTCCGACAGGTCGAACACTTCGTACTCGATGCCCTGCTTATCGAGGGCACGGTAGGTGGCAGTGCACTGGACGCAGGAGGGCTTGCTGTACACAGAAATAGTCATTTGAGGGGCCTCGATTTAGTGATTTGATCTGGAAATTACCGGCGGGATGCGGAGCTGATACTGGATCGGCTCGTGCCCGTTAGCGAATGGGTTGCGACCGCCGCTACAACTCTCGTCAGCCACAACATCTTGTGCCTGATGAGGCTAACACCACTAGATGCTGTATTACAAGCGTGTAGTTCTCCACATGAAATTCCACAGCAAATCGGCGTGTCGGCGAGCTTTTCCACCAACTATCAACAAGCAATTCACACCTCCCATCAGTTGCTGTGCACAACTCCATCACCAGCCACCGACATTTCCGTCGCTTCGCCCGCATCCGGCCCGCCGCATCCTCACCCACCGACGAATGCGAGAGAATAAACCGTCACCGCACTGCATCCCCGCCAGATTGAGGACCAACCATGACCGAACCCGCCGAGACCCGCGGCCGCACCCTGCAAGAACTCGTTGAGCTACTGCCCGGTGCCCAACTCGTTTCGGCCGCAAGCGGACAGCTGCGCGTAACCGGCGTCTCAAGCTCAACCAACTCGGTCAGCGCCGGCGATCTTTTTGTTGGCGTTCCCGGAGCCCGTCGACACGGCGCCGAATTCGCCGCCGCCGCCCAGCGCGCCGGCGCTCTCGCCGTGCTCACCGACGCGCCGGGTGTCGAATACGCGCGGCCCACCGGGCTGCCAATCATCGTGGTGGATGCGCCGCGCGAACTCCTCGGCAAAACTGCGGCGCTGGTCTACGGCACCGAGGCAGGAAACCCCACGCTGATCGGTGTCACCGGCACCGATGGCAAAACCACCACCTGCTACCTGCTGCTCGCGCTGCTTGATGCGCTGCACGTCCGCAGCGGCCTGTCGAGCACCGTCGAACAGCGCATCGGCGAGCGGATCGTATCCACCGAACGCAGCGGCGGACTCACCACCCCCGAAAGCGACTACCTGCACGCACTCGTAGCCGAGATGCGCGCCGAGCAGGTTGCAGTGGCCGCTCTTGAGGTGTCTGCCCACGCCCTCACCCGCCACCGCGTCGACGGGTTCGTGTTCGACTCGGCCATCTTCACGAACCTCTCACAGGACCACCTCGACGACTACGCCGATATGCGCGAATATTTCGCCGCTAAGGCCGAACTCTTCACTCCTGAGCGCGCCCACCGCGGCGTGATCTCCATCGATGATGACTGGGGCCGTGAACTCGCCTCGATCGCCTCGGTGCCGGTAGAAACGGTCACCACCCGCGCCGACCTCGACGCCGATTGGCATTTCAACGCCGAACAGGTCTCCCTCACCCGCACCGACTTCACGCTCACCCACCGCGAGGGCCGCACCCTCAATAGCAGCGTCAGCCAGCCCGGCTGGTTCGTCGCCTTCGATGCCGCGCTCGCAATTGTGGCGCTCACCCAAACCGGCACCCCGCTCGAAGAGATTGCCGCGGCCCTCGAAGCCATCGGAGGGCTGCAAGTCACTCTGCCGGGCCGACTCGACGTGGTCAACCCCGACGGCCCCGGCCCGCGCATCTACACCGACTACGGCCACACTCCCGGCTCGATGCGCACCGTGCTGTCGAGCCTGCGTCAGCTCACCCCCGGCAAGCTTTTCGCTGTGTTTGGTGCCGACGGCGACCGCGACACCACAAAGCGCCCCGATATGGCCCGCGCCGCAGCCATCGCCGATGTGGTGGTCATCACCGACTACAACCCGCGATTTGAAGACCCGGCCGCCATTCGCGCGGCTTTGCTCGACACTCTCCACAAAGAGTTCCCCGAACACGAGGTGCATGAGGTCGCCGACCCGGCCGCGGGCATCGCCAAGGCGGTATCAATCGCCACCGAAAACGACGTGATTTTTATCGGCGGTAACGGCCACGAACTCGCCCGCGAAGTGCGCGGCGAACACATCCCCTACTCGGTGAAAGACGCCGCGCGCGCCGCGCTGCGCGAAGCGGGTTGGCAGGTGCCCGACCCCCGCTAGTATTTCCTCACGTCGAACTCGCCGGGGGCGCGCATCCAATTGCAGCCCCTGGCGGGTTCAGTCATCCGCAGAGCCGCATCGACCAATGAGAGGAGCCCCGTGCGCATCTATCTCGAAGCACTCCGCATCCGCTATGTCGCGCGGCTGCTGTTCTCGCAGCTACTGGCCCGCTTTCCCGCCGGGATGCTGTCGGTGGCGCTACTCATCCACATCGAACAAACCTACGGCGACTTCACCGCCGCCGGGTTCACGATCGCCGCATTCGCAATCGGTCAGGGAATCGCCGGACCCCTTGGCGGCCGGCTGCTCTCACGCTTCGGGATGCGCACCGTGCTCGTGCCCACCATCGCGCTGAGCTCGATCACCCTCGCCATCCTGGGGCTCACCACTCCCCCGATGCAGCTGCTGTTCCCGCTCGTGTTCATCACCGGGCTCACCATCCCGCCAATTCCGCCGGCGGTGCGCACTGTCTACCCCAAGATCACCGATAGCTCGCGTATCAACACCGTGTTCGCCATCGACGCGACACTGCAAGAGATCATCTGGATTCTCGGGCCGCTACTCACCACCATCATCGCGGCGACGCTCGGTCCGCGCACCGGGATTTTGCTGTGCTCGGCAGTGTTGCTTGTCGGCGGTATCTGGTTCGTGACTTCCAAGCCAATCGGGCAGGTGCGCATCCCCAACTCGCCACGAAAAATGGGGGCCGTACTGCGCGAGCCAGTCGTGCTGATCATGACCGTCGTCTTCATGTTTGGAATCGGCACCTGGGGCGCACTGGATGCGGCAGCGATCGCCCACTTCGGTCACGAAGACCCGTTCGTGGGGGTCGTGCTCGGTCTTTCGGCGGTGGGATCGCTCATTGGCGGGCTCGGCGCCGGACTACTGGCGATGCCACGCTGGTCGCTGGCCGCGCGCGTTGGCCTGGGCGTTATTGGCACCACACTGGCACTGTTTTCGCTCGGCAGCCCGCTGATGTTCATCCTCGCGTTTTTTATTACCGGGATGTCGTCGTCCCCGATGATCGCGCTCGCCAACTCGGCCGTCAGCGCCACCGTGCGCTTCAGCGACACCGCCGAAGCGTTCGGGTGGCTCGGCACGGCACAGCTCGTTGGTGTGGCAATCGCCAGCGCCTTCGCCGGCATCGCCATCGATGCGATGGGCGCCCTGGGCGGCCTGCTTATCGGCGCGGGATTTTCGGCCGCAGCGCTTATCGTGTCGCTCGTGGCGATCCCCTGGCTGCCCGACCTGAGCGACGGCACCGCGCTTCCCCGCGCCGACACCGCCCCGATTGTGCTTCCCGACACCGACCAGGCCTAGTCGTCTCACGATTTCAACAAACCTACCCCCGCGGGATGCGCCAAGTGCCGCCAGCGACTACGGTGGCAGTCTGTGACCAACTCACTCGATATTCGGCTCAACGACGGACACACGATCCCGCAACTCGGGCTCGGCACCTACAAGATGGATCCGGCCGCCACGGCAGAACTTGTGGCGCAGGCGATCGACATCGGCTACCGCCACATCGACACCGCCACGCTCTACAACAACGAAACCGGAGTCGGTGAGGGCCTGCGTCGTTCTGGTATCGACCGCGACGAGGTATTCATCACCACCAAGGTGTGGCAAGACATGCAGGGCTACGACGCCACACTGCGCGCCTTCGACGAGTCGCTCGAACGGCTCGGGCTTGAAGAAGTCGACCTCTACCTCATTCACTGGCCGGCCCCCGCACTCGACCGCTATCTCGAAACCTGGGATGCACTTGAGCGGCTTCACGACGAGGGCCGGGCGCGCTCGATCGGTGTCGCCAACTTCAAAACGCACCACCTCGAGCGACTGATCAAAGAGGCTGATGTGGTGCCCGCAGTGAACCAGGTGGAGCTGCACCCGGCATTCCAGCAGCCCGAACTGCGGCAATTTCACATGCAGCACGGTATCGCCACCGAAGCGTGGGCGCCGCTGCGGCGCGGGGATGCGCTTGCCAAGCCGCTCGTACAGGAGCTCGCCGAAAAATACGGCCGCACCCCGGCCCAGATCGTGCTGCGCTGGCACCTCGAAATCGGCAATATCGCGATCCCGAAGTCGTCGCGTCCCGAGCGGATGCGCGAAAACCTCGGCGCCGCCGAATTCGCGCTCGACGCTGACGATCTGGCACGGCTCGCGCAGCTCGACACCGACACTCGCACCGGCAAAGACCCGGACGACTTCAACTAGGCAGCTACACAGGTGGGTCGGGCACCCCTTCACTGGGTGCCCGACCCACTCACCACGCTGGCGCTAACACTGCCGGCTACTAGACGCGAGCCAGCCGACGTTCGGCCTGCTGCTCAGGATCGGGCACTGGCAGCGATGCGAGCAATCGCTTCGTGTAGTCATGCTGTGGGCGATCAAGCACCGACTCGGTGTCGCCGATCTCGACTATTTCGCCGCGGTAAAGCACCGCCACTCGATGTGAAACGGCACGCACCACCGCGAGGTCGTGCGAAATAAACAGGCAGGCGAACCCGAACTGCTCTTGCAATTCAGCGAATAGTTCCAGCACGCGCGCCTGCACTGACACATCGAGCGCCGACGTGGGTTCGTCGGCAATGAGCAGTTTCGGACCGAGCGCCAGAGCACGGGCGAGCGATGCGCGCTGACGCTGACCGCCCGACAATTCATGCGGATAGCGACTGACAAAATCTCCCGGGAGTTGCACGGCCTCGAGTAGCTCGCGCACCCGCCCCTCGGCGGCCTTCCCTGAACGTGCCTCGCCGTGCACCACGATGGGTTCGGCAATGCACTCCCCGATGGTCAATAGCGGATTAAAGCTCGTGGCCGGATCTTGAAACACGAACCCCAGTTCGCGTCGATTTGCCCGCACATCGAGAGTTCCACCGGTGACCTTCACCAGCCCGGCGATAGCCCGGCCAATCGTCGACTTGCCCGATCCCGACTCCCCCACGAGCCCCAACACCTCACCGGGTGCCAGGTCAAAATCAACTCCCTGCACGGCACGGAAGGGTGCTTTGCCGAGTCGTCCCGGGTAGGTGATCTCGAGCTCCTTGGCGCAAACCACGGGTGGTGCAGCCACCGCAGTCGGTTGCGGGGGTGCATCCTCGGTATCGATCCGCGGCACCGAGTCGAGGAGTTTTTTCGTGTAGTCATGCTGTGGCGAGGCGAACAGGTCTCGCACACCGGCCTGCTCAACCACTTCGCCGCGGTACATCACAGCGACACGGTCAGCCAGGTCGGCCACGACCCCCATATTGTGAGTGATCACAATGATGGCGGTTCCGAACTCGTCTTTGATACCGCGCAGTAGGTCAAGAATCTCAGCCTGCACGGTCACATCGAGCGCGGTGGTCGGTTCATCAGCCACCAGGATGCGTGAGCCAAGCGCAAGCGCCATCGCAATTACGATGCGCTGCTTTTGCCCTCCCGAAAACTCGTGCGGGTAGGCATCCACCCGGGTTTCTGCATCCGGGATGCCGACGCGATCCAGCATGGCCACCGCTTCGGCACGAGCCTCGGCCCTAGTGAGTTTGCGGTGCGCGCGCAGACCCTCAATGAGCTGCCACCCAACCGTAAACACCGGGTTGAGTGCGGTGGAAGGCTCTTGGAACACCATTGCGATTTCCGAACCGCGCACCTGGCGCAGCGCCTCGCCTCGCAGCTCGGTGATTTCCCTGCTGCCCGATTCGGTGAGCAGCTCGGCTTGACCGGTCACCCGCGCATTCTCGGGAATCAACCCGAGCAGTGTGCGCGCCGTCACGGTCTTCCCCGAACCAGACTCCCCAACAATCGCGAGCACTTCGCCTCGACGCACGTCAAGAGTGACCCCGTTGACCGCACGCACTTCGCCGCCGTCGGTGTCAAATATGACCCGCAAATCGCGCAGCCGTGCTGCAACGCCGCTCGCAGCACTGCGCGATGTTTCGGTGCTGTTGCTCATTGTTTATTCCCTTCAGCTGCGACAGTGGTGGCTACCACGAGGGCTTCAGTTCGTTCAGCAGGCTTCCGCCGCCCCGCACCACCGAGTCGCGCGCGGGTGCGCAAACGCGGGTCGGCGAGATCGTTCAAACTCTCGCCAACGAGCGTGAGACCGAGCACCACAATGACGATCGCAACACCGGGGAAGATGGCTGTCCACCACACCCCACTCGAAACATCCGCCACTGCGCGGTTGAGGTCGTAACCCCATTCCGCTGCCGAACTCGGCTCGATACCGAACCCGATGAAACCAAGGCCAGCGAGCGTCAAAATAGCTTCGGCAGCGTTCAGAGTCAGGATCAGCGGCAAGGTGCGCGTGGAGTTGCGCAGCACATGCGTAAGCAGGATGCGCCAGGTTGGCGTACCGATCACGCGAGCCGCTTCAACAAACGCTTCCGAACGAACCCTCGCGGCTTCGGCTCGCACTACCCGGAAATATTGCGGGATGAACACCACGGTGATCGAAGCGGCCGCCGCAAACACGCCACCCACGAGGTCTGATCGCCCGCCCGAAATCACGATCGACATCACGATCGCGAGCAGCAGGGTCGGGAATGCATAAATCGCATCGGCAATAACCACCAGGATGCGGTCAATCCACCCGCCGAAATAGCCCGAGATCAATCCGAGCAGCACTCCGAGGAAGATCGACATGGCCACTGCCACCACGATCACGATGAGCGCCGTTTGTGAACCCCAAATCATGCGTGAGAGCACATCGTAACCACCCACCGTCGTACCGAATGGGTGCGCTGCGGATGGCGGCTGCGTGGTTCCGAAGGCACCGCTTTCGTCGCGCAGCTGCGAAAAACCGTAGGGCGCCAGTATGGGGGCAAAAATCGCGGTCACAACAAACAGACCGGTCAAGACCAGGCCAGCGATGAGCATCCCGCGCTGCAGCCCAACGCTTTGCCGTAGCTGCGAAATAATCGGTAGTCGTTTCCAGCTCATGCTTAGAACCTCACTCGCGGGTCAATGATCGCCGCGATGGCGTCGACAACGAAGTTCGTGACCGCGACGATTACCGCCAGCATTGCCACAATGCCCTGCACCGCTACAAAGTCGCGGGCCTTAATGAACTCGACCAGTTGGAAGCCGAGCCCGCGCCATTCGAAGGTGGTTTCTGTCAGCACTGCTCCGCCAAGCAGCATCGCTACTTGCAGCCCTACGACGGTGATAATCGGCACCAGCGCCGGCCGCCAGGCGTGGATGCGCACCAGCCGGCCCTCTTTCACACCCCGAGAGCGGGCCGCGGTGATGTAGTCCTGGCTGAGCGTACCGATCATGTTGGTGCGCACCAGTCGCAGGAAGATACCGCCGGTAAGCAGCCCCAGCGCAATAGCGGGCAGTACCGCGTGCGAGAGCACGTCGGCAATCGCCGCACCGTTCCCCGCGCGAATCGCATCGATCAGCAGGATCCCGGTGCCGCCGTCGAGCGTGCGCAGCTGCAACTCAGTCATGGTCGAAGACCGCCCCGAAACGGGAAGCCAGCCGAGCCACAGGCCAAAAATGAGTTTGAGCACGAGACCCGCAAAGAACACCGGAGTGGCGTAGGCGAGAATGGCCCCGACACGCAGCGTCGCATCCTGCCACTTGTCGCGACGGGCGGCGGCAATACGGCCCAGCGGGATACCAACCGCGAACGCAACAATGAGCGCGTACACGGTGAGTTCGAGCGTTGCCGGACCGTAGCGCGCCAACACCGCGATCACCGGCTCACGCGTGGATGCGGTGGTGCCGAAATCGCCGGTGAACACACCACCGAGATACTCGAGGTACTGCACGATCAGCGGTCGGTCATAACCAGCTTCGTGGATGCGGGCCGCGAGTTGATCGGGCGGCAGCCGGTCGCCCAGTGCGGCACTAATGGGGTCGCCGGTGGTGCGCATCAAAATGAACACCAGCGTCACCAGGATAAATACGGTGGGGATGATGAGCAGGGCTCGTACCAGCAAATAGCGACCCAGGGATGCACCGCCACCCCTGCGCTTTTGACGAGCATCCTGCTCGGCGTCTTCGACCGCAGCAGTTGCGTTGATAGTCATAGATTCCTCAACGAGGGGTTGGGGATTCCGCTACGCCTCGTAGTGAATCCCCAACCTCTCCTATTGCAGATGCGTTAACCCTGTTTACGTTCGAGCAGAGCGAAACGGAAGGTGTACGACGAGTCGAGCGTTTTATCGATCCCCTCGATATCGGTCTTCGCCACAGCAATCTGTGAGCCCTGCAGGTATGGCAGCGTCGACAGGTCTTCAGCCGCAATCTTCTGAATGTCACCGAGTAGCTTCTCGCGCTCACCCTCATCGGCAGTGACGGCCTGCTTCAAAATGAGTTCGTCCATCTTCGGGTTTGCGTAGTGGTTGCCGAGGAAGTTTTCGGTGAGGAAGAACGGTGTGAGGTAGCTGTCAGCATCCGAATAGTCGGGGAACCAGCCGAGCTGGTACACCGGGTACAGGTCTTCGGTACGGTCCTTCGAGTACTGGCCCCATTCGGTGGTCTGCAGGTTCACTTTGAACAGCCCCGAAGCTTCGAGCTGATTTTTAATCAGTGCGTATTCGTCAGCCGAGCTCGGCCCGTAGTGGTCGTTTGAGTACTGCAGATCGAGCGTCACAGTCTCAGTGATGCCGGCGTCAGCGAGCACCTGCTTCGCCTTATCGAGACTCGATTTACCCTGTCCGTCGCCATACATCGACTTGAGTTCCTCCGTGGCGCCGGTCAGCCCAGCAGGAACGTGAGAGTAGAGCGGCGTGTAGGTACCCTGGTACACCTGCTCGGCGAGCTCATCGCGATCAATCAGATGAGCGATCGCCTGGCGTACAGCCAATGCCTTGTCAGCATCGGCACCATCGGCTTTGGCACCGTACGGCATGGTGTTGAAGTTAAAGACCAGATAGCGGATCTCACCGCCCGGGCCCTCATGCACCTTCAATGTGTCAACACCGCGAAGGTCACTGATGTCGGTTGCTGACAGACTCCGCCAAGCCACGTCGATGCTGCCATTCTGGATCTCGAGCTTGAGGTTCGAAGCGTCAGCGTAGTACTTGGTGATGATGTTCTCGGTCTTTGCGCCACCCTCGATCACACCCTGATAGTCGGGGTTTTTCTTGTACGAGACGAGCGAATTCTTTTCGTAGGTATCGATTCGGTATGGGCCCGCGAACGCGTCGCCGGCAACGATTTCTTCATCCGGTGTGATCGCATCAGGCGAGAACACGTCTTCGTCAACAATTGGACCGACCGGGCTCGACAGGATTTGCGGGAAGATCACGTCGTTTTCCTGCTTGAGGTGGAACTCGACGGTGAGGTCGTCAACTGCCACTACCTCGTCGAGGTTGTAAAGCAGCGATGCCGGACCGTTAGGGTCGTTGATCTTTACCTGGCGGTCGAAGCTGAACTTGACGTCCGAGCTTGTCAGCTCATTCCCGTTCGTGAATTTCAGACCCTCACGAAGCTTGACGGTGTACACGTTCGGTGAGGTGAACTCTGCAGATTCCGCCAGGTCGGGCGACACTTCAGGGCTGCCAGGCTCTGACCGCATCAGTGAACCGTACACCTGCGTCATGACTGCAAATGAACCATTGTCATACGATCCGGCGGGGTCGATCGAAACGACCTTGTCAGTGGTGCCGACGGTGATCACACCGCCGCCTTCGCCACCGCCACCGGCCGCGCCACCACCGGCACATCCGGCGAGCACGAGGGCCGAAACAGAAAGAGCAGAAAGAGTAAGCATGCGGCGACGCGCATGTGCAGTTTGAGCTGCCATGGAATAACTCCTGTGTCGTAAGGCGTCACCAGAGAGCACTCAGAAATAGCCACGTTGCCAAAACCGAGCCAGTCGCAATCTGGTGGTTCGGTATTTTAGCGGTTATGTGATGACGTATTGCCACATCGGCGTGGCGCAGCGAGAATGAGGCGTTCTCATTCAGTCGGATGACCAGGAGTGTCCGTTCAGCCGACGCGCTCCGCACCGCTTTGTTGCCAGGCTGTATGCATGGCAAAGAATCGGTGGCTGAAGCAGGCCCTCACAACCGTCACTATTGCGCTCGCAGCGATCGGGCTGCTGTCGGGATGCGCCGCGACTTCGAGCGACTCGCGCAGTGCGGTAAGCGAGCCACACTCGCGAGACTCGCAAGCATACCCGGAGCAGCCTGAGCCTGACGCTGGCGGCAACGCCAGCGCCGATCAAGAGAGCGCCGACTCTGGCTCGGGTGCAAGCGTGCAGCGCGAACCCGCCATGGTGGTGACGACCACCACCGAAATTGAAGCCGAATCGGTTGCCGAAGCCACGGGCGAACTCGAAAGCCTCGCCCACAAATACCAGGGCCGCATCGAGCACCGTCACGAACAGCTCGACCGCAAATACCCAAGTGCCGATTTCACGGTGCGCATCCCCGCCGACCAGCACGACGCGTTCATTGGCGAATTAAAAGCGCTCGGCGACACAAAATATCTCACCACCGAAGCGAGCGATGTTTCGCTGCAAAAAGTGGATCTCGACGCGCGCATCGACAGCCTAAAAAGCTCAATCGAATCGCTGCGCAAAATGCTCGCCGCAGCATCGAATGTGGCCGACATGCTCGAAATTGAACGTGAGCTCGACAGCCGCCAATCAGAGCTGCAGAGCCTCGAAGCCCAGCGCACTGAACTCGGCGACCGCATCAGCATGTCGACAGTAGAGCTGCGCATCACCCAGACGCAGGCCGATGCCGAGGCCGACGATGAGGGCCCGATGTTCTTGGGGCCGCTCGGTGAGGGATGGCACGACCTGATGGCCGCGTTCGCCGGGTTCATCAACCTGCTCGGCTATGCGCTGCCGGGGCTCATCCTGTGCGCGGTGTTGTTCGCGGCGCTGTGGTTCGGGCTGCTCCGCCCGCGCTATCGCAAGGCGCGCGCCAGCCAGCAAGCAAGCGCCACTGCCGCAGACGAGGCCATGAGTGATCGGCTGCCACCACTACCCGATCTGACGGCCGCGCAGCCTGACGCATCCAACAGCTCCGTCACATCCGAATCGGCAGGCACCCACAGCTGAGCCACTCCGTAAGCCTGCGTCAAGGAACGGCCCGATAAACTTCGGGTACTGACCGCGAACAAAGGAACTCGTCTTCGATGGCTGCTGAGCAAGACCGCACTGACTTCGACGAGAATGTCGATCTGCCCGATGAGCACCTGGCCGATGACCACAGTGATGACCTCACCGAGACCGCTCTCGATACTGACTCGGGTGAGGTAACCGGTGATGACGCTGCCGACTCGGATGCATCGGAATCGGACACCACCGAGGATGCGGCTCACGACACTACCGAGGCTGGCGAAGATGGCAAGGTAGACAAGGCCGACGAGCCCGCTGCCGAAACACCCGAAGAAGCAGCTCAGCGCGAGGCCGAGGAGCGACTGCTGGAGCTTTTCCAGTCGACCGTCTACGGCACTGACGGGCAAAAACTCGGCCGAGTTGGTCAGGTATACCTCGACGACCAGACTCAGGAACCCAATTGGGTGACCGTCAAAACCGGTTTTTTTGGCATCAAAGAATATTTCGTGCCACTCGACCTCGCTGAGCGCGACGGCAAACGATTGACCGTTCCCTACAGCAAAGAGCAGGTCACCAGCGCCCCGCGCACCGAAATCGACCAGAACCTTTCGCCAGCCGAAGAGGACGACCTGTACGCGCACTACCAGGTGCCTGGCAAGCTTCCCGAGCACGATCCGCTGCTGGTCGAATCAGCCGATGCCGCCGAAGAAGCAGACGCCGTTAGCGTCAACGCCGACCCGATCGAGGCTGACGACGCGAGCCCTCTCGAGGCCGGGGAAGCTGCGGCAGACGAGTCGCTCGACGATGTGCCGGCTGCTAAGCCGGCAGCGGCCGACGAGGCGTTTGCGCCGGCAGCTGTTGAAGGCGACGAAGATGCAACGGTCGCCGGGGCCGACGAGGATGCGGTAGGCGACAGAGCCGACGAGCCGGTACCATCGGCAGACGACGAGCTCGACGCCACCGCACTCGACCTCGAAACCGATCCCGAGGTCGAAAAACCCGAAGCCTAGGTTTCGCGTCCCAATTCATTGCGGCCGCATCCCACCGCCGAGTTCGCGGCCGCAATGGAATATTCGACCTAACCAAATCGTTGGCCCCATACCAACCACGGCGAACCCGCCCGCCATCCGACGCTGACCGATCTCATCGACCGGTACACACGATTTGAAAGGACTCTGGCATGGCCACCGTCGACCTCAACAACGAAAACTTTCTCGAAACCGTCACCGGCGAAGGCATCCACTTCGTCGATTTTTGGGCCGGCTGGTGCGGTCCCTGCCAGATGTTTGCCCCAATTTATGAGGAGGCAAGCAACAAGCATGATGACATCACTTTCGCCAAGGTCGACACCGAAGCGAACCAGGAGATCTCGGCTCAGCTGGGCATCCAATCGATCCCGACCCTGATGGCTTTCCGCGACGGGGTGCTGCTCTTCCGCGAGGCTGGCGCACTGCCCGCACAGGCGCTCGAGCAGGTCATCGAGGCGGTCAAAAACGTCGACATTGATGAGGTGCGCAAGCAGATTGAACAGGAGCAGCAGGCCTCCAAGGGCGAAAGCAGCAACTAAAGCTGCGCAATCGCACGTGCTTCGTCACAAAAATGGCCCCACCTCTGTGGGGCCATTTTGCTGTTCGGAAGCAGCCGCTACGACTTAGTGTTCGTCGAAGTGGTCACCGTGCGCTGCGTGCCGGTGACCGTCGTGAATGTAATCGACGTGGTCACCGTGTTCGACCGCTTCGTGGCCACAGTTTTCACCGTGCTGGTGCTCAGCAGCGGTGTGCTCAGCAACGTGGTGGTGTTCGTCGTAGTGGTCGCCGTGGAGCGTGTGAACGTGACCGTCGTGCAGGTAGTCAACGTGGTCGCCGCGATCAATTGCTTCGTGCCCGCAGTTTGCACCGTGCTCATGCTCGGCGACGGTGTGCTCGGCAGTCTTGTGTTCGGTCATAGTTTTCTCCTTGGTGCTTGGTCGAATGGGCCATTGTTGTTGGTAAGGGCTTTTAGTGCCATTGATGACCAACCTGTCAGTTGGTTTTTGCGCCCGAGTCTGGATGTTCGAGATGCTCCGCAGAGTGGGTGAGCGCGTCCCCCACCACGTGTCGGACATGCTCATCGGCGATCTCGTAGATCCGGTTGCGGCCACTAGCTGTGACGGCCACCAGTCCCACATCCCGCAGCGTACGCAGGTGCTGCGAGACCAGCGGTTGGGTCATCTGCAATTGTTCGGCAAGCTCGCTCACGCTTCGACCGCCGTCGAATAGCGTGACAACGATTTCCAGCCTGCCAGCGTGCCCAAGCACGCGGAAGATGCTGGCTGCGCGATCAATCGCGAGGTTGTTCATGCATCCATCATCGCAGCCATATGCAAGTATTGCAATATGCGCATACGTTAATGCGATTGATTGCCAATAGCGGCCACGACCGCGTTCACCAGCCCGCGCGAAAACTATCCGAGCCGCTGCGCGATCAACGTCGCTAGATGCACACCCTCACGCCCCGCGAGCTGGTCGGCCTGCGTGCGACACGAAAAACCGTCGGCCAAAAACACCGCGTCATCCGAAGCCTTCCGCAGCGCCGGCAACAGCGAATTGCCCGCCACTGCCACCGACATCTCGTAGTGACCGCGCTCGAGACCGAAGTTACCCGCCAGCCCACAGCATCCCGAAAGCTGCGTCAGCTCGGCACCCATTTGCTGCAAGAGCTTCCGGTCGGCATCAAAACCAATAACGGCGTGCTGGTGGCAGTGTGGCTGCACCACAATTTCGGTGCCCGCAAGGCTCGGCAGCGTAAACGTATCGCTCGGTTTCACCGGGGCGCGTCCACCGAGCACCTCCGATAGCGTGAACGTGGCGTCGGCGATCAGCTGCGCGCGAGGATCATCCGCAAATAGCTCCAGCAGGTCGCTGCGCAACACTGCGGTGCAGCTCGGCTCGACACCAATAATCGGGATACCGTCCTCGACCAGCGGCGTGAACACATCCAGCAGCTGCGCCAACCGTTTACGAGCACCATCAAGCTGACCGGTTGAAATCCAGGTGAGCCCGCAGCACACCTGCTGCGGCGGGGTCACCACTTCGAATCCGGCAGCTTCGAGCACCCGCACCACATCGTGGTCGATACCCGGTGCGAAACCGTTTGAAAACGAGTCGGCCCACACCATCACCCGGACGCGCTCCCCCCGTGGCGCCGTCGCCGCAACCGCTTCACCTGAGCGCTCGGCGCGTCGCCGATCGCCATAGAAGGTGCTGGCCGACACCTTCGGAATCGAGCGGCGCCGATCAACCCCGGCAAGCGGCAGCATGAGCCGACGCAGCCAACCCACCGAAAACATCCCGTTCACGATCGGCGCAAGCGGCGACATGAGTTTTTGCCAGCGCGGCAGGTGCCCCAGCACATAGTGGCTCATGGGACGCAGCCGACCGCGATATTTGCGATACAGCGTTTCCGATTTCATCGCCGCCATATCCACCCCCGCCGGGCAGTCGGTGGAGCATGCCTTACACGACAGGCACATATCGAGCGAATCGGCCACCTCTTGCGAACGCCAGCCACCGTCGACGAGCTCGCCGTTGATCATTTCTTGCAGCACGCGAGCGCGCCCACGCGTCGAATGCGTTTCGTCGCGGCTGGCCATATAGCTCGGGCACATGAACCCGCCTGCCGCGCGGTTGTCGGCCCGACACTTCGCCATGCCCACACAGCGGTGCGTTGCCTTCGTAAAATCGCCGCCGTCGTGCGCCCACGCAAAACCGCCGCGCACCTTCGGCATCGGCAGCGCCTGCGGGCGGCGCAGATCCTGATCGAGGGGGGCCGGATGCACGAGCACCTCGGGGTTGAGCAGGTTACGCGGGTCGAACAGCGACTTGAGTTCACCAAACGCGGCGATCGCCTCGTCGCTATACATGAGCGGCAATAGCTCGCTTCGCGCCCGGCCATCACCGTGCTCACCCGACATTGAGCCACCAAAATCGGCAACCAAGCGGCCCGCATCCAGCATGAATCGGCGCATCGCGGCACCGTCACGCTCAAGCGGAATCGACAGTCGAATGTGGATGCATCCGTCACCAAAGTGCCCGTAAGGCATCCCCTCGATACCGTGGCTGGCGGTGAGCTTATCGAATTCGCGCAGATAGGCGCCAAGCTGCTCGGGCGGCACCGCAGCGTCTTCAAAACCCGGCCAGCACTGTTCACCATCGAGGGTGCGGCTGGCAAGCCCCACCCCGTCGGCTCGCACCCGCCACAGGCGCGCCGCCGCGGCCGCATCGTCGACGACCGTGTGCGAAATAGCCGCTGAATCGGCAACGAGCGCCTTCGCGCGAGCGAGGGCATCGCCCGCATCCGCACCCGGCATCTCAATCAGCAGCCAGCCGCCACCGTCGGGGAGCGATTCGATCGCCGCCGCACCGTAGTGACGTCGCACGGCTTCGGTGAGCCGCGCATCCAGACCCTCAATAGCGCCCGGTTTGTGGGCCAGCAGCGCGGGAATATCATCGGCCGCCTCAAACATCGACGGGTAGCCGAGCGCCACGGTAACCGGCGCCGACGGCACCTCCACCAGGCGCACGGTCGCACCCAACACCGTGGCGAGCGTGCCCTCCGAACCCACCAGCAGCTCTGCCAGCGAATGCCCTCGCTCGGGCAGCAGCGCCTCGAGCGCATAACCCGACACCTGCCGACCAAAGCGCCCAAACTCGGTGCGGATCGTGGCCAGATGCCGCAGCGTAAATTCATCCAGACCCGGCACCACCGACAGATCATCGGCGGCCGTGTATCGCCGACCGAGACCATCGATGACATCAAGGTCGATGATGTTGTCGGCGGTGCGGCCGAACGCCAGCGAGTGCGAGCCGCAGGCGTTGTTGCCGATCATGCCGCCGACCGTGCAGCGAGTCCACGTCGACGGGTCGGGGCCGAAGCGCAGCCCATAGGGTTTAGCGGCGTTTTGCAGCTGCGCAACCACCACTCCCGGATCAATTTTGGCGGTGCGGGCTTCGGGATCGAGGCTGTGGATGCGGTTGAGGTGACGAGAAGTGTCAACCACAATGCCGCGCCCGATCGCGTTACCCGCGATCGATGTGCCCGCGCCGCGCAGATGCAGCGGGGTGCCGGTTTCGCGCGAGACCTCGGTGATGGCGATGAGATCTTCAGCGCTGCGCGGGAAGGTGACCACCTCTGGCACGATGCGATAGTTCGAGGCGTCGCTCGAATACTCGGCGCGGCGCAGCGTCGAAGTATCCACCTCACCCTCGATACGCTCACGCAGCACCTCGGCGAGATCACGCTGATCCGCGGTGGGTTGGGGCGCACTCGCCTGCATCGTCACGGGGAATCCTTCCGTCAAGACCGTGACTTCGATGGTAGCCCGCCCGCGAACTGTCGGCGGCTACCCCGCTGCCGCTGCCGCCCGGCGAACTCGAGCCAGGATGCATCGCGCCGGCAGCGAGCGAACAGCTGGCGGCAGCAGGTGCCCGGCAATAATTAGCGGAACCCAGGCAAGTGCCGCAATGAACCGGCGGATGCGTGTGGCCGGATGCCCGTATGCGGCGGCAATTTTTGGCGGCAGCAGGTCGACCGCCAGCGTGGTGGCGTATGGCATCGCGGCACGCAGCCACAGCGGCGCATTGCGGGCGGCGAACAGTTCTCGTTTGGCGCGCATCGCCTCATCGGTGATGTGCAGCTCGTTAAGCGCGGCAGCGAAGCGGCGGTCAAATTCGGCGGCGGTGGCGGGCCAGGTTTCGGGCGGCAGCCGCAGCCCGGTGCCGAGTCTGCCGAAATCACGCACGATGCGGTCGGCAGTGTGCCGGTTCACCACCCGCCGACCGTACACGCGGCGATGCGCCCGAATCGCCGACCAGCACAGTGTCGCGGCAACCCACCACTGCAGATCGGCATCATCGGCGCGGTAGGGCTCGCCGGTACCGGTCGTGCCGGTAACTGCCATATGCCGCCGGTTCACACGCTCACGTACAAACCGCCACTCGGCGTCGTTACCGAAAGCGGCGGCGGTGACATACTCGAGCGTGCCCCACAGCCGCCGCATCGGCGCATCCGCAAAATTAGAATGCTGCGCGACCCCGGCGACCACCGATGGATGCGCGAGCTGCAGCAAAATCGCCGTGCCACCGCCGGCAAGCACCGCAGCCTCGGATGCGAGCGCGCGGAACGGCGACTGGGCAGTCTTGGCGCGGTCGCTCATCACTGTGAACCCGCCTCTGCCGAGTTCTCGATGGTTGCGCTCGCATCAAACCGATGCTCCGTCACCCGTCCCGCGAGATCAAACACTTCTACCACCATCGGGTCCGCGGCCTCGAGCGTGGTCGCCGGCGCCTGCCGCGACGATCGCCAGCTCGACACATAACTGCCGTCTGCACCCGTCACCGCCCATCCCGCCAACGCAGCCAGCTCGGTCAACGGTCCCGCATCCTGACCAACCAGCAGCTCGTCAAGCCCGTCCGCAGGCGTGTAGTCGCCAAGTGCCAATCGACCATCCCGCTGTTGTAGAACGATCTCTGCCGGCGCATCCTGCACCTCGCGCCACACACGATAACGGCACCCCTGCGCATCCAGCCGTGCTCGGGTAATCACCTCGGCCCGCGGGCTCGAATCAATCGAAACAAACCGCCGTCCAAGCCGCGCCGCCACCGCAGCGGTCGTACCCGAACCGGCAAACGCATCCACAACGAGATCCCCCGCATCGGTACACCAGCGCAGCAATAATTCGAGCAGCCCCTCGGGTTTTTGGGTGGCATAACCGGTGCGCTCGGCCGAAACATTCAACACCGGGCGCACCGAAACCGGACACACCCGGTCGCCCTCCACCAGATTTATCACGCCCTCGAGCACATCGCGCAAGATCGTATCCACGTAGTGATTGCCCGCCGCATCCTTTTTCGAGCCGATAAACGGCTTATCGAGCAGCTGCCGTTCACGTAGCGTGCGGATGCGGAAGTTCGGAGTGCGCCGATACAGCAGCAGCTCGTCGTGTTTGCGCGGCACCGAACTCGTGCGCGAAGCGCCGCCGCTGCGATAGGCCCACACGAGCTGATTCACAAAATTTTCGCGACCAAACAGTTCATCAAGCACGATGCGCACCAAATGGGAGGCGTGCCAATCAAGATGCACAATGAGGGCGCCATCGTCACACAGCAGTTCGCGGGCAAGCACCAGCCGGGGAATGAGCATCCGCAAATAACCTGCGGTGCCGTCCAGCCAGCGGTCACGATAGGCAAGCTGCGTGAACGCGACCGTGTTGCCATCGATGCTGGTTTCGATGCGATTGCGGTAGTCGGTGCCCGAATCATAGGGCGGATCAAGATAGACAAGCTTTGCGCGCGTGGCTGGCTCGACCTCAGCCGTCGCCACCAGGGATGCGAGCGCGGTGAGATTGTCGCCACGGTAGATGAGATTGTGTTCGACGCTTCGGTCGGTGGATGCGGCGCGGGTTTCGCGGGCCTCGCTGGTTTCTCGGGTGGCGCGGGTTTCGCGGGCTTCGCGGGCTTCACGGGCTTCGGCCAGCATGGCAGCAGCATCGGCGCGCCCCTGCTCGATGAGCTGCGGCAGCTGGACAAGAAGCGATGCGGTCACTCCCCCAGTGTGCCGCATTCGGTGCATTCATCTTTGCACTGCGTATTCGGTTGGTGTGGCACTCTCGTGTCATGACCGAATTGACCTGGCAAACGCATCCAACCCCGATCGGTGAACTCGAAATCGCGGCAACCGACCGGGGAATCGCGCTGGTCGCGTTCGGGCGCGCCGAAGCCGAGCGCAAGTTGCGAATGCATCCCGAACTGCGGCTGGCAACTGATGCGGATGCGCGAGCGCAGGCACACCTACAGCTCGCGGCCCGGCAAATCGACGAGTATTTTGCCCGCGAGCGCCGCGAGTTCTCGGTGCCGCTTGATCTGCTCGGCGCCACCGGATTTCTAGCGCTGGCGCAGCAGACACTCGCCCGCATCCCCTATGGCGAAACCGTCAGCTATGGCGAACTTGCCGAGATGACTGGGCATCCACGCGCAGCTCGCGCGGCCGGCACCGCCTGCGCCACTAACCCGCTGCCGATTCTGCGACCGTGCCACCGCGTGGTACGCGCTGACGGATCACTTGGGCAGTACGGCGGCACACCCGCGGTGAAGCGGTTCTTGATCGAGCTTGAGGGCAGCGCTTAGCGGGGTCGGCTCCCTTCTCCCCGCTCGCACGCTGGTGCCTCGTTTCGCCACTTCTTGTGTACCTCGCACGCCTCCCTTTCCCGCGCCCACCGGCTCACATCTCGCCTTGTGTGTGTTTTCGCGTCATCTGTATGTGGTCTGCCACACACAAATGACGCGAACCCACACAGATCCCGCGGCGCATCGCAAGCGCGACGTGCGCAGCACAAGCGTGGAGTGCGCGGCGCATCCTCGTTAATTTGCTTCCGAGTGGAATCTGTTAGGCATAGTCCATGAGCTGGATTGATGATGACTTCGTTCCCGACCCGAAACGCACCACGCAGTATCGGGGTGTGGTGTTTAATCCCTGGGTCAATATTTCGGTCTGCGTCCTGCTCACTATCGTCGCCGGTGCGGCCACGATCTGGATGACCGGAATCTTCCTCGACCTGAGTGAAAAACCCGACTACCCAGATCAGGGATTGGACATCATCGGAGCATTAATCGGATTGCTCGCGGCAGCGGCAACCACCGTGTGCATGGTGATTGCGACCATTGTTACGATTCGCTGGTGGCGGCGAAACGCAAAAGAGCACAAAAAGCTACAAGCGCAGTCGCCGAATCGACCGGGCTGGCAGAGCCAACAAGACGGGCCGCACCCGCGGCAAGGACGCTAGCGTCGGGGCACAGGGCGCGGCGCCTCATACCCCCCCCCCCGTCT